>NZ_JAKWBE010000016.1 GCF_022513565.1 Streptomyces gilvus | reverse complement strand
GCGGCAGCCAGCGAGGACTGAGCACCACGGAAAGCGGGCACCCGGCACCGAGCGCGCGCCGGGTGCCCTTTTCATGCCTAACGTGGGAATCGCCGGATTCCCCTCGGCCGCACTTTTAGGTAAACTAAGCAAAGCTCCACCCTCAGGTGTGCCGGGAAGTCTGGTCGGCAAGCGTTCCGTCCTGCCCACCGACCGGAGGTCTCCCCGTGGCCGCGCCCCGCACCCCCACCGCCCGCAAGGTCCTCGGACGGCTCTCGCTGCCCGAGCGGACCTTCGTCGCGGACGCGCTGCGCACCGAGACGGTCGGCGGTGTGCTGCTGCTCGTGGCCGCGGTCACCGCGCTGGTCTGGGCCAACATCCCGGCGCTGCACAACAGTTACGAGAGCGTCAGCCACTTCCACTTCGGCCCCGCGGCCCTCGGCCTGCATCTCTCGGTCGCGCACTGGGCCGCGGACGGCCTTCTCGCGGTCTTCTTCTTCGTCGCCGGGATCGAGCTCAAGCGCGAACTCGTCGCGGGCGATCTCCGCGACCCCAAGGCCGCCGCGCTGCCGGTCGTAGCGGCGCTGTGCGGCATGGCCGTACCGGCGCTCGTCTACACCCTCACCAGCCTCACCGGTCACGGCTCCCTCGGGGGCTGGGCGGTGCCCACGGCCACCGACATCGCCTTCGCGCTCGCGGTCCTCGCCGTCATCGGCACGTCGTTGCCGAGCGCGCTGCGGGCCTTCCTGCTCACGCTCGCCGTCGTCGACGACCTCTTCGCGATCCTGATCATCGCCGTCTTCTTCACCAGCTCCATCGACTTCGCCGCGCTCGGCGGCGCGGTCGTGGGCCTGGCCGTCTTCTGGCTGCTGCTGCGCAAGGGCGTGCGCGGCTGGTACGTGTACGTGCCGCTCGCCGTCGTCATCTGGGCGCTCATGTACAACAGCGGCGTCCACGCCACCATCGCCGGTGTCGCGATGGGCCTCATGCTGCGCTGCCACCGCCGCGAGGGCGAGGAGCACTCCCCCGGCGAGCGCATCGAGCATCTGGTGCGGCCCCTGTCGGCCGGGCTCGCGGTCCCGCTGTTCGCGCTGTTCAGCGCCGGTGTCGCGGTCTCCGGGGGAGCGCTCGGCGATGTGTTCACCAAGCCCGAGACGCTCGGCGTGGTCCTCGGGCTGGTCGTCGGCAAGGCGGTCGGGATCTTCGGCGGGACCTGGCTGACGGCACGTTTCACCAGGGCCTCGCTCAGTGAGGACCTGGAGTGGGCCGACGTGTTCGCGGTGGCGACGCTGGCGGGCATCGGGTTCACCGTCTCGCTGCTCATCGGCGAACTGGCCTTCGACGGGAACGCCGTACTGACCGACGAGGTCAAGGCCGCCGTGCTCACCGGATCCCTGATCGCGGCCTCGCTGGCGACGGTCCTGCTGAAGATCCGCAACGCCAAGTACCGCGGTCTGTGCGAGGCCGAGGAGCGGGACGAGGATCTCGACGGCATCCCCGACATCTACGAGCAGGACGATCCGGCGTACCACCTGCGCATGGCGGCGATCTACGAGGGGAAGGCGGCCGAGCACCGGCGGATCGCCGAGGCGAAGGCCGCCGAGCGACGCGCGCCCGCCGAAGTACCGGGCGGGGCGGGCGAGGACGACGGCCGTCCGGCATGATCTGACGGGACGGTACAAATGGATCGTCCGTACACATGAATCCGTCCACAGCAGTCAGGCAGAAGAGGGAGACCGCGATGAGCGCACCCGACGGCAGCCCGGTCGGCACCGAACGCAGCATCGGTCAGCTGTTCGCCTCGGCGACGGCCGAGATGTCGGCGCTGGTGCACGACGAGATCGCGCTGGCCAAGGCGCAGCTCAAGCAGGACGTCAAGAAGGGTGCGACCAGCGGCGGGGCGTTCACGGTGGCCGCCGCGGTCCTCGTGTTCTCGCTGCCGATGCTCAACTTCGCGCTGGCGTACGGCATCCAGGCCTGGACCGGCGGTCACAACGGCCAGGGCGGCTGGAGCCTCGGCTGGTGCTTCCTGCTGTCCTTCGCGGCGAACGTGCTGATCGCCGGGCTGCTCGCCCTGGTCGGCGTGATCTTCGCGAAGAAGGCGAAGAAGAGCAAGGGACCGCAGAAGGTGGCCGCGTCCATGAAGGAGACGGCGGGCGTCCTGCAGAAGGCCAAGCCGCACCCGCGGCCCGAGACCCCGGCGATCGAGGACCGCGCCCCCGCGGCCATCGAGGCTGTGGCACGCTCGTCCTCATGACGGACCCCGCCACGCCTTCGGCGCAACCCGCTTCGGTGGTACGACCGGACGCCCTCCCCGACGGGACGAAGGTGACCCATCGGGACGTCGCCGCCAACGGCGCCCGCTTCCACATCGCCGAGGCCGGTGACGGGCCGCTGGTGCTGCTGCTGCACGGCTTCCCGCAGTTCTGGTGGACCTGGCGGCACCAGCTCGGCGCGCTGGCCGACGCCGGCTACCGGGCCGTCGCCATGGACCTGCGCGGAGTCGGCGGCAGCGACCGCACCCCGCGCGGCTACGACCCGGCCAACCTCGCGCTCGACATCACCGGAGTGATCCGCTCCCTCGGCGAGCCGGACGCCGCGCTGGTCGGCCACGACCTGGGCGGGTACCTGGCGTGGACGGCGGCCGTGATGCGGCCCAAGCTGGTACGGCGGCTCGCGGTGGCCTCGATGCCGCATCCGCGGCGCTGGCGCTCGGCGATGCTCGCGGACGTCCGCCAGACGCGCGCCGGTTCCTACATCTGGGGCTTCCAGCGGCCGTGGATCCCGGAGCGGCAGCTGACCGCCGACGACGGAGCGCTCGTCGCCGAGCTGATCCGGGAGTGGTCCGGGCCGCAGGCGCCCGACGACAAGGCGCTGGACGTCTACCGCCGGGCGATGTGCATCCCGTCGACGGCGCACTGCTCGATCGAGCCGTACCGGTGGATGGTGCGCTCGATGGCCCGGCCCGACGGCATCCAGTTCAACCGCCGCATGAAGCGCCCCCTGCGGGTGCCGACCCTCCATGTGCACGGCTCCCTCGACCCGGTGATGCGCACCCGCAGCGCGGCCGGCTCCGGCGAGTACGTCGAAGCCCCCTACCGCTGGCGCCTGTTCGACGGCCTGGGCCACTTCCCGCACGAGGAGGACCCGGCGGCCTTCACCACGGAACTGGTCAACTGGCTGAAGGATCCCGAACCCGATCGGTGACCGTTCCGATGCGCCCGGTATCCGGATCTGAACACCTGTCCTACGAACAGCCACTTGCCCGGCGCATAGGCCAATTGGGGGCTCTCGTGACGGTTAGCGACCTTGGGGCAGGGGCACACGTCGGGGTATGGGCTGGACGCACGACTACAGTGACGCAGCACGCACTCGCCGCTCGGCCGATGGTCTGAGCTCCCACCAACGAGGCGGTGCGCCGCAGCTGGCGGGCACGGATCTCCGGGTGGGCATCCCGCGCATTCTGCGCCGCCGGGCCCGCTGGGTCTCGGTACGGCTGCGTCACCCTCGAGGCTGACGCCTTCTCCTCACCCCGCAGGACGCCTCAGAGGGCGCAGCTGTCGCTGTCCACCTGCTGGTTCGCGGTACGTCCCTTGACGATGTCCTCCTGGATCTCGTCCGCGGTGAGCGCGTATCCGGTCTCGGGGTCGTCGAGGGACTTCGCGAAGACCACGCCGTACACCTCCCCCTGCGGGGTGAGCAGCGGACCGCCGGAGTTGCCCTGGCGGACGGTCGCGTACAGCGAGTAGACGTCGCGGTGCACCGTGCCCCGGTGGTAGATGTCCGGGCCGTTGGCGGGGATCTTCCCCCGCACGCGTGCGGCACGGACGTCGTACGAGCCGTTCTCCGGGAAGCCCGCGATGATCGCTCCGTCGTCACGCTTGGCGTCCGTGGGCGAGAACTTCAGGACGGGCGCCTTCAGGTTCGGCACGTCCAGGACGGCGATGTCCCGGTGCCAGTCGTACAGCACCACCTTGGCGTCGTACGTCCTGCCCTCGCCGCCTATCTGGACGGTGGGCTCGTCGACGCCCCCGACCACGTGCGCGTTGGTCATGACGCGGCGGTCGGCGAAGACGAAGCCGGTGCCCTCGAGGACCTTGCCGCAGCTCTGGGCGGTGCCCACGACCTTGACGATGGACTGCTTGGCGCGGACGGCGACGGGGCTGTTGGCGAGGGCCGGGTCGGGCGGCTGGACGTCGGTGATGGGCTCGTTCGCGAAGGGGCTGAAGACCTGCGGGAAGCCGTTCTGCGCGAGGACCGAGGAGAAGTCCGCGAACCAGCTGTTCGCCTGCGTGGGCAGCGCCCGGGAGACACCGAGGAGGACCTTGGAGTTACGGACCTCCTTGCCGAGGGTGGGCAGCGTCGTGCCGGCGAGGGCGGAACCGATCAGCCACGCGACCAGCAGCATCGCGACCACGTTGACCAGGGCGCCGCCGGTCGCGTCCAGGGCGCGGGCCGGGGACCAGGTGATGTACCGGCGCAGTTTGTTGCCGAGGTGGGTGGTCAGGGCCTGCCCGACGGAGGCGCAGACGATCACGACGACGACCGCGACCACGGCGGCGGTCGTGCTGACCTCGGCGTTGTCGGTCAGGGCGTCCCAGATGACGGGCAGCGTGTAGACCGCGACGAGACCGCCGCCGAGGAAACCGATCACCGACAGGATGCCGACGACGAAGCCCTGGCGGTAGCCGACGATCGCGAACCACACGGCGGCGACCAGCAACAGGATGTCCAGCACGTTCACCGGTTCGAGCCTCGCCTCGTCATGTCGCGGTCACCACAGGTCAGCCGGGGGTCCGGGAGACGTCCCCCGGGAAGACACAGCACGGCAGACACCCTGTCATGAGCGCCAGTCGAGCGGGACCTGCTTGCCGCGGTCCCAGGGGCGCTCCCAGCCGGAGTAGTGGAGCAGGCGGTCGATGATTCCGGCTGTGAAGCCCCACACCAGGGCCGATTCGACCAGGAATGCCGGACCTCGGTGGCCGCTGGGGTGGACGGTCGTCGCACGGTTGTCGGGGTTGGTGAGATCCGCCACGGGGACGGTGAAGACCCGCGCCGTCTCGTTCGGATCGACCACGCCGACCGGACTCGGCTCGCGCCACCACCCCATCACCGGGGTCACCACGAAGCCGCTGACCGGGATGTACAGCTTGGGCAGGACGCCGAAGACCTGAACGCCGGACGGGTCCAGCCCCGTCTCCTCCTCGGCCTCGCGGAGAGCGGCCCGCAGCGGCCCGTCGGCCTTCGGGTCGCCGTCCTCGGGGTCGAGGGCGCCGCCGGGGAACGAGGGCTGGCCGGCGTGCGAGCGCAGCGAGCTGGCCCGCTCCATCAACAGCAGCTCGGGGCCGCGCTCGCCCTCGCCGAACAGCACCAGCACCGCCGACTGCCGGCCCGCGCCGTCGGCCGGGGGCAGGAAGCGGCTCAGCTGCTGCGGCTGAACCGTCTCCACCGCCCGCACCACCGCATCCAGCCAGTCGGGCAGGCCTTCCTTGCTGACCGTCACCGCCCCGCCCCGCGTATCACTCGTGCGCGTCATCGCCACCCCCGTCGTCCTGCCCGTCCAACGCCCACGGCCCCCTCACCCGTTCCTGCCACGACCCTGAGATCACCCCGGAGACCGTCCCTGAGACCGGGTCCGGGTCCCCGACGACGGGACCACGGAAACGGTCCGGACCCCTGACCTCGGTCCCCGCCAACCGCAAGGCGAAGGCCGACCGCAAGATGCCGGCCAACCCCCGGGGCGACAGCCAACGCAGGGCGCCGGCCAACCGCCAGGGCAGCGGCCAACGCAGGGCACCGGTTCGCGCATGCCCTCGGAGCCCGAGCCCACGCCTGTGGGCGGGCACGACGACGCACGTCTGCGCTCGTCGGCCCCCTCGCGCAACGGGCGGGCACGCGCCACCGCGGCCGTGAGCCCCGGCCGGCCCGCTTCCGAGTCCGGCCCGCCCGCCGTCGTACCCCTCCTGGCTCGGCGACCGGTGTACGGCGCCCGCAGCGCCGGAAGTCGCCCCGTCACCCGGCCCCCAGCGGAGGCGCCGGCTTGCCGCCCGCGTCCAGATAGGACTGCGGGGGATTGAGGCGCTGCCCCGGGAAGCCGCCCTTCTCGTACTTGAGGAGCTTCTTCGCCTTCTCGGGGTCCGTCTCGCCCTCGCCGTACGCCGGGCAGAGCGGGGCGATGGGGCAGGCGCCGCAGGCGGGCTTGCGGGCGTGGCAGATGCGGCGGCCGTGCCAGATCACATGGTGCGACAGGTCCGTCCAGTCGCTCTTCGGGAAAAGCGCTCCCACGGCGGCCTCGATCTTGTCCGGGTCGCTCTCCGCGGTCCACTGCCACCGCCTGACCAGCCGCTGGAAGTGCGTGTCCACGGTGATGCCGGGGCGCCCGAACGCGTTGCCGAGCACCACGAAGGCGGTCTTGCGGCCCACACCGGGCAGCTTGACCAGGTCTTCCAGACGGCCGGGCACCTCCCCGCCGAACTGCTCGACGATCCCCTTCGACAGCCCTGTCACCGACTTGGTCTTGGCCCGGAAGAACCCGGTCGGGCGGAGGATCTCCTCGACCTCCTCGGGGTTGGCCGCGGCCAGGTCCTCGGGGGTCGGGTACTTGGCGAACAGGGCCGGTGTCGTCTGGTTCACGCGCAGGTCCGTGGTCTGGGCCGACAGGACCGTGGCGACGATCAGCTGGAAGGGGTTCTCGAAGTCCAGCTCCGGGTGGGCGTACGGGTACACCTCGGCCAGCTCGCGGTTGATCCGCCGGGCACGGCGTACGAGGGCGGTGTGCGACTCGCCCTTCGCGGGCGCGACGGTCTTCGCGGCCGGGGCGCCCTTCACCGCGGCGGTCGCCTTCTTGGGCGCCACCACCGTCTTCTTCACGGGCGCCTTCTGCACAGCCGCCTTTTTCACAGCCCGCTTCGCGGCCGCCTTCTTCACCGGAACCGCTTCTGTCGCTTTTGCCGGTTTCTTTCCGCCACCGGAGTTCTGTTCGCCCACAGCGGAATCACGACGTACAACCACCCGCCCAGCCCCCTTGGCCTGTGCTCTCACCGGCGTTTTGGACACCCGGCCAGCCTAGAGCCCGCCACTGACATCCGCCCCGGACCCAGGGGATCGGCCGCCAATTGGACCCCTGCCGCCCACCCCGGGACACCTGTGCGGCATCCTTGTGACAGATCACACTGTTTGGACCGTCCGGCAAGATGGGGAACACGGACCCCTGGTACCAAGGGGGAGCAAGATCCCCTGAGCAGGTCGACAAGGAGAGAACTCGTGGACGACGTTCTGCGGCGGAACCCGCTCTTCGCGGCGCTCGACGACGAGCAGGCCGCGGAGCTCCGCGCCTCCATGAGTGAGGTGACCCTCGCGCGCGGTGACTCGCTCTTCCACGAGGGCGACCCCGGTGACCGGCTCTATGTCGTCACCGAGGGCAAGGTCAAGCTGCACCGCACCTCGCCCGACGGCCGCGAGAACATGCTCGCCGTCGTCGGCCCCGGCGAGCTGATCGGCGAGCTGTCGCTGTTCGACCCGGGCCCGCGCACCGCCACGGCCACCGCGCTGACCGAGGTCAAGCTGCTCGGCCTGGGCCACGGCGACCTGCAGCCCTGGCTGAACGTACGGCCCGAGGTGGCCGGCGCCCTGCTGCGCGCCGTCGCGCGACGGCTGCGCAAGACCAACGACCAGATGTCCGACCTGGTCTTCTCGGACGTCCCCGGCCGTGTGGCCCGCGCCCTGCTGGACCTCTCGCGCCGCTTCGGCGTGCAGTCCGAGGAGGGCATCCACGTGGTCCACGACCTCACGCAGGAGGAGCTGGCCCAGCTGGTCGGCGCCTCGCGCGAGACGGTCAACAAGGCGCTGGCGGACTTCGCCCAGCGCGGATGGCTGCGCCTGGAGGCGCGTGCGGTGATCCTCCTGGACGTCGAGAGGCTCGCCAAGCGGTCTCGCTGACGCTCCTGAGGGAGTTCCGGCTGATGTAGGGGAGCCATGTCCGACAACATGCTCTCCAAGGGGCTCGATCCCCAGGGCTGCATCGAGCGCGAGGGCTCCCTCGGGCGCGTCCCGCACGCCTTCCGCCCCGTCGTCGCCGCCGCTCGTGACCGGCTGCTGGACCTCTTCGGGGCACGGCTGCACAGCGCGTACCTCTACGGATCGGTTCCGCGGGGCACCGCGCGCGTGGGGCGCAGCGACCTGGATCTGCTGGTCGCGCTCCAGCACGAGCCGGCCGACGCGGACCGGGACGCCGTACGGGCGCTGGGCGATGCGCTCGACAAGGAGTTCCCTGAGATCGACGGCGTCGGCACGCTGCTGTACGGCCGGGCGCGGCTGCTGAGCGCGGCGGAGACGTACGACCTGGGGTGGTTCGTGGCCTGTATGTGCACGCCGCTGCTCGGGGAGGATCTCGCCGAGTACCTGCCGCGCTACCGGCCCGACTCCCTGCTCGCCCGCGAGACCAACGGCGACCTCGCCGAGTTGCTTCCCCGCTGGCGTCGGCGGATCGCGGACGCCGACGACACGGACGCGGCCCGCGGGCCCCTCGTGCGGTTCATGTCACGGCATCTCGTGCGCACCGGGTTCACGCTCGTCATGCCCCGCTGGGGCGGCTGGACCAGCGATCTGACGGAGATGGCGGAGGCGTTCGCCGCGTACTACCCCGAGCGGGCCGAGCAGCTGCGCGCGGCCGCCCTGCTCGGCCACGAACCTACCGGGGATCCGGCCGTGCTGCGGTCGTACGTCGACGACCTCGGGCCCTGGCTCGCCGACGAGTACGCACGCGTGCACGGCGTGAAGACTCCCCGGCCCTGAGGTCCCCTCGTCAGGCCCTAGATCAGACCGTGCTCCTCCAGGTAGTCCAGCTGGGCGCGCACCGACAGCTCCGCGGCCGGCCACAGGGAGCGGTCGACGTCGGCGTAGACGTGGGCGACGACCTCGGAGGGGGTGCTGTAGCCGTCCTCGACGGCCGTCTCGACCTGGGCGAGGCGGTGGGCGCGGTGGGTGAGGTAGAACTCGACGGCGCCCTGCGCGTCCTCCAGGACCGGGCCGTGACCGGGGAGGACGGTGTGGACGCCGTCGTCGACCGTCAGGGAGCGCAACCGGCGCAGCGAGTCCAGGTAGTCGCCGAGACGGCCGTCGGGGTGCGCCACGACCGTCGTACCGCGGCCCAGGACGGTGTCGCCGGTCAGGACCGCCTGGTCGGCCGGGAGATGGAAGCACAGCGAGTCAGAGGTGTGCCCGGGCGTCGGTACGACCCTGAGCTCCAGACCGCCGACGGTAACCGCGTCCCCGGCGCCCAGCCCCTCGTCGCCCAGCCGCAGCGCCGGGTCCAGGGCCCGTACCTTCGTACCGGTGAGCTCGGCGAAGCGCGCGGCGCCCTCGGCGTGGTCCGGGTGGCCGTGGGTCAGCAGGGTCAGCGCGACCCGCCTGCCGGCCTTCTCGGCGGTGTCGACGACCGCGCGCAGATGGCCCTCGTCCAGCGGCCCGGGATCGACGACCACCGCGAGTTCGGAGTCCGGCTCGGCGAGGATCCAGGTGTTCGTGCCGTCCAGGGTCATCGGCGAGGCGTTGGGGGCCAGCACATTCACGGCCCGCGCGGTGGCGGGCCCGGAGGAGACCCCACCGCGGGGCCGGCCGGGGAGGGCTGCTGTGTCGGTCATGCGGGGGCTCCACCGGTCGGGATGCGCTTGGTGAACTCGTCGTGACCCGGCCAGGACAGCACGATCTCGCCGTCCTGCAGCCGGGCCCGCGCCAGTACGGCGGTCATGTCACGGCCCGGGGCCGCAGCCAGCGCCTCCTCGGCCGTGGCGTACGGGGCCAGCTGGCGCAGGGTCGCGATGGTGGGCGGCATCATCAGCAGCTCGCCCTTGTCGTAGCCGTCGGCGGCCTCCGGAGGCCGGATCCACACCGTCCGGTCGGCCTCCGTGGACGCGTTGCGGGTGCGCTGGCCGTGCGGCAGGGCGGCGACGAAGAACCACGTGTCGTAGCGGCGGGTCTCGAACTCCGGCGTGATCCAGCGGGTCCAGGCGCCCAGCAGGTCCGAGCGCAGGACGAGACCGCGACGGTCCAGGAACTCGGCGAAGGAGAAGTCGCGGGCGACCAGGGCCGCGCGGTCGGCCTCCCAGCCCTCGCCCGTGGTGTCGCCGACCACGGAGTCCGCGGACGGCCCGGCGAGCAGGACGCCCGCCTCCTCGTACGTCTCCCGCACGGCCGCGCAGACGATCGCCTGGGCGCTCGCCTCGTCGACGCCGAGCCGGTTGGCCCACCACGCGCGCGTGGGGCCCGCCCAGCGGATCTGGCGCTCGTCGTCCCGGGGGTCGACCCCGCCGCCCGGATACGCGTACACGCCTCCGGCGAAGGCCATGGAGGCGCGTCTGCGCAGCATGTGGACGGCGGGACCGCCGTCGGTGTCCTTCAGGAGCATGACGGTCGCCGCACGCTTCGGGACGACCGGAGTGAGGGTGCCCTCGGCGAGCGCCCGGATGCGTTCCGGCCAGACCTGCGGAAACCACTGCCCATTCGCCATGGGCGGAGGCTATCCCGTGGTGCGCGAATGTTCGAGAGGTCCCCCGAGGTCAGAGCGGTCCGACGAGGTCGGAGCGGTCCGACGAGGTCAGAGCGGCCGTTACGGCACGAGCTCGACCTGGATCTCGACCTCCACCGGAGCGTCCAGCGGCAGCACCGCCACGCCGACCGCGCTGCGCGCGTGCACGCCCTTGTCGCCGAGGACCTCGCCGAGCAGTTCGCTCGCCCCGTTGACCACACCGGGCTGGCCGGTGAAGTCGGCCGCCGAGGCGACGAAGCCGACGACCTTCACCACGCGCGCGATCCGGTCCAGGTCGCCGGTGACGGACTTCACCGCCGCCAGCGCGTTGAGGGCGCAGGTGCGGGCCAGGTCCTTGGCCTCCTCCGCCGTGACCTCGGCGCCGACCTTGCCCGTGACCGGCAGCTTGCCCTCCACCATCGGCAGCTGGCCGGCCGTGTAGACATACCCGCCCGACTGGACGGCCGGCTGGTACGCGGCCAGCGGCGGGACGACCTCGGGAAGCGTCAGGCCCAGTTCGGCGAGCCTCGCCTCGACCGCGCCCATTACTGCTTCTCCCGCTTCAGGTAGGCCACCAGCTGCTCGGGGTTGTTGGGCCCGGGCACGACCTGGACGAGCTCCCAGCCGTCCTCGCCCCAGGTGTCCAGGATCTGCTTCGTGGCGTGGACGAGCAGGGGCACGGTTGCGTATTCCCACTTGGTCATGTGGCTGACTGTAGCCGCTGTTATCCACAGGCTGCCGCGTAGGTCGCGGGCGTACTGGTTAGGCTCGAAGACGTGAGCAGGCTCCAGGTCGTCAGCGGCAAGGGCGGGACCGGAAAGACCACGGTCGCCGCCGCTCTCGCGTTGGCCCTCGCGACCGAGGGGAAGCGGACGCTTCTCGTCGAGGTCGAGGGGCGCCAGGGCATCGCGCAGCTCTTCGAGACGGAAGCGCTGCCCTATGAGGAGCGGAAGATCGCCGTCGCTCCCGGGGGCGGGGAGGTGTACGCCCTCGCCATCGATCCCGAACTGGCCCTTCTGGACTACCTCCAGATGTTCTACAAGCTCGGGGGTGCCGGCAGAGCGCTGAAGAAGCTCGGCGCGATCGACTTCGCCACCACCATCGCCCCGGGCCTCAGGGACGTGCTCCTGACCGGCAAGGCGTGCGAGGCGGTGCGGCGCAAGGAGAAGAGCGGGCGCTTCACCTACGACTACGTCGTCATGGACGCGCCCCCCACCGGCCGCATCACCCGCTTCCTGAACGTCAACGACGAGGTGGCGGGCCTGGCGAAGATAGGGCCGATACACAATCAGGCGCAGGCCGTGATGCGGGTGCTGAAGTCGCCGGAGACGGCCGTGCACCTGGTGACCTTGCTGGAGGAGATGCCCGTCCAGGAGACCGCGGACGGGATCGCCGAACTGCGCGCCGCGAAGCTGCCGGTGGGCCGGATCATCGTCAACATGGTGCGCCCGGAGGTGTTGGACGGCACGGACCTGGAACTCGTCCGCAGCGTGCCGCGTTCCTCCCTCGCGAAAGCGCTGTCGGCGGCCGGTCTCGGCGGCGCGCGGCGTGGCGGGCACGCAGAGAAGCTGGTCGACCCGCTGCTGCGGCAGGCGGAGGAGTACGCCGAGCGGTACGCGCTGGAGCACGAACAGCGCTCGGTCCTCACCGAACTGGGCCTGCCGCTGCACGAACTGCCGCTGCTCGCCGAGGGCATGGACCTGGCGGGCCTGTACGAGCTGGCCAGGGAACTGCGGAAGCAGAACCTGTCATGAACGGCGGTACGAGTCGGAAGCGGGTCTGCGATGAACCGGGGCACACGTCGGAAGCAGGCCTGTCATGAACCGGGGCGCCTATCGGAAGCGGGCGCCCGTCATGAACCGCGGCACGCATCAAAAGCAGGGCCCGTCATGAACCGCGGCACAAGTCGGAAGCAGGGGATGTCATGAGTCCGGATTCGGCAAGCGCCCAGGAGGGCGTCCGCCCCCACCGCCTCTCCCCCGCGCGGGTGCTCGACGTCGACCCGCTGCTGGACGACCCGGCGACGCGGATCGTGGTGTGCTGCGGCTCGGGCGGGGTCGGCAAGACCACGACGGCGGCGGCGCTCGGCCTCAGGGCCGCCGAGCGCGGACGCAAGGTGGTCGTGCTGACCATCGACCCGGCGCGCAGGCTCGCCCAGTCCATGGGCATCGACTCGCTGGACAACACGCCACGCCGCGTGAAGGGCGTCGAGGGCGACGGCGAACTGCACGCGATGATGCTCGACATGAAGCGCACGTTCGACGAGGTCGTCGAGGCGCACGCGGACCCCGAGCGCGCGGCCACGATCCTGTCGAACCCCTTCTACCAGTCGCTGTCCGCGGGCTTCGCCGGCACGCAGGAGTACATGGCGATGGAGAAGCTGGGGCAGTTGAGGGCCCGGGACGAGTGGGACCTGATCGTCGTCGACACCCCGCCCTCCCGCTCGGCGTTGGACTTCCTGGACGCGCCCAAGCGGCTCGGGTCGTTCCTCGACGGCCGGCTGATCCGGCTGCTGACCGCGCCCGCCAAGCTGGGCGGACGCGCGGGGATGAAGTTCCTGAACGTCGGGATGTCGATGATGACCGGCACACTCGGCAAACTGCTGGGCGGTCAGCTCCTCAAGGACGTCCAGACGTTCGTCGCGGCGATGGACACGACCTTCGGCGGGTTCCGCACGCGCGCGGACGCCACGTACAAGCTGCTGCAGGCGCCGGGGACGGCGTTCCTGGTGGTGGCGGCCCCGGAGCGTGACGCGCTGCGCGAGGCCGCGTACTTCGTGGAGCGGCTGGCGGCCGAGGACATGCCGCTGGCCGGACTGGTGCTCAACCGGGTCCACGGCAGCGGCGCCGACCGGCTGTCGGCCGAGCGCGCGCTCGGCGCCGCGGAAAATCTTGTGGAGCCCCGCATTGTCGATCAGGACGGCGGGAAAGCTGGACTTCGTAACTCTCCCGACACGTACGGCAGTTCAGAATCTCCCGCATCCGGGCCCGCCGCGTCCGGGGCGACCCGGCCCGCCGACCCTCCCGTGTCCAGGACCAACTCCCCCGGTCCGGACGAGGAGGACGAGGCCGGCGAGGGCACCCAGGGCGTCGAGCGGCTCACCGCGGGCCTGCTGAGGCTGCACGCCGATCGTATGCAACTGCTCTCCCGCGAGCAGCGCACGCGTGACCGTTTCACCGCGCTCCACCCCGAGGTGGCGGTGGCCGAAGTGGCCGCGCTGCCCGGCGATGTGCACGACCTCGCGGGCCTCAGGGACATCGGTGACCGGCTCGCGGCCAACCGGCCGGAGCTGCCCGAGACGGCTGTCGACTGAGCCGAGGCTCGAAACCGCCGTCGCCTGAGCCGAGGGGTGCCCTCAGCTCACCGCCGCGTAGTTCTCGTACACCTCGTCGTCGTCGAGCGGCAGGATGCCCACGCCCCGCTCGTACTCCACACGTGCCGTCTCGAGCAGCCGGCGCCAGGAGGTCACGGTGGGCCGCCTGCGCAACAGCGCGCGGCGCTCCCGCTCCGTCATGCCTCCCCACACGCCGAACTCGACGCGGTTGTCCAGCGCGTCGGCCAGGCACTCGGTGCGTACCGGGCATCCGGTGCACACCGCCTTGGCCCTGTTCTGCGCTGCTCCCTGAACGAACAGTTCATCCGGATCGGTAGTGCGGCAGGCGGCCTGCGCACTCCAGTCGGTTACCCAGCCCATACCGGCGCCGTCCTCTCCCGAATCGAGGCTCCCCCACGGCGGCAGCGGCATATTCACCGCCGCCAGTTGAGGACGTTACGGAAGGCGGGCACAGCGCAACACCCCCTTCGGGCCCAATCTTGAATGGCCCGAACGGACTATGGGTAAGCGGCAGATCACCCGGGGGAGTGAGCTGGTGACATACGTGACTTTCCCGGCGAAACGGGACAGTTCCAGGGAGTCACAACGGACACCGCCCGACACACAAGGCGGATTCGGACACGCCCCCACCAAAAAAGTCGGGGAACTTCCGGAACGATTCGGGGTCGCCGGACGTATTGATACGTGGCCCTACAGCTGTGACAGTTGAGAGCAGCTTAGGCCAAGGCATATACGTGTGTCCGGCGATTGAGAACGTAGGCTGCCCTCATGCCAAAGAAGCGCTCGGGCGGTGGCCTGTCCCCAACGCAGCAGGCCGCCAAGTTCCTCGGTGTCAGTGTGCTCGCGGGAGCCGTCCTGGCCGGCATCGCGCTGCCCGCCGTGGGCGCGCTGGGCCTGGCCGCCAAGGGGTCGGTGGAGAGCTTCGACGAGCTCCCGGCCAACCTGAAGACGCCCCCGCTCAGCCAGCGCACCACCATCCTCGACGCCGACGGCGGCCAGATCGCCACCGTGTACTCGCGCGACCGTACGGTCGTCCAGCTCAAGGACATCTCGCCGTACATGCAGAAGGCGATCGTCGCGATCGAGGACTCGCGCTTCTACCAGCACGGCGCGGTCGACCTGAAGGGCGTGCTGCGCGCCCTCAACAAGAACGTGCAGAGCAGCGGGGTCGCCCAGGGCGCCTCCACGCTCACCCAGCAGTACGTGAAGAACGTCTTCGTGGAGGAGGCCGGCGACGACCCCACCAAGGTCGCCGAGGCCACCCAGCAGACCCTCGGCCGCAAGATCAAGGAGCTGAAGTACGCGATCCAGGTGGAGGAGGAGCTCGGCAAGAAGAAGATCCTCGAGAACTACCTGAACATCACGTTCTTCGGCGAGCAGGCCTACGGCGTCGAGGCCGCCTCCCAGCGCTACTTCTCCAAGCACGCCAAGGACCTCAACCTCCAGCAGGCCGCTCTGCTCGCGGGCATCGTCCAGTCGCCGACCCGGTACGACCCGGTCAACGACGCGACGGAGGCCACCCTGCGCCGCAACGTCGTACTGCAGCGCATGGCCGACATGGGCGACATCTCGCAGACGGAGGCCAACGCGGCCAAGAAGACGCCGCTGGGCCTCGACCCCAGCAAGCCCAAGAACGGCTGCATCACCGCCGTCAAGGGCGCCGGCTTCTTCTGCGACTACGTGCGCGAGGTCTTCCTGACCAACCCGATCTTCGGCAAGACCCAGGAGGCCCGGGCCAAGGTCTGGAACCAGGGCGGTCTGACGATCCGCACCACGCTGGACCCGCAGTCCCAGAAATCCGTCCAGAACTCCATCAAGAAGCACGTCTACAAGAGCGACCAGGTCGCCACCGCCGCCACCATCGTGGAACCCGGCACCGGCAAGATCCTGGCGATGGGCCAGTCACGGCCGTACGGCATCAACGTCAAGGACCACGAGACCTCGATCAACCTGTCCGTGGACAAGGACATGGGCGGCGGCGCCGGCTACCAGCCCGGTTCGACGTTCAAGGCGATCGTGGCCGCGGCCGCCATCGAGGGCGGTACGCCGGCGACGCAGGAGTACTCCTCGCCGTACGAGATGGACTACCCGGCCCCCGTCTCCGCCTGCGACGGCAGGACCTGGGACGAGAAGGGCGTCAAGCTCACCAACGAGAACACCGACGAGCACGGCCCGTACTCCATGAAGGAGGCGACCGCCAAGTCGGTCAACACCTACTACGTGCAGCTGATCAGCGACATCGGCATCTGCCCGGTGACGACGATGGCGCAGAAGATGGGCGTGCAGCGGGCCGACGGCAAGAAGATCCAGCAGGCCCCGTCGATCGCGCTCGGCACGCAGGAGATGTCGCCGCTGACCATGGCGAACGCCTACGCGACCTTCGCCGCGCGCGGCATGTACTGCACGCCGGTCGCCATCGAGTCGATCACCCAGACCGTGGGCACCCAGAAGAAGTCGCTGGAGGTGCCGAAGTCCACCTGCTCGCGCGCCATGTCGGAGAAGACCGCGGACACCGTCACCACGCTGCTGAAGGGCGTGGTCGAGGACGGCACCGGTACGGAGGCGGGTCTCGACAGCCGCCCGAGCGCGGGCAAGACCGGTACCACGGACAACCGCTACGCGGCCTGGTTCGTCGGCTTCACCCCGAACATGGCGGGCGCCGTCTGGGTCGGCGACCCGGCCCACGAGCGCCAGATGAAGAACATCAGCATCGGCGGCGTCTGGAACGAGAAGGTCTACGGCGGCAAGGTCCCCGGACCGATCTGGCGCGACATGATGGACGGCGCGCTGGACGGCAAGCCGGTGGAGCAGTTCCACCTCGTCAACATCCCCGACGCCCACAAGGGCAAGGGGAACGGCAACGGCAACGGTGACGGGAACAACGGCGACACCGGCGGCCTCATCGCCGGCCTGACCAACGGCGGCACGGACTCGGGCGGCAACAACGGCGGCACCACCTTCCCGACGCCGACGTTCTCCTTCCCGGACAACCTCTTCCAGGGCCAGACCAACGGCAACGGAAACGGCGGCCGCCGCGGCTGACACGGCCGGGACGGTCGGCACGGTCGGCACGGTCGGCACGGCTGACGCCGGCACCTGAGACGCCGACGGCCCCTGGTCGTCGTAACGGACTTCTCCGTTACGACGACCAGGGGCCGTCCTCTTGCTCGTACAGGGGTGGGCGGCTTTCCCGCTTCCGGTCAGTCGGCGAGGAGGCGCTTCACCGCTGCGGCGACCCGGCCGCCCTCGGCCAGGCCCGCGACCTTCGGGTTGACGATCTTCATGACCGCGCCCATGGCACGCGGCCCCTCGGCGCCGGCCGCCTTCGCCTCCTCGACGGCCTGGGCGACGATGGTGTTCAGCTCCTCGTCGCTGAGCTGCTTCGGCAGGTACGCGGCGAGGACCTCGCCCTCCGCCTTCTCCCGCTCGGCGGACTCGGCGCGGCCACCCTGCGCGAAGGCCTCGGCCGCCTCCCGGCGCTTCTTCGCCTCGCGGGTGATCACCTTCTGCACCTCGTCGTCGGACAGCTCGCGCTTCTGCTTGCCCGCGACCTCCTCCTTGGTGATCGCGGCGAGCGTCAGCCGGAGCGTCGAGGAGCGGAGCTCGTCGTGCTCCCTGATCGCGGCCGTGAGGTCTTCCTGCAGCTTCGACTTGAGCGTGGTCATGGGTTTGATTGTCGCAGGTGCCGACACCCGGACGCCCTCGCATTTAGACGGCCCGACGCCCGCTCTTTTAAAGGGCGGTGAGGATCCTGCGGTCACGGACCGGGGTGGCTCGGGTGCCGTGCCGGGTCTGTCACGATGGAGGTATGCGCGCTCGATACGGAGTACCTCTGGGGATCGCGGCGGCAGGCGCCGCCGGTGTGGCCTACGCGGCGGGGTTCGAGGCCCGCTCCTTCCGCCTGCGAAGGGTGACGGTGCCCGTCCTGCCGTCCGGCATGCGCCCCCTGCGCGTCCTGCAGGTCTCCGACATCCACATGGTCGGCGGCCAGCGCAAGAAGCAGCGCTGGCTGCGCTCCCTGGCCGGCCTGCGCCCCGACTTCGTGATCAACACCGGTGACAACCTGTCCGACCCGGAGGCCGTGCCCGAGGTCCTGGACGCGCTGGGCCCGCTGATGGAGTTCCCCGGCGCCTACGTCTTCGGCTCCAACGACTACTACGGCCCGAGGCCCCGCAACCCCGCCCGCTACCTGCTGGAGAAGGTGCAGGGCCGGCACGGTCTGAACGGCAACCCGCCGGTCGTCGGCGCGATCCACAACCCGTGGGAGGACCTGCGGGACGGTTTCGACGCGGCGGGCTGGCTGAACCTCACCAACACGCGCGGCCAGCTGAAGGTCGAGGGTGTCTCGGTCGAGCTGACGGGCCTGGACGATCCGCACATCAAGCGGGACCGCTACGTCCAGGTGGCCGGCGGCCCCTCACGCTCGGCGGACTTCTCGATGGGCGTCGTCCACGCGCCGTACCTGCGCGTCCTGGACGCCTTCACGGCGGACTCGTACCCGCTGATCCTGGCCGGCCACACCCACGGCGGCCAGCTCTGCATCCCCTTCTACGGCGCCCTGGTCACCAACTGCGACCTGGACGCGGACCGGGTGAAGGGCCTGTCCTCACACCGGGCGGAGGGCCGTACGTCCTACCTGCACGTCTCGGCGGGCTGCGGCACGAACCGCTACACCCCGGTACGGTTCGCCTGCCCACCGGAGGTCACGCTGCTGACGTTGGTGGGGCGGGAGTAGGCAGCCGCACCCGGGGGTCGCAGCCGCGGTGCGGGAGCCGTTGCCCCTGTCACCCACACTGCTCGCCCATACGGCCCACCCCAGCTGGCCCCTTTCGTCCCATCTCCTGAGCATGGGGGCATGACCGCCCCCATACCCAGGGACATCCCGGACCTGCCCGCGGTCCCGGGCGTGCCCGCGCTGATGCCCTCCGCCGTCCCCGCCGCGGCGGTGGTGACCCCGGCCCGGCGCCCCCTGACCGCCTTGTTCCGCCTGCTGGTGGCCCTGGTGGCGGTGTCGGCCGTCACCATCGACCTGTTCCTCGGCAGCCCGGTCCGGGTACTGAGCCACTTCACGATCCAGAGCAGCCTGTTCCTGGCCGCCGTCCTCACCGTCTCGGCCCGCCGAGCCTGGACGGCCCGCCGCCCGCTGCCGTCCGCGGTGACGGGCGGGGCGCTGCTCTACGTCGTCATCTCGGCCCTGGTCTACCACCTGCTCCTGACCCACACCTCGCCCCCCTTCTCCCTGACGGGCGGCACGACGGCACCGACGGGCTGGCTGTGGCTGACCAACCAGCTCCTCCACACGGCCATCCCGGTGGCCGCGGTCCTGGACTGGCTGCTCCTCACAGCCCCGGACCGCCCGCACCTGCGCCAGGCGGCACCGTGGCTCCTCTACCCCCTGACCTACCTGGCCTTCTCCTTCATCCGAGGCGAACTGATCCTCCCCGGAACGCGAGGCCGCTACCTCTACCCCTTCCTGGACGTCGACCTGCACGGCTACAAGAGCGTCCTCGGCAACGCCCTCCTCCTGGGCCTCGCCTTCTACGCCCTCGCCGTCCTCCTCGTCGCCCTCGACCACGCCCGCCCGAACCTCGTCCGCCACCGCGCGAAAACCGGATTTCGTCTCCAGCCACCGGTGGGCTAAAGTAAACGACGTCGCCGCGACAAGCAGGACTGCAGCGACATCGGGGTGTAGCGCAGCTTGGCAGCGCGCTTCGTTCGGGACGAAGAGGTCGTGGGTTCAAATCCCGCCACCCCGACGCTGGTCAGAGGGCCAATCGCATGATTGCGATTGGCCCTTTGTCATGCCCGGGGGGGCCAAACAGGGGGCCAAACGAATTTGATCAGGCCACCGCGTCACCCTCTTCCTCGCCCTCCGCGTCCTCCCCTTCCTGCTCTTCGGCGAAGATGTCATCCATTGCTTCGGCACCCTGCGTGATCACGGTTCACCGGCCAGCCTTTCGGCGAAGCTCACCAACAACTTCGGAACGCCGATCGACGGCCGTGCCGTGCGATTCACCCTGGGCACGGGCGCCGCACAGCAGACGTGCACCGGGACCACCACGGCATCGGGTACGGCGACCTGCACCATCGACTCGGTGGACCAACCGCAAGGAACGTCGAATGCGGTGTCCGTCGCTGTCGCCTTCGGCGGCGATGACGACTACAACCCGTCCAGCACGTCTGCGGAACTGGGCCTGACCTCGCCGACAGAACTCGACTACACCGGCGTGACGCACCTCGCCAACGGCACTCCCGCCCAACTGGCCGCAAAGCTCACCGACTTCCACGGGGAGGCGGTACCCGGGCGCAGCGTGCGCTTCGCCCTCGGTACCGGGGACAACCAACAGGCGTGCACCGGTACTACGAGCACCACGGGTACCGCGAGCTGCCCCGTCGCGTCGGTGGACCAGCCGCTGACCGACTCCGCGACCGTCCCGCTGCGCGCGTCCTTTGCCGGTGACGCCGGTTACCTGGCCTCCGACACCTCGGCAGAGCTGAAGCTCCAATACGCCACAGGCCGCGCCTACGGCGCCTCGGCACACGTCGACCTCATCGGCGTACCCTTGCTGAAGATCGATCCGCAGCCCGACACCGGAACCGTCCGCACGGCGGACGCGACCGTGACCGACACCCCGTGCTCGGCCGAGCTCGACTCACCGCTGCTGTCCGTGCAGAAGCTGTGTCCCAAGGTCACCACGGTGCTCGCCCTCGGCAAGGTCACGGCGACCTCGACCGTGGCAGAGGCACGCATTGGGCTGCCGGGTGTTCCGGTCATCGAGGTGTCCGGGCTCACCGCGACCTCCAGCAGCGAGTGCGGCAAGGCCACGGGCAGCACCACACTCACCCTGAAGATCGCGGGAGTTCCGGTTACGGTATCGGGTGATCCGAATACGGAGATCCCGCTCGTCGGAGGTGGCCGACTCATCGTGAACGAACAGCTGCCCACTACCGGCGCCGATACCGGCCTCAAGGTCAACGGCATCCACCTCGTCCTGCCCGCTGACGGCGGTGAGGAGGCAACACGCTGGACCGTCGGCGTCCCCGGCGTGAACGCGGCCTTCAGCGCGAGGCCGACCACTGGTCGGACTGCGATTGTGTCGTCGGAACCGTTCTCTTGATCGGCCTCGCTCTCGTCTCATGTCCGCTCGCCCGCCGACCTGATCGCCGCCTCCACCGCCCCCATCCGTTCCGCCAGCAGGCCGAGTGCCGCGACCGCGCGGGTGAGTGCGTCCGTGTCCGGGGCGCCGAGGGTCGGGGTGTGGACGTGGGTATTCTTCAACTCCGTCCAGCGGGAGGCCTGTTCGGGCGTCAGGGTGCCTCGTAGCTCCGCCAGCTTGAGCAGGTTCGCCTCCGCGTTCGTCGTCAGGGTCTGGGCCTCGGCGCGGTAGTGGTCGTCCAGGACCGCGGACAGTTCCTCGGCGTTCATGGACGGCCGGATGCGCCGGGTGATGCGGTTGAGGTTGCGGTAGGAGCCCTGGAGGTGGAAGGGGGGTTCCGGGCGGGTGGCAGTCGGCCGGGTGGCTGAGACGATGTACGTCGCGTTGACCGCCAGCACCGTGTCGCGGGCGGTCAGCACGTGGCGCAGGACCGCGAGGATCTGGGTCAGTTCCGCGGGGGCGTAGGGGTGGGTGAGGCGGTCGGGGTGGGCCGTGGGGTCGTTCCCGGCCAGGCGGAGCAGGAGGTCGAGGTCCGCGCAGTCGCGGCCCGCGAGCGGGGCCAGGACCGGGTTGGAGGTCAGCGCGTTCTCGACGAAGCTGAGGGCGAAGGTCTTCTCCTTGCCCGTCAGTACGTCGCCCAGGTTCCACACGTCGGCCCGGTTGGCCAGCATGTCCGGGACGCGGAAGCCCGTGCCGGACTCGGTGTAGGGGTTGCCGGTCATGCAGACGGCGAAGCGTTTGCCGCGCAGGTCGTAGGTGCGGGGCTCACCGGCCCAGACGCCCTCCATCCGGCGCGTGCTGTCGCACAACGGGACGAACTTCTGGAGGAGTTCGGGGCTCGTGTGCTGGATGTCGTCGAGGTGGAGGAGGGTGTTGTTGCCCGCGGCCAGGGCGAAGTTGATCTTCTCGACCTCCTGGCGGGCGGCCGCGTTCGGGGCCTCGGCCGGGTCCAGGGACGTGACGGACCGGCCCAGTGCCGGGCCGTCGACCTTGACCATGAGCAGGCCTAGGCGGTCGGCGACGTACTCCATCAGGGTCGTCTTGCCGTAGCCCGGTGGGGAGATGAGCAGGAGCAGGCCGCCGGTCGGGGGGCGGCCGTCGGGTCCGGTCGTGCCCAGTTGTCCGGCCAGGCTGTCGCCGATCAGGGGGAGGTAGACCTCGTCCACCAGGCGGTTGCGGACGAACGTCGTCATCACCCGGGGGCGGTGGTCGTCCAGGCGGACGCGGGCCCGTTCGGCGGTCAGCAGGGCGGTGCGGCGTCGCTGGTAGGCGCGGTGGCCGGGGACCGAACGGGTTCTGAACTCCTCGGTGCGGTGCAGGAATTCGTCGATACGGAGGGTGAGGGTGCCGGCCGTGACGCGGGGGTGGGCGCCGAGGAGGCCGGTGACCGTCTCCCGCACCGGGGCGTCGGACTCGTAGCGCGGCAGGTCGGGGCAGAGTTCCGCGGCCACCGCCTCCGCCAGGTACCCGGCCGGCAGGTCGGCGTATCCACTGGCCGTGGCGTACGACGACAGCCATGCCTCCACGAGTTGGCGGCGGGCGGTGAGGTCGGCGATGGCGGTCAGGTCGTCGTCGTAGGCCGAAGGGCCCGCTGAGCGGTGGAACTTGTCCAGGAACTCCCGGGTGGCCGCGCTGATGACGAAGCCCTCGGGGTCCGTCGTCAGCTCCTCGTAGAGGTAACGCGCCGCGGCCTCGTCGCCCACCGCCGTCGCCCACTCGGTGTGGAAGGCGGCGGTCGCGGGGGTCGGGCCGAAGGTCTCCTGGGCTCGGGAGAGCGAGCGGGCGCGGCGCGTCCAGTCGGCGCGGGATTCGGGGGTGGTGTTGTGCGCCCAGAAGAGCTGGGCCGTGGCCCGGGCGGCGGGCTGGTGGCGCAGAAGGCCGGCGGAGGTGTGCAGGCGGAGGAGGGTGGTGAGGATGGTGGTCGCGTCGTGGTCGTGGACGCCGCGTTCGTAGCCCTCGTCGTACGACTCCTCGGCCGCGCGGCGGACCAGCGGGGCGAGGTCGGTGCCGGTCAGCACGGTGGCTCCGTGTTGGTGCAGGAGGCGGGCGGCGAGGTGTTCGGCGCGGTAGACCTCGGGGGACTCCGAGGGCAGCGGGCGGTCCCAGTAGGGGCGGGTGGCCGCGAAGTCGGGGTCGGTGACCGGGGCGCGGTAGTCGGTGCCGGTGATGGCGAAGGCCAGGCCGGCGGTGCCGTCCGGGACCAGGGTGAGGGCCGGGGGCTCGGTGGTGACGGTGAAACGGTGGCGGCCGAGGCGCAGGGTGCGGCCGGCGTCGGCGTACAGGTCGGTGCGGTCGCGCAGGGCGCGGGCGGCCTCCTGACGGGCGGCGGTGAGGCGTCCGGTCAGTTCCTCGGCACGGGTGCGGTCGCCGAGCGCGCGCAGGGCGTCGGCGGTGCGCCGGACCTTGGTGACCATCGGGTCGGAGGCGAAGTACGCGCCGATCGCCCCGGCGTCGGCGAGGGTGGCCGCGCGGCGGGTCACCGTCTCCAGGACACGATGGGCCGAGACGGTCAACTGCTCGGCCCGGCGGGCTCGTTCGTCGGTGAGGGTCTGTTTGCGGGCGGCGAAGGTCTCGTGGATCTCCGTGCGTTTGTCGGCCAGTTGGGAGAGGTGGTCGTCGAAGTCCGCGAAGCGGGCCTCCAGGTCCTCCAACTGGACCAGGAGACGGGTGAGCTGGGTGTCGCAGGACTCCGGGTCGGGGGTCGCGGCGAGGGCGCCGGTGACCGACTGGGCGAGCAGCGCCAGCTCCGCGGCGAACTCCGCCCGGCCCTCGCTCCCCCGGAGTTCACGGCGACGGGTGTCCAGCACCGCCCGGGCGCGGTTGACGCCGCCCAGCACCTCGGCGACCCGCTGCAGGACGGACGTACGGACCGTGGCGTCGGCGATGTCCAGGCCGGTCACGACGTCGGTGACCGTGCGCAGCTGCTCGGCCAGGTCGTCGAGGCGGGCCGCGAGGGGTGCCGCACCTGCCGCCGTGGTGAGCGTGTCGGCCTCGGTGAGCAGGGACTCGATGTCCGCGTGGTAGCCGGCGAAGGCGTCCTCGCGGGCCAGCGCGGCGACCGCCCGCTGGCCGAATCCGGCGAGGTCGGTCTCGACGTCGGCCGCGAGGGCGTCGATCCGGGCGGTGTCCGCGTACCGCAGCTCCTTCAGCGTGAGCAACCGACCCTGTCCGCGACGGAGTTCGGTCAGGCCCGCCGCCCAGCCGGACGCGTCGCGCGGAGCCTCGCCGCGCAGGCGGCGGACGAGGGCGGTGACCCGGTCGGCCGCCTCCGTCAGCGCGTCGGCGGCCCGGCGGGTCAGCTCCCGGACGGTCGCGAACTCGGCCAGCACCTGCTCGGCCGTGTCCCGTACGTCGTCCAACGGGGCCCGGAGATCGCCGAGTTCGGGGTCCCCGAGCCAGTGGTGGGTGTCGGCCGCCCGGACACAGGCGGCGACCAGCGCCTCGTACACCTCGGTCGTGGGGGTCGTCTCGGCTGCCGCCGCCGTGAGGGACAGACAGTCGGAGATGCCCCGGGCGAGGTCGGCGTTGCCGACGCGGGCCAGCGGGCCGGTGCCGACGGGGCGGGCGGCGGCGTACGTATCCGAGACGTACGGGGAGCTCCACAGCTGCACCGGGTGCACACGCGCGGGTTCGTCCGAGTCGCCGCGCAGGACCGTCAGCGCGCCGTCCTCGAACAGCGCCCAGCCGTGGCAGGGCAGCGGGGTCGCCACCTCCTTGCGGACCATGTTGTACGACAGCAGCAGGCCGCGCCCGCTCACCCGCGCGTGGTACGCGAACAGGACGTCCTCGCCGTTCGGTGAGCGCACCGTCCGCTCGAACTCGAGATCGCCGGTGTCCACGCCGTCGAACGTCTTGTACGCGCCCGTGGCCAGGCAGTATCCGCCCGGGAAGACGATGCCCTGGTCCTCGGGCAGCCGGCGGCAGGACCGGCCGATGCCGTCGAGGCGGACGACCGTCCTGGTCAGGGTGTTGAAGACCAGGTGGCGGTGGGTTTCCTCCTTGTAGGGGCGCACGCGCAGCAGGATCAGGGCGCCCACGCGCGCGTAGGCGATCTCGGCGTCGGCGAGGGACTGCAGCGGCTCGTCGACCGGCTCGCTGTGGACGCCGTCGGCGGTCTCGGTGTCGTTCTCGGCCTTCACGGTGAGGGTGCCGCCGGTTGTGCCGACGAACACCTCGTCCTGCACGGAGACATGCGGGTGGCGGCCGAGGACATGGTCCTCGCGGGTGGTCTCCGTCCAGGTGAAGTCGTGGGCGGGCGGCAGGACATGGTCGCGTTCGCCGCGCGCGTCGAGGAAGGAGGCGCGGCCGTCGGTGGTGAGCGCCCAGCGCAGGACCCGGATGTCGTCCGCCTGCTCGCCGATGCGGAACACGGCGAGCAACCTGCCTTCCGTGTGCCGCAGTTGGAGCAGCCGCGCGTCGCGGTAGTAGCGGTGCAGCTCGCTGAACTCCCGTACGAAGGAGGGGTCGTCGAGCAGTCCCGGCACCGCGTCCTCGGGCAGGCGGTTCAGGTCGCGGTCGTAGAGGGCGAGGACGTCGGCGACCGTCGTGTCGCGCGTGTGGCCGGGGGGCGGGGTACAGCCGAGGAGCAGGGTGTCGCCCACGGCGACGAGGTCGCGGGGCAGCCGGCTGTGCTCGGTGCGGAGGGCGGCGGTGCCGGTGAGCTCCAGGCGGGTGGAGCCGAACTCCTCCGTCCGGCGGATGTTCAACGCCTGTGCCCGGCGGGCGAGTTCGGCCGCCCGGTCGGCGAGGCGGTCGCGCAGGACCTCGTACGTGCCGTCGCGCGGGCCTTCCGGCGCTGCGGCCGTACCGGCGGCGCCGACCGTACCGATGGTGCTGGTGACGCCTGCCGTACCGGTGGTGCGTGCCGTGGCGATGGTGCCGGTAGCGCCGGCGGTACCGGTGTCCTGGCCGGTGGTCATGGATGCCTCTCAACGGGTCGGAAAGGGCCCGGAGCCGCCGTCCCCTGTGCGGCGGCTCCGGAACCGTCGGCGGATCGGAGCCTGACGCGGGCCGTCAGGCCCTGACGCTGCCGTTCAGAGCGGCCAGCGGAGTGTCCGCCAAGCCCAACTCCCCCGCTCGGTCGAGCAGTTGCCGCAGCGCTCCGGCCTCCGAGCCGCCCGTCTTCATGAGCTTCATCAGCAGGGCCGAGACGGTGAGGTTCTGCACGTCGGCCGTGGAGACCGAGCCCAGGACGCGGGCCAGGTCGTCGGTGAAGCTGCCGGTGCCGTCCAGCCAGGGCCGGGCGAGCGCCTGTGCCGTCTCGGAGTTCCGCACGAAACCGTCGACGCCCTTGCCGAGCCCGACCGCGGAGACCAGCCGGTCGAAGAAGACGGAGTCGCCGCCGACGATGTCGATGTCGGCGTTCTCCAGGCCCGTCGCCAGGACCGTGGCCTGCGCCTCGGCGACCTGCCGCTGCACGTCGAGGCCGGCCAGCCGGACCTCCTTCTCCGCCTGGAGCCGCAGCCGGTACTCCTCGTGACCGCGCGAGGCGTCGTCCAGCGCGGCCATCGCCGCCGCCTTCTCGGTCAGGCCCTCGGCCTCCGCCTTCAGCTTCTCGCCGATCGCCGTCGCCTCCGCGAGCGCCTTGGCCCGCGCGCCCTCGGCCTCGGCCCGCAGCAGCGCCTCGGTGCCCTCCGCCTCCGCGCGCATCCGTGCCCCGGTGCCGTCCGCCTCCGCGCGCATCCGCGCCTCGGTGGCCACGGCCTCCGCGCGCCCGGCCTTCTCGGTGACCTCGGCCTCCTTGTCGCGGACCTGCACGGCCGCGAGCCCCTCGGCGGCGGCCTCCGCCTGGACGCCCTCCGCGAGCCGCAGCTTGGCCCGGGCGTCGAGGTCGGCCGACTTCAACCGGGCCTCGGCGAGGGTGAGTTGCTCGGCCGCCCGGTGCTTGGCCGCGGCCTCGGCCGCCTCGGCGGCCTTGATGTCCTTGACCAGCTTCTCCTGCGCCTCGGCCTCCGCGGCGATGACCACCGACTGCCGCTCCCGCTCGGCCTCCTCGACCACGCGCAGCTTCTTGATCGCCTCCTCCTGCTCGGCCACCGTACGGTCCACCGCGATCCGCTCCCGGACCACGTCCGCGACCTCACGGCGCTCGGCCTCGACCTCCTTGTCCCTGGCGATCTGCGACAGCGAGGTCTCCCGTTCCCGGGCGATGACCTCCAGCAGCCGGTCCTTCTCGATGCGCTCGTTCTCCACGGCGATGACCCGCTCGCGGTTCTTCTGCGCGACGGCGATCTCGCGGGCCTGGTTCTCGCGCTGGACGCCGAGTTGCTCCTCGGTGCGCAGGAACGCGGCCTGCGCGCCCAGGCGTTCCTCCTCCTGCACCTTCGCGGTGGCGGCCTCCTCCTTGGCCCGCAGCGTCTCGACCTCCCTGCGCTGCCTGATCTCGGCCTCGGCCTGCCGGCGCTCCAGCTCCAGGATGGTCTCCCGGGCCTCCACGTCCTGCCGGGTGATCTCCTTCTGCTCGGTGCGCTGGTACTCGTTGGTGCGCACGTGTTCCAGGGTCGTCAGCTCGGTGATCTTCCGGATGCCCTGCGCGTCCAGGATGTTGGCCGCGTCCAGCTGGGTCAGCGGCGTCTGCTCCAGGAAGTCGATGGCCGCGTCGTCGAGGTGGTAGCCGTTGAGGTCGGTGCCGATGACCTGGATGATCCGGTCCCGGAACTCCTCGCGCTTGGTGTAGAGGTCGACGAAGTCCAGCTGTTTGCCGACCGTCTTGAGGGCCTCGGAGAACTTCGCGGCGAAGAAGTCCTGGATCGCCGCCGGGTCGCTCGCGGTGTGCGTGCCGATGGCCTGGGCGACCTTGATGACGTCCTCGACGGTCTTGTTGACCCGCACGAAGAAGCTGATGTGGATGTCGGCGCGGATGTTGTCCCGGCAGATCAGGCCCTCGCGGCCGGTGCGGCGGATCTCGATGGTCTTCACCGAGATGTCCATGTACTCGGCCTTGTGCACCACCGGCAGCACGACCGCCCCGGTGAAGGTGACGTCCACCTTCTTCGTCTTGGAGATGATCAGCGCCCGGCCCTGCTCCACCTTGCGGAACAGTCGGCCGACCACCAGCAGCAGGGTGAGCGCGATGAGCAGCACGACGGCGACGAGCACGCCGATGCCCACGGAGATGGCGTTCATGACATGAGCCTCTTGGGTCCTATCAAGGAAAGTGCGGGAGAGAAGCGTGATGCGCGGCGGGTGCCGGTGATCAGCCGGAGTCGGGGCGCGGGTCGAGCGCGCTGTCGTAGGGCGCGACCCAGAAGAACTCGCCCACGTCGTCGTAGGCGTAGAGCAGGGCGGTACTGCCGCTGGTCAGGGCGTCCTCGCCCGTCTGGCGCACCTGGACCACCGCGCTGGAGCCGTCCGCCGCCCGCACCTCGGCCTGTCCGAAGCCGCCGTCCACCCGTCCCGTGCGGACGGTGCAGACCAGGCCGACGAAGTCCTGCCGGGAGGGGCCGGGCGTGTCGGGGAAGAGGTGGCGCAGGGGCCGTACCAGCAGCCGGGTCGTCCACCAGGCGGCCACCACAGCGCCGGCCAGGACCGCGGCCCTGACGGCGGCGCGGGCGAGCCCGTCCGGGGCGCGCGGAACGAGCAGCACCGTCGCGCTCAGGCTGACGAACCAGGCGATCGCGGTGAGCAGCGAGAAGGCGACCGTCACCGGTACGCCGCCCATCCCCCAGGCCTCGACGCTCCGGTGCCCGTGGAAGCCGTGGTGGTCGGCCGCCCCGAGGGCCGCCAGCAGCCAGAAGACGACGACCACGGCGAGGGCCGAGGTGAACAGGATGGTGGGAAACCCCGCGGCGGCCGTGAGAAACGCCCGCATGATCCCGACCCCCCGTCCAGGGTCCCGATGCCGAACTCCGGCACCGGGACCGCCCGTTGTGCTCCCCTGATGCTCATGGTGCGCGCGTCGCGCACCCCCGCGCATTGCCGGTTTCCGGCAGTGTTCACTAGGGTTTCGATGCCGGTCAGGTGCTAAGAAAGCGTTACCGGCGCGTCAGGAAAACGGGGGACGAGGTGGCGGAGCACGCGATACCCGACCACTATCTGGACGGGTATGCCCAACTGCTGGCCGACGTCTCGGTGACCGGCCGGCGGCTGACCCGGGACGAGCTGGAGGCCCGGCGGGCGCTCGGCGAACAGGCCGCCGAGGCCGGTCACGGGCTGCGCGCCCTGGTCGACGCCCACCTCGCCGCCACCCGCGCCGCCTGGCCCCGCACCCCCGGCTCGGCCGACAGCACCCTGGCCGCCGTACAACAGGTGGTCGACGCCTTCGCCGAGGGCTACGAACGCGCCCAACTGCTCGCCGTACGGCGGGAGGAGGCGGCCCGCCGCGAGTTCATCGACGACCTCCTCTACGGCCGCAGCGACCTGGGCCGGCTCGCCGAGCGCGCCGAACGCTTCGGCCTGCGTCTCTCGCACACCCACGCCGTCGCGGTGGCCGAGGGCCCGACGGCGTACGACGAGGCGGCGCCGGTCCCGCGCCGCGTGGAACGCTCCCTCAACGCCCGCTTCGGCGAGCGCAACATCCTGTTCACCACCAAGGACGGCCGGATGCTGTGCGTCGCGCCCGGCGACCAGGACGAGGTCCTCACCCACTTCGCCCGGCAGGCGTACGCCGCCACCGACGGCGGCCGGGTCGCCGTGGGCCGGCCACAGCACGGGGCCGGCGGGATCGTCCAGTCGTACGAGGAGGCCCTCAACACCCTCGAACTGGCCCGGCGGCTCGACCTGCAGGGCCCGGTGCTCCACGCCGCGGACCTGCTCGTCTACCCCGTCCTCACCCGGGACCGGCAGGCCATGGCCGACCTGGTCCAGGACGCCCTGGGCCCCCTCACCGGCGCCCGCGGCGGCGCCGAGCCCCTGCTCGCCACCCTCACGGCCTACTTCGACTCCGGCTGCGTGGCCGCGGAGGCCGCCCGCCGTCTGTCGCTGAGCGTGCGCGCGCTGACGTACAGGCTGGACCGCATCCGCAAACTCACCGGCGCCGACCCGGCCGACCCCGCGCACCGGTACATGCTGCAGACGGCGGTGATCGGTGCGCGGCTGCTGGGGTGGCCGGGCCGGGAGGTGTGAGCGCGGTCGCGGGTTACTGGTTCCAGCTCTCGTCGTACGGGTCCGACGGCGTCGGTACCGGTTTCGCCGACGTGATCTTCAGGTACGGGATCGGGCCGTTGTTCACCGGGTCCTTGGTCTGCCGGGTGGTGTAAGTGCCGGTGACCTCAAGCCACTTGTCCGGCTCCAGAACCGGCGGGACCTTGCCGGTCAGGGCGATCTTGACCGGCTGGGCGTCCGCGGCGCAGCAGTTGAGGGCCATACGGACCAGGTAGGGGGCGCCCGTGTGGTCCAGGGCGACGAAGCCGGTCACGTGGATCTGGCGGCCCGCTATGGAGCGGCCGTGGTCGTAGACGGCGCGGCCCGCGTAGTCGACCACGGTGAGGTTCAGCGGGCCGGTCGCGGGCAGCTTGTTGTAGCCGTACGGCTGCTGCAGGGCCGTACCGGTGCGCATCGCGCTGTACGAGCCGAGGGCCGGCGGGGCGACGAGGATGAGGGCGAGGAGAGGGAGTACCAGGAGCCAGGAGATGCGGGGTTCGCGGTGGGCGTGCTCGTGGTCGTGCCCGTGCCCGTGGCCGTCTTCCTGCGCGTGCTCGTGCTCGTGGTTGGGGTTGTGGTTGGGGTCCTGGGTCTCGGTTGCCTTGGGCTTGCGGCCTCGCCACTCGTACCAGACCGTCGTCAGCGAGGCGAGGATCAGGATCGCTCCCGACGCCAGCAGCAGGGGTTGCAGGCCCGCCTTGACGTAGCGCAGGTAGAGGTTCGTCAGGCCGGCGTGCAGCAGGGCCGCGCCGGTCAGGAACAGGATGGCCGCCTGGGCCTGTCGGTTCACAGGAGCACCGCCCCGGTCAGGACCGCGCCGACGATCGCCAGGGCGAAGGTGGCGGGCGCGAACCGCAGGGCGAAGCCGCGGCCGAAGGTACCGGCCTGCATCGCGAACAGCTTGAGGTCGATCATCGGGCCCACCACCAGGAACGCGAGTTTGGCCGTCAGGGAGAACTGGGTCAGCGAGGCCGCCACGAACGCGTCCGCCTCCGAGCAGATCGACAGCAGTACGGCGAGGACGGCGAGGGCGAGGATCGCGACCAGGGGGTTCTCCGCGGCCGTGCGCAGCCAGCTCGCCGGGGCCAGCGCCTTCAGCGTCGCCGCGGCCATCGCGCCGACGACCAGGAAGCCGCCCGCGTGCATCACGTCGTGCCGCACCGAGTTCCAGAAGGCGGCGCCCTTGCTGGGGCCCTCGTAGTGCGAACGCTCCGGTGTGCGCAGCCAGTCCGTGCGGCCGAGGCGCTGCCACAGCCAGCCCATCACACAGGACACCAGCAGGCTGGCGAGGAACCGGGCGAGGACCATCTCGGGGTTGCGGGGGAAGGCCACCGCGGTCGCCGTCAGCACGATCGGGTTGATCGCCGGGGCGGAGAGCAGGAACGCGAGCGCCGCGGCCGGGGTCACGCCCCTGCGTACCAGCGCTCCGGCCACCGGGACCGACGCGCACTCGCAGCCCGGCAGCATGGCGCCCGCCATCCCGGCCACCGGCACCGCCAGCGCCGGGCGGCTCGGCAGCGCGCGGGCGAAGAACGACGGCGGCACGAACACCGCGATCGCCGCCGAGAGCAGCACGCCGAGCACCAGGAAGGGCAGCGCCTGCACCAGCACGGCCACGAACACCGTCATCCAGCTCTGCATCACCGGCGCGGACAACGCCCCACGGATCGGCCCCTGCAACAGCACCACGGAGAGCAACAGCAACGTGAGAACGAGGGGCGACTTCGAATCCCCGGGCTTCGCAGCAGGCGATTGCGCGTCGGGGGGCTGCTTGTCCGGCGACTTTGCGTCGGCGGCGGGCGTCGCGTTGTCCGGCGCCTTCGCGTCGGCGGGCTTCACATCCGGCGACTTCACGTCCGCGGCCTTCGCATCTGCAGACCTCGCGTCCGCAGACCTCGCCTCCGCAGGCTTCGCATCCGGTGACTTCGAGGCGGCCGGTTTCGTCGGCGGGTCTGAGGGTGGGGCCGGGGCCTGGCTGGTCGGCCCTCTGGGGGCTTCTTCGGTGATGGCCACGGGCGAGGTACCTCCGGTGGTGCGGCAGGGCGCTGGTTCCCTCCCCTTCCCTACGGTGGGAGGACGGTGAGCGTTCAGTGGCTGCTGGAACCACCTGTCTTCTTGGTGCACTCTTTTCCCTCGTGGGGAGCGTTCCGAGTCAAGGCGTGCCGAGTGGTGACCCCTCCGGGCACATGGTGGTGTGCGGTGACGACGGCCTGGCACACCGCCTGGCCGCCGAACTGCGCGGTGTGTACGGCGAGCAGGTCACGCTCGTCGTGCCGCCCTCCGAGCGGAGTGTGCGCCCGCCGGTGGTGGGGCGGGCCCGGGCGACCACGGCGGCACTGCTCGACCGGGTGACCGCGGCCGTCAACCGCGCGGGCGGCAACGGCGAGCCCGTCGCCGGCGCCCCCGTCGTCGGCGCCCCCGTCATGGAGGCCACCGAGCCGAACGAGGCAGCGCTCGCCGCCGCCGGTGTCGAACGGGCCGCCGCGCTGGCGCTCGTGTACGACGACGACGAGACCAACATCCGCGCCGCGCTCACCGCCCGCCGTCTCAACCCCAGGCTGCGGCTCGTGCTGCGCCTGTACAACCGGCGGCTCGGCCAGCACATCGAGGAACTCCTCGACCAGGCGGCCGCGTTGGCCGCGGGCGACGGCGACGGAGCCGGCGTCGACGCCTCCACGACCGTGCTGTCCGACGCCGACACGGCCGCGCCGGCGCTGGCCGCCACCGCCGTCGCCGGCACCAGCAAGGTCGTACAGACCGACGGGCTGCTGCTGCGGGCGGTGGAGCGGACGGCGCGGCCCGGGCAGGTGGCCGAGCCGGGGCTGGCCACGCTCGCGCTGCTGTCCCCGACCGGCAACGGCTCGGGCGCCCCGGAGGGCTCCGGGCCCGGCGACGAGGGGCCGTCGCTGCTGCCCGACGCGGAGGCGGTGCGCGGCGCGACCGGGCGCGGGACGGTCGTGCTGGAACAGGTCTCGTACGCCGGCCCCTCGCTGCCGCCGGCGCGCGGTGCCGTGCCGTTCGCCTCGCTGTTCTCGCGGCGGCTGCGGTGGTCGCTGGCCGGGATGGTCGCGTGCGTGGTCGCGCTCGCGGTCGCCCTGTGGCTGGTGACCGGGATCCATCCGCTGAAGGCCTTCTATCTGACGCTGCTCGATCTGTTCGCCATCGACGACCCGGCCATCGGCGCCTCCGTCGGGCGGCAGATTCTCCAACTCCTGTCCGGGCTCGTCGGGTTGCTGCTGCTGCCGGTGCTGCTGGCTGCGGTGCTCGAGGCGCTGGGCACCTTCCGGAGCGCCTCCGCGCTGCGCAAGCCGCCTCGGGGAATGGGCGGTCATGTCGTCCTCCTCGGACTCGGCAAGATCGGTACGCGGGTTCTGACCCGGCTGCGGGAACTGAGCGTCCCCGTGGTCTGCGTGGAGTCCGATCCCGAGGCGCGGGGGCTGGCCACGGCCCGGCGGCTGCGCGTGCCGGTGGTGCTCGGGGACGTCACGCAGGAGGGGGTGCTGGAGGCCGCGAAGATCCATCGGGCGCATGCGCTGCTCGCGGTGACCAGCGCCGACACGACGAATCTGGAGGCCGCGCTGTACGCGCGCTCCGTGCGGCCGGATCTGCGGGTGGTGCTGCGGCTGTACGACGACGACTTCTCCACGGCCGTCTACCGGACGCTCCGGGCCGCCCACCCCCGGGCGTCCACCCGGAGCCGGAGCGTGTCGCACCTGGCGGCTCCCGCGTTCGCCGGGGCGATGATGGGGCGGCAGATCCTGGGCGCGATCCCGGTGGAGCGGCGGGTGCTGCTGTTCGCCGCGGTGGAGGTGGCCGGGCATCCCCAACTGGAGGGGAAGACCGTCGCGGAGGCCTTCCGTGCGGGATCGTGGCGGGTGCTGGCGCTGGACACGGGGGCTGCCGCCGGGCGGCGGGAGGAGTCGGCCGCGGAGGAGGCGTACGAGGACGGGCGGAACTCGGGGCTGGTGTGGGACCTGCCCGACGCGTATGTGCTGAGCGGGACGGACCGGGTGGTGCTCGCGGCCACGCGGCGGGGGCTGGCGGAACTGCTCGGCCGCCGGTCCCCGGAGCGCGCGGTGCCGGGGGCCACCGCCCCCGGACGCCCGCTCCGGCCCTGAACGAACCTCGTCCTCGAACACCGGACGGGCCGAAGCAACCCCCCGTCCTGGATCACCGGACGGGCGGAAGCACCCCCTTCCTCGATCACCGGACGGCCCGAAGCACCCCCTTCCTCGATCACCGGACGGCCCGAAGCACCCCCTTCCTCGATCACCGGACGGCCCGAAGCACCCACCCGGCGCTCGAGAACCTCCCGTCAGCCCAGGTGCCGGTCCGCGAAGTCCAGCTCCAGGCGGACCTGTTTGATCCGTTCGTCCACCACCAGTGAGCCGTGCCCGGCGTCGTAGCGGTACACCTCGTGGGTCGCCCCTCTGGCCTCCAGGCGTTTGACGTAGTTCTCGATCTGGCGGATGGGGCAGCGTGGGTCGTTGACGCCGGCCGAGATGTAGACCGGGGCCGTGACCTTGTCGACGTAGGTGAGCGGGGAGGACGCCTCGAAGCGGTCGGGGACCTCCTCCGGGGTGCCGCCCAGGAGGGTTCTGTCCATGGCCTTCAGCGCCTCCATCTCGTCGTGGTACGCCGTGACGTAGTCGGCGACCGGGACCGCCGCGATGCCCAGCGTCCACGCGTCCGGCTGGGTGCCCAGGCCGAGGAGGGTGAGGTAGCCGCCCCAGGAGCCGCCGGTGAGGATCAGCCGGGCCGGGTCGGCGAGGCCCGAGGTCACCGCCCATTCACGGACCGCCGCGATGTCCTCCAGCTCGATCAGTCCGACCCGGTGCTTGAGGGCGTCCGTCCAGGCGCGGCCGTAGCCGGTCGAGCCGCGGTAGTTGACCCGGACCACCGCGTAGCCGTGGTCGACCCAGGCCGCCGGGCCCGCCGCGAAGGAGTCGCTGTCGTGCCAGGTGGGGCCGCCGTGGATGTCGAACACCGTGGGCAGGGGGCCGGTGGCGCCCGCCGGCTTCTGCACCAGGGCGTGGATGCGGCCGCCCGGGCCCTCCACCCACACGTCCTCCACCGGGACCGATCCGGGGGACTTCATGCCGGGCGGGTCGAGGACGACCTCGCCCGTGGTGGAGCGGACCGCCGACGGCTCGGCGGCCGAGGACCACAGGTACTCCACGGCGCCGCCGGGGCGGGCCGTCGCCCCGGAGACCGTGCCGGGCGGGGTCGGGATCCGCTCCAGGGAGCGGGCGGCCAGGTCGTACCGGAAGAGTTCGCTGCGTGCCTCGAAGCTGTGGGCGATGAGCAGGCCGGTGCCGTCCGGGTACCACTCGGCGCTGACGTCGCCGGGCAGGTCCAGGGCGAGGTCGGTCTCCTCGCCGGTGGCCACGTCCCACACCGCCGGCTCCCAGCGGCCCCGGCGCTGGTGTCCGACGAGCAGGCGGGTGTCGCCCTCGACGGGTGCGAAGCCGAGGACCTCCAGGCCGAGTTCCTCGGTGCCGCCGCGGGTGTCGTCGAGTTCGGCGACCGCCGTGCCGTCGGGGCGCAGGACGCGCAGCGCGGAGTGCATCGCGTCACCGTGCTCGGTGTGCTCGATCGCGATGAGGGAGCCGTCGTGGGAGAGGTCGCCGACGCCCGCGGACTCGCGGTGGCGGTAGATCTCGACGGGGTCCTCGCCGGTGCGCACGAGGTGGATCGTCGTACCGTCCTCGTCCGTGGAGCGGCCGACGACGGCGGTGCGGCCGTCGCGGCCGAGGGCCAGGCCCGCCGGGTAGGAGGGGTCCAGGCCCGGGGCGGCGGGTTCGTCCGGGCCGCCGCTGAAGGGCTGTCTGCGCCAGACGCCGAACTCGTCGCCGTCCTTGTCGTCGAACCACCAGATCCAGGCGCCGTCCGGGGAGAGCACGCCGTCCGTCGTGCCGTTCGGCCGGTCGGTCACCTGGCGCTGGGCGCCGGTCGAGCGGTCCCATGCGTACAGCTCGTACGTCCCCGTCGCGTTCGACACGAACAGGGAGCGGTCCGGTGCGTCCTCCGCCCAGTCGGGCAGCGACACCCGCGGCGCCCGGAAGCGCTTCTCCCAGTCCGGCGTGTTCTCGTTCTGTACCTGATCCGGCGCGTCGGACCCGTTGCTCTCAGTCATGGCCCCATAGTGCCCGCCCCCGCCGACAATTCGCTGGCCCGGGACCCAGGCTGTGGATAACTTCTACCCGGCACTTACCGAACACCCGTCCAAGCAGGTCAGGAAGGCGCGATCATGTCCTCCCCCGTCCCCGCCGAGGTCCCCTCCGACTGGCGTGAGACCAACCGTGCCAACTGGGACGAGAGGGTCCCGCTGCACGCCACCGGCGACTTCTACGACCTGGACGGCTTCCGGGCCGGCAACGAGGCCCTGCGCTCCTTCGAACTGGCCGAGGTCGGCGACGTGACCGGCAGGACCCTGCTCCATCTGCAGTGCCACATCGGCACCGACACCCTCTCCTGGGCCCGGCACGGCGCGGCCCGCGTCGTCGGCCTCGACTTCTCCGCACCGGCCGTCCAGGTGGCCCGGGGCCTCGCCGCCGGACTCGGGTTCGGGCCGGGGCGGGCGGAGTTCGTGGCGGCGGACGTGTACGACGCGGTGCGCGCGGTGCCGGAGCCGTCGTACGACATCGTCTACACCGGGGTCGGGGCGCTGTGCTGGCTGCCCGACGTCCGGCGGTGGGCCGAGACGGCGGCCGCGCTGGTCGCGCCGGGCGGGTTCCTGTATCTCGCCGAGTTCCATCCGCTCACCGACGTCCTCGACGACGAGACCGGTTCGCGGGTGGTGCGGGACTACTTCGACCGGGCCGCGCAGGTCTACGACCACCCCGGCACGTACGCGGCGCAGAGCACGGACACCGTCCACAACCGGACCGTCGAGTGGCAGCATCCGCTCGGCGAGGTCGTCTCCGCCCTGGCCGCGACGGGTCTGCGCATCGAGTTCCTGCACGAGCACGACGTCTCCGTCTTCCAGCGCTTCGAGGCGTTCGAGCGCCACGACGACGGCTACTACCGCTTCCCGCCGAGCCGCCCGGGCATCCCGCTGATGTACTCGCTGAAGGCGCGCAGAGTCTGATTGTCAGTGGCGGCGTGCACACTCTTCGGCATGACCGATCTGCGCACGACAGTCGAGAGGTTCTGGGCCGCCGCCGAGGCCCGGGACTGGGACGCCTTCGCGGGCACGCTCGCCGAGGACGTCGTCTACACCCTGCCGCAGACCCGCGAGAGGATCAGCGGCCGGGAGCGGTACGTGCGGTTCAACCGGGAGTATCCGGGTGACTGGCATCTGCGGATCGAGCGCCTGGTCGCCGAGCCGGGGCAGGTGGTCAGCTGGACGCACTTCACGGTGGGACTGGAGGAGATGTACGGCATCTCCTTCTTCACCGGGGACGAGGACGGCCGTATATCCGCGATCACGGACTTCTGGCCGGAGCCGTACGAGCCCCCGCCCGGGCGCGACCACCTCGCCGAGCGCTACTGAACCCCCCTGCCCCGCTCACCGGAACGGCACCGTACCGTTGAAGGCGTGTACCGGTTTCTGCTGACGCCCCGTTGGTGGGGGATCAACGTCTTCGTGCTGCTCGCCATCCCCTTCTGCATCTTCATGGGGTCCTGGCAGCTGAGCCGGTTCGAGGGCCGGGTGCAGGACCACCGCGAGGCGACCGAGCGGGTCACGACGGACCGGCACGAGGCGGCCCGGCCGCTGCGCGAGCTGCTGCCGGTGAACAAGGCGACCTCCGGCAAGCAGGTCACCGCGACCGGCCGGTACGGCAAGCAGCTGCTCGTGCCCAACCGCCAGCTCGACGGCAAGCAGGGTTACTACGTGCTGACCCTGCTGCGGATGGACGGCGGCGAGGCGCTGCCCGTGGTCCGCGGCTGGCTGCCGGGCGCCGCCGATCCGGCGAAGGCGCCCGCCGCACCCACCGGCGAGGTCACCGTCACCGGCGCGCTGCAGGCCTCCGAGACCCCGGGCGACAACGGCGTGAGCGCTCAGGGCGGGCTGCCGGCCGGGCAGACCGCCGCGATCAGCGCGGCCTCGTTGGTGAACCTGGTGCCGTACGGCGTGGAGGACGCCTGGATCACGCTCGACAAGGCCGACTCCGGGATGAGGGCCGTGCCCGCGACGGCGCCGCCGGACTCCGGTCTCGACCTCAAGGCCTTCCAGAACCTCGGCTACACCGGTGAGTGGTTCGTCTTCGCCGGCTTCGCCGTCTTCATGTGGTTCCGTCTGCTGCGCCGCGAGACCGAGTTCGCGCGGGACGCGCGGATGGGCCTGGTCCCCGACGAGGAGACCGTGTCCCAGGCCAGCCCGTCCGGCGTCTGACGGCGAGGCGTCAGGACCCGGCGAGCAGCCCGGTGTAGTACACGACACCCGCGCACGCGCCGGACACCGTCGCCGAGACCGTCGGCGAGCCCGCCTCCGCGGTGTAGGGGATGACGACGGAGCCGTCCGCCGTGCCGCCGTCCTCGGTGAACATCTGGGTCGTCACTCCGCTGTCCGTGCCGCTCGACGCCGAGCCGGAGGTGGTGCCCGAGTCCGGTGTGGGCGTGGGGCTGGCGGTGGACCCGCCGTCCGTGGTGCCGCCCGAGCCGGTGCCGGTGGTGGGGCAGGTCTCCGTGGGCACCCAGGCGAACTTGACCTCGTAGGAGGCGCCCGGAGCGAGCAGGAGCGAGGTGACCTCGGTCGTGGGGTCGGGCAGCCCGGCCGCCGCGTCCCCGGAGACATGCCGGGCCGTGGTGATCTTCGTGGCGTCGGCCGCGCCCTGGGCGAGGGTGCTCACCGAGCCGGGGCCGCCGACGGTGCAGGAGCCGGTGGAGACGTTGACGACGCGGAAGGTGCCGTACACCGCGCCGGTGGAGTCGGGCGCGGCGGTCGTCCCGGTGGCCGAGCCCAGCTGGGCCGCCGTGCACACCGGGGCGGAGGCGCTGGTGGACGAGGGGCCGGTGCCGGCGCTGCCGCCCGTCCCGGCGCCGGTGTTCCTGCCCTTGCCGTCGCCCTTGGTGTCGCCCTTGCCGTGGCCCGGGGAGGTCCCGGTGCCGCCGCCGGCGGTGCTCTCACTGCCGTCCGTGTTCTTTCCCTGGCTCGCCCCGCCCTGCGCCTGGGAGGCCTGGCCGGCGACGGAGGGGTTGACGTCGGAGCCGGTGGAGTTGGAGACGTGCACCAGGGCCGGCACGGCGGTGCCGATGAACAGGGCGGCCGCCGCCATGCCGACCATGGCCTGCCGCTTGCGGGCCCGCCGGGCGGGCACCGCACGGCGCAGATGGTCCAGGGTGCCGTCGCGCGGCTCGACCGTCTGCACCGCCTGGTGCAGCATCCTGCGCAGGGCCAGCTCGTCCGGGCCGAGCCTTTCGGCGCTCCGGTCGTCGAGGCCGTCGTTCACAGTTCCGTTCCCAGCGTGCGATTGGCTGTGCTCTTGCTCGTTCGTGCGCGTCGGCTCGTGCCACGCGAAGGGTTCATGGCGCTCGTGGGAGTCATGGCGCTCGTGGGAGTCACGGGACTCGCCGTCCTCGCTCATGCCGGCGCCTCCATCGCGAGGCGGAGAGCCGCGATGCCCCGGGAGCCGTACGCCTTGACCGAGCCCAGCGAGATGCCGAGCGTCTCGGCGACCTGCGCCTCGGTCATGTCCGCGAAGTAGCGCAGCACCAGGACCTCGCGCTGGCGGCGCTGCAGGCTCTTCATCGCCTTGATCAGGGAGTCGCGCTCGAGCTGGTCGTACGCGCCCTCCTCGGCGCTGGCCATGTCCGGCATCGGCTTGGACAGCAGCTTGAGGCCGAGGATGCGGCGGCGCAGGGCGGAGCGGGAGAGGTTGACGACCGTCTGCCGCAGGTAGGCGAGCGTCTTCTCGGGGTCGCGGACGCGTTTGCGCGCGGAGTGGACGCGGATGAAGGCCTCCTGGACGACGTCCTCGCAGGAGGCGGTGTCGTCGAGCAGGAGGGCGGCGAGGCCCAGCAGCGAGCGGTAGTGCGCGCGGTAGGTCTCGGTGAGGTGGTCGACGGTGGTTCCGGCGGCCGTCACGTCCTCGACGCCGTCGCGCTGGTTCGGTATGCGGGTGGGCCGCGCCGCGGGCATGGGCGCGATCACCGGCATGCCGCCGGGCGCGCCGGGCATCCGGGGTCGGCTGCGGGTCGCAGCGGAGAAGTCGAGAACCTGAGCCACGCCAGTTGGACACGCTTCCCCCCGGGAGGGTTGTACGTGCCGGGCGTCACTTTCGCGTCATGTGCCGCGATCGACCGTCTCGCTTCAGGCGGCACAACTGACCGTGCGTCAAACGCCCTCATGCGTACCCGCTCTTCCCCTGTGTCCTGAATGACCGAGACGTCCCCACGCCTCGGGCCGCATCCCCGCCGACCCCCTGAAGGGCGTTCGCAAAGACGCTCCCCGCCCTTCGCGCGGTTGCGGAGAGCGGGGAGAAAAATCTTCGGACGCCAAGCGGGCCCACAGCAAGTGGTCCGGACCATCGACCGGCTCACACTTCGTTTATAGATCATACAAACTGACCCCGAAGCGGCCCGGCGACTCGGGTGTCAGGCCAGCTCGGCCGCCAGCAGCTCGGCGATCTGGGCGGTGTTGAGGGCCGCGCCCTTGCGCAGGTTGTCACCGCAGACGAAGAGTTCGAGCGCCGTGGGGTCGTCGAGGGCGCGGCGCACCCGGCCCACCCAGGTCGGGTCGGTGCCCACCACGTCGGCGGGGGTGGGGAACTCACCGGCGGCGGGGTTGTCGAACAGGACCACCCCGGGCGCCGTGGCCAGGATCTCGCGGGCCCCGTCCACACTGACCTCGCCCTGGAAGCGGGCGTGGACGGTCAGGGAGTGCGTGGTGACGACCGGGACGCGGACGCAGGTGACGGCGACCGGGAGATCGGGCAGTCCGAGGATCTTGCGGGTCTCGTCCCGCACCTTCATCTCCTCCGAGGACCAGCCGTCCTCGCGCAGCGACCCGGCCCACGGGACGACGTTCAGCGCGACCGGCTCCGGGAACGGACCGGTGTTGTCGCCCACGGCCCGGCGCAGATCGCCGGGGCTGGTCCCGAGCTCGGTGCCGGCGACGAGTTCGAGCTGGCGCCTGAGCGTGTCCACACCGGCCCGCCCCGCCCCGCTCACCGCCTGGTACGAGGAGACGACCAGCTCGCGCAGCCCGAACTCGGCGTGCAGCGCGCCCAGCGCGACGATCATCGACAGCGTGGTGCAGTTGGGGTTGGCGACGATCCCGCGCGGGCGGCGGCGGACGCAGTGCGGATTGACCTCGGGCACCACCAGGGGCACCTCCGGGTCCATCCGGAAGGCGCCCGAGTTGTCCACCACGACCGCGCCCTTGGCGGCGGCGATCGGCGCCCACTGCGCGGAGACCTCGTCGGGTACGTCGAACATGGCGACGTCGACCCCGTCGAAGGCCTCCTCCGACAGGGCCACCACCTCGGTCTCGGCACCGCGCACGGCCAGCTTGCGGCCGGCCGAACGCGGGGAGGCGACGAGCCGGATCTCGCCCCAGATGTCCGCGTGCTGCGACAGGATCTGGAGCATGACGGTCCCGACGGCCCCGGTCGCCCCCACGACCGCGAGCGTCGGACGGGTCGTCATCGCCCGGTGCCCCCGTAGACGACCGCCTCCGCGGTGTCGGAGTCGAGGCCGAAGGCGGAGTGGACGGCGCGGACCGCCTCCGTGACGTCGTCGGCGCGGGTGACGACCGAGATACGGATCTCGGAGGTCGAGATCAGCTCGATGTTGACGCCCGCGTCGGACAGCGCCTCGAAGAAGGCCGCCGTGACGCCCGGGTTGGTCTTCATGCCGGCGCCGACCAGGGAGATCTTGCCGATCTGGTCGTCGTAGCGCAGCGAGTCGAAGCCGATGCCGCTCTTCGCCTTCTCCAGGGCGTCGATGGCCTTGCGGCCCTCGGCCTTCGGGAGGGTGAAGGAGATGTCGGTCAGCCCGGTGGACGCGGCCGACACGTTCTGCACGACCATGTCGATGTTGATCTCGGCGTCGGCGATCGCGCGGAAGATGACGGCGGCCTCGCCCGGCTTGTCCGGCACGCCGACGACCGTGATCTTGGCCTCGGAGGTGTCGTGCGCGACACCGGAGATGATGGCCTGCTCCACCTTCTGGTCCCCAATCGGCTCACTGCTGACCCAGGTGCCCTGCAGCCCGCTGAAGCTGGACCGGACATGGATCGGGATGTCGTAGCGGCGGGCGTACTCCACACAGCGGTGGAGCAGCACCTTGGAGCCGGACGAGGCCAGCTCCAGCATGTCCTCGAAGGAGATCCAGTCGATCTTCTTCGCCTTCTTCACCACCCGAGGGTCGGCGGTGAACACACCGTCGACGTCGGTGTAGATCTCGCACACCTCGGCGTCCAGCGCCGCGGCCAGCGCGACGGCCGTGGTGTCGGAACCGCCACGCCCCAGCGTGGTGATGTCCTTCTTGTCCTGCGAGACACCCTGGAACCCGGCGACGATGGCGATGTTGCCCTCGTCCAGCGCCGTCCGGATCCGCCCCGGCGTCACGTCGATGATCCGGGCTTTGTTGTGGACCGAGTCGGTGATGACGCCGGCCTGGCTGCCGGTGAACGACTGGGCCTCGTGGCCCAGGTTTTTGATCGCCATGGCCAGCAGCGCCATGGAGATACGCTCTCCGGCGGTCAGCAGCATGTCGAACTCACGCCCGGCAGGCATCGGGGATACCTGCTCGGCGAGATCGATCAGCTCGTCCGTCGTGTCGCCCATCGCGGAAACGACGACAACCACCTGGTTGCCGTTCTTCTTCGCTTCCACGATCCGCTTGGCGACGCGCTTGATGCCCTCGGCATCGGCTACGGAGGAGCCTCCGTACTTCTGCACGACAAGGCCCACGTGCGCTCCTCGCTCAGTCCGTGTGTGTCGGCTCAGTTTAACGAGCGCCCGAAATCCGCCCCCGCGGTATCGCATGGTGAGATTCGCGCGCCCAGGTCAGCGCATGCCCAAAGAACCAGTGCGGGAAAAGTGCAGCGCGTCACAAGGGGCGGCTGTGAATTAAAGTTCAAGTACTAGTGTTCGCCGTGTGCGCGTACTGCTGGTGGAAGACGATGAACCGGTCGCCGAGTCCCTGCGCCGCGGCCTGATCCGTTACGGCTTCGAGGTGGAGTGGGTCACCACGGGCGGCGCCGCCCTGGCCCACGAGGGCCCCTACGACGTCGTACTGCTCGACCTCGGGCTGCCCGACACCGACGGCCTGGACGTCTGCAGGGCGCTGCGCGGGCGCGGTGACGTGCCGATCATCGTGATCAGCGCGCGCAGCGACGAGACGGACCGGGTGGTCGGCCTGGAGCTGGGCGCGGACGACTACGTCTCCAAGCCGTTCGGGGTGCGGGAGGTCATCGCGCGGATACGGGCGGTGATGCGGCGCGTCCAGCCCGCCGACCTCACCGACCCCGCCGTCCCGGCCCCCGGCCCCGACCGCTACGGCCCCCGGCTCACCGTCGACCGCAAGGCGGCCCGGGTCCGGCTGGACGGCGAGGAGGTGGCGCTCGCCCCCAAGGAGTACGACCTGCTGGCCTTCCTCACCGAGGAGCCGGGCGCGCTGATGTCCCGCGAGCAGATCATGGAAGCCGTCTGGGACGCGAACTGGTTCGGGCCGACCAAGACGCTGGACGTGCATGTGGCGGCGCTGCGGCGCAAGCTCGCGGGGGCGGTCACCATCGAGGCGGTCCGGGGTGTGGGCTTCCGGCTGGAGATCGTGAACGGCGACGGCGCTTCATGAACCGGCAGCTCATCCGGAGCTACATCCTGCTCGTCGCGGTCGCCATCCTGCTGTTCACGGTGCCGGTGGCGTTCACGCTCACCGCGCAGCTGCGCGACGACACCGAGGCGTCCCTCAAGCGCGAGGCGACGACCATGGCGCTGCTGCTCGGCAACGGCAACGCCGCCTCCTGCCAGGCGCTGGCCGAGATGGCCGGGGCGTACGCCCAGGAGACCCACGACCAGGTGCAGGTGACCGCGACCGACCGCTGCCGCCCGGCCGGGGTGCCCGTGCCGAAGCAGGACACGGCCCTCACCGCCGCCGTGGACCACGGGAGGGCCACGACGGACTGGGGCTCGGACTTCATCTGGGGCCGCACCCTGGTCGTCACGGTCCCCGCGAAGGACGAGGGCCGGACCGTCGGTGCCGTGCGCATCGTCTACTCGACCGAGGACCTCACCCACAGGCTGTGGACGATCTGGGGCTTCCGGGCCGGACTTGCGGTGGCCGTGCTCGGCGTCGCCGCGCTGATCGGCGCCTTCGTCGCCCGCCGGATCACCCGGCCGCTGCGCCAGCTCAACGACATGGCGAGCAGGTTCAGCGACGGCGACCTCACCGCGCGCTCGCCCGTGGAGGGACCGCCGGAGACCCAGACCCTGGCCCGCACGCTGAACCAGGCGGGCGAGCGCCTGGACACCCTCATCGCCTCGCAGCGCATCTTCGTGGCCGACGCCTCGCATCAACTGCGCACCCCGCTCACCGCGTTGCGGCTGTCGCTGGACAACATCGCGGACGGCGTGGACGACGCGTTCGTCCGCGAGGACGTGGAGCAGGCGACCGCCGAGGTCGTCCGGATGAGCCGGCTGGTCAACGGCCTGCTGGTGCTGGCGCGGGCCGAGGCGAAGGTGACCGCGGCCGAACCGCTGCCGCTGACGGACATCGTGGAGGAACGCCTGTCGGTGTGGAGACCGGCCGCCGACGAGCGCGGAGTCACCGTCGCGCTCAGGGGGAGTGCCGACGGCCGGCCGTCTGTGCTGGCCGGCCCCGGTCATCTGGAGCAGGTGCTCGACAACGTGCTCTCGAACGCCCTGGAGGTGTCCCCGGACGGCGGCACGATCACCGTCCGGGTGGAGCCGGCGGGCGACGAAGTGGTGCTCTCCGTCCTAGACGAGGGCCCCGGCATGTCGGACGCGGAGAAGTCCCGCGCCTTCGACCGCTTCTGGCGCGGTCAGGGCCTGACCGGGCGCTCCGGTTCGGGCCTCGGCCTCGCCGTCGTCAAACAGCTGGTGGCCGACGACGGCGGCACGGTGGCCCTGAAGGACGCGCCCGGCGGCGGCCTGTGGGTGGTCATCACCCTTCGGGCATCTTCGAGGAGTGGTGGTTGACGATGAGCCACTTGCCGCCCCGCTTCTCGTACTCGTACGTGTAGCGGGCCTCGACGGTGCTCTTCGCGCCGGTCTTCTGGTCGGTGAGCGTGAACTCGTAGACGCCGGTGTCGATCGCGGAGTTCTTGTCGAGCACGTTGACGATCGTCTCGACCTTCTTGCCGACCGGCTTGTTCTGCAGGAAGTGCTCGAAGTAGTCGGCTATCTCCGCGTGGTTGGTTCTGATCTTGTTGGAGACGGTGGGCAGCAGCACCGCGTCCTTCGCGTACAGGTCCGCGACCTTCTCCGGGTCCCGGGTCTGCAGCGCGGCGTTCCAGCGGTCGAAGAGCTGGGCGATCTGCTTCTTGCTGGGCTCCCCGGCCCTCTTCTCGGGCCCGGCCGCGCTGACCCCGGCCGTCACGGTGGCGGCGGTGACAACGGCGGTGGCGGTGACGAGGGCGGCGCGCAGACGGGTCTTTCGGGTCATCGCAACTCCTTGGCGGCTGGTGTCCGTCGGGATGACTCAAGATTCGCTTTTGGCTGGTTAGGGCCCGTGCAGGCGATGTACAACGCAGATCCAGGACACGTCCAATTCACGGGGAGTGCTCGGGTGTTCACGGAGATTGCGCTCGCCGGCATCGTGCTGCTCGGCTCGTCCGTGCAGTGGCTCACCGGCATGGGCTTCGCCCTGGTCGCCGTACCCGCGCTGGTGTTGCTGCTGGGACCGGTGGACGGGGTGGTGCTCGCCAACTGCGCGGCGGGGGCCATCAGCGTCGTGGGGCTGGCGGGCGGCTGGCGCCGGGTGCGGCCCGCCGCGATGGTGCCGCTGTGCGCGGCGGCGGCCTGCACGGTCCCGGCGGGGGCCCGGCTGACCCGCCAACTCCCCGAACCGGTCCTGCTGTTGGTGATGGGCTCTCTCGTGACCGTCGCGGTGCTGCTGGTGATGCGGGGCCTGAAGGTGCCGGCCCTGCGGGGCACGAGGGGCGCGGTGGCCGCCGGCGCGGTGGGCGGCTTCATGAACTCGGCGGCGGGCGTGGGCGGTCCGCCGGTCTCCCTGTACGCGCTCAACGCGGGCTGGACGGTACGGGAGTTCGTGCCCAACGCCCAGTTCTACGGCGTCGTCGTCAACGCCTTCTCAGTCGCGGCGAACGGGGTGCCACAGCTGCGCGCGGGCCAGTGGGGCGCCGTCGCCGGGGCCCTGCTGACGGGCGCCCTCGTGGGCAGGGCGCTCGCCGAACGGATACCCGAGAAGCGGGCCCGGCTGCTGGTGCTGGTGCTTGCCCTCACGGGCGGGGTGACGGCGGTGACCAAGGGGCTGTGGGGGCTGTGAGGGGTCCCCGCGCAACGCCGGAGCTGCTCAGTGGGGCGGCGGCACCCGCCCGGAGCGGAAGGGGACTCCGGGCGGGCAGCCGGGTGCGCTCGTCTTACGGACGCTCCACGGGGATGCGCGTACGGCCCGCGCAGTCGGCCAGGGCGCGGATGTCACCCAGGTCGTCCGTGAGGATCGGGGCCTCGTCGTAGGCGATGGAGGCGAGCACGACGCTGGCGTCGATGACGTCGGCGGTCTTGTTCTCCCGGCAGAGCACCGCGGCAGCCTTGGCACCGGACTTCGTCAGCGGCACGACCCGGCACCCGCTCAGCATCCAGTGCAGTATCGCCGCAGAAGCGCGCGAGTCCCAGCACTGCGCCAGCACTCCTGCCGGGACGATGGGAATGTTCCCTCGCAGCGTCAGCGCCTTGTGACGGCGGAGGAACTGCCGGTCATTCTTCGCGGCGGCGATGAGCGCACCGCTGTCGTAGACGACGTGGCTCATGCGCTGCGCCGCTCCCCATCAGTGGTCCGCGCGAAGAGGTCATCGACCCAGGCGTCCGCCTCAGCCATCTCCTCTTCGGTGAAGGGGCCGTACTCCGCCTCGTACTCCTCCATCGCGCGCAGCCCCGCGCGGATGACGCGACGGTCGTCCAGGTACTGCTCCAGTGCCCGGCTGATCACCGCCGAGATCTGCTCGTCCTCGGCGGCGGCGTACTGCCGCAGCGCCGTGCCGAGTTCGGCATCGATGCTCACGCTGAACTTCACCTTCTCTGCCATATTACGAATGTATTCCACTGACTCCGCCCAGGCCACCGGCGCGCGGAGGCGCCCGTGCGAGCGGGCGGCTCGTCGCCGTCACGGGTTCCAGCGCCTCGGCGGGAGACCGTTCGAGATGCGGTCGCGGTTGTCCCGGAAGTGGTAGAAGACGCGGTCCTCGATCGGCACCGAGCGGAACGTGTCCTCGGTGATGCGCATCAGCGACGAGCGGAAGGCCTGCTGTCCGTAGCGGGGGTGCTCGGCGGCCAGCGCCTTCTGGGCCATCAAGTGGCCGCTGTCGAGGTGGTCGATGAAGACGGCGATCTCGGCGTCACGCGGGAGCAGATGCGCGAAGTCCGGGTCGGCGTGCGGGTCTTCGTCACCGGCGGAGCGTTTTCCGTAACCCGTTTTGGCCCATGGGGTGCGACGGGGACGGCAGTGCAGGACTAGGCTGGGCGTAAGCCACGATCGACTCGCATTCGATTCGTAGGTCAGGCCCCGGAGCCGGTGTTGGCGCACCGACCGGGGCCGAACTATTTGCTTGTTCGCCGCGAACCTAGAGCGGTTTCACTTTCCGGCGCAAGCCGATCACGGAACGTCACCCGTTCGAGGTACGACGCCTCAACTCACGTACAGACATGGTGGGTTGGGTTGGATTTTCAACCAGACCAGAAGCCCGAAACCCCATGGAAGAGCTCGAAGCCCGAGGCTCAAGCTCCGGGCCGAACTGCGGAAACGAAGACCGCCCAAGCGGTGGCGGTGAGGCACAGCTGGGGGCTCGACGCGAGCTTGGAGTCCCGAACATGAATTGCTGTGGCGAACGCGACTTCGACGCAGTTGCCGCCTTCGCTGTCGCTGTAGCTCGACTTGAACCACTTCAACTGATCGCTCACGGCTGATCCACCATCCGTTCGATGAAGCGGGCGCTATCCCCGCCTGAGCCCCAGCGGTCCCCCGATCTCCTCCGCCATCACCTGGCCCGCCTCGAATTCGAGGGTCTCGTCGCCCACCGCCGTCTGGTCGGTGTCCAGGCCGTCCAGTTCCGCGAGGGGCTGGTCGAGGCGGACGTGGATGAGGACGGACTGCAGGGCGCGCAGGGCGGCGGAGGCGGTGGGGCCCCAGTTGGAGAAGTAGGAGAACTGCCACCACCACAGGGCCTCCGTGGTGCGGCCCGCGCGGTAGTGGGCCATGCCGTGGCGGAGGTCGGTGACGATGTCGGCGATGTCGTCGGAGAGCCGGGCCGGGACCGGGGCCGTGCGCGGCTCGTAGGGGTCGAAGACCTCCGAGTAGACGTCGACCGGGTCCAGCAGCCGGGCGAGGTTCTCGCGGAGTTCGTCGACGTCGGCGTCCGGGCCCGTGTCGGGCTCGTAGCGCTCGTCGGGGACGATGTCCTCGTGCGCGCCGAGCCGGCCGCCGGCCAGGAGGAGCTGGGAGACCTCCAGCAGCAGGAAGGGCACGGCGGAGCCCGGCTCGTCGCCCTTCGCGACCTCCGGCACGGCCACCAGGAAGCTCTCCACCTGGTCCGCGATCTGGACCGCGAAGTCGTCCGGGTCCTGCGTCGTGGCATGCAGCGTGGCGTCAGACATCTAGGAGTCGTCTCCCCTCGAAGGCGCGGCCGAGGGTCACCTCGTCCGCGTATTCCAGGTCGCCACCCACCGGGAGGCCGCTGGCCAGGCGGGTGACCTTGAGGCCCATGGGCTTGATCATCCGGGCGAGGTACGTCGCCGTCGCCTCGCCCTCCAGATTCGGGTCCGTGGCCAGGATCAGTTCCGTGACCGTCCCGTCGGCCAACCGTGCGAGAAGTTCTCGTATACGCAGGTCGTCGGGGCCGACACCCTCGATCGGGCTGATGGCGCCGCCGAGGACGTGGTAGCGGCCCCGGAACTCCCGGGTCCGCTCGATCGCCACCACGTCCTTGGGCTCCTCCACCACGCAGATGACCGAGGCGTCGCGGCGGGTGTCACGGCAGATGTTGCACAGCTCCTCCTGCGCGACGTTGCCGCACGTCGCACAGAAGCGGACCTTCGCCTTGACCTCCATCAGGGCCTGGGCGAGGCGTCGTACGTCCGTCGGTTCCGCCTGCAGGATGTGGAAGGCGATCCGCTGGGCGCTCTTGGGACCGACGCCGGGCAGCCGCCCCAGCTCGTCGATGAGGTCCTGCACCACGCCTTCGTACACGGACTGCCGTCCTTCCCGGGGGTTCCTTACACGTACGTACGGTAGTTGGCGGACACCTCTCTTAGAAAGGCGGTCCGGGTCTCGGAACGGCTCAGAAGGGCAGGCCCGGGATGCCGCTGCCGCCGCCGAGGCCCTGGGCCAGCGGGCCGAGCTTCTGCTGCTGGAGGTTCTGGGCGTTCTCGTTGGCCGCCTGGACGGCCGCGACGATCAGGTCGGCGAGGGTCTCGGTGTCCTCGGGGTCCACCGCCTTGGGGTCGATCTGCAGGGCGCGCAGCTCACCGGCGCCGGTGACGGTCGCCTTGACCAGGCCTCCGCCCGCCTGCCCGTCGACCTCCGTCCGCGCCAGCTCCTCCTGCGCCTGCTGCAGGTCCTGCTGCATCTTCTGGGCCTGCTGGAGCAGCTGCTGCATATTGGGCTGGCCACCACCGGGAATCACGATTCAGCTCCTGGATTCGTCGTTTCATCCGTTGTGTTTCCGTTGTGCACGAGCCTACGTGGTCCGCGCAGCCATCGCCCCGCCACTCTTTCGAGTGAGATCGCCGTGACTGCCATACCTGATCAAGACCCTCTTGCGGGCGGAAAAGTGGCGAAAGGCACGCCCGCGCCACCCATTGGGCGGTAGGAAGGGTCCGCTGAGCGGTAGGAAAGGGTCCGCGTCGGCATGCGATGTCACGCAACGTGAGCGGCCGCGATCAGTAGGGAGTGCCGGGTGGGTCAGCCGGAGATGCAGCCCGAGGGTCCCCCTCAGGACGAGCGGGGCGAGGGCGCGGCCGGACTGCGGCCGGGGGATCTGGCCGGGCGGTCCTTTCCGCTCGGGGACTGGGGCGAGCCGGCCGAGCGGCTGCACGAGCTGTACCGGTGGGTGGAGCGCGGGGCGCTGGAGACGGCGGCCTGGTATCTCGCGGACCGGGTGTGGAAGCGGCGGGGCGCGCGGGCACTGCGGGCCGGGGCGGCCGCGGGGGCGGTCACCGGGGCCGCGATGCCGTTGCTGGACCTGACCGGGGTGCTCGGCGGGGCGGCCGCCTGGGGGTATCTGGCGCTGCTGCTGGCCGTCGCGTGTGTGGCGGTGGACCGGTTCTTCGGGGTGACGTCCGGCTGGATAAGGGACGTGGCCACCGCGCAGGCCGTGCAGCGGCGGCTGCAGGCGCTGCAGTTCGACTGGGCGTCGGAGAGCGTGCGGGAGGTCCTCGGGCCGGCGGAGGGCACGGCCGGGGAGGCCGCCGAGCGGTGTCTCGGGGTGCTGCGGCGGTTCTCGGAGGACGTGACCGAGCTGGTGCGCTCGGAGACGGCCGACTGGATGGTGGAGTTCCGGACCGGGTCGGCGCCCATGGGGATCCAGTCGGCGGTGGCGGCCCCGGCGCGCGGGACGGACGGCACCGGCCTCAACGGCCGTTTCCCCCTCCCCCCGGGCCCCAACTCCCGCCCCAACATGCCCCGCCAGCGCCCGCCCGAGCCCAGGTGACCCGGCGGCCGTAGGGGCAGAAAAGGACTCCCGGCAGGAAGAGGACTCCCGTCAGTCCCCGGAGCACAGCCCCGTGGCCACCGTCGCCGAGATAGGCGAGGAAGGCGGCGGCCAGGGAGCCGAGGAGGGGGTGCCATAGGTGTATGGCGTACTTCACGCCCCGATAGGGGTACCAGCTCCCGCCGTTACTGTCGGGTGTAGTCCAGCTTCTCGCCGTTGCTGGTGTTGACGCGCTGGAGGGTGCCGTCGGGGAGCAGGGTGATCTCGGTGGCGCCGCCCGGTTTGCAGTAACCCGAGTCGCCCTCGGTGACGTTGGACGGGCCGATCTCGAGCGGGCCGTCGCCGGTCGGGGCGGCGGTGAGCTGGGCCTGGAAGACGCAGTGGTAGTCGCCGCTGGTGGTGGGGCCGTCCGCGACGAGGGTCAGTACGGCGTCGCCCACCTGCCCCTGCCGGATGGTGAGCCGGCGGGTGTTCTCGCCGTCCTTGTTGGTGATCGTGGCGGTCCAGGTGCCGAGGTAGCCGGCCGGGACCGACCCGTCCGTCGGCGCGGAGGTGGTCGGGGAGGCGGTGGTCGGGGACGGTTGCGTGGTGGTCGGGCCGGGGCTCGTGGGTGCGCCGGTGGTCGGGACCGGGCTGGGCTTGTCGTCGCCCTTGTCGCTGCCGCCGCCGTTCATGAGCGCGTACACGGAGCCGCCGGCGCCGAGCGCGACGACGAGGGCGACACCGACAAGGAGCGCGGTGGAACGGCCGTTCCTGCGGGGCGCTTCGGGCGGCGCGGTGACCGGACCGGCGTAGGAGGAGGGACCGGGACCGTATGGCGGGGTGGAACCGAGGGCCCCGTAGGGACCGGCCTGGGGGTACCCGTAGGCGGCCTGCTGCTGGGGGTATCCGTACCCGGGCTGCGGCTGGGGGTGCTGCTGCGGGTACCCGTAGGCGGGGTGACCGGGCGGCGGGGTCTGGCCGTGGCTCGGCGGCGGAGGCGTCTGGGCACCGCCCTGGCCCGCGACGACGGTCGGCAGATGGTTCAACGGCGCCCCGCTGCCCGGCTGACCGGGCGGCGGGGGAACGACGGGCGCACCCGCACCGGATCCGGGACCAGTGTCGGCACCGGTCCGGCGGCCCGCACCCGACCCCGACCCCGGCTCCACACCCGAACCCGCACCGGCGTCCGGCCCCCGCGAGGTGTCATCGGCGGCCGCGGCGTGCTCGGGTGAGCCCCCGCGCTTCTCGAACAACGGCCCCGCCGACCCTCCCGCCCCGGCGGGCGTCCCGGACGCCGCGGCCCCCGCGTCCCCCGGCGCACCCGCCGCTGCCGCCGCGTCCGAACCCGTGGCCCCTGCGGCCCCTGCCGCCCCTGCCGAACCCGCCGCCCCACCGGCCCCCACAGCCCCACCAGAGCCGGAACCACCAGAACCACCGGAACCGCCGGAACCGCCCCCCGTCGCGATCCCCTCCCCCGCCGTCCGCTCCGGATCCTCCGTGTCCAGCAACTGCACGGCGTGCCGCCCCAGTTGGGCCACCAGGGCGCTCGGCAGCCACGGGTCCCGGGAGCGGCCGTCCTGGACGGTGTCCTCGGCGCCCGTGCGTTCCAGGACCTGGTCCAGCGTCGGGCGGGCGGCCGGGTCCTTCTTCAGGCAGTCGCGTACGAGGTCGGCGATCCCCTCCGGCACGCCCTCGAGGTCGGGTTCCTCCTGGGCGATGCGGAACATCAGGGCGTGCACACCGCTGTTCGCGGTGCCGAAGGGCAGGGCGCCCGTGGCGGCGTACGCCAGCACGGAGCCCAGGCAGAAGACGTCGCAGGCCGGGGTGATCCGGTCGCCGCGCACCTGTTCCGGCGCCATGAACCCCGGCGAGCCGACCAGCGCGCCGGTCCGCGTCAGCCCCCCGTCCGTCACCGTCTCCAGCGCCCGCGCGATGCCGAAGTCGATGACCCGGGGCCCGTCGATGGTGACGAGGACGTTGGACGGCTTGAGGTCGCGGTGGACGATCCCGGCGGCGTGGATGTCCTTGAGGGCCTGCGCGAGCCCGGCGGCCAGGATGCGCACCGAACGCTCCGGCAGCGCGCCGTGGTCGTGCCCCACGACCTGCTGCAGGGTCGGCCCGGCGACGTACCCGGTGGCGACCCACGGCACCGCGGCCTCCGTGTCGGCGTCCAGCACCGGCGCCGTCCAGTACCCGCCGACCTGCCGCGCGGCCTGCACCTCCTGCCGGAACCGTGCCCGGAACTCCTCCTGCGCGGCCAGCTCCCGCCGCACCAGCTTGACCGCGACGGTCCGCCCCCGGTCCGAGCGGGCGAGGTACACGAACCCCATCCCGCCGGCCCCGAGCCGCGCCAGCAGCCGGTACGCCCCGATCCGCTGCGGATCCCCGGCCCCGAGCTTCTCCATCGCAGGTCCCCCCGAAATCCCCCGATACGCCCCTGTACGACAGCCCCACGATAGTGCGGGTGCGGGGAGAGGAGGACGGAGCGGTGTCTACGGTTCCGTAACGTCCGTAACGGGCGGCCCCAGTTCGTCCAGCACCTTGGACAGCCGTTCAAGGGCCTGCACGGCCTCGGCCAGCTCGGCTTCCCCGAAGGCCTCCGCGAGCCGGTCCGCGAAGGCTGCGTGACCGGGGTTGATCCGGTGGATCGCCGCACGCCCCTCCTCGGTCGGCGCGAGGAGTTTGGCGCGGCGGTGGGCCGGGTTGGGCCGGTACTCGGCGAGGCCGCGCTCCACCAGCAGATCGGCGATCCGCTGCACGCTCTGCCGCGTGATGCCCATGGCGCGCGCGATCCCGGCGACCGTCAGCGGCTCCCCCAGCACCGCGCCGAGCACCTGCCACCAGGCCGCGGTGAGCCCGGAGGGCCTGGCCAACTCCTCGGCCACCCCGAGGAACTGGCCGTTGAGCCGGAAGACCCCGAGGGCGCTGCGGCTGAGCAGGTCCTGTCGCTCCCGGCTCACCCCGCGGCCGCCTGCTGCAGCACGGCGAACGCCTCGGCGTCCGAGTCGTGGTACAGCCGGTACCAGGCGTCGAGCACCTCGCCCTCGTACACCCCGAGCAGCCGGAAGACCTCCCGGGCGAAGGCGACGGGCTCGGTGGGTCCGGCGGTGACCAGGTTCCCGTCGGTGACGGCGTCCGCCTCGACGTACCGCCCGCCGCCGCGGTAGCCGGTCGCGGCGAGGTAGAAGGAGACCGCGCTGGTGTGGTCGCGGTCGTCGAGCAGCCCCTCCCGCGCGAGACCGGCGGTGGCCCCGCAGATCGCGGCGACCGGCGTCCCCGCGTCCAGGAACTCCCGCGCCGTGCGGGCGAAGGGCGCGAGGTCGTCGCCACCCGCCGCGGTAGCGGCTGATGTCTCGTCCCAGGCGTCGGCGCCCGGGAGGATCAGCAGGGAGCTGTCCTCGGGTCGTACGTCCTCCAGCGCGAGGTCCGGCTGGACGCGCAGTCCTCCGATGGACCGTACGGGCTCGCGCGTCGGGCCGACCGTCCGGATCTCGTACCCGGCGCGGGCGAGGTACGCGGTGGCGTGTCCCGTCTCCCAGTCGGCGAGCGTGTCGTAGACGGCGAGGTGCACTGGCTTGCGGCTCATGACTCCTCCTCCGGACGGGATCTCATGACAGCAGACTGTCATTTAGACAGCATACTGTCAATGACCGGCATGAATACTCTCCCGTCGACAACCTGTCGCGGAAACCCCCGCACCGCAGACAGGTCGCCGATATCGCCCCCTCCCACCCCGCCCCTACGCTCGCCGCCATGACCCCTCAGCCACACCCCGAGGTCGGCGCCATGACCCCTCAGCCACACCCCGAGGTCGGCGCCGCCGTGAAGGCCGCGGACCGCGCGCACGTCTTCCACTCCTGGTCCGCGCAGGAGCTCATCGACCCGCTCGCCGTCGCCGGTGCGGAGGGGTCGTACTTCTGGGACTACGACGGGAAGCGGTATCTCGACTTCAGCAGCGGGCTCGTCTACACCAACATCGGCTACCAGCACCCGAAGGTCGTCGCCGCGATCCAGGAACAGGCCGCGCACCTGTCCACCTTCGCGCCGGCCTTCGCGATCGAGGCCCGGTCGGAGGCGGCACGGCTGATCGCCGAGCGGACCCCGGGCGACCTGGACAAGATCTTCTTCACCAACGGCGGCGCCGACGCCGTCGAGCACGCGGTGCGCATGGCCCGGCTGCACACCGGGCGGGCCAAGGTGCTGTCGGCGTACCGCTCGTACCACGGCGGTACCCAGCAGGCCGTCAACATCACCGGGGATCCCCGGCGTTGGGCCTCCGACAGCGCCGCCGCCGGGGTCGTGCACTTCTGGGCGCCGTACCTCTACCGCTCCCGCTTCTACGCCGAGACCGAGGAGCAGGAGTGCGCGCGGGCGCTGGAGCACCTGGAGACGACCATCGCCTTCGAGGGGCCCGGCACCGTCGCCGCGATCGTCCTGGAGACCGTGCCGGGGACGGCCGGGATCATGGTGCCGCCGCCCGGGTATCTCGCCGGGGTGCGGGAGATCTGCGACCGGCACGGGATCGTCTTCGTCCTGGACGAGGTCATGGCCGGGTTCGGGCGCACCGGTGAGTGGTTCGCGGCCGGCCTGTCCGGTGTCACGCCGGACCTGATGACCTTCGCCAAGGGCGTGAACAGCGGGTATGTGCCGCTCGGCGGTGTCGCCGTCTCCGGGGCGATCGCCGAGACCTTCGCCCGGCGCCCCTACCCCGGCGGGCTGACCTACTCCGGGCATCCGCTCGCCTGCGCCGCCGCCGTCGCGACGATCAACGTGATGGCGGAGGAAGGGGTCGTCGACAACGCGCGGCGGCTCGGCGAGAGCGTCGTCGCGCCCGCGCTGCGCGAGCTGGCCGAGCGGCACCCGAGCATCGGTGAGGTGCGCGGGGTCGGCATGTTCTGGGCGCTGGAGCTGGTGAAGGACCGGGAGACGCGGGAGCCGCTGGTGCCGTACAACGCGACCGGTGAGGCGAACGCGCCGATGGCCGCCTTCGCCGCCGCCGCGAAGAAGCACGGACTGTGGCCCTTCGTGAACATGAACCGCACCCATGTGGTGCCGCCGTGCAACGTCGGCGAGGCGGAGCTGAAGGAGGGCTTCGCGGCGCTGGACGCGGCACTGTCGGTCGCCGACGAGTACACGGCGTAGGCGAGTTACCGCGGGTAGTCGACCACTCGCCCTCAGGTGCCGCACTGGCCGCGCACAGCTACGCGGGTAAACAGCGCGGGAACCCGAACGCGTAAGGTGGCGTGCTCGTAGATAGGGACGAGTACGCCACCCGACGTTTTCGAGGAGACGCCCCGACCATGCCCGGCAGCAGCGGCAACGGCTCCGTGACCCGCAGCACCCTGCGGCAGCAGATCGCCGACGCGCTTCGCGACGAGGTACTGGCGGGCCGGCTCCAGCCGGGCCAGGAGTTCACGGTCAAGGAGATCGCCGAGCAGTACGGCGTCTCCGCGACCCCCGTGCGCGAGGCGCTGGTCGACCTCTCGGCCCAGGGGCTGCTCGACGCCGACCAGCACCGCGGCTTCCACGTCCACGAGTACTCGGCCGCCGACTACCGGGGCATCATCGAGGCCCGCAGCCTGATCATCGACGGCATGTTCCACGCCCTGGAGACCGGCGCCGACCGGCTCCCCCCGCCCGACGACGCCCGCGCCGACGCCTCCCTCGCCGGGGTCCGGCGGCGCGGCGAGGAGGCGCAGCGGGCGTCGCTGGCCGGTGACCTCACCGTGCTGATCGGTTACGACCTGCGTTTCTGGCACGAGCTCGGCGTCATGTTCGGCAACCCCTATCTCGCCGACTTCCTGCACCGGCTGCGCGTGCAGTCCTGGGTGTGCGCGGTGCAGCATCTGCGGCGGCTGAAGGACCTGCGCGGCGCCCTGTGGTCCGGCCACACCGATCTGGTCGACGCCCTCGCGCGCCGGGACACCAAGGCGGCGCAGGCGATCGTCGCCGGGTACAACGACCACGCGCTGGCCCTCATCGAGGGGCTGGCCGACCGGTGAGCGCCCTGGACACGGAGGCCGTGGGCCTCCCCGTCGGCCCGCCCGTGGACCTCTCCGTCGTCATACCGGCCTTCAACGAGGAGCTGCGGCTCGGCCCCACCCTGGACGCGGTCACCCACTATCTGCGCGCCAACGGGGGCCGCTGGGGCACCTGGGAGGTCGTCGTCGCCGACGACGGATCCACCGACGGCACCGGCGCGCTGGTCACCGCCCGCCAGGACCCCCGGATCCAGCTGGTCACCAGCCCCCGCAACCGCGGCAAGGGCAACGCCCTGCGCCTGGGGGTCGCCGCCACCCGCGGCCGCCGGGTGCTGGTCACGGACGCCGACCTGGCGGCCCCGATAGAGGAGCTGGAGAAGCTCGACAAGGCGCTCACCGAGGGCGACGCGGCGGCGATCGGCTCGCGTTTCGCGCCCGGCGCCACGATCGAGGGCCGTCAGCACCGCATACGTGAACTCCTCGGTCGCGCGGGCAACTTACTCATACGCCGGATCGCCGTGCCCGGCATACGCGACACCCAGTGCGGCTTCAAGCTCTTCGACGGCGACCGGGTCCGCGAGGCCTTCGCCGCCTCCCGGCTCAACGGCTGGGGCATCGACGTCGAGGTCCTGCGCCACTTCCACCGCGCCGACTGGCGGATCGCCGAGGTCCCGGTCCACTGGTCCCACCAGCCCGGCTCCAAGGTCCGCACCCTCGACTACGCCCGGGTCCTGACCGAACTGGCCCGGCTGCGCGCCCGCTCGCTGCGCCCGGCGGACCTGTTCGTCACCCTCGTCTTCCTGCTGATGTCGGCGGCCCTGTACTCGGGCCGTCTCTTCGACCCGAACCACCGCTATCTCCCCGACTCCCTCCAGGACCAGAACCAGTGGGAGTGGTTCTTCGCGGTCACCGCCCACAACCTCGCCCACCTGGACAACCCGTTCTTCTCCGACCTGCAGGGCTTCCCCGACGGCGTGAACCTCATGGCCAACACGGTCATGCTGGGCCTGACCGTCCCCTTCGCTCCCCTCACCCTGCTGGCCGGCCCGGCGGTCTCCCTCAGCGTCTGCATGGCCCTGGGCCTCGCCGCGACCGCCGGCGCCTGGTACTGGCTGATCGTGAAGCGGGTCGTACGGCACCGCCCCGCGGCCTTCGTCGGCGCCTGTCTGGCCGCCTTCGCGCCGCCCATGGTCAGCCACGCCAACGCGCACCCCAACTTCGTGATCCTGTTCATGATCCCGCTGATCGTCGACCGCGCCCTGCGCCTGTGCGAGGGCACCCGGGTCGTGCGGGACGGCGTGGTGCTGGGCCTGATGGCGACGTACCAGATCTTCCTCGGCGAGGAACCGCTCCTGCTGTCGACGCTCGGCATGCTGCTCTTCGCGGCCGCCTACGCACTCGCCCGCCCCGACGTGGCCCGGACCGCCTGGCGGCCGCTGCTGAAGGGACTCGCGGTCGCCGCCGGGGTCTGCCTCCCCCTGGTCGCCTACGCGCTGACCTGGCAGTTCGCCGGCCCGCAGAGCTACAAGAGCGTGCTGCACGGCGACAACGCCGGCAACAGCCCCCTGTCCCTGCTGTCCTTCGCGGAGCGCTCGCTGGTCGCGGGCGACGAGCTGCGGGCCAACTCCCTGTCCCTGAACCCGACCGAGCAGAACGCCTTCTACGGCTGGCCGCTGGTCCTCGTCGCGTTCGCGATCGTCGTACGACTCTGGGAGCGGGCCCTGGTCAGGGTGCTGGCGTTCACCGCGGTGGGCGCGGCGCTCCTCTCCCTCGGCCCGAAGATCCGCGTCCCGATGACGGACGACGTCTACCCCGGCCCCTGGGCGCTGCTCGCCAAGATGCCCCTGTTCGAGTCGGTGATCGAGGGCCGGGTCGCGATGATCTGCGCGCCCGTGCTCGGCATGCTGCTCGCCCTGGCGCTGGAACGGCTGGCCGCGACGAGGAAGCTCGGCACGCAGTACATCGGCCTGCTCGGGATCAGTCTCGCCCTGATCCCGCTGATCCCGGCCCCGCTCAAGGCGGTCGAGCGCCCGCAGACGCCGGCCTTCTTCACCGACGGGGCGTGGAAGGCGTACGTGGGCCGCGGCGAGTCCCTGGTGACCGTGCCGCTGCCCGACTCCGGGTACGCCGAGCAGCTGCACTGGCAGGTCGAGGCGGGGCTCGGCTTCAAGCTGCCCGGCGGCTACTTCAACGGCCCCTACGGCCGGGACCGCATCGGCATCTACACCGCCTCCCCCCGCTACACCTCCAACATGCTCCGTGACGTCCGCTACAGCGGGAAGATCCCCACGATCGGCAAGAACTGGCGGGCGCAGGCCCAGCGCGACTTCGCCTTCTGGAAGGCGGGAGCGCTGGTGGTGGCCCCGCAGCCCAACGACGGCGCCCTGCGCACGGCCGTCACCGAACTGGTGGGCCATGGCGGGAAGTGGGTGGACGGCGTGTGGGTATGGGACCTGCACAAGGGGAGCTGACCCGAGCCGACCTCTCCGAACGGGGTACTCCCCGAGCCGCACCGACTACCCTGCCATGACTGACCACCTCGCTAGGGAGCCCTCTTTGGCCTGTGACCTGTGGCTGGTACCGCTCGTCGACGTGTTGTGCCACACCCCCGACAATCCCTTCGCCGACGAACTCGCGCAGTACAACAACGTGCTCGCCGCGGCCGGACTCCCCCCGGTGCCGGTGTACCAGTACATGCCGGGCCTGTCCGGCGAGGTCGCCCCGGTGGCCGGCTTCGACTACGACGCCCTGCACTTCCTGCGCCGCGTCTATCTGCTGCAGGTCTGCGGGCTGCCGATGACGCCCGTCGACGAACTGGGCGGCGACTACGAGCAGTTGCTGGAGATGTTCGAGTCGACGGCCCAGCAGTCGCACCTGGTCTGGCACTACGACCACGCCGGCGCCTACGTCCCCGTCGACTTCCCCCACCCCCTCTCCAACGACGACCTGCTGGCCGGCGGCGGCCCCCTGGGCTCCTCCCAGGCCCTGCTGCGCGAGCTGGAGTACGTCGCCCCCGCCATCGGCATCGACCCGGCCAACCCCCCTGCGGCACCGGAACCGCCGCGCGCCCCCACGGAGTTGGAGGAGCCCGCCGTCCCGGCGCCGTACGACCCCAGCCCCTTCGCCCGGGAGCGCCACGTGTGGCTCGGCCTGCACGCGGCGGCGACGCGAAGTCTTGCGCAGGGGTCGATGATCGTCTTCAGCTGAGGACCAGCCGAGACTCAGCCGAGCTGCGCCAGGCCCCGCTTCAGGTCCTCGGCGTTCATGACGGGGGTGTAGCTGATCTCGGCGTCCATGTCGAGGAAGAACGGCTCGGCGATCGACGGCATCTGCGCGCTGTCCTGCATGTCGAAGACCAGGAACATGGTGCGCTTGCCGTTGTCGGTGGTGAAGTAGGCCGCCTCGGGCTTGATGTGTTCGATGGACTCCTGGACCAGCTTGGTCATGGTGCCGTTGCGGATGGCCTCGTTGGTCTTCTCGGTGTTCATGGCGGCCTTGAGCAGTACGCGCATCGCACTCACCTTCTTCTGATCGACGCACAGCTGCACGAGTCCACGGTATGCCTGATATATGCGGTTCGCCCTGTCATGGGGGGGGCGCTACTCCCGGGGGAGCAGGGCCGCTGCATCCACGGGTGCGACGCGCCCGGCCGACCGGCGCGCGCAGGCTGGGACGAGGGACCACCGACGAGAGGAGACGGCGATGATCCTGGTGACCGGTGCGACGGGCCACGTCGGCGGCGAGCTGGTACGACACCTGACCGGCGCCGGCCACCCCGTGCGGGCGATGACCCGCCACCCGTCCGGGGCCCGGCTGCCGTCCGGGGTGGAGGCGGTGTACGGCGACGCGGACGACCCGGCGAGCCTCCCGGCGGCGTTCGCGGGCGCCTCCGGGGCCTTCCTGATGTCGGCGCAGGGAGTCGGCACGACCCCGCCGGGCCCGACCCACGACCTCGCCCTCGCTCAGGCGGCGGCGCGGGCCGGGGTCCGGCGCGTGGTGAAACTGTCGGTCCTGGACGGCGGCACGGGCAGGGACGTGATCGCCCGCTGGCACGCGGCGGCCGAGGCCGCCGTGACGTCCCACGAGTGGACGTGGACCTTGCTCCGCCCCGGCCGCTTCATGTCCAACGCGCTGCAGTGGGCAGGCCCCGTGCGTTCCGGCGCCCCGGTCCCCCTCCCCTTCGCCGACCGCCCGGCGGCGAGCATCGACCCGGCGGACGTGGCGGAGATCGCGGCCCGAGCCCTGACGACCGACTCCACGGAACACGCGGGCACGACCTACGAACTGAGCGGACCCGAATCCCTCACACCGCTCGACGAACTGACGATCCTGGGCGAGACCCTGGGCCGCGACCTGCACGCCGTCCGCGTCCCCCCGGAGACGGCCCGAGCGGGCATGCGACGCCACGGCTTCCCACCCGAGGTCACCGACGCGATCATGCACCGCACCCTGAAGACCGACCGCGGCGCGGAGGTCCTACCGACGGTCGAGAAGATCCTGGGCCGCCCGCCACGGACGTTCCGGCAGTGGGCGAGGGCGCATGCGCGGATGTTCGAGGGTCACCCCTCCTGAGCCACGAACTCCAGGAACAGCTCCAGGACCGCTTCCAGGGACACGGGATCGCACGACGCCCGGAACACCTCCCCGTCGGACCAGGCGACCAGCCACCGCCCGCCGTCGTCCCGGCGACGCCTGGGCATCGTCCGGCCCTCCGCCGTCCTCTCCACGAGATCCACCTCAAGGCTCCACCCGGGATTGTCGAGGCTCACGATCCGCACCCCGAACTCATGCTCCCAGTCCCCGTCACACTGCGCCCGGTACCACCGCATGAGCGCACGGAGCGGATCGTCTCCCGACGCACTGCCCGAACGTACAACCACGGCCCCTCCCACCTGCATTGGCAGGTGACCGAGGCAGGCGATGCAGCCGCGCAGCGCGGAGCGAAGGGTACGTCCGCGCTGTCGACACGAAGCCTGCCGCGGCACCCGAAGCCTTTACTCCCACCGAAAACACCAAGCCCGCCGGAACGGAATTCGGCGGGGCTTGGGATGCGGCTTCCGGGTATCAAGCATCGCGGCTCACCACGAAGCCTCCCCCGTTAGAACGATCGTAACCGCATCCGGCTCATCGCTGCCGTCACCGTAGACCTCGACCTGATTCTCGATATTCGGAACAGGAATCAACAACCTCAAGGATTCATTCGGATCCGAAATCTCAATGGCCGCCTGGGGCAGTGTCAGCCTTCCCGAGTACACGAGGACCTTACCGTCCGGCTGACATGGCCCCTGCACGCACTCCACCGAAAAGGGACCGCTGGCAGCCTGCTGGACAGCGATGAACAACGAGTCCGGGCCACCGTGAACCACGTCGTTTCCGGCGTCCCAGCCCTCGTGACCGTCCACTCCCGGTGCGGCAACAATGACCAAACCGTGGGCAAATCGAGTCATACCCGAGGCGAACAGCATCAATGCACCTATCCGTTCGGGTTGCCCACCGGGAGGCGACGCTACTCCTTAAGCAGCGTGCTCACGTGGAGTCACACCACCTTTGCCTTTGCCACTCCGAGAGACATACTCTCTGCAGGTAGCAAGACGGGTCCGCAGAACTGGACTCAAAGGTTTTACGACTAGACATTACACGCAGCACATGAGCAGACCGGGTATAAAGGATAGGCCCACAGGACAGCCGCCGAAGAGGCCTGCCGAAGGTCTCCAGCAGGCCTTCGCGTCAGAGCGTCAGCTCATCAAAGAACGGACGCCAGGGCCCCATTCCGTGGAATCCGCGGAGGGCTGTCTCGACGACAGCCGGGGAGAACGACTTCTGAAGTCTCATCTTCTCCGCCCGCTCCGAAGTGAGCGAATCCCCTATGTTTCCATGGATGTCCTGGATGCGATATTCGCCCGGCGGTTCGACCCAAACCTTATATTCAGGTATCGGGATATCACCGGACACCTCGCGATGCCCCAAGATTCTCCAGACCCCGTCCTTGATTCGTAGATCCATCGTCTCCATCAGGAAGATCGGATCGTCGAAAGCGAACGAATTCACATCGCACACCTCGTCGGCGTCCAGAAGCCCCGAGAACACCGCCAGCAAGACATTTCCGTGTAGCTTCTCGACGACCTGCGCCAAGGCGTTCTTTTCGTCAGTCACCGAGATGGCCACGACGTCGCCTTTCGCATATCTCCCTTGACCCACACACTCCTCGCCGGAGATCAGATCGGTTCGCAGGTAGACGACACCTGCGTGTCAAGCGGCTTTGTCGTGCGGGGTGAGGCTGATGGTCAGGTCGGCGCCGAGAGCCTGAGCCAGGCGGCGCAGGAGGGGAAGTGTGGGCACGGTCCCGCCGCCTTCGAAGCGGGAGATCTGCGGCTGTTTCATCCCGCACCGCTCGGCCAGCTCGGCCTGGGACAGCCCGAGCTCGATGCGCCGGTCGTGGACGAGTTGCCCGAGCTCACGGGCGAGCACGGAAGGCGGGTCCTGCATGGTTCCTCCCCACCTCAGGCCGCTGGGGCGACGATGGTGACGGTGGGCTCGTCTCCGCCGGCGAGGTGCACGTCCACCGTGAGGTCCAATGCGCGGGCCAGGCGCATGATGACCGCGATGGGCGGCAGCTCGGTGGCCGTCTCGATGCCTTCGATGTCATCGACGTCGACGTGCATGCGCTCGGCGAGGTCGGCCTCGCTCAGGCCCAGCTGCTTACGCCGGTCGTAGACGGCCTTGCCCAACGTCATGGCGAGGCCGGCCTCTTCGTAGACCCGGTCGTACTCGGGGTCAGCGTCCAGGTGTTCGCCCAGCAGCCGGCGGTGGCGACGAGTCCTCCATTCGCTGTGGTTCATCGGTTCTCCTTGAGGTTGCGGCTGTAAAGTTCGTGCTCGGCGGCGGCTTCATGCTCCGCCTCGCACAATCGCTGTGCGGCGTGGGCGCGGTCCACTTCGGCCTGCTCGCGCATCTTGGTCTTGCGGAACACGGTGAGCAGCACGACACGTCGGCCGGGCGCCAGCCAGTAGGTGATCCGCTGATGGGCATCGCCCAGGCGGAAGCGCAGCTCGCGGAGCTTGCCGCCCAAGTGGCGGGAGTGCGGTTCGTCGAGCGTGGTGGGCTGCTCGGCGAGCAGGTCGGCGACGCGTTCGGCCTGCTTGTAGTGATGGGCGGGAATGTTCTCCAGCCACAGCCGCACCTCCGGCTCGATCTCGATCGAGTACCGCCCGCTTTCCATAGCGCCGATGATATATGGCACGGGGTGCGAGAGCGGGACTTCGTAGTTCAGGTCGTATGCCGTCGCCGCGATCGCAGCCGCTCCAGCGTCGCACACCCCGTACTCCCCCCTTCGTTCTGACGCCACGGCGCCGCCCGCGAACCAGCGGCAACCTGCCGAGGCGGCGCAGGGTCGACTTCTTTCGGCAGGATCGGGCCGCGGCCGTTTGCCCGGGGCCCACCCGGACTCACCGAGTGCCGCCAGCACACCCTGGCTGAGCGTGTCGAATCTGATGGCGTCCATGAGTAATCCAGGCCTGGCCCCCCTCAGTCCCGTCCCCCCAGTCGCCGCCGCACCCGTCGGACCCTGGGGTCGTCGGTGATCGTGTCGAGGAGGCGGCGGCCTGTGGTCGCCTTGTAGGCCGGGCCCTCCAGGCGGAGGAGGGTGCCGTTGCGGACGACCGCGTACGCGATGGGGGTGTCTGTTTTGGGGAGGGTCACCGGGTGGCGGCCGGAGCGGAGTTTGAGGCGGGGCGGGAGGCGTAGTTCGGCCGTTGTTCCGTCGGGGGCGGGGGCCAGTTCGGCGGTCACCGTCAGGGTGGCGACGGTGAGCTTGACGGGCGCCGGGGAGGCCGATGCCGTCGCCGCGATGTACGGCAGGGGGAGCGAGTGCGTGCCGCGCGCGGCGTTCGTGGCGGCGGCGTCGGCCGTGTCGGGGCCGAGCTTGCGCAGGCGGGGGCCGACGTCGAGGGTGAGCTGGCCCCTGCCCGCCGTCCAGTACGGGAGGGCGAGCCGCCCACCGGTCAGCGCCGGACTCGCGGCCGGGGCGTTCTCGATGCCGTCGCTGGTCATGCGGACCATGCGGTCGATGCCCAGCACGTGGACGAACGCCCACACCTCGTGCGGCCCGCGCTCCAGCGGCCGGCCGCCTGCCAGCCGCTCCGGGTCGAGGCGCAGACTTCCGGACGCGACGAGCCGGGAGCGTCCCTCGCCCAGCGGTTCCAGCGCCACCGAGAGGTCGCCTTCCGGGTACCACCAGTCCTCCCGGTCACGGTCCTTGACGACCAGTTCGGCGTAGGCGAGACGGAAGGGGTCGCGGACCTCCCAGCCGTCCTCCGCCCCCGGCACGCCGTCCAGCAGCCGAGGGTCCAGGTACCACGTGCCGTCCCGGTCGACGAGGGTCAGCGGCTCACCGTCCCCGCGCACCAGGCTCAGTCTGACGTCGGCCACCAGGCAGCCGTCTTCCCAACGGGGTTCGCCCAGTTCCCCGCGGGCCTGCACCGCGCGGACGTGCTCCGCGAACGCCACCGCGCCGTCGAAGTCGCCGCGTTCGAGGAGGTCGGCGCGCACGCGGGACACCCCGGGCAGGCCCTCCCGGACGGCCGGCGGGACCTCCTCCAGGGCGAGTTGGCGGGCCGTCTCGAAACGGGGGCGCTGATGGGCGGGGTCCTCGCGCAGGATCTCGGGCTCACGGGCACGGGAGAGGATCTCCACGTGGTAAAGGCGGTGCAGGAGACGGTTCTGGAGGGCGTCGATGTCGTCGGAAGGCGTTGTGCCGTCCTTGATCTGACGGACGATGGTGCGCAGGTTGGGCCAGAACCCGTGCTGCGGATCGAAGCGGTGCTGGGTGTTGTTGCCGCCGTCCTCCCGCTTCAGCCAGTAGTAGCAGGGGTAGTCGGCGAGGATCGAGACCCGTTGCGCCTTGAGGTACGCGGCGCTGACGAAGAGCAGGTCCTCCATGATCCACGGACCTTCCGGAAACCGCAGACCGTGCTCCTCGATGAAAGCCCGCCGGAACATCTTGTGCGGCGACATGCTCTGCATCAGCTCGTCGTTCTCGATCGTGCAGGCGTCCACCGTGTGCCGGAACACCCGGCGGGGCCGCACCATCGTGCTGGACATCTTGCCGAGCACCACGTCGGCGTCGTTCCGCTTCGCGTGCTCGTACAGTCGCTCCAGCGCCTCGTGCCCGAGCTGGTCGTCGTGGTCGACGAACTGGACGTATTCGCCCTTGGCGTGGCGCATGCCGAGGTTGCGTGGCGCGCCCGGCCAGCCGGAGTTCGGCTGGGTGTGCACCTGGACGTTGGGGTGCTCGGCCGCGATCCTCTCCAACCGGGCCAGCGTGTCGTCCGTCGACCCGTCGTCGACGTAGATCACCTCGTACTCGTCGGCGGGCAGGCTCTGCTCCAGCAGTGACGGCGCACACTCGTCGACGTACTTCCCGGTGTTGTAGACGGGAACGATGACGCTGACCTTGACTCTCGGCATTCCACGTATTTTACCCGCCGTCAAGGACTCGTTTTCCAGTGGTGGCGGTCAAGCGGGCACAGAGAATTCACGAAATAACTCGCCCGATTCTGGTGACAACCCGTAGGTGAAAGGCCTGCGCCAGGGCATTTGGGGTCAAGGAAATCGGTTGTGCAACCCATGAACATATCACGGCCATCGTCCGTAGGTCATGTAAAGGTTTGGCGAAGTACCGGTTGGTCGCCCCGTTCCAGCAGGTGGACTGCGCTCCATTTCGTCCCTGTTTGACACGTGAGCGCCGCTTGCCGTTCGGTCTCACCCTAAAGGTAAACTTGATCACAGTCTGTGTAATTGCCCTCCACAATCAGTTTCTGGGCAACCCTTGACGACCTTTATTTGGCTCGTATTTAGTCTCCTCTTACGTCATTCATGGGGCGGCCTTACCTAAGCCCGCCGAGGGGACCAACGAGGGGTGAGTGTGCGTACGCGTACACATATGGCCGGGGGGTTGGCCGCAGCGGTCGGCCTGTTCCTGGCCGCTACGGGGGTTGTGACCCTGACGTCGCCACAAGCGGTGGCGGCCACGTGCACGGCAGGGACCACAAGCGACTTCAACGGCGACGGGGTCGGCGACACGGTGGTCGGGGACCCGGGGGCCACGGTGAACGGGGCCAAGAAGGCCGGCCTCGTGCGCGTGGTGCTCGGCGGGGGCAAGGGAGTGTCCGAGATATCCCAGGCCACGACGGGGATGCCGGCGGCACCGGAGACGGGTGACGGTTTCGGAACCGCCGTCGCCTCCTACGACGCCGACGGCGACGGCTGCAGCGACCTGGTGGTGGGAACGCCGTATGAGGATGTCCTCAAGGACGGCAAGAACCTCGTCGACGCCGGAGCGATCTATGTCATCCACGGAACGCCCACCGGCATCGGGGCGGGCTCTCGGATCGAGGGGTATTCGCAGGCAGGCTTCAACCCCACTTCGGGGACCGAGGCGTACGACTGGTTCGGCTACTCGCTGAAGGCGGGCACGACGGCGAGTGGCACGCCCTACCTGGTCATCGGCGTCCCCGGTGAGGGCGTGACCGTGAGCGGTAAGACATACGCCCACGCCGGCTGCGTGGAGTACGCCCAAGGCACCACGAAGCTCGCAGTCAGCCAGGACTCCGCAGGGGTGCCCGGGGTTCCCGAGGAGGACGACCGGTTCGGCTACTCGCTCGCCGGGACCAACCGGTACTTCGCCGTCGGTACTCCGGGCGAGGCCATCGGGGACCAGCATTTCGCGGGTGGGGTCGCCGTGTTCAGTCACACCCTCGCGAACGGCATGCCCACCCCGCTCCTGGGGCTCGACCAGGACAGCTCCGGAATCCCCGGGGTAGCGGAGTCCGGCGACGGCTTCGGCACCTCGATCTCGATGACCGGTTACCGGCCGAGCGACCAGACATACAACTCCGACGTCCTGCTCGCCATCGGGATGCCGGGCGAGGACGTCGGGACCCTGGCTGACGCGGGTGGGGTCGCGGTCGTACGGATACAGCCGTCCGGCGCCTACTCCCTGGTCACCGCGATGGACGGCAGCACCGCGGACCTGGAGGGCGACGCCGTCGCCGGTGACTTCATGGGGCAGCGCGTGGCGATCGCCAACACCGACGCCAGTGTCGTGACGACCTCGGCCAATGTGCGTCTCGCGGTCGGTGAGCCCGGCAAGGACACGGCGACGGTCAAGGACGCGGGCGCCGTGCACATCTTCCGGCCGCTCGACGCGGCCATCGGCGCGGCCGACAAGGAACTCACCCGGGGATCGGGCTTGCCCGGCACGGCCACGACCCGCGACTACACGGGCCTGGCGCTCGTGGCCGGCGGAACCAACCTCTACGTGGGCATCCCGTACAGCAAGGAATCGGCCACCAACAAGGGCGTCCTCTACGTCCGGCCGTGGACGGATGTCGACGGCACGACCAACACCGGCACCACCACCTACCAGCCCGGCGCCAACGGTCTGCCCGACGCCGGCTCCACCTTCGGAGTGATCGGATGAACGGCGAGCCGGGGAGAAGAAGACACAGCGCCGTGCAGAGCCGTATGAGACCGGGCCGTAGGGGAACCGGGCGCCGGCCCCTCGCCGCTGCCGCCGCCGTCGCGGCGCTGCTGTCGACCGGGCTGAGCGTCGTCCCCGCGCCGGCCGCCGAGCAGGCGAAGGCGGAGAAGGCCACGTCCGGTGGCAGCGGCGCCGCGCTCTCGCCGAACGACGCCCGGGCCAAGGCCAGGAAGTCCGGCAGGTCCGTCGAGATCCAGAGCCTGCGCGACGAGCGCAGCACCACCGTCGCCAACCCCGACGGCACCTTCACCACCAGCGAGTACGTCCTGCCCGTCCGCACCCGTGTCGACGGGAAGTGGACGGACATCGACACCACGCTGGTCCGGCGGAAGAACGGCACGCTGGCTCCGAAGGCGGCGCTGGCCGCCATGTCGTTCTCGGGCGGTGGGGACACGACCTTCGCCGAGATCGAGAAGGACGGGCGCTCGCTCTCGCTCGACTGGCCGGACAAGTTGCCGAGGCCCGAGGTCGACGGCTCCACCGCCACCTACGCGAACGTCCTCGACGGCGTCGACCTCAAGGTCACCGCGAGCGCCGACGGCTTCTCGCACGTGCTGGTCGTCAAGAACGCGAAGGCCGCCGCCGACCCCGAGCTGGCCAAGCTCCAACTCCCGCTCGAGACCTCCTCGGTGAAGCTGAAGGAGACCGGAGACGGCGGGCTGACCGCCACCGACACCGGATCCGGCGGCACCGTCTTCGAGGCGCCCCAGCCGGTGATGTGGGACTCCAGCCACGCGAAGAAGGACAACGCGAAGACGGACGACGCGAACCCGGCCGAAGAGAGCACCCAGACGCCGCCCGAGGGAGCCCAGGTCGCCGACGTCGGCGTGGACCTCGGCCCGGGCAGGATGACCCTGAGCCCCGACGCGGGCCTGCTCAACGACAAGGACACCGTCTACCCGGTCTACATCGACCCGGTGGTCAAGACCGCCAACCGCAGTTCCTGGACCATGGTGTCCTCGCACTACTCGACCGCCGAGTTCTGGAAGTTCGACGACGACGAGGGCGTGGGCCGCTGCCCGTCCGACGTGTCGTACCGCTGCTCCAGCTCCGACGACGTCAAGCGGCAGTTCTTCGCGATCCCCACGGGGAGCTTCGAGGGCAAGGACATCGTCAGCGCGGAGTTCGCGGTGACCCAGGTCTTCACCTACAGCTCCGCGGCGCGCGAGGTACAGCTGGCCCGGGTCAACAGCACCGGCGCGAGCGCGATCAGCTCCGGCACGAACTGGTCCAACCAGCCCTCCTCCAAGGAGACCATCGCCACCAAGTCCCCTACAGAGACAGCTGGTTCGTGCACCTCCACCAACCAGAACGTGCGCTTCGGCGTGACGGGCACCATCCAGAAGGCCGCCGACAACGGCTGGGACACCACCACCTTCCGCCTCAAGGCGGGCAGTGAGTCCGACACGTCGTACTGGAAGCGGTTCTGCGGCAACGCGCACCTCGAAGTGACGTACAACCGCCCTCCGTTGGAGCCCGTCCAGGACGACCTGCAGATGAAGCCGGGCGGCACCTGCGAGTACGGCAGCGCCACCGAGCACTACGTCACCGACGCCCCGCGCGTCTCCGCCGTGATCCGGGACTACGACCACGGTGACACCGGCTCCAACAGCGAGACGCTGCAGGCCCAGTTCAAGGTCTGGTGGACCTCCGGCGGCACCACGGTCACGCACTACGCGACGGCCGCCAAGAAGAACACGGTGGACTCCAGTTGGAGCGACCAGACCGGCGTGGCCACGTTCTTCTACACCATCGGCAGCGATGTCGCCGGTGACGGCGAGCCGGGCTTCAGCATCCCGCAGAACACCACCATCGCCTGGGCCGTCCGCGGCTTCGACCAGCAGTCGTACGGCGCCTGGTCCACCGACGGGAACCAGACCCGCTGCGAGTTCATCTACGACACCAGCAAGCCCAAGTCGGCCACCATCACCTCGGCCCAGTACCCGGACGACGAGGCCTGGCACACGGGTGTCGGCGACTACGGCGACTTCACCATGGACTCGCCGTCGGCCGACGTCACGAAGTACACGTACTACTTCACCGGCCCGCAGGCCGACAACGGCAAGAAGACGGTGGCCGCCGAGTCCACCGGCGGCCCGGCGACCATCCGCTGGATGCCGCCGAGCGAAGGCACCTACACCCTGCACGTGACCGCGGTGGACGGGGCCGGCAACGCGCAGAAGACGCCGACCGTGCATGTCTTCCTGGTCAGCGACGGCCGGGCCCCCAAGGCCGCCTGGACCCTCGGTGACGCCAAGGGCTCGACCAAGGCGGCCGGCGCGAGCGGCACGCCCGCCGCGACCGCCGGTTCCGGGGTGGCGTTCGGCGTCGAGGGGCCCCTCGGCTCCACCGACACCGCGGCCTCCTTCGACGGCACCGACAACGCCTACCTCGACTCGGGCACGGCCAACGTCGACACCGGCAGGACCTTCTCGGTGAGCGCCTGGGTGATGCTGCCGACGCTGCCCACCCAGAGCATGACCGTCGTCAGCCAGGACGGCACCGCCCAGCCCGGCTTCGAGCTCGGCTACGACGTCGACTCCGCCTCCTGGACCTTCCGCATCCCGGTCAGCGACATGGAGTCGCTGGGCACCTGGAAGGTCTCCGGCGCGGCGGCCGTCGCCGGCAGCTGGACCCACCTGATCGGGGTGTACGACGCCGAGCTCGGCAAGATGATGCTGTACGTCAACGGCGTGCTCGTCGCCGACGACGTCCAGGCCCGGCACACGGTGTGGAACGCGACCGGTGCCGTGCAGATCGGCCGCCGGCTCGACGTCGACGGCTACATCAACAACCTCAAGGGCAGCGTCGCCGACGTCAAGATCCACGACCGGGTCATCCCGCCCACCGAGGGCCAGGAACTCGGCGGCATCCAGCCGCACCAGCTGGCCTACTGGCAGCTCGACGGGGCGACGTCCGGCATCTCCCCGGAGACGGGCGGCGGCACCGGACTGACCCTCGGCGGCGGCGCCTCGATCTACGTACCGGACGAGTCCTGCGACCCCGAGGCCGACCCGGTCTGCACCACGCCGGCCGCGCCGCTGTGGGGCGACGGGCACCTCGCCCTCAACGGCACGGACGCCTACGCCACCCGCGCCGCCGCCGGACCGCTCACCGCCCAGGACAGCTTCACCCTGACGGCGCGCGCCCGGCTCGCCTCGGCGAACCCGACGACGGACGAGACGGTGCTGTCGCTCACCGGCGCCAACAACTCCGCGATCAAGGTCAAGTACCAGGCGTCCAGCGGTCGTTGGCAGCTGGTGGTGACCGGCGCCGACGCGGCCGCCCCGGTGACGACCACGCTCCTCGACGCCGCCGACCCGCCGAGTTCGGAGGGCGACGGCGACCACCTCGCGCTGGTCTACAACGCGGTCTTCGGTGACGTGTTGCTCTACGTCAACGGCACCGCCGTCGCCGACGCGGCCTGGGACAACACCTGGGACTTCAGCGCGACGAGCCTCCAGGTCGGCCGCACGCTGACCGGGAAGACGGCGAGCGAGTACTTCTCCGGCGCCGTCGACGAGGTGCGGATGTACCAGGGGCCGCTCGACGCCTCCCTGGTGGCCACCGTGGCGGTCCTGCCGGCCGGCTCCAGCATCGACGAGACCTCGGCGTAGTCCTTTCCCCACCCGGGCGGGCGGCCACTGTGCCGCCCGCCCTTCTCGGCATGCGTGCCACCCCCCACACCCCTACCTCTAGGAGAGTTGATGTCCTCGCCTCCCTGGTTCCGGTCGGTGCGACCGGCCTGGCGAAGCGGCCGCAGACGGGCCGCGGTGGTCCTCGGACTGGCGCTGTCCATCGGACTGCTCCCGCAGTACGCCCCCGCGGCCACCGCCTCCGACGGCGGTCTGACCCGGCCGAAGACCCAGACGAACCTCGACGACCCGGTGCGCGGCAGGACTGGCACCGCCAAGACGTTCAAGAAGACCGACCAGGCCAAGAAGGCCGCGGTGAAGAAGACCGCCAGGGCGCACTGGCCGAAGGCGGGCAGCGCGGAGGTCGACCTCACCGGCAGAACCGCCCGCGCCGCGGGGCTCCCGCTGACCGCGAAGGCGGCCGGTGGGGGGAAGGGCGCCGAGTCCGTACGGGTCGAGATGCTCGGCCGCAAGGCCGCGCAGGACGCCGGTGTCGACGGGGTTCTCTTCACCGTCGCCCGCACCGACGGCGCCACCACCAAGGGACCCGCCCAAGTCACTCTGGACTACTCCGACTTCGCCGACGCCTACGGCGGCGACTACGGCTCACGGCTGCGCCTCGCCACGTACCCGGCCTGTGTGCTGACGACGCCTCAGAAGAAGGCCTGCTCCACGCCGACGTATCTCAAGAGCACCAATGACCCGGCGAAGCGGACGCTGACGGGGACCGTGACCGCCGCCGCGGACACCTCCGGGCCCTCCAGCCAGCTCCTCGAGGCGGGTGCGAGCACCGCCTCGGCCACCGTCGTGGCGGCCACGTCGGGCAGCAGTGGTGACGGCGGCGACTACAAGGCGACCAGCCTGTCGCAGTCCTCGCAGTGGGGCGTCGACACCAGTTCCGGTGCCTTCACCTGGAACTACCCGCTGACCACACCGCCCGTGCCGGGCGGCCTCCAGCCGACCGTCGGGCTGAGCTACAACTCCCAGTCCATCGACGGGCAGACGGCGACGACGAACAACCAGGGTTCGTGGATCGGCCAGGGCTTCTCCTACGACCCGGGCTACATCGAGCGCAGCTACAAGGCGTGCGCCGACGACGGTCACGACGCCACCAACGGCGACGAGTGCTGGGCGTTCGACAACGCCACGCTGTCCCTGACCGGCGGCACCTCCGGTCAGCTGATCAAGGACGACACGACCGGCCAGTGGCGGGTCGGCTCCGACGACAACGCCAAGGTCGAGCACCTGACCGGCGCCACCAACGGCGACAACAACGGCGAGTACTGGAAGATCACCACCGCCGACGGCACCCAGTACTACTTCGGTCTCAACCGCCTCACCGGCTACGCGAGCGGCAACGAGGAGACCAACTCGACCTGGACCGAACCGGTCTACGGCGACGACTCCGGCGAGCCCTGCTACAACGCGACCTTCGCGAGCGCCTACTGCACGCAGGCCTGGCGCTGGAACCTCGACTACGTCGTGGATCCGCACGGCAACGCCATGTCGTACTTCTACGGCACGGAGACCAACTACTACACGCAGGGCCTGAAGACCACGGAGAACGGCAAGGCCTACGTCCGCGGGGGGTACCTCAAGCGCATCGACTACGGCCAGCGCGACGGCAAGGCGTACTCCACCAAGCCGGCCGCCCAGGTCGTCTTCACCACCGCCGAACGCTGCGTGGGCTCCCTGACCGACTGCTCCGCCGGCGCGCTCACCGACTCCACCGCCGCCGACTGGCCGGACGTCCCCTGGGACCAGAACTGCAAGGCCGACTCCAAGTGCCCGGGCCAGAACTCGCCCACCTTCTGGACCCGCAAGAAGCTCACGAAGGTCACCACGCAGATCCGCACCGGGGACGCGGCCTACACCCCGGTCGACGTGTGGAGCCTCACCCATGTCTTCACCGACAACGGGGACGGCTCCAAGTCGCTGTGGCTGAGCAAGATCGACCACACCGGCAAGGTCGGCACCGACGCCTCGCTCCCGTCCCTCGAGCTGTACGGCAAGCAACTGCCCAACCGCGTCGACGAGACCGGGGACAACCTCCAGCCCTTCTACCGCTTCCGGCTGTCCGCGGTGAAGAACGAGTCCGGCGGCGTGCTCAGCGTCAACTACGCCGACAACCAGTGCACGACGAGCAACGTCCCGGCGGAGGACTCGTCCAAGGTGCGCTGCTTCCCGGTGAAGTGGAACCCGCCGGGCGCCGCGAACCCCGTCGTCGACTGGTTCCACAAGTACGTCGTCGACTCGGTCGTCCAGACCGACCTCACCGGCGACAGCGCCGACCAGGTCACGTCGTACACCTACCTCGGTGACGCGGGCTGGCGGAAGACACCGGCCGACGGCATCACCAAGTCCGAGTACCGCACCTGGGGCGACTGGCGCGGCTACGGCAAGGTGCGGGTCGTCACCTCCGACGGCACCAACTCCGCCTCCAACACCAAGACGGAGCACACCTTCTTCCGCGGCCTCGACGGTGACGTGGACAAGAACGGCACGACCCGCTCGGCGACGGTGAAGGACTCCAACGGCGTCTCCTACGACGACTCCGACTGGAAGGCCGGCCAGGAGCTGGAGACGGTCACCTACAACGGTGACGCGATCACCGAGAAGTCGGTGACCGTGCCGTGGACGAAGGTGACGGCGACCCAGACGCAGGACTGGGGCACCCGCAGGGCCCGCTATGTGTCGACGGGTTCCACGGACACCTACACGGCCCTCGCGGTCGGCGGCTGGCGCCACACCAGGTCGACCACCACCTACGACGACTCGACCGGCCGCGCGACGACCGTCGACGACGACGGCGAGGTCGGCGTCGCGAACAACCAGTGCACCCGCACCGAGTACGCGGACAGCGCGAGCGCGCACATCTACTCGCTGGTCTCGCGCGTGGAGAAGGTCGGCGTCGACTGCGCGTCGACCCCCGACCGTTCCAAGGACGTCATCTCCGACGACCTGACGTACTACGACGGTTCGACCACGCTGGGCGCCGCGCCCACCAAGGGCGACGTCACCATGACCAAGCGGCTGTCCTCGCACAACGGCACGACGGCGACGTACCGGACGACCGCCGTGACCACGTACGACGACTACGGCCGTCCGCTGGTGGCGAAGGACGCGCAGACCGCGTCGTCCTCGACGGCGTACACCTCCTCCACCATCTACAGCGACACCTACGGCCTGGCGACGAAGTCCACCGTCACCAACCGGCTCGGCTGGACGACCTCCACGGAGTACGCGCCCGCCTGGGGTGTGCCGACCGCCAAGGTCGACATGAACGGCAAGCGCACCGACCTCGCCTACGACGGCCTCGGCCGCCTGGTCTCGGTCTGGCTGCCGGACCGCCCCAAGGCGTCGAGCTTCACGCCGTCGCTCAAGTACGAGTACCTGATCCGCGCCGACGCCGGCCCGACCGCCGTGCACACGCAGAAGATCCAGGCCGACGGGACGACGTACGGCAGCGAATGGTCGCTCTACGACGGCTGGCTGAGGCCCCGTCAGGAGCAGACGCAGGGCGCCGACGGCGGCCGTATGGTCGCCGACACGCTGTACGACGGCTCCGGCCGGGTGCGGCAGGTCAACGACACCTACTACGCCGCGGGCGCCCCGTCCTCGACCCTCTTCGAGCCGGTGAACGCCGACCTCGACGCGCAGACGGTCACCGAGTACGACGGCGCGGGCCGCACCACGGCCTCCGTCTTCAAGGTCCAGGGCACGGAGAAGTACCGCACGAGCTACGGCTACGGCGGCGACCGCGTCACGACCACCCCGCCCCAGGGCGGCACGAAGACGACCACGGTGACCGACGCCCGGGACCGTACGACGACGCGGATCGAGTACCCGAGCGACGGTTCCGCCGTCACCACGTCCTACGGCTACGACCCGGCCGGCCGGCTGACGGCCGTGACGGACGACAAGGGCAGCAAGTGGTCGTACACCTATGACCAGTTGGGCAACAAGAAGACGGCCGTCGACCCCGACACCGGATCGTCGTCGTACACCTACGACGAACTCGACCGTCAGACGTCCGTCACCGTCAACGGCGACAAGACCTCGACCGTCTACGACGAGCTGGGCCGCGCCGTCTCCACCTGGCAGGGCGAGGCGAACACCGGCACCAGGCTCTCCGTCACCAAGTACGACACCGTCGCCAAGGGCGAGCTGTACGGCGTCTACACCTACAAGGACGGCGCGGTCTACTCGTCGGTGACCTACCCGGTCCTCGACGAGACCAACGACTTCAAGCCGACCTCGACGAAGTACTACCTGTCCAAGACGGCCGAGCCGCAGCTGGGCGGCACGTATGAGTTCACCACCCAGTACAACCGGGACGGCTCGGTCCAGGGCGAGGGACTGCCGGCGGCGGGCGACCTGTCCGCCGAGGCGCTGACGTACACCTACGACGCCCTGCAGCGTCCCGTCGGTCTGGGCACCTCCCTCGGCGGCCTGAGCTACGTCACCGACGCGTCGTACTCACCGACGTCGAACCTGGAGCAGCTGGAGCTGTACACGGGTGAGTCGTCGGCGAAGAAGACGTGGCTCACCAGCACCTACGAGGCGGGCACCGACCGGCTGACCAACTCGCGGGTGGACGTGGAGGGCGCGTCGAGCGTCGCCTACGACGCCGACTACACCTACGACGCCAACGGCAACGTCCTGTCCATCGCGGACACGCCGACCGGCGGGACCTCGGACGTGCAGTGCTTCTCCTACGACGGACTGCAGCGGCTGAAGCAGACCTGGACGTCCTCGGTGACGCCGAACGGCGCCAAGGGCACGGGCGGCACGGACGCGGCCTGCGCCGCGGGTGTCTCGTCCTCGACGGTCGGGGGCGTGTCCCCGTTCTGGACGGAGTACGGCTACGACTCGATCGGCAACCGCACCAGCGAGGTGCGGCACGGGCTGAACGGGGCGGGGACGTCGACGCGTTCGTACAAGTACGGCGAGACGGGCTCCGGCCCGAACGGCGCGGCGTCCGGCGCCCACACGGTCTCGTCGGTCACCCGGACGACCACGGCGACGAGCACCACCCCGCAGGTCACCTCCCGGGACACGTACACCTACGACGTCTCCGGCGACACCAAGACCCGTGTCCTGGACGGCGACACCCAGTCGCTGGACTGGGACAAGCAGGGCGAGCTGACCACGGTCACGAACGCCGACGGGACCGTGACGTCGTACAAGTACGACGCGGGCGGTGAGCGGCTCATCCAGGACACCCCGGCCGAGAAGACGTTCTACCTGCCGGGCATGGAGCTGCACTACGACAAGTCCACGGCCAAGGTGACGGCGACCCGGTACTACTCCTTCGCCGGCATGACGGTCGCGATGCGGGAGGCGGACGGCGTCCACTTCCTCGCCTCCGACCACCAGGGCACGGCTCAACTGGCGGTCGACGCGAAGACGGGTGCGACGAACCGGCGCCGCACGGACCCGTTCGGCAACGCCCGCGACTCGTCCTCCTCCGCCTCCACCGGCTGGGTCAACGACAAGGGCTTCGTCGGCGGCACCATCCAGAAGACCACGGGCCTGACGACACTCGGCGCCCGTGAGTACGACGCGGACACGGGCCGCTTCATCTCGGCGGACCCGATCGTCGACTACGACGACCCGCAGCAGATCAACGGTTACGCGTACGCCAACAACAGCCCTGTCTCACTGAGCGATCCGACGGGCACGGAGAGCTGCTACCCGAACTACAGCTGCACCCGGGACACCATCAAGACGATCAACGAGGGCGGCACCGGCCACGACAGCAAGTCCGGCAACGGCGGCGGAGGGGACAGCCAGGGCAACAGCGGCTACTCCCCGGCCAAGGCCAAGGCGGACGAGGCCCGCGCGAAGGAGGACGCCGCCAAGAAGCGCGCGATCGCCATCGCCAAGGAACTCGGCAAGATCATCGCCGACGAACTGGGCATCACCGACGCCCTGGACTGCTTCACCACGGGCAGCCTGGGCTCCTGCGGGGCGACGGCCGCGAACATCGTCACGTCCCTCATCGGCGGCGGCCCGGTCGGCAAGCTCGTCTCCAAGTACTGGTACCGCGTCGACAAGGCCTACGCCCTCGGCAAACGCATCGTCGGCCTCGGCAAGAAGCTGTGGGACACCTTCAAGGACTGGCGCAAGAGCGAGAAGGCGGCGAAGGCGGCCGAGGATGCTGCCAAGGCCTGCAAGGTACCCAATAGCTTCATGCCTGGCACCAGTGTGTTGATGGCCGACGGTTCGACGAAACGAATTGAGGACATCCACATCGGTGACGAGGTTCTCGCCGCCGACCCGGACAGCGGTAAGACAAAGGCCGAGACAGTGACGGCCAAGATCAAGGGCACCGGCCTCAAGCACCTCGTCAAGGTCACCGTCGACATTGACGGAAAGAAGGGCTCCAAGACGGCGTCGGTCACCGCGACCGACGGCCATCCCTTCTGGGTTCCAGAACTGCACGAGTGGCTTCGGGCCACCGACCTGAAGCCGAACGAATGGCTGAGTACTGGATCGGGGACGCATGTCCGGATCGCTGCGGTCAAGCGGTGGACGGTACTGACGGCAGCGGTTTACAACCTCACGGTCCGTGATCTCCACACATATTACGTGGTGGCGGGCGACACCTCATTGCTCGTGCACAACCAGGCTCTCGGACCCGATCAGATGTACCTGTGGCGTGCCGTGTTGAACCCGGAGCTTGCGGACATCAAGGCAGGGCGCTCTTTCAGGAGTACAAACGGTGTGAAGTACTTCTCCTACACCGAGGAGGGGGCAGCGGAGTACGCCCGTCGCGCATACGCTGTTCGGGGGGAGAAGGACGGTCCCTATACCATGGTCCGCACAGTGATCAACAAGGCTGACATCCCCGCCGGTGCGAACATGCCGCACACTGCGGATGTCGTCGACGGCGGAGTTGCACTGACGGACGACGTGCTCCCCAAGCTGGGAAGGGCCCGCTTCATGCCATCGATGAGCACCTCACTGGGGTGCCCGTGAGATACGTGATCGCGTCGACCTCGCAGGCCACGATGGACCAGTGCCGGGAGCGACTGGCGGACACACCCGACGTCGAGTTCAGAACAGGGTCGGTGCCGGAGACATCGTCCAACTGTGATGCCGCCGTCATGTGGTGGCCGTTGGCGCATGAGCAGCATGGCGGTACACCGCAGCCAGGCGTAGCCCAGGTTCTGCTCAACACCCTGGACCCTGACGAGCCGGAGATCATTCTGGCGACTCCTCCTGGGCCCGGCGGAACGACGGGAGTTGGTCCGTCCGATGTCGACATCGAGGAATACACGTTTCACACGCTGGACGCCTGCATTCGTGAATACGTGCAATATTTTCCCGAAAGCTGCGAGCAAGCCGTGATCCTCATCCATCTAGAAGCGGCCGGGCTCAACAGAAGGAGCATGGCGGCTCCGCTTCGGGGACTGGAGAGATTCCTTCGGTCGCGTAAGTAACCGGCATCAGAGGAAATACGTGGCCCCACCGGATCGTGTTCCGGTGGGGCCACGGACTGCGTTTTTTCCTAGAACACCGGCGTCCCGTCCTGCGTCAGGCGCCAGTTGGTGGATGCGAAGTCCGCCGGGTTCAGGGTGCCCTTGGACGTCACGTAGTCGATCATCAGCTGGCGGATCTCGTTCGTGGAGCTGTACGCGATGTCCGCCGAGGCGATGTGGGGGTAGCCCGAGCCGCCGTTGGCGCGGTAGTTGTTGACGGCGACGACGAAGACCTGGTCGTCGGCGACCGCCGTGCCGTTGTAGGTGAGGTTCTTGATGCGGGAGCCCTCGGGCTGGGCGATGTCGATGTCGTAGGAGACGCCCGCCGCCGTGTCGTACATGTAGTCCCAGAAGTTGTTGGCGTTCGTCAGGGTCGCGGTGTCGACCTTCGTGCCGGACGGGACCTGGTGGTAGTACTTCGCCGCGTACTCCAGGTAGTCCTTCAGCTGGGCGCCGGTGAGCTTCTTGCCGTAGAGGGTGTTGTCGTAGATGTACAGGCCGGCGATGTCCTTGATCGTGACGCTGCCCGCCGGGATGTCGGCCGTGCGGGAGAAGGGCGCGGCGACCGAGATGAGCGGGAGGGCCGCGTCGGACGTCGACAGCCCCGCCTTCACCGTGTCCATCTGGACCTGCTGGATGAAGTCCATGATGGGGACGTCCTTCCAGCAGGACTCCGCCGCCGAGAGGTCCTCGGTGCAGGCGCCGACCGGTGTGTTGACGTACTTCACGACCAGCTGGTGGTCGGCCTCCAGGAGCTTCTTGATCTCCGGGTCCTCGTCCACCGTGTTGGGGTTGAGGGTCTGCGCCGTCTTGGACGTGACCTTCCAGCGGCCGTGCTCCAGCTCGACCTCGAAGTCGAAGACGCTGAGCCGGTAGCCCCAGCAGTACGGCTCGGAGAGCAGGACGTCCTCGCCGGTCTCCGCGTTCTTGACGGTGTAGGAGGGGACCTCGACGTGGGTGTGGCCGACCAGGATCGCGTCGATGCCGGGGACCTGCTCGGCGACGAGGTTGGAGGCGTTCTCGACGTAGGGCAGTTCGTCGCCGTAGGAGGAACTGCCGTCCAGGCCCGAGTGGTCGGTCAGGAAGACCACGTCACAGCCGAGCGCGCGCAGTCTCGGCACGTACTTCTTCGCCTGCTCGACCAGGCCGGGGAAGACCATCTTTCCGCTGACGTTGTCCTTGTCCCACAGCGCGATGCCGGGGTTGGTCAGGCCGAGGATGCCGACCTTGATGTCGGGCGCGCCAGGCACACAGATCCGCTTCACGGTGTACGGCGGGAAGGCGGGGCGCAGGGTCTTGGCGTCGAGCGCGTTGGCGCCCAGCAGCGGGAAGTGACACTGCTGCTCGAACTTGCGCAGCACGTCGATGCCGTAGTTGAACTCGTGGTTGCCGAGCGCAGCGGCGTCGTAGCGCATGTGGTTCATCGCGACCGCCATGGGGTGCTTGACCCCGCTGGTGATGGGGTCGACGCGCGCGAAGTAGTAGGCCAGCGAGGTGCCCTGGATGATGTCGCCGGCGTCGACGAGCAGCACGTGCTCCTCGCCCTTGGCCGCCCGCTGCTGCTTGATGAGCGTGGCGACGCGGGCGACGCCGACGGAGTTGCCCTTGCTGTCGGAGTAGGCCGCGTCCTTGTAGTAGTCCCAGTCGAAGACGTGGCTGTGCAGGTCGGTGGTGCCCAGGATGGAGAACGACCAGGTCTTCCGGTGTGGTTCGGGCTTGCGCTCGGCGGCCTGCGCGATGCCGCTGCCGACCGCTCCCGCGGCGGCGACGGCGGCCCCGGTGACGGCCGACTTCTTCACGAACTCCCGGCGGTTGAGCGGACTGGCGGGCATACGGGCTCCTGGAAAGGGAGGGACTGGGGAGGGCACAGCGGCGAGCTACCCGCGTAGATGGTTGCGCCCCGTCGAGTCCGTACGGAACCAGGAGCAAGCCATGGGCCGGTCAAGGAAGTCCATGACCGGCCCAACAAGCAAGCCACAAAAGGGATTTACAGGAACGAGTTGATCTCGATCGTCTCGTCCCGGCCCGGGCCCACCCCGATCGCGGAGATCGGCGCGCCCGACATCTCCTCCAGCGCCTTCACGTAACCCTGCGCGTTCTTCGGCAGGTCGGAGAAGGACTTGGCCTTGGTGATGTCCTCGTTCCAGCCCGGCAGGTACTCGTAGACGGGCTTCGCGTGGTGGAAGTCGGTCTGGGAGTACGGGAGTTCCTCGACGCGCCGGCCGTCGATCTCGTAGGCGACGCAGACCGGGATCTCGTCCCAGCCGGTGAGGACGTCGAGCTTGGTGAGGAAGAAGTCGGTCAGGCCGTTGACGCGGGTGGCGTAGCGGGCGATGACCGCGTCGAACCAGCCGCAGCGCCGGTCACGGCCGGTCGTCACGCCCCGCTCGCCGCCGATGCGGCGCAGCGCATCGCCGTCCGCGTCGAACAGCTCGGTCGGGAAGGGGCCCGAGCCGACACGGGTCGTGTACGCCTTGAGGATGCCGATGACCCGGCTGATCTTCGTCGGACCGACGCCGGCGCCGGTGCAGGCGCCGCCCGCGGTCGGGTTCGAGGACGTCACGAACGGATACGTGCCGTGGTCGATGTCCAGGAGCGTGCCCTGGCCGCCCTCGAACAGCACGACCTTGTTCTCCTCCAGCGCCTGGTTGAGCACCAGCACGGTGTCGGCGACGTACGGCCTGAGCTTGTCGGCGTACTCCAGCAGCTCCTCGACCACCTGGTCGACGGCGATCGCGCGCCGGTTGTAGAGCTTGGTGAGCATCTGGTTCTTGACGTCGAGCGCCGCCTCGACCTTCTGGGTGAGGATCGAGTGGTCGTAGAGGTCCTGGACCCGGATGCCGACGCGGTTGATCTTGTCCGCGTAGGTCGGGCCGATGCCGCGTCCGGTGGTGCCGATCTTCCGCTTTCCGAGGAAGCGTTCCGTCACCTTGTCCACCGTCACGTTGTACGGCGTGATGATGTGGGCGTTGCCACTGATCAGGAGCTTGGACGTGTCGACGCCGCGGGCGTTCAGTCCGCTCAGCTCGGAGAGCAGGACCGACGGGTCGACGACGACACCGTTGCCGATGACCGGGGTGCACCCCGGCGAGAGGATTCCGGAAGGGAGCAGGTGAAGGGCGTACTTCTGATCGCCCACGACCACCGTGTGGCCGGCGTTGTTGCCGCCCTGGTAGCGCACCACATAGTCGACGGAGCCGCCTAGCAGGTCCGTCGCCTTTCCCTTGCCTTCGTCACCCCACTGAGCACCGAGCAGCACAAGTGCGGGCACGCGCGTACACCCCTTCCGGGCGGGGCATGTCCAAGGTCAGGGGCGTACGCGTAGGGTTTCCCGCCGCGTGCACCACGACCGGCCGCGAGCGTCGTTGGCCGCGAACCGTCGGACCGGATGGCCCCGGAATAGACGAAGCCCCTGGCGCAATAGCGCAAGGGGCTCTTGCACAAAGATGCTACCCGAGGAAGCGAGGCAGGACCGAGGTGGCGACTTCCGCGACTTCCGAGGCGAGTTCCGATCAGCTGCTGGTGGTGATCGATCCGGTGGCCCGACGGACGGACGGGGAGTCGGTACGCATCGCGAAAGACGTGCTCAGCGCGGGTGCGCAGGCGAAGGTCTGTCTGCCGGAGGGGCCCGAGGAGTTCGCCCGGGCGCTGGCCCGGCGGGGGTCGCGACGACCGGTGGTGGTGGGGGACGACCGGGCTCTGGCGCGTGCGGTGTCCGTGCTGCACCGGCGGCGGGAGCTGGCCGGATGTGCGCTGTCGATGGTGCCGGTGGGGGCCGCGCTGACGGTGGCCGGGGCGCTGGGCGTGCCCATGGGGACGGTGGCGGCGGCGCGGGCGGTCCTGGACGGGGCCGAGCGCCGGCTGGACCTCCTGGTCGACGACAGCGACGGCGTGGTCCTGGGCGCGCTGCGGATTCCCTCGGTGGTCCGGCGGGAGCCGGTGGCCGAGGAGGGGCGCCCCTGGCTGCGCACCGCCCAGTCCCTGGTACGGACGCTGGTCCCGGCCCGCGAGACCCCGCTCCCGGCACTCCGCCCCGCCCGGCTGCGCGTCGAGGTCGACGGCGTCACGGTGGTGGACCTGGACCAGCCGGTGGAGACGGTGTCGGTGACCCCGGGCGCCCGCGGGGTGGCCGAGGTGGAGGTCCGCCCCCTCTCGGTGGGCGCGGAGGCGTCACCGGTCCTGGCCCGGGGCCGCACGGTGAGCGTCTCCGGTGCGGACTTCCGCTACGGGGCGGACGCGGGGGTGTGGGGGCCGGTGCGCAGGCGGACGTGGACGGTATGGGAGGGGGCTTGGGGACTTACGGTGCCGGCGTCTTCGTAGCGGGAGCCTGAAAGCCGGCGGTGTCCAGAACGCAGTCGAACGGAGCCGGGATCGTGAGCTTCTCCCCGAACGGCTTCGTGCAGTGCGCTTCGTATCCCCTGGCGGAGGGCGTCCAGAGCACGGTCGCCTGCTCCTCCTGCATGTCGAGGAGCAGGTACACCGGGACACCCGCCCGCCCGTAGACCATGACCTTGTCCGTCAGGTCGTCGTCCCGGGTGGAAGTGGACGTCAGCTCGGCGGCGAAGGAGAGGGCTTCACCGTCAAGACGGTTGCTGGTCGTTTCGAAGACCTGCTCTGGTGCCACGTGGATGTCCGGCCCGTACGCACGCTCGTCGCCCGGGAAGACGAACAGAAACGGCTCGGAACCGATGGACTCTCCTTCGGGCAGATGCGGCTCGAGCTGGCTGCACACCATGCGCATGACGCGGCGGTAATACCCCTTCGACAAAACGATGCTCCCCTTGATGATCTCCGCCCGGTAGCCGGGCACGTCCAACTGGTCGAGGGTGTCCAGGAGATCCTCGAAGCTGTGGGGTTCGCTGCCGTTTGTCGTCGGTCGCTCAGTCATCAGTGTCATGATGCGCCCTCCCCCTGAATACAAACCACCCATCACTCAGGGCATCCGATGTGTCACAGCCGTGAATCGGTGCCGCCGAACAGCTCCGCACGCCGCGCCCGCCACCGCTCCATCATCGCCGCGACCTCGCTCTCGACGAACTCGAAGAAGGCCAGGGTCTCGGCCATGCGCCGGCCGGCCGGGGTGTCGGGGCCGAGGCTCTTCACGCCCTCGCGCAGGGCGCCCTCCCAGCGCTTGATCACGGCCTCGCGGCTGGTGAGGGCCTCGTACCACTGGTCGCCGTGCACCCGGTACCGCTCCCGCCGCGACCCCGGCTCCCGCTCGCGCGAGACCATGTGGGTCATGGTCAGGTAGCGCACCGCTCCCGACACCGCCGCCGGGCTGATCCGCAGCTGTTCGCCGAGTTCGGACGAGGTCATCAGCCCCGCGTCGGAGGAGAGCAGCGCCGCGAAGACCCGGGCCGGCATGCGCTGCATCCCCGCCTCGACGAGCTGCGCCGCGAAGCTCTCCACGAACTTCGAGACCGCCTCCGTGTCCCGCCCCGCCTCGTCCGTCATGGTCACCACCCTAACCGGGCTTCGAGGACTTCCGTATCTTCACAAATTTCTGAAAGAAGCGTACGTTCTGAAGCATGACGAAGGCCATCACGGTCGCCGGGCTGCACAAGTCCTTCGGCCGTACCCACGCCCTGGACGGCCTGGACCTGGAGGTCGAGGCCGGCGAGGTGCACGGCTTCCTCGGCCCGAACGGCGCCGGGAAGTCCACCACCATCCGCGTCCTGCTCGGCCTGCTGCGTGCCGACTCCGGCGCCGCGCAGGTCCTGGGCCGCGACCCGTGGCGGGACGCGGTGGAGGTGCACCGCCGGATCGCGTACGTCCCCGGGGACGTGACCCTGTGGCGCAACCTCTCCGGCGGCGAGGTCATCGACCTCTACGGCCGGCTGCGCGGCGGCCTCGACCCGGCCCGCCGCGCCGACCTGGTCGAACGCTTCGAGCTGGACCCGACCAAAAAGGGCCGCACCTACTCCAAGGGCAACCGGCAGAAGGTCGCCCTGGTCGCCGCGTTCGCCTCGGACGTCGACCTGCTGATCCTGGACGAGCCGACCTCGGGCCTGGACCCGCTGATGGAGGAGGTCTTCCAGCGCTGTGTGGAGGAGGAGCGGGAGCGCGGCCGGACCATCCTGCTCTCCTCCCACATCCTCAGCGAGGTCGAGGAGTTGTGCGACCGGGTCAGCATCATCCGCAAGGGCCGTACCGTCGAGACGGGCTCCCTCGCCGACCTGCGCCATCTGACCCGGACCAGCGTCACGGCCGAACTCGCGGGCGCCCCCAACGGGTTGGCGAAGCTGCCCGGCGTGCACGACCTCGACGTGCGGGGCCGCCGGGTCCGGCTCCAGGTCGACACGGACAAACTCGACGCCGTCCTCAGGTCGTTGACGGACTCCGGCGTACGGTCGCTGACCTCCACTCCCCCCACGCTGGAGGAGCTGTTCCTGCGCCACTACCAGGAGGCGTGATGACCTCCCTCGCCGGTACGGGCACGCTGCTGCGGTTCTCGCTCCGCCGCGACCGGGTGATGATCCCGGTGTGGGTGGCGGTCAACGCCCTGATGGTCCTGTCCATGCCGAACACGCTCAAGGGCCTGTACGGCACCGAGACCGAACGCGCCGATCTGCTGCAGCAGGTCGCCACCAACTCCTCCTTCCGCGCGCTGATCGGCCCCGCCTTCGGCACGGACCTGGGCGCCCTGACCGTCTGGCGCGTCGGCGTCTACGCGGGCGCGCTCGCCGCCGTCACCGCGCTGCTGGTCGTCGTACGGCACACCCGGGACGAGGAGGAGAGCGGCCGGCAGGAGCTCATCGCCTCCGGCGCGGTGGGCCGCCGGGCCTCCCTGACGGCGGCGCTGCTCGCGGCGGCCGTCGCGAGCGGGGTGCTGGGGCTGCTGGTGGCAGCGGGGCTGGCGGGCCAGGGCGCCACGGGTGCGGTCGCCTTCGGCCTGGGGCTGGCGGGCGTGGGGATGGTGTTCGCGACGCTGGCGGCGATCGTCGCGCAGCTGACGGAGAGCGCGCGGCTCGCGCGGGGACTGACGGCCGGGCTGCTGGGCGCCGCGTTCGTGCTGCGCGCGGCGGGCGACGCGGCGAGCACCGACGGCTCCTCCGTCTGGACCTGGGTGTCCCCCCTGGGCTGGCTGGAGAACCTGCGGGCCTTCGCCGGCGAGCGCTGGTGGGTGCTGGGGCTGTTCGCGGCGGCGGTGGTGGCGCAGGGCGCGGTGGCGTACGCGCTGGCGGGCCGCCGTGACGTGGGCATGAGCTTCCTGCCGACGCGCCCGGGACCGGCGACGGGAGGGCTCGGAACCGCGGCCGCGCTGGCCTGGCGGCTGCAGCGCGGCGGTGTCCTCGGCTGGTCGATCGGCTTCTTCCTGGCCGGGGCGGTCTACGGCGGCCTCACCGACGGCGTGGCCGACCTGGTCGGCGACAACGAGCGGGCCCGGGAGATCTTCGAGCGGATGGGCGGGCAGAGCGGAATCACGGACGCGTTCCTCGCCTCGATGACCGGGATGCTGGGGCTGGTGGCCGCGCTGTACGTCGTCGCCTCGGTGCTGCGGCTCAGCGGTGAGGAGACCTCGGGGCGGGCGGAACCGGTGCTCGCGAACGCGGTGGGCCGGCTGCGGTGGGCCGCCGGCCATCTGACGATCGCCTTCGGGGGCGCCGTACTGATCATGCTCCTGGCCGGACTGGGCTTCGCCGTCGGCTACGGCCACCAGGTCGGGCCCGTCCTGGGCGCGTGCCTGGTCCAGGTCGCCGGGGTGTGGGTGATCGGCGGGGTGGCGGTGCTGCTGTTCGGACTCCTGCCGCGGGCGGCGGTGGCGGCGTGGGGGGTCGCGGGAGCGGTCCTGCTGATTGGCTGGGTGGGCCCGGCCTTGGACGTACCGCAGACGGTCCTGGACGTGTCCCCGTTCGGCCACCTCCCGAAGCTGCCGGGCGGTTCGATGCGGTGGCCACCGGTGTTGGTGCTGCTCGGGCTGGCGGTGGTGCTGGTGGCGATGGGGCTGGCCGGACTGCGGCGGCGGGACCTCACGACCTGACCAGGAGTTCAGGGACCCCACGGCCTGCACGGGAACCCGGGGCGGCCCCCGGACGTCTGTTGCCGTCATGGGGCAACGTACGGAAGCCGCCGCGGGTTGCCTGATGGCGGCGCTCGGCGCGGGGGCGGGGCTCGCGGTGTGGGCCGTGGACGTCCGTCACCGGCTGTGGCGGTTCGAGCAGTCGCCGGACTGGAAGGTGCTCTACGCCGAGCTGCCGTTCGCGGTCCTCGGCGGGACCGCCGCGGCGCTCGGCCTGTGGGCCCTGGTGCGTCGCCTCAGACCGTGACCTCGAGTCCCGCGAGCCCGCGGATCACGAAGTTCGGTTTGCGCACGGGCTCCGCGGCGAGGCTCAGCTTCGGGGCCTTCTCCAGGAGGGCCGTCATCGAGGCCGCCAGTTCGATGCGGGCCAGCGGGGCGCCGATGCAGTAGTGGATGCCGGCGGAGAAGGAGATGTGCGGGTTCTCCGGGCGGGTGAGGTCGAGCCGTTCGGGGTCGCGGAAGACCTCGGGGTCGTGGTTGGCGGAGCCGAAGAGCATCGCGATCTCGGCGCCGCGCGGAATGGTCGTCCCGTCGATCTCGATGTCGTCCAGCACCCAGCGTTCGAAGAGCTGGAGCGGGGTGTCGTACCGCATCAGCTCCTCGATCGCCGAGGGGATCAGGGAGTGGTCGGCGCGCAGGGCGGCGAGCTGGCCGGGGTTGCGGAACAGGGCGTACCAGCCGTTGACCGTGGCGTTGACGGTGGCCTCGTGACCGGCGTTGAGGAGCAGCACGGCGGTGGAGATCATCTCCTGCTCGGTCAGCCGGTCGCCCTCGTCGTGGGCGGCGATGAGCCCGGAGATGAGATCGTCGCCCGGCTCCGCGCGCCGCTCGGCGATGAGCTCGCGCAGGTAGTCCGAGAATTCGACGGAGGCCTGGACGGCCTTGCGTGCCGTCTCCTCGGACGGGTTCAGCTCGTACATCCCGCAGATGTCCGCCGACCAGGGCCGGAGCGGGGCCCGGTCCGCCTCCGGGATGCCCAGCATCTGGGCGATGACGGCGACGGGGAGCGGCTCGGCCACGTCGGTGAGGAGATCGCCGCCGCCCTTCTCGACCAGCCGGTCCACGAGGTCCCCGGCGAGTTTGCTCACGTAGGGCTTCAGCTGCTCGACCGTCCTCGGCGTGAACGCCTTCGACACGAGCCGGCGGATCCGGGTGTGGTCCGGCGGTTCGAGATCGAGCATGCCGTGGTCGTTGAGCGTGTGGAACGGCTCGTGCTCGGGCGGCGGCGCGGTGCGGCCGAAGTCCTCGTGGTCGAACCGGTGCAGATACGTCCGCCCGAGCCGCCGCTCCCGCAGCAGCGCCGAGACGTCCGCGTGGTGCGGGACGAGCCACTGGTTCGTGGGCTCGAAGTATTGCGCGCGGCCCTTGGCACGGAGTTCGGCATAGGCGGGGTAGGGGTCGGCGACGAACGCCGGGTCCCACGGGTCGAAGGCTGCCATGCGGGGACGCTAACCCGCCGCACCGGGCTCTGACCAGGGGTGTTCCTACAGCGAGCGCAGACCCGTGTCGAGCGGGCGGGCCGCGCGGCGGACGTCGGCCGTCGTCGTAGGGCCGCCTTCGCCTCCGCCGGGTCCTGCTGCGGGATGCTCGACAAGGGCCTGCCCGCCGTCCTCGACCGGCTCGGCTAACCCGGCGTCACCAGTCGCGCCTCGTACGCGAACACCGCCGCCTGGGTGCGGTCCCTGAGGCCCAGCTTCACCAGGACGCGGCTGACGTGGGTCTTGATCGTGGACTCGGCGACCACCAGTCGTTCGGCGATCTCCGCGTTCGACAGGCCCTGGGCGATGAGGACCAGGACCTCCGTCTCCCGGTCGGTGAGGTCGCCGTAGGCCGTCATGGCGGAGTGCATCGGACGCGGAGTGCCCGAGAGTCTCGAGAACTCCGTGATCAGCCGCTTCGTCACCGAGGGGGCGAGCAGTGCCTCGCCCGAGGCCACCACCCGTACACCGTCGGCGAGTTGGCGGGCCGAGGCGTCCTTGAGGAGGAAGCCGGAGGCGCCCGCCCGCAGGGCCTGGTACACGTACTCGTCGAGGTCGAAGGTCGTCAGGACCAGGACCTTCGCCGTGGTGTCGGAGGCCACGATCTCCCGGGTCGCCTCGATGCCGTTGAGTTCGGGCATGCGGATGTCCATCAGGACCACGTCGGGGGAGAGTTCGCGGACGCGGTCGACCGCCTCGCGGCCGTTCACCGCCTCCCCCACGACCTCGATGTCCGGCATCGCGTTCAGCAGGACCGAGAAGCCCTCGCGCACCATCATCTGGTCGTCCGCGATCAGGACGCGGATCGTCATGCCTCTCCTTCGTTCACCGCGGCGGCGACCGGCAGGAAGACGGTCACTTCGTAGCCTCCCTCGTCCGTACGGGCCGCCGTCATCCCGCCGTTCAGCATGGTGACGCGCTCCCGCATGCCGGTGATGCCGTGGCCGGCGCCTGGGGACGGCTTGACCAGGGACGGCTCGGGCGGCGGGCCGTTCACTATGCGCAGGCCCAGGCCGCCGAGGACGTAGGACACCTCCACCTTGGCAGCCGCGCCCGGCGCGTGCCGCAGGGTGTTGCTCAGCGCCTCCTGCACGATCCGGTACGCCGACAGCTCGACGCCCTGCGGGAGTTCGCGCACCGCTCCGGTGACCGTCTTGTCGACGCTCAGGCCCGCCTCACGGACGTTGGCGAGCAGCGCGTCCAGGTCGGCGAGGGTCGGCTGCGGGGCGTCCGGGGCCTCGTAGTCCTCGGCGCGTACGACGCCCAGCACGCGGCGCAGTTCGGTCAGGGCCGCCACCGCGTTCTCCCGGATGGTCGCGAACGCCTTCTCCAGCTCCGGCGGCGGGTTCTGGACCCGGTAGGGGGCGGCCTCCGCCTGGATGGCGACGACCGACATGTGGTGCGCGACCACGTCGTGCAGCTCGCGGGCGATCGTGGTGCGCTCCTCCAGCAGGGTGCGCCGGGAGCGCTCGTGGGCGGTCACCGTCTGCTGCGCGTTCACCTCCTGCCGGGCCTCGTGGCGGATGTGCCAGACGGTGACGGCGAGCAGGGACAGCGCGGAGAGGAACAGCATCTGCACGGTGTCGGAGCCGAAGTAGTGGCCGCCGCTCAAGGCCGTCTCCGCGAACATGCCGTACCCCGCCGTCAACACCCACATCCACGCCGCCGTGCGCGGCCGGGTGCGGACGGCGACGATCGTGAGCACCAGGAAGTGGCAGACGAAGCTCCCCATCAGCCAGGGCCACTCGGTCACCCCGTCGCCGCCCACTGCCTCGGCGACGGGGGTCAGGATCATCGACAGCCAGAACGCGCCCACCGGACGCACCAGCGTCAGCAGCACCGGGGCCAGAGCGAACAGGCCGAGCATGCCGTTGAGCACCCCGCCGTGGTCGTCCTCCCGCGCCGCGACGAAGAACGCGATGATCCCGGCCGCGGTGACCAGGGCATACGGCGCCCAGGTCGCGTACTCGCGCGCCCGGCCGGAGAAGCGGCGGGCGAGCGGGCCGTCGGCACGCGCGCGTGGCATCGGGCGGTAGGCCAGCACGTCGTGGAACAGGTTCTGCCGCAGGCCCCGCAGGGCGTCCATGACTGCCCGGGCCTCCGGGCTGCGCGGCTTGTACGGCTCGAACGCGCCCTCCGGTCGCTCCGGTGGCGTCACGTGCGTCTGGGTCGTCTCGGTCACGTCGGAAACGGTAGGCGCGGGCCGGGCCCCCGGTCGTCACCAGTGAGGAGGGTCCTTCGGCCTCCCTCTCAGGTACTACGGCCGCTCCGGACCCGGGTCAGTGGCCCGCCGGCCGCACCAGACCCGACTCGTACGCGAACACCGCCGCCGCGTACGGTCCCTGAGGCCCAGCTTCACCAGGATGCGGCCCACATGCGTCTTCACGGTCTGCTCGGCGACCACCAGCCGCCCGGCGATCTCCGCGTTCGACAGGCCCTGCGCGATCAGCGCCAGCACCTCCGTCTCCCGCCCGGTCAGGTCCCCGACCCGGTCGCTGAGCGGGGCGCGGGGCCCGCCGTCCAGCTGGGAGAACCGGGCGATCAGCCGCCGGGCGACACCGGGCGCGAGCAGGGCGTCGCCGGCCGCCACCACCCGTACCGCCTCCGCGAGCTTGTCCGCGGAGGCGTCCTTGAGCAGGAACCCGGAGGCGCCGGCCCGCAGCGCCTCGTACACGTACTCGTCGAGGCCGCGAGGGTCTGGAAAGCCCAGGAGATCGGGGCGAGCCAGGGCATCCGCTGCAGCGGGCTGCTGGTGTGCAGGGCGGTGCCGTCCGCCACGAAGGCGGTGACCAGCCAGTGGCCGAGGACGACGCCCAGGACGGCGAGGGCGCGCAGGGCGTCCACGGCCCGGTCGCGGTCGGGCGGGGTGGCGGCCTCGACGCGGGCGGCGAGAGCGGTGCGGCGCCATCTTGATCCCCTGGGTCCCCTGGGTCCCCTGGGTCCCCTGAATCCGCTCACCCGTGTTCGCCGGGTGCCGCCCCCGGCCACCGCTCCCCGCTCCCCCGTGGCTCGCCCCATCGTCGTCTCCCCTCCCGGTCCGCCCGGTCATCGGGCTTGACTGATGGGGAAGTTACGGACGCGGGGGTGTAGCCCGCGTCCCGCCGGGGAGCCGTCCTGCGGAGTAGCTCTCAGGTACTACGGGTATGTGAGGGGCGGCTCGGAAGAGTCGGCTCGGAAGAGTCGGCTCAGAAGGCCAGTTGGGCGATCTCCTCCGCCACCACCGCGCAGGCGTCCGCCGCCGGGTCGATGAGGGGGAAGTGGCCGACGTCCTCCAGGAGCGTGAGGCCCACCATCTCGCCGGCCTTCGCCGCCGCGTCCGCGTACGACTCGGCCACCGCCTGCGGTACGACGAGGTCGCTCCGCCCCTGGACCAGCGTCGTGGCGATGCCGGTGGGCAGCAGCAGCGCCGGGTCTGCGTACGGCCGGCGTTCGGCGAACGTGTCGTCGCCGCCCAGGAGTTGGCGCGTGGCGCCGGAGCAGACGTTCAGCTTGTCGGCCACCTCGAAGTCGGCGATGGGAGCCAGGGCCACCACCCCGCGGAGCGCGGCGGGGACGGCGGTGCGCCAGGGCGAGTCCGGCGGCAGGACATGGCGGGCCGCCGCCCACAGGGCGAGGTGGCCGCCCGCCGAGTGTCCGGTGAGCACCATGCGGCGCGGGTCGGCCTGTGGCAGGGCCTGCCGGGTGAGGGCCGGCAGCGCGTCCAGCGCCGCCGCGACGTCGTCGAAGGTCTCCGGCCACCGCCCGGCCACCGCAGGGGAGTTGGAGCCTCCCGAGGTCCCGTCGCCCCGCCGGTACTCCACGCTCGCCACCGCGAACCCCCGCCGGGCGAGGAAGTCCGCGAACGGCGAGATGTGCCGCCGGTCGTACGGCGCCCGCCACGCGCCCCCGTGCAGGACGACGACCAGCGGTACGGGCGCCCCCGCCCCCCTCTCGACGCGCGGGGCGTAGAAGTCGATCAGCTGGTCGGGGTGGTCCCCGTACCCGGCGGTGGAGTCGGGGTCGACCGCCGGGTGCGAGAACGCCGACTCCTCCTCGGCGGCGGCACGGGCTGCTGCGGCGTCGTCCGGCATGCTCCAACCTCTCAGCGACGTAACGGAGTCAGGGCCTGGTCGGGAACCGGCCGTTGGCGGGACGGTACCAGGCCGGTGACGTGCGCCGACACGTGGATGTCACGCTGGGTGAGGGGAAAACGGTTCTGGGGAGCCCGTTTCCCCTCGACGGCTGCGGCTAGCCCGCCACCGTCTCCCCCAGCACCCGGGCCGCCCGCTCCACCTCCGCGAAGGAGACGTACAGCGGTGTGAAACCGAAGCGCAGGACGTCCGGGTGCCGGAAGTCGCCGACCACACCCCGCTCGATCAGCCGCTTCATGACATCCCCGGCGTCCGCACAGCGCAGCGCGACCTGACTGCCGCGCTCCTCGTGCGCCACCGGGGTCAGCGACTCCACGAGCCCCGCCGCCACGTACTCCTCCACACACTCCAGGAAGAAGTCCGTCAAGGCGAGGGACTTGGCGCGGACCGCCTCGACCGGGACGCCGTCCCAGACGTCCAGGGCCGCCTCCAGGGCCAGCATGGACAGGATGTCCGGGGTGCCGACGCGGCCCCGCAGCGCGCCCGGCGCCGGTTCGTAGTCCGGGCGCATGCCGAAGGGCTCGGCGTGCGAGTTCCAGCCCGGCAGCGGGGAGTCGAAGCGGTCCTGGAGGTCACGGCGGACGTAGAGGTACGCCGGTGAACCGGGGCCGCCGTTCAGGTACTTGTAGGTGCAGCCGACCGCCAGGTCCACGCCGTGTTCGTCCAGGCCGACCGGCAGCGCGCCCGCGCTGTGGCACAGGTCCCACACGCTGACCGCGCCCACCGCGTGCACCGCCGCCGTGAGCGAGGGCAGGTCGTGCAGCCGGCCCGTGCGGTAGTCGACGTGGTTGAGCAGCACGGCGGCCGTACGGTCCGAGAGCACGCCCGGCACCTGTCCCGGCGTCACCGGGCGCAGGGTGCAGCCCGTCAGCCGGGCCGCGGACTCGGCGATGTAGCCGTCGGTCGGGAAGGTCGTCGCGTCGACGACGATCTCGTCACGGCTCTCCCCCGCCGGCCGGGCCAGCCGGACCGCGCCCACAAGTGCCTTGAAGACGTTGACACTTGTCGAGTCGCCGACCACGATCTGCCCGGCCGCCGCCCCCACCAGGGGGGCGATCCGATCACCGATCCGCTCCGGCGCCGTCCACCAGCCGCTCTCGTCCCAGGACCGGATCCTGAGCGAGCCCCACTGGCGTCGTACGACGTCGTCGACCCGGCCCGGGACGGCCGCGGGCAGCGCGCCGAGCGAGTTGCCGTCCAGGTAGACGACCTCGTCGAGGACGAACCTCTCGCGCACCGCGGCCAGTTCGTCGGCGGCGTCCAACTTCTCTGCACGCAGGGCGAGTTCAGACATGTGACCGCGCCGTCCACAGCTCGGGGAACACGTTCTTCTGCGCGCGCTTCTCCAGCCAGGCCACCCCGGCCGAGCCGCCCGTGCCCGCCTTGGAACCCATCGCGCGGCGCGTGGCGACCAGATGGTCGTTGCGCCATCGCCACACCAGCTCGGCGACGTCGGTCAACGCCTCGCCGAGGCGGGCGAGTTCGTCGCTCTCGTCGCCCGCGTAGAGCGCGGTCCAGATCGCCTCGACCTCGTCGGAGGGCTCGTAGCGCTGCGAGACGTCGCGCCGCAGCACCGCCTCGGGGACCGCGTGCCCGCGCCGGGCGAGCAGCCGCAGCACCTCGTCGTACAGGCTCGGCTCGTGCAGGGCCTTCTCCAGTTCCGCGTGGACGCGGGGCGCACCGCGGTGCGGGACCAGCATGGACGCGGACTTGTCGCCGAGCAGGAACTCCATGCGGCGGTACATCGCCGACTGGAAGCCGGAGCCCTCGCCGAGGGCGGAGCGGTAGGAGTTGAACTGGGCCGGGGTGAGCTGGCCGAGCGGCTTCCAGGAGGCGTTCAGCGCCTCCAGTTCCCGCACCGAGCGCTTCAGCGCGGCGGTCGCGGTCGGCACGTCGTCCGAGCGCAGGGCGCGCGCCGCCGTCTCCCACTCGTGGACGATGACGGTGAACCACAGCTCCATGACCTGGGTCGTGACCAGGAAGACCATCTCTCCGGGGTCGTCGGAGAGGGTGTGCTGGAGGTGGGTGAGCACGTCCGCCTTGACGTAGTCCTCGTACGGCGTCGTGCCGGCGAAGTCGAGATGCGGGGTCTCTGGCTCCTGAGTCTCGTGAGCCTCGTGGGACATCGCTGTCTCCTGTGATGTTCTCCGGGTAGCGGTCCGCCCCTGCCGTTACCGACACGGGGGCCCCGGTCCCCACCCGCATTCTTTTCAATGCCCCGCGGCATCGCAAGGCCCGCCTCGTCACACCGGACGGGCGGGCCTGGGAGGACGGGTCAGCCGAGGGTCTGGGCCGCCGTCGGGGAGGAGTCCTTCAGGAACTGGGTGCAGCGCTCGTACTCCTCCTGCTCGCCGATCGTGCCGGCCGCGCGGGCGAGGGCGTGCAGGGCGCGCAGGAAGCCGCGGTTCGGCTCGTGCTCCCATGGCACCGGCCCGTGCCCCTTCCAGCCGCTGCGCCGCAGGGCGTCCAGGCCGCGGTGGTAGCCGGTACGGGCGTAGGCGTACGACTCCACGACGCTGCCCCGCTCGAACGCCTCATCGGCCAACTGGGCCCAGGCCAGCGAGGACGTCGGATACTTCGCCGCGACGTCCGCGGGCGGCGTGCCGTTCGCCAGCAGCTCGCGGGGCGCGGGGTCGTCGGGCAGGTGGGTCGGGGGCGGTCCCCCGAGAAGGTTCTCGTGAATGGCCATGGCCCCAGTCTCCTCCATCCCCCTCGCCGAAGGCGCGGGCCCACCTACGCACCGGCACGGGAGAGACGCTCGGCGGGGCGGGGTCGGCAGAAACACTGGCCGGCTCAGCACAGTCGCTGGCCACCCCGGCTCAGTCGACACTTGGCCCGCCCAGGTTCAGGAGATGCGCTTGGCCGCGCGGGCTCGGGAGGCGCGCTTCCCGGCGGGGAGACCGGTGTGACCTTCGCCGAGAACGCCCTCCTCAAGGCCCACGCCCTCGCCCGCGCCACCGGCCTGCCCACCGTCGCCGACGACAGGCTCACCCCCAGCCCACGCCAGACGCGTGGCCCCGCCCGGCTCACTCGACGCTTGCCCCGCCCGGCTCAGTCGACGCTTGCCCCGCCCGGCTCAGTCGACGCCTGCCCCGCCCGGCTCAGTCGACGCGCTGCGCCGCCCAGCCTCAGGAAGCACAGTTCCGCCGCCCTGGCTCAGGCAAGCGCTCGACCACGTCTGCCCACGTCAGACCTGTGCCCCTCGCCCAGCTCAGAACACGCGTGTGGCCGCGCGCGGGCCCGGGAAACACGCTTCACCATTCAGGCTCAGACAGGCACGCGACCACCACCCCAGCCCACGCCAGACCCGTACGCCCGCCGAACTCAGAACCCGCGCCTGGCCGCGCGGGCCCAGGAAACACGCTTCACCGCCCAGGCTCAGCCAGCACGCGATCACCACCCCAGCCCACCCACACCAGACCCGCGCCCCGGCCCCGCTCAGGCGGCGCGCGTCCACCCCAGCTCGCGCGAGCGCTCTACCACCCGAGTTCACCCGAGACGCCTGGCCGCCCCGGATCAGGAGAGGCGCTTCGCTGCCCGTCCCCCCTCCAGCGGCGGAGCCGCCACGCCCCCGTGGGTGCGGCATTCCGGGCGGCGGCAGTCGGGAGGTAGCGAGCGGACCGTCGTGAAGGCGACCGCTGAGGCCACGACCAGGATCCCGGCGCACAGGAGCATCGCGCGGTGGAAGGCGGTGTCGAAGGCGGTCGGGGTGCGGTAGGCCTCCGGGCCCATCCCGGCGAGCAGCGGCAGCGCGGCCACCGCGATCAGGCCCGCCGCACGGGCCGCCGCGTTGTTGATGCCGCTGGCCAGCCCCGCCCGCGCGGTGTCCACCGAGGCCAGGACGGTCGCGGTCAGCGGCGCGACCAGGGCGACCATGCCGGCGCCCTGCACCAGCAGGGCGGGCAGGACGTCGGCCGCGTAGGAGGAGCCGGGCCCGACCCGCAGCATCAGCAGCATGCCGGTCGCGCACAGCAGCGGGCCGACGGTGAGCGGGATGCGCGGGCCGATCCGGTCGGCGAGGGCGCCGGATCGGGCGGAGAACAGCAGCATCATGGCCGTCGTCGGCAGCAGGGCCGTCCCCGCGGCGAGCGGCGACCAGCCGAGGGCGACCTGGAGCTGGAGGGCGGTGAGGAAGAAGTAGCCGCCGAAGGCCGCGTACACGCACAGGGTGACCAGGTTGACGGCCGTGAACTGGCGCGAGGCGAAGATGTCCAGCGGCATCATCGGGTCCGGGCGCCGCTTCTCGACGTACACGAAGGCGACGCCCGCGAGGACACCGGCGACCGCCGTGACGGCGACGATCAGGGAGCCCTGCCGGGCCTCGATCAGGGCGTAGGTGACGAGGGCGAGCGCGAGGGCGCCCAGGAAGGCGCCGAGGATGTCGAAGCGGCCGTGGCTGCGGCCGTCCGCGGAGTCGGGGACGTGCCGTACGGCGATGGGGGCGCACAGCAGGGCCAGCGGGACGTTGAGCAGGAAGACCCAGCGCCAGCCGGGCCCGGCCACCAGCCAGCCGCCCAGGAACGGCCCGACGGCCGCGCCGATCCCCCCGAACCCGGACCACAGGCCCACCGCCCGGCCCCGGTCGTCGGGGTGGAAGGACGCCTGGATCAGCGCGAGGGAACCGGGCGTGAGCAGCGCCCCGCCGACGCCCTGGAGGGCACGCGCGGCGATGAGCACACCGGCGTTCGGCGCGAGCCCGCACAGCAGGGACGCGGCGGCGAACCAGACGACCCCGAGCACGAAGATCTTGCGGCGGCCGTAACGGTCGCCGAGGCTGCCGCCGAGCAGGATCAGCCCGGCCAGCGTGAGCATGTACGCGTTGACGGTCCACTGCAGCGCCGCGAGATCGGCGCCGAGGTCACGGCCGATGCGCGGGAGGGCGACGTTGACGACGGTCGAGTCCAGCATCGCCATGCTGGAGCCGAGGACGGTGGTGAGCAGGATCCATCTGCCCTGGGGTGAGGCCAGCCGGACGTCGGGCATGCCCCAGGTATACAGCGAGCCCGGCGCCTTGGGACAGGCACCGGGCTCTCGGCCGACCACTGGCCGGCAGGGCTTACTTGATCTTGTTGCCCGCCGAGCGCAGGTTCTGCGTGGCCTCCACGACGCGCGCGGCCATGCTCGCCTCGGCCAGCTTGCCCCAGGTGCGCGGGTCGTAGGTCTTCTTGGAGCCGACCTCGCCGTCGACCTTGAGGACGCCGTCGTAGTTCTTGAACATGTGGTCGGCGACCGGACGCGTGAAGGCGTACTGGGTGTCGGTGTCGATGTTCATCTTGACGACGCCGTTCTCCAGCGCGGTACGGATCTCCTGCTCGGTGGAGCCGGAGCCGCCGTGGAAGACGAAGTCGAACGGGGACTGCTTGCCGAACTTGGCGGCGACGCCGTCGCTCAGCTCCTTCAGCAGCTCCGGACGCAGGACGACGTTGCCCGGCTTGTACACGCCGTGGACGTTGCCGAAGGAGGCGGCGAGCAGGTAGCGGCCCTTCTCGCCCAGGCCCAGGGCCTCGGCGGTGCGGATCGCGTCCTCGACCGTGGTGTAGAGGGAGTCGTTGATCTCGTGCGAGACGCCGTCCTCCTCGCCACCGGTCGGGGTGATCTCCACCTCGAGGATGATGTTGGCCCGGCGGGCCTGCTCCAGGAGCTCCTGCGCGATGGAGAGGTTGTCCGCGAGGGTCTCGGCGGAGCCGTCCCACATGTGCGACTGGAAGAGCGGGGTGAGGCCGGCCTCGACCCGCTTCTCGGAGATCGCCAGCAGCGGGCGTACGTACCCGTCGAGCTTGTCCTTCGGGCAGTGGTCGGTGTGCAGCGCCACGTTGACCGGGTACTTCTCGGCGACGATGTGCGCGAACTCGGCGAGCGCGACCGAACCGGTCACCATCTCCTTGGCGTACTGGCCGCCCAGGAACTCGGCGCCGCCCGTCGAGATCTGGACGATGCCGTCGCTCTCCGCCTCCGCGAAACCGCGCAGGGCCGCGTGCAGGGTCTGGGTCGAGGTCACGTTGATGGCCGGGTAGGCGAACTTGCCTGCCTTCGCCCGGTCCAGCATCTCGTTGTAGACCTCGGGAGTTGCGATGGGCATCTGTCCGCTCCTTGGTATGTGCGGGTTGGCGATCTGCGTACTACGGCCCTGACCTAGACCTTGGGGGTGACGTCGTCGTCGGCCCACATCTTCGCAGACATGGCCGGGTGCTTTGCCCGCCGTGTCCATCTTGTGGGCTGCGACATCCTGGGGGGCAACCCCCGGACCCCCGGCCGAAAAACCTTCAGTCGAGGTTGAGGTCGTCCTTGGAGTAGGCGAACAGGTACGGCACTCCCGCCCCCTCCTGGATCTTCTCCGCGGCCCCGGTCGCCCGGTCCACGATGGTCGCCACCGCGACGACCTCGGCGCCGGCCTCGCGCACCGCCTCGACGGCGGTCAGCGGGGAGCCGCCGGTGGTGGAGGTGTCCTCGACGACGAGCACGCGCCGGCCCTTGATCTCCGGGCCCTCGACGCGCCGCTGCATCCCGTGCGCCTTGGCCGCCTTGCGCACGACGAAGGCGTCCAGACGCTTCCCGCGCGCGGCGGCCGCGTGCAGCATCGAGGCCGCGACCGGGTCGGCGCCCATGGTGAGCCCGCCCACCGCGTCGAACTCCAGGTCGGCGGTCAGGTCCAGGAGCACCTGGCCGACCAGCGGAGCGGCCTCCCCGTCGAGGGTGATGCGGCGCAGGTCGACGTAGTAGTCGGCCTCCAGACCCGAGGAGAGGGTCACCTTGCCGTGCACCACGGCCTTGTCCTTGATCTGCTGCAGCAGCGCGCCACGTACGTCCGTCGTCATGCCAGTCAGCTTAAAGGCGGCGCCAAGTCCAGGTGGTCGCGGCTTCCAGCGGCTCCAGGGGCGTGACCAGCCGGGGCAGCGTGTTCAGTCCGTCGGGCGGCCCGGTCTGCGGCTCCACGCAGACGGCGGCCTCCTGCTCGTCGTACACCACGACCCACTCCTCGCGGCTGGCCACCTTCACCTCCAGCTGCCCGGGCCAGGTGAGCGTGACGTCGACGCCGCCGGGCATGCCGAAGCAGTCGTCCCAGGGGCCGGGCCGCGGCTCGATCCGGTTGCCGGTGGGGAGGTGGTCCTCCCCGCGCTCCTCCTGCCAGGCGGGGGTGAAGCCGACGCGGACGTCCTCGCCGCCCAGGTTCCGGTTGAACCAGGGGTGCCAGCCGATCTGGGCCGGGAAGGAGGAGTCGTACGTCTCCACGGACATCGTCAGCGTCAGCGAGTCCGGGGTCAGCGCGATCTGCTGGGTGACCCGCCCGGAGTAGGGCCAGGGCTCGACCAGGTCGTACGTGATCACCGCCTCGTCGGTCCCCACGCGCGCGGGGCGCCAGGCGCCGTCGCGGACGGTGCCGTGGATGGCGTGCGGCGGAGAGTTGAGCGGCATCTGGTGCACGCTGGCGCCGTCCCGGAACCGTCCGTCCCGGATCCGTCCGCACCAGGGGACCATCGGGAAGCAGCCGAACCGCTCACCCTGGCGCAGCAGTTCGACCCCGCCGATCCGCAGTCCACCGATCCGTCCGCCGTTGCCCGGCCGTACGGTCACCTCCGCGTCGCCCGCGGTCAGCGTGATGTCTTCGTCACTCACGGGACGACCCTACTGGGGTGATCAAGGGGGCGGCGGTGGACAGGGGCGCGGTGCGCGCGTCACCGGCGTCGGCGCAGCGCCCGTCCCACCACGATCGCCGAGGCCAGCACCACGGCCGCCGCGGGGGCCGCCCAGCGCAGCGGGGATCCCGGGGAGACCGTCTGGGGGGCGGGTACGGGGGCGTAGCGGCCGCGCGGCGGGGCGTGGTCGACCTCCTCGGCGCTGCGGCCGATCATCGTGCGCCGGGCGTGGGCCGCTTCGGCGGGAGGTTCGGGGAAGTCCTCGGGGGCGTCCGCCGCCGCCTCGTCCCCGGTGTCCCCGGTGTCCTCATCGTCGTCGGTCTCGGCCACCGGATCGAGTGACGGCGGCGGCACCTCGGTGTCGAAGACGGACGCCGGGCGGGACACCGGGCCGGGCGCCGGCTCGTCGTCCGCGTCCGGAGTGGTCTCGAAGTCGTCGGTGGCCCCGGCCTCGGACGTCTGAGTGGCCGGCGGCTCGGGCTGCTCCGACTCGTCCGTCGCCGCCAGGTTCTCCGCGAAACGGTTCAGCAGCCGGGTCACCGCGGAGCCCACCGCGTCGGCGGGCAGCTCCGTCACCCGCCCGTCCGCGGACGCCGTCCCCTCGAAGGCCAGCTTGGAGCCGCCCTCCGCCTCCGTCACCCGCAGCGTGAGCGCCAGCTTCACCGAGCCGGTGCCGCGGGTCTCGGTGGCGTCGCCCTCGACGGCGTACGCCCCGTCGTCCCGGGCCGTGATCCTGAGCGTCCCCCGGTAGGTGACCGAGTGGCTGCCGACGCGCACTTTGAGCCGCCCGGACACGGGCTCGGCCCCGGTGTCCTGCTGGAGCCCGGGAACCGCCCGGGCCACCCTCGCGGGATCGGCGAGCGCCTCCCTCAGCCGCGCGGACGGAACCGGAACGAACACGTCATGCTCCATAGCCGCCGAGCCTACCCACGGGTTCGCCGGCTGCACCCCCGTTGGCCGAAAGTGACGCGGCCGGTTCAACCCCCCGGCGTCACCAGCCCCGTCTCGTACGCGATCACGACCACCTGCGCCCGGCTGGCCAGGCCCAGCTTGCTCATCGTGCGGTTCAGATGGGTCTTCACCGTCGCCTCACTGATGAACAGACGGTCCGCCGCCTCCGCGTTGGTCAGACCGCGCGCGACCAGCTTCAGCACCTCCAGTTCACGGCCGGTCAGGGCCGCGAGACCCGGCGGGGGTCCGGGCAGGTCGGCCGCGCGGGTGAACGCCTCCACCAGGCGCCGGGTCACCGCGGGCGCGAACAGCGCGTCGCCGCCGTGCACGGCCGTCACCGCGGCGAGCAGGCGCTCGGGGCCCGCGTCCTTGAGGAGGAACCCGGAGGCACCGGCGCGCAGGGCGCCGTACACGTACTCGTCGAGGTCGAAGGTGGTCAGGACGAGAACGCGGGGCGGGGGGTCGGTCGCGGCCGCGAGGATGCGCTCGGTCGCCTCGATGCCGGTCATGCCCGGCATGCGGATGTCCATCAGGACGACGTCCGGGTGGGTCTTCGCGGCCAGCCGCACGGCCTGAGCGCCGTCCGCCGCCTCGCCGACGACCTCCATGCCGGGGGCGGCGCGCAGCAGCGCGACGAGTCCGCCGCGGACGAGGAACTGGTCGTCGACGACCAGCACCCTGATCGCCGGTGGGGCGTTGCCGGTGTCGGTCATTCCTCGACGGTGTCCCCCCGGCGTGCGGCCGGCGGCGCTGTCGGCAGGGTCAGTTGCACGCCGAATCCCCCCTCGCTGCGCGGGCCGACGACGATCGTCCCGCCGTAGAGCTTGGCCCGCTCCCGCATCCCGATCAAGCCGTGTCCGCCGCGTTCCTGCTTTCTGTCCGGAATCACCCCCTCCCCCTCGTTCACGACGGACACCGCCATCTCCCCCGCCCGGTAGGCGAGTTCCACGGTTGCGTGGCTGCCGGGGGCGTGTTTGAGCACGTTGGTCAGGGCTTCCTGGACCACGCGGTAGAGGCAGAGCTGGACGCCGGGCGGCAGGGGGCGCGGCTCGCCGGTGACGCGGAGGTCGACGGGGACGCCGCCGGCGCGTACCCGCTCGACCATTTCGGCCAGTTGACCGAGTCCGGGGGCCGGGCCGCTGTCGGCGCCGGAGACCCCGTCGGCCCGCAACAGGCCCAGCATGCGGCGGAGTTCGGCGAGTGCCTCGCCGCTGGTGCCGGCGATGGTGTCCAGCGCCTCGCGCGCGGTGCGGGTGTCGGAGGTGAACACGAACCGGGCGAGGCCCGCCTGGACGTTGATGACCGCCATGTGGTGGGCGACCACGTCGTGCAGCTCGCGGGCGATCCGTACGCGCTCCTCGGCGACCTCGCGGCGCGCCCGGTCGGCCTGTTCGGCCCTCAGCTGCCGGGTCAGGTCGGCCGTCCGGCGGGCGGTGTGCCCGAACCACCACAGCACCACCGGGTACGCGACGGACTGCGCGGCCACCGACGCCATCGAGCTGCCCTGCGTCACCAGCCCCGCGTAGATCCACACGCCCGCCATCAGCGCGGCGCAGAGGGCGGTGGTCCGCGGCGGGCGCAGGGACGCCACCGTGTAGAAGGCGAGCATCGGGCCGAAGGAGTTGACCACCGGCCAGTGGCCGAGGGAGACGTAGGCGATCGCGCAGGCGTCGACGAAGACGCAGACGGCCACCGGGGCGCGGGCGCGCAGCACGGTGGGCAGGTTGCACAGGGCGACCAGGCTCCAGCCGAGCGGGTCGAGTGCGGGCCACCCCTGGGCGGCCGACTCCCGGCCGAGCAGGACGGCCACGGTCGTCTGCGCCGCGGTGATCAGGCCGTCGACCACGAGGGGGTGGATCCGCATCGCCGCAGCGTAACCCCGGTGCGCGAGGCGGGGCGTCAACCTCCCGCGGTACCGCGGAAGTTGCAGGAACCGCCCGATTGCCGCGCAGGTTGGGGCGCCTTTCCAACCGGTGGGGGATTCGGGGCGGGGTGGGACGCCCGTAGCTTTTCGGTGCAGGCCGCGACAGGTGGCTCGACGGGGGAAGCGGGGGAGTACGGCGGTCCGTCACCTCGGGGGGAGGTCGACGGACCGCCGTTCCCGCGCGGCGGGGGCGGGGACCGCGTGCGTCAGTGGTTCCCGCACGGCGGGGGCCGGGAGCGCGTCCGTCAGTGGTTCCCGCGCGACGGGGACCGGGAGCGCGTCCGTCAGTGGTTCCCGCGCGACGGGGACCGGGAGCGCGTCCGTCAGCGGTTCCCGCACCACGGGGACCGGGAGCGCGTCCATCAGTGGTTCCCGCGCGACGGGGACCGGGAGCGCGTGTCAGTCGTTCCCGCGTCGGGGGGGGAGCGCGTCCGTCAGTCGGGGTACCGCGCGGCGGGGGCGGGGACCGCGTCCGTCAGTCGGCGTACCGCGCGACGGGCACGGGGATCGCGTCCGTCAGTCCGCGTACCGCGGGTGCACCAGTGTCGAGGGCGGCAGGCCCGTGACGCGGGTGGCGGCGGCGGTGCGGGCGTCGGCCGCGAGGGACGCCGGGGTGAGGGTTCGCGGGTGCGGGGCGCGCGGGTCGAGGCCGAGGGGCGGGGTGGCGTCGGCGGCGGCCAGGAAGAAGCCCCAGTCGCCCGGCGCGCGGGAGCCGATCGCCGTACGGTCGGGGCTCGCGGCGAAACCGGCGTCGCGGCCGCCCACGCGGTAGGCGACGGGGTGCAGACCGGCGGCGCGCAGGGTCGCCCCGACCGTCCAGAACACCCGCGGCCGGCCGGCGAACGGCCCCGCGTGCACCACCAGCCGCCCACCCGGCGCCAGCGCCCGGCGGGCGAGCCCGTAGAACTCCTCGGAGTACAGCTTGGTGCTCGCCGTGATGCCCGGGTCCGGCAGGTCCGAGATCACCACGTCGTACGCCGCCGCGGGCGCCGTGCGCAGCCAGTGGAAGGCGTCCGCGGTGGTCACGCGCACGCGTGGGTCGTCGTAGGCGTGCCGGTTCAGCCGGGACAGCGCCCGGTCACGGCGGGCCAGCCGTACGACGCCCGCGTCGAGTTCGACGACGTCCACCCGCCGTACGCCGGGATGGCGCAGCACCTCGCGGACGGCCAGCCCGTCTCCGCCGCCGAGGACGAGCACGCGCGCGTGCGGGCCGTTCATCGCCGGGTGGACCAGCGCCTCGTGGTAGCGCTGTTCGTCGCGTCCGCTGACGCGCAGCCGGCCGTCGAGGAAGAGGTCGAGGGGCCGGCCGTGGGTGCCGCCGGTGAGGACGACCTCCTGGACCCCGGTCTGCAGGGCCACCCGTACGTCCTGGCCGTACACGGCGTGCCGGGCCGCCCGTTCGAAGTCGTCGACCAGGACGGCGGCCGAGGCGAGCAGGGCCAGGACGGCGAGGTTGGCGGCCAGCAGCGTCCAGCAGGTGCGGCGGGTGAGGTCGCGGCGGAACAGGCCGAGGACGAGGGTGGCGCCCGCGACGGCGTTGACGGCGCCGGTGAGCAGGGCGCCGGTCAACTGGCCCAGCAGGGGCAGCAGAAGGAACGGGAAGGCCAGCCCGCCGACCAGCGCGCCCACGTAGTCCGCGGCGAACAGGTCGGCCACCGCGCCGCCCGCGTCCTGCCGGCGCACCCGCTGGATCAGCTCCATCAGCAGCGGCACCTCGGCGCCGATCAGCAGGCCGATGGCCAGTGAGAAGGCCACCAGCAGCCAGCGCGGCCCGCTCGCCCACAGCCCGCCCCAGTCGCCGGTCCAGGCGAAGACGGCGTACAGCGCCATGGCGCTGCAGCCGCCGATCAGGGCGAGGCCCGCCTCGATCGCGCCGAAGCCGGCCGCGGCCCGCCAGCGCAGCCGCTTCGCCACGAGCGAGCCGATGCCCATGGCGAAGACCATGACCGACAGCACGACGGACGCCTGGGTGACCGAGTCACCGATCAAGTACGAGGCCAGGGCGACCAGTTCGAGCTCGTACACCAGTCCGCAGGCCGCGCAGACGAACACGCACGCGAGGACGAGGAAGCGCCCGGTGGCCGGCCGCACCGGCAGCCGCGCCGGGCCCGCCCAGGGAGGCGGCGGGCCGGGTGGTGCGGGGGCGTGCGGTTCGATCACGACTGCGACGTTACGTCACACGGGCATCACCCTTCGTCACCCACACGTGTGGAACTGGTGGTCGGTTGGTCCCTTCCGGGTTTGGAACGGGCCCCGAGGGAGCCCGGCCCGGCGGCCGGCGCCGGAACCCGGACGCCGACCCTGGTCCGGGTCGCCACCAGCTGCCTGTCCTGCGGGTACGCGTGCCAGGTGCGCCAGCGGACCTGGCCCTCCTGGTGCTGGGCCAGCATCGCCGTGAAGGCGTGCGGGCTGCCCGGGAAGACGCCGGCCAGGCCGTGCGGGTGCTCGGAGACGAGGGCCAGCAACTCCTGGGCGCGGCCCGCGAAGGAGCCCGGCGAGAGCACCTCGACGCGCGCGGCGAACTCGTACTCCCAGTCGCCGACGCGCTTGGCGATGCCGAGCGGAAGGGGCGTGCTGCTGCCCGGGATGCACGCCACCGTCTCCGAGCAACTGCCGCGCCGCTCCTCCAGCAGCACCTGGTGGGAGGCGCCGAGGAGTCTCAACTGCAGTTTCGCCCCGGTCAGTTCGAGGTCGAGCGTGGCCAGAGCGGGAAGCGGTTCACGCCCCAGGGCCCAGGCGAGGTCGGCCGCGCGCGTGTCGGTGTACGAGGTGTTCAGGGTCGTGAGCATGGATCGGCTCCGCTAGCACGCAAAGAAAGGGTGGTGTGGGGTTCCGGCGCACCCGGGCGACTGTGGGGGGATCGGCCCGGTCAGCCCAGTCGGGAGGTCAGGAGGTGTCCGCGGGACGTCCGAGGGGCTGCGTTGGTGATTTAGAGGGAATCATGAACGGTGGCGCCGCCACAGCGTTTTTACCCAAGTTCGTGGGGTTTCCATCCCTCAGAGGGCTCCACAGCTCAACTGTTCAACTACGGCGTACGCCACGGCGGCCGTGGCGCACGCCGGAGCGCGGCCGGGCGCCTCGCTCCTGTCCCGTGTCCGCACACCTGTGCCGGGGAACGGGAGATTCGCGAGGCGCCCGAGGAGGGACCGCATCGGCCGCTCAGTTCCCCCCGCCGCCGCAGCCGCCCCCGCCCCCGCACGACGAGCCGCCGCCGCAGGACGAGCCGCCCCCGCACGAGTGACCGCCCCCGCAGGAGTGGCCGGAGTGGTGCCCTCCGGAGTGGTGCCCTCCCGAGTGGTGCCCTCCTCCGGACGAGGAGCCGCTGTCGCCGGCCCACCAGCTGCCGCCGGACGAGGAGGAGCCGCCCCCGAACGCCTTGCCGCGGCTGCCCGCACGCGCCGTCGCCACGACGACACCGACGATCGCGAGCACGATCACCGCCACGATGAATCCGGTGAACACAGTCGTCACCGTCCTTCCGAGTCCCCCGAAGCAGCCCCCCGTGGGCGCCTCGCTACTTGCGTGCACCGGGGATGCCCCGCCGCCTCCCCGGCCAAAGCAGAGTTGAGGAACTCCAGAGCTTGGGCGCAGGATGGCCCGCATGACCTCCAGTGACCGCCCGTTCCTCAATCGCAGGCTCGCCGAGTTCGGGACGACGATCTTCGCCGAGATGTCGGCCCTGGCTCTGCGGACCGGGTCGATCAACCTGGGCCAGGGCTTTCCCGACACGGACGGTCCCGAGGAGGTCCGGGAGGCCGCCGTGCGGGCGCTGCGCGACGGGCGCGGCAACCAGTACCCGCCGGGCCCCGGCATCCCCGAGCTGCGCGCCGCCGTCGCCGCGCACCAGGAGCGGCGGTACGGACTGTCGTTCGACCCCGACACCGAGGTGCTGGTGACCGCGGGCGCCACGGAGGCCATCGCCGCGAGCCTGCTGGCCCTGCTGGAGCCCGGGGACGAGGTCGTCGCCTTCGAGCCGTACTACGACTCCTACGCGGCCTGCATCGCGATGGCGGGCGGCACGCGCGTGCCGGTCACCCTGCGCCCGCACGAGGGCAGCTTCCGCCTGGACCTCGACGAGCTGCGCGCCGCCGTCACCGACCGCACCCGGCTGCTGCTGATCAACACCCCGCACAACCCCACCGGCACGGTCCTCACCCGCGAGGAGCTCACCGCCGTCGCCGAGCTCGCCGTCGAGCGGGACCTGCTGGTCGTCACCGACGAGGTGTACGAGCACCTGGTCTTCGACGATGCCGAGCACATCCCGCTCGCGACCTTCCCGGGCATGCGGGAGCGCACGGTCACCATCGGCTCGGCCGGCAAGACCTTCTCCTTCACCGGCTGGAAGGTCGGCTGGGTCACGGCGCCGCCCGCGCTGGTCGCGGCGGTGCGGTCGGCCAAGCAGTTCCTGACGTACGTGGCCTCCGGCCCCTTCCAGTACGCGGTCGCCGAGGCCCTGAGCCTGCCGGACTCGTACTTCGAGGAGTTCCGCGCCGACATGCGGGCCAAGCGCGAGCTGCTCGCGGGCGGCCTGGAGCAGGCGGGCTTCGAGGTGTTCCGCCCGGCCGGTACGTACTTCATCACCACCGACATCCGCCCACTCGGCGAGAGCGACGGTTTCGCTTTCTGCCGTACGCTGCCGAAGCGTTGCGGGGTGGTCGCGATCCCGAACGCGGTCTTCTACGACCACCGCGAGCACGGCGCACCCTTCGTACGATTCGCGTTCTGCAAACGTACTGAGGTGCTGGCGGACGCAGCCGCCCGACTCAAGTCGCTGGCCGCGCCGAGCACCGAACCAACACAGTGATCCCCTTGGCCGGCATCGCCTCCGCGCATCTCTGTCATGAAATAACCGCTGGCCGAGCTATTCGGTGTCCTTCGGATGTCGCGGGGAGGCGTACACCAGGATCACAGTCGAGGTTTCCGGGCTGACCAGGTAGCGGACCCGGCCGCCGCTGGTGATCTCGTACTCCCACTGCTCCAGCTCGGAGCCCTTCCATTCTCTGGTGGCATGCCTGCCGCGGAGCTGGTGCTGGCGATTCCAGTTGGCCCGCGACAGCGGGTCCGTACGAAGGGCCTCCAGGCAGCGATGCGCGTTCGGCAGCGCCACCCGGCACAGCTCCTCCCAACCGGTCGCGGCCTCCGTCGTCCCGTAGATGACGTTCCATCCGCTCAGCGGAGGCACGCTGACCCGATCGCCTTTCTTCGGACTCACTCGTGTACCTCGACCGGGCCGAGGTCGACGTCACCAAGCGGACGGAGGGCTTCCCTGAGCTGGTCAGGGTCGGCGTTGATGCGGGCGGTTGCCCGCCACGAGACGATCGCCCGGTGCACAGCCTCCCGGGCGCCCAGCTCAGCGGCGTCGGACAGCGCGTCCAGGAGCTCGGCGGTGAACTCCCGGACTTCTTCGCCGTCGAGGTGGCGCGCCCACGGAAACACCTCGGGCAGCGCGAGCAGAAGCGACTTGGCACCGTCGTCCTGCTTCATCAGGGCAAGGAACAGCCGGGAAGCGGTGGTCAGGTTTTCTTCGGTGCGCTCTGCATGTATGGCGGTGGTCAGCACCATGTCAGGCGCGTCCCGGTGCGTGACACGCAGGCATCCAAGCGCGGCGGCCCTGGCCGCGACGGCCTTCGGGTTCCGGGACAGATCGGTGAACGTGACGGCTTCCGATTCAGATGCCAGGTGCGCGATGCTCATACTCAGACTGTACTCTGATTATGCTCTGATTGCGATCGCTCAAGCGAGACGGCTGGCCGGAGGTCCTGATAAATGGGTGCGTGAACGCGGCGTCGCCTGGATGACCGGCGCCCCCGATCTCGTCGCCGCCGTCCGTGCGGCCAAGCAGTTCCTGACGTATGTCGCCTCCGGGCCCTTCCACTACGCCGTTGCCGAGGCCCTCGCGCTGCCGGACAGCTACTTCGAGGCGTTCCGCGCGGACATGCTGGCCAAGCGGGACGTACTGGCGGCGGGGCTTGCCGACGCCGGGTTCGAGGTATTCCGGACGGCGGGCACCTACTTCATCACCACCGACATCCGCCCCCTCGGCGAGAGCGACGGCTTCGCCTTCTGCCGTGCCCTGCCGGAACGCGCCGGGGTCGTCGCCATCCCCAACGCGGTCTTCTACGACCACCGCGAGCAAGGCGCCCCCTTCGTGCGCTTCGCGTTCTGCAAGCAGGGCTCGGCGCTGGAGGAGGCGGCCCGGCGGCTGAAGGCGCTCGTCTGAGGCGTCACGCCGCCACGCCGGACGCCACGAAAACGTACTCACCCGGCGGCACAACACTCGCGCCTGCCCGTTTTAACCGTCAATGTGCCGTTGTGACCCACGCCAGCACCCTCATCCCCTCCTCGCGCACGAAGCCGAGCCCGGGCACGAAGGACCGCGCCCGGGTGTCCCCCACGGTCGCGATGGGCGGCGCCGTCGGGCTCTTCCTCACCGCCCGGCTGTTCGGTGTCGCCGTGCTCGCCCTGGCCTCCTGGCGGACCGGCCGCAACCCGCTCGCGCTGCTCGGCCGGTCCTGGGACTCCCTGTGGTACCTGGGCATCGCCGCGCACGGCTACGTCCGCACCGAGCGCACCCACCTCGGAGTGGTCAGCGACATGGCGTTCTTCCCGCTCTACCCGGCACTGGTCCGGGCGGTGACGGCCCTGAGCCCGCTCAGCGGCGGAGCGGCGGGCCTGGTCGTGTCGTGGACGGCGGCCGCGGTGGCCGCCTGCGGGATCTACGCGGTCGGCGCCCGGCTGCACGGACGGGCCGTCGGCACCGCCCTGGTCCTGCTGTGGGGCCTGCTGCCGCACTCGGTGGTGCTGTCCATGGCGTACACCGAGCCCGTACTGACCGCCTTCGCCGCCTGGACGCTGTACGCCCTGCTCACCGGCCGCTGGCTGTGGGCGGGGGCGCTGGCGGCGCTGGCGGGGCTGTCCCGGCCCAACGCCTTCGCGCTGGCCGCGGCGGTGGTGGCCGCGGCGCTGTGGGAGACGGGGCGGCGCGTCCGGCAGCGCCGCGAAGTTACCCACAGGCTGTGGACGGCGGCCGCGATCGCGCCGACGGGGTGGGTGGCGTACGTGCTGTGGGTCGGCCGCCGCGAGGGAAGCGTGCTGCGCGGCTACTTCGACCTGCAGCGCCGCTGGGGGTCCCGCTTCGACTTCGGCGAGGGCGCGTGGCAGTTCGTCCGCCATCTGCTGCTGCAGGGGGACCGGCTGGTCTTCCCGATGGCCCTGGTGATCGTCGCGGCGGGCCTGGTCCTGTACGCCCTTCTCCTCGCCGATCGCGCCCCGCTCCCGCTCCTCGTCTACACCGGTGTGCTGCTGCTGGTCGTGCTCGGCGGCTCGGGCTTCTTCGAGTGCAAGCCCCGCTTCCTGATCCCGGCCTTCCCGCTGCTCATCCCGCTGGCCCGGGCCCTGGTGCGGACGGCGAGAGCCCGGCCCTGGCACGCGACCGTGGTGGTCGGCGCCCTGGCCGGGCTCTCGTACTGCTACGGGGCGTATCTGCTGGTGCTCGCGAACATGCCGCTGTAGAGGCGGACGGGGGCTACTCCTCGTCGTCCCCGGGCTCGTCCGCCTCGTTGATCTCCTGCTCCAGGCCCAGCTGCTCCACGAGCCACTTGTCGAACTCGATGGCGGCGCGCACCCAGCTGACCGTCGAGGAGACGAAGTGCTCCAGGCTGACGCCGGTGCCGATCAGCATCTGCGCCTCGCCGATCAGACGGACCGTGCCGTCGTCGTGGGTGTGGCTGTAGACCTTGGGCCACAGGGTCCGCCGGTTCCAGTCGTCGATGGACTCCAGCAGCTGCGGCTTCTCGTCGATCTTGTGGGGGCGGTCGTAGAACGTCCGCACCGAGAAGACCTGCTGGTCCGCCTCGCCGCGGAACATGAAGTACGTACGGAACTGCTCCCACGGCGCAGCGAGGTCGCCCTCGTCGTCGACGACGTACTTGAGCTCCATCTGGTCGAGGAGCTGCTTCACGAGGTCCTGATCCGGAATGACGGGGCCCGCCGGTCCTTGGGGCTGCGGCTCGGGCTGGCCCCCGAAGTTCGGAATCGAGGACGGGTCGATGGTCATACTTGGAGACTCCTGGCGGTCGTCTGGCTCGTCCGGCCATAGCTGAGACCAGACGTCTGACTCCACCCTCTCTCGCTTGCCCCACGACCGGCAACCTCCCCCGGGAAGGCGCCCTCGTACGGCCGCCTTCAGCGCTCCTCCATCCGCTCGACGAGCCGCCGGACGCCGGTGGAAACACGTGCTTCCACAGGGGCGGCGGCAACTTCTCACGGGTCGGGACGTGAGCCGTCTGCGCGGCGAAGTGCAGGAGCAGCCACAGCTCGAAGGACAGGCCCGCCACCCGCGAGGGCGACGGGCGTGCGACTCCTGCCGGGTTACAGCGTCTTGCCCGTCGTCGGCCCCACGATCAGGCCCTCGCCGAACGCGTCCACCCGGACCGTGTCGCCGTCCTTGACCTCGCCCGCCAGGATCTCCTTGGCGAGGCGGTCGCCGATGGCGGTCTGGACGAGGCGGCGCAGCGGACGGGCGCCGTAGGCCGGGTCCAGGCCCTCCGTGGCGAGCCAGTCCAGCGCCTCATCGGTGATCTCCAGGGTCAGGCGCCGCTCCGACAGGCGCTTGGCCAGACGGTCGATCTGGAGCCCCGCGATGCGCTCCAGCTCGGACTTGGTCAGCGCCGAGAAGACCACCAGGTCGTCGAGGCGGTTGAGGAACTCCGGCTTGAAGGACGTCCGGACCACCTCCAGGACCTGCTCCTTCTTCTCCGCCTCGCTGGTGATGGGGTCGACCAGGAACTGGCTGCCGAGGTTGGAGGTCAGCACCAGGATCGTGTTGCGGAAGTCGACCGTACGGCCCTGACCGTCCGTCAGGCGGCCGTCGTCCAGCACCTGCAGGAGCACGTCGAAGACCTCGGGGTGGGCCTTCTCGACCTCGTCCAGCAGCACCACGCTGTACGGCCGCCGGCGCACCGCCTCGGTCAGCTGGCCGCCCTCCTCATAGCCGACGTAGCCGGGAGGGGCGCCGACCAGACGGGCGACGCTGTGCTTCTCGCCGTACTCGGACATGTCGATGCGGACCATGGCCCGCTCGTCGTCGAAGAGGAAGTCCGCGAGCGCCTTGGCGAGTTCGGTCTTGCCGACGCCCGTCGGGCCCAGGAAGAGGAAGGAGCCGGTGGGGCGGTCGGGGTCGGAGATGCCGGCGCGGGTGCGGCGGACGGCGTCCGACACCGCCTGGACGGCCTCCTTCTGGCCGATCAGGCGCCTGCCCAGCTCGTCCTCCATGCGCAGCAGCTTCTGCGTCTCGCCCTCCAGCAGGCGCCCGGCGGGGATGCCGGTCCAGGCGGCGACGACGTCGGCGATGTCGTCGGAGCCGACCTCTTCCTTGACCATGGTGTCCTTGGCGGCCTCCTCCTCGGCTTCGGAGGCGGCCTCCAAGTCCCGTTCCAGGGCCGGGATCTCGCCGTACAGCAGCTTGCTGGCGGTGTCGAAGTCGCCGTCACGCTGGGCGCGTTCGGCGGTGCCGCGCAACTCGTCGAGTTTCTCCTTGAGTTCACCGACGCGGTTGAGGGACTGCTTCTCCTTCTCCCAGCGGGCGGTCAGGCCCCGCAGCTCCTCCTCCTTGTCGGCGAGGTCGCGGCGCAGCTTCTCCAGCCGCTCACGGGAGGCCGGGTCGGTCTCCTTCTCCAGCGCCAGCTCCTCCATCTTCAACCGGTCGACGGCGCGCTGGAGTTCGTCGATCTCGACCGGGGAGGAGTCGATCTCCATGCGCAGCCGCGAGGCGGCCTCGTCGACGAGGTCGATGGCCTTGTCGGGCAGGAAGCGGGAGGTGATGTAGCGGTCGGAGAGGGTCGCGGCGGCGACGAGCGCGCTGTCGGCGATCTGGACCTTGTGATGGGCCTCGTAACGGCCCTTGAGGCCGCGCAGGATCGCGATGGTGTCCTCGACGGTGGGCTCGGCGACCAGGACCTGCTGGAAGCGGCGCTCCAGGGCGGGGTCCTTCTCGATCCGCTCGCGGTACTCGTCGAGGGTGGTGGCGCCGACCATGCGCAGCTCGCCGCGGGCCAGCATGGGCTTGAGCATGTTGCCGGCGTCCATCGCGGAGTCGCCGCCGGCGCCCGCGCCGACGACGGTGTGCAGCTCGTCGATGAAGGTGATGATCTGGCCGTCCGAGTCCTTGATCTCGGCCAGGACGGTCTTCAGCCGCTCCTCGAACTCACCCCGGTACTTCGCCCCGGCGACCATCGCGCCGAGGTCCAGGGCGACGAGCCGCTTGTCCTTCAGCGACTCCGGCACGTCCCCCTTGACGATCCGCTGGGCGAGCCCCTCGACGACGGCGGTCTTGCCGACGCCGGGCTCACCGATGAGGACGGGGTTGTTCTTGGTACGGCGCGAGAGCACCTGTACGACGCGGCGGATCTCCTGGTCGCGGCCGATGACGGGGTCGAGCTTGCCGTCCCGGGCCGCCGCCGTGAAGTCGGTGCCGAACTTCTCCAGGGCCTTGTACTGGCCCTCGGGGTCGGGCGTGGTCACCCGGCGTCCTCCCCTCGCCTTCTGAAAGGCTTCCTGCAGCTTCTTGGCACTGGCCCCCTGCCCGGACAGTACGTCACCGGCCGGACCGCCCTTGGCGGCGATGCCGAGGAGCAGGTGCTCGGTGGAGAGGTAGTCGTCGCCGAGGTCGCGGGCGCGCTCGGTGGCGTCGGCGATGACGGCGAGCAGCTCGCGGTTGGGCTGCGGGGGCGCGACGGTGGAACCGGTCACGCTGGGCAGTCCGGCGAGGATCTTCTCCGCTCCGGCCCGTACGGCCGCCTGGTCGGCGTCGACGGCGGCCAGCAGGTCGGTGATGTTCTCGTTGTCCTGCCCCTGGAGCAGTGCGAGGAGCAGGTGGGCGGGGGTGAGGTCGGGGTGCCCCTCGGTCACGGCGCGGTTGCTCGCCGCGTTGATGGCGTCCCGGCTCCGGTTGGTCAGCTCGGCGTCCACGTTCGCGCTCTCCTCCTGCCACGTTCTCCAGTTGCTGACTCAGTCAGCGTACACAAAGTTGAGTCTATTCCGCTCAAGGGTAGAGCAGGAGGTTCCCAGGGGCTAAGTTCCGGGCATGGCGACCTACACCCAGGACCCCGGCGCCCCGGACCCCACGTACCTCCGTTTCTGGCGGGAACGCCACCTGTGCACGCTGACGACCCCCCGCCCGGACGGCAGCCCGCACGTGGTGCCCGTCGGTGTCACATACGACCCCGAGGAGCGACTGGCTCGGGTGATCACCAACAAGTCCAGTACGAAGGTGGCCAATGTCCAGGCGGCCGGACCCGAGGGAGCACGGGTCGCCGCGTGCCAGGTGGACGGGCGACGCTGGGCGACGCTGGAGGGCAGGGCGGTCGTACGGACGGACCGCGCGCGGGTCGCGGAGGCCGAGCGGCGCTACGCCGAGCGCTACGAGCGCACGCCGGCGCCGAATCCCGACCGGGTGGTGATCGAGATCGAGCTGACGCGGGCGATGGGGCAGGGGTGACGGGCGGGTGCGACCCCGGACGGTCGGGCCGATGTACTGAAATGTCGCCCAAAACTGCAGCGGCGTCACCGTGTTCAGGTCACGGTGACGCCGCTGCGGGGGGAAGCACCTGAGCGATCTGTTACGACGGGGGAATCGCGTCAGGCACTGCGGGGGGTGGCTGAGATGGTCCGAACTTGGGGGGTTTCCGGTTCCACCAGCCGGTGGTCTCGTTGGTCGAGGTTCACAAAGATCATTCCGTACCGGACGGCACACCGCACGGGCTGCGGCGCCCCCCGAGGCCGCCGCAGACACCGGTACGCCCGTACGTCCTCGTCCTCGTCCCGCGTGACGACGACCGGCTCACCGAAGACGGTCACCATCAGCGAGTCACCGGAGTGGGGGATCGCGGTGACGAGGTCGATGAAGTGCCAGCCCGAGCGGTAGGCGGTGGCCATCTCGCGGCGGAAGGAGCGGTCGTCGGGTGGGGTGGTCATGACTGCACGGCCCACGTGCTGTCGCTGGGCGCCACCCACGTGCTGTCACCGGGCGCGACCCACGTGCTGTCACCCGGGACGTCCGCCGCGGTGACGGCCCACGTACTGTCGCCGGCCGCTGCGGCGGAGACGGAGGTCGTGCGCCAGGTGCTGTCCTGCGCGCTGTCACTCTTCGCCCCCGTGAGGCCGCCCAGTACTCCGAAGGCCACAGCGGTGGAGAAGGCGGCGACAAGCGCCGAGCGAAGCATTCTCTTATGCATAGTCGGCTTCGTCCTCATGTAAAGGTCACCTCTCCCCCGTCCGAATACGACGATGGCCCATTCCGGCACGTCATGGCCACACAAACGATGCATCATGTTCCTGCACGTTCAGGACCCTGGGGGGTGGAGATTTGGCGATAAATGAGACTAAGCGGACACATCCCCACGGGCTGACCGACCTGTGCGAGGACGGGCGCCGCCTTTACGGGAACGCTCTCCGGACGGGACGCCTAGCCCGTACGGATGTGGAACCCGCGCCCTGTTTGATGGAGTTCGCCCTCCTTCATCCCGATCCCGACGACCCGAACTGGCTACGCCCGGTACCCCCCTCGATCGCCCTGGCCCAGCGGCTCAACCCGATCGAGCACGAGATCACCCAGCGCCGCCGGGAGTCCATCGAACTCGCCGACGCTTTCGAGCCGTTCATGAGCATCAGTGCCCAGCCGACGGCCACCACTCATTCCATCACCGTGCTGGAGGGCCTGGACCGGATCAACGCGGCGCTCGACCTGGCCACCGCCCAGACCCACACGGAGATGCTCACCGTCCAGCCCAGCCGTCGCCGCCTCGAGCACACCCTCGCCCAGGGCCTCAACCGCGACCGTCCGCTGATCGAACGGGGCTGCCGCATCCGCACGCTCTACCAGCACCCCGCCCGCTACAGCCCGGAGACGCTGGCCTACGTCGCCCAGTTCACCGACGGCAAGGTCGAGTACCGGACAATCGACGAGCTGGTCGAGCGGCTGATCATCTGCGACGAGACGGTGGCGTTCATCCCGACCCGTGACGACGGGGAGGTGGCCCTGGAGCTTCGGCACCCCGGGCTGGTCCGCTATCTGATCAAGGTCTTCGAGTTCATGTGGGCGCGTGCGGTCCCGTTGAGCGCCGGCGCCCCGTACGAGACCGCCCCGGACGGCATCACGGAGATCCAGCACTCCATCGCCAAGCTCCTGGTCGAGGGGCATGTCGACGAGGCGATCGCCCGGCGCCTGGGGATGAACGTACGGACCTGCCGCGCCCACATAGCCAAGCTCGCGACGGCTCTGGGCAGCGGCAGCCGAGCCCAACTCGGCTTCCTCATAGCGCAGTCGGGGCTTCTGAAACAGGAGCCCGATGCGTGACGGAAGGACGCACCGGCACGGCCCCGAGGAACTGTGCGACGCGGGCCGGGAGCTGTACGGCCGCGCCCTGCGCGAAGGGCATGTGAGCGGTGCGGACGCCGACGCGGCGCCCTGCCTCGTGGACTTCGGCCTGCTGCACCCCGCCGTCACGGACCCCGGCCGCCTGGAGCCCGTCGCGCCGGCCGTCGCCCTGCACCGCCTGCTGCGCGGCACCGCGGACCGCATAGCCGAGGAACGCCGGCGCGAGCAGCGGCTGGCCGAGACGTTCGAACCGCTCATGCGGATCGACGGGCGGAGCACCGCACCGGTGGACGCGCCGGCCATCGGTGTCCTCGGCGGAGTCGACCGCATCAACGAGGCCATCACCACCGCGATGGCGGACGCCTCCAGGGAACTGCTGGCCATCCAGCCCTACGACGGCCGCAGTCCCGCCACCCGCCTCGCCCGCAGCCTCGCCCGCGACCAGGCCCTGCTGGACCGGGGCGGCCGTATCCGCACCCTCTACCAGCACACCCAGCGCCACTCCCCCGCCGTGGTCGCCCGCTACGAGCAGCTGCGCGGAGACGCCGAGGCGCGCACCCTCGACCAGGTCACCGAACGCCTTGTCGTCATCGACCGCGCCGTCGCCTTCATCCCCGCCAACAAGGACCGCACGCTGGCCCTCGAGGTCCGTCACCCCGTCCTGCTGGACTACTTCGCCACGGTCTTCGACCGCCTGTGGCACCTGGCGACCCCCATGCACCCCCGGGCCGTCCCGGAGCCCGCCCCCGACGGCATCACCCCCCGCCAACGCGCCATCGCCACCCTCCTCGTCGAGGGGCACACCGACGCCGTGATCGCCGACCGGCTGGGGCTGAACATCCGTACCGCCCGGGTGCACATCGCCAAGCTCGCCGCCACCCTCGGCAGTGACAGCCGGGCGCAGCTCGGTTACCTCATCGCACGGTCGGGGATCCTCGACCGGGAAGAGTGACCGAAGGAGTGACCTCCTCCGGGCCGCGGGGCCCGTGCAGGCCCACCTGGGCGATGCGGACGCCGAGTTGGGTGCGGCTCGCGGCGCCCAGGGTCTCGGAGAGACGGGCGATGTGGGCGCGGCAGGTGCGGACGCTTATGCCCAGGCGCTCGGCGATCACCGCGTCCTGGTGGCCTTCCGCGAGCAGCGCCGCGATGGACTGCTCGCGGTGGGAGATGCCCTCGATGCCGGTGTCGGGCAGGGGCGCGGTGAGCGGGATGGCCAGGCGCCACAGACGGTCGAAGACCGTGCCGAGGTAGCCGACCAGGGCCGGGTGACGCAGTTCCAGGGCGAGGGTGCGGTCGGCGTTGGCGGGGATGAAGGCCACCGTGCGGTCGAAGAGGATCAGCCGGTCGATGACCTCGTCGAGGGTGCGGGCTTCGACCGTGTTGCCCATCAGCTCCAGGTAGTTGAGCAGGCCCTGCCCGTGGCGGGCGACATGCGTGTACAGGTCGCGCATCCGCACGCCCCGCGCCCGCAGCTCCAGCGCCCGGTGCAGGCCCTCCGTCAGCTCGTGCTCGGGGCGGATGCCGCCCGGCTGCACGGTGAGCACCTCCGTGGTGCACGCCTGTGTCGCCTCGTCCATCGCCGCCTGGATGCGGGAGAGCCCGTCCAGCACCCGGATCGCGGTGCCCTCGCCGGCGCCCACCTGCACGGCCGGCCCGAGCCCCGCGTACCACTCGACGGCGGCCACCGCCGAGCCCACCCGCCGCTGGTTGGCGCTGACCTGGTCGTGGACCTCGCGCAGTAGCCGCGTCATGACCTCCAGCGGGGACGTCGGCACCAGCCAGTCCATGTCGTCGGGGTCGGGGTGCAGCAGGGCCAGGTCCAGCAGACAGGGCACCGGCTCGGCGTCGCGGCGCGACACACGGCCCCGCCGCACGGCCCGGGAATACACACGATCCCCGGCCTCGCACAGTCGGTCAGCACCGTGTGGATGCTCGTCCGTCCCGTGCCCGGTCATCGCCCATTTCACCCCCGCATCCGGCGTGTTCCGCAGCGCAACTATGCGCGGACACTCCCGGCTCCGCAACACGGCTCCGGACGCCACGGGCGTCGAAATGCGCCTGTGTGCCCGGCTATTACCGGCCCGCCGCCCGCCCGGTTGCAACAAGCTGAGGGGGTGCGGACCGGCCACACCGGGGCAGCGGCGGAGCCGGTCCTTCCGCGCAAGCTCCCGGAAATGCCGCAGAGATCACCGTGTTACGAACCGCATCTAACGTCCCCTCATGGCGGACATATTCGACGCATACGCGTTGGCCGACGCATGGGACGAGATGTTCGAACGGCCGGGTGAGGTCAGGACCGCCTATGAGCCGGTGCTGGCCGCACTTCAGCCGATCGAACCGAGTGAACTGCGCTTCCGGGCGGACCAGATGGCCCGGGCGTTCACCGACCGGGGCGTCACGTACGCCTTCGCGGGCGAGGAGCGGCCCTGGCCGCTGGACCTCGTGCCCAGGATCCTCGACGCGCTGGAATGGGATCTCATACAACGCGGGGTGAGCCAGCGGGTCCGGGCCCTGGAGGCCTATCTGGCCGACGCCTACGGGCCCTGCCGTGCCTTCGAGGACGGTGTCGTGCCCTGGCGGCTGCTGCTCAACTCCCCGCACTTCCACCGCGCCGCGCACGGGGTCGAGCCCCCGGGCGGGGTGCGCATCCATGTGGCCGGAATCGATCTGGTGCGGGACGAGGCCGGGGACTTCCGGGTGCTGGAGGACAACGTGCGGGTGCCCAGCGGGGTGTCGTACGTCATCGAGAACCGCAGGGCCATGACCCGGATCTTCCCCTCCCTCTTCGCCGAACAGCACGTGCTGCCGGTCGACGGGTACTGCCACCGGCTGCTCGCGGCCCTGCGCGCCGCCGCGCCCGACGGGGTGCGGGACCCGAGGGTGGTGGTGCTGACCCCCGGGCCCAGCAACGCCGCCTACTTCGAACACGCCCTGCTGGCACGGCTGATGGGCGTGCAGCTGGTCGAGGGGCACGACCTGGTGTGCCGGGCCAACCGGGTGTGGATGCGTACGACGCGCGGGGAGGTCCCGGTCCACGTCGTATACCGGCGCCTGGACGACGACTTCCTCGACCCGCTGCACTTCCGGCCCGACTCGGTGATCGGCTGCCCCGGCATCATGGGCGCCGCGATGGCGGGCAACGTCACACTCGCGAACGCCGTGGGCAACGGGATCGCCGACGACAAACTGCTCTACACCTACGTCCCGGACCTCATCCGCTACTACCTCTCCGAGGAACCGGTTCTTCCCAATGTGGAGTCCTACCGGCCCGATGAACCAGGACAGTTGGAGGCGGTGCTCGACCAGATCGAGCAGCTGGTGATCAAACCGGTCGACGGCGCGGGCGGGCAGGGCATCGTCATCGGACCGAAGGCCGACCGCGAGACCCTGGAACGCACTCGCAAAGCCGTCGCCGCCGACCCGCGCGGCTTCATCGCGCAGCGGCCGGTCGCCCTGTCCACCTCCCCCACCCTGGCCGGAGAGCGTATGGCGCCGCGCCACATCGACCTGCGTCCGTTCGCCGTGAACGACGGCAGCGAGGTGTGGGTGCTGCCCGGCGGGCTCACCCGCGTCGCCCTCCAGGAGGGCAACCTGATCGTCAACTCCAGCCAGGGCGGCGGCTCCAAGGACACCTGGGTGCTGGCGGAGGGCCCCGCCGAGCAGCCCGCGCCCGAGCCGGACCCCGCGATCCCCGCCGTCGCCCCGCGCCGGCTCGGCCCCGACGGCACCCGGGCGGTCGTACAGGAAGGGGCGCAGCAGTGAACGACGTGATCCTCTCCCGGATAGCCGAGTCCCTGACCTGGACCGGGCGTTACGTCGAGCGGGCCGACGCCACCGGCCGCATCCTCGACGCCTATCTGCACCGCATGCTGGAGGACCCCTGGCGCGACGAGGACGCGGCCTGCCGGTCGCTGTACGCGATCCTCGGCATGGACGCGGGCGGCACACGCGTGGACATGCAGCAGGTCCTGGACCAGCTGGCCTTCGACGCCCGTTCCACGGGCTCCATCGAGGGGGCGCTGGGCGCCGCCCGGCTCAACGCGCGCAGCGCCCGCGAGGCCGTCTCCTCGGAGATGTGGGAGTGCCTGAACTCCACCTGGCACGCGCTGGCCGACCAGCGGACGGCGGCCCGCCGCACCGGCCCCTACGCCTATCTGGAGCTCGTGCGCAGCCGGGCCGCCCTCTTCTTCGGGCTGGCCGACTCCACCATGAGCCGGGACGACAGCTGGCGGTTCGTCGTGCTGGGCCGGAGCCTGGAGCGGGTGGACATGACCGTACGGCTGCTGTCCGTACGGGTGCTGGACGCGGCGCACGCGCCCGACTGGCCGACCCTGCTGAGCGCGTCCGGCGCCGACGAGGCGTACGCGCGCGTGTACGGCGGTTTCGGCGACACCCCGCGCGTGGCGGAGTTCCTGCTCCTGGACCGCGACTTCCCGCGCTCGGCGCTGCACGCGCTGACCACGGCCGAGGAGTGCCTCACCGCCCTCGGCCGGCCCCGCCAGGACCCCGCGCGCCGCCCCATCGGCCGGCTGCGCACCCGCCTCGAATACCTGGACACCCACGCCCTCGAGGACCAGCTGCCGGACCTGCTCGGGGACCTGCAGCAGGCCTGCATGGCGTCCGCGGACGCGGTGGCCGAGCGGTTCTTCCCCTACCCGGGGCCCGTCGAGTGGGCCCAGGAAGGAGCGTGAGCATGACCCGCCGGCTCCGCATCAGGCACATCACCCGCGTCTCGTACGCCCAGCCCGCGGCCTCCTCGCACAACGAGGTCCGCATGACCCCGCTGACGCTGCCCGGCCAGACCACGCTGGACGCCCGGGTCACCGTCAGCCCGACGACACCCACCTGGTCGTACTGGGACTACTGGGGCACCCAGGTCACCGGCTTCGATCTGATGGACCCGCACGGCCACCTCACCATCACGGCCTCCAGCCTGGTCGAGACCTCCCCGCCGGCCCCGCTGCCCCGGCCGCCCGCGTGGTCGGAGGTGGCCGAACGGATCGCCGGCTCCCGCCTCCTTGAGTACGCGACCCCGACGGGCCGTACGACGGTCCCCGCCAAGCTGGTGAAGAAGGCACGGAAGGCCGCGGCAGGACTCGACCCGCACGAGACGGCGCTCGCGGTCTCCGCCCTGGTCGCCGACCGGGTCTCCTACCTGCCCGGCGCCACCAGCGTGAACACCTCCCCGGCCCAGGCCTGGGAGCAGGGCGCGGGCGTCTGCCAGGACATCACCCACCTCACCATCGCCCTGCTGCGGGGCGTCGGCCTGCCCTCGCGCTATGTCTCCGGCTACCTCCACCCCGAGCGGGAGGCCGAACTGCACCGGCCCGTCGCGGGGCAGAGCCACGCCTGGATCGAGTACTGGGCGGGCGAGTGGTGCGGGCACGACCCCACCAACCGGGTCCGCGCCGACGAGTCCCACGTGGTCGTGGCCCGCGGCCGGGACTACGACGACGTCACCCCGCACAAGGGCGTCTACCGGGGCGTGGCGGGCGGACGGCCGGAGGTGACGGTGGAGTTCACCCGGGTGGCGTGAGAACGGCCGGGAGGGCCGGTTCCGTCATCCGACCCCGGCCCTCCACGTCCCATCTCGTCCCATCTCGTGACATCTCGTGACATCTCGTGACATAACGTCACATCACGTCACTTCAGGCCGATGGCCGCGCACTTCGCCTTGTACTCGGCGGTGCAGATGTCGGAGATCTTGTAGAAGCCGTCCGCGACGACCGTCGACTTGATGTTCTTCCTCGTCACCGCGGTCACGGTGAGCAGTTGCGCCGGGATGTCCTTGTTGGTGGGGCTGTCCACGCTGTCCTGGGTGAGGGCGTCGAACTGGATGTCGTGGCCCTGGACCTTGGCGACGGCCATCTGCGCGGCGGCCGCGGCCTCGTCCGGGTAGGACTTGTAGACGGTCATGTACTGCTCGTCGGAGACGATCCGCTGCACGGCCGTGAGTTCCGCGTCCTGCCCGGTGATCGGGGGCAGCTTGGTGACGCCCGCGTTCTCCAGGGCCTTGACGATGCCGCCGGCCATGCCGTCGTTGGCGGAGTAGACGGCCGCGATGTTGTTCTTGCCGATCTTCTCGATCGCCTTGGTCATGTTGGCCTGGGCGTTCTCCGGCTTCCAGTCGACGGTGTCGAAGGAGTCGGAGATGGTCACCTTGCCGCCCAGCTCGGACAGCGCGCCCGCCTTGAACTGCTTGGCGTTGGGGTCGGTGGAGGAGCCGTTCATCATGACGACCTTGTCGGAGGTGTCGGCCTGACTGCCGAGGGCCTCCAGCAGGGAACGCGCCTGGACCTCGCCGACCAGCTCGTTGTCGAAGGAGATGTACGCGTCGATCGGGCCCTCGGCGAGGCGGTCGTAGGCGATGACCGGGATGCCCGCGTCCTTGGCCTTCTTCACCTCGCCGGCGATGGCGTGCGAGTCGACGGCGTCCAGCAGGATGATGTCGACCTTGTCGTCGATCATCTTCTGCATCTGGGACGCCTGCTTCTTCGCGTCCTGCCCGGCGTTGGCGTAGTCGACCTTGCCCTGGTTCCTCGTGAGGGAGGCGACCTGCTTCTTGACGATGGGGTAGTCGAAGTTCTCGTAGCGCGTGTTGGCCGTCTCCGGCAGCAGCAGACCGACCGTGACGTCGTCGCCCTTCGTGGGCCTCGCCGAGGCGCTGCTGCCCGACACACCCAGCATGCTGCAGCCCGCCAGCGAGAGGGACAGCGTGGACGCGGCCACGGATATGGCGATACGACGCATGGAACTGCTCACTGGCCTGCTCACTTCTGATGCTTTCGGGACACGGGCGCCTCAATGCGACCGGATGACTGAAAAGCCAACGCGGCACCCACCCCGGGCGTCAAGCGGAACTACTTAACGAGTGCGCAACGCCACGCTCCGCTTGTGTTGTGAAGACCTGGCACAACCTTCGCCAATGGACCTTTACGGACCCTCCATCAAGCACCTCGACGATCACCGCGCCCTCACCTGTCCTCACACGAAGAGACCCCGGAATCGGCCATTCCGGGGTCTCTTCGAAAACGGGCCGTCGCCAGGGCCGGTTGTCTAGTCCTTGGGCTTCTTGGGGCGCCAGACCACCAGCGCGCTGGTCTGCTGCACCTCCTGATACGGCACCAGGTCACGCCGGTACGACGCGTGCACCGCCGCCTCGCGCTGCTGCATCGCCGCCGCCGCGCCGTCGACGGCCGCCTGGAGCTCGGCGACGCGCTGCTGGAGCGCGGCGACCTGGTTCTCCAGTTCGATGATGCGCTTGATGCCGGCCAGGTTGACGCCCTCGTCCTGCGACAACTGCTGCACCTGGCGCAGCAGTTCGATGTCGCGGGCCGAGTAGCGCCGGCCCCTGCCCGCGGTGCGGTCCGGGGAGACCAGCCCCAGGCGGTCGTACTGACGCAGGGTCTGCGGGTGCAGACCGGACAGCTGGGCCGCCACCGAGATGACGTAGACCGGGGTCTCCTCGGTCAGTTCATACGGCCCACGAAAATTGTCACCGCGCCGACGGCCGTCCATCTCGTCATGCTCCCTTCGCGGCCTGGAACAACTCCGCCCGCGGGTCCTCGCCCGCGGTCGCCTCGCGATACGCCTCGAGTGCGTCACGAGCCTTCCCCGTCACGTCCTTGGGGACACTCACCTCGACGGTGACCAGCAGGTCCCCGCGGGTGCCGTCCTTGCGGACCGCGCCCTTGCCCCGGGCGCGCATGGTGCGGCCGTTGGGCGTGCCCGGCGGCAGCTTCAGGGTGACCGGCGGCCCGCCCAGGGTCGGCACCCGGACCTCACCGCCGAGAGCGGCCTCGGCGAACGTCACCGGGACGGTCACCGTCAGGTTGTCGCCCTTGCGGCCGAAGACGGGGTGCCCGGAGACATGGACCGTGACGTACAGGTCGCCCGCGGGGCCGCCCCGCTCACCGGGCGCCCCCTTGCCGCGCAGCCGGATGCGCTGCCCGTCGGAGACGCCGGCCGGGATGCGGACCTGCATGGTGCGCGAGGACTTGGCACGCCCCGAGCCCTTGCAGACCTCGCAGGGGTTCTCCGCGATCAGGCCGCGGCCCTTGCAGTCGGGGCAGGGGTCGGTGAGGGAGAACCCGCCGCCGGAGCCCCGGGCGACCTGGCCGGTGCCGACGCACGTCGGGCACACCCGCGGGTTGCCGTTCGCGTCGCCGGTGCCCGAACAGGCCTTGCACGGTGCCTGCGAGGACATCCGCAGCGGGACCGTCGCCCCCTCGATCGCCTCGGTGAAGCTGAGGCTGACCTCGGTGTCGATGTCCTGGCCGCGCCGCGGCTGGGTCCGGGTGGTGCCCGTCCCGCCGCGGTTGAACAGGCCCCCGAAGACGTCACCGAGCCCGCCGCCGAAACCGCCGGAGCCCCCGCCCTGGGCGCCGCCTCCGAAGAGGTCGCCCAGGTCGAAGTTGAAGGACCCGCCGCCCGCGCCCGGCCCCGGGCGGAAGCCGCCGTTGCCGAAGAGGGTGCGGGCCTCGTCGTACTCCTTGCGCTTCTTGGGGTCGCCGAGGACGTCGTTCGCCTCGGAGATCTCCTTGAAGCGCTCCTCGGCCTTGGCGTTGCCCTTGTTGGCGTCCGGGTGGAACTCGCGGGCGAGCTTCCGGTACGCCTTCTTGATCTCGGCCTCGGTGGCGTCCTTGGGGACGCCGAGGACCTTGTAGTAGTCCTTCTCGATGAAGTCCTTGGTGCTCAACCCCGACGCGCCCCCTTTCCGGTGTTCCGATCGGTACCTACGTCAGCCCTCCTCAGGGCCGTCGTCCTTCTTCTCCTCGGCCGCCGGGGCCTCCTCGGCCCCCTCGGCCTTCACGGTCTGCGCGCCCGGCTGCGGTTCGGCGACCGCCACCCGCGCGGGGCGGATGGTGCGCTCGCCGATGCGATACCCGGGCTGCAGGATCGCCACGCAGGTCGTCTCGGTGACGTCCGGAGCGTAGGAGTGCATCAGGGCCTCGTGGATGGTCGGGTCGAAGGGCTCGCCCTCCTTGCCGAACTGCTGCAGACCCATCTTCGCCGCGACGGTCTCCAGCGACTCCGCGACGGACTTGAATCCGCCGACGAGTTCGCCGTGCTCCCGCGCGCGGCCGATGTCGTCGAGCACGGGCAGGAGCTCGGTCAGGAGGTTCGCGATGGCGATCTCCTTGACCGTGATCCGGTCCCGCTCCACGCGGCGGCGGTAGTTCTGGAACTCGGCCTGCAGCCGCTGGAGGTCCGCCGTGCGCTCCTCGAGCGCCTTGCGCACCTGGTCCAGCTGGGCCGTCAGACCGGCGATCTGCGCTGCGTCCCCGGCCGGGGCCGCCCCCTCGGAGGCGGCGGCCTTCGGCTCGGCGTCGTCAGAGGTGGCGCCGGAGGGGACGTCGGGCTTCTCCTCGAAGCCCGGGGTCTCCTCCGTCACGCGGCACCGTCCTTGCGCTCGTCGTCCACGATCTCGGCGTCGACCACGTCGTCGTCGGCCTTCGGGGCGTCGTCCGCGCCGGCGGACGCGCCACCGGCGGCCTGGGCGGCCTGGGCGTCGGCGTACATGGCCTGGCCGAGCTTCTGCGAGACGGCCGCGACCTTCTCGGTGGCGGTGCGGATCTCGGCGGTGTCCTCGCCCTTGAGCGCGGCCTTGAGCTCCTCGATCGAGGCCTCGACCTCGGTCTTGATCTCGCCGGGGACCTTGTCCTCGTTGTCCTTGAGGAACTTCTCCGTCTGGTAGACGAGCTGCTCGCCCTGGTTGCGGGTCTCGGCGGCCTCGCGGCGGCGGTGGTCCTCCTCCGCGTACTGCTCGGCCTCCTGGCGCATCCGGTCGACCTCGTCCTTCGGCAGCGAGGAGCCGCCGGTGACGGTCATCTTCTGCTCCTTGCCCGTGCCCAGGTCCTTGGCGGTCACGTGCATGATGCCGTTGGCGTCGATGTCGAAGGACACCTCGATCTGCGGGACGCCGCGCGGCGCCGGCGGCAGACCGGTCAGCTCGAACATCCCGAGCTTCTTGTTGTACGCCGCGATCTCGCGCTCGCCCTGGTAGACCTGGATCTGCACGGACGGCTGGTTGTCCTCGGCCGTGGTGAAGATCTCGGAGCGCTTGGTCGGGATCGTGGTGTTGCGCTCGATGAGCTTGGTCATGATGCCGCCCTTGGTCTCGATGCCGAGGGACAGCGGGGTGACGTCGAGCAGCAGGACGTCCTTGACCTCGCCCTTGAGGACACCGGCCTGGAGCGAGGCGCCGATGGCGACGACCTCGTCCGGGTTGACGCCCTTGTTGGCCTCCTTGCCGCCGGTCAGCTCCTTGACGAGCTCGGCGACGGCGGGCATACGGGTGGAGCCGCCGACCAGGACGACGTGGTCGATCTCGTTGATGGAGATGCCGGCGTCCTTGATGACGTTGTGGAACGGCGTCTTGCAGCGCTCCAGCAGGTCGGCCGTCAGCTGCTGGAACTGGGCGCGGGTGAGCTTCTCGTCCAGGTGCAGCGGGCCCTCGGCGGAGGCCGTGATGTAGGGCAGGTTGATCGAGGTCTCGGTGGACGAGGACAGCTCGATCTTGGCCTTCTCGGCGGCCTCGCGCAGACGCTGCAGCGCCATCTTGTCCTTGGCGAGGTCCACGCCGTGACCGGACTTGAACTGCTGCACCAGGTAGTCGACGACGCGCTGGTCCCAGTCGTCACCACCGAGGTGGTTGTCACCGTTGGTGGCCTTCACCTCGACGACGCCGTCGCCGATCTCCAGGAGGGACACGTCGAAGGTGCCGCCACCGAGGTCGAAGACGAGGATCGTCTGGTCGTCCTTGTCGAGGCCGTAGGCGAGCGCGGCCGCGGTGGGCTCGTTCACGATGCGCAGGACGTTCAGGCCCGCGATCTCGCCGGCCTCCTTGGTCGCCTGGCGCTCGGAGTCGTTGAAGTACGCCGGGACGGTGATGACCGCGTCGGTCACCTTCTCGCCCAGGTAGGACTCGGCGTCGCGCTTCAGCTTCTGCAGGATGAAGGCGGAGATCTGCTGCGGGTTGAAGGGCTTCCCGTCGAGCTCCATCTTCCAGTCGGTGCCCATGTGGCGCTTCACGGACCGGATGGTCCGGTCCACGTTGGTGACCGCCTGACGCTTGGCCACCTCGCCGACGAGCACCTCACCGTTCTTCGCGAAGGCGACGACGGACGGCGTGGTCCTGGCGCCCTCGGCGTTGGTGATGACGGTGGGCTCGCCGCCCTCCAGAACGCTGACGACGGAGTTAGTCGTGCCCAGGTCGATGCCGACCGCACGTGCCATGGTTGGTTCCTCCAGCTGACTTGAGTGCAACGGACTCAAGTGTGCACGACGTCGGCGATTGGGTCAACAGACCTGAGTCACCCGGACTCAACTCTTATCCGTTCCTTACACGCAACTGGCCTCTGACCTGCGTGGACGCGGAACCCCTAGGGGGACGACCAGGGATCCGAAGGAGTACGAGCACCACGCACAACGCCCCTCCCCCCACCCAGAACACGCCCGAGTCCGCGATCCACCCCAGATGCACGAGCACCCCGACGAGCACCCCCGCGAACGCCCCGAGCCCGAGCAGCACGGTCACCCCGGGACCGGTCAGCCCCGTCCGCCGCAGCCGGTGCGCGAGATGGTCCGGCCCGCGCCGCAGCACCGGCCGCCCGCCCAGCAGCCGCCCCAGCACCACGAGGAGTACGTCGGCACTGGCGACGGCGGTCAGCGCGAACAGCACGCCCGCGCTCGGGGCGAGCCCGTAGCCGGCCCGGGTGGACACGGCGGCCGCGGCCAGCACGAACCCCGTGAACAGCGAGCCGCACGAGCCGAGCCCCACGCGCGCGGGATGCCAGTTGTGCATCAGGAACCCGGTCAGCGCGGCCGCCAGCACACTGAGCAGCACGGCGAGTCCGTCCATCACCTCGGCCGCCGCACAGGCGCCCACCCCGAAGGCGGTGACCACCCCGACGGTGCCCGCGAGCGCGTCGGCGTGGTCGAGCGCCCGGAAGGCGAGGGCGACGAAGGTGATCCATCCCACGGCCAGCAGGCCCACCGGCAGCCCGGTCTCGTCGTACGGCACCACACAGGCCGCCGCCACCGCCGTACCGACGACCAGCACCCGCACCTTGACCCGCCGTACGTCCGCGACCAGCCCGAGCGCGGCGACGACGGCCCCGGCGACGACCAGCCGGCCCACGTCGCCGCCGAGCCGTGTCACCCCGAACCGGTCCCCTCCGACCGCGACCAGGCAGGTCGCGAGGACGACCGCGACCCCCCCGAACAGCGGCAGGGGCCTTTGCCGCCGCCGGTCGACCACCCCGAGACGCAGGGCGGGGACCCGCAGCAGCGCGCTGAGCACGGCGGCGAGGAGGAGGGCGGTGGTGGCGGCGGCGATCCCATAGAGCACGGGTCTAAGTTAGGGGCGAATGTAGCAATTTGGTACGAATAACACGATCGGATCCTGTGGGACCTTTTGAGGTCACCCTCAGCGACGCAGATCACCGCACCGCTGACTACAGTGCGGCGGAGAATATGGGTAGTCTCAGACGGACTGCATAAGTTACCGATCAGTAATCTCGGGGAATCCGCAGAGAGACCCCGCAGAACACCTCGCAGGCCCGAGGAGCCCCGAAATGCAACTCGCCGCGATCATCGTGTCGCTGGTACTCGCCGTGGTCGGCGTGGCGCTGTTCGGCCGTGCCATCGCTCAGATCTACCGCTTCGTACGCCTCGGCCAGGACGTCCCCGCGGGAACCCGCACCGACGACTGGACCGCCCGCACCGCCACGGTGATCCGGGAGTTCCTCGGCCACACCCGGATGAACCGCTGGGGAGTGGTCGGCGTCGCCCACTGGTTCGTCGCGGTCGGCTTCTTCTCCCTGGTGCTCACCCTGGTCAACGCCTTCGGCCAGCTCTTCCAGGCCGACTGGGTGCTGCCGGTCATCGGGCACTGGCTGCCGTACGAGCTGTTCGTCGAGTTCATCGGCACCATGACGTCCCTGGGCATCCTCACCCTGATCGTCATCCGGCAGCTGAGCCACCCGCGGCGGCCCGGACGCAAGTCACGGTTCGCGGGCTCCAACTTCGGCCAGGCCTACTTCGTCGAGTCGGTCATCCTGATCATCGGCCTCGCGATCATGACGCTGCGGGGCCTGGAGGGCGCGCTCGCCGGCGTGCACCACTACGAGGCCGCCTACTTCGCCTCGTACCCGCTGGTGCTCGCGTTCAAGGGCCTGAGCGTCTCCACGCTGCAGAACCTGATCTACCTCACGGCGATGATCAAGATCGGGACGTCCTTCGTCTGGATGATCACGGTCTCCCTCATGACCGACATGGGCATCGCCTGGCACCGCTTCCTCGCCTTCCCGAACATCTGGTTCAAGCGCAACGCCAAGGGCGAGACCTCGCTGGGCGCGCTGCTGCCGATGACGAGCGGCGGCAAGCCGATCGACTTCACCGACCCCGGTGACGACGACGTCTTCGGCGTCTCCCAGGTCGAGCAGTTCTCCTGGAAGGGCCTGCTGGACTTCTCCACCTGCACCGAGTGCGGCCGCTGCCAGTCGCAGTGCCCCGCCTGGAACACGGGCAAGCCCCTGTCCCCCAAGCTCCTGATCATGTCCCTGCGCGACCACGCGCACGCCAAGGCGCCCTACCTGCTCGCGGGTGGCGGCAAGTCCATGGAGGGCGAGGAGAAGGCGTCCGAGGAGCAGCTGAAGGACGTCCCGGCGGCGGCTCTCGCGGAGGCCGAGCGGCCTCTCGTGGGGTCCGTGGAGGACAACGGCGTCATCGACCCGGACGTCCTGTGGTCCTGCACCACCTGCGGCGCCTGCGTCGAGCAGTGTCCGGTGGACATCGAGCACATCGACCACATCGTCGACATGCGCCGCTACCAGGTGATGATCGAATCGGCCTTCCCCTCCGAGGCGGGCACGATGCTCAAGAACCTGGAGAAGAAGGGCAACCCCTGGGGGCTGGCCAAGAAGCAGCGCCTGGAGTGGCTCAAGGAGGTCGACTTCGAGATCCCGGTCGTCGGCCAGGACATCGAGGACCTCACCGAGGTCGAATACCTTTACTGGGTCGGCTGCGCCGGCTCCCTGGAGGACCGCGCCAAGAAGACCACGAAGGCCTTCGCCGAACTCCTCCACATCGCGGGCGTCAAGTTCGCGATCATGGGCGGCGACGAGAAGTGCACCGGTGACTCCGCCCGCCGCCTGGGCAACGAGCCCCTGTTCCAGGAGCTCGGCATGGAGAACGTGATGGCGCTGAACATGGCGTTCGGCGAGGAGCTGGACGACGACGGCAAGGTGGCCCCCGAGTCCGCCAAGCCGAAGTCCGCGAAGAAGATCGTCGCCACCTGCCCGCACTGCCTGAACACGATCGGCAACGAGTACCCGCAGCTCGGCGGCGACTACGAGGTCATCCACCACACCCAGCTGCTCCAGCACCTCGTCGACGAGGGCAAGCTGGTCCCGGTCACACCGGTCGAGGGCATCATCACCTACCACGACCCCTGCTACCTGGGCCGCCACAACAAGATCTACACCCCTCCGCGCGAGATCATCGCGAACGTCCCGGGCCTCAGGAACGAGGAGATGCACCGCCACAAGGAGCGCGGCTTCTGCTGCGGCGCCGGTGGTGCGCGGATGTGGATGGAGGAGCGGATCGGCAAGCGCATCAACAACGAGCGCGTCGACGAGGCCCTCTCCCTCAACCCGGACATCGTCTCCACGGCCTGCCCCTTCTGCCTGGTCATGCTGACCGACTCGGTCAACGGCAAGAAGAACGAAGGCAAGGCCAAGGAGTCCATCCAGGTCGTCGACGTGGCCCAGCTCCTGCTGGACTCCGTCAAGACCCCGGCCGACCCGGCGGGCGAGGAAACGCCGGAGACCGCGCCGGAGCCGGAGCCGGTGAAGTAGCCAGGGCACGAACACGCCGGGCGCCCCCTGTCTCGTACGAGCCAGGGGGCCGCTGCTTTTCCATGCCTGCTCGCTACTCGCCCTTCGGGCCCGCGGACTGCACCACGTCGAACGACCACAGGGTCGCCCCGGAGGCAGCGGGCTTCGGCCGCTCCTCACCCTCGGAGCCGCCCTGGTGCGCGGACTTCATCGACCCCTCCATCCAGGCCTGGAACGACTCCTCGTCCCGCCACCGCGTGTACACGAGGTACTGATCGGTCCCCTCGACCGGCCGCAGCAACTCGAACCACTCGAACCCGTCGGACCCCTCCACAGCATGGGCCCGCGAAGCGAACCGCTTCTCCAGCACCTCCCGCTGCTCGGCCGGCACGGACAGTACGTTGATCTTGACGACGCTCATGCCCTCATCCTGCCGCAGACCCGATCAGGACGGCGTGAGCACCGACCGCACACCGAGCCACTGCTCAGCACCCCAGCAACGGCCGAAAACCACCGAGATGGGTACGGACCTCCGGTGAGGCGAGCAGCTGAACGGGAAACGCCTGCCCTGCGCCTTGCCGAGCTAGTAAAGAGCTAGTAACGCAGGGCCCTGGCGACCTCGGTTCGGATGGAACCGGACAGCTTGCGGTTGCTGTGAGCGGTGGCCTTGGCGTCCTTTCCCGCTCCGACGTCGTTGAGCGTCACCACAGTGGTGTCCAGGAGGTTGCCTGCCTGGTCGCGGAAGTCGATCTGGGCCAGGAACGACTTCGCCGTGTCCGCGCTGTTGTGCGCACTCACCGCCACGGTGCTCCGCCCGTCGGCGTCCGTGGCCGGAGTGCCCAGGTGTACCTCGTCCTTGGCGTCGATCCCGTTCTTCACGTCCTCCAGGCGCCGTCTGGCCTCGGCCGAGGCCGAAGCCAGCGCGGAAGCGCCCTGCGAGGCCAGCGACGGCACGGCGGAGGCGACGGACGAGGCGATGGAGGCCGCCTTGCTGCGACCGGTCGACGCCGTCCCCGAACTGTCGGAGCAACCGCTCATGCCGGCCACGGCACAGGCCAACAGCAGCGCGCTCGCACCACACCGGATGCTTCTCGTCCTCGGACGCCCTGCCATGTCTTCTCCCCTGCTGGACCGGTGGTCACCGACTCCCAGTCAAGGACGCCCGGCCGGTGACCGCACGCCGCACGGGGCTGCGCCGACGCACTTCACCCGGATGGCGCGACGCCCGCCATCCCCAGACTCCCGATCCCCGAGCCGGCGCGAATCACCCCTCTCGGGTGAGACACCCCGCTCAGACCACCGGCTCCCCGATCGCCAGCAGGTTGCCCTCGCTGTCGTGGAACCAGGCGCCGCGTTCGCCGCGGTAGCCCTTGCTCGAGTAGTTCCCCTCGACCTCGGCGATTCCGCCCACGGTCCGCAGCCCGGGTACGTCCACCTCCTCGAACTCCACTCCGCGCCGCCGGAGTTCGGCGACCGCCACCTCGATGTCCGCCACCTCCCAGGCCATCTGCGTGAACGTGCCGGGCGAGGCCCCCGTCGACCGGAAGAGCACGAAGTCCACTCCCCCGCACCGGTACAGCAGCCCGCCGGGCCGCTCGTCCACGGGCTCGAGCCCGAGCACCTCGGCGTAGAAGCGCCGGGCCCGGTCCAGATCCTGCGCGGGCAGCCGGGTGGCCACCTTCCCCCGGGCCAGGAACATCCGTCCGTCTGTGTCCATGTCTCCACTGTGCCGCCCCGCACCGACACCGGCCTGGTGAACAGGCAGGCGGTCAGGCAGCTGCGCCGCGAGCCCTGAGGCGGGATCCAGCCAACCCACCAGCACCACACGGACTTACCCAACTCCCGTACAACCCTTACGCCTCACCGGTGGTCTCCTCATCGCGACACCGTGCGGTCCCGGCGCGATCCGGGGATCATCGCGACTCTTGGAGCCCTTCTTGCCCAGCCGTACCCCTGGCGTCGGCCTGCTGGCCGCCACCCTGCTCGCCGCGGCCCTGACGCCGCTCACCGTGGCGGCCCCGGCGACCGCGGCGACCGCGGCCGCGAAGTACGCCGACGACTTCAACGGGGACGGCTACCGCGATCTCGTCGTCGGCGACCGCACCGCCACGGTCGGCGGGAAGAAGGACGCGGGCGCGGTCGTGGTGGTGTGGGGCACGGCCAGGGGGCTGGACCCGGCCAGGCACACCGTCTACACGCAGGACAGCCCCGGCGTCGAGGGCGCGGCCGAGGCCGGGGACGGCTTCGGCGCCAAGGTCACCACCGCCGATCTCGACAAGGACGGCCACGCGGACGTCGTCGTCACCGCGCCCGGCGAGGACGCGGGTTCCCGGCGGGGCATGTTCACCGTCCTGTGGGGCTCCAAGTCGGGTCTGAGCAAGGGCAGTTCGTTCACCATGGGGGGCGACGACCGGTTCGCCAAGGACATCGCGGTGGGCGACTTCGACGCCGACGGCAGGACGGACGTGGTCGCCGTCGGGGACACCTACGTCTGGTTCCTGCGCGGCCCGTTCACCCAGTCCGGCTCCCGGGGCCGCGCGACCAACCTCGACCCCGTCGACGGCGAGAACATCAGCCCCGAACTGGTCGTCTCCGGCAAGGTCACCAAGGACGGCACCGCCGACTTCGCGGTCGTCGGCTACGACTGGGACACCGGGTCCAACCGGGTCTGGTTCTACCGGGGCAGCGGCTCCGGCCCCGTCCGGCCGCCCAAGAAGTACGGCCTGCCCGCCTCCTCCGACCTCGTCGGTTCGAGCGCGGTGATCGCCGACTTCGACCGCAACGGCTACGGCGACCTGGCCGTCGGCGTCTCCCGCTCCGGCAAGGGCGGCGCGGTCCAGCTCCTCAAGGGGACGTCGACGGGATTCAGCACCAGGGTGACCTCGCTCAGCCAGGACACCGCGGGCGTGCCCGGCGTCCGCGAGGCGAACGACTACTTCGGGTACGACGTCTCGGCCGGCGACACCGACGGGGACGGCTACCCGGACCTCGCGGTCGGCGTCCCGACGGAGACGCTGGGCCGCGAATTCTGGCGGGCCGGCGCCGTCACCGTCCTGCGCGGCGGACGGTCGGGCCTCACCGGCGTGGGGTCCCGCCAGTACGACTACGCGACACCCGGTGTCCAGCGCCCCACCGACGAGAACGACTCCTGGTTCGGCGCCTCGGTCCTGCTGCGCGACTACAACCGCGACGGCCGCGCCGAACTGGTCGGCGCCGCACCGGAGATCGGCCGGCTGCACTTCTTCCCCGGCACCGCCACCGGCCCTACGGGCACCGGCTCGACCGCGCTCACGGCCAGGGACCTGGGCCTGGGCAACCGCCCCAACTTCGGCGCCGCACTCGCCGACTGACCGACCGAACGACCGAACGACTGACTGACCTACTGACCGACTGGCCGACTCGCCGACTGACCGACTGGTCCGAAGCCTCGTCGGCGAACACCCCGTCAGCCACATCCGGCACACCCTGGCCGGTCCTCCCGGACCGCCCCCCCTTCCGAAGGAATCCACATGCACAAGCCCCTCAGACTCGCCCTCGCGACGGCCACCGCCGTCGCGCTGACGGGCGGGCTGGTCACCGTCACGGCCGCCACCGCGACCGCCGCCGACTCCGTCCACGTCCGGCAGGCCGACTTCAACGGCGACGGGATCGGCGACATCGCCACCTCCGCGTACACCGCGTACGTCAGCGGCCACAAGAACGCCGGGCAGGTCGTCGCGCTCTACGGCAGCGCCACCGGCGTCTCCTCCGCCAAGCGCACCACGATCAGCCAGAACACCACCGGCGTCCCAGGCGCCGCCGAGGCCGGCGACGAGTTCGGCGGGGCGCTGGCGTACGCCGACTTCAACCACGACGGCTACGACGACCTCGCCGTCGGCTCCCCGCACGAGAAGGTCGGCACCGACACGGACGGCGGCTCCCTGGTCATCCTGCTGGGCTCCCGAAGCGGCCTCACCGGCAAGAGCATCAACGTCCCCGACCCGGCCCCCTCCTCCCACGACCTCTGGGGCGCGAACCTGGCGGCCGGCGACTTCGACGGCGACGGCAAGGCCGACCTGGCCGTCGGCAGTTCCTCCAACGTCCTCTACGTCTACAAGGGCGGCTTCACCACCAGCGGTACCCCGGGCGGCCGTTACACCATCAAGCCGCCGATCCAGTCCGGCAGCAACGGCTCGCCGTACGGCCCGATGCACCTGACCGCGGGCGACGTCAACGGCGACGGCCGCACCGACCTGATCGTCGACGGCTTCGAGACGAGGACCTCCCGGGGCTGGAACACCAACTACTGGATCCCCGGCACCGCGAGCGGCCTGAGCGTCTCGGGCGTCAAGACCCTGAAGACCGGCATCGTCACCGGCATCGGCGACATCAACGGCGACGGCTACGGCGACATCGTCAGCGGCGCCTCCTGGGACGCCACGGCGAGCGACGGCACCACGATCCCGGACTCCGCCAAGGGCGGCAAGGTGAACATCACCTACGGCTCCGCGTCCGGCCCGGGCCGCACCAGCGGCCTCACCCAGGACACCGGCAACGTCCCCGGCGCCTCGGAGACCGGCGACGGCTTCGGCTGGGACCTCGACCTCGGCGACGTCAACGGCGACGGCTTCCAGGACCTGGTCGTCAGCTCCCCCAACGAGGACCTGAACGGCGTCACCAACACCGGTACGGTCACCGTCCTGTACGGCTCCGCAGCCGGTCTCAACACCACGTCGGGCATGCAGAACATCGCCCAGAGCACGCCCGGCGTCCCCGGTGAGGACGAGAAGAGCGACCTGTTCGGCGCCGACGTCAAGCTCGACGACGTCACCGGCGACGGCAAGGCCGACCTGGTGGTGGGCTCGTACGAGAACGGCGGCGACGGAGCCGTCACCTACCTGCCCTCCAACGGCACGAAGATCACCACGACCGGCTCCCGCGCCATCTCCGCGAGCGCGTCCGGCGTCTCCACCACCGGAAACCCGCAGTTCGGCGCCCTGTTCGCCGACTGACCCGCACCGGCCCGGGACCGGCCGTCCCGCCCCCTCCGGATCTCCCCAGGGGCTCGCCAGGGGTCCCTAGGGGGCGCCTTTACCTCCCCCTTAGGGGATGTCACAGCTCGGCAGCAAAGCCGGGCCCGAACCGCCGGGCCCGGCACGTCACTCTGCGGGAGCGGGTACGTTCGAAGGCGTGGCTGGATTCAGGATCGGACGCGGCGCCCGGAACAACGGCGCTCCGCAAACGCGACCGCAACAACCCCCGTACGGACAGCAGGCGCCGCAGGGGCCGTCGTACGGCTATCCGCCCGCCCCGCAGCCGTACCCGGGACAGGGGCAGCAGGGGCAGGGGCAGTACGGAGGTGGTTACGGCGGCCGGGACGAACCGGAGTACTTCGGTGACGGCGGCTACGCCCCGCAGGGCGGCCCCGACCCGTACGCGGCCGACAACCCGGGCCACACCCAGTCGTTCTCGGTCGGCGAGGACCCGTACAACCAGGGCGAGACCTATCGCGCGGGCTCGGCGCCGGCCGGACCGATCGGTCCCCGGCTGCACTGGAAGGACCTGCTGAGGGGGATCGTCCTCGCCCCGGGCCAGACCTTTCTCCAGATGCGCGACTACACGATGTGGGGCCCGGCCCTCGTCGTGACGTTCCTCTACGGCCTGCTCGCGGTCTTCGGCTTCGACGGCGCCCGGTCGGACGCGATCAACGCGACCCTCTCCAACGCGGTACCGATCGTCCTGACGACCGCCGTGGCGATGGTGATCTCCGCGTTCGTGCTGGGCGTGGTGACCCACACGCTGGCCCGTCAGCTGGGCGGCGACGGGGCCTGGCAGCCCACGGTCGGCCTCTCCATGCTGATCATGTCCCTCACGGACGCGCCCCGTCTGGTCTTCGCCATGTTCTTCGGCGGCGACGCGACATTCGTGCAGGCCCTGGGCTGGGCGACCTGGGTCGCGGCCGGCGCCCTGCTGACCATGATGGTCAGCCGCTCCCACGACCTGCCCTGGCCGAAGGCCCTGGGCGCGAGCGCGATCCAGCTGATCGCCCTGCTGTCGATCGTGAAGCTGGGGACGTTCTAGCAACGGCTCGGCGGGGGTTGTCAGGCTTCCGGATCCCAGCGCTCCGGGCCCACCCCCCGCCAGTCGATCCACGGCGACTCGGCTGCCTCCGCCGGGTCGATCTCCAGACCGGCACGGCGGAGGAACTCCGCCAGGTCGACCAGGCTGTGGGCCAGCCCGAGGATCTCCCCGTCCACGCGGACACGCCGGCCACCGGTGGGTGACGGCGGATGCACGATCACGCGAATCGGTCCGGACATGCCTTCAGGATCATCCGGTATGTACGGCCCCGCACTCCGGCCTGTCATGCAAGGCTCCCTTCGCCATTTCCCTCGGCTGCACCCCTCGGCGAATTATCGCTCACATGTTCGATTCAAACACGTACCCCTGTACTCATTCGATACAGGGGTACGTGTTGCGAGGCCGAGCGAGAGCACCGCGCGCCGAAGCCGGGGCCGGGGCCGGAGGCTAGGCGGACACCGCCTGAAGAGGCAGGGCCACGATCGCGTAGGCGACGAGCGCGCAGGGCACGGCCGCCGCCAGGGTGAAAGCGCGCTCGCGGTGCGTGCGGGCCATGAGGAGCGGGACCAGGGCGAAGGCGGCGAAGCAGGCCCAGGCCTGCGACGCGTGGTGAAGGTCCCAGGCGGCCGTCACCCCCTCCATCCCGAAGAGGCCGGCGAACGCGGCCAGCCCTGCGACACGGACCCGCACACCCCCGCCGCGTCGCCACCACTGACCCGCGACGCCGAACAGCGGCCCGGCCACGCACGCCATGCCGAGCCAGACGAGCGGGAAGAACAGGTCCCCCATGCCGTCCCGCCCGAACTCGGCGTAGCCGTAGTACCCCACGACGAGTCCGGCCTCAGCGCCGAGCCCCCCGGCAGCGGCCAGGCGGACCGTACCCCGCCCGGCGAGCAGGGCTCCGCCGACGAAGGCCACGGCCGACCAGACGGCACCCGAGTTGGCGAGCTGGTTCCACGCGCCCGGGAGCCACCCCTGGGCCAGGTTGGTGAGCACACCCAGCAGCACCCCGCCGGCCGTCACCGCCGTCGCGGCGCCCCAGGCACCGGGGCCACCGCTCCGTACCGCCGACTCGTCGGATATCGCAGTCGCCGCCATGCCGACCTCCCCGCTCGCGCACCGCACTTGCCCCTACGAGCGCGCACTATACACACCTCGTATACTCGCAATGTATAGTCACGGTGCATAGATGCATGGATCGGAGGCAGGAACCGCGAGCCCCCGCTCGCCTCAGAGAGCTTCGTTCGACGAGGTGACGGGCTCCCCCGCCTTGCGCACCACGGGCAGGACACTCCACGGGAAGTTGATCCAGGCGTCCGTGCGCTTCCACACGTACTCGCACTTCACCAGTGACTGCGACTTCTCGTAGATGACGGCGGAGCGGACCTCGGCGACGGCGTCGAGGCAGAAGTCGTGGACCAGTTTCAGGGTCTTGCCGGTGTCGGCCACGTCGTCGGCGATCAGCACCTTCTTGTCGGTGAAGTCGATCGCGTTCGGGACGGGCGCCAGCATCACCGGCATGTCGAGCGTCGTCCCCACGCCGGTGTAGAACTCCACGTTCACCAGGTGGATGTTCTTGCAGTCCAGGGCGTAGGCGAGCCCGCCGGCGACGAAGACGCCGCCGCGGGCGATGCTCAGGACGAGGTCGGGTTCGTAGCCGTCGTCGGCGATGATCTGCGCGAGCTCGCGGACGGCCGTGCCGAAGGCCTCGTAGGTGAGGTTCTCGCGCTCGGCGCTCATACCTGCGTCCGGTGGAAGTTGAGGAAGGACCGGGAGGCGGTGGGGCCGCGCTGGCCCTGGTACCGGGAGCCGTAGCGCTCGCTGCCGTAGGGGAACTCGGCGGGCGAGGAGAGGCGGAACATGCACAGCTGGCCGATCTTCATGCCGGGCCACAGCTTGATGGGGAGCGTCGCGAGGTTGGAGAGCTCCAGGGTGACGTGACCGGAGAAGCCGGGGTCAATGAAGCCGGCGGTGGAGTGGGTGACCAGTCCGAGCCGGCCGAGGGAGCTCTTGCCCTCCAGGCGGGAGGCGAGGTCGTTGGGGAGCGTGATGACCTCGTACGTCGAGGCCAGGACGAACTCGCCCGGGTGCAGGATGAACGGCTCGTCGCCCTCCGGCTCCACGAGCCGGGTGAGGTCGACCTGCTCGACGGAGGGGTCGATGTGCGGGTACTTGTGGTTCTCGAACACCCGGAAGTACCGGTCCAGGCGTACGTCGACACTCGACGGCTGCACCATGGATTCGTCGTAGGGATCGATCACCACTCGCCCGGCGTCGATCTCGGCCCGGATGTCCTTGTCTGAGAGAAGCACGCCCCGAGGATACGCAAGGCGCGTGGACGGCCCACAATCCAGCCGCGCCACGCGCCTCACGTCCGCCTGTTACCGCCGCGCGCTACCGCTTCTCGAGGCTGACCGGCACGACACTGCGCAGCCGGGCACAGCGTGGACACCGCATCAGCCGGCCGGGGCCGAGCCGCTCGGCCTGCTGCATCGGGAACGAAGCGGTGCTGAAGACGTGCCCATCGGCACAGCGGACGACGGTGCGCTCCATCAAGTCCATGAGTCCCTTCCCCAAGAGCCGCGCCCGGATGCTGCTCACCGGACGACAAATGCCACATTACGGGATCAAAGGAACGACTCTCCAGGCGGCACTCCGACCTCACCCGGACCCTCTCCCACCCCTCCACCGTACGCCCCAACTCCCGCGCCCCGCAGCCCCATCGCCCCCCTGAAACGCACTCAGACCCCACGGCTTCAGCGCCGGGGGTCTGGGATGAGGTAAGGTAACGATGCGTTCCGACACCGATCTCGGTCGGCGTCTTACGCGGGTGTAGTTTAATGGTAGAACATCAGCTTCCCAAGCTGAGAGCGCGAGTTCGATTCTCGTCACCCGCTCCATGGCTGAGGCCCAGGTCAGAGACCCGGGCCTTTTTGCTGTCTGTGGTGATCAGCGGTCGCGTGCCAGATTCGTGCCAGATGGTTGATCGTCGGGGGCAGTGAGCTCTTGTTCTGGCACGGGTGCAGCTTCCTGGCGTGCCTTGCGTACGGTCGCGTCGAGACCGGCTGCAACTTCCTGCTGTCGGTCGTCGTCGGAGTGCTGATAGATCAGCGCGGCCTTCTCGGACGACTGGCCGGCGCGGACCATCGTGTCCTTGAGGGTGGCGCCGGAACGGGTCGAGAGCGTGTGTCCGGTGTGGCGAAGGTCGTAGAAGCGGAAGCCCTCGGGGACGCCGACGGCGATACGGGCCTTGCGCCACTTCCGGCCGAAGGTGCTGCGGCGGAAGGGGGCGCCCTTCTCGCCGAGGAAGACCAGCCCGTCAGGTCCCTTGCCCGCGAACAGCTCCATGTGGATGCGCAGCTCCGAGCGGAGGAACTCCGGCAGGTAGACGGTCCGGGTACCGGCTTCGGACTTGGTGTCGCCAGGGGCACGTCGGCCGTTGGTGCGCTCCGGCTCGGCAAGGCGAACCGTGATCTTCAGTTGGTCGACGTTGATGTCCCGGCGACGGAGGCCCGCGAGTTCCTCGGGACGGAGAGGGCCGTAGGCGCCCAGGTAGACCATGAGGCGCCAGCGGGGACCGAGCTGATCGGCGAGGGCGTCGACCTGGGCGACCGTGGCGATGCGGCGTTCGGCTGCCTTCTCCTTTCCGGCACCCTTGATCCGGCACGGGTTGCGCTTGATCAGGTCGTCGTCCACGGCCGTCTCCATGATGCCTTTCAGGAGCCGGTACGCCTTGGCGGTCGTGGTCTTGGCGCCGGTCGTACGAAGACGCTCAGCACGCCATTCACGCACCCTGGGTGCGGTGATCTCGTCGAGGTCCGAGTCGCCGAAGGTCGGAAGGATGTGGTCGTCGAGGAGGTAGTGGTACAGGTCCTCACTCAGTACCGAGAGTTCCCGTTCCTCGACCCACTTCTCGGCGTACACCCGGAAGTTGACCGATCCTGCCTCCGGGTCGCGCCACTCCCCCCGCCTGATCTCCGTCTGCTTCTCGGCGAGCCAGTCGTCAGCGTCCGCCGTGGTCGCGAAGGTCTCCGGAGCAGGGCGCATGACGCCGTCCGGGCCTGGATAGCGTGCCTGATAGCGCCCGGACGGAAGCCGTCTGATCGCGCCGAAACGGCGGCGCCTGCCCTTACCGTTGGCCATCAGGCAGCCCTCCTAAAGCTCGGGCGAGGCCGCCTCAGGGGCTGAACCGTCCGGGCCTCGATGAACTCCTCCACCGCGCTCTCCGGGATGCGCACATGCCGGCCGACCTTCACGTACCGGATGCGCCGCTCCTCGATCAGCCGCCGGGGGAAGCGGGCGGTCGTGCCGAGCAGCTCGGCAACCTGGTCGACGGACAGGTACCGGTCCTTCATGCGCTGGGCTCTCCTTCCGTTCCGGGAGCGGGTTCGAGTGATGCGGCAAGCCAGGCTTCGGCGGAGGACAGGCCGGTCCCGGCGAAGACCCAGTGGGCGAGGACGTACGTGGTGTCGGTCTCCCGTTGGTTCGGTATGGCGTTGGCTTGGGCACGGCGCCATTCGGCGCGGGCGTCGCGGAGGGCGCCGAGGGTGGTGGAGTAGCGGCGGGACTTGGTGGAGAAGTGGCCGCGGAAGCCGAGCATGTGGGCCCAGGCGCGCAGGCGGAGGTGTTCCAGGCTCTTGCGGGCGCCGAGGCCCCAGGCGGTGCGGATCAGCCGGCGGGCATGGTCGCTGATGTCGAGCTGGGCGAGTTCGGCGACGAACTTCAGGGGGCGGTCGAGAGCTCCCGTGGCTGTCTCGGCGCCCTTGGTGGCGTACTTGGCGATGTACGCCGCTACGGCCCGCTCGGTCAGCTCCTGGCCGTCGTTGAAGTCGGCGGACTTGATGGTGCGGACGTCGAGTTGGCGGCCGAAGGTGAAGGTGTGAGTGCGCCTGTCGACGACCGGGCCGTCCACGCGAACCTTGGTGGTGGCCGTGCGGATGGCGTCGGTGAGCAGTTCGGCGGTGGCCCAGAGAGGAGGCGGGGTGTCTCCGCCGCCGGGGCCGTCGATGCGGATGACGGCGTGGAAGTGGACGGCGCCGCGCTTCTGGTACTCGGCGACCTTGGCGAACGACACGCGCGCGTGGTCACGAAAACGGCGCTGCGAGAGCCCCGCGCGCTTGGCGACCTCGCGGCGCAGATACGTCGAGAAGCGGCGCCAGAGCTGACCGGCGTGGGCATTCCAGAGCACGGCCGCCTCGTAGTCGTACGAGTCTGGGGCAAGCGGGGTGCCGAGTGCGTCGTCGTCCTGGTCGTGGTGGACGCCGCAGCGGCAAGTACGGCCGCTGGAGGGGCGGTTGTGGACAGGGCCGAAGCTCGGGGCGGTGAAGGTGGCGAACACACGTGGGTGGGCCGCGACGTGTTCCGGGATGCCCTTGCCACCACGCAGCCCGGAGGTGATCAAGTGGAAGGTGTCGCGGCGGTAGACCTCCGCGCACGGCGGACAGCGGGTCGTGCGGCGGTTGTTGCAGCGGACGAGGAGTTGGCCGGCGGGAAGCTCGGTCGAGTCGAGGTGACGGAGGACGGCGCCGATCTCGCCGGTTGCTGTGTCGACGTCGTACTCGGTGCGGTGGCCGTCCAGGCGGATCGGGTGGGTGCAGCCACCGAGGGTGGAGAGCTGACGGAGGATACCCGGCAGCGTGCCCTGGGAGGCCAGGTTCGCGACTTCCGGGAGTGGGGCCGGAGTGGTGCGGGTGAAGATGGCGTTCTCCTTCTGGCTGGCTCGGTCGGGAGGAACAGGCCCCGGGGCGGCGAGATGCTTGGTCGTGTGCCGCCGCCCCGGCGGCCAGAGGGGGCGGGTTCAGCGCCGGGTGTGGTCGCGGAGCATCGAGCGCAGGACGACGGCGGCGACGGCGACGGAAATGGCCGTGACGGCGACGGCAGCCAGGAGCGCCGTGAGGACGACTCCACCGACGACCAGGGCGACGACCGCATCGCGGTCGATGGAGACCGACGGGAGCGAGCGCCGTACGGGCATCGGGTCGGTCGGGGCGTGAGTGTGCGCGGGCGGCGGAGTCGGGCCGTCGGGGTACTTGGGCAGGAGCACGAGGAACCCTTTCTTATCTTTCTTATCTACTCGTCTAGTCATGTGAGCCGTTTATGACGTCCACGCCGGAGCGCGTACCGGACTCGATGGCGGGGGCCACGAAGGTGTGGGAAAGCCAGAAACCGAAGAGGGCAATCAGGACGACGATCCAGGTCCGGACGCCGAGGAACTTGACCGCTCCCCATGCGAAGAAGCCGAGGACGAAGACGAGCGGGAGGCTGACGGTCACGGGGGTGGGAGTCCTCTCAGCGGACGGGGCAGCGGTGGGTGCGGGCGGCCAGTTCGGCGGCGGCGCGGCTGTCGTAGTCGGCGGAGAAGCCGCAGCGCGGGGCGGTGCAGGCGGCGGTGTGCTTCTCCTGGCCCCGGTTGTCGTATGCGGTGCCGACCTGGACGGGGCCGATGCGGGTGACGTCCCGGAAGCGGCGGTTGGCGGTCATGGTCAGTCCTCCTGTCGCAGGCTGGAGCCGGGGAACTCGTGCAAGGTCCGGGCAGCTTCGGCGGCGTCCGAAGTGCGATCGGCGGCCTCTTCGGCCAAGAGCCGGGCCAGCGTCGGACGTCCGGCGTCGGCCATCTGGCGGGCCGCTTCGAGGTAGTCGGCGGGAGTGTTGAAGCAGAAGAGCGGCATGGTTCCTCCTGTTCAGGCGAGTTGTGCGGCGATGGCTTCGGCCATGGGGTCCGGGACGCCGAGGCGGGCACGGAGGGTTGGGGTGTCGATCGGCGCACCGGTACGGGTGTGGTGTTCGGCGGCGACCTTGCGAGCGTGGTCGACCAGAGCAGCCGGGACCGGAACGACCGGACGCTCGGGCGCTTCCTCGACGGCCGGTTGGGCGGGTGGCGCGGGGGCAGGTTCGAGCGCGTCCTCCTGATCCTCGACAGCCTCGACGTCGCCCTCGAGGTCGATGTCCTCTGCCGCCGCCGGGGCGGAGTGGGCAAGGAGCGTGCCGCCGAGGAAGGCGACGGCAGGCCAGCCCGCGACGAGGATGCGCAGCCATGCCGGCACATGGGTCATGTCGAGCAGTCCGGCGGTGGCGACGTTGGCGCCGAGGGATGCGGTCAGGGCGATGACGAACCAGCACCAGGAGGATGCTTTTGCTCCCCCGGAGCGCAGTCGGCGCCAGGCGGCGACGAGCAGCAGGTCGACGCTGATCGGGTAGGCCCACGCTTTCCAGCCGTCCTGTCCGGCCGCCGCAGCGATGTCGTGCAGGTGGGCGAAGGACAGCGCGGCGGCGATGAGCGCCTGGACGAGTACCGCGTCGACGCGGGCCAGCAGGGCGCGCACGAGGCGTCTCCTTCCGGGATTCGGGCATGGCGGGGGTAGGGACGTGGCGTGAGGCGGTCACGCCGACCGGGGTTGGGGTGGAGGGTCAGTCGGTCACCGGGCGCGGCTTGAGGACCGGGGACGGGGCCTCGACCGGCCGGACGGGCACGGCGGGGCGGAAGGGCTTGAGGGCGGGCAGGTCGGGGACCAGGTGCGCCGAGTCGCGGCAGATCTCGGCGGCGTCGCCGAGGGAGAGGTACGGGGTGCGGATGCGGGACCAGCCGCCGGAGGTGTCACCGGCGACGGCCAGGCCGGGCAGTTCGGGCGCGATGGCGCAAGCGGCCATCACCGCTTCCGGGGCGATGTCGCCCAGCGCCATCTTGGCGGAGCCTTCGTCGTTGACGCGGTGGCAGACACGACCAGTCAGCTGCGCGCGGAGCATGGTCGCACCCTTGCCCAGCTCGGCGCCGAAGCGCTGCCCGCACACCTCCAGGTAGATGCCGGCGGCGCGGCCGAGTTGGGCGAGCCGGATGAGCTGGGTGACCATCTCGTCGCGCCGTTCCTCGTCCTTCTTCGTTGCGACGAGGAAGAGTTCGGCCACCTCGTCAACGAACAGCACAACGGGCACGGGGCGTTCGGTCTCGGGCAGGCCCCAGATGTCGGAGGTGATCTCCTCGTCGGGGGTGTCCGGGGCGATGCCCTGCCGGGCCTTGATCAGGTCGTATCGGTCCTCCATCTCCTGCACGAGCACGGGCAGCAGTTCAGCCGCCTGCTTGGGATTGGTGGCGAGCGCTGACATTCGGGCCGCGAACGGCGCGAGCTCCACGCCCCGCTTACAGTCGATGCCCACCAGGGCGACCGGCTGTCGGGCGAGGCCGGTGATCAGGTGACGCTGATACATGGACTTGCCGGACAGCGTTGCGCCGAGGGTGAGTTGGTGCGGGATGGTGCGGTAGTCGCGCACGAAGGGCGTGGCGTCCTCGCGCAGGGCGACCGGGATGCGCAGGTACCCACCGCCGAGCTTGCGGGGCATCCGCACGCGCCGCAGGACGTCGAAGCCGACGAGCCGCAGCTCGACCACGCCCGGCTTGACGGTGGTGACGTACACGGCGTGAACGCCCCAGGCGTGCCGCAGCCGTTCGGCCGAGGCGGCGACGTCGGCGGGTTCCTGCCCCGGGGCGAGCCGCAGCCGGATCCGCAGCCCGGTCGAGGTGGGCCGGATCAGACCCCGGCGCGGCGGCACCGGCCGCACCTCACGATTCGTGGTCGCCCTGACCGCCAGGACCCGCAGCCGGGACGGCGCCACGGTCAGCCCGCACGCGTCCATGACTGAGCCGTACGAACCGAGGAGCCTGGCGGTGGATATCGGCAGGCCGACGGTGGACCAGTACACGCCCGGATGCTTGGCCCGGGTGTAGGCGGCCCCGCCGCCGAGCGCGGCGAGGGGACCACCCACCTCCAGGAGTGTCGTCAGGTCGGTCATCAGGCGGCGGCCCCCGCAGCGGCCGGGAAGGCGGCCGGAGTGACGGCGGCGGCACGGAAGGCGATGCCGTGCCGCTTCTGCCCGTTGAACACGGACTCCCACGGCCGGGCCACCAGCCCCGGGAGCGAGACCGGCGCACCCAACGCCAGCCCCTCGGACACCCCGCTCTCCGGAACGGTGACCTTGATCAGCGAGGACTCGCCGTCCTCGATGTGGACGACGCCGATGGTCATCAGAGCCTCACCGCTGACGGCGTCCTTGGCGATCTCGCCCGTCTGCCGGTCGCGGACCTTGGGCTCGGGAGCCTCGGTCAGCAGGATCGTCGCGGCCGAGGTCTCAACGCGGATGGTGCGCAAGTAACTTCCCCTATCTACTCGTCTATATATGTAGCTTCCTGCGAACCCGATTCCGGGAACGCGCGAACCACTATGCCTCACAACTTGCCCACTCGTCTATACGAGTAAGCGTGTTGGGGTGTACGAGTCCGGGAATCGCCCCCGCGCACCACCGCAAACCATGACGATCAGGTCGCAGGAAGCTGGTACGACAGCACGTATGCGTCAGCTGCCATCACGGTGTCGCATACCTCCACGGCTCGCCCTTCGGTGTCGAAGGCGGTTCGGATCAGGTGAATGACCGGCACGCCGGAGGCCAGCCGGAGCGTCTTCACCTCGGCGGGCGAGGGCATCCGGGCGCGGATCTCCTCCTCAAAGTGGTCGAGGCGGTGGCCGAGCTCTTCGAGGCGGGCGTAGATGCCGCCGGGTCCGGGGTTCGGTTCGGCGATCTGCGTACCCCGCGCGATGTCGAGCGGCAGGAAGGACGTGGCGAACTCGACCGGCCGCCCGTCCAGCAAATACCGGCGCCGACGAGCCAGCACCCGCCGCACGGACCCGAGCCGCGCGGAGACGTCGGGACTGGCCTTCTCCTCCTTGACCTCCAGCGAGTCGACCTGGGGGTGGCTGCCGGCGGCGTCGGCCTCGACGATGAACGCGGACTTGCCCTGCTCCCGGTGCCGCCGCGCGAACCGGTCCGAAGCCAGGCGCCGCACGGGTGGCCGGGGCCGGACGAAGACCCCCTTGCCGTGCTCGGCGTGCACCAGCCCTTCTCCCTGGAGGATGGAGAAGGAGTTTCGAACCGTCATACGGGATACCCCGTAGTGCTCGACAAGGTCGGCTTCCGAGGGCAGCTTGTCGCCCTCGTGGAATCGCCCGCGGTCGATGGCCTCACGCAGTTGGTCGGCGATCTGCCGGAAGACCGCACGATCACTCGTGGGGTCGAGGTCACCGAGGAGGCCGGAAGGAAGGGAAGGACTCACGCGCGTACTCCTTTAGGTATCTAGACGTGTGGGCGAGTCTTGTTGCTACGGTGGAGAGCCTAGCCAGCCGAGAGGGCCGAGGAACGTGAGCATGGACCGTCCGCACTCCGTGAGCGTCGCTGGAGTGATCGTCGACGCCCATAATCGGGCCCTCTTGATCCAGCGCCGCGACAACGGAAAGTGGGAGCCCCCGGGCGGCGTCCTCGAACGCGAGGAAACCATCCCTGAGGCGCTGCAACGCGAAGTCCTCGAAGAGACCGGCATCAAGATCGCCCTTCCGGCGACCCTGACCGGCGTCTACAAGAACATGACGGGCCTGATCGTCTCGCTGGTCTTCCGCTGCCAGGCCGCCGACGGCACACCGACCACCGGCGACGAGACCCGCGCCCTGCGCTGGGCCACCCGTGAAGAAGTCTCCGACCTTGCCGACGAGGCGTACGCGATCCGCGTCCTGGACGCACTCGACGCGACGTCCCCGCCGGCCATCCGCGCCCACGACGGCGTGAAACTCGTCTAGTCCGAACCCGCTGCACATGGCGGCCTACCAGCACGAAGGAACTTGTATGCACGAGTATACGAGTACAGCCCGGGTCTGGGGGCTCACTTGCCCAGGATTTCCGGAAGAGGTCAGCAGGGCCCGCCGCTGGGCCCGCGACATCCTGCGCGGCTCGCCCTTAGCGGAGGACGCAGAGCTGATCGTGAGCGAGCTGAGCGCGAACGCGATCCTGCACACGGCCAGCGGGCATGAGCGGGGCAGCTTCCACCTGGCCCTGGCGGTATCGGCACAGGCGATCGCCCTGTCAGTGACGGACGAGGGAGGCACGGGCACCGCCCCGAAGGTCGAGCACCAGGACCAGGAGGCCGAACACGGCCGGGGACTGGGCATGGTCAGCGCCATCGCCCACCGGGTCGTGGTCCACGACAGCGACGGCGGCCACACCATCACCGCGGAGCTCTTCGCCGACCAGCACGCGGGAGGTCACCCGTGCTGACGAACAGCCCAGCGCAGGGCTATTGGTGCGAGTGCTGGACCGAAGACCTCACCGCCCGACGACGGCCCACGCTCCTCGCTTCCTACGACGCCTACACCGCACCCGAGGCAGACAACTGGGTGGCCGCCACGCTCCGCACCATCACACCGGCCCTCGACCCGGAAGCCTCCGACGAGGCATGGGAGTGGCTGTACGACGGCCGCATCAAGGCACGCAGAGCCCTCTTACGCTTCGAGCCATGCCAGGTGTCCATCACCCAGGACGGCACCCGCGTCACCTGGACGATCCGACCGGTGCTCTTCCTGCCGCTCGCCAACCGCCAGGGCGTCGAACTCCCCGCCTGCGCATACGACTTCAAGCCCCACGCGTCCGACTGAGTTACAACTTTCTCTACGGGTTCAAGGCGGCTCGCTCCGCTCACCGCGCGCGGCCCGGCCCCCGGCCGGGCCTGCGCTCCTGTCTCCGCCCCGCTCCAGCCCGGCCGGCGCCCGTGCCGCGCTCAAAGCATGCAGCCACCTGACGCCAGAGAAGGGGTACGTCGTGGCTGGGGCGGTCGGCTCCACGGCTTTACGGAGCCACTTTGGCGCGAGCCTCGAAGATCATGGCCCCAACGTCGTGCTTTACCGGGCAGGTCCACAGACTGCCCGACGCGCCGGAAGCTTACGGGGCCATGATCACTCGCGCCAAAGCAGCGCCACCCCAAAGCCGCTCCGCCGCCCTGCGCATGCAAGGCGCACCTGCTGCTAGCGATTGACCCGATTTACTGTAACTGTGGAATCCCCAGCCGGATTTCCCGCGTCATGGTCCGACACGTCGATTAGAAGCCTAAAGAGCCACACCAAGCGAAGCGACCTTATGACGCCGAAGAGTATTAGGTACTCCGCAATCCAGCCACCTAGGCCAATCTCTTTTTTCGTGTCCGAAATCATGACGGCAAGACATCCAAACGAGACCAAAAGCATAGAAGTCAGAAGGCCAACCCAATTGCGCCTAAGGTGAACTCCGAACATCTGCCGAAGGATAGTCATTCGTTGGCCAGCACTGGTTGCATACTGGCTAATTGCGGCCGTTCCAAACCCGCCGACAATCGCTGCCACTGACGCAACTGTTGCATAAATATTCATGCGTTGATCGGCATCATGAGAGGCCAAAATGTGATGACCCTGCGTTAAGGCAAGCGCGCTTAGCGATACAGCAGTTAGGGCAAAGTCGACGATGGGGTGATGGCTCCATTGGTTATAGACGTAGCCCCATGCAGTGCGTACTGCGCCCATGGCGCACCCCCTTCAGGCTCAGATGGAGCCTAGGGCATGGCACTGACAGCGGCCCTCAGGTCACGATCATGCTCCGCCGCCGCCTGCATCACCGCTTGCACTGCCGCCTCATACCACGGGCCGGCGCCACCTCCGCGAGGCAGTGTCACTTGCTTGGACGCCGTAATGTGATCGACGACGAAGTTGATCTTGTCTTCGACGATGCTGCCATCGGATGCGGACAGCATCACGTCAGCGATGGCCCGATCGATCACCCCGTGGGGTCCAACGAGGCTGCCGAAATCGGAAAGGAACTCCTGCACACTCGCATGCAGGCGGCGTTCCCCCCTTGCTCTGGCGGCACTTCGAGAGAGTCCGCGCCCCTTTGGAATTTTGATAGTCAAGGTGATGAGGGCATCCGGGTTCTGCTTGTGGGCATGCCTCGCGAAATCACCTAGCCCTTCCACCGAAGTGGGGAACATCGATGTTGCGGCAGGACGCAGTCGCATCTCAAATAGGTTGACTGATTCGGCCGCCTTCAGTTTCTCCCAGGCATTCTTCCCTATCAGAGGGATGATTGCCAGATCCTCCTCAATCCCCGATCGCATCGCATTGAGCCATCGCTGCAAAGCTGTCGGCCTTGGGGCTGACGCACTCCCCTGAATTACGCCGATAACGTTCCCGTAGGGCAGGAAGCAGATGATTGTAGTGTCGACGACGCTCCGGTTTCCATCAAGCTGTAGGGCATCGATCTTTTGAGCCTCGTAATCAATTTGCTGCAAGTCGCCATCGCGGAGGCGGGCTAGCACTAAGTGCTTTCCGCTCGATGAATCGATAGGCTCACCAACGTACACATCGTCCTCATGGATCAGATGGCGCTCATGAACAGAGAGGGCCGCAAGGTTGTCCAGGACAAAGCCCCAGTCGATAGCATCGAACCGAAGGTTACTGGCTTCCTTTGCCCGAACGACCTCGTAGAAGGCGACGGTCTTCTTCCGCTGTCCGCTCAACTCGGCCCCCCAGAGCGTTGGTCATGTGCAGCTGTCAGATGCACCCAAGAGGATCAGTATGGGGACTTCAGGTGATAGTCCGTCAACCGGATCGTTCGATTCGGTGATGCGGCTGTCACGGATCGTTGCCCCCAACCAGGGGCCCACTCCCGTCGGCGCTTGTGCCAACGGGAGCAGGACTCCGAGCGGGACATCACTCGAAGCCAGTGCCAGACGCTGCAAAACACTCCATACTGGGCGCACTTGCGGGAGGGGGCTTCGGCCATGTTGAGACGGTGGGCGCAACGGCGCTACGACAAAGCGCAGGCGGAGTACTGGCAGAGCATGGAGCCTGTGCTTGAGCCCGGGGAACGGAAGATCGCTAGTTCCCCCGCGCGGATCCTGTGGGACGGCCCACAAGATGGCGTCCTCTTCCTTACCGACCGGACCATCTACTGGGGTGCATGGCTGGGACAGGGGAGGCGCACCAAACCCATGTTCGCCCAGGAACTCCGGGACTGTCCGAGCGCACGCATCGGCGAGCAAGGCACCTTGGACGTGGCAGCGGGCGGCGAGGCCATCGGATCGTTCGCTTCGTTTGCGCCAGCTCCAGGCGCCCAGTGGAGCTTCACGGAGTTCTGCAAGAGCTTCGGCCAGGCCTTGGAGGGCAGCCGCGAGCTGCCACCAGCCGCAGAGACACCGCCTGTTGACTCGGCAGGTTAGGTAGGCCACTGCGGAAGGAGGCCGGACAAGCCCAGCCCAGGGGTGCTTCGGAGGCGGACGAGAGTCGTGCCATTCGCGTGCCAGATCCAGCGGGGACTCACGGGGAACAGCGGGGACCAGGCCACAGTTCCACCGAGGCTGGAAGGTCCTTCCGCCGCAGGCCAGCCCGTCAATCACCGCTAAAGAACCCAAGCTTCCCAAGCTGAGAGCGCGAGTTCGATTCTCGTCACCCGCTCCAGAGACAACCCCAGGTCAGCGACCTGGGGTTTGTTTGTTGCTAGTCCAAATTCAGGGTGACGTGCCCTCTGCACGCCCGGCGGCGATGGCGCGGCCTCGCGTCGGTGGTGGCTGCCTCAGGAGGGTAGCGGCCATTGCGGGCCGTTCGGGTTCCCGAGCCAGACGACCTGCTGGTCGTGGGAGACGGTCACGCCGAACGCGGCGGTGTTCGGTGAGCCGTACTCCTCCCAGGTGCCCATCGCCGACTCGACCGCGTCCCACAGGCGGCGGGGGCCGCCCTGGCGGACCTGCCAGCCGCCGCCGTCCGTGGGAGCGAGGACGGCGAAGGAATCGGTGACGCTGTCCAGCAGGAACGTGTTGACCGGGCCGCCTTCGAGAGCCATGGAGAAGAAACGGGCGTCCGGCACCGCGAGCTGTGCCATGAAGGCCGGCCTGGAGCTGGTGAGGACCTCTGGCTCGTATGTGGCTTTCCGTACAGTTCCGTCGTCGGGGCCCGGCACCCTGCCGAGGCTCTCCGGAGCGTCCTGCCGGCGGGCGATCATGAAGCTCGGGTCGTCCTCGCTGAACCAGCCGCTCGCGCTGTCCCCGGTGACGATGAGCTTGACCAGGCCGAGGGAGCGCATCCAGCCGCGCAGGGTGGTGAGGATGACGCCGCCCGGCCGGACCTGTTCCAGCCAGGCGGGCGGGATGCTGCGGAAGCCGCATGTGGCGATCAGCCGGTCGTACGGGGCTCCGGCGCGGTGGCCGGCGCGGCCGTCCCCCACCACCAGGTGAGGAGTGTGACCGGATCCGGTGAGAGCGGCGCGGGCCCGGCGGGCCACGCCCTCGTTTGTCTCGATCGAAGTCACGCACTCGCTGCCGAGCCGGTGGCACATCAGGGCGGTCGAGTAGCCGGTTCCGGTGCCGATCTCCAGCACGTTCATGCCGTCCTGCACGTCGAGGTCCCCGACACCATGCCGCGGCCCGCTCGGCGGCGTAGGGTCGAGGTGTGAGCGGGAGCGATGCCGGTCGGCGGTTGCGGCTGGCCGAGCTGGTCGCCGCGCTGTCGTTGGGAGTCGACCTCGGCTTCGGCCAGCCGATGGAGCACGTGCTGCGACAGTGCCTGATCGCCCTGCGCCTGGCCGAGCGGATCGGCCTGGACGACGAGGAGCGGGTCGCCGTCTACTACACGGCACTGTTGGTGAACGTGGGTTGCCACTCGGATGCCCACGAGCAGGCGAAGTGGTTCGGCGACGACATCGCTTTGAAGGCCGGCAAGTACCGGTACGAGCAGCGCAGCCTGGCCGGTGCCGTCGCGGCGGTGCGGCTGATCGGGTCGGGCAACCCGCCGCTGCACCGGTTCCGGGTCGGGGTGGAGTTCGCCTTGGGCGGCTTCCACGAGGTGGACCAGATGATCAGCGGCCATGCTGCCCTGGCCGCCTCGCTGGCCGGGCGGCTCGCACTGCCGGACTCCGTCCGCCGCGCGGTGGCCACCTCCTACGAGCAGTGGGACGGACGCGGCTGGCCCGGGGAGCTCAAGGGCGAATCCGTACCGGTCGCGTCGCGCCTGGCGCAGTTGGCCGAGTTCATCGAGGTCGCGCACCGCCTGGGTGGCACCGCGGCCGCCACGGCGCTGGCCGAACGGCGCGCCGGATCCCAGTTCGATCCCCGTCTCGTGGCCGTGCTGTGCCGGGACGCCGAGACGGTGCTCGGCGAGCTGGACGCGGTGCACACCTGGGAGGCGGTGATCGGCGCCGAACCGGCGCTGGAGGTGTGGCTGGGCGGAGAGAAGTTCGAGCAGGCGCTGCTGGCCGTCGCCGACTTCGTCGACCTGAAGTCGCCCTACACCCTGGGCCATGCGCGGGCCGTGGCCGACCTGGTCGACGCGGCCGCCGCCGGACTGGGCCTGGCCGAGGACCAGCGGACCCAACTTCACCGGGCCGCCCTGCTCCACGGCCTGGGACGCCTGGGTGTGTCGAACGCGATCTGGGACAAGCCCGGGCCGCTCGGCACGGGCGAACGGGAACGGGTACGCCTGCAGCCCTATCTGACGGAGCGCATGCTCTGCCAGTCGCCGACGCTGGCTCCGCTCGGGGCGATCGCCGTGCAACACCGGGAGCGGCTGGACGGCTCCGGCTACCCGCGCGGACTCATGGCGCCCGCCATCTCCCGGCGGGCCCGGATCCTCGGTGCGGCGGACGCCTACCGGTCCATGATCGAGCCACGGCCGCACCGAGAGGCCCTGACCGCACCGCAGGCCGCCGCCGAGCTGCGCGCCGAGGCCGCGGCCGGTCGACTCGACGCGGAGGCCGTCACGGCGGTGCTCGCCGCGGCGGGCCATCGCGTCCCCCGCCGGACCGTCGGACCCGCCGGTCTGACCGGGCGCGAGGTCGACGTGCTGCGGCTGCTGGCCCGCGGCCTGTCCAACAAGGAGATCGCGAGCCGCCTGGTCATCTCCCCGAAGACCGCCCGCAACCACGTCGAGCACATCTACGCCAAGATCGGCACCTCCCGCCGCGCCGGCGCCTGTCTCTTCGCCCTGGAGCACGGCCTGCTGCCGCAGACCGAGGCAGCCACCGCGTGAGGACGCCGCGAAAGATGGGGCAACCGCCCCACGCGGTGCTCGCCCCCGGTCCGTAGCGTCGAAGGCGTACCGGGCGCGTGAGCCCGGTGGTGAGGAATCGAGGCAGCCATGAGCATCCACACGGCGTTCTTCGCACTGACCTACGACCGTGCCATGGCCCGGGCCGAGGAGGCGGGGCTGCGCGAGCTGCGGCGCCGGCTGATCACCCGAGCCACCGGCGAGGTCCTGGAGATCGGTGCCGGAACCGGCGCCAACCTCGACCTGTACGGCCCCGACGTGCGCTCCCTGACCGCTACCGAGCCCGAAGCCACGATGCTCCGCCGACTCGAACGACACGTCCGGGAAAGGGCACCGCACACCACCGTGCTCCGCGCCCCGGCCGAGGACCTCCCCTTCGAGGACGACAGCTTCGACACGGTCGTCTCCACCCTGGTCCTGTGCGGCGTCGCCGACCAGCCGCGCGCCCTGCGCCAGATCGGCCGCGTACTGCGTCCTGGCGGACAGCTGCTCTTCCTCGAACACGTACGCTCCCGAGACGCACACCTCGCCCGCACCCAGGACCGCTTCAACTGGCTCAACCGCCTGCTGGTCTGCTGCGAGTGCAACCGCCCGACCCTCGACTCGATCGAGGCTGCCGGCTTCGAGGTCGGGACCGTCGAGCACGGCGAACTGCCCAAGTCACCTCCGTTCGTCCGCCCACTGATCCTCGGCACCGCGCGGCGGCCGCAGAAGGCCAATGCCCCAAGCCCGCACCTGGACGGAACCACCAGGACCCGAACCCGTGAGGCGCCCTGACATTTCGGAGAGAGACCCGCGCAATGGGTACCCCGGCTGTCAGTGCGGCATGTGCGAACCATGATCGTTCACGGAATCGCGGCAAACGGCCAGTCCGGTGCGCGTACGCGAGGATGTCAGGCGCCTCAAGCGACTGTGTACTCCGCATCCCCGAAATCTGCGACCACGCGCAGCCGACCTCCAAGTGCTTCCACGTAAGCCCTGAGAGTGGCTACCTCGGCTCGGTCGAGTTCGCCGTGCTCGATCGCGGAAACACGGGGGGCCGAGACTCCCATCGATGCGGCGACTTGGCGCTGCGTCAGAGCCTGCTGCGCTCCTGCGCCCGGCTGCCGGCGGTGTGGGACGGCTCTCCGTCGGACAGCCGGGATGCCACAGCCCATCTCGTGGCCTTCGCCCGCGACAGTGGCATGGACGTCGAGGTGTTGTGGCCCGAGGGAGCGGGGCGCGTGACGCCGGAGGAGGGGGCGTGATGACCTCGAACCCCTCGGACGCGAGCCCTGCCGAATCCGTTTCACCCGGGCGTACGGTCGAGCTGAGCCGCGACGAGTGGCCCTGATGCTGCTGGGCTCCGTGCAGTTGGGTCGCATGGCTTTCACCGATCAGGCGCTGCCCGCGATCCGCCCCGTCAACCACCTCGTGGACGCCGGCGACATCATCGTGCGCACGCACGGCGGCTCGGCCCTGCTGGGCCGTGCGCTGCAGTCCGAGGTGGTGGCGTACGAGGCCGACGAGATCGACCCGGCGACGCGGACCGGGTGGAGCGTCGTGGTCACCGGCACGGCGACCCGGGTGAATCCCGGTGCGCTCGCCCGGTACGAGAGTCTGCTCATGCCGTGGATCGGCAAGGAGATGGGGCAGGTGGTGCGCATCCGGCCGGAGATCGTCAGCGGCTACCGGCTGGCGCAAGCCCAAGGTGCCTGACCCTGCGAGCGACGCACGATCCGTCGATCCTGCCGAGGGGCACGGGACCCCACCTACGTCGAAGCGGCCCTGCGGACGCGGGAAGGGGCCGGAGAGCAGAAGCTCTCCGGCCCCTTTGTTGTGGCGTGCCTATTCGGCCGGGTCGAGCCCGGCGGTGGGCGGGTCGGTCCGCATCGCCGTCGAAAGCTTCCTGGCGAGGCTCTCGATGAAGGCGTTCCACCACTGCGGCGCGCGGGCCACACATTCCCGGACTGCGTAGCAGGACAGGATCGTGATCGTCACCGCCAGCTTGTCACCGGCCTGGGCCAGGGCGATCGTTGCGGTTTCGTGGACACCGAGGTACGTGGCGCAGATGTAGGCCACGCAGGCGGTGAGCAGTCCGAGCCAGGTCGGGGTCCGCAGCAGCTTCCACCGGCCGGCCAGCCAGGCGGTGCCGAGGCTCACCGGCACGCACGCATAGATGGCAAGCCGGCTGTCCGGGATGAGCATCCCCGCGACCAGCCAGGCCGGCTGGAGCGCGACCCAGGTCTGCAGGGTCGGGGGGCGAAGGACCCTAGGCGGGTCACCGCCCTCGGACGTAGACTTCTTGTTGATCGGCATCAGGGGTCTCCAATCCGTGCGTGCCGATTCGGATAAGGGCTGCCGGTGCCACGGCGGCCCTTTCCTATTGATGTGTCTGGCCACGCTAGTGGCTGAAACCCGCATAGGGCAAGCTAAGCTTCCTTGATCGAAAGCAGAAATTTCACCTTCCCCGCAAGAAGAAATTCTGCCGATCGGGATCGAAGTTCTCCGATGCTGCGAGACAGCTCAGCTACCAGGGATTACGGTGGTTTGCATGGAGAACCTCCCGGTCGACCTTGATCCTCGTGTGACGCTCCAACGGCTCCACGCCTTCGTGGTCACTGCCGAGAAGCAGTCGCCGCAGCACGCTGCCAAGGCCATGGGCATGACGGCATCGGCCGTCCGTCAGCACCTGGCCACCCTCGACGAGGTGTATGGCCGCCCTCTCCTGACCAAGGGGGAAGGAAACGTCTACGAGGTCACCGAGTTCGGCAAGCAGGTCCTGCCTGCAGCCCAGCGGGCGGTACACCAGTGGGCACAGATCACCCGCATCGGCAGTACCACCGTGGTCGTCGAGTTCCTCCCGCAGCACTCATACTTCGTCTCCCCGGTCGCCGCCCAAGTCAGGGACCACATAGAGATCAAACTCGCGCCGCTCAGCGAACACGACCGCGACCGCAGTCGCTTCGAGGAAGCAGTCGTCGGCCGAGTCGCCGACGGAGTTTCCGACCTCGTGATCGGATTGCCGCCGAAGTCCATGGCGAAGCTGCAGAAGACCCTGCTGTACACCTCGCGGCTGGAAGCGATGATCCCCCACGACGACCCGCACGACCACCTCACTCTCGACGAAGTGGCCCAGCACCCACTGCTGGTTCCCCCCAGCGCCGCGCGCTCCCGGGAACTGCTGGAGAAGGCGTTCACCGAGGCGTTCAAGGACACCAAGACCCCGCATCCCACTCCGGCAGTCGAGGCGTACGGCACCAAGGTCCTGGTGACATTGGGCGAGGACGGGCACGGCACGGTCGTCGTCCCGTCCGACGTCGCCTACCCCTTCGTCACGAAACGACGACTCGGCGGGCCGATAAGCCGTGACTTCAAGTGGGTGCCGTTGCGCGACCGCAACGGCGAGGCACTGACCCAGCAGGTGTTCGCCACTACCCGGCCCAACCCGAGCGAGGACGTCACCGAGATCATCGAGGGCCTGAAGGAGAAGGTGGCGGAACTCCGGCTCGACGTCGGGGCCGAGTGAAGGGCCCGAGCCGGCGTCCGTGTCCTCTGACACGAAACGTGGATCGATTGCCATCGAAGTTGGACCGGCCGCCAAGGCGGCGAGCACGGGCGGCATCGTCATCGACGCCCGTGCCCGCATGGGCTACACCGCGCCGATCGGGTCGACGGACCAGGACCCCGTCCGGCACCTGACCGTCGCCCTGCCGCCCGCCTCTTCAAAGCCCAGGAGGCCGGCGCCGGCGACGCCCGACTACAAAAGATCGCCGCCTAAGCGCTCAAGGGAGGTGTGCTTCCAGGACGGCGGTCGCCGCGCCGGAAGCCTGGAGGAGGTCCGGTTCACGGACGTCGAGCACCTCGAGTTCGACGTGTAGCAGCCGCGCCCCGAACAGCCCGCGAGCCCCGGACCGATGCGGTCCGGGGCTCGCTCGCGTATGCGCGCGGGGGCGGATGTTCATGCACGCGATGCCGTGCTCAACGACACTGCCCGTCCGGCGGTCACCCCGCTCTTGGGTGTGCCGGGAGAAGGCGGCCGGCCTTCCTGCGAGGCGAGGACCGCGTCGACGAAGGCCTGCATGAGCGTGGCCACCTCGGACGCCGTGACGTTCTTCGTCCACTTGCCGGTCGCGTGCCAGCCGCTGCACTGCAGCCGAAAGCGGTGGACGCCGGGTGGGTGCTCCTCCTCATCGAGTCCATGACTGTCAACGGCAGGTCATGGAGTCGGGGTGCGCTGCGACCGCGGACCCTCCGGACTACTGCCCGGCGGCCTGACGCCACGGTCGCAACGCCGCTTCCGTCGCCTGCCGCACCCGCGTCCGCACGTTGTCGGCGTCCGCGCCGTCGATGCCGTCCTCCCCGATGAGTGCGTCAAGTGCGCCACTCACCGCTCCCGTCAGCCCCCCGGCGAGCGCCGCCGCAGTCACCCGGTCCAGCTCGTCGGGAAACGCCACCTGCAGCTCGCGAGCGATCTCCCGCTGGGCCGCGAGCTGGACCTGCAGCGCCTTGCCCCGCACTGCGGGAACGGTGTGGAACAGCCTCATGCGCACGCCGGCCATTGGGCTCACCATGTCGGCGTCGCTCTCGGCGATGGCGTCGAGCGCCCGCAGCAGCACGTCCACCGGGCCCTCAGCCGGGTCGCGGTCGGCGATCGCCGCGATCGTGGCCCGCGCGCGCGCGTCGCTGTCGGGGAACAGGATGTCTTCTTTGCTGGCGAAGTACCCGAAGAACGTCCGGGTGCCGATCTCCGCTGCCGCTGCGATCTCGGCGACAGTCGTCTCCTCATACCCCTGGCGCTCGAACAGCTCCGCGGCCGCCTCGATCAGCGCCCGGCGGGTGCGCGCCCGCTTCCGTTCGCGCAGGGAGGGCTCCGGGGCGGCGGTCTCATGTCTGGCCATGACGTAGAGGTTAATGCATTGACAGCAAACTCGCATCCAATGCAAGCTTGCATCGAATGCAGAAACAATTAAGGGTTGCAGAGGAGATCGCCATGGACGCTCACGCCGAAACCGTTCTTGTCACGGGCGCGACCGGGAACCAGGGCGGGGCGACCGCCCGCCATCTGCTCGCCGCCGGCTGGCGGGTCCGCGCACTCGTCCGGGACGACCACGCCCCGGCAGCTACCGCGCTCGCCGCCGCCGGCGCCGAACTCGTCCGCGGCGACCTGGACGACCGCGCCTCCATCGACGCGGCGATACGCGGCGCGTACGGGGCCTACAGCGTCCAGTCCGACAACCCCAACGAGATCACCCAGGCGAAGAACATCGCGGACGCCGCCCAGTCCGCCGGAGTGCAGCACCTGGTGTACTCCTCAGTCGGCGGCGTGGAGCAGCAGAACCGCTTCTACGTGGAGCATGGCTGGGGCCCCATCGACAAATGGCAGATCGAGCAGCACCTCCGCACACTGGCCATCCCCACAACGATCCTGCGTCCGGCCGGGTTCATGGAGGACTTCACCAGCCCAGCGCGGTTCTTCCAGAACGGCGCGCTCAACGTGCCCTGGCACGACGACATGGTCATGAAACTGATCGCCATCGACGACGTCGGCGCCTTCGCCGCGCTGGCCTTCGCCGACCCCGACACTTACGCGGGCCGGACGATGGAGATCGCCGGCGACCGGCTGACGGCCCCACAGATCGCCGACGCACTGGGCAGCGCGGCCGGCCACCCCATCCCCCACACCCAGGTACCGCTTGACGTGCTGTGGGAGCACGCCCCTGAGGTGGCGAAGGTGATGGCCTGGGCCAACGACACCTTTTACGACATCGACCTCGCGCCCGTGCGGAGAGCCTTCCCCGACCTCATGAACTTCGGCACCTGGCTGGACCGATCGGGCAAGGAACGTCTTCTGGCGCAACTGGACTCCCCGGCTGCGTAGCGGCCACGACGCAGCCGAGTACATCAGCGTCCACGACAACCGCGTCCCCGCGCCCGGTGCGGACTGGACGGCCTTGGCAGTTCGAGGCCGGGGCAATCACGTCGTTCACCGCGGCCGGACATCTTCAGCGCGTCGACCCAGCCCGGCCGCATCGGCTCCGGAGTGACGGTGCGAGCCAGCAGCACGCTGGCGTCGACCGACTTCGTGGTGGGCCGCAGCACCGCCGCGGTCAGCGACCGGGCCGCAACGTCGATCATGGCCGTGAGCTCGACCTTGCCCACCACGCCGCTGTCCAGGAGGACCAGGACGTCGAGCGGGGTGGAGTCGATCTGCATCACCTCGCCCGGCGCGAACACCGGCAACTCGCCGAACTCGCCGCTGGCCCCGTGGGCCCGTGACCTGCGGGTCGTGGCCGAGTTGAAGGTGTGCGTGTTCCGGGTGAGCTTGTCCAGCAGCCGGTAAAGGGTCCGCTCGGACGGCAGCTTGACCGCCTCGCCGGCGGGTGCCTGGTGGAGGATCTCGGCAGTCCGCCAGAGCAGGAACGTTCCCCGGCGGGTGGAGGCGTCCGTCGCCTCGGCGATGGCCTGCCGCATGGCCGCGACCACGGCGTCGTCCACGGACCCGAACTCGCGCTTCTTGCGGACCGGACGGTGGTCCGCAAGCCCGACGACTCCGTCGGCCTGGTAGCGGCGCCGGTAGTTGGCGACCGTCTGAGCTGCCACCTTATGACCGGCGGCGGTCAGCTCGGCGGCCTTCGCCCGCTGCCGGGCCGTCAGCGAGCGGTCCGGTCCGTACTCGGGCCGCGGCAACGTCCCCGGCTCGGTTCCGGGAGGCAGCCCGTGCAGGACCTCCAGCATGTGCCCCTCCCACCACAGAGCCTTCTCCACCACCGGCCTCGGGAACGTCTCCAGCAGCGAGGCCGCCGGCAGCGGCTGGCGCACCGGGACGTCGACGACCGCGAAGTCCTCCCCGCGCAACAGAACGTCCAGCTCGACGCCGACCGCCGACCCGTTCGTCTCGGTCAGCGTCACGGTCGTCGTGGTCACCGCGGCCACCGCGGCCACCGCGCGGACCTGTCCGTCGAAGCGGACCCAGGCCCCGATCTCGATGCCCGCCGGCCGCCGCACCGCGTTCACCGGCCCCGTTCCTTCCAGACCACGCTGTGGTCGTGAAGCAACTCGCCCCGTAGATCGGCTGCCAGGACACCGGACCACATCAGGTGGAACAGCACCGGCAGCACCACCAGCTGGTCGCCCGCCGCCCGCACCCCCTCCCGCAGCGGCACCGGCTCCTCGAAGACCTCCAGCAGCCGTGCCGCGATCAACCACCGCAGACACCGGCGCCGCCGGTAGCGGGCCAGCCACCGCACGTTCGCCATGAAGACCGGCTCGGGCGTCCCGGCCCGGACGAACTCCCAGTCCTCCGCCTGGCAGGCCAGTTCCATCGTCTCGAAGGACTCGGCGGCCGCATCATCGACCTGGTCGTCGGCCCGCACGTCCACGACACGGCCGCGGCCGTCGGCGAGCCGGACGAAGTAGTCCGGCGCGTGCCGACGCCTTCGGGTGCCATCGTGCCAGTGCAGCCAGAACGGCCCGTCCCGCTTGACATGGAACGGACACGTCGGGGAGAGGGTGATGCGGCGACGCCGGCGGCAGACGCTAGAGGTCGTTGCCCGCGTAGGAGAGGTTGAAGCTCTTGTTGGTCAGCGGGAAGTCCGGGACGATCGTGTCCGCCAACGCGACCGGCAGAGCAGGCCAGTTGAAGAAGGACGGGTCGACCGGCTTGACGCGGGTCAGGGTGCCGTCGGGGGCGAGTTCGACTCGCGTGGCGATGGTGCCGCGCCAGCCCTCCACCAGGCCCACCCCGGTGCGAGGGTGCGCTCCGGACGTCGGCGGAGGCGCCGGCACGGCCAAGGGGGCCGCCAGCCCCTCGGTGAAGTGCTCGATCAGGGCCAGGGAGACGTCGATCTCCTCGGCGCGGATGAGGAAGCGGGCCAGCACGTCGCCGCTGTTGTGGACGGGCACGGTGAGCCTCGTGTCGTCGTACGGCGTGAAGGGGTGCGCGATGCGGGCGTCCGTGCCGGTGAGGCCGCTGGCCCGGGCGACGTAGCCGAGGCAGCCGATGGTGCGGGCGGCGTCGGCATGCAGGATCGCGGTGCCGGTGAAGCGGTCGTGGACGGTGGAGTGGCCCAGGGCAAGGTCGGTGATCTCGCGGATGTCCGCGCCGATGGCCTTCAGTTGCTGAGGGTCGGGCAGCGCGCGCAGGGCCGCGCCACCGGGGACGACGCCGCCGCGCAGCAGGCGGTGGCCGGTGATCTCCCGGTTGAGGCGCAGGAGTTGTTCGCGTACGCGCTGGGTGTGGGCGTTGAGGATGCCGTGGCCGACGTCGTTGCAGAGCATGCCGAGGTCGGCCACGTGGTTGTGGATGCGCTCCAGTTCGAGGAGCATCGCGCGGGCGCGCTGGGCCTCGGGCGGGACCTCGGTGCCGGTGGCCTCCTCGACGGCCAGGCAGTAGGCGAGGGCGTGGCCGACCGCGGTGTCGCCGCTGACGCGTTCGGCAAGCGGGAGTCCGGCGGCGAGGGTGCGGCCCTGGAAGAGGTTCTCGATGCCCTTGTGGACGAACCAGAGGCGGGCCTTGAGTTTGAGGATGGTCTCGCCGACGACGGAGAAGCGGAAGTGGCCGGGCTCGATCAGGCCGGCGTGCACCGGGCCGACCGGGATCTCGTAGACGCCGTCGCCTTCGACCTCCAGGAAGGGGTACGGGCCTTCCTGCTCGCCGAAGGTGGGCGGTGGGCCGGCGTCGGGGCGCATCGGGTACCAGCCGCGTGGCCAGTGGAAGTGCCGTACCAGGCGGCGGGGCAGGGGGTGGTCCAGGGGGACGATGCCGAACAGGTCGCGCATCTCACGCTCGAACCGGCCTGCGGAGAAGGAGAGATGGGCGAGAGTGGGCACTTCGAGCCGGTCGGGGTCGAGGCGCACGTGCAGTTCGGTGCGGGTGTCGGGCGGGCCCGAGACGAACAGGTACACCACGCGGACGCCGACTCCGTCGTGGTGTGCGGCGACCAGCGCGAGCCGGTGGCCGTCCGTCAGCAACGCCTCAGCCTTTCCCGGCAGTTCGGTGGCGCTGATCTCGTGGGCGGTGCGCATCGCTTCAGCCTCCGATCGCCTGTGCGGCGGCGTGCAGCAGGTCGGTGAGCGGGCCGGTGGCGACACCGAGGGCGGCGCAGGCGGCCAGGCCCAGCAGCAGGGGCCACACCGTGGACGGGCTGTTGGTCTCGGTCGGTGTTCCCGGTCCGAGCAGCATCCGGGCCGTGCGGGCGGCCAGTGCGGCGAAGGCGACCAGGACGAGCAGCAGGGCTGCCGCCGTGGCCCAGCCCAGGCCGGCGTTGGCGGCGAAGCCGGCGCGGGCGATGCCGAGTTCGGAGGTGAAGAGGCTGAAGGGCGGGAACGCCATCAGCGCCACCACCGCGAACCCGAACGCCCCGGCCGCTGCGGGTGCTTGGGCGAGCAGCCCGCGGACCCGTCCGATCTTCGCCGTGCCGGTGATCTGCAGGATGCGGCCGGAGGCACAGAAGGCGACGGACTTGGCCAGCCCGTGCCCGGCGATGTGCAGCAGCGCGGCGGACAGGGCGAGCGGGCCGCCGATCGCCGCGGCAAGCGCGATCAGGCTCATGTGCTCCATGGACGAGTAGGCGAGCATGCGTTTGTAGTCGCGCTGGGCGAGCAGCAGCCCGGCCGCGAGCGCGAGGGTGAGCAGCGCGATCCCGGCCAGCAGGACGCGGGTGAAGGCGGGGCCGAGGGCGGCGTCGGCGATGACCCGGTAGCGCAGGATGGCGGCGAAGGCGACCGACAGCAGCACCCCGGACATCAGTGCGGACACCGGTGCCGGGGCCTGACTGTGCGCGTCGGGCAGCCAGGCGTGCAGCGGGATCAGGCCGGCCTTCGCGCCGAAGCCCAGGACGACGAGGGTGATACCGAGCCGGGTCACCGCCGGGTCGAGCCGGTGGGCGCGGGCGATGAGGGTGGGCCAGTCCAGCGCCCACGCCTCGGCGATGCCCGCCTGCCGGGCCGCGTAGTAGACCAGCACCGTGCCGAGGAAGGCGAGCGCGATGCCGGCCGAGCAGATCACCACGTACTTCCAGGCCGCCTCCACGGACATGCGGGTGCGGCGGTGGCCGACCAGGAACGCGGTGACGATGGTGGTGGCCTCGATCGCGATCCACAGCACGCCGAGGTTGGCGGTCACCACGGCCAGGCACATGGCGGCCAGGAACGCCTGCACGAGGACGTGATAGCGCCACACCGACTGCGCGGTATCCCGCCCCGCCGCCCGTTCTCCGGTCAGGTAGGCAGGGGCGGATCCGCAAGCAACGAGGGCGACGGCGCCGACCACCAGAAGCATCCAGGCGGTCAGCGCGTCCGCGCGCAGGAGCCCGGAGTACGCCGCGGTGGGGCCGTGCCTGACGACGTCTGCGGCCAGCAGGCTCCCGCAGGTGAGGATCGCGGCCGGCGAGAGGAGAGCGGCCCGGTCCGTGGGATGCCACTGCTGCGGGGCTTGCTTGGGCTCGGGTGCCTCGGCGACCAGGACGGCACCCTGCGCGGTCACCCGGTGCCGCGCCTCGATGAGCTCCGCGGCGAAGGCTGCGGCGGTCGCGCGGGCTCGCAGTCCGGTCAGCGCGTACGCCCCGGCAACCAGCAGTGGGACGGCGGCAGGCGCGGTGAGGAGCGCAGCGGAAGCGGTGGGCGCTTCTGATAGATGCAGCATCAGTCGTGCAGCTCCCGCAGGTCGTCGATGTCGGTGGTGCCGAACGCCTCCCGCACCCGGGTGGTGAGGATCTGCAGCACCAGCACCGCCAGCAACACGTCGAAGGAGACGCCCAGTTCGACGATCAGCGGGACCCCGGAGGTGGCCAGGAACGCGGTGGCGGTGATGCCGTTGTCCAGCAGCAGGAAGCCGACCACCTGGGCCAGCGCCCGCCTGCGGGTCACCAGAACGAAGAAGCCGATCAGCACGACCGCGAGGCCGACCGGCAGCGCACGGGTGGCGGGCGTGGGGTGCAGTTCGGTCAAGGGCCGGGCCACGGCGTAGGCCAGCAGCGTCAGCAGGGCCGCGGTCAGCAGCGAGGCGGCGACGTTGACCAGCGGCTGGGTCTCCCGTGCCTCCTCGCTGTGCGCGCGGTCGTCGGCGAGCGCGGCCAGGGCGCGGCGCATCAGATACGGCAGGACGCCCGCCCTCAGCAGCCCGACGCCGACGCCCACACCGACCAGGTCCCAGCGTTCCTCGTGTGCGCCGAGCAGGACGGCGATCGCGGCGAGGGCGACGCCCTGCAGGGCGAACACCCGCACGATCATGGTCAGTTCGCTCATCCACAGCACGATCACGGCCGCGAGGAGGAAGGCCCCGCAGGCCAGGTCGAGGAGCTGGGTGTACAGGCCGCCGCTCATGAGGTTCCGGTCAGGAAGTAGGAGGTGGTCACCGCGAGCAGCGCCAGCAGGAAGGACCCGGCGAGCAGTTCGGGAACCCGGAAGAGCCGCACCTTGGCCCAGAACACCTCGGCCGCCGCCAGCACGGCGCCCAGCAGCACGAGCTTGGCCGCGAGCAGGATCAGGGCCACCACGAGCGCGGTCCAGGAGGCGCCGGTGGCGATGCCCCAGGGCACGAACAGGGAGGACAGCAGGCCGAGCAGCAGGGTGAGCCGCATCTGGGCTCCGAGTTCGACCAGCGCCAGGTCGGGTCCGGCGTATTCGAGCACCATCGCCTCGTGGATCATGGTCAGTTCGAGGTGGGTGGAGGGGTTGTCCACCGGGATCCGCCCGGTCTCCGCGAGCACCGCGACCCCGAGCGCGGCGACGGCCAGCAGGCCGGCCGGGGAGGCCAGGCGGGCCGGTTCGTGGACGGCGCCGGAGACGATCGCGGGCAGGTTGGTCGTCCCGGCCGGAATCGACAGCGCGAACACCGACAGCAGCAGCGTGGGCTCCACCAGCGAGGCGACCGTCATCTCCCGGGAGGCGCCCATCCCGCCGAACGCGGTCCCGGTGTCCAGCCCGGCCAGCGCGAGCGCCAGCGTGCCCAGCGCGATCAGCGCCACCACCAGGATCAGGTCCGCGTGGGAGCTGACCGGGGTGTCGGTGGACAGCAGCGGCACCAGTGCGGCGACCACCACGGTCGTGGCGACCAGCAGGGCGGGAGCCGCGCGGAAGGCGGGCCCGGTCCCGATCGGGGAGATCGACCGCCACCGCCACCCCCGGCACCTGGAGTCCGTGGATGAGGGACTGCAGCAGCAGCCACTCGCTGATGAACCCGTTGCCCGGCGGCAGCGCCACGGCTCCGAGCGCGGCGATCGCGAACAGCCCGGCGGTGTACGGCATCCGGGCCCGTAGCCCGCCCAGCCGGTCGAGGTCCCGCAGCCCGGTGGCCCGCAGCACCGACCCGGCCGCGCAGAACAACAGGGCCTTGAACGCCGCGTGGTTGACCACATGCAGCAGGGCCGCCGCCAGCGCGAGGGCGGCCAACGGCCGGTTGCCGTAGGAGGTGAACAGCCCGGAGGCCCCCACCCCGATCAGGACCAGGCCCATGTTCTCGCTGGTCGAGTAGGCCAGCAGCCGCTTCAGATCGGAGGCCATCGCCGCCTGCAAGATCCCGTACACCGCGCTGGCGCCACCCACCGCGATCAGGCCCAGCCACCACCAGGCCGGGCCGCCGCCGAGCAGGTCGAGGCCGGTCCGCACCAGGCCGTAGATGCCGAGGTTGACCATGGCGGCGCTCATCAATGCCGAGACAGGGCTGGGTGCTTCCGGATGGGCGCGCGGCAGCCATGCGTGCAGCGGCACCGCTCCCGCCTTGGACGTGAATGCCGCCGCGACCAGTACGAACACCAGCCCCCGCAGTGTCGGCGACACTCCGTGCGCTCCGGCCCGCAGGGCGGCGAAGGTCTCCCCGCCTGCGTGCGCGGCGAAGACGGAGAACCCGACCAGCAGAAGGATCAGCCCGAGGTGGGTCATCACGGCGTACCAGGCGCCGGCCTGCCGCACCGAGGCCCGCTCCCGGTGCTCGGCGAGCACCAGCAGCAGCGAGCCGAGCGCCATCAGCTCCCACAGCACCAGGAACGTCGACACCGACGCCGCCACCGGGACGAGGACCAAGGTGAGCGCGAACAGCGGCAGCACCCCCTGCGCCGTACGCGACCCGAGCCCGTGCGGACCGTGACCGGCCGCATAGCCGATGCCGTACACGGCGACCGCGATCACAACGGCCCCCGCCACCGCCATGAACAGACCCGCCAGCGCATCCACCGCCAGATGCGCCCCGGCCAGCGGCAGCAGCCCGGGAAACCCAGCCGACCAGCGGCTGCCTCCCCATGCGGCCACACCCGCCGCGCCACCGGCCACTCCCACACCCGCCGTCAGTACTCCCACGAGCGGGATGCGCACCCGGTACGGCATCCCGAGCCCGGCCGCCGCGCCCGCGCCGCCCAGGACGGTGGCCGTCGCGAGGGCGGCCGGGATCGCGCTCACCGTCCGGTCACTCTCCGCAGGGCCGCCACGATCCGCTCCGGCTCCGGCGGGCATCCCGGCACGGCCAGATCCACCGGTACGACATCGGAGACCGCGCCCTCGACGCCGTACCCGCCCGCGAACTCACCGCAGTTGATCGCGCAGTCGCCGACCGCGACCACCAGCCGCGGCTCCCCCATCGCGGCCACCGTGCGCCGCAGCGGCTCGGCCATGTTGCGGGTCACCGGCCCGGTCACCAGCGCCACGTCCGCATGGCGCGGCGAGGCCACCAGGCGGGCGCCGTACCGCTCGGCGTCGTACACCGGGTTGAAGGCCGCCGCGATCTCGATCTCGCAGCCGTTGCAGGAACCGGCATCCACACACCGCACCTGCACCGACCCGCCGAACTCCCGCGCCTGCTCCAGGGCCTCGCCCTCGGGGCGCGGCGGCGCGGGCTCGGCCACCCGCCCGGTGGTGCGGATCTTGCGCAGCAGGCCCATGAACCCTCCCTGACACGGTGAGGACTGTCCGCAGATGACCAACAGGCCATCCCGCGAGTGGAGTTACGGCACTTTCCGGACGCTTTGCCCTTGCGGCGACTGATGGTGAAGGCGGCCGCCGCCCGCACCACAGAGCGCTGTCAACTCCTCGGGAGACGGCCGCCGGTCAGGGGCCGCCGTCACGACGGCGGTTTCGCCTCCCCCTGAGCGGCCTGCAGGTCGGCGAGCAGCTCGGCCTGCCCGGTCAGCACGCCGGTCAGGATGGTCCGCGCCACCCGCAGCAGCTCCGCCACGTTCGGGCTGGTCAGGGAGTAGTACACGGTCGAGCCCTCCTTGCGGGTCTTGACCAGGTTGGCCCGCCGCAGCACCGCGAGCTGCTGGGAGAGATGGGCGGGCTCGATGCCCACCTCGGGCAGCATCTCGGCGACCGCGTGCTCGCGCTCGCTGAGCAGTTCCAGGACGCGGATGCGGGCGGGGTGGCCGAGGGTTTTGAAGAACTCGGCCTTCAGCTGGTACAGCGGCATGCTCACCTGGCCGTCCCCTCCCCGGTGCAACAGCACGGCCCCACCGGCCGGACCTCGGCGCATCGCATCCGCCCTCTCCCACCCTTCGGGCGGGGCGACCCCCACCTCGCTTCGCTCGTCAACAACATGCGGCCATCCTCGCCTGCGGTACCGGCCACGCCGACCCCGCACCAAGGAACCGGACCCACCGAATCCACCAGTGACGACCTCAGTAATTGCCAACATTAGCAATTACTGAGGTCATGCGAGGGAGGTTTGCGTGAGGATCACCCCGCTGCGCGGCAAGGCCGCCATCGAGAAGGCCGCCGCCTGCGCCCGGCAGTCCGGTGCCCGGCTGGCCGTCCACCGCACCGCCGTCACGCCGGCTGAACCCTGGTCCCTGTCCCCGGCCCACCTGCACCGGGCGCCGTTCGCCGCCCGGCTGGCGCTGCCCTCCCCGAACGGTGCCGCCATCTGCGCCGCAAGGCCAGTGCCTCACCGTCGGACGAGGCCAGGACGATCTTCTCGGCACCGCGCGAGAACGCCCAGGCAGCCACGGTGAAGGCCCGCATCGCCCTCCGCGCCTGTGCTGATCACCAACTGCCTCCGGAACCAGTTGACCGGCCGCGCGCTACTCGCCCGCCTCGCCTTCGGTCGGCCACCCGGTGGTGCGCCATTCGTGACGCCCCTGCACCGGCTCCCCTTGTTCTGCCTGGTGCGCGGCGAGTGCCGTGGCCACGTCGGCGTGGACCGGGATCGGCGGGCCGTCCGCGGTGGGGACGAGGGAGCCGTCGGCGGGGATCGCGGCCAGCTCCAGGCCGCGGTCGGCCTCGGCGAGGCGGCGGGCGGCGTCGATGACGGCCAGCTGTCCTTCGGCGGACCAGCTGCGCAGTTCGGCGAGGTCGACGATGACGGGCCCGGTGCCGCGGGCGAGGGCCCAGCCGATGGCGCCGGTGAAGCGGCGCACGGCGTCCGGGCCGAGGTAGCCGGCGACGGAGAGGACGCCGAGGTTCTCCTCGACGGTGTAGCGCCAGTCGATGGTCATGAGGCTGAACTTCCTTGTACGGGTCGCCAGTTCGGGTCTGCTGTCTCGTCAGAGGGGCAGGGTGATCCAGATGCTCTTGCCCTTGCCGTCGGCGTCCGCGCGGACCACCGCGGTGCCGTCCAGGCCGAGGACGAGTTCCATGACCGTGGCCAGGCCCCCCGATCCGGTGCCGCTGATCGACCCGTACAGCGGGGGTTGGTAAGGGTGGCGGTCGTGGACGCCGAAGGCCAGGCAGCCCCGGCCGGCCGCGTATATCACGGTCAGCGTCGGAGAGGAGATGGCCGCGTGCCGGACACTGTTGGTGACCAGCTCGCTCAGGATCAGCAGGGCCGGGCCGACGGCGGGGTGGCGTAACCCGATCCCCCACTCGACCAGGGCCTGCTCGGCGGTCTCGCGGGCGATGCGGACGGCCGACGGTTCGGTGGGCAGCGTGAGGACGTGCCGGTAGGGCAGGGCTTCGCGCTGCGGGGACTGTGTGGACATCACGCCTCCGCGCGGGCGAGGCGGAAACCGGTGACCGACTTGGGGTGCGGACGCGGCAGGGTGTCGTGCGGGCCGTGACTCCAGCCGGGCAGGGTGCGCCGGCAGTGGGCGGTCCCGTCGGGGTCGGTGATCACTTCGGCGGGGCCGCAGACGGTGACGGTCCAGCCGGTGCCGGGCACGGCGCGGATCTCGTCCACCGGGTACGTCGCCGTCGCGGGCACCGCCGCAGCCGGGGCCGGCGTACGCACGACCAAGCGGCCGTACTCCCACACGTGCCGGGCGGGCCGTACGACCGTCAGGTCACGCCGCACGTACACCAGGCGGCCCAGGCCGCTGCCTCCCAGCAGCCACAGGGCCTCCGCACCGGAGACCTCGACCATGCGGAGGGTGGCGGGGGCTGTGGTCATCGCAGGGCTTCCTCGGTGGAGGTGCGGGAGGTCAGGGGCGTCTGGGCAGGAAGGACGGGCAGTACTCCGGCCGTTTCCAGGTGGCCGCGGGCGGCGCGGATCGCCTCGGGGGTGGTGGCGTACTCCCGGCCCTCGTACTTGAGGAGGTCGAGCGCGCCGACGGAGGCGAGGACCTGGCGCTGGCCGGGGCGTATCCCGGAGGCCAGGACGGTGATGCCACGGCGCCGCAGCTTTTCCACGGCGTCCTTGAGGACGAGGGCTCCGGTGGCGTCCATCGTCGACACCCGGGACATGCGCAGGATGACGACGCGGACGTCGGCGACCTCGGTCAGTTCCAGCAGGAAGCGGTGGGCGGCGGCGAAGAACAGAGGCCCGTCGATGCGGTAGGCGACGATGTGCTCGGCCAGCAGGGCGTGTTCCTCCGCCGTGTGGTCGCTGCGGTCGAGCGGCACCTGGTCGAAGCGGGCCTGCTGCGCCACAGCGCGCAGAGCCAGGGCGCCGGCGACCACCAGGCCGATGACGACCGCGTACACGAGGTCCAGGGCGAGCGTCGCGACCGCGGTGAGGACGAGGATCAGCGCGTCGGAGCGGGTCGCCTTCGCCATGGCCTTGAGCGAGCCGACCTCGACCATGCGGATCGCCGTGGCCAGCAGCACGCCGGCCAGGGCCGCGAGGGGGATCTTCGAGACCAGCGGAGCCGCGGCGAAGACGATCACGGCGAGGATCGCGGCGTGGGTGAGGGCGGCGAGCCGGGAGCCCGCGCCCGTGCGGACGTTGACCGCGGTGCGGGCGATCGCGCCGGTGGCCGGGACCCCGCCGAAGAGCGGGACGGCGATGTTCGCGAGGCCCTGGCCGAACAGCTCCCGGTCCGGGTCGTGCTTCTGGCCGACCGTCATGCCGTCGGCGACGGACGCGGACAGCAGCGATTCGAGGGCGGCCAGGGCGGCGACCGCGACGGCCGGGGCGAGCAGGGTGCCCAGCGAACCGAGGTCCAGGAAGGACAGCGAGGGCGCGGGCAGCCCGGAGGGCAGGTCGCCGATCGGCTTCGCCGCGTCCAACCCGGCGACCTGCGCGACGACGGTCGCGGCGATCACGGCCAGGATGGAGAACGGCACGGTCGGCCACCGGCGGGCCCCGAGCAACATGCCGACGGCCACCGCGACCGCGAGACCTGCGGCGGTCCAGTTCGGGGCCTTCGCGAACTCCTCGACGGCCCGCCAGGTCACCACCAGCACCCGGTCGCCCTCCGGCTTGGGCACGCCGAGCGCGTTCGGGATCTGCTGCAGGCCGATCACGCAGGCGATGCCGAGGGTGAAACCCTCGACCACCGGGGCGGGGACGTACTGCATGTAACGGCCGGCCCTCAGCGCGGCCAGCGCCACCAGCATCACGCCGGCCATCAGCCCGACCGTGAGGACACCCGTCGGCCCGTACCGGCCCACGATCGGGACGAGGACCACCGTCATGGCGCCGGTCGGTCCGGACACCTGCAGATTGGATCCGCCGAACAGTGCGGCCAGCGCGCCCGCGACCACCGCGGTCGCCAGGCCCGCCTCGGCGCCCAGCCCGGAGGAGACGCCGAAGCCGAGCGCGAGCGGTAGCGCCACGATGGCCACGGTCAGCCCGGCCAGCAGATCCCGGCGCGGGTCACGCCGCATCTCCGCCAGATCGGCACGGCCGGGCAGCAGCAAGGCGATCCGGGCCCAGACCCGGCCGATCCGCGAAAACTGCGAGGTCATCGCGCGGCGACCTCGGCTTCCCGCAGCTCGGCCAGCAGTTCGTTCCGCCCGGCCAGCATCTCGGTCAGGATGCGCCGCGCGGCCTTCATCAGGTCGGCCACGTCCCCGCCTGCCAGCTCGTAGACGACGGTCGAGCCCTCGCGGGTCGAGGTGACGATCCCGGAGCGGCGGAGCACCGCCAACTGCTGCGACAGGCCGGAGGGCTCCACCTCAATGGCGGCAAGCAGGTCCCGCACCGGCATCGGCCGGTCCTGCAACAGCTCCAGCACCCGTATCCGTACGGGATGCCCCAGCATCCGGAAGAACTCGGCCTTGGCCTGGTACAGCGGAACGGACACGACCCCTCGGCTTCCCCTGCGAGCCCCACCGCGGGGCGGACGCGAAAGGCTGTGCCCGCGGCTACCTGCAGGCACAGCCAACACAGCATCTAACCAATTGCGAAATTTTGCAATTCAGCATCATGCTGCTGCCCCGGTGTTCCCGCCATGGACGGGGCGGCGGAATCAGGCTCCGCGATCAGGCCTTCTTGACCACGCCGGACTTCAGCTGCATCGCCCCGAAACCGTCGACCTTGCAGTCGATGTCGTGCCCGTCGACGCCGTCGACCAGCCGGATGCCGCGCACCTTCGTGCCGGCCTTGATCCCCGAGGGACTGCCCTTGACCTTGAGCGCCTTGACGACGACCACGCTGTCGCCGTCCTGCAGCACATTGCCGACGGCATCCTTGACGACACGCTCCCCGGCGGCGTCCCCGCCCTCGGCGCCGGCCTCGGCCGGAGACCACTCGTGGGCGCACTCCGGGCACACGATCAGAGCGTTCATTTCGTAGGTGTACTCGCAGGAGCACTTCGGACAGGGCGGAGGATTCTCGTTCATCCCGTCAGGCTATCCGGCGGCCGGAAAGCTGACCGACCCCCAGCCGGGCGGGAACGACGTGCGCTCCGGGGTGCGAACGGGATGGGCGAAAGGTGAGCGGAGACCACGACAGCTGCGTCGTACGACGAAGGCGGAACTGGGACACGGACCGGGTTTGTACAGCACATGGAGAGTGCAGTCGCGACGACCCCGCTCTGCTGCCCAGCGGGTCGGAGCCACTCTCGATCGCCTGTCTTCGTCGTGGGCGGTGCCCAAACCCCTTGCGGAAGCAGGCACTTGACCGCTACGGCCCCTGCGTCAGAGCGGGAGGTCGTCGGGGAGTACACGGAACGCCTTGTAGCGGCCCAGCGGGCGTACGGCCCGGAAGTCTCGTCGGTCCAGGGTGAGCATCGCGTCCGTGTCGTAGTCGGCGGCAAGCGCCACGTTCACCGCGTCGGCGAGGTCGAGGTCCACCGCACGGTAACGGACACGGACGGACTGGGCTGCGCCCAGGTGGTCCTCCGTGATCTCCGGCAGGACGACACGACCCCGGCTCATCCAACGCCGCAGATCGTCAACCGCGCTGAGGGCAGCCTCCCTGCCGAGCTCACGCGTGGCCACGTGATCCAGTTCGGCCAGCAGCAGCGGGGACATCACCAGCAGGCCCGCGGCCATGATCGCCTCGTTCGCCGCCCCGTGTTCCGGATGAGCCGAGTCCAGCGCTGCCAGAAGACCGGACGTGTCCGCGATGACAATGATCACGCGGCGGATCCGGAGCCCGAGCCGGTCTCACGCCGGACGGCCTCGGCGACCGTGTCGCGGACCTCCGACCTGGGCAGCGTCCGCCCCGGCCCCTCGAAGGTGCGCGAGAACAGCGGCTCGTCCCAGACCCGGTTCGCCATGGCTGCGAGGTGGATGCCCTGGCGGATGATCTCGGCCTCGCTTATACCGCGGCGCTTGGCGGCCTCCTTGATGATCGCCAGGTCCTCGGGGTCGGCGTAGACGTTGGTGCGCTTCATGGACATGTACCAACGGTAGTCCATGTACTGGATTGATGTATCCGGCGCACCTCCTCGCCCGGGACCTGGCCCAGCTCCCGGGTGCCAAGAGCATGCTGCCCGGGATCCCGCTGGAGACCTTCGGGGACACCGGCGACCGCACCCACCATGACGTCGAGCGCCTGCTCCAGCGCAACGTGTGGCTGACGCCCCACGCCTTCTTCGTCGTCACCGGACGCAGCCGCCTCCACCAGCAGGCTGCTTGGTTACTGCAAGAATTTTCCTGTATACGTCAACGCTCCGTTGTCGGCGCGGGCGCCGTGGAGGAGCGCACGATCAGTTCGGGTGAGAAGAACAGCTCCGTCTCGTCCACGTGGCGGCCCCGGATGAGGCCGATGAGCATCTGCACCACCGACGCCGCGATGCGCTCGACGGGCTGCCTGACGCTGGTGAGCGGGGGGTCGAAGAACTCCAGGGGCAGCGCGTCGTCGTAGCCCACCACCGACAGGTCGGCGGGGACCTGCAGCCCCGACCACCGCGCGGCCCTGATGGCGCCCAGCGCCATCTCGTCGCTCGCCGCCACGATGGCGGTGACCGCGGAGTCCTCGCACAGCCGCGAGGCCGCCGAGACGCCGCCCTCGATGCTGTACTCGTGCCGGGCGACAGGGGCGTTCGCGGCACTCGCGCCGCGGGTCTTCATCGCCGCCCGGAAGCCGTCGACCCGGCGGTCGCTGGGGCGGTTGCCCCGGGGGCCCGCGACCAGCCCGATGCGCCGGTGCCCGAGCCGCCACAGATGGTCGACCGCCAGTTCGGCGGCCATGCGGTCGTCCGTGGACAGCACCGGGGCACGGCTGTCGCCGGCCGGGCCGTTGACGCAGACGTAGGGCACGGCCCTGCTCTCCAGCAGCCGGTAGACGCCCGGGTCCGCGTTCTCCAGCGTGTTGCTCGCCGACACGAAGACCGCGCCCACGACCCCGGCGTCGACCATCGCCGACGCGAAGTCGAGTTCCTGGGCCCCGCCGACCGGCGCGGAGCAGATCGCGCCCCGCAGCCCGTGCAGCCCCAGGCCCGCGACGATCCGGTCCGCCGTCTGCGCGAAGAACGGGTCGGTCAGCCCCGGGGTGACGAGCATGACGAGGCTGCCGGCGTGGGCGCGGACGTATCCGACCGTGCGCATGGCCTCCTCGACGGCCTTGCGCGTGGCGGCCGCGACCGTGCCGCGGTTGTTGACGACCCGGCTCACGGTCGCCTCGCTGACGCCCGCCGCCTGGGCCACGTCCGCAATCCCGATCTTCGCCATTCAGCCCCTCCGGCCCTCAGCCTGCATCCGCGCGGCGATTATCCACCGCCGCGAGCGCCCCGCCACCAGCATCTCCCTGCTCCCTTCCTGTCGTATCTGTGAAAGTTCTTGCACCTTTTACGTCATGGAGTTACCGTCCTCGGCGTGAGCACACCTCGCGACACCACGCCCAGCCCGGGCCTCCGCTTCGCCTGCTCCGACCCCCACCTGGAGCAGGGCTTCGCCTGGGCCGTCCCCCAAGCCCTCAGCCGCGTCAGGACCGGTGACCGCGGCGCGGTCCCGTCGTACTGGGCGGCGCTGACCGACCGCCCGATGTTCTACTCACGCGATGTCGCCCACCAGGCACTGGGCGCCCACCTCCTGGGGCTCGACCGCGAGAACTTCTCGATGCTGCGGCACTTCGCCGCATCCGCCACGGCCGCCCGCGGCTTCTACCCGCTCTGGGCGTTCACGTTCGACGGCGCCCCCGCCGCCATCGACTACGTGGACGACACCCGGTTCGTACGCGAGACCCCCGCCGCCTTCGAGATCGCCGAGAAGAGCGTCGAGCAGTACCTGTGGACGGGGGACGACCGGTACCTGAGCGATCCGGTGTTCACCGGCTACTACCGCGACCTGCTGCGGGAGTTCGTGCCCCGCCACGACATCCTGGGTACGGGCGTGGCCGGGGAGCAGGACGCCCGCGACATCTTCGCGGGCAGCCCCACCTACAACGAGATGCCGAGCGCCCCGGACATGCAGGTGGCCTCCGACGGCATCGCCTGCCAGTGGGCGGCCACGGCCGCCATCGCCGCGGCCGCCCGGGACAAGGACCTGGCCCGTCAGGCGCAGGCAGACGCCGAGCGGCTCCGCCTCCACTTCGAACGCGACTGGTGGGACGAGGACGGCGGCCACTACCTCACCGGGATCTCTGCGCGGCGCACCTTCGGCGAGTTCGCCTTCGAGCCGTCATGGTTCCCCGCGGTGAAGCGTCTGCTGCCCCACGGGGACCGCGCCGAGGCCCATCTGGCCTTCCTCGACACCTCGCTCGAGCAGCGGCCCCCGAGCAACATCGAGGCCTTCACGTATCTGCCGGAGGCGTTCTTCGCCTACGACCACGACACGACCGCCATCCGCTGGATCAGGCACCTGATCGACTCACGTGCCCTGTACCCGGAGGTGCCGTTCACCGTGGTCTCCCATCTGTGCACCGGCCTGACCGGTGTCGTACCCCGTCACGACGGGGCGCTGGAGACCCGCTCGCACCTGGCCGAGGGCTGGGTCGAGGTCGAGGGTCTTCCGTACCGCGACATGAGGGTCGCGGTCAGACACGACGGCCACGCCCGTACGACCCTCACGCTCCAGTCCGGCACCGGTCCCCTGCAGTGGGTCGCCCATGTCGGCGACCGCACCGTCACGCACCTGGTGGAACCGGGCCAGAGCACGACCGTCACGGCCTGACCCGCATCCCCCGGTCCGTTCTCCACCCCCGTCGG
>NZ_JAKWBE010000015.1 GCF_022513565.1 Streptomyces gilvus | reverse complement strand
TACCGGTCCGGGGGTTTTCTGCGTTCCGCTACCGTGGCCCCATGAGCTACAAGATCCGTTCCATCCGTGCCGATGAATGGCCGTCCGTGAAAGCGCTGAGGCTCGTCGCTCTGCAGGACCCGGTGGCGCCCATCGCCTTTCTGGAGACGTACGACAACGCTCTGGCCCATCCCGATTCCTTCTGGCAGGAGCGAGCTAAGGGGAGCTGCGAAGGGGCCACCGGCGCTCAGCAGATCATCGCCGAGGGACCGGACGGTGAGTGGGTCGGGATGCTGACCGTGCTCATAGAGGAGGCGGGGACCACCGACTGGGCCGGGTTTCCGGTCGAGCAGAGGCAGGGGCACATCGTGGGGGTGTTCGTCCGGCCCGAGTTCCGGGGGATCGGGCTCACCGAAGTGCTCTTCGACGCCGGTCTTGAATGGGCGTGGGCCCAGGGTGCCGGGCGTGTGCGCCTCATCGTGCATGAGGACAACGGGCGGGCTCAGCGGCTGTATCGGAAGGTCGGATTCGTGCCGACCGGGGTGACCGTGCCGCTGCCGCAGGCCGGCGGGGAGTCCGAGTTGGAGTTCGCCCTTGAGCGCGAAACCGGTTGATCGGATTGATCAGACCGGGAGTTCGTCGTGGGGCCAGCGGGCGCGGCCCTGTTCGCGGGAGCGGAGCAGGGCCAGGGTCGGCAGGCCGCGGTCCGCGCCGGTGGCGAGCAGCTCGGGGAGCTGGGGGAGCGGGGCCACGGCTGCGACGTCGTCCAGGACGAGCGTGAGTGGTGGGTCGAGGCGACCGGCGGATGACCGTTCGGCCATGCGCCGGCCGCGCTCGACCACGCTGGAGACGAGGGCCGTCAGGAGAGGCATCGCGCCTGGGTTGCTCCTGGGATCCTCGATGGATTCCCCCACTACATAAAGCGTTCCCCCTTCGTCCACGAAGGAATCCAAGGCGAGCGCATCGGTTCGGTTGGGTGTGCAGGCTTCTCGGATGTTGACCGTGAAGAGTGAGGACAGTGCTCTCGTCGTCAACTCCTGGGCCATGTCGCGGCGCTCGGGGTGTGCGGTGAGCGCGGCCTCGAGTTCGCCCGCGGAGCCGGGGGACGCCTTGGGGTTCGTGCGGAGGATGCGGACCGCGTCCTGGATCTGGCTGCCCTGGGACCAGCGGTGGACGTGGCGGATGGTGCGGCCGTCCACGGCGGCGGCGTGCAGATAGCTGCGGAGGAGCGTTTCCGCAGTGGTGGCGAGGGCCTCGTCCAGTTTGGCTGTTGGGCGGATGGGGGCGAGGAGGGCGGCGGCCCGTGCGGTGGCCGTCTGTCTGTCCTCGCAGCCGGCGGTGGGGGACCAGTGGAGGCGGGCCGGGGTGTCGCAGCGGTGGGTGGGGTCGTAGAGGAGGACCGGGCCCAGTTTCGCGCGGGGGTCCTTGGTGTCCGCCCAGAGGGACGGGTTCGAGGTGACGACGAGGGCGGGGCCCTCCGCGTCCCGTACGGCCTGGGTCGCGGTCGTGTGGCGGCTCGCGGGTGGGGCGTAGTGCACGGTGCCCTCGGCGCGGTCCCAGCCGCCCGCTGCCGGTGCCACGGCCGTCTCCAGCTGGACCGGGGTGGCTGGCTGGGGGAGGACCGGCTCCGTGCGGGGCACCGGCATCTCATGGACCTCGGCCGGTTGGGGCGGTCGTACCTCCGCCGACTGCGGTGCCGGCCGTTCCAGCGGCTGCGCTGTCGGTGCCGTCGGTTCCGGGATCGGGGCGGTCGTCGCGGCCGTGGCGCGTTCCACCGCCGCCGCGTGCTCCAGGCGGCGTCTGGCGCGGCCCGCGCGCCAGCGGGCCAGGGTGCCCATGACGAACACGATCAGGACGAAGAGGACCATCAGCTGGCCGATGAACAGGCCCCAGAACAGGCCGTACCCCGACAGCTGGGCCGTGGGGGTGTCCGGCCAGGCGCCGGTGATGTCGTGGGGCCGGCCGATGAGGTGGCGCATGGCGAGCGGGGTGCGGGTGAAGGAGACGCCGTCGGGCCAGGAGCCCTTGGCGAACAGGCCCGCGAGGCCGGTCGCCGTCCACACCATCAGGGTCATGCCGAGGAGGAAGGCGAGTATGCCGACCAGCAGCCCGTCGGGGATGCCGCCCTGGCCCTCCCGTTCGTCCCGTCGCCGAACGTCCGGTCTCACCACGTCCGCCTCCCGCCGCCGCTAGGCCACCGTCGACTCGGACGAGCCGTCGTAGTCGCTCAGGTGCTGCTCCACGAAGGCCGCCGCCCGTTCCTCCGCCTCCAGCTCGGCGGCGCGCAGCGCGTCGTCGGTCGGATCGAGGTCGGCGGACGACTCGGTCATGGCGCGGTCGGTGAAGACCAGGGGGCGTTCCGTCTCGGTGACCAGGTGTTTGACGACCTGGACGTTGCCGTTGACGTCCCAGACCGCGATGCCGGGGGTCAGGGTCGGGATGATCTCCACGGCCCACCTGGGCAGACCGAGCACCCGGCCCGTGGCCCGTGCCTCGTCCGCCTTCTGGGCGTAGATCGTGCGCGTCGACGCCATCTTCAGGATGGCCGCCGCCTCCTTCGCCGCCGCTCCGTCCACCACGTCACTGAGGTGGTGCACCACCGCCACGAAGGACAGGCCCAGCCGGCGCCCGAACTTCAGCAGCCGCTGGAACAGCTGCGCCACGAACGGGCTGTTGATGATGTGCCAGGCCTCCTCGACCAGGAAGATGCGCTTCTTGCGGTCGGGGCGGATCCAGGTGTGCTCGAGCCAGACTCCGACGATCGCCATCAGGATGGGCATGGCGATGGAGTTGCGGTCGATGTGGGAGAGGTCGAAGACGATGAGGGGCGCGTCGAGGTCGATGCCGACCGTGGTCGGGCCGTCGAACATGCCGCGCAGGTCACCGTCGACCAGCCGGTCCAGCACAAGGGCGACGTCCAGGCCCCAGGCCCGTACGTCGTCTATGTCGACGTTCATCGCCTCGGCCGACTCCGGCTCGGGGTGCCGTAGCTGCTCGACGATGTCCGTGAGGACCGGCTGGCGTTCGACGATGGTCTCGTTGACGTAGGCGTGCGCGACCTTGAGGGCGAAGCCGGAGCGTTCGTCCAGGCCGTGGCCCATCGCGACCTCGATGATCGTCCGGAGCAGGGCGAGCTGGCCGGTGGTGGTGATCGCGGGGTCGAGCGGGTTGAGGCGGATGCCCATGTCCAGGGCGGCCGTCGGGTCCAGGCGGATGGGAGTTATCCCCAGCTCCTCCGCGATCAGGTTCCACTCGCCGACCCCGTCCTCGCCCTGTGCGTCCAGGACGACGACCTGGCGGTCGCGGAAGCGCAGCTGGCGCAGGACGTAGGTCTTCTCCAGCGCCGACTTGCCGTTGCCGGACTCGCCGAGGACCAGCCAGTGGGGGGCGGGGAGCTGCTGGCCGTAGAGCTGGAAGGGGTCGTAGATGTAGCCCTTGCCGGAGTAGACCTCGCGGCCGATGATCACCCCCGAGTCGCCCAGGCCCGGTGCGGCGGTCGGCAGGTAGACCGCCTGGGCCTGGCCCGTCGAGGTGCGCACCGGCAGGCGGGTCGTCTCGACCTTCCCGAAGAGGAAGGACGTGAAGGCGTCGGTGAGGACGGACAGCGGATCCCGCATGCGTGGTCCCTACCTTCGGATGCCGGTGGCGAACGGGAGTGTGTTCACGAAGGCGCGGTGGTGCTCGCGGTCGCACCACTCCAGCTTCAGGTACGACTTTCCGGCCGAGGCCCGGATGGTCCGCTTGTCGCGGGCCAGGGCCTCGGGGGAGCGGGAGGAGACGGTGATGTAGCCGACCAGGTTCACTCCCGCGGCGCCGCTCGCCAGGTCCTCGCCCCGCTGGTCCAGGCGGGTGTGGGCGGCGACGTCACGGGGGTCCACGGTGCGGTTCATCTTGGCTGCGCGGGAGGCCTCGGCCTCGTCGTTGGTCTTCTCGGTCAGCATGCGTTCGATGGCTACCTCGGTGGGCTCGAGATCCATCGTGACCGCGACCGTTCGGATGACGTCCGGGGTGTGGACCAGGAGGGGGGCCAGGAAGTTGACGCCGACGGGGGTCATCGGCCACTCCTTCACCCAGGCGGTGGCGTGGCACCAGGGGGCGCGGGTGGCGGACTCGCGGGTCTTGGCCTGGAGGTACGTCGGCTCCATGGCGTCCAGTTCGGCCGGCCAGGCGTTGCGCTTGGTCATCGCCTGGATGTGGTCGATCGGGTGGTCGGGGTCGTACATGGAGTGGATGAGGGAGGCGAGCCGGCCCTGGCCGAGGGGCTGGCGGACGCGGATGTCGGCCTCCTGCAGGCGCGAGCAGATGTCGGTGAGCTCGCGGGCCATGACGACCGCGAGGCCCGCGTCCCGGTCCACCTTGCGGCCCGACTGGGGCCGGGCGGCGCGGGCCATCGCCTGCGCCTCGGCGGCGAGTTCGCGGGTGAAGTGCATGCAGGCGACGAGATAGGCGCGGTGCTGCTCGCTGCTGGTGGACACCATGGACTGCAGTTGGTCGTACGACGACTGCAGCCACGGCAGGGACTTGTCGTCCCCGCGCAGGGCGACGTCCTTGGCGTGGGCGTCGGGGTCGGCGGGGAGGGTGCGGGCGAGCATCTGCAGGCGGGTGACGAAGCCGTCGCCGTTGGCCACGTGCTTGAGGAGGGTGCCGAAGCGGTCGACGAGGGCTTCCTGGTCCTCCGAGTCGCGCAGGCCCACGCCGGGGCCCTCGATCTCGATGGCGGCGGTGACGGTACGGCGGTCCGCGTGCAGGAGTACGGCGATCTCGTCGGGGCCGAAGGGGGCGGCCAGCCAGGTGATGCGGCCGATGCCGGGGGGCGGGCCGATCTCGATCTCACGGCCGTCGAGCCGGGTGCCGGCCTCCATGACGCCGGACCGGTAGAGCGTGCCCTGCTTCAGGGTGCGCTTGTAACTGCGGTTGATCTCGAACCACTTGTAGAAGGTGCGGTGCTTGTACGGCACGTACACCGCTGCCAGGGCGAGCAGCGGGAAGCCCATCAGCAGCACGATGCGCAGGGAGAGGACGGGGACGAGGAGCCCGCACATCATGCCGAGGAACGCGCCCACGATGATCAGCGCGATCTCGCCGGACTCGCGGTTGCGGCCGACGATCGCGTTCGGCCGGGCGCGGCCGATGAGATATGTACGGCGGGGCGTGACCGGATGGGACAGGTGGGACTCGGTCGTCAACGCCCTTCACCTCCCGTGCGGTTGGTACTGCTGTTGCGGGTGTTGCTGGCGTGCGGGGTGTTCACCGGGCTCGCCGAACGGGGTGCGGGTGCGGCGGAGGGGACAGTTCCGCCGCCGCCACCGTTCGGGGTGCGGGTGCTGTGGGCGGCGACGCCGCCGCTAGCCGGGTTGGCCGGGCGGGGGCCGCCGCCCGAGGACGACTGGCCGCCGCCCCCGTTGTCGTTGGCGCGGGCGCTGTGGGTCTTGATGCCCTGGGCGACCATGGTCGCCGGGGAGCTGATGACCGCGGCGGCCTTGCCCTCGGCGCCCTGCATGATGCGGTTGTTGCGGCCGCTGGCGATCTCGTCGCCGAAGCCGGGGACGAAGCGGTAGATCATCGCGCTGGCGAAGATGGCCAGCAGGATGATGGCGAGGCCGGAGACGACGGCGGAGAAGGAGTCGGGGCCGTTCTCGGAGGACAGGGCTCCGGCCAGCCCCAGGACGATCACGATGATCGGCTTGACGAGGATGACGGCGATCATGATGCCGGCCCAGCGGCGGACGTGGCCCCAGAGGTTCTTGTCGACGAGGCCGGCGTAGACGACGGTGCCGAGGAGGGCGCCGACGTAGAGCAGGGCGGCACGGATGACGAGCTCCAGCCAGAGGACTCCGGCGGCGAGGATGCTGACCAGGGAGACGACGATCAGCATGATGGGGCCGCCGCCGATGTCGTTGCCCTTGTTGAGGGCGCCGGAGAAGGTGCCGAAGAACACGTCGGTCTGGTCGCCGGTGGCTTTCGCGAGGACGTCGGTGACACCGTCCACCGCGGACACGACGGTGTACAGGATGAGGGGCGTGAACGCGGAGGCCAGCACGGTCAGCCAGAGGAACCCGACGGCTTCGGAGATGGCGGTGGTCAGCGGCACGCCTCTGACGGCTCGCTTGGCGACGGCCAGGAGCCACAGCACGAGGGTGAGGATGGTGGAGGCGGCGAAGACGACGGCGTACTGCTGAAGGAACTTCTGGTTGGTGAAGTCGACGTTCGCGGTCTCCTTGACGGCCCCACTGAGCTTGTCGATGGTCCAGGAGGCGGCTTTGGCACAGCCCTTGCCGAGGGAGGCGAGCGGGTCGAGGGTCGAGGTGAGGCTGGGGGTGGTACCGCCGGTGGTGCCCTTGTCGCCGTTGCCGCGTTCGCAGTAGTCCTTGGCGGGGCCGACGATGAGGTCGCACTTGTCGTCCGAGGCCGTCGGCGACGGGGAGGGAGCGGCCGCGGCCCGGGTCGCGAACAGTACGGCAGCGGTCTGGACGGCTGTCAGGGCGGCGGTGACCTTGAGTGCGCGGCTACCGGGCATAGGTGAAGCCTCCGTACTCCTCGACGGCCTTGGACATCTCGTCGGCGCTGGACGCTTTGTTGTCACCGGGGACCGGCGCGGGGCCGTCCTTCTGGGAGAAGCTGTCGACCTTCCAGTCACCGCCGGACCAGCTCAGCTGGAGCGTCATGGTGAACCAGTCGCTCGTGACCGGGTTGGTGGACTGCTGGCCGGCGGTGCCGTACAACCCTGTGCACCAGACCTCGGCGGTGGCCGTGGTGGCCGAGTAGCTCGTGGTCTTGGTGCCGATCGGCACGGTGCGGGAGACGTAGGTGCTGCCCGGGGCCGCGTTGCCGTTGGCGTCGAGGCCGATCTTGCTCAGGAAGTCGGTGGAGTAGGCGCTGTCGAGTTGCTGCCGCAGCGCGGCCTGCTTGTCGGGGACGAAGACCTGCTGGACGATCTCGGTACGCCGGGCCGGCTTGAGGATGTCGGCCGAGACGAGAACCGTCGCATAGTTCGCCGCCGCGCTCTCCGCCCCCTGTTGGTCGTGCGTGAAGCCCGACGGGATGCCGGACGTTCTCGACTGGACCGGCTTCGTTCCCGTTGCCGCTGTCGATGAGCTGTTCGGCTTCTTGGCGTTGCTGTCGGTCGATGACGAGGAGTCGCCGTCGCCGCGGTTCGCGAAGGCGATCGCTGCGATCAGGAGGACCACCACGCCGACCACCGTCACCAGGCCCCGGGACGACGAGCGGCCGCCCCGCCGCGCGCCCCCGTACACGTCGCCGCCCGCGTCGGGCAGCCTTGTGCGGGTCTGCCCCTCGTCTCCGAGACTCATGCCGCGTACGCCCTCTCCACCTCGTAGAGATACGACGGTAGCCGTGCTGGTTCCCGCGCGGGCGCGGTGTGGTGACTCGACATCAGGGAAACGCAACCTCAGCCGGTGAGCACGACGGGCGGGTGGGGGAGGAGTTGTCTGCTAGACGGCCATGCCGTACACGATGGTGAAGAGCGTGCCCAGTGAGCCGATGATGAAGACGCCGGTGAGGCCGGCGATGATGAGGCCCTTGCCCTGTTCCGCGCTGAAGGTGTCGCGCAGGGCGGTCGCACCGATGCGCTGCTTGGCCGCGCCCCATACCGCGATGCCGAGGCAGAGCAGGATGGCGACGGCCATGACGACCTCGATCATCACCTTCGCCTCGTTGCCCAGGCTGCCGAAGGGGCCCCAGTCCGGAGCGATCCCGCCGATGATGGTGTTGATGTCTCCCTTGTCGGCCGCAAAGAGCATGTAAGTCACCGCCCCTGGTGGGTAGTTCCGGTCGATCCGGTGGTTCCGGTTCCGCGTCCCCTGCCTCGGTGCAGAGGTCAGGCTCATTGTCGCCGACAATGTCGCCGTCGCATGTCGACTTGACGTCATTGGTTGGCGGGTTTCGTACGAATAGCTCGTACGGTAACTCTGTGTATCACGGCAGGTCACGCCGGGCAATGAGGCCTGAGCGGAACCAGTCGTGTGGTTCCGTCGTTGACCCCTTCTATGACCTGCGCCGTTTCTGACGGACGGTCGGGTGAGTGGTCGTGCCGATGTTCTCCCGGTGAAGGGTAACCCGGCAACGCGAACGGGCCGCGGTGGGAGGCCGCGGCCCGCTCGGTGACGGAGGGTCAGTCGGTCAGCCGGTGAAGGCGGAGACCCCCTCGGGGGTGCCCCAGCCGGTCGGGCCGTCGTAACCCGACTGGGCGGTGCACAGGTAGCTGGTCGAGCAGGAGCCGTTGTTGCCGCTGGTCACGTCGTTCAGCGCCGAGGTGCCGGCCTTCGCGTAGGGGAACGAGGAGGGGTAGGAGGAGGACGACGGGGTGCCGGCGAGGGCGTAGACGCCCGCGATGATCGGCGAGGAGGCGCTGGTGCCGCCGAAGGTGTACCAGCCGGCGGTCACGCCGTAGGAGTCGTACACCGAGACGCCGGTCGCCGGGTCGGCCACCGCGGAGACGTCCGAAATCGTGCGCTTGGAGCAGCCGGTGTCGGTCTGCCAGCTCGGTTTGGCGTCGTAGGCGGAGCAGCCGGAGCCGGTGCCCTCGGTGCTGGAGGTCTTCCAGACGGTCTCGGTCCAGCCGCGGGTGGTGGAGGAGGTCTTCAGGGCGGTGCCGCCGACGGCGGTGACGTAGCGGGAGGCGGCCGGGTACTCGGCGCCGTAGCCGCTGTCGCCGGCGGAGACGGTGATGGCGACGCCCGGGTGGTTGAAGTACGAGGAGTCGTACGACGTGTCCGAGGAGGACTCGGAGCCGCCGTAGCTGTTGGAGACGTACTTCGCGCCCAGGGTGACGGCCTCGTTCACGGCCTTGCCCAGGTTGGCCATGGTGGCGCTGGTGGCCTCGACGAGGAGGATGTTGCACTTCGGGCAGATGGCGGAGGCCATGTCGAGGTCGAGGGAGATCTCCTCGGACCAGCCGCTGTCGCTGGAGGGCAGCGAGGTGGTGGAGCCGGTCTGGCTGACCTTCTTGAAGCAGCCGTTGGCGGTGGTGCAGGCCGACAGGCCGTAGTACGAGCGGTAGGAGGCGAGGTCCGACTCGGCGTTCGGGTCGTTGTAGGCGTCGACGATCGCGATGGTCTCGCCGGAGCCGTTGGAGGCGGCGGCGGAGGTCAGGCCGTACGCGGACTGGAGGTTGCTCGGGCCGTAGCCGGAGGGGGTGCTGGCGTCGGCTGCCTTCGGGGTGACCCCGGTGCGCGCGGCCTGCTGCTTCTGGAAGGCGGTGAGTCCGCCGGTCACGCGGTAGGAGTTACAGGTCAGTTCGCCTGTGTGCTTGGGGGTGGCGCAGGGGGTCGCGGTCCAGGTGACCTTGGCCGGGGCGGTGGCCGCGTCGGCCTGTACGGCGGTGCCGAAGCCCGCGAGCACGAGGGCCGCTGCCGCGGCCGCTGCGGCCCCGATGCGGCGCCAGGCTCTGTGGCCGGACGGTCTGTTGGGGGGAGTGGAACGCATCGTGCAGCCTCCTGATGTTCCTTGGTGGGGTGGAACAGGGGCGGTGCGGGTGCGATGCCGCCGGTACGGGGTCCCCGGCTGCGACGGCGGGGCGGCGGCCCGCCACGACTGTCGCTTGTTGAGTACGCGACAACAAGAGGTGTACGGAATTCTGACTTCCGGATTACTGAAGAAGGTCGGGGCCTTTACCCAACGCACAGGAAAACCAAGGCGGTCGCATGGGAAACGGGTCGCGGCCGGCTGCCGTGACCCGTTCCCCTTGCGTGCCGCCGAGGAGACCCCACGTACTCCTCACTCGGCCGGCTCCCCGTGACCCGTCGGGGAGGTCGTGCGTCGGGTCAGTTCGCCGTGAAGGCGTCCAGGCCCTCCGGGGTGCCCCAGCCGGTCGGGCCGTCGTAGCCCGACTGGGCGGTGCAGAAGTAGCTGGTGGAGCAGGTGCCGTTGCTGCCGCTGGTGACGTCGTTGAGGGCGGAGGTGCCGGCCGCGTTGTACGGGTACTGGGCCGGGTAGTCGCTGGAGCCCGGGGTGCCGGCGAGGGCGTAGACCGAGGCGATGATGGGCGAGGAGGCGCTGGTGCCGCCGTAGGTGTTCCAGCCGGTGCCGTCGGAGCCGTAGGAGTCGTAGACGGAGACGCCGGTCGCCGGGTCGGCGACGGCGGACACGTCGGCGATCATCCGCTTGGTGCAGCCGGTGTCGGTCTGCCAGCTCGGCTTGGCGTCGTACGACGAGCAGCCGGAGCCGGTGCCTTCCGTGCTGCTGGTCTCCCAGACGCTCTCGGTCCAGCCGCGGCTGTTGGAGGCGGTGTTCAGCGCGGTGCCGCCGACGGCGGTCACGTAGCGGGAGGCGGCCGGGTACTCGGCGCCGTAGCCCTCGTCGCCGGCGCTCGCGGTGATGGCGACGCCCGGGTGCTTGTAGTACGAGGAGTCGTAGGTGGTGTCCGAGGAGGACTCGGAGCCGCCGTAGGAGTTGGAGACGAACTTGGCGCCCAGCTTGACCGCCTCGTTCACCGCCGTGCCCAGGTTGGCGTCGCTCGCGGACTTCGCCTCGACGAGCAGGATGTTGCAGTTCGGGCAGACGGCGCTGACCATGTCGAGGTCGAGGGACTCCTCACCGGCCCAGCCGCTGTCGGCGGAGGGCAGGGAGGTCGTGGAGCCGGTCTGACTGACCTTGCTGAAGCAGCCGTTGTCGGTCGTGCAGTCGGGCAGGCCGTAGTACGAGCGGTAAGTGGCCAGGTCCGCCTCGGCGTTGGGGTCGTCGTAGGCGTCGACGATGGCGACGGTCTCACCGGAGCCGTTGGAGGAGGCCGCGTCCGTCAGGCCGTAGGCCGACTGGAGGTCGCTCGGGCCGTAACCGGTCGGGTCGTCCGAGGCGGCGTCCGGCTTGACCGTCTTCGGGGCGACGCCCTTCAGCGCGGCCTGCTTCTCCATGAAGGCGGTGGTGCCGCCGGTGACCCGGAGGGCGTCGCAGGAGGCGTAGCCCTTCTTCGGGTGCGCGGCGCAGGCGTTCTCGTAGCGCACATGGGCCTTGGCGACCTGCGCGGCGATCGTCCTGGCGCTCACCTTGTGGGTGGCGGCGGTCGCCGCGTCCGCGTGGGCCGCGCTGCCGAGACCGGCGAGCACGAGGGCGGCGGTGGCTGCGGCGGCCGAGCCGATGCGGCGCCATCTGCCGCGTATGTGGGGGGAGTTGGGGGTGGACGTAGGCAACGTACAGCCTCCTGGGAGTGGTGGACAGAGGCGTGCGGCTGGGGGGTCCACCGGTGTGGTTGCCGGTGGGGGCGGCGGCCCGCGACGACGATGGCTTGTTGAGTACGCGACAAACAAGGCAGTTTCGGAATTCTGACTTCCGCATTACCGAAGAGGTGCGGGGGGTTACCGGCCGATGGTCGCGGAATGGGTGTGCGATGGCGGCGACTTGACCCGCGGCACAGAGAACTCACAGCGTGACGCGCGTTGAGCGGGGCGTGGGAAGAGTATGCGCCGGGGCTGATGCCGGCGTTTTCTGCGCGGCGGCAGTGAACCAATCGGGGAGCGCGTCGACGGGGAGTTCCCCTTCGAACGGATGTGATACGGCGAGGTCAAGGGCCGGACCAAGGACGGACCGCAGCCGCGCGTCGAACTGCTGCAACGGCTTCGCCGTGTGATGCCCGACGCTGCGCAGTCCCGACGCGGCCTTGTGCATGGACGTGGCCTGCTTCTTGAGGTCCGACATGCTGCAGGAGCAAAGATCACCGGGTGGCGTGGGTGAAGTGGTCGAACTCCCCTGCCCTCACGCCGAGTACGAAGGCGTTCCACCGGGGGCGGTCCGTGGTGACCGATACGTGGGGGGTCGCGGGGTCGTGGAGGCGGACGGTGTCGTGGTCGGTGACGGTGATCTGAAGGGGGGTGGGGGCGCCGGTCTTCAGGGAGTCGAGGAGGGTGGCGAAAGCGGCGGGGGTGGTGGTGAGTATGGAGGCGGTGGGGTCGCCGGACTCGGTTATGTGGATCGCGGCGGGGGTTGCGGCCACGTGGACACAGGAGTTGCCCTCGGGGCAGTAGGACGACTTCTGCCAGGTGAGCGGCTTGGGCATCGGGGTTCCCTCACAGGTCCTTGAGGATGGTGTGGATGAACTTCCGCGACTCCTCGACGGTGAGGGCAGCCGCTTCCAGTCGGTCGAGTGTGACGCGGTACTTGCTCAACTGGGCCTCAGCGTCGAGGAACACCGGACCGTGTGACTGGTCGAGGTTCACCGTGTCGAGCTGTGGCACGGGGCCCTCGGCGTAGTAGACGGACTGGCCCGAGCCGGCGAAGGTGCCCGCGGCGAATGGGATGACGTGGATCGCGACGTGTTCGCGCTCGCTCATATCGAGGAGGTACGTCAGCTGGCCTCGGGTGACCTGAGTGCCCCCGAACCGCATGCGCAGGGCCGCCTCATGGATGATCACCTGCTGAGGGGTGGGGCGGTCGCGGTAGAGCACGGCCTGCCGCTTGATCCGGAACGACACCCGGTGCTCCACGTCGGGCGGCGCCAGATCCGGCACGGCCTGGCGGAAGATCTCCCGCGCGTAGTCGGTCGTCTGGAAGAGGCCCGGGATGTGCACGGTCACGGCGGTCCGCAGCCGTCTGGCGTGGTGCTCCAGCTCGGCGAGGTCCAGGAGGCCGGCGGGGAGGATGTCGCGGTACTCCTCCCACCAGCCGCGTGCTCGCTCGGTGGTCATGTCGCCGAGCGCCTGGACGAGGGCCTGGTCGGAGCAGTCGTAATGGCAGGCCAGCGCGCGTACCCGCTCGGCGCTCACGCCTACGCGTCCGGCCTCCATGTTGCTGATCTGCGCCTGCTTGATCCCCATGAGTTGACCGGCCTCGGTGGCCGTGAGGCCGGCGCGTTCGCGCAGTTTGCGCAGTTCAGTGCCGAAGCGCAGTTGGCGACCCGTTGGGTTCCGCACGGGCTTGCCGCCTCCTTGTCGTCACCCACATGGGTGGCAGTGAATGTACTTTCCGGGAATCGGTGAATGTATAAACCGGACGGCCGCTACCTTACAAGTGGCGCCCTACCCCAGAAGCGCACCGCCCGACGGGACGGTAAGCCACTGGGCCACTCATCGCACGTATCCAACTCCCCACAGTGACCGGAGACTTCCATGGCCACCGTATCCCCGTCCTGGGCCTACACCCTCCAACTCCCGCATGATCCGCGCGCGCCGGGAATCGCCCGGGTCACCCTGCGTGCGCTGCTCACCGCCCATGGACTGGACGAACTCACGCCCACCGCCGAGCTGTTGGCCGGTGAACTGCTCGCCAACGCCCACCGGCACACCCAGGGGCCGTACGCCCTGCGGGTGCGGCCCATGGACTCCGGGCGGCTACGGGTCGCCGTGTGGGACAGCGATCCGCGGGTTCCGGCCGGGTTCCGGGACGGGGAACCGTACGGCCCACCCGCGGCGGACGCCGAGCGTGGGCGGGGGCTGCAGATCGTGCGGGCCTGTGCGGACGTCGTCGGGGTATCCGTGCTGCGGGAGCTCGGCGCGTCCAAGGGCGGAAAGCTGCTGTGGGCCGAGTGCCCGGTCAAGTGACTCAGAGTGACGCGGAGGCGAGCCGGAAGTGGGCGCAGTACGGTGGTCGGGACGTCGGAGAGGGGACGGGCGGAGGAGGCGGGCCATGTTCACGGAGATATCTCAGTGAACGGCAGACGGTTTTCTCACCTTCGTCGGACACAGTGGGTGCCGATGAACCGCACCTCTCGCATCAGCAGGCGTATCGCCAGTCCCCTGTGCGCGGCCGTCGTCCTGGCCGTGCCCGCTCTGACCTCCGCGTCCCTCGCCAACGCCGACGACGGGCCCGGACCGCTCGGCGTGACCGTGGCCGCCGCGGCGACCTCGCAGTCCGTGCGGGTCGGGGCGCTGTTTCCGGCCGACCGGAGATCGAGCCTCGCGGGCGGACACCACTGCACCGCCTCCGTCGTGCACAGCCCCTACCGCAACCTCATCGTCACCGCGGCGCACTGCCTCGACAGTGACCAGGAGTTCGTGTTCGTGCCCGGGTACCGGGACGGCAAGGCGCCGTACGGCGAGTGGACCGTGCACCGGAAGTTCCTGCCGGACGGGTGGCGCAACGAGCAGGACGAGGACAGCGACGTCGCCTTCGGCATCGTGAGTTATCAGCACGGCAAGGGCGTCGAAGATGCCGTCGGGGGCAACCGCTTCGCGACCGGGACGGCCACCGGCGCCACCGCCGTGACCGTCATCGGCTACCCCAGCTCCGAAGAGGTGCCGGTGAGTTGCACCAACCGGCCGACCGCGCACAGCCGTACCCAGCAGCGGATCGACTGCCCCAGCCTCAGCAGCGGAACCAGCGGCAGTCCCTGGGTCAACGGGGACGGTCAGGTCGTGGGGGTGCTCGGGGGGCACGAGCAGGGCGGGGACACCGACGACATCTCCTACAGCGTGGTGCTGGGCGCCGAGGCCGCCGAGTTGTACAAGGACGCCGCCGCCGATCCGTGATCCGTCATCCGTGGGGGTGGCGGGCGTCTGACGTCTGACAATGGCCGAGTGTGATCATTCCGGAACACAGTCACCGCCCCTAGACTGACCCCTCGACGGACTCCTGGACGGACTCCCGGGCGGCGAGGGGCGGGTGACGGTGCGTAAGGCATGGATCATCGCGTCCGTGGCTGTCGGCTCCGCCATGGCCTTCGTCATGCTGCTCGTCGTCGGGGTGTACGTCGTCGCCGGGAACCTCGTCAACGGCGTGGGGGGCGGCACCAAGGCGCTCGCCAAGGGCGCCGTACCGGCCGCGTACGCCGCCATCGTGCAGAAGTGGGGGAACCTCTGCTCCGCCCTCAACCCGGCGCTGCTCGCCGCACAGCTCTACCAGGAGAGCGGGTTCAATCCCCGGGCCCGGAGCGCCGCGGCGGCCGAGGGGATAGCTCAGTTCATCCCGGGGACCTGGGCCACGCACGGCATCGACGGAAACGGCGACGGCGTCAAGGACGTCTGGGATCCGCAGGACGCGATCCCGTCCGCCGCGTCGTACGACTGCCAACTCGCCTCGTACGTGAAGGACGTACCCGGGAATCTGACTGAAAACATGCTCGCCTCGTACAACGCCGGGGCCTACGCGGTGATCAAGTTCGGGGGCGTTCCGCCGTACAAGGAGACCCAGAACTACGTCAAGACGATCACCACGCTGGAGGAGAGCTTCGCCGCGCCCGTGTCGCGGGTCGACCCGAGCCGGCAGGCCGCCGGGGCCATCTACTACGCGCAGAAGAAACTCGGCACGCCCTATCTGTGGGGCGGCGACGGAACTGCCGCCGACAACGGGCGTTTTGACTGCTCGGGGCTGACGAAGGCCGCCTACGAGAGCGTCGGCATCACGCTGCCGCGCGTGGCCAACGACCAGTACAACGCGGGTCCGCACCCCCAGCGGGACGAACTGCTCCCCGGGGACCTGGTGTTCTTCTCGACCGATCCGACGGACTCCCGGGCCATTCACCATGTCGGCATTTATGTCGGCGGCGGATACATGATCGACGCGCCGCGCACTGGTGCCGTCATCCGCTTCGACCCGATCGACACCTCCGAGTACTTCGGCGCCACCCGGGTCACCGAAGATGGCGCGAAAGCACTGCCCACCACGGTGTGAACCGAGTGTGAACCCACCCCCTGAGCTGCGGCGATGAGTCTCTCTTCGATAACGTCTGCGTGATCATTCGGTGGAGTGTGGAACGTAATAACCGGGACCGTGCGTTCCTGTTCTCGTAGCAAGCAGACGACGAAGGGGCCGCAGCGCGATGGCTGGACTCGCAGACACCGGGTCGAACCCCGACGTCGACCTGCTCTACGACATCAACGGCCTGGCCAAGGACGCTCCGCACTGGTTCGACCGGGTCATGGAGTTCGTCGGGGAGTACGGGCTGCTGGTGGCCATGGTGCTGCTGGTGGTCGGGTGCTGGTGGTCGGTGCGCCGCAAGGGCGGCGAGGAGGCCGTGCCGTCCGTGGCCGCGCTGGTGTGGACGCCGCTCGCCGCCGCGATCGCCGTGCTGGTGAACGTGCCCATACGGGGTTTCGTCGAGCGGCCCCGGCCCTTCCTCGTCCACCAGGGACTGGACGTCCTCGTGACGGGCAAGACCGACTACTCCTTCGTCAGCGATCACGCGACCATCACCATGGCCATGGGCGTCGGACTCTTCGTCGCCAACCGGAAGTTCGGGCTCGTCGGCATCGGGCTCGCGCTGCTCGAGGGCTTCTGCCGGGTCTACATGGGCGTGCACTACCCGACCGACGTGGTGGGCGGCTTCGCGCTCGGCACGGCCGTCGCCCTGCTGCTGTCCCCGCTCGCCATGGCCCTGCTGACCCCGGTGCTGAAGGCCGTCGAGACCTCCACGTGGGGCGCCTGGTTCGTCCGGGCCCGGGGACGCTCGGCCCCCGGCGATGGCACGGTGATCCCCGGCGCCCGCAAGGACCTCGAGTCGGAGGAACGGGACCTCGCGGCCTAGAGCAGGCCTGGGGCCCGTTACAGCGCCTGGGGGTAGGTGAAGAAGCGGTTCGGGTCGTACTGCTTCTTCACCGTCGCCAGCCTCGCCGCCGCGTCGCCGTAGTAGGCCTTGCGCCAGTTCGTCAGGGTCGGGTCGGTGTAGTTCTGGTAGGCCGCGCCGGAGGCGTACGGCTTCATCGCGTCGTGCGTCTTCGTCAGCCAGGACTGGGCGGCCGTGCCCGCCGTCCCCGGGCGCCAGGACGCGATGTACTGGGCGAGCATCCGGGAGCGGCGGTGGACGAAGGCCGTCGCGGTGGGGGAGACGCGGTTGACCGCGCCGCCGAGGGCGATGAGGGCGATGCTGCCGGCGCCGCCCTGGACGGACCTGATGCGCGCCAGCATGGTCTGGATGCCGGCCGTCGAGATCGAGCGGTCGAAGAAGTCCGAGCGGGCCGCGTAGGTCTCCCGGCCGAGCGCGCCCCGCGGGCTGCGGCCCGGGGTGGAGCCGGGCAGATGGCACTGGGCGGCGGTCGGGAAGGACGAGCAGCCGGCGTACGCCTCCATCGCGCCCTCGTAGGTGTGCCTCTTCAGCGTGACGCCGCGGGCGGGGGCGCCGACCTTCGAGGCCAGGCGGTCCAGCGCGTTCTGGAGTTCGCCGTAGGTGCCGAGCGAGAACGCGGCGACGGACACGGTCGGCGAGCCGCCGTTCTCCAGATGGCAGGAGGACCAGATCTCGTCGGGCTGGCCGGGGCCCCACTCCTGCCAGGCCTTCACCACGGCCGCCGCCTTCGCCCACGGCCAGGTGACGTACGCCGAGACGGCCTGCGGCGCCGGGTGGGTGGTGAAGTGCAGTTCCGTCACGACGCCGAAGTTGCCGTTGCCGGCGCCGCGCAGGGCCCAGAAGAGGTCCTTGTTGGTCGTCGCGTTCGCGGTGAGCTGCTTGCCGTCCGCCGTGATCAGGGTGGCTTCGGTGAGGCTGTCGCAGGTCAGGCCGTAGGCCCGGGAGACCACGCCGTGGCCGCCGCCGAGCACCAGACCGGAGACGCCGACCGTGGGGCAGGAGCCCGCCGGTATCGTCACGCCCTTCGCCGTCAGGGCGCGGTAGACGTCGATCAGCTTGGCGCCGGCGCCCACCACGGCCTGGCCGCCGCCGACCCGTATTCGGTTCAGCTCGGAGACATCGAGGATCAGCTTGCCGTTCCCCGAGGACCAGCCGGCGTAGGAGTGGCCGCCGTTGCGGATGGCGACCCGGATTCCGTGGGCACGGGCGTACGCCAGGGTCGTACGGATGTCGTCGGCGTGGGCGGCATAGGCGACCGCGGCCGGCTTCAGGCCGTCGAAGCGGGTGTTGTACAGCTGGTGGGCCGTGGCCCACTTGGCGTCGCCCGGGCGGACCAGGGTGCCGTCGAGGTCGCGGGCGAGGCCGGTCCAGTTCGCGGCGGCGGCCTGGGCCGACGTCGAGCGGAGGGACGTGCCGGACGTGCCGGAGGAGGACGAGGTACTGGTGTCCGCGTCGGCGGAGCCGCCCTTGCAGGCGGTGGTGGCGACCGCCGCGACCGCGGCCGCGCCGCCGATGAACGTACGCCGTTCCATGCTGTGCCTCCCGATGGCTCTCGGGGTACGAGACGGCGCGCCGATCTCGGGGGTTCCCGGAGAACTGTCACTCCTGTGTCACCGTGAGGCCGGAACCCGCGCGTGCCCTCCCCGTGAGCATTCCGTGACCTAACCACAACGTCTGCAGGGGTTCACCTGCCGTTCATTTGCGCCCATTGGCGCCTTCACCTGATCTGCCTAATTTCAGCCTTACGAGATGCGGCCGCACCGCTACAGACGCGTCCACATCAACCGAAACTTCGCAACTCCGCACGCCGCCGATTCAGGACGGCGGCTCCTGGAAGGATCTCTTTCAAGTGAAGCTTCAGCGCATGAACCGGCGGGCCCTCGCTCTCGGTGCTCTCGCCGCCTCCGGCGCCCTGGTCCTCACGGCGTGCGGCTCGGACGACACCAGCAGCAACAGCGGCGGTGGCAGCAGCGCTTCGGCCTCGACCCAGGCCGGCTCCATCAAGTGTGACAACGCCAAGGGGCAGCTCCTGGCCGACGGCTCGTCCGCGCAGAAGAACGCGATCGACGCCTGGGTGGCCAACTTCTCCAAGGCCTGTGGCGTCCAGATCAACTACAAGGGCGGCGGCTCCGGCGCGGGTGTCACCTCCTTCACCCAGGGCCAGCTCGCCTTCGCCGGTTCCGACTCGGCGCTGAAGCCCGAAGAGGTCACCGCCTCCAAGAAGGTCTGCAGCGGCGGCCAGGGCATCGACCTGCCGATGGTCGGCGGCCCCATCGCGGTCGGCTACAACCTCTCCGGTGTCTCGAACCTGGTCCTCGACGCCCCGACCCTCGCGAAGATCTTCGACAGCAAGATCACCAAGTGGAACGACGCGGCGATCAAGAAGCTGAACCCGTCCGCCAAGCTGCCCGACCTCAAGATCCAGGCGTTCCACCGCTCGGACGAGTCCGGCACCACGGACAACTTCACCAAGTACCTGAAGGCCGCCGCCCCGAGCGACTGGACGTACTCCGGTGGCAAGGCCTGGCAGGCCAAGGGTGGCCAGGCCGCCGCGCAGTCCTCCGGTGTCGCCGCCCAGGTCAAGCAGACCAACGGCTCCATCGGCTACTTCGAGCTGTCCTACGTGGCCGACGGCGTCAACGCCGTCAGCATCAACACGGGTGCCAGCGCGCCGGTCGCCCCGAGCAGCGACTCCGCCTCCAAGGCCATCGCCGACGCCAAGGTCATCGGCACCGGCCAGGACCTGTCGCTGCAGCTGAACTACAACACCAAGGCAGACGGCGCGTACCCGATTACGCTGGTGACGTACGAGATCGTGTGCGACAAGGGAAACAAGGCTGACACCCTCCCGGCCACCAAGGCGTTCCTGGGCTACATCGCCTCCGAGGACGGTCAGAGCGTCCTCTCCGGCCTGAAGTACGCGCCCATCCCGGCCGACATCATCGCCAAGGTCCGCACCACCATCGCTGGCCTGAGCTGATCTGAGTGTGCGGGCCGGTCCCGGCCCCTGAACCCGGGACCGGCCCGCACCGTCCGGTGCACCGCCGCCATGAGCCGTACGTCACGTACGGCTTCGCAGAGCCGTACCCCGGGTGCGGCTCCGCAGACCGGAGAACCCGATGGACACGACACAGATAACCGACGCACCTCCTCCCACTCCCCAGCCCACCGCGGCCGAGCAGAAACGCAACGCCCGCGGCGCCACCCGACCCGGAGACCGGATCTTCCTCGGTCTGTCCCGTGGGTCGGGCATCCTGCTGTTGGTGATCATGGCCGCGATCGCGGTGTTCCTCACCTACCGCGCCTCCCTCGCGCTCAGCAAGAACCACGGCAACTTCCTGACCACCTTCGAGTGGAACACCAACGTCACGCCGCCCAGCTTCGGCATCGCCGTCCTGGCCTACGGCACGGTGATCTCCTCGATCATCGCCATGGTTCTCGCGGTCCCGGTCGCGGTGGCCATCGCGCTGTTCCTCACGCACTACGCCCCGCGCCGGCTGGCCGGTCCCATCGCGTACGTGGTCGACCTGCTCGCCGCGGTGCCGTCCATCGTCTACGGCCTGTGGGGCGCGCTGATCCTCGTCCCGCACATGAACGGCCTCTTCGGCTGGCTCAACGACTTCTTCGGCTGGACCGGGATCTTCTCCTGGGACCAGGGGGCCCCGCGCTCCCTGCTGACCGTGGGCATCCTGCTCGCGATCATGATCCTGCCGATCATCACCAACGTCAGCCGCGAGGTCTTCCGCCAGGTCCCGCAGATGCACGAGGAGGCGGCCCTGGCCCTCGGCGCCACGCGCTGGGAGGTCATCCGCATGGCCGTCCTGCCCTTCGGCCGCTCCGGTGTGATCTCCGCGTCGATGCTCGGCCTCGGCCGCGCGCTCGGCGAGACGATGGCCGTCGCCACCGTCCTGTCCCCGGACTTCCTGATCCACGGCAGCCTGCTCAACCCGGGCGGCGGCACCTTCGCCCAGAACATCGCGAGCAAGTTCAGCGAGGCCACCGAGTTCGGCCGTGACGCCCTCATCGCCTCCGGTCTGGTCCTGTTCGTCATCACCCTGTTGGTCAACGGCGCGGCTCGCATGATCATCGCCCGCCGCAAGGAGTACTCGGGGGCCAACGCATGAGCAACGCCGCCATCGCCGAGAAGCGCCCCAGCACCCTGCGCGGCGCCAGTCTGCCGAAGTGGTCGCCCTGGGCGATCGCCGCCGGTTCCGTGGCCGTCGCCGTGGCCGTCGGGGCGGGCGCCGGGCTCACCAAGGTGCAGTGGGGTCTGATCTCCGGTCTGCTCTTCCTGGTCGCCACCTACGCCATCGCCGCCAAGGTCGAGGGCCGCCGCCAGGCCAAGGACCGGATCGCGACCGGTCTGGTCTGGGTCGCCTTCCTCGTCGCCCTCGTGCCGCTGGTCTCCCTGGTCTGGGTGACCGTCGTACGCGGTGTGAAGGTCCTCGACGTCTACTTCCTGACCCACTCGATGGGCCTCGTCGCCGACTCCCAGCCGGGCGGCGGCATCTACCACGCCATCATCGGCAGCCTGGAGCAGGTCGGTCTCGCCACCCTGATCGCGGCGCCGATCGGCGTGCTGACCGCCATCTACCTGGTGGAGTACGGCCGTGGCCGGCTCGCCCAGGCGGTCACCTTCTTCGTCGACGTCATGACGGGCGTCCCGTCGATCGTCGCGGGCCTGTTCATCCTCTCCCTGATGCTGATCTTCAACATGGAGCCGTTCGGCTTCGCCGGATCGCTGGCCCTGGCCATCCTGATGATGCCGGTGGTCGTGCGCTCCACCGAGGAGATGCTCAAGCTCGTCCCGAACGAGCTGCGGGAGGCGTCCCTGGCGCTGGGTGTCCCGAAGTGGCGCACCATCCTGAAGGTGGTCCTGCCGACCTCCATCGGCGGCATCACGACCGGCGTCATGCTGGCCATCGCCCGTATCGCGGGTGAGACCGCCCCCGTGCTGCTGTTGGTGTTCGGAAACCGGTTCATCAACAACGACCCCTTCTCGGGGCCGCAGCAGTCGCTGCCGCTGTACATCTACCAGCAGTACGCCGCGGGCAACGACTACGCCTACGACCGGGCCTGGGCGGCTTCGCTCACCCTGATCGCCTTCGTGATGATCCTGAACCTGGTGGCCCGCGGCATCGCCCGCTGGAAGGCTCCGAAGACCGGTCGCTGACCGGCCGACAGCGACCGAACAAAGACTTCTGGAAGTGACGTAATCATGGCCAAGCGAATCGACGTAAGCGGACTGACCGCCTACTACGGCTCCCACAAGGCGATCGAGGACATCTCGATGACCGTCGAGCCGCGCACGGTGACGGCCTTCATCGGCCCGTCCGGCTGCGGCAAGTCGACGTTCCTGCGCACGCTGAACCGGATGCACGAGGTCACCTCGGGCGGCCGGGTCGAGGGCAAGGTACTGCTCGACGACGAGGACCTCTACGGCCCCGGGGTGGACCCGGTGTCCGTGCGGCGCGAGGTCGGCATGGTGTTCCAGCGGCCGAACCCGTTCCCCACCATGTCGATCTTCGACAACGTGGCGGCGGGGCTGCGGCTCAACGGCAACGTCAAGAAGAGCGAGCTCGGCGACATCGTCGAGAAGTCGCTCAAGGGCGCGAACCTCTGGAACGAGGTCAAGGACCGTCTGAACAAGCCGGGTTCGGGCCTGTCCGGCGGCCAGCAGCAGCGTCTGTGCATCGCCCGCGCGATCGCGGTCGAGCCGAAGGTGCTGCTGATGGACGAGCCCTGCTCCGCCCTCGACCCGATCTCCACCCTCGCCATCGAGGACCTGATCGGTGAGCTGAAGGAGCGCTTCACGATCGTCATCGTGACGCACAACATGCAGCAGGCGGCGCGTGTCTCGGACCGTACGGCGTTCTTCAACCTCGCGGCGGTCGGGCAGCCCGGCAAGCTGATCGAGATCGACGAGACGGAGCGGATCTTCTCCAACCCATCGGTCCAGGCGACGGAGGACTACATCTCCGGCCGCTTCGGCTGATCCCAAGACCCCTCGCGGTGCTGCATGGCGGTGCCACCGCGAGGACGATGAAGGGCCCGCCCCCGGCTCCCGGGGGCGGGCCCGTCGTCGTACCGGAAAAGCCCGCGGGCGGGATTCCTACAGGAACGGGTTTCCTACAGGAACGGGTTTCTACAGGAACGCCAGGTTCACCAGGCCGAAGGAGCCCGCCGCCACCAGGGCCGCCGCCGGCATCGTGATGAACCAGCCCAGGACGATGTTCTTGGCGACGCCCCAGCGGACCGCGTTCACGCGCTTCGTCGCGCCGACGCCCATGATGGCCGAGGTGATGACATGGGTCGTGGAGACCGGTGCCTTGAAGATGTACGCGGTGGAGAACATGATCGCGGCGCCGGTGGTCTCCGCCGCGAAGCCCTGCGGCGGGTCGAGCTCGATGATCTTGCGGCCGAGGGTGCGCATGATGCGCCAGCCGCCCGCGTAGGTGCCCAGGGAGAGCATGACGGCGCAGACGAGCTTGACCCAGACCGGGATCGGGTCGCCGTACGTCTCGTGGCCGGAAATCACCAGTGCCATGACGACGACGCCCATCGTCTTCTGGGCGTCCTGGAGGCCGTGGCCGAGGGCCATGCCGGCGGCCGACACGGTCTGCGCTATGCGGAAGCCGCGCTTGGTCTTGTGCGGATTGGTCCTGCGGAAGATCCACAGGATCGCCAGCATCACCAGGTAGCCGACGACCAGGCCGACGACGGGGGACAGGAACATCGGGACGACGACCTTGTCCAGGACCCCGGACCAGTGGACCGTCGTACCGCCGGCGAGTGCCGCGCCCACCAGGCCGCCGAACAGGGCGTGGGAGGAGGAGGACGGCAGGCCGTAGTACCAGGTGATGAGGTTCCAGACGATCGCGCCGACCAGGGCCGAGAAGAGGATGGCCATCCCCTGGGAGCCGGACGGCGTGGCGATCAGGCCCTCGCTGACGGTCTTGGCGACTCCGGAGCCGAGGAAGGCGCCTGCGAGGTTCATCACGGCGGCCATGGCGAGGGCCGCCCGGGGCGTCAGGGCCCGGGTCGAGACGGAGGTGGCGATCGCGTTCGCCGAGTCGTGGAAGCCGTTGGTGTACGTGAAGAAGAGCGCGACCGCGATGGTCACGACCAGGGCGAAGGTGTCCATGGACGCCTCAGGACTCCTTGACGGCGATGGTCTCCACCGTGTTCGCCACGTGCTCGAACGCGTCCGCCGCTTCCTCCAGGACGTCCACGATCTGCTTGAGCTTCAGGACCTCTATCGCGTCGTACTTGCCGTTGAAGAGGTGGGCCAGCAGCTTGCGGTGGATCTGGTCGGCCTGGTTCTCCAGGCGGTTGACCTCGATCCAGTACTCGGTGAGGTTGTCCATCGTGCGCAGGTTGGGCATGGCCTCGGCCGTGAGTTCGGCCGCCCGCGCCAGCACCTCGATCTGCTGCTCGACGCCCTTCGGCAGTTCCTCGACGTTGTAGAGGACGACCAGGTCGACGGCCTCCTCCATGAAGTCCATGATGTCGTCGAGGGACGATGCGAGGGAGTAGATGTCCTCGCGGTCGAAGGGCGTGATGAACGAGGAGTTCAACTGGTGGAAGATCGCGTGTGTGGCGTCGTCACCTGCGTGTTCCGCGGCCCGCATACGCTCTGCGATCTCGGCCCGGGCGGAGGTGTCCGCCCCGAGCAGTTCCATCAGGAGTTTCGAGCCTGTGACGATGTTGTCCGCGGACGCGGCGAACATGTCGTAGAAGCTCGTCTCCCTGGGGGTCAGACGAAAGCGCACAAGGGGTCCTCGGGGTGCATCGGTTTCGGTCAGGCTGATGCTAGGTGCATCATCCGGCCACGGCTAATGGGCCGCCCACCAGTGTCGCCCATCGGGCAGAGTGATCCGCACGGGGGCGTACCAAGGGCCCTATACCCAGCAAAGTTCGGTACCATATACCCACCTGGGGTATATGTCCGCACGTCTTACGGGAGGACGCGATGACGACCACCGAGGCCGGCGCGACGGCGCCCTCCGACAGCGCGGTGGACAAAACCGCACAGAACATGACACACGGGTACCACAAGCAGAAGGACGAACACCTCAAGCGGCTGCGCCGGATCGAGGGCCAGATCCGCGGTCTGCAGCGGATGGTCGACGAGGACGTCTACTGCATCGACATACTCACCCAGGTCTCCGCGTCCACCAAGGCCCTGCAGTCCTTCGCGCTGCAGCTGCTGGAGGAGCACCTGCGCCACTGCGTCGCCGACGCGGCTCTGCGGGGCGGGGACGAGATCGACGCCAAGGTCGACGAGGCCACCAAGGCCATCGCCCGTCTACTGCGCACCTGAGCGCGGGGCGCCGGGGACGTCCTCGCGTTCCTCGGCCACCTTCAGGACCTGGTCGATGCTCTCCAGACTGAGCCGGTCCCCGCCCGCGGCAGAGGCCGCGATGATCAGCTCTCCGCACAGCTCGATCTCGGCGAGGGCCACGTGGTCCTGAACTGCCGTACCGCCGACCGGAGCCACGTGCATCACCTCATCTCTGCCGTCACCGACTTCCTAGAGTAGGGAGCGGCCTACACACGGCGCATGGCACGTAAGGGCTAGTTCTGCGCCGCCCGCCCTCCTTCGCGGGGAGGACTGCGGGAAGGACTGGGGGAAGGACTGCGGGAAGGACTGGGGGAGGACCCGGGAAGGACAGGTGGCGGACACCGCTACTCCTCGATCTTCCCGGCGTAGATGTCCTTCGACGCCGGCAGGCGTACGGCGGCGGGGGCCCCGAAGTCGTACAGCAGCGTCGTCGACGCGACCGCGACGGGCCGGCCGTGCCGCGACCCGGCGAAGCTGAAGCGGAGCCGCATCTTGCGGATGCGGCCCTGGTCGTCGAGGTAGACGTCGAACGGCACGTCGGCGCTGGCGAACCCTTTCGCCGCCGCGGCGAGGGACCCCCGGGCGTCCCCGGCGGCCCCCCGCGCCGCGAGCGCGAGGTCGGCGGTGCCGCGGTAGTGCCGTACGTCGGTCCCCGCGAGCTCGGTCCTGCCGAGGTAGACGGCGGTGCGGGCGCCGCGCAGCAGCTCGGCGGCGGCGAACGGGTCGGTCGCGCCGCCGGTCACCAGGTTGCCGTCGGGCAGGGTGGCCGTCTCGACGCGGACCCATTTGTCGGCGGGCACCCCGGCGCCGCGGTTCTTCATGAACAGGGCTCCGGGCGCGAGGAGTTCGGTGATCGGGCGGTGCTCGTCGGCGCCGGTCGGGTCCTGCGGCAGGCGGACCGTCAGCCGGCCGAGCCGGCCCCGGAAGTCGTACACGCCCCGGCCGCGGATGGTGACGCGGGTGCCGCCCGCGGCCATCTCCATCGCGGTCGCGGCCCTGGACGTGCCCGCGGCCACCAGGGTGTCGGCGGCCCGGTGCAGCAGCGGGACGGCGTCGGCGGCGCGGGAGTCCTCGGTGACGGCGCCGCTGCCGGAGCAGCCGGCGGCCCCGAGACAGACCGCGATGCCCGCGGCGACCGCCCCACCCGCCCTGCCCTGCCGCTTCGCCATCGCCGCCCACCCCAGCCGGTGCGTGAGTCCCGTACCCCCTGTCGTTCCGCTTAACGAGGGGTGGGTGGGGCCGTCACGCGCACACCAACTCTTTACTGGGGGTGAGTAACGTTGTCAGCGTGGCGCAGGACGAACATCGCACGACAACGGTCGAACAGGGCCGTTTCTGTTTTGCCCGGTGTAGTTGCGGCTGGCGCGGTCCGGCGCGCAGAGCCCGCAGCCAGGCCCGCACGGACGCCGAGGGGCATGTGGCGCTCGTGCGGGACTGACCCCGACGCCGTTCAGAGCGGCAGGAGTTCGTCGATCAGGGTGCGGTCGCGGTACTGGGTGAGCCGGCTGCGGGCCGCCGCGGGCGAGAGCCACAGGATGCGGTCCACCTCGTCGTTCGGGACGAAGCGGCCCTCGGTCGCCTCGGCCGCCCAGTAACGCACCTGCTTGGGACGGCCGTTGGCCATGTAGCGGATGCTGGGCAGCTCCACGCCGGGATCGGCGGTGTACCCGGTCTCCTCCTCGACCTCGCGCAGCGCGCCCGTGAGCGGGTCCTCGCCGCGCTTCAACTTGCCCTTGGGGTGGGACCAGTCGTCGTACTTCGGCCGGTGGACGAGGCAGATCTCCAGCTCGCCGTCGACCGGGGAACGGCGCCACAGGACGCAACCGGCTGCCTGGACGAGGGTGTTGTCGCTGTCGGGGCTCGCGCTCACGTACTCACCACCTGCTTCTGCCAACACTGCTGGAACGCGAACCGGGCCGCTTCCACCTCGTGCCGCTGGTCCGCGTGGAGCACCCCGAGCGCGTACGCCGTCGCCGGGGCGATACGGGGGGTCCGGGCCGCCGAGGCCGCCGCGGCGGCCGCCTCCGAAGCGTCCCGGTGCCGGTCGAGTGCCTGCCCGGCGGTGAGCAGACGGACGTCGACGGGCGCGTTCGTGCCGAACAGCGTCTCGCGGGCGTAGCGGTGCAGCCGCAGCAGGAGACGGACCTGGTGCCAGGGGGCGTCCTGGGGGTGCGGGCTGGGGTCGGGGGAGAGGCCGTGCACGAGGGCCTCGGCGTTGTACGGGTGGCCCGCGGTGACCAGGGGGAGCGCGGCGATGGCGTCGGTGAGGCGTTCCTCGGCCGCGGCGGCCAGCGGGCCGAGCTCCGTGGCGTGGGCGGCGGGGGTGAGGGGGACCTCGCTGGCGAGGACGGCCACCTTGTCGGCGACGGCGTGGAAGCGTGAGGAGCCCAGGGCCTGCAGCGCGGTGGAGTGGGCGCGGGTCCGGGCGAGGGTCAGCTGGCGTTCGAGCAGGGCGCCCGCCTTCGCCGCGCCGACCGTGAGATTGCCGCGCTCCTGGCCCCCGTTGTCGCCGCGGCCGCCGACCGCGCCGACCCCGACCGCCTGGGCCGGGAACACCGCGGCGCCCGACAGCCGGTGCAGGGCCAGCAACAGGCGTTCCAGCCGTGCCTCGTAGGCGTGCTCCATCGACAACGTCCCGGACAGCCAGGCCAGTTCGGGGCGCAGGGTCTCGGACCAGTCGGCCTCCAGCAGGGGGCGGTAGGTGTGCAGAGTGCCGCTGATGCGGCGGACCGAGCGGCGCAGGGCGCGCGCCGCGTCGACGGATTCCTCCGTGCCGTGGGAAGCGGCAGCCGTCCCGGTCTCCCGGTGCTGCCGCAGAGCACGGAGGAACTCCGTGGCCTGGGCCCGCAGATAGCCCGCGAGGGTGTCACCCGTGGGGGCGGGCCCGGCCGCGGGGTCCGTCGGGTCAAGGTGTTGCTGTGCCACGCCGGCGCCTCCGGGCGTCTATGAGCATCTCCTGGACGTTTCGCAGGGGTTGGCCGTCCGCGTCGGTGGCGTGCCGGATCCATTCGCCGTCCGGGCCGAGGTGCCAGGAGGCGGTGGTGTCGGACATGCCGGTCTCCAACAGCCGGTTCAGGGCTGCGCGGTGGGCCGGGTCGGTGACCCTGACCAGGGCCTCGATACGGCGGTCGAGGTTGCGGTGCATCATGTCGGCGCTGCCGATCCACACCTCGGGCTCGCCGCCGTTGCCGAAGGCGAAGACCCGGGAGTGCTCGAGGAAGCGGCCGAGGATGGAGCGGACCCGGACGTTGTCCGACAGGCCCGTGACGCCCGGGCGCACGGCGCAGATGCCGCGGACCCAGATGTCGACCGGCACGCCTGCCTGGGACGCCCGGTAGAGCGCGTCGATGACCGCCTCGTCGACCATCGAGTTGACCTTGATGCGGATGAACGCGGGGCGCCCGGCACGGTGGTGCTGGGTCTCCTTGTTGATCCGCGCGATCAGGCCGTCGCGAAGGGACTTGGGGGCCACCAGCAGGCGGCGGTAGGTCTCCCGGCGGGAGTAGCCGGAGAGGCGGTTGAAGAGGTCCGAGAGGTCGGCGCCCACCTGCGGGTCGGCGGTGAGCAGGCCGAGGTCCTCGTACAGCCGGGCGGTCTTCGGGTGGTAGTTGCCCGTGCCGACGTGGCTGTAGCGCCGTAGGGTGTCGCCTTCCTGGCGGACCACCAGGGACAGCTTGCAGTGCGTCTTGAGGCCCACCAGGCCGTAGACGACGTGACAGCCGGCCTCCTCCAGCTTGCGCGCCCACTTGATGTTGGCGTGCTCGTCGAAGCGGGCCTTGATCTCCACCAGCACCAGCACCTGCTTGCCGGCCTCGGCGGCGTCGATGAGCGCGTCGACTATGGGGGAGTCGCCGGAGGTGCGGTACAGGGTCTGCTTGATGGCGAGGACGTCCGGGTCGTCGGCCGCCTGCTGCAGGAAGGCCTGCACGGAGGTGGAGAAGGAGTCGTACGGGTGGTGCAGCAGCACGTCCCGGGTGCGCAGGGCGGCGAAGATGTCGGGCGCGGAGGCCGACTCGACCTCGGCGAGGTCGCGGTGGACGCCGGCGACGAACTTCTTGTACTTCAGCTCCGGCCGGTCCAGGCCGTGGATGCGGAAGAGGCCGGTGAGGTCGAGCGGGCCGGGCAGCGGGTAGACCTCCGCCTCGGAGATCTTCAGCTCGCGCACCAGCAGGTCGAGCACCTCGCGGTCGATGGACTCCTCGACCTCCAGGCGCACCGGCGGACCGAAGCGGCGCCGCATGAGCTCCTTCTCCAGCGCCTGGAGCAGGTTCTCCGCGTCGTCCTCCTCGACCTCCAGGTCCTCGTTGCGGGTGAGCCGGAAGGCGTGGTGCTCCAGCACCTCCATGCCCGGGAACAGCTCCTCCAGGTGGGCGGCGATGACGTCCTCGATGGGGACGTAGCGGCCCGGGGAGCTCTCCAGGAAGCGGGACAGCAGCGGGGGCACCTTGACGCGGGCGAAGTGCCGGTGGCCGGTGACCGGGTTGCGCACGACCACGGCCAGGTTCAGGGAGAGGCCGGAGATGTACGGGAAGGGGTGCGCCGGGTCGACCGCCAGCGGGGTCAGGACCGGGAAGATCTGGTGCCGGAAGAGCGTGAACAGGCGGGCCTGCTCCTTCTCCGTCAGCTCGCTCCAGCGGACCAGGTGGATGCCCTCCTCCGCGAGGGCGGGGGCGACGTCCTCGTGGTAACAGGCGGCGTGCCGGGCCATCAGCTCGCGGGAGCGGGCCCAGATCATCTCCAGGACCTCGCGCGGCTGCAGGCCGGAGGCGGAGCGGGTGGCGACGCCGGTGGCGATGCGCCGTTTCAGACCGGCCACCCGGACCATGAAGAACTCGTCCAGGTTGCTGGCGAAGATCGCGAGGAAGTTGGCCCGCTCCAGCAGGGGGGTGTTCGGGTCCTCGGCGAGTTCGAGGACCCGCTCGTTGAACGCGAGCCAGCTGCGCTCCCGGTCGAGGAAGCGTCCCTGCGGCAGCTGGACCCCGTCGACCTGCGACTCCTCGTAGGCATCGAGATCGGCGTCGATGTCCGGGATATCGGGTTCCAGGTCGGAAACCGTGGCCGCCACGTGCGGGCGGTGCGCGGCTATGGAGCCCACGGAGGGCTGGGCGTGCTGGACCTGTGCCTGGGTTTCTGACTGGCTCATGAACCCATTCTTCCGCGCCACGGGCGATACGGGCGCGTCGGACAACGCGGGCGGGAGCGCGTACGCGGAGCCGAGGGCGTCCCCGTTCCCCGCGGGCCCGTCGAGGGGCGGCGAAGGTTCCGGCACGGAGGGCGTCATTGGCCGAGCGTCGCAAGCCCGTCTGAACCGTTGGTTACGGCGACATGGCGTGCGGGATATCGCGGAGCGGCTCCCGGGCGTCCTCGCGGGCCGGAGGACCGTGAGGAGTGGCTGGAAGCCGCCCCGAGAAGCCGCCCCGAGAATACGCGGGCCGGATGCCTCACACGTCGGCGCGGCTGAGGTCCCCCTTCGGGAAGTGTTCGTCGAGTACGGCGGTGGACAGCGCGTCGACGTCCTCGCGCCCGCGTGTCGATGGTGGTGGTCTCGACCACCTCGCGGGCGGTGGGCAGCCGGTTCCCGGTTCGAGCGGGCGGGGCCGGAGGGCCTGCGAAAGTCAAGAAAGATCCGGTGAACCGATCCGGGGGGCTCGTGCGATGAGGGGACGTGAGCGAAACGAGAAGCGACGGGGAGCTGCTGCGGGCCGCCGCGGACGGGGACCGGCGCGCCTTCGAGGAGCTGTACCGGCGGTACGCCCCGTGGCTGACCGCCCGGCTGCGCGGCCGGTGCGCCGACGCGGGCGTGGTCGACGACGTCGTACAGGAGACGTTCCTCGCGATCTGGCGGGGCAAGGCCCGCTACCGCGAGGACGGTGACGTGGCCGGATGGCTGTGGCGCATCGGCTCGCGGCGGCTGATCGACGCCCTGCGCGGGGACGGGGCACGGGGGCGGCTGCGGCAGGCGCTGGCGCGGCTGCGGCACCGGGACGAGGCGTCCGCGGAGGAACGCGTGCTCGCGGGGGTCGAGCACGGGGACCTCGCGGGCGCCCTCGTCCGGCTGTCGCCGGAACTGCGGGCGGTCCTGCAGGCCACGGTCATCGACGGGCTGAGCACCCGCGAGGCGGCCGTCCTGCTCGGCATACCGCCGGGGACGGTCAAGACACGGGCGATGCGCGCCCGCAAGCAGCTGAGGGAGGCGCTGGCATGACATGGCATGTGGATGCCGAGGACCTGCGGGCCTACAGCCAGGGGGAGCTGTCGCCGCCCGCGCTGTGGTCCGCCGACACGCACCTGGTCGACTGCGCCGAGTGCCGGGCCGTGCTCGCCGAGGTCGGTGAGTCGGTCGACGCGGCCTGGGAGCGGCTGGACGCCGAACTGGACGCGCCCCGGCCGGGGTTGTTCGAGCGGCTGCTGGTACGGGCCGGGGTCGCCGACCACACCGCGCGGCTGCTGGCGGCGACGCCCGTGTTGCGCCGCTCCTGGCTGGGCGCGGTCGTCGCCGTGCTGGTGATGTCCGTGCTGGCGGCCCAGAGCACCGGTTCCGTCACCCTCTTCCTGGCCCTCGCGCCGCTGCTGCCCCTCGCCGGGGTCGCGCTGTCGTACGGGCCCGTGCTGGACCCGACGTACGAGATGGCGGTGGTCTCCCCCATGCACGGGTTCCGGCTGCTGATGATCCGCACGGTCGCCGTCCTCGCCGCCGGTCTCGCGCTCGGCGGTCTGGCCACGCTCGCCCTGCCCGGTCTGGGCCTGCGCGCCCTGGCCTGGCTGCTGCCCGCGCTCGCCCTCACCTCGGCCGGGCTCGCGCTCTCCGCCCGGCTCGGCCCGGTGCTCGCGCCGGCGCTGGTCGGCGGCGCGTGGGTGGGTCTGCTCGTCGTCGCCGACGCCGTTCAGGCCGGCAGCACGCTTCTTCCGTTCACGGCGGCCGGCCAGGGGGTGGCGGCGGCGGTCGCCGCGCTCGCCGGCGGGCTGCTGTTCCTCGTACGTGACCGTTTCGACCGCTTCCAGGGGAGCGCCGCATGACACCCACCGTTTCCGCCTCCGGGCTGAGCCTGCGCTACGGCGGCACCCACGCCCTCGACGACGTGTCGCTGCGGCTCACCCCGGGCGTCACCGGCCTGATCGGCCCCAACGGGGCGGGAAAGACGACCCTGTTGCGGGTCCTGGCCACCGCCCTGCCCGCCGACGGCGGCGCCTTCACCGTCCTCGGGCAAGACCCGGCCACCTCGGCCGGCCGCCAGGAGGTGCGGCGCGCGCTCGGCTACCTCCCCCAGACCCCCGGTTTCCACCCGGACTTCACGCCCTTCGAGTTCGTCGACTACGTGGCGATCCTGAAGGAGCTGACCGACCGCGGCGCCCGTCACCGCGAGGTGCGCCGGCTGCTGGAGCAGGTCGACCTCGGCGAGGTGCGCGGCAAGCGCATCAAGAAGCTGTCCGGCGGGATGCGCCAGCGGGTCGCGCTGGCGGCCGCCCTGATCGGCGACCCGGGCTTCCTGGTCCTGGACGAACCGACGGTCGGCCTGGACCCCGAACAGCGCATGCGTTTCCGGGAGTTGATCGCCCAGGCGGGAGAGGGCCGTACGGTCCTGCTCTCCACCCACCAGACCGAGGACGTGGCGATGCTCTGCCACCGGGTCCTGGTGATGGCGGGCGGCCGCATCCGCTTCGACGGCACTCCCGCCGAGCTGACCGCGCGGGCCGCCGGCCGGGTGTGGAGCAGCACCGAACGCGACCCGGGCGCGAAGGCGGGCTGGCGCACCGGCACCGGCTCCTTCCGCAACGTCGGTCTGCCGCCCGTCGGCGCCGACCTGCTCGAACCCACCCTGGAGGACGGCTACCTGCTGACCCTGGACGAGGCGGAGGTGTCCGCGTGAGCACGGTCCTGGCACAGACCCCGACGGCCACCGGGACCGAGTCCCGGCGCACCCCCTGGGCGGCCGTCCTCGCCCTGGCCCTCTTCGAGGCGCGGCGACTGCTGCTGCGCGCGCCGATGCTGCTGGCCTTCCTGCTGTACATCGCCTGGATCGTCTGGCGCACCCCGGACTTCGAGAACGGCTACCCCGCCCTCCAGGACGCCGACCGCGCCACCCAGTCAGGGCCGATGCTGATCGCCCTGGCGCTGCTGGTCTGCGTCAACCAGGCGATGCTGCGATCCGCGCGCCGCGACACCGAACGGCACTTCGCGGTGCTGGTGCTGCGGCCGTGGCAGCGCACGGCGGGCCACGCGCTGTCCGTGGTGCCGGTCGTGCTGCTCGTCGCGGTGTGCGTCGGTGCCCAGTTCGGCTGGATGGCCCTTGGGTCCGGTGCGGTCGGTACCGCCTCGGTCGGCGAACTGCTCGTCGGACCGCTGACGGCGCTGCTGGCCGGCGCGTTCGGGGTGCTGCTCGCCCGGCTGTTCTCGTCGGTCCTCGCGGCGCCGCTCGCGATCGTGCTCCTCTTCTTCCTGCTGTTCGGCGGGGCCTTCCCCGCGGGCAGCGGCGAGCGGGGCACGCGCTGGCTGACGCCGATCGTGAGCGAGAACACCAGCACCGCGATCCCCTCCGGCCTGATGGACCGGCCCGCCGCCTGGCACGCCCTGTATCTGCTGGGCCTCGCCCTGACCGTGGCCCTGGTGGCGGTCCTCGTGGCCGGTGGCCGTGGCCCGGTCCTGATGGGATCCGTCGCCGCGGCGCTGGCCCTCGCGCTGACCGGCGGGATCGTCCAGACGGGCGCGCTGCCGGACCGTACGACGGTCGCTCGGGCGCGGGCCACGAACGCGCCGGAGAAGCAACAGGTCTGCGTGCGGCGGGACGGGTCGACGTACTGCGCCTTCCCGGAGTGGAAGCCGCGCACGGCCACCTGGGCGTCCGTGGTGGACCACGTCCGCTCCTCGGCCGGCGGCAGCGCGCGCACCCAGCCGGTCCTCGTCCGCCAGCGCGTCTACGCCACCGACGGACTCGCGTCCGACGGCGCGATCGACCCCTCGGCCAACCCGCACCAGGTCACCGTCGGCACCGGCTGGGGCGGCCCGCGTGTCCCCGAGTTCTCCGCCGCCGTGTCGTCCGTGCTGGTCACCGGCAGCGAGAAGGCGACGAGCGGGCTGTGCGACGGCCGCATGGTCACCATCATGTGGCTCGCCCTGAACTGGCTGCCCGACCCCGTGAAGTCGCTGAGCAACGTCCGCCTCGACGACAGCGTGACCGGCTCGGCGATCGTCCTCTCGCCGACCAACCCGATGAACATGACGTCCGGCCAGACCTCCGTCGTACGCGAACTCCTCGACCAGCCACGGGAGTCCGTGGCCGCGAAGGTGAAGTCCCACTGGGCCGAACTGACGACACCGAAGGTCACGAGCGCGCGAGCGGCGGAGCTGCTGGGTGTCAAGGCGCCGAAGGAGCAGGACAAGTGCGACTGACCATCCGGGAGTTGACGCTCCCCGTCTGGCGGACCCTGCCCTGGCGGGGGCTGGCGGCCTCGGCGGCCCTCGGGCTGCTGCTGGCCGGTGCGCTGCGGTGGGGCGGGGGCGACGCCAACGGCTGGCCCGCGCTCACCCTGCTCCGCGCCGCCGTCCTCGCCCACGCGCTGGGCCTGACCTTCCTCCTGGACGACCCGGCCCGCCACACGACGGCCACGGTGCCGACCCGGCGCGCCCTGCGCACCGGTCTGCGGATCGCCCTTGTCACCCCGCTCACCGCGCTGTGGTGGACGGCGGTCGTCCTCCTGGTCCCCTCGGACGTACGGCCCCCGGTGGGCGACGTCACCCTGGAGGCGGCGGCGGCCTGCGTACTGGCCCTGCTGGCCGGCGCGGTCGCGCTCCGCTGGACGAACGAGCCCCGCCCCGGCCCCTCGGTGGCGGCGGCCTACCTCCTCACGGCGGTGGTGACCCCCCACCTGCTCCCCGCCGGCTGGAAACTGTTCGTGTGGCCCCAGGACAGCAACTGGCACGCGGCACACGAACGGTGGGCGTGGCTGCTGGCGGGGGCGGTGGTGACGCTGGTGGCATGTCTGCCCGAGCCGGTGCGCAGGATGCGCATCGGACGGCGGTCACGCACGCTCAGCCCGTCCGGCGTCTGAGCACGGGCCCGCTGGGTTTCACGTCTCCGTGCGGTACATCAGATCCGTCTCGTACGTCGTGAAGCCCAGTCGCTCGTAGACCGAGACCGCCGCCTTGTTGTCGGCGTCGACGTACAGCATCGCCGTCGGCAACTCCTGTGCCGCCAGGTGCCGCAGGCCGATCGTGGTCAGCGCCTTGCCGAGTCCGCCGCCCTGCACACCGGGGCGCACCCCCAGCACGTACACCTCGCCGAGGCCCTCCGTCGCGTGGACCTTCGTCCAGTGGAAGCCGACGAGTTCGTCGCCGCGGAAGGCGAGGAAGAAGCCGGCCGGGTCGAACCACGGTTCGGCCTTGCGGTCGTCGAGGTCGCGCTGGGTCAGCGAGCCCTGTTCGGGGTGGTGGGCGAAGGCGGCGGCGTTCACCGCGAGCCATGCCGTGTCGTCCTGCCCGGGCACGAAGGCACGGACGGTCACGTCCGGCGGTAGCACCGGTTCGGGCAGGTTCAGGTCGGTCAACGGCCGCCGCATCTGCCGCAGTTCGCGGAAGAGGGCCAGGCCGAGGACCTGCGCGAGATGGCGGGCCGCCGAGTGGCCGCCGTGGGCCCACACCCGCAGCCGCTTGCCGGAGGCGGCGAGCAGTGCCGAACCGAGGGCGCGTCCGTGGCCCTGGCCCCGGTGGGCGGGGTGCACGACCAGTTCGGCGGCCGGTGCCTCCACCGGGTCGGTGTCCTCCAGCTGGGCGTAGCCGACGAGTTGGTCCCCGGAGGTGAGCAGCAGATGGGAGACGCCCTCGCGCTCTCCGCCGCGCAGTTGCAGCCGGCCCTGTTCGGACACCGCCTGCTGGCCGTCGTACCGCGCGGCCTCCGCCAGCAGGTCGAGCACGGACTCGATCTGCCCGGGCGTGAGCGCGGGATGGGTCTCGATGGAGCGGGCCCGGCCCGCGCGTGCGGTGTCGTCGCTGGTCATGCGTACGAGGGTAAGGGGACGGCGCGGCAAAGTGGGGGCAGAGGGCGAAGGGGACGTCGAGGCAAAGGGGAGGGCAAGCGGAGGGCAAAGGGAAACCAGGATGTAACCAAGAGCCCCCTGTCGCGCTACGCGCGTTGACCCTAGGCTGCGCCGGACGGGCCATCCTCAGCAGACCCACAGGGGGGCGCATGCCAGCCACTTCCCAGCCGTACCGGAGCCGCAGACACAGCTACCGTCTGCTGGCCGCGGCCGCCGCTCTCGCCACCGCCGGTGCCCTCGCCGCCGCGCTGCCGGCCGAGGCGCACGAGTCCAAGGGCCACGGCCATCTGCCGGGCCGCTACCAGGACGTCCAGCTGCTGTCCTTCAACGACCTGCACGGCAACCTGGAGCCCCCGTCCGGCTCTTCGGGCCGGGTGAGCGAACTCCAGGCGGACGGTACGACGAAGACCATCGACGCGGGCGGCGTCGAGTACCTCGCGACCCATCTGCGCGAGGCCCGCAAGGGCCACCCGTACTCCGTCACCGCGGCCGGCGGCGACATGGTCGGCGCCTCGCCGCTGATCTCGGGCCTCTTCCACGACGAGCCCACCATCGAGGCGCTCAACCAGCTCGACCTGGACGTCACTTCGGTCGGCAACCACGAGTTCGACGAGGGCGCGAAGGAACTGGCCCGGCTGCAGAACGGCGGCTGTCACCCCACCGACGGCTGCTACACGGACAAGAAGTTCGAGGGCGCCGACTTCCCCTACCTCGCCGCCAACGTCCTCGACGAGAAGACGAACAGGCCGATCCTCAAGCCCTACTGGGTGTGGAAGAAGAAGGACGTCAAGATCGGCTTCATCGGCGTGACCCTGGAGGACACCCCCGGTGTGGTCTCCGCCGAGGGCGTCAAGGGCCTGAAGTTCAAGGACGAGGTCGAGACGATCAACAAGTACGCGCGCGTGCTCCAGGCGCAGGGCGTGAAGTCGATCGTCGCCCTCATCCACGAGGGCGGCTTCCCGGCCTCCGGGGCGTACAACTACGACTGCGACTCCGCAGGCGCGGGCAGCGGCATCTCCGGCCCGATCGTCGACATCGCCAAGAACATCACGCCGGCGGTGGACGCCCTGGTCACCGGCCACACCCACAACGCGTACGTCTGCACGATCCCGGACCCGTCGGGCAAGCCCCGCATGGTCACCTCGGCCGCGTCCTTCGGCCGTCTCTACACGGACACCACGCTCACCTACGACCGCTTCACCGGGGACATCGCCCGTACGTCGGTGAAGTCGGCGAACCACGTGGTCACCCGGACCGTGCCCAAGGCGTCGGACATGACCCGGCTGATCGCCCGGTGGAACACGCTGGCCGCTCCCATCGGCAACCGCGCGATCGGGTACATCTCCGCCGACGTGCCCAACGCCGGTACCGAGTCCCCGATGGGCGACCTGATCGCGGACGCGCAGCTCGCGTACGGCAGGGAGCTGGACCCGGGGACCGACCTCGCGCTGATGAACCCGGGCGGGGTGCGCGCCGGGCTGACCTACGCGGCGAAGGGCAGTGAGGGCGACGGCGTGGTGACCTACGCCGAGGGCTTCACGGTGCAGCCGTTCTCCAACACCGTGAACCTGCAGGACTTCACGGGCGCCCAGCTGATCCAGGTGCTCAAGGAGCAGGTGAGCGGCGCCAACACCGCCGCCCCGAAGGTCCTGCAGCCGTCGGCGAGCCTGACGTACACCCTCGACCTGACGAAGACCGGCGCGGACCGTGTCGTCACGGACTCCATCAGGCTGAACGGCGCCGCCGTCGACCCGGCCGCCACCTACCGGATCGCCACCAACAGCTTCCTCGCGGGCGGCGGCGACGGCTTCACCACGCTGGGGCAGGGCACGAACGACCTGGTCGGCACGGACGACCTGACGGCCCTGGAGAAGTACCTGACGGCGAACTCCTCGCCGGCGAACCCGATCGCGCCGCCGGTGGCGAACCGGATCACGATCGTGCAGTGACAGAGGGCTTGCCCCCTCAAGGGACCCGGTGCCATCGGCGCCGGGTCCCTTTTAAATTCTGTGTAAGCACCGGTTCAGTTCCGAAAACTACCTGAGAATCATCCACAGCAATGACTCAGGAAGCTCTCAGTGGAATTGGCTTTTTCGGGCCCTGGAATCCAGTAATGTTTTCCATGTCGAAAGCGAACAGCGCGAACGACACCGAGAACCAAGGAGAACACCATGAGCTTCCGCAAGATCGCCCCGGTGAAGAAGGCCCACTGCAAGCCCGCCCCGGCCGGGAAGAAGCACGCTCCGAAGAAGCCGGCCCCGAAGCGTCGACCCATCGGCGACAAGCACTGACGCAGAATTCACACACGTAAATCAAATGTAATTGCAGCAGATCGGTAGAAGAACTGTTGCAGACCGGTGACAGAGAATTCCACGGAAAGGGACACCCCCATGAGCTTCCACAAGATCGCCCCCGTCCGCAAGCCCCGCAAGCCCGCCCCGGCCCCGAAGCCCCTCGGCAAGAAGCCCGCGCCGAAGAAGCACGCTCCGAAGCGCCGCCCGATCGACCACAAGGGCTGAGGCACACCAGGAGGCGGGGTCACCGGTTAGCGAGCGAGTCTCGCGCCGGGGCCCCGCCTCGGCCATGTCCGCAGCACAACAAGGGAGTCGACGATGAGGGAAGTCCGTCAGGCCTTCCGCAGGTTCTGGCCGCTGACCCGCGGCGACCGCAGATGGCTGGTGGTGATCATCGCCTGCGTGGTGGTCTCCGCGCTCGCCGAGACCGCCTCGATCCTGCTGTTCGCCCAGCTCACCGACAACGCCCTGAAGGCCGGCTCGCTCTCCGCCTTCTGGGGACCGGCCGGCGCCTGGCTGGGCGTGGCCGCGCTCGGCGCGCTCGTCGGCTACCTCGGCAACTCGCTCGCCACCTGGACCGCCGAGAGATTCGTCCTGCGGCTCCGGGCCACGGTCTTCCGGCACGTCCAGGACCTGCCCCCGCACTTCTTCCAGCGGCACCGCCAGGGCGACCTGGTGGAACGCCTCACCGGTGACGTCGAGGCCATCGAGCAGATGGTCGTCTCCGGGGTCGTCGGCACCGTCTCCGCCGCCTTCTCGGCAGTCTTCTACGCCTCCGCGGCCCTCTATCTGCGCTGGGACCTGGCGCTGGCCACCTTCGTCCTCGCGCCCCTCTTCCTGCTCGCCGCCCGCCGCTTCTCCGGCCGCATCAGAACGGCCTCGCAGGACGAGAGGGTCGCCGACGGAGCCATCACCTCGGTCGTCGAGGAGTCACTGGGCAACATCGTGCTCACCCAGGCCTACAACCGCCGCGCCGACGAGGAGCAGCGGCTCGACCGGGAGGCCCGCGCCTGGATGAGCGCCAGTGTCCGGGGCGCCCGGCTGAGCGAGATGTACGAGCAGTTCGTCGAGGTCGTCGAGACGCTGTGCGTCCTCGCGGTGATCGGCCTCGGCGTCTGGGAGATCGCCGCCGGGCGGATGACCCTCGGTCAGCTCCTCGCCTTCGCCGCGTTCATCGGCTACCTCTATCCGCCGGTCCGCAGCCTCGGCCAGCTCGGCCTCACCCTCACCGCGGCCACCGCGGGCGCCGAGCGGCTGAACGAGATCCTGGACACCCGGCCCGCCGTCACCGACCCCGCCGAACCGGCCGCCGCCTGGCCGGTACGCGGCTGGGTCGGCTTCCACGACGTCTCCTTCCGCTACCCCGAGTCCCGCCGCGCCTCCCTGCGCGACGTGAGCTTCGGCGCCGGCCCCGGCGAGCTGGTGATCGTCACCGGCTCCAGCGGCGCCGGCAAGTCCACCCTCTCCAAGCTGCTCACCCGCTTCTACGACCCCGCACAGGGCGTGATCACCCTGGACGGCGTCCCGCTGACCGACATGAGCCTCGAATTCCTGCGCGAGAACGTGGCGTTGCTTCCCCAGGAGACCCTCATCCTCAACGGCACGATCCGCGAGAACATCGCCTGCGGACGCCCCGGCGCGAGCGACGAGGACATCGAGCGGGCGGCGCGGGAAGCGGCGGCCCACAACTTCATCACCGCGCTCCCCGAGGGCTACGACACCCCCATCGCGCCCGGCACCGCCGCCCTGTCCGGCGGCCAGCTCCAGCGCATCGCCATCGCCCGCGCCATGCTGCGCGCCGCCCCGGTCCTCGTCCTGGACGAGCCGACGGCGGGCCTGGACGCGGTGGCCGCCCGCCAGGTCGTCCAGCCACTGCGCAAACTGATGGCGGGCCGCACGACCATCATGATCACCCACGATCTGAGCCTCGCCCCCGACGCGGACCGGATCCTGGTCGTCGACCGGGGACGCCTGGTGGAGACCGGCACCCACACCGAACTCCTCGCCCGCGGCGGCACCTACGCGGCGCTCGCCGAGCCGCTGCCGGACGCGGTGGCGGACGTGCCGCCGGCAGTGGACGAGACGATGATCCTCAGGTGGTAGGGGCCCTCAGCTGGTGGTGGGCGGGATGCGGTGGACCCAGTACCAGGAGAACAGGGCGCCGAGCGCGACCAGGGCGACCAGCGGTACGCACACCAGCTCCAGGAACTCGTGCTCCGGCCTGCCCGTGCCGGCCTGCCAGACGGTGAAGACGAACATCGCGAGCAGCACGAGCAGCGCGCCGTTGAACCCCCAGCTCCATCCCTTGCGCCGGGCGGCCCGGTGCCGGATCAGGTCCTCGACCCGCGGCTGCCGTTCCCAACCGAGGCTGCGGTGCGGGGCGGCGGCCAGGCACAGCGCGGAGACCTCGGCGTACGGGTCCTCCACCTGCCGGTCGTCCAGATGCGGAAGCCGGAAACGGCGGCCCTCGAAGTCGTAGAGATAAGCGAGCCATTGGGGAGCGGACCGGCCGTTGCCCCGCGGATCGTGCTCGACCCGGATGTCGTACACCTCAGCCCAGGCCCAGGTACGGGAGCGCAGCGCCCTCTGCGCGGTGATTCCGGCGTCGGTGACGCGGGTGTGGGCTCGGAACTGCTCCAGGCCGACGCGCGCGAGAGTGAGCGCCGTGAGCGTGACGAACAGCCATCGGCCCCACTCGGGCGGGCCCGTGTGGGAGGCGGCCATGACCATCATCACCAGCAGCCCCAGGTACTGCCACGGAAGTCCCGCCCGTCTGCGGTACTCCCGCTCGACTCCGCCCCCGACGACGTCCATCGCCCGCCCCTCCCCGAAGCCTCTGCGGGCGATGGTACGTCCATCAACCGTGCACGTCAGGACGGGGTCGGCGTCCACCCCGCGAGCCAGTCGGCCACCTCCTGGTCCGCCGCCTGGGCGTCGGTGAGCTGCGGCCGGTCACTGCTCGCCGCCCCCGATCCGGCGCCGGTGTTCTTGTACTCGGCGAACCGGTCGTCCTTCCAGGAGAACCCGCTCATGTCGGTCCACGGCGCGGTCCTGATCGCCGCGCTGAGGCTGGTGTTGCGGACGGTGGTCTGCGGGTCGAGCGTCGCGTCCCCGCCCGCGTGCCAGGGCCGCCCGAGGTAGAAGGACCGGTCCGAGACGTCCCCGTTCACCGTGGAGTTGGCGATGAGGATGCCCTTGCGGCCCGCGGCGGTCGAGGGAGCGGTCACGTATCCCGCCGAGGTGCCGTTCCAGCGCTTCTTCAGGGTGATGACGGACTTGTCGATCACCGCGGTCGCCCGTCCGAAGATGAAGTCGACGTTGCCGATGACGTAGGAGTTGGCCATGTAGACGCGGCCCAGCTTGTCCTTGGCGGCGGTGTCCACCAGGAGGGTGTCCTGGTCGCCGCTGACGATGACCCCGTCGAGGAACACCTTGTCCGCCGAGGTGCGCAGGGCCACCGCCTGCTGGGCGATGTCCTGGTGGGCGGCCTCGTCGAAGTCGTTGGAGATGGTGAGGTTACGGGCCTGGAAGTCGTCGGCGTCCACGGCGACGGTGGCGCTCCCGCCGGTCCCGTACGTCCCCGATCCGTCCGGTTTCCGCGTGCCGGACGCGTTGTTGTAGACGATCACCGTGTCCTTGCGGCTGCCGCCGGCCCCCTGGATGGTGACGTGCGGCTTGTTCGCCGGGACCTTGACCAGCTCGCGGTACGTGCCCGGCTTGACGGAGATGACGACCCGGGAGGGGTTGTTCGCCGGTACGGCGTCCACGGCGGCCTGCACGGTCCGGTACTGACCGGAACCGTCCTGGGCGACGGTGAGGGTGGTGGCGGCAGCGGTGGTGGTGCTCGTGGTCGTGGTGCTCGTGGTGGTGGCCGTCGTGCCGATGGAACTCCGCGGTCCGGCACCGGACTTGAGGAGAGCGGGCACGTCGGCGGCCTTGTCGAGGGTGTAGGCGTAGTAGCTCTTCGGGTTCCAGGAGGCGCCGGAACCGCCGCTCTCGTTCCGCCCGCCGGTCCCCGAGAAGACGCTTCCGCGCTGGACGAGCGTGGCCGTACTGTCCCTGATCACGGGGTTGTTGACGCCCTGGAAGTAGGAGTTCTCCAGGACCATGTTGGTGCGGCCGCGGGAGTAGTCGCCGTAGGAGGACGTGATGTCCGTGCCCGGCACGTCCTCCAGGTAGTTGTTGTAGAGATGGGCGTGGGCGACGTTGTCCGTCGAGGGGTTGCGCTGCTCGGTCTCGCGGATCCAGTTGTGGTGGACCGTGATGTCCGCGGTGACGTTGTCGGTCCAGCCGATGCCGAACGCCTTGTTGTCCTGGCTGAGCTTGTTCCAGGAGACGGTCAGATAGGTCGTGTCCTTGCGGCTGTCGATGAGCCCGTCGGCCATGTGCCGGATGTCGTTGTGGTCGATCCAGACGTGGTGGGCGCCGTCCATCTGGATGCCGTCGAAGTCGTGCTCCTTGTCGTTCCAGGTGCCCTGGTAGGTGTCCCGGATGGTGAGGTTCCGGATGATCACGTTGTGGACGCCCTGGCCGAGGAAGAACCCGCCGCCGACGATCTGTCCGGCCGTCCCGGACCCCACGATGGTCTTGTCGCTCTGGACCTTGATCTCCTTCCCGACGGGGTCGATGTTGATCGCCGCGGCCACGACGATGACGTACGGGTCGGCGGAGGTCGCGTACTTCTCCAGGTCGGCGGCCGTGCGCACGGTCACGATCTGCCCGCCCCGGCCGCCGTAGGTGCCGTTCTGGCCCAGGGCGTCGACGGAGGCGAAGCCGTCGGCGGTGGCGGTGGCCCAGGCGGGGAGGGCGGCAGCGGAGGCCTTCGGCTGGGTGCCGGGAAGCAGTGCGTAGCCGACGGCCGAGGTGGCCGCCAGGACGAGGGGGACGGCGATGGCGAGCTTGCGCCTGCGGTGCTGAGCCATACGGGATTCCGTTCCGTGTGGGGGACAGGGACCGCTGATGAGTCGTCACCCGGAACGGAAAGGTTGCCCGGTCTCGGCCCGGGCCTCGGATGCGTCTACGGCGCTTCGGGGGGAGGCGTCGGTGCGCCAGGGAGGCGTACGGTCGCCACGGTGCCGCCGCCGGCCGCGTGGGTCAGCGTGACCTCGCCGCCCGCCTGCCCGACCGTGCGGGCGACGATGGACAGGCCGAGGCCGGAACCGGGGAGTGCGCGGGCGCTGGGGGAGCGCCAGAAGCGGTCGAAGACGTGCGGGAGTTCCTCGGCGGGGATACCGGGGCCGTGGTCGCGGACGGTGAGGACGCCGTGGTCCAGCTGGACGTCGATCGCACCGCCCTCCGGGCTGAACTTCACCGCGTTGTCGAGGATGTTGACGATCGCCCGCTCCAGGGCGGAGGGCTCCGCGCGGACGTACCAGGGCTGGAGGTCGGCGGTGATCGTCAGCTCGGGGCCGCGCAGCCGCGCCCGGCGCAGGGCCGCCTCGACGGTGTCCTGCAGCGACACGACCTGGACGCGCTCGCCCCGCTGCCCCTCCGACCGCGCCAGCTCCTGCAGGTCGCCGATGAGCGAGGCCAGTTCGGTCATCTGCGCCTTCACGGAGGCGAGCAGCGCCTTGCGGTCGGCCGGGGGGATGGGGCGGCCGGTCTCCTCGCTGCGGGTGAGCAGTTCGATGTTCGTCCGCAGCGAGGTCAGGGGCGTGCGCAGCTCATGACCGGCGTCGGCGATGAGCTGCTGCTGCAGCTCGCGCGAGCTGGCGAGGGAGGAGGTCATCGAGTTGAAGGACCGGGAGAGCCGGGCGATCTCGTCCTCGGCGTCGTCCTCCACGGGGATGCGGATGCCGAGGTCCTCGGTACGGGCCACGTGCTCGACGGCCTCGGTCAGCTTGTCGACGGGCCGCAGCCCGGCCCGCGCCACGGCGAGCCCGGCGGCCCCGGCCCCGAGGACTCCTACGCCGGAGACGAGGAGGAGGATGAGGGCCAGTTCGTTGAGCGTCGACTGCGTGCTCTTGAGGGGGACGGCGACGAGCAGAGCCGTGTCGGGGTAGAGCGCCGGCGGGCCCCCGAACGACTTGACGACGAGCGGCACGGTCAGCACCCGTACCGCGTTGCCGTTCTTGTCGGTGCCGTTGCGGAAGATGCCCCGGTTGCTGCTGGCGTGCTTGATGACGTTCTTGTCGGCGCCGGTCACGTTGACCGTGCCCTCGGAGTTCGAGGAGACGCAGGGCTTGCCGTCGGCGGTGACCAGCTGCAGATAGATGTTGCGGGCGCGGAGGTCCTTGTCGTTTTCCTGCGGAGTCTGCGGGCACGCGCGGAGCGCGAGCTGGACCTGGTCGAACGGCTGCGGCCCGGTGGCCTGTTGCAGGTCGTTGTCGAGCTGGTCGTACAGCTTCCCCTGCACGATGAACCAGCAGGTGACCGCGACCGCCGCCACCGCGAACGCCACAGCGGCAGCGACCAGCATCGCCAGGCGGGAGCGGATCGGCAGGGTCTGGAAGCGGCGGAGAACCCTTCTCACTCCGCGCCGCCCTGTCGGAGCACGTAGCCGACACCGCGCACCGTGTGCACGAGGCGCGGCTCGCCGCCCGCCTCGGTCTTGCGGCGCAGATACATGACGTACACGTCCAGCGAGTTGGACGACGGCTCGAAGTCGAAGCCCCAGACCGCCTTCAGGATCTGCTCGCGGGTCAGCACCTGCCTCGGGTGGGCCATGAACATCTCCAGGAGGGTGAACTCGGTGCGCGTCAGCTCCACCGGCCGCCCGCCCCGCGTCACCTCCCGCGTCGCCAGATCCATCCGCAGGTCGGCGAAGGTGAGCGCCTCGTCCTCCTGGGCGGCCGCGCTGGCCGCCGCGTAGGAGCTGCGCCGCAGCAGCGCGCGGACGCGGGCGAAGAGTTCGTCGAGTTCGAACGGCTTGACCAGGTAGTCGTCGGCGCCCGCGTCGAGCCCGGTGACCCGGTCGCCGACCGTGTCGCGGGCGGTGAGCATGAGGATCGGCGTGGTGTCGCCCGCGCCGCGGATCCGCCGGGCCGCGGTCAGACCGTCCATGCGCGGCATCTGGATGTCGAGGACGACCAGGTCGGGACGGTAGGCGGTGGCCTTGTCCAGGGCGTCCGCGCCGTCCACGGCGACCTCCGTCGCGTAGCCCTCGAAGGCGAGGCTGCGCTGGAGTGCTTCGCGCACGGCCGGCTCGTCGTCGACGATCAGGATGCGCTGGGGGTCACGGTCGCCATCGGCGGGGCTCATGGGCTTCGGATTCCTCGGGTGCGGTGGGAGGACAGGGACGCTGACGGTGTTGAACGCCTTCAGCCTCGCATGTTTCCCTGCGGGCGCGTAGAGAGTGCGGCGCGGTGCGCGATCAGGCGCTCATCGCCGTGATCCGGTTCAGCGGCACCTTGCGGCGGTGCGGACGGGCCGCGGTGGTGTGCAGGCCCATCAGCTGGGGTACCACGGCGACTTCCGGTGCCCGGGTGGCCGGTGCGTGCAGTTCGTACGCCACCTCGATGGCCAGGGCGAGACCGGCCGGGTCGGTGCCGGCCACGGTGTGGGAAACCTGCTGGATCATGACGTACTCCCTGCTGGTGAGGTGAGGGGTCAGTTGGTGCCGCCGGCCCGGAGGGTGGCCAGGTCGGCCTTGACGGTGTTGATCGGGATGGCGAAGCCGAGGCCGATGCTGCCGGCGTCCGAGGAGCCGGAGGAGGCCGAACTGGCGGAGTACATCGCGGAGTTGATGCCGATGATGTCGCCGCTGGCGTTGATCAGCGCGCCGCCGGAGTTGCCGGGGTTGAGGGAGGCGTCGGTCTGGATCGCCTTGTAGGTGGTGGTGGAGGAGCCGGTGTCGCCGTTGAACTGCTGGCCGCCGAAGGAGAACGGCCACCGGCCGTCGCCGCCCTGGCTCTGCTGCTGGTTCTCGTCGGTGGAGACGGTCACGTCACGGTTGAGCGCGGAGACGATGCCGCTGGTGACGGTGCCGCTCAGGCCCTCGGGGGAGCCGATCGCCACGACCGTGTCACCGACCTGGACGCCGGAGGAGTTGCCGAGGACGGCCCGCTTGAGACCGGAGGCGCCCTGCAGCTTGATCAGCGCGAGGTCCTTCTTGCTGTCGGTGCCGACGACCTTCGCGGTGTACGACTTCCCGTCGCTGGTCGTCACCTTGATCGACTGGGCGCCGGAGACGACGTGGTTGTTGGTGATGATCTCGCCGTCGCTGGTGATGATCACACCGGAACCGGTGGAGGTGCCGTCGCTCAGCGTCGCGCTGATCTCGACCACGCTCGGGCTGACGGCCGCGGCGATGGAGGCGACGTTGCCCTGCTTGCTGGAGGGGACCACGCTGGTGGTGGTGGAGCTGGTGGCGACGGTGTTGCTGCCGGTCAGCTCCTGTATGCCGTACGCGGTGCCGCCGCCTATCGCCGCGGCGACGATCGCCACGGCGGCCAGCAGGGCGAGGGGGCCCCGGGGGCGCTTCCTGGCGGCCGGTGCCGTGCCCGGGGCGGGCTCGGCGGGAACGGTGGGCAGCACCGCCGTACCGCCACCGTTCCCGCCGCCCTCTCCGCCGGCCATGGACTGGGGCTGACCCGGCCAGACGGTGGCACCCTGCTGGACGGTGACCGGCTCCGCCTGCGGCGGCTGTGCGGGCCGGTGCGCCGGCGGGGGCGGCCACTCCGGGTTCACGGGGGAGGAGGAGTGCTGCTGGGCGCCCTGGTAAGGGTTCTCGTACTGCTCGTACTCGCCGTCGCGGCGGAAGCTCTCGGTCATGTCAAAGAGCTTGGCCCGTGACAATGAGAGCTTCCTGAGTGCCCGCTGAGAAGCCCGGCAGAACCTCGTATGCCCGATATAAAGGCCGTACGCGCAGCTGGGAGGGTTCTCTCAGCCGCTTTTCATACGGGGCGGATCACTCGCATCCACAGGACTTCCGGGCCACCAGGCGCGAGGGGAACGTCTTCAGCCGCTCCCGCCGGGACCCGGCCACCCGCAGCCCGTCGTCGAGGACGAGGTCCACCGCGGCCCGCGCCATCGCGCTGCGGTCGGAGGCGACCGTGGTCAGCGGCGGGTCGGCGAGCGCCGCCTCCTTGATGTCGTCGAAGCCGGCCACCGCCAGCTCGCCCGGCACGTCGATGCGCAGTTCGCGCGCGGCCCGCAGGACGCCGATGGCCTGGTCGTCGGTGGAGCAGAAGATCGCGGGCGGCCGCTGGGGCCCGGCGAAGAGCTCCAGCGCTATCCGGTAGGCGTCGTAGCGGTTGTACGGCGCCTCGAACAGCCGCCCCTCGGTCGGCTTCCCGGCCTCCTCCATGGCGCGCCGCCAGCCCTCGACATGGTCGGAGACGGGGTCGCCGACGGCGGGTGTCTCGGCGGTGCCGCCCATACAGGCGACGTACTCGTACCCGTGTTCCAGCAGATGCCGCACGGCGAGGTGGGCGCCGCCGAGGTCGTCGGTGACGACGGCGACGTCGTCGATGGCCTCGGGCCGCTCGTGCAGCAGGACGACCCGGGCGTCCCAGGCCTCTATCTCGGCGGCGGCCTGGTCGTTGAGGGCATGGCTGACCAGGATGAGCCCGGAGACCCGCATCCCGAGGAAGGCCCGCAGATAGTGGACCTCGCGCTCGGCCACGTAGTCGGTGTTGCCGACGAGCACCATCTTCCCGCGCTCGGAGGCGGCCTGCTCGACCGCGTGCGCCATCTCCCCGAAGAAGGGCTGGCGGGCGTCCGGGATGATCAGGCCTATGAGATCCGTGCGCCGGGACGCCATCGCCTGGGCGACGCGGTCGGGGCGGTACCCCAGCTCCTTGATCGCGGCGAGGACACGCTCGCGCGTGGCCGGGGCGACCGGCCGGGGTCCGTTGTTGATGACATAGCTGACGACGGCGGTCGAAGTCCCCGCCAGTCGCGCCACATCATCCCGAGTCACCTTGGCCACGCGCGGAGTCTACGCGGATATACCGGCTGCGGGCAGGGCGAGCGGAAGCTTCCGCACGCACCTCGTGTGCACTCGTGTGCGGAAGCAATGCCCAGCCCAGGGGCCCGCTATGCGTCCGCCGACACCTCGGCCGCGTCGAGCGCCGCCGTCTCGTCCGCATCCTCCGCCTTTGCCCGTTCTGCCTTGGCCTTGGCTTCGTCGGCGACCCGCTCGCCCTTCTCGGGAGTAACGAATCGATAACCGACGTTCCGGACGGTCCCGATCAGTGACTCGTGCTCGGGGCCGAGCTTGGCCCGCAGCCGCCGTACGTGGACGTCGACCGTCCGGGTGCCGCCGAAGTAGTCGTAGCCCCAGACCTCCTGCAGCAGCTGCGCGCGCGTGAAGACGCGGCCCGGGTGCTGGGCGAGGTACTTCAGGAGCTCGAACTCCTTGAAGGTCAGGTCGAGGACCCGCCCCTTCAGCTTCGCGCTGTAGGTCGCCTCGTCCACCGACAGATCGCCGTTGCGGATCTCCATCGGGGAGTCGTCGTTGACGATCTGCTGGCGTCCCATGGCCAGCCGCAGCCGGGCCTCGACCTCCGCCGGGCCGGCGGTGTCGAGCAGGACGTCGTCGATGCCCCAGTCGGCGGTGACGGCGGCGAGACCGCCCTCGGTGACGACCAGGATGAGCGGACAGCCCGGGCCGGTCGAGCGCAGCAGCTGGCACAGGCTGCGGACCTGCGGGAGGTCACGGCGTCCGTCGATGAGGATGACGTCGGCACCGGGGGTGTCGACGAGAGCGGGGCCTTCCGCCGGTGCCACGCGGACGTTGTGCAGCAGCAGGCCGAGGGCCGGAAGCACCTCCGTCGACGGCTGGAGGGCGTTGGTCAGGAGCAGCAGAGAACTCATACGTCTGGTTCCTCCTCGGTCCCTGCGAGGACGTGTGCGGTACGTCACCTGCTCTGCGATCCCGAAGGCCCCGTACACCGGCGGTCACCTGGAGTTTCCCGCTTCGTATACAACGCTTCCGAAAGCACAAAAGGACCCGGGGGCGTCGCTGCCCGAGTCCTCTGCCCAGCAGAATAGCCCACATGAGCATCACTCCGGCAGGTCATGTGGCACGTTCCGCCGTTCGTCCGGATGCCGAGACGATCAGACGCACCCCTATGCGGACGTTTCTGACCACGGACGACGGCGTCACGATCGATGCCGTATACGACCCGCCGGCCGCCGTATACGACGTCTCCGCGCCACCTGCCGTTGATCTCGCGTTCGTGATGGCCCACGGCTTCACGGGCGACGTCGACAAGCCGCATGTGCGCCGGGTGGTGGAGGCGTTCGCGCGGTACGGCGCGGTGGTCTCCTTCTCCTTCCGCGGCCACGGGGCCTCCGGCGGACGCTCGACCGTGGGCGACAAGGAGGTGCTCGACCTGGCTGCCGCGGTGCGCTGGGCGCGGGAACTCGGGCACACGCGCGTGGCGACCGTCGGCTTCTCCATGGGCGGCTCGGTGGTGCTGCGGCACGCGGCGCTGTACGGGCAGCAGGCCGGCGGGGACGCGCGTACGGACGCGGTGGTCTCGGTGAGCGCCCCGGCCCGCTGGTACTACCGGGGCACGGCCCCCATGCGCAAACTCCACTGGATGGTCACCCGCCCCGAGGGCCGGCTGGTGGGCCGCTACGGCTTCCGCACCCGCATCGTCAACCGCGACTGGGACCCGGTCCCGCTCTCCCCCGTCGAGGCGGTGCCGGCCATCGCGCCGACCCCGCTCCTCATCGTCCACGGCGACCAGGACGGCTACTTCCCGGTGGACCACCCCCGCATGCTCGCGGCCGCCGCCGGTGACCACGGCGAACTGTGGATCGAGGGCGGCATGGGCCATGCCGAACACGCCGCCTCCGACGACCTGCTGGCCCGCATCGGGGAGTGGACCGCGCGCCGGGCGGGCTAGCCTGACGCTGTACACCGCCGATTGATTGAGGAACGGATGCCAAAGGTCACGGTGCGCTACTGGGCCGCCGCGAAGGCCGCGGCCGGGCTCGCCGAGGAGCCGTACGACGCGGACACCCTCGCCGAGGCGCTCGACGCCGTGCGCGCGCGACACCCCGGGGAACTGGTGCGCGTGCTGCAGCGATGCTCCTTCCTCGTCGACGGTGACCCCGTGGGCACCCGCGGACATGAGACGGTACGGCTGGCCGACGGCGGCACGGTCGAGGTGCTCCCGCCGTTCGCAGGAGGGTGACGATGACCGACCAGCCGTACGACCCGTACGAGCAGCGGGCGCCGCAGCAGGAGTGGCCGCCCCAGCAGCCGCACCAGTCCTACGACGACCCGTACGCCGCCCAGCAGTGGCAGGGCCAGACCTGGGAAACCCAGGCCCACGCACCCGTGCGGACGCCGGGAGCAGCGCCCCACCCGCCGCAGGAGAGCGCCGAGCCGCCGCAGCAGCACGGGGCGCCGGAATGGCACCAGCAGGCACATCACCCCCAGTCCCCGCAGCAGTGGCAGCAGCAGACGCACCAGGGGCAGGGCTACGAGGGCTACACGCCCCAGGGCGCCCATCCCGCATCCGCCGCCTACCCTGACCCCGCCTCGGCCCATCCCGGGAGCGCCTCGGCCCATCCCGGGGCCGCCTCGGCCTATCCCGGCGCTGCCCAAGCTGACCCCGCCGGCTACCAGCCGCAGGCCTCCGCACAGACGGCAGGCGCACCCACGGCCCACGCCCCCGCGCAGACGACGTACGCCCTCGGCTACCCGGCAAACCGCTCGGCCCACGCCCACCCGGCAGGCGCACCCGCCCAGTCGGCAGGTGGCCTTGGTGGGGCGGCAGGCGCCCCGACCGACCCACCCGGCGGCCCCGCCGTGGCAAGCGGGCCGGCCGACCCAGCGGGCGCACCGACCCACCCGGCAAGCACCCCGACCCACGCCCCCGACCTCGGTTACGGTCCCGCCACCCTCTCCGGCAACGCGCGCATCACCGATGCCCAGCGGGCCCGGCTGGAGGGGCGTTCGCCGGTCATCGAGCCCGGGATGCAGCCGGCCGCGTTGACGGCGCTGCTCGGGCTCCTGCTCTCGGGGACGGCGGCCGTCGGCTCGTACGCCCTCCTCCTCCCCCTCGTCGTCCTCCAGGCGATCACCGCGGCGGGCTGGTTCCGGCTGAACGGCATGTGGCCCGCCCGCCAGGGCATCGCGCTGGCCTTCCTGGGTGCGCTGGTGGCCGACGTCGCCCTGCTGGCGGCGGGCCGCGAGCACGGACCGGCGGCCATCCTCGGCACGCTCGGCGTCTGGGTCCTGCTGTCCCTGGTCCTGCAGCTGCGCTCGCACGCCGACCCGGACGAGCGGATGTACGGCCTGATGGCGACGGTCGCCTCGGCGGCGCTGGCGATCCTCGCCGCCGGTTACCTCGCGGCCGACACGGACGCGGTGTCCGTCGGCGCGGCGGCGGTGGCGGTGGCGCTCCTGGCACGCGCCCTCCCGCTCCCCACCCCGGCCTCACTGGTGGTCTCGCTCCTCGCCGCCGCCGGCGCGGGCATCGCGGTCGGCGGCATGACGGGCTTCGGCACGAAGGGCGCCCTCCTGGGCGCCGCCGCGTCCCTCTGCGCCCTCATCGGCCACCGCGTCGCGAGCTACGACTACCCGTCTAGATTCGTCCACTTCACAGCAGGAGTGGCCCTGCCCCTGACAGCGGCGGCCCCGGCGGTGTACGTCCTGGGCCGCGCACTGGGCTAGGTGCCACCAGCCCGTCCGGCGTTTGAAGACGAGGCGCGTTGAGGGCCGACGCGGGGTCTGGGGGCGGCAGCCCCCAGGGGACGGCGACCACGGCACCGCCCGCCCCCAGGGGAAGGCGACCACGGCACCGCCCGCCCCTGTCACAGGTGATCGACAATCTCCCGGCCCAAGCCCCCGGCAGGGCTACGCTCCGGTACGAGCGGCATCCGGCGGGTGTCCGCCGTACACCAACGTCGTCAGCCAGGTGGGGGAAGAAGAAATGCGCGCCCTGCGAATACTTCTGATCGTCGTCGTGATCCTGGGCGGCCTCTTCGTGATCGCCGACCGCGTCGCGGTGCACTTTGCCGAGAACGAGGCCGCCGACAAGCTGAAGACCACCGAGGGCCTCGCCTCCACCCCGGACGTCTCCATCAAGGGCTTCCCGTTCCTCACCCAGGTGGCCGCCGGCAAGCTGGACGACGTACGCATCGGCATCAAGGACTACGAGGCCGACACGGGCGCCACCACCGCCGGCGCCCCGAAGAGCATCCGCATCGACGACCTCCAGGCCGACATGAAGGGCGTCACCTTCACCGGCGACTACAGCTCCGCCACCGCCTCCACCGCGACCGGCACCGCCACCATCGCCTACGACGAGCTGCTGAAGGCCGCCAAGTCCCAGCCCACGCAGATCATCCCCGGCGTCAACGCCCAGGTCGTCGGCCTCTCCGACGGCGGCAGCGGCAAGATCAAGGTCGACGTCAAGGTCACGGCCGCCGGCGCCTCCCAGACGTACCCCGTGCTCAGCACCGTCACCGTCGACGGCGCCACGGTCAAGGTGCACGCCGACAACCTGCCCAAGCTGGTCGTCGACCTCGCCGAGTCCCGGATCCGCTCGATCACCGACTTCCAGCAGACCATCGACCGGCTCCCGGGCGGTGTGAAGCTGGACGGTGTGCAGGCCGCGAAGAGCGGTGTGGAGATCACGGTGACGGGTTCGAACGTCAAGCTCGCGGGGTAGGACCGGACCGGCGATGGACGCCAAGTGTCCGAAAGACGAGACACGGGCGTCCGTACGGTAGCTGCGGTGACCGAAACTTCCGCCCGCGGACCGCGCCGCCGCGGCCCGGACCATGATCCCTTCCCGCATTGCGGACGATCGCGTCTCACCATCCGACACACCGGTGACACGCCCGCCTGTCCGTCCCTACGATCGAGGTCATGAAGCGACAGGCGGATCTCACGAAGCGGCGGGCAGTAGACCTGTGCCGCGTGGCCGCCATGCTCTGTCGCCCCTTCTGAGCGGAAGGCCCAGACCTCCGCATCCCCCCTGCCCTGCTCAGGGCACCGGTGCGCCGCCCCCGTACGGGCGTGCGCACCCCGCAGACTCGTATGCCCCGCCGCAACTGCCCCGGAGGAGAAAGAGCATGAGCCGCAGCGACGTCCTGGTCGACGCCGACTGGGTCGAGGCCAACCTCGACGACCCGAACATCGCGATCGTGGAGGTGGACGAGGACACGTCCGCCTACGAGAAGAACCACATCAAGAACGCGATCCGCATCGACTGGACCAAGGACCTGCAGGACCCGGTCCGCCGCGACTTCATCGACCAGGAGGGCTTCGAGAAGCTCCTGTCGGCGAAGGGCATCGCCAACGACACGCTGGTGATCCTCTACGGCGGAAACAACAACTGGTTCGCGTCCTACGCCTACTGGTACTTCAAGCTCTACGGCCACGAGAACGTCAAGCTGCTCGACGGCGGCCGCAAGAAGTGGGAGCTGGACGCCCGCGAGCTGGTCGAGGACGTCCCGGAGCGCCCGGCGACCGACTACAAGGCCAAGCCGCAGAACACCGCGATCCGCGCCTTCCGTGACGACATCGTCGCCGCGATCGGCTCGCAGAACCTGGTCGACGTGCGCTCGCCCGACGAGTTCTCGGGCAAGCTGCTCGCCCCGGCCCACCTGCCGCAGGAGCAGTCCCAGCGCCCGGGCCACGTCCCGTCCGCGAAGAACATCCCGTGGTCGAAGAACGCCAACGACGACGGCACCTTCAAGTCGGACGACGAGCTCAAGGAGCTGTACACCGACGAGGACGTGGACCTCGCCAAGGACACCATCGCCTACTGCCGCATCGGTGAGCGCTCCGCGCTGACCTGGTTCGTCCTGCACGAGCTGCTCGGCGTGGAGAACGTCAAGAACTACGACGGCTCCTGGACCGAGTACGGCAGCCTCGTCGGCGTCCCGATCGAGCTCGGCTCCGGCAAGTAAGTCCGGCCCGGCACACCAAGCGAACCAACCCGCAGATCCCGACCGGCCTTCCTCCGGTCAGACCCCTCTTGGAGAAAGACATGTGTGGAGCGAAGGCCGGCGGCCCCGACGCCTCGACGATCAAGCCCGGTGAGACGACGATCCAGGGCCAGGTGACCCGCGACGGCGAGCCGGTGGTGGGCTACGTCCGCCTGCTGGACTCGACCGGCGAGTTCACCGCGGAGGTCCCGACCTCCGCGACGGGCCAGTTCCGCTTCTACGCGGCCGAGGGCACCTGGACCGTCCGCGCCCTGGTCCCCGGCGGCACCGCCGACCGCACGGTCGTCGCCCAGCAGGGCGGCCTCGCCGAGGTCGCGATCGCCGTCTGACCGACAGCCCGCGAGCCAAGGGCCGCACCCCGGGCGGACGCCCGCAGTGCGGCCCTTCGGCATGTCCGGACCTACCCTGGAAGCATGCTGGCACGCCGCCGTCACGTGTATTTCGCCATGATGGGCACCTGCGTCACGCTGTTCGTCCTGGCCTGGGGAGTCGTACGCATCTGGTCGATCCCGGCGGCCGTCGCCATGTGCGTCGTGGCGATGGTCATCCCCCCGGTCGCCGCCATGGTCGCCAACCGGCGCGGCCCCGAGGACCGCTGGTGGGACGACCCCTCCGGCGACCCCCAGTCCGACGAGTGGTGGGACGAACTGGACGGCAAGAAGCGCCCGCGTCCGTAGCTCTTGCCGCTGCGTCTGCCGCTCAGTAGACCAGCGCCTGCGTCTCCTCCCCCAGCGCCTCCTGTACGAAGACCTGGGCGCCCGCGATCCGTACGCCCTCCAGGACGTCCTTCTCGGTGATGTCCCGGCGGGCCGCGCACTGGGTGCACAGGGTGACGCGGCCCGCGGCGAGGACCGAGTCGAGGAGGCCGGGCAGCGGGGCCGCGTGCGGCAGCTCGAACTCGGCGGCCCGCCCCGGCAGCGCGAACCACGCGGACTCCCCGGTCAGCCACAGCGAGACGTCGACGCCGCTGGCCACGGCCACCGCCGCCACCGTGAACGCCTGCGAGCACCGCTCGGGCGCGTCGGCCCCCGCCGTCACCTTGATCACGAGCTTCTTCGCCATGCCCGAATCGTAATCAACACCGCTACAACTTCGGCCCTTGGCCATGAGTCTCCTGTGCGCGCATACGGAATGCGCACTTCATGTTTGTGGGGGAACGTCTTGGAAGTACCCATACAGGCGCAGGAGCCGATTGCGCCGGATGTGCCCGAGCCCGAGCCCGAGCGCGCGCCGGAGCGCGGGCCGCGCCCCCGGGGACGCACCACCCTGCTGATCGCCGCCGCCGCCGTGCTCGGCGTCGTCGCCGGCACCTGCACCGGCTACCTCGTGCAGGCCCACCGCGCGCCCACCGCACTGCCCTCGCTCTCGCAGCCCACGCTCCCGCGGTCCACCGGCGCGGGCCCCGCTCCTCTGTCCGCCGCCCAGGACCGCCGGGTCAAGACGGACGGCGATCTGCGCAAGCTGCTGCTGAGGCGCCCGGACGGGGCGCGGAACGCCCTCCTGCCCAGGAGCGCCGACGGGTGGCTGGACCTGGCCGGCTACTCGCGGATGTTCACCAAGCCCGACGTCGCCTTCAGCTACTTCATCGGTGAGGAGTTCCGGCGCGCGGCCATCACCCAGTGGCGTGAGGGCGACCGCGAGGTCGACATCCTCCTCGTGCAGTACCGCCAGGAAAGCGACCGCGGCGCCTCCGACGTCGTCGAGACCGCCGACTCCTACGCCGAGAAGGATCCGGGCACCGACAGCTGGGCCGTCCCCGGCACGGGCAACGGGACGGCGTACGTCCACGCCTCGGCCGGGTCCTACAGCGCCGAGGCCCACGCCTGGCGAGGGGACATCGCCCTGGAGGTCTGGGTCTACGACACCAAGCCGGTCCCCAAGAAGAAGATCATGGACCTGGCCGAGCGACAGATGGAGCGGCTGTGACCGAGAACCATGTCGGCGAGGCGGGACCGGTGGAGCCCGTCGACCCGGTGGAACCCGCTACCACCACCCCGGTTCCGAAGAAGCCCGTACGCCGGGGCCGGATCGCCGCGATCGCAGCGTCCGCCCTGCTCGCCGCCGCCGTTCTCGGCGGCATCGGGTACACCGCGGTGACGGTGCACGGCGCCGACCGGGACGCGGGCGCCCCGGTGTGGAAGTTCCCGGCGCCAGCGGCGGACCGGAAGGCCGCCGCGGCCAAGGGGCTGCGCGGCATGCTGCTGCCGTACGCCACCAGCGGTTACGTCCGCGGCCCCGACATCGACGAGTTCGGCTCCGACGCGGAGCTCTCCGGGCGTGAGGCCACGGCCCTGCGCAAGGAGGGGATCAGCGGTCTGCCCCGCGCGCAGCGGCTCCGGCTGGAGCGGCAGATCGACCGGGAGCACATCAGGGGCATGGCCATGCGCAGCTACATGAACACCTCGTGGGCCGCGGACTCCACTCTGGCCGCTGACCACGCCTTCACGATCGACGTCGTGCTGTCCCAGATGGACGAGAAGTCGGCGCGGGACATCGTCGCCTACCAGAGCACCTTCCTGGACGCCCTGACCTCGTTGCGCAAGGGACCCGCCGTCAAGGGCCACAAGAACGCCCGGTGCTTCCTGCCGCCGAAGGTCGCCGGGGAGAAGCTCACGGAGATGGTCTGCTCCGCGTACGAGGGCGACGTCCTGGTCTCGCTCACCGCGTCCGGGGGCCCGTCGATGGATCCGAAGGGGGTCGCGTTGTTCCTGAGCGATCAGCTCGACCGCGTCAAGACGACGGGACGGGCGGTATGACCGACCAGCAGCACTCGATGGTTCCCTCCGAGCCCGAGGCCGCCGAGGCCCCCGAGGCGCCCGAGGCCCCCGAGGCTCCCCAAGCCGTCGAAGGACCGCCGTCCGCGGAGCCCGCGCCGCAGCCCCGGCCGCGCAAGGACCGGCGCGTGTTGCGTGCCGCCCTGCGCTGGACCGCGGCCGTCGTGGTGTTCGCGGCGGCCGGGGCGGGAACGGCGTACGGCATCACGCAGATGGAACGCACCGACGTACCCGGTCTCGCGACCGCGTCGGACGGGCGCTGGGACTACCCGCGGCTGGCCGAGCCGCCCCTGCCCGCCGGCAGTCCGGGCCCCTTCGCCGACGACAACCCGGCGAACGCCCACTACGCGGACCTGCGCGCGCTCGTCCTGCCGGCGCCCAAGGGCGCGAAGGCCGACGCCTCGCTGCGCGGCGCGGACGGCTGGCTGGCCACGAAGGACTTCGTCGCCCAGTACGCCTCCGCGGACGACCGCAGGGAGTTCGCCCAGAATCTGACCGACGACGGCCTCCGGCACATCGCGGCCCGCGGCTGGACCATGCCGGACGGCACGCGTACGCGTGTGTACCTGCTGCAGTTCGACACCTCGGCGGTCGCGGACGACCTGTTCTCGCCGGGCCTGGTCTCCTACGACTCGACGGTCTACGCGCTGAAGGGCGCCCCGGACGCCGCCTACGACGACGCCTTCCCGGACGTCGCCCGCGCCGAGAACGTCAGCGTCTCCGCGTACACCGAGAAGCGGCCCTACGGCTCCGAGCAGGTCCGGCAGGCGTACCTCAAGTCCGGGGACACCCTCGCCCTGGTGGTGCAGTCCCGCAAGGGCGGCGCCAAGGCCGTCCCCTTCGAACAGACGGTGGCCCTGCAGAGCCAGCTGCTGGGCTGAGTTCCGCAGGGACGTACCTCACGCGGAGCACCGGGTCCCGGCCGACTAAGCTGGGGCCCGGCTCTTGTGTACTCACCCCGCTCAACCCGCTCAACAAGGAGCACCCCGTGCTTGAGGCATTCTTCGAAGCCCTGCTCGTCCTGGTCTGCGTCGGCGTCCTGGGCTTCGCCTACCTGACCGTGAAGAAGCTGTACCAGGGCCAGCGCTGACCCCCGTCTAGGAACCTCTCCCCATGATCGAGATCCCGTCCGACCTCCACAAGGACCTCGTCCCCCTCGCCTTCCTGCTCGGCGACTGGGCGGGCGCGGGCGTCCACGACTTCCCCGGCGACGAGAAGTGCAACTTCGGGCAGGAGGTCAGCTTCACCCACGACGGCCGCGACTTCCTGGAGTACCGGTCCCACACCTGGGTCCTGGACAACGACGGGAACAAGGTCCGCCCGCTGGAGTCGGAGTCCGGCTTCTGGCGCGTCGACGCCGAGCGCAGGGTCGAGGTGACGATGACCCGCGACGACGGCGTCATCGAGATCTGGTACGGCGAGCTGGCGGACAAGAAGCCGCAGATCGACCTGGTCACCGACGCCGTGGCCCGCACGGCCGCCTCCCGCCCCTACAGCGGCGGCAAGCGCCTGTACGGCTACGTCAAGAGCGACCTGATGTGGGTCGGCGAGAAGCAGACTCCGGACGTCGAGCTGCGCCCGTACATGTCGGCCCACCTGAAGAAGGTCGTCACGCCCGAGGACGTCGAACGCTGGGCCAAGGCCCTCCCGGACGACCTGCCGGACGACGGGATCGCCTTCTTCAAGTAGCTCTAGACTCGTCGGTGTGGTGAGCACCGACTGGAAGAGCGACCTCAGGCAGCGCGGCTACCGGCTGACGCCGCAGCGCCAGCTTGTCCTCGAGGCAGTGGACACCCTGGAGCACGCGACCCCCGACGCCATCCTCACGGAAGTGAAGAAGACGGCGTCGGGGGTCAACATTTCCACCGTGTACCGGACCCTGGAGCTCCTGGAGGAGCTCGGGCTGGTCAGCCACGCCCATCTCGGGCACGGCGCCCCCACGTACCACCTCGCCGACCGCCACCACCACATCCACCTGGTCTGCCGGGACTGCGAGAACGTGATCGAGGCGGACGTCTCGGTGGCCGCGGAGTTCACCGCCAAGCTGCGCCGGGAGTTCGGCTTCGAGACGGACATGAAGCACTTCGCGATCTTCGGCCGGTGCCGGAACTGTTCCCTGAAGGGTTCAACTACCGAGTCGTAGGCTTGTCCCATGAAGAGCCCCCTGCTGTCCCTGCCCGGCGCCGTCCCCGCCGAGGGCCCGGACGAAGGCGTAGCCGCCCACTACGGCGACCTGTTCCGTGAGCAGCGCGCCCTCGCCGACGGCACCGGCTTCGTCGACCTCTCGCACCGCGGCGTCGTCACCGTCTCCGGCGAGGACCGGCTGAGCTGGCTGCATCTGCTGCTCACCCAGCACGTGAGCGAACTGCCGACCGGCCAGGCCACCGAAGCCCTCGTCCTGTCCGCCCACGGCCACATCGAGCACGCGCTCTACCTGGTCGACGACGGCTCGACGGTCTGGGCCCATGTGGAGCCCGGCACCCAGGACGCGCTGATCGCGTACCTGGAGTCGATGAAGTTCTTCTACCAGGTCGAAGTCGCCGACCGGACGGACGAGTTCGCGGTCGTCCACCTGCCGGCCGGTTCGATCGCGGAGGTCCCGGAGGGCGTCGTCGTACGCGAGACGCCGTACGGCCGTGACCTGTTCCTTCCGCGCGCCGACCTGGAGTCCTTCGCCGAGAAGGCCGGTCCGCCCGTGGGGATCCTCGCCCTCGAGGCATTCCGTGTCGAACAGCACCGCCCGCGCCTCGGCTTCGAGACCGACCACCGCACGATCCCGCACGAGCTGGGCTGGATCGGCACCGCGGTCCACCTCCAGAAGGGCTGCTACCGCGGCCAGGAGACGGTCGCCCGGGTCCAGAACCTGGGCAAGCCCCCGCGCCGCCTGGTCTTCCTGCACCTGGACGGCAGCGAGGTCCACCTGCCCACCCCGGGCACCGAGATCCGCCTCGCCGACGAGGACCCCGACGGCCGCAAGATCGGCTTCATCACGACCTCCGTACGCCACCACGAGCTGGGCCCGGTCGCCCTGGCCCTGGTCAAGCGGAACGTCCCGGTGGACGCCCGGCTGGTGGCGGGGGAGACGGCGGCGGCTCAGGAGACGGTCGTGGAGCCGTAGGGCCCGGCCGTTTCAGATCTCCACCAGTCCTACATCTCCAGCAGGACGGTGAACGGGCCGTCGTTCGTCAGGGACACCCGCATCCGTGCCCCGAAGCGGCCCGTGGCCACCGTCGCGCCCAGTGAGCGCAGTTGGGCGACGACCTCGTCGACGAGGGGCTCGGCGACATCGCCGGGTGCGGCGGCGTTCCAGGTGGGCCGACGGCCCTTCCTGGCGTCGCCGTAAAGGGTGAACTGGCTGACGACGAGCAGCGGGGCGTCGATGTCGCTGCACGACCTCTCGTCCTGGAGCATGCGGATCGACCAGAGTTTGCGGGCCAGTTGGGCCGCCTTCTCCTTGGTGTCCTCGTGCGTGACCCCGACCAGGACGCACAGCCCCTCGCCGGTGATCTCCCCGACCGTCTCGCCGTCCACGACGACGCTCGCGCCGTCCACCCTCTGCACCACAGCTCGCATACGACCATCATGCCGGGCGGTCCGGAGTGGCCCCGTGCGCGGGTTTGTTTCTGATGCTTAACCGGCCATCTGGGGCTGTTCGGGGGCACTCGGTCACATAGCGGCCACTTGGGGTGGCACGATGCTTTCCCACACGCCGGTCGAGGGGACGGTTGAGGCACATGAGCACACCGAGCACCGGGCAGCAGCCCGTCTCGTGGTGGGGAGAACGGACGGCGGCCCGTCCGCCCGTACAACGCACCGACAGCCCGTGCGACCGGGGCGGTGAAGCCGGCGGCACGGGCGGCGGCACGGTCGGAGGTACGGGCGGCGCTACGGGCGGTCCGCAGCTGCCCGTAGATCCGCCCGAGCACGACCTGGCCGTGCTGAGCCTGGCGGAGCTGCGCACCCTGCGCCGGGACGCGCAGCGCGACGAGGCGGATCTCAGTTACGTACGGCGGCTGCTGCAGGGCCGTATCGACATCCTGCGCGCGGAGCTGGCGCGCAGGTCACCCGCGGGCGCGGCGTCCGTGGTCGACCGGCTCCCGGAGATCCTGACCGACGCCCCGGCCCGGCACCGTTCCTCGGCCCGCCACGTCACGCTGGGCACGCCGCACAACGAGGAGTACCGCCGTCTCGCCGCCGACATGCTCGCCGAGGTCGAACTGTCCGACCTGGCCGCGCGCACGGACCTGGAGCTGAACACCGCGATGGGCCGGCTCGTGCGGTACGAGCAGCAGGTCTCCCGGCGCCGGCAGCGGCTGCAACGGACCACGGACGACTGCAGCGCGGAGATCGCGCGCCGGTACCGTGAGGGGGAAGCACAGGTCGACGACCTGCTCGTGTGACGCCTCCGGAGGGCCAGAGCCGATGTCCGAGCCCGTCGTACCGCCCGTCCTCGCCGAGGTCGTACGCTCCGGATGCGTCGAGGGCAGGCACCGCGGCAGCCTCGTGCTCCTGGCGGCGGACGGGTCGGCGGACCTCGCGCTGGGCGATGTGACGTCCCCAATCTTCCCGCGCTCCTCCAACAAGCCGATGCAGGCGGCGGGCGTCCTGCGCGCGGGCCTGGAGCTGTCGGGGGAGCGGCTGGCGCTGGCGGCCGCCAGTCACTCGGGCGAGCCGTTCCACCGTGAGCTGGTCGCCGCGATGCTGCGCGAACACGGCCTGACCGAAGCGGACTTGCAGTGCCCGCCCGGCCTCCCCCTGGACGAGGGGGAGCGGGAGACCTACCTGGCGTCCGGCGCCGTACGCTCCCGCACAGCCATGAACTGCTCCGGCAAGCACACGGCGATGCTGGCCGCGTCGGTCCACCGCGGCTGGCCCCTGAAGACGTACCTCGACCCCGCCCACCCCCTCCAGCAACTCATCCACGGCGTGGTGGAGGAGGCGTCGGGCGAACGAGTCACGGCCACCGCCACGGACGGCTGCGGCGCCCCTCTCCTCTCGCTCACCCTGACCGGCCTGGCCCGCGCCTACCGCACCTTCGTCCTGTCCCCGCCCACCACCCCGGAACGCCGCGTCGCGGACGCCATGCGCGCCCACCCCGAGTACGTCGCCGGCACCCACCGCCACGACACCTGGCTGATGCGCGATCTCCCGGGCGCCCTGTCGAAGATGGGCGCGGAGGCGGTCCAGGCGCTCGCCCTCCCCGACGGCCGCGCCCTTGCCTTCAAGATCGAGGACGGAGCCCCCCGGGCACTGCGTCCGGTGCTGGGGCGGGCGTTGGGGGTGCTGGGGGTGGACGGGGAGGTGGCCGAGCGGATCGGGAAAGCGCCGGTGCTGGGAGGCGGGCGGGAGGTCGGGGAGATCCGGGCGGCGTTCTGAGCGGCGTTCTGAGCGGTGTTGCTCGCGGTGTTCCGAGCGGTACGACATCGTCTTGCGGTCGCGGGGGTATTCGTCCGCCGCCACCCCGGGTCCTGCGGTAGCGCGTCTGAGCGGCCGGCGCAAATCCCCGCGACACCCTCCCCGTCGTCCGCCTACCGTGATCCCATGAGCCGAGTCGCTGACATCGACGTTCGTCCGGTCACCGAGGGGGAGTTCCCCGAGTGGATACGGGCGGTGAACACCGGTTTCCTGCGTCCGCCGACCCCGTCGGAGGCCGAGCTCGAGGCCCGGCGCGGGCAGTTCGAGGCCGGTCGCTATCTCGGGGCCTTCGACGGGGACCGCTGTGTGGCGACGTTCCGCTCCTTCGCCCAGGAGGTCACCGCGGTCGGCGGCGCGTCCGTGCGGGCCAACGCGGTCTCCGGGGTCACCGTCACCGCCACCCACCGCCGCCGCGGACTACTCACCCGCATGATGACCGGGGACCTCGCGACCGCGAAGGAGCGGGGCGACGTCGTGGCGACGCTGATCGCCGCGGAGTACCGGATCTACGGCCGCTACGGCTTCGGCCCCGCCACCACCGCCACCGAGTGGATCGTCGACATCCCCCGCACCGGCCTCGACCCCCGCTGGTCCGGCCCGGCCGACGGCGCCCGCGTCGACCTCGTGGACGGCGACGACGTACGGAAGATCGGCCCCGAGCTCCACGACCGCTTCCGCCGGGCCACCCCCGGCGCCGTCAGCCGCGGCGACTGGTGGTGGCAGCTCAACACCGGCGCCGTCCGCCTCGACCCGAAGTGGACCGAGCCGTTCTTCGCCGCGTACCGGGCGCCGGACGGCACGCTGGAGGGCCTGGTCGCCTACGAGGTGGACGACAAGTGGGGCGACGCGGGGCAGCCGCTGGACACGGCGACCGTACGGGGCATGATCGCGACCACCCCGGCCGCCGAGCGGGCCCTGTGGTACCACCTCTGCTCCATCGACTGGGTGACGCAGGTGAAGACCGGCCAGCGCGCCCCGGACGACCTGCTCACCGACCTGCTCCCCGACCCGAGGGCCGCCCGCGTCGTCTCGCAGGCGGACTGGCTGTGGGTGCGGATCCTGGACGTCGTACGGGCCCTGGAGGCGCGGACGTACGAGGGTGAGGGCTCGCTGGTGCTGGAGATCACCGACCGCGCCGGCCATGCGGGCGGCCGCTACCGGCTGGAGGCGTCACCGCAGGGCGCGTCCTGCACGCCGACGCGGCAGAGCGCGGACCTCTCCCTGGACGTCTCCGAGTTGGCGGCACTGTGGCTCGGCGACCAGTCGGCGGTACGGCTGGTGTCGCTGGGGCGGGTCCAGGAAGACCGAGCGGGCGCCGGCCGGTCGGCCGACGCCCTGCTGCGTACGTCCAGGCGCCCTTGGTGCCCGGACATGTTCTGAACCTCCTCACACAAGACGGCAGTTGATCTCTGATCTCTCATCCGTAGCTGTGCTGTGCAGTTGTGGCTGTGCAGTTGTGGCTCTTCAGTTGTGACTGTGCTGATGGAGCTGTTCAGTTGTGGCTGTGCGGGTGCGGTTGTCGAACCGCCGGTGTTGAGTTGTCGATGTTCGGTTGTGACGGTGCGCTTGGTGCGGACTGACCGGGCTCCCGGCTCCCCTCCGGAAGGGAGCCCGGCCAGTCGAACCGGGTTCGGCCGACGCGAGGTCAGCCCGACTGGGCCAGCAGCATCACGAGGATGACCGCTCCCAGTCCGCTGATGACGGTGTTCTTGGCCTTGAGCCCGATGGACAGCGCGAGGAACGCGATGATGCCCATCGGCCCGTACTTCCACTGGACGAGCTGCTCGAATCCGAAAGCGAGGGCGGCGACGGCGAGGGCTACGAGCGGCATGACGGTCCCTCCTTCGGGACGGGAGGAGGACCCCTGTGGCCAAGCCTCCGGATGTTCCGACCATGTTGTTCAAGGTTGCTGAAGCTTGCTCAAGTTGGTGACCAACTTGACTATACTTATCTCCGCTTGGAAGCGGCTTATAACCACCTTCTCAGGAACTGCCGAAAGATGGCGAGAAGTTGTAGTGTTTGGTCGTGGACCCCCAACACGCCGCCGTCAATGGGCGGAAGAGGTCACAGCGGCCACAGAAGTCCCACAGAGAGGTGGCCGACGAGCTGCGTGCCCGGATCAGGTCGGGCGAGCTCCGTCCGGGCCAGCGCATGCCCACGCAGGCCAGGCTGGCCGACGAGTTCGGCGTCGAGCGCGGTGCCGTACGCCAGGCGCTGCGCATCCTGCAGTCGGAGCACCTGCTCACCAACGTCTCCAAGGGCGCGCCCGCCACCGTGGCCCCCGACCTGGGCCTCGGCGCCTTGCCGACCGGCCCCGGAGCCCCGCCGCTGCCCACCATGGTGGCACTGGCCCCGCGCATAGCGGCCGCGTTCGCGGAGCCCCACGTCGAGATAGACGCCCTGTGCCTCACCTCGGTGTCCCTCACCCTCGCGATCGGCGAACCGCTGCGCCAGATCCACGCCGGACAGCTGAAACCGGCCAAGGTGGACGTCCGCGTCCTGCTGCCCAGCAGCGACATCGAACTGGCCTTCCCGACCCCGGTGGACGCGGCGACGGACGGCCGGCTGCAACGCCGCTGGGTGTCCCACCGCAACGCCCAGGTCCAGGTCCTGCGGCACAACCTGCTCGCCCTGCGCGCCACGCACGGCATCGATGTCGAGGTCACCTTCCGCTCGCTGCCCTTCACCCCGCCGGTGAAGCTGTACCTGCTCAACGGCGTGGAGTCCCTCTTCGCGTACTACACGGTCACGCGCCGCGAGGAGGAGATCGACCACGAGCCGCTGGAGATGTACGACGCGGAGGGCACCCAGTCCATGCTGTTCGCCTTCGAGCAGGGCGCCGACCTGCGGGACACGACCTTCGTCGAGCAGTCGCACCTGTGGTTCAACGCGTTGTGGGAGACGATCAGTTCGGAGCTGCTGCTCAGGAACTGACCGTCTCCCACAACCAGGACGAGCGGCCGGGACGGACTGCGCTCATAGAGCGGGCCCGGCGACCAGCAGGGCCAGGACGACGGCGCCGACGGAGCTGACCGTCGGGTTCTTCGCCTTGATGCCTATGGTGAGCAGCGTCAGGCCGATGATCCCGGTGACGCCGTACTTCCACTGGACGGTCTGCTCGACGCCGACGACGAAGACGGCGGAGAGGAGGGCGAGGACGGGCACGGTGGTTCCCCCTTCAGGCTTCGCGGGCGGGACGGTGCGGCGGTGCGGTGGGGGGTGCGGAGGCGGGACGGGCGGAGAGGGGCAGAGATGAACGGAGTTGGACGGAGTTGAGGGAGGCCGATGCGAAACGAGGAGGCAAACCTTCCGCCAACTTCTCCAAGTTGGCAACCATCTCTGGCTAAGTTATCCCCACTTGGTCCCTACTCATAAACAAGTCGCCAACAACTCCCAGCAGATGGATCCGAGTTGTAGCGTTTGGTCGTGACTCAGGAGAACGTGGCAGTGAACGGCAGCAGAAGGTCCCCCCAGGAGATCGCCGACATCCTCCGCGAACGCATCCGCACCGGCGACCTCAAGGCCGGCGACCGCCTGCCGACCCAGGCAGAACTGGCGGACGAGTTCGGCGTGGAACGGGGGGCGGTACGCCAGGCCCTGCGCGCGCTCCAGGAGGACGGCTTGCTGAGCAACGTCAGCAAGGGCAGCCCGCCGAGGATCGCGGAACCACCCGTGACACGCGGCGAACCGCAACCGACGATGGTGGGACTGGCGCCACGGCTCGCGGATGCCTTCTCCGAACCGCACGTGCGCGTGGACGCCGCCTGCCTGACGGCCGAGACGCTGATGCTGGCCCTCGGCGAGCCCCTGCGCCGTATCCACGCCGGCGAGATCCGCCCCGAGTCGATCGACGTCCGCATCCTCCTGCCGTCCCGGAAGATCAACCTGGCCTTCCCGGTGCCGGTCGAGGGCCGCGGCGACGACGACCCGGTCCACCAGCGCTGGCTGGCGCTGCGCAACTCCCAGGGCCAGGTCCTCAGGCACAACCTCCAGGCCCTGCGCGCCACGCACGGCATCGACGTCCGAGTCACCTTCCGCGCCCTGCCGTTCACCCCGCCCATCAAGCTCTACCTGCTCAACGGCACCGAGGCGCTGGTGGCCTACTACATGATCACCAAGCGGGAGGAGGAGTGGGACAGCGAAACCCTGGACATGTACGACGTCCTGGGCAGCGAGTCCCTCCTCTTCTCCTTCGAACGCCGAACCGGCCAACGAGACGCCGCATTCGTGGAGCAATCCCAGAAGTGGTTCAACGCCCTCTGGGAAACCATCACCACGGACCTGACACTCTCCTAGTGACTCCTGATACGACGCAGACTGAACTGGTGGCTGCAGAGGCAGAGAACTTGCGGAACCTGATCGCTGAGGCGCGGGTCGTGCTCTGGGATTTCGACGGGCCGATCTGCCGCCTCTTCGCGGGGCACTCGGCGGAAGACGTCGCGGACGGTCTGGTGGAATGGCTGGAGGGCCAGGGGCTGCGCGGCCTGCTGAGCGACGACGAGCGGGCGTCCCTCGACCCCCACGTCGTGCTGCGTGCCGTCGACCGTCGGCATCCCGGCAGCGACCTGGTGGCCGAGCTGGAGGAACGTCTCACCCAGGAAGAACTCAGAGCGGCATCGACGGCGATGCCGACCGCGCACGCCGATCCGCTCATCCAGACCTGGAAGGCGGTCGGCTCCCGCCTCGCGATCGCCACGAACAACTCGCCCCGGGTGGTCCGCAAATACTTGGCAGGACGCGGCCTCATCTCCTGCTTCGCCCCCCACATCTACGGCCGGACCCAGGAACTCCAGCACCTCAAGCCCGACCCCCACTGCCTCAACCAGGCACTGCGGGCCATGGGAGTGGCGGCCTCGGCGGCGTTGATGATCGGAGACACGCCTTCGGACTTCATCGCCGCACGCACCGCGGGCATTCCGTTCCTGGGCTATGGACGTAACCCACGCAAGGAGAAACTGCTGCGCGAAGCCGGCGCCACGTCGATCGTGGCCTCCCTGGCGCCGGTGCTGACAGCGGTCCGGGATCAGGCCTGAACCATCAGCATCGCGAACACCAGGGCGGCCCCTACGGCGAGGCCGACGTGCCGGGCCCGTACGCCCACACCGACCATGGCCAGAAGCACCACACCGAGCATGCCGAGCCTTGCCTGCGCTGTCATTCCCAGACCCAGAGTGAGGAGTTCTTGAAGAACCGCTCCTAGTAACATGGTCCGCTTCCCCTCCACCCACCGCACACTTTCCAAGTGCCGGTCCAATTGGACTGCTTCCCTGGAAGTGGTTTGCCCTGGGCTGCTGATCGTCTAACCAATCTGCTGTTGCTGCCGTCCAGTTGACGGATTCTGGTTTGGCGGTGGGCTGGTGGAGGTACGGTCGGACCGTGGGTGGGCAGCAGACCAGTGGCGGCACTGGCAGGGAGTTTCAGCGGGTCGCCGACGAACTCCGCTTCCGGATGACCAATGGGACCTATCCGGAGCGATCCTTCCTGCCTTCTCAGCGAGACCTCGCGGACGAGTTCAGGGTCTCCCGCGTCACCGTGCAGCGGGCGTTGCGTGAGCTGATCAACGAGGGCTGGATCGAGTCGAAGCAGGGCAGCGGGTCACGAGTGATCAAGACCCAGCGCATACAGTCCTCTGCCCCCAAGGCCACCAGGTCACGCCGGGGCGTGACACTCGAATTCCTCATTGGCGAGGCCTTCGAACAGCCCGAAGTGACCCTGGACGTCTACACGTTGACGTCGGAGTCGCTGTACTGGCTGATTCAGCAGCAGGCACACCGCATCCGCAGCCGCTCGATCAGTCCCCGACGTATCACGCTGCGCATGCTTCTGCCCGACGAACGGCAGTCTCTGCCCTATCCGAGGGTCAAGGACGACCCCGAGGACCCACGCCTTCGTGAGCGGTTGCACGACATCACGGAGCGCCACACGAAGTCGCTTCAGGAGTCCCTGGGCTCGTTGAGGAGCGAAGGGTGGGTGCCGTCCGTCGATGTCGACATACGCCGGGCGCCGCTGACGCCGACCTTCAAGCTCTATCTGTTCAACCGCGTGGAGGCGTTGCACGGCCCCTACGAGGTGATCGAGCGGAACATCGCCCTCGAGTCGGGCGAGGAACTCACCGCTCTCGACGTGCTGGGCCTCGGCGCGACCTTGACGCATCACATCAAGGATGAGCAGCACCAGGATTCGGCCGGAAGCATCTTCGTGGACAGCATGCAGAAATGGTTCAACTCCGTTTGGGAACTGCTGTCCGAGTAGGGCTGAGAGATACACAGACGTTACCAGGCGCACCATGGATCACGCCACGGGGTCATGTAGTATCCCCGCACCGGGCATCGGATAAACCAGGCAGTGAACAACCGCCGGCTTTCGTGCGTATGGGATGGCCTACAAGTCAAACCGCAACAGGCTCGCACAAACGTGCTGCAGACGGGTGGCAAACCACTCCTTGTGGCCGCTCTCGTCTCGCTTCGCCATGCGATGGCATGGTTAGCCTGTTTACCTTTTGACCGAAATATCCCACCTCTTCCCGGAGCGGCCCGTGGGCGCACCACCTGTTCCCCGACACCTACTCAGGGAACACGCCGACGGCGACCCGCGTGGTGCCGCCTATCGATCTTTCGTGCGAGCAGCTGAAGAGGGCCAGGCTGCCAGCGGTCACCACAACCGGAACTACGTGGTCCCTCTACCGGAAAACCTGGCTCGTCTGCTGGGACGGGAGCCGGGCACAGCAGTAACCGTGCGAATTCGGCGCTCGGACGCCCTGCCCGTGGTGATCAGGACCTGGCGAGACGAGGCCGCCATCCTGCGTGCGATCCGTGGCGTTCTGCCCCACGTCCCCGAGTGCCTGGTCAAAGGGGACGGATTCGCCATTCACAGCTATGTCGAGGGGGTTCCGCTCTCAAGCGTCTGTGGAAATGGCAAGCCCGTCGACACGCTGCTGACAAGAGCTCTGGCCGGGCTGCTCGCCCAGATGGCGCAAGTGCGCCGCGCGGCCTTGCCGGCGCTGCCTGACGTCTGGCCGGCCAACCTGACGGACAGCCAAGGCTTCCTGAAGACACTCGTCCACCTGGCCGACAAACAGATCCGTCAGCCCAATTGGACCGTGTTCGGTGGACTGTTCGCAGCGCTGGGCATTCCCGAGGACGCGTTGCTCAGGATGGCCGAGCGCGTGCCTTCCATGTCTCGGCGGCCGTACAGTCTGCTGCACGCTGATCTTCATCGCGACAACGTGATCATTTCGTACGGAGCTCCTGACCCGCTGATCTGCGTCGACTGGGAGCTCGCGACCTATGGTGACCCGCTCCATGATCTGGCGACGCATCTGGTCCGCATGCAGTATCCCCTCCACCAATGGGACGAGGTGATCCACGCATGGGCGCAGGCCATGCAGCAGATTCGCCCCGCCGCGGTCAACGGCCTGGGCAAGGACCTCGACCGGTATCTGGCCTTCGAACGCGCGCAATCCGTGTATCCCGATGTGATGAGGGCCGCTCGATCGCTGGAAGAGTCGTTCACTCAGAAGCGGTTGGATGAGGCGACTGCGGAAGTGCGCAGAGCCTTGGAGGCGGCCGCCGCGCCTCTCCGCTTGGCGAACGTACCGAGTGAGCAGGAGGTCGAAGGGGCCCTCTTCCGCTGGCTGGTGTCGCGCAGCGACGCCGGCACCAGTGACCGGGCGTGGATCCGCAAGGCCTTTGACTGGAAACGGGATCGGCGGGTCAGCGAGCACCGCGACTTTCCGGTGTCCGCCGTCCGCGAGGCACTGCGAGCGGAAGGAGCCGCACCGGCGGTCCGGGTGTTCAAGGGCACGGCGCATCTCAACACGGTCGTCTGTGTGCCAGGCGTGGCATTTCCCGTGGTCGTGCGGCGCAAACTGGCTGGGGTCTGCCGCCGCGAGCGCAGCTTTCTCAGTGAGCACGCCGTGCTGCGCGCGATCGAGAGCACAGATGGCGCAGTCGCCGCGCCCAGAGTGCTCGCACTGGGAGAGAGCTACCCCAACGACACCTTCGCCATCCACACCTACGTAGGGCCGCGTGACGTCGACCGGGCTCCCAACCATCCTGTGCACGGTCTGCTGCCGCATGAGGCGGACGGTCTCGTGGACCAACTGTGCGCGCTGACACAGGTCGAGTACAAGGAGGTCGACCCGACGGCGGGTGAGGGTGGGTTCTTCTCCTGGTTGAGGGACCAACTCGTCACGATCGTTGCTGGACTTCCGAAAGAATCACGGCAACTGGCCCGCCTCCTCGGTTTGCCTGACGCGAGCCGCCTTGAGCAGATCCTGTCACGGCATCAGGTGAGTCATCGAAAACCAACTCTGCTGCACGGTGACCTCAACCCGTGGAACCTGGTTCGCCGCGACGACAGTTTGGCATTGACCATCATCGACTGGGAGATGGCGCTCGTCGGCGACCCCCTCTACGATCTGGTGCGCCACATGCACCTCACGCCGACACGGCCTGAGATTCGCGATCGGATGTTCAGCCGCTGGAAGCGGCGGCTACCCTCCGAGTACACGGTGGACTGGGAGAAGGACTGGCGCGTCTACCGCTGGACGGAGATCGTGCGGTCTGCCTACGTCGACCTGGACCGCCTGGTGACCGGAGCGGGCCTCGATGCCCCCAACGTCCGGCGTGCCGTTGATTCGTACGCAATGACTCTGGCGGCGGCCACCGCATCGCTGGGTCTGCCCGTGCGCCAGACCGCGAACCCGTACCTTGCCCGTGCTCTCGCCTGAGGGGACCATGGCTGCACCGAACAGCTCTTTGTCCAGCAAATTATGGCCTCCGCAGGGACAGCCGGCTGGAAGGTGACACACATGCCAGAGCGGCAATGGCAACTGAAGCCCGGCCTGGCACGGCGATTGAAGCGCCATCGCCAACGCTGGGAGCCCATGGTCGCTCGAATGCTCCTGCTTGCGTTCTTCGTCACCGGACTGGTCGCCCAGTTCGTCAAGCCGGTCGGCGATGCCCTGGAGGGCAAGGCATATCTGGGTGGCGCGCTACTCAGTCTGGTCGGATACATCCTGTACGACCAGGTGAAGGAGCTGAATTCGTCGGTGAGGCCGCCGGTTCGCGCTCTCGTGAAATCCAGTGAACTCGGCAGCTTCGTCAGCGAGGCGTTCCAGGCCCGGAAGGTCGAGATCAGCTTCCTCGGCTACACCGGTGAGACGCTCATCAACGCCCTCTACCACCGGCTTGAAGACCTCCTTGACACCCCCGGGCCAACCCGACGGGTATCGATCCGCATGATGGTGCCGGACTTCGGGCTGCCGATGATCGTGCCGTCCAAGGTCGGGGACGACAACGCGCCTGAGGACAACGAAGCCTTCCGCCGGCGGATCGAGCAGCGCTGCAGCGACTACGACGACCAGCTGTCCGAACTGGCCGCCAGGCTCACGGCCACGCGCCGCCTGTCGGTCAAGTGCGAGTACCGCCTCTACCCAGGCATCCCGCGCGACAAGATCTGCATCTTCAACCGCAAGCAGGTGCTCCACGGCCTGTACGACCTGTCCGCACGGATGCACTACATGGGGACCGAGTACTACGACCCCAAGGGCTTCAGAGCCGACCTCAACGTGTGGTCGCTGGAAGGCACGACCGCCTCGGCAGCGGCCGTCGCCACGTGGAACAAACACTTCGACGATCTGTGGACGCTGGCGGCCATGCCGAGGTGGGGACGCCGGGCGGCGGCCTGACGGCAGGCGGGCGTCCTCGGCGCAGTGCGTACCCTCGACGCCATGAGTGAGCCCGGCCTGCGTGAGCGCAAGAAGCAGCGGATGTTCCATGACCTCTCCGAGACCGCCATCCGGCTGTTCCTGGAGAAGGGGTTCGACGCCGTGTCCGTCGCCGAGGTCGCGGCCGCCGCCGAGGTGTCGAAGCCGACGTTGTTCCGGTACTTCCCGACCAAGGAAGACCTGGTGCTTCACCGGATCGCCGATCATGAGCAAGAGGCCGCGCGTATCGCCGCCCAGGGGCCCACGCCCGTCGCCGCCCTGCGCCGGCACTTCCTCGACGGGCTCGAGCGGTCCGACCCCGTCACCGGGCTCAACGATCATCCGGCCGTCCTCGCCTTCCACTCCCTCCTCTACGGCACCCCCTCCCTCGTCGCCCGCGTCCACGCCTACCAGGAGCGTTCCGAGGCCGCGCTCGCCGAGGCGCTCGGGGGAGGGCTGGAGGCGCGGCTCGCCGCCGGGCAGATCGTCGCCGTCCAGCGGATCCTCGCGCTGGAGAACTGGCGGCGGATCGCGGCCGGGGAGTCGATCGAGGAGGTGCGGTCGGATGCCGTACGCGCGGCCGAGCGGGCGTTCGACATGCTGGCCGCGGGTTTGCCCCGGTTCGCCTGAGCGGCGGCTCCGAATCGGCGAGATTCGGTTAGAAATTTAACTCGGTTACGTTTTATTGCGTACCCTCATCCCCATGACGTCAGCCGACCCCGCCCTGAAAGAGTCCCTCCACCACGAGCGCGCCCACCACGACCGCTGCCGTACCGCCCTCGCCGCCATGGTCGACGGCGCCCAGGAACACGTCGTCACCGGTGAGGACGTCTCCGCCTCCGGTGCCGACGCCGCGGTGCTCGGGTACCGGCTGAGGAGCCAGGCCAAGGCGATGCGCGAGCTGCCCGAAGGGCCCCTGTTCTTCGGGCGGTTGGACTTCTCGGCCGACGCCGACGCCGGTGACCACTCCGAGCAGAGCTACCACATCGGGCGGCTGCGGATCACCGAGGCGCCCGCCGCCCCGCCCCTGGTCGTGGACTGGCGCGCGCCCGTCTCCCGCGCCTTCTACCAGGCGAGCGCCCGGGACCCGCGGGGCGTCGCGGTCCGGCGGAGGTTCGGGTGGGCGGCCGGCAGCCGGGGCGACTCCGCCGATCTCACCGGGCTGGAGGACGAGCGTCTGGGGCAGGGGGAGTCGCGGGTCAGCGGGATCGTGGCGCGCGAGATCGAGCGGCCCCGGGTCGGGCCCATGCGGGACATCGCGGCCACCATCCAGCCCGAGCAGGACGATCTCGTACGGGGCGGGATCGGCCAGTCCGAGTCCGTGTGCGTGCAGGGGGCTCCGGGCACCGGCAAGACCGCCGTCGGGCTGCACCGCGCCGCCTATCTCCTCTACACCCACCCGCAGCGCATCCGGCGCGGCGGACTCCTCATCCTCGGACCCAACCGCACCTTCCTCACGTACATCGGCGAAGTGCTGCCCGCCCTCGGTGAGACCGGCGTAAGGCAGTCCACCCTCCAGGAGGAGATCGGCCGGCATCCGGTCACCGGGACGGACGGGGAGGGGACCGCCCTCGTCAAACACGACGCGCGCATGGCCGAGGTGCTGCGCCGGGCGCTGTACGCCCACGTGTCCAGCCGCGACGTCAAGTCCCTGGCTGTCAAGGACGGTTCGTATCAGTGGCGGGTGGGCGCCGGCGAACTCGTGGGGATCGTCGAGGACGTGCTCGCCGAGCAACCGCCCTACGCCGTCGGAAGGGAGCGGGTACGGACCCGGGCCGTGCGGGCGCTGCAGCTGCGGGCCGAGCGGCGGGCCGGGCCGCAGCCGAACGCCTGGGTGCAGAAGATCTCGCGGGCGCGGGCGGTCGGCGCGTACGTCGACGCGGTGTGGCCGCGGGTCCGCCCGGAGGAGGTCGTCACTCAACTGCTGTCCGAGGCAAGTGTGTTGAGGAGAGCCGCCGACGGACTGCTGGACGACGACGAACAGCGGGCGCTGCTGTGGGCGAAGCCGCCGCGCTCGTGGAAGTCTGCGCGCTGGTCCGCCGCCGATCTCGTCCTCATCGACGAGGTCACGGGACTGATCGAACACCCCGAGGGGTACGGCCATCTCGTCGTCGACGAGGCGCAGGACCTCTCCCCGATGGAGTGCCGGGCGATCGCGCGCCGGGCGCGTTTCGGTTCGCTGACCGTCCTCGGCGATCTGGCGCAGGGCACCACGCCGTGGGCCGCGCGGTCCTGGGGGACCGCCCTCGGTCACCTGGGGAAGCCGGACGCGGCGGTCGTGCCGCTGACGACCGGGTTCCGGGTGCCCGAGGCCGTCGTAGGACTCGCCAACCGCCTGCTGGAACGGCTCGACGTGGACGTGCCGGCCGGGCGGTCCCTGCGCACCGACGGGGAGTTGAGGGTGCGTAAGGCGACGGGGGATGTGTGCGGGGTGGTCGTGGAGACGGTGCGTGACGCGCTCGGGCGGGAGGGGTCCGTGGGGGTCGTAGCCGCCGACGCGGACGTGGAGCGGGTGGGGGCGGCGCTCGAAGCGGCCGGGATCGAGGTCGCGGGGCCGGACCAACTGCGGGCGCGGGTCAGCCTCGTACCGGCCGGTCTGGTCAAGGGACTCGAGTACGACCACGTGGTCGCCGTCGAGCCGGCGGCGATCGCGGAGGCGGAGGCGCGCGGGCTGCACCGGCTGTACGTGGTGCTCACCCGGGCTGTGTCGCGGCTGGACGTGGTGCACGGGCGGCCACTGCCCTTCTAGCCGGGTTGCGAGGGGGAGTGGCCGCCCTGGGGCAGGCGGCTGGGTTACGAGGGGACAGTGGCCGCCCTGGGTCAGGCGGCCGGTCACGAGGCGGCGGCGGGCCGCCCGTATGTCAGGCGGGGGAGTCCAGTAGCGGGATCAACTGCTCCTCCTCATACGTGAGATGGGCCTCCAGGTCCAGCGTCAGGCGCTCGACGTCGGCGCGGGCGGCGGCGGGGTCGGTGTCGGCGGCCGAGACGGCTCGGCGGAGGTCGACGACGAGGGTGGCGATGCGGTCGTGCTCCTCGCGCAGGCGACGCAGCGCCGGACCTGCCGACGGGTGGCGGTCCTCGACGAACGGGAACAGGGCCATGTCCTCGCCGGAGTGATGGTGGTGCAGCCCCTGGCAGAACGTGAGGCAGTTGACGCGCAGTTGGGCACCCAGGGTCGGGCCGTCAGCCGCGGTCATCTCCTCTCTGATCAGGGCGAGTTCGCGGCGGAAGGCGTCGTGCACGACCTTGATCGCCTCGGCGGGGGAGGAGGCGTTGACGTTCGGTGGACCGCCGTTCGCGATCTGGTGCAGCGCGACCACGGGGATGATCCGCGTGGTCTTCCTCTGGTACGCCGCCCAGCCCTCGTCGGCCTCCACCGCCCGCGCCCAGGCCCGCTCGCGCTCCTCGCCGGTCAGGACGACGGCCCGCGCCGAGTAGGTGAACGAGCCGCTCTCCACGGTGACTTGGGGCTCGGCGCGGAGGTTGACGTACCAGTCGGGGTGTTGGTCGGCGCCTCCGGCGGAGGCGATGACCAGGACGCGGTCGCCGCCGTCGGGGAGGTAGCCGACGGGGGTGGTGTGCGGGGTGCCGGTACGGGCCCCGGTGGTGGTGAGCAGGAGCAGCCGGGCCTGCGCGAAGTGGCCGGTCAGACGGCCCTTGTTGGCGCGGAACTCGTCGATGACGCGTTGGTTGAAGTCGTTGACCCGTTGGTTGACGTCGTTGGCCTGCTGGTTGAGATCGTTGGGCACTCTGTCTTCTTCCTTCATCTTTCTCTCTCGTTCCGGTGGGGGAAGGCGGAGAGAAAGACGGCGGGCTCCTGGCCCGCCCTGGCCTCACTCGGAGGCCGGGCACCCAACTCGCTCACGGCACGAGGCCGACCCGGCAGTCATGGGAAGGGACGGTAGCGTCGGCCCCATGACTGACGCCAGCGAATTCCAGGACGTCCCGACCACCACCCTCGCCGACCTCCTCGGCCGTGAGCAGGTCATGGACATCGGCATCCGTCCGCTGTGGGGGCCGGTAGGTCGAGTCGCCGGGCCTGCCTTCACCGTGCGGTGCCCGCCTGGGGACAACCTCATGCTCCACGCGGCGATCCACCGCGCGGAGTCCGGTTCGGTCGTGGTCGTGCAGTCCGGCGACCTGGACTGGGCGCTGGCGGGCGGCAACGTCTGCGCGGTCGCCCAGCGGCGGGGCATCGCCGGGTTCGTGCTCGACGGTCTGATCCGCGACCTCGCGGAGGTCCGTGAGGCCGGGTTCCCGGTGTTCGCCCGGGGTGTCATCCCGATCCCGGGAACGAAGTCCGCGGTGGCGCCGCTGGGGGAGCCGGTGGTGTGCGGTGGGGTGCGGGTGTCGGCCGGGGACGTCGTGGTGGCGGACGAGGAGGGCGTGGTCGCCGTGCCCGCCGCCCGCCTCGACGAGATCCTCGCGGCGGCCCGGGCGAAGCTCGCCAAGGAGGCCGCCGAGTCCCTGGACGAGTGGGAGTCGGCACACCGGTCCCGCATCGACAAGATCCTGGCGGAGCAGGGCTTCGAGGGCTGAGCCGGTTGCGATGCCGCTCCCGGTGCTCCTCTTCCTCGACATCGACGGCACACTGATCCCGTTCGGCGCGACCGATCCGTACCCGTCATACAGGTCCCGTCACGCACCACCGGAAACCGCCGACGCACACCCCCTGCTGAGCCGCGTCCATCCCGGCCTCGGGGCGCGGCTTACGGCCCTGGGCTGCGAGCTCGTCTGGGCGACGACCTGGCTGACCGACGCGAACACCTGCCTCGCACCATGGCTCGGCCTGCCGCAACTGCCGCTTGTGGACTGGCCGGACCAGGACGACACGACGGCGCCGCTGCACTGGAAGACCCGGCCGCTGGTGGCCTGGGCGGCGGGCCGTCCGTTCATCTGGATCGACGACGAGCTCACTGACGCCGACCGGACGTGGGTGGCCGCACGGCACCCGGCGCCGGCGCTTCTGCATCGCGTCGACCACCGGTACGGCCTGGTCCAGGTGGAAGGCAGGACCCGAGCGACCGGCATGCAGTCCGCGCCGGGTCGAAGCCGCGGCCCTTCTGTCGCCGGTCAGTGGATCACGCGGCTGGAGCGGGTCGGCGATCCGAGCTGCACGCAACCCGGCGGATATATATACTGGATATTGCCCTTGAATAAAGGAGTCCAGTATGAGTGTGACCACGATCGACCTTGATGACGATGCGCTGGAGAAGGCCATGCGGGTCGCTGGCGGTGGGACCAAGAAAGACGTGGTCAATGCCGCCCTTCGTGAGTACGCCGAACGCCATGAGCGGGCCGCGCTCGTGGCCAAACACTTCCGCGTCGCCCAGCAGTGGGACTACGAGGGCTGGCAGCGGCGCCGCGTCGAGGACAAGCAGGGCGGCGTGTGATCCACTACCTGCTCGACTCCTCGGGTCTGTGGCGCCTCTTGCGCGAGGAGCGACTGAGGGACGCGTGGCTGGAGACCACCACCCTCCGGGCCATCGGGTCGTGCGCCGCCCAGCGGGCCGAGTTTCGGCGCTCGGCGCGCAACGCCGTGGAGTACGAGGCCATGGGGGAAATGTTCACCGATCTGTATCCCGACGTACCTCTTCCGAAGAGGTTGTGGGACTGGGTCGACACAGCCCAGTACGCTCTCGCCGAGAAGGGCGCCCTCGGTGCGGCCGGGCCGCTCGACCTGATGATCTGCGCGACCGCCGTGCATTATGGACTGACTGTCCTGCACGACGACGCCGATTTCGTCACCGTGGCGCGTTTCCTGCCCGACGTCAGTGAGCGTAATGTGCGCAACGTCCCGGGTTTCTAGCATCCTTGGCCGGCGTCGATGCCCGCGGGGCTTCCGCGCGGTCTCGCTGAAGGTGAGGCGGTGTGAGCGCCTGACGTGGTGTGTCTCAGTGTGGGCGAGAGGGGAGCGGGGCGGCGGTCTCGCTCAATCCGCGGCAGTCTGGCTGGCGTGGCGTCGATCAGCCTCGCAACAGGCGCAACGCCTGATCACCGCGCTCAGGGCACTGTTCGTCGGCCTCAGCCAGGGCATCCCCTCGGTCTTGCCCCTGGCGCCGATGAGCGGTACTTCGCCGACATCGCCCGCGCTCTGGCATCCGGGCGTCCCTCATCGATCATGATGGGGATGCTTCGTGAGGGGCAGTCAGGACGAGGTCTCCTCGGGTTCACCGTCGTGAGTCAGATCTGCGACGACTTCCACCAGGCCGACAAGGCCGTTGCGGAGCCATGGGAGCGTGATGCCTCGGGTAGCCCCGGCCAGCAACCCCGCCGCCGTCGGCGAACACCTCCACCAAGCGCGCAGCGACCGCCGGGCGGTGCACTCGCGGATGCCGGTAGCCGCCCAGCCACCGCACGTTCGCCATCAGCACCGCCTCCGGCGTGCCCACCCGTTGGAAATCCCAGCCCACCGCTCGGCAAGCCGCCGCCGTCACGGCGAACTTCGCCGCGTCATCCGGCTCGATCCGCTCATCCGGACGCACATCCACCACCAGGCCCGTGCCGTCGGCGCGGCGGACGGCCGCACCCGCTTCCCATTCGCGCGGGTCCACGGCAGCCGGAACGGCTGCGAAGCCATGCCCGTCACCAGCGGACCAAAGTCGAGCAGCATCAGACGGTCGCGCTCCAGCCACGACTCATAGCCCACATGCCCGCCGCAGGTCGCCGACCAGTACCAGCCGCACCAGTTGCCCTGACCACGAAACGCCGGAAACCGGCGCTATGGCCGCACCGACTCGAACCGCACCGGCCACAACCGGCTCAAAGGCCCCCGCTCGCGCACCCCGGCTGTGCTGACGTACTCCAGCTCGAGGACCTCCGCCGGCACCTCAGTCCCGCTCTTCTGTAGGCATGTGCGGCCGGGTAGAGACAGGACTGTCCGGTCTCGCTGAAGGTGAGGCAGCGTGAGTGCTTGACCTGGGGTGCCTCAGTTTGAGTGAGACGGGGGCGGGTCGGCTGTCTCGCTCAAACTGAGGTGTCGCCCGGCCAGGGCGGCGCCATTCGGGACCGCCGAGGAGTCTCAGGCTGGCCCTGTCCTATGAAGATCGCGGTTCGCGATCCTTGCTCAGTGCGTCAGATCGAGTACGGCCGTACAGTGCGGATCGTCCTCCGGCTCCTCCAACAGTTCCCGCTCCTGCGACCGGGAGAACACCTCCGCGATCACGGCTGGTCCGGCCTCCGTAAGCCGGACATCGCAGCCCACGACGTCGGGATCACCCTGATGACGTACGTACAGCCGCATCCGGCCCTCGCTCAGATACAGGAAGCCGACCAGCAGTGACTCGGCCTTCTTTCGCTCCTCGTAGCCCGGAGCCGGACAGTTCAGTGCGGTGAGCAACGCGTGCGCCCGGTCCTCCAGTCGCTCCTCGCCGGGCACCTCCTCCGAGAGCCTGATCAGCGGCGTATCGAGGACGGTGCCCACTTGACCACCGGAGTAGAACCGCACCTCACCCGCCTCGTGCCGTACACGGCTGACCGCCTCCCATGGGAGCAACACCTCGTCCGGCTGGAAGAGCGGGATCTCGTAGATGGTGAGGAGATCACCGACGGTCGCCTTGCGGTCGCCGAGCGCGATCCGCACGGTCGGCGCCCCGTCGGGGCCGGGGAGGACGCCGCGGACACGCATCTTCTTCACGATCGGTGCCTGCGTGTAGAGGATCAAGTGGCCGGTCACGTCGGCCTGTGCCACGGCCACTTCCCACGGCGTCATTGCGGGCGTCTCCCTGTTCAGCGCTTGAACTTGGTGGCGGACTGGTTCATCCAGTTCGGGCACTTCCTCATGCCCTTGCAGTAGGCGGTGATGACGCCGATCATCTGCCCACTTCCGGCGTCGTACCGCTTGTCCTGAGTACGGCGGGTGACCTGCGCTTTGACGATGATCTTCACTTGGGGGTGCGTGCCGTCAAAGGCGTAACCCCAGTATTCCAGGCCCCCCTTGCCGTCGTTCTTGTCCGCCTTGCCGTTCAGGGGAGCGTTGACGATGCGGCAGGTACGGATGTTGTGGTTGCTGGAAAAGTGGGCCCAACCCAGTTCACTGTTCCCGATACGGGTGGGTACGTTCCGCCCGTCCAAGTCCTTCTGCTGGCACTTCTTGGTCTTGTTCCAGTGGGGGGTGTCGGCGTGCGCGGCTCCCGTCTGTCCCAAGGCCACGACGGCAGCCGAGAGGGTGACGAGCGATGCTTTCGTGATCCTCTTCATGCACCTGACCATGTCACACAACTGTGGCCCGACTCATCCCGATTTCAGTGCAGCGGCTGCAGCTTCGAGAGAGCTGTGGGCCGCGTCGGCAAGGGCGTTCTTCTCAGCGGCGTCCTGGATGGTGTGCGCGATGACGCGGAGCTGTTGGATGAACCAGGGCTTGGCCGTTGTGCGCAGAGTGCTCTCGTTGGGGAGCCGTCGTGTGAACTCCGCGTGGAAGGCCCGGAAGTCTTCCTCGTCGGTGTACATGGCCAGACGGCGCCAGTACGGAGAGGCGTAGAGGGCCATGCTCGTGACGATCTCCGGATAGAACGCGGCATAGCGTTTGGGGTCCCAGGGCCGGACGCTGCGGGTAGGGCGGGGCTGGAGCCGGACGAGGCGGCGGGAGAGGTCGCTGATCCGGTAGCCGTGCTGCATGAGGACGTGCCAGAACAGTGAGCACTGCGCGTAGCACGGGTTGAGCACGTGGGGACCGTGGCGGCGAAGGAGCCGGTAGTGGCGCTGTTGGGCGGCGACGATCTCGGGGAGGTCGGCGAGGTCGAACTGGGTGGCAGGGGACTCGACGGCCCGGCCGATCCAGAGGCGGTGAGGGACGCACTCCGCGACCCCGGCCACCGGGCGAACCTGCGTGGCCGCCGACAGCAGTCCGGCTTCCAGTTCCACCGCCAACTCCCGGCGCCAGATCAGATGGAAGAGCACCGGGAGCACGGCGATCGGATCACCCACCGCACGGACCCCCGCCAGAAGACCCCGAGGCCGGGCGAAAGCCGCCCGCAACTCCACTGCCACCGGCTCTCGCCGCACCCGCGGATGCCGGTAGCCCGACAACCAGCGCAGATTCGCCGCCAGTACCGGATCGAGCACACCCACCCGCTCAAAACCCCAGCCCACCCGCGCGCAGGCCGCCGCCGTGACCTCGAACTTCACCGCGTCCTCGGGCTCGATCCCGTCGTCGGGACGCACGTCCAGCACCACACCGGTGCCGTCCCGACGGCGCACGAAGTAGTCCGGCGTATGGCTGGTCCGCCGAGCCCGGCCACCGGACCGCCACGAGAACCGGAACGGCTGTGACGCCATCGCCACCACATCCGGATCACAGTCCAGCCGCATCAGCTGACCGAGTTCCACCCACGACTCGTAACCCACCAACTCGGCACCCGTAGCAGCCCAGTACCAGCCGGGAAAATTGCGTTGACCGGGGTACGACGGGAACGTCCGCACCTGCCCGGCCGCCTCGAAACGCGCCGGCCACATCACTTCAAGCGGCCCCGCATGCAGGTCACCGCGAGCGTCGACGTACTCCAGCCGGAAGTCCTCCTCCTCCACCAGCCACCCCCACCCGGCGCTGTCCACGTACGACGACCGTAGACAGCCAAGCGTGGCAGCGGCTCAGAAAGAGCGAGACCGAACAGAAGATGGCCAAGGTTGACTGAGACACACAGCCAGATGGCCTGGATAGACCGAGATTGGGCCGCCTTCAGCGAGACAGGTCAAGGACAGACAGGACACTCAGTCACGCGCATCCGTCCGAGTGGTGTGGCGCACTATTGCAAGCATGTGCTTGCAATAGTTAGCGACGGTGTTGCACAGTGGAGGCATGGCAACGCTCAACGTCGGCAATCTCGGTGAGTACCTGCGTGAACAGCGGCGCAACGCGCAGCTGTCGCTCAGGCAGCTCGCCGATGCCGCCGGGGTGTCCAATCCGTATCTGAGCCAGATCGAGCGCGGGCTGCGCAAGCCGAGCGCGGAGGTGTTGCAGCAAGTAGCCAAGGCGCTGCGGATCTCCGCCGAGACGCTGTATGTGCGGGCCGGAATACTCGACGCGGAGCGCGACCGCGACGAGGTGGAGACGCGCGCGGTCATACTCGCCGACCCCACGCTCACCGAGCGGCAGAAGCAGGTCCTGCTGCAGATCTACGAGTCGTTCAGAAAAGAGAACGGCTTCGGGGCCGAGGACGGCGAGGCAGACGCGGTGGCCCGGGCGAACGCCGCGGTCGCCGAGGCCGTGGCGTCCGGCGACGGCGCGGTGGACACCGAGGGCGACGACACCGCCGTACGACGCCCCGCCCGCAAGGGCACCGAGGCGGCCGAGAACCGCGCGGCCGGTGGACGTGAGTCCGCCGCGCGCCGCACCCGCACAGCCGACGGCAGCGACGCCGCACCGTACGACCCGCAGCAGCCCGCCAGTTGAGCGAGGCCGCTGCGGCACCCAAAACCCTCAGCCGCATGTGATCCGGGAGGACCATCACCATGGCCATCACCGACGACCTCCGCAAGACCCTCAGCGACCCCACGCCGCTCTACTTCGCGGCCGGCACCGCCGACCTGGCCTTCCAGCAGGCCAAGAAGGTGCCCGGTCTGGTGGAGCAGCTGCGCGCCGAGGCCCCGGCCCGTATCGAGGCCGTCCGCAGCACCGACCCGAAGGCCGTCCAGGAGAAGGCCCAGGCCCGTGCCAAGGAGGCGCAGGCCCGCGTCAGGGAGACGCAGGAGTCCTTCCAGGCCAAGGTCACCGAGTTCATCGCCTCCCTCGACGGTGACATCAAGAAGCTCGGCTCCACGATCGACGCCGACCTGAAGAAGTTCGGCGAGTCCGCCCAGGACTTCGCGCTGCGCGGTGTCGGCGTGGCCGCCGAGTACGCCGTCAAGGCCCGTGAGACCTACGAGAAGGTCGCCGAGCACGGCGAGCAGGCCGTGCGCACCTGGCGCGGCGAGGCCGCCGAGGGCATCGAGTCCGTCGCCGAGGACGTCGAGGAACTCGCGATCGCCGTCGAGCCGAAGCCCGAGCCGGCCGCCGTCAAGGACGAGCCCGCCGCGGCCCAGCCCGCTGCCGCCGCGGCCAAGAAGGCCCCCGCCAAGAAGGCGCCGGTCCGCAAGCCCACCACCACCGCGAAGAAGACCACCCCGCCCGCCAAGTGACACGAACGGGTGACGAAGAACAGGCCGGGCACTCCTGGAGTGCCCGGCCCGTTCTCTGTGTAGCGGGAACGCCTGAACGGGTACGGTGACCGCGTAAGGACTAGCCGATTCGGGTGGTGGACGTTGTGCTGATGTCGGGCTTCGCAGGGTTCATGTGGCTGCTCTACCTCGCCATGCTGGTCCTCGCCGTGGTGGCGCTCCTCATGGCGGCCCTCTTCCGCGACGACGCCTACCGCGCCGCCGACAAGCAGAACAAGGGCTTCTGGCTGATCATCCTGGGTATCGCGGTGGCGGTGAACCTGTTGATCCCGATGCTCTTCCTCCAGCTCGCCGGCCTGGTCGCCTCCATCGTCTTCTTCGTGGACGTCCGCCCCGCCCTCAGGCAGGTCTCGGGTGGTGGCTTCGGCCGCAGAAGGGGCGGCGGCAGCAGCAGCGACGGCCCTTACGGCCCCTGGAACGGCGGCCGCTGAGACTCCCCGGAGGACAAGCGCGCCCCTCAGGGGCACGACAACAACCCTCAGGGGCCCGGCGACCGCGCCCCTCAGAGGCCCGGCGCCCGCGCCCATCAAGGGTCCGGCGACCGCGCTCAGCCCTCCCGGTCCAGCAGCAGCACCGCGACGTCGTCCGTCAGCTCGCCCCCGTTGAGCTCGCGCACCTCGTTCACCGCGGCCCGCAACAGCTCCTCGCCGCCCAGTCCCTCGGCGAGCAGCCGGCGCACGATCTCCACCATGCCGTCCTGCCCGAGCCGCTCCCGCCCCTGACCGACATGCCCCTCGATGAGCCCGTCGGTGTAGAGCATCAGGCTCCACTCCGGCCCCAGCTCCACCTGCATCCGCGGCCACCGGGCCCCGGGCAGCAGACCGAGAGCCGGCCCGTTGTTGTCGTACGGCAGCAGCTTCGGAGCCCGTCCCGGCCGGGCGACCAGCGGCGAGGGGTGCCCGGCGAGACACAGCCCGGCCCGCCGCCCGTCCGGGGCGATGTCCACCGTGCACAGGGTCGCGAAGATCTCGTCGTCGGACCGCTCGTGTTCGAGCACTTGCTGGAGCGTGTTCAGCAACTGGTCCCCGCTCAGCCCCGCGAGCGTCAGCGCGCGCCAGGCGATCCGCAGTTCCACCCCGAGCGCGGCCTCGTCGGGGCCGTGCCCGCAGACGTCACCGATCATGGCGTGCACGGTCCCGTCCGGGGTCCGTACGACGTCGTAGAAGTCCCCGCCGAGCAGCGCGCGCGAGCGCCCGGGCCGGTAGCGCGCGGCGAACCGCAGCGACGAACCCTCCAGCAGCGGGGTCGGCAGCAGCCCGCGCTCCAGGCGCCGGTTCTCCTGCGCCCGTACCCGCCCCTCGGCCAGCCGCCGCTCGGCCGTGTCGGAACGTTTCCGCTCCACGGCGTACCGCACCGCCCGGCTCAGCAGCCGCCCGTCCAGCTCGTCCCGGAAGAGATAGTCCTGGGCGCCCACCCGCACGGCCTCCGCGCCGCGCTCGGCGTCACCGGACGGGGCCAGGGCCAGCACGGCGTGCCGGGGGGCGAGGCGCAGCACGTGCTTGAGCACGGCGAGTTCGTCCTCGTCGTCGCCACGCCCCGGCAGCGCGAGGTCCAGCAGGATGCAGTGGACGTCGTCGGTCAGCAGCCGCTCCGCCTCGGTGAGGTTGCGGGCGTGGCGGACGCGGATCGGCTTGTCGGCCGGGTCCTGCGGTTCGGGCACGACAGCGGAGCCGCCGGGATCGTTCTCGATCAGCAGCAGCGTGAGGTGGGTGGTGGCGTTGTTGTCGACCGTGGCTTCCTTGTGCGGGGACCGGTGCGTGGAGGGACCGCCGTGGGGCGCGGCCTGCGCCCGACCGCTCTCCGCGGCCGGGATCGCTCGCTGCCGCGGTATGGGTACGGGCATCGTCCTGACTTCCTTCCCTCCCCCCGAGGGCGCGGTGGGGCGAGGGACCTCGATCCACCGACGGGGACCATAGCGGTAGTCGGCGGCTGAGCGGAATGGTGTGAGCCACGTCGCCCGTACACCGGCCACCGTCATATGCCGCGTTCCGTACCGCAGTTGGACAGCACACCCCACCAGGCGGAATGACGAAGGTCACGTCCGCTGGGGGTTTGAAACCGACCCGGGGTGCCCTGTGTCACGTGACCGCGGTCTCAGGCGTCCGGCCGCACCACGCCCAGGATCGGCATGGACCCGGCCCCCGCGATCGTCACCGTCCGCCCCGGCCGCGGGGCGTGCACGATGGTCCCGTCACCTATGTACAGGGCGACATGACTGGCGTCGTCGAAGTAAATGATCAGATCCCCCGGACGCATGTCCTTGATGTCCACGTGCTTGAGCTGCTTCCACTGCTCCTGCGAGGTCCGCGGAATGGGATGCCCGGCATCCAGCCAGGCCTGCGACGTGAGCCCCGAGCAGTCGTACGACTTGGGCCCCTCGGCGCCCCACTCATAGGGCTTCCCGATCTGCTGGGTGGCGAAGGCGACGGCCTTCTTCCCCGCCTCGGAAGCGGACCCCTTGATCTCGTCCAACACCCCGGTGCCGAGCCAGGCGCTCTGCGCCTTGTAGGCGGCTTCCCGCTCCAACTCGGCGAGCCGCTCCTTCTCCTTCTCCTCCAGCCGGGACTCGAGCTTCTCGGCGGCCGCGATCTGCTTCTTGATCTGCTTGCGGGCGGACTCCTTGGCCTTCCTGTCGGCCTCCAGCTTCTGCCACTGAGCGGAGGCGTCCGTCGCGTACTGCTGCAAGTCCTCCTGTGTACGGGTCAGTTCGCCGATGAGCCCCTTGGCCGCCCGCTCGCCCTGCAGCACCCGCCCGGCCCCGTCCAGGAACTGCTGCGGATTGTCGCTGAGCAGCAACTGCGCCTCGTCGGGCAGTCCCCCGCTCCGGTACTGCGCGGCAGCCGCGGCCCCCGCCCGCTTCTTCAACTCGTCGAGCTTCTTCTGCCCTTCGACGATCTTCTTCGCCAGATCGACGATCGCGGCGGACTGCTTCCGCGCCCGCTCCTCGGCGGCGTTGTAGGAGTCCGTGGCAACGGCGGCGTCGTGGTACAGCCCATCGAGCTGCTCCCGGACGGCCTCAAGGTCCTTGCCCGGCGCGGAGACCGAAGGCGTCGGCTCCGGACTGGCGAACGCGACCCCCGGTACGGCCAGTACGGCAACCACACACGCCACGGCCGTGGCCAGCAACCGACGCTTGGCCGCACCCATACCGCTTCCCCCCACCTGATTTACCGTCAGTAACATACGAGCCTGGAGGATCGTGCCACGATCAAGCACAAAACGACAGACCCAGGCTCCCGACGATCTCCCCGCCCCTGTGACGAACCACCCCCACAGATCGTTCCCCCCGGTTCAGCGCGGAGCCAACGCCCCCCACTCCACCGTCACTTCACCCTGCCGCCACCGCCCGACCCCATCCACGAGCGGCCAGTCACCGGCCAGATACCGCACCGCCTGAATCCACCGCTGCCGAGCGCCATAAGAAGCCAGAGGAGCGGCGGTAGCCCACGCACGATCGAAGTCCCGCAAAAACTCAAAAACCGCCTGTCCCGGCACATTGCGATGGATGAGAACCTTCGGCAACCGCGCCGCCAGCTCGGACGGACGCTCCAACGACCCCAGATGGGCCGCAAAGGTGACGGTCCGCGGCCCCTCCACCCCCAGAGCGACCCACACATGCCGCCGCCCCACCTCGTCACAGGTCCCCTCGACAAGCAGCCCCCCGGGAGCAAGCCGCCCGCGCAACCGCTCCCAGACGCCGGCCACCTCTTCCTCGTCGTACTGCCGCAACACGTTGGCGGCACGAATCAGCGAAACCCGCCCACTCACCGGAATCTCAAACCCGCCATGCACAAACACGAGCCCGTCCCGCTCATACGGCTTGGCAGCCGCCACGCGAGCCGGCTCGATCTCGACCCCCACCACCCGCACACCCGGCGCAACGCCCCGCAGCCGCTCCAGCAACTCCACAGCGGTCCACGGCGAGGCCCCGTACCCAAGGTCAACCGCGACGGGATCCCCCACCCGCCGCAGCTCGCCCCCCACCACATGGGCGATCCACCGATCCATTCGCCGCAGCCGATTGGGATTCGTGGTCCCGCGAGTGACGCTGCCCACAGGACGGGACACGGCGGCGCGGCTGCTCATACCGAGAGGGTATGCGCCCGCACCGGCGCAACGGCGAGAAGGGGACGTGGGAGGGGGTGTCCGCCCGCGGCGTCGGGCGTCCGACACCGCGCACCGCCCAACGAACGGCACCGCCCGACCGGGGACGGACACCCCCCCGGCGCGGCACTGACCCCCAACGGCGAGCAGTGCGCAACGCAAGCCCCCACTCAACCCCCGCAGGCCGCCGCGGGCACTCGCCCCCTCCCGACCGGCGCAGGCCGCCGCGGGCACTCGCCCCCTCCCGACCGGCGCAGGCCGCCGCGGGCACTCGCCCCCTCCCGGCCCGCGCAGGCCGCCGCGGGCACTCGCCCCCTCCCGGCCCGCGCAGGCCGCCGCGGGCACTCGCCCCCTCCCGACCCCCGCAGGCCGCCGCAGGCGCTCGCCCCCACCCAACCCCCGCAGCCCGCCGCAGGCACCAGCACCGACCACCCGAACGGTTGAGCGACCCCCGGTAATACCCAGGCAAAATCCGCACCCCCAGGAATGGGAACCCGCCCCTCCGCTGTTGCACCCCCTTGGAGGGGTTCACCCACCCTCCACCAAGGCATGCCCGCTGCAAGGAGGACCGCCAAGTGAGCCAGTACGTCAGCAGGCTCGGGCGACGCTCCCCGGCCCCGCCCACACGCCTGAGGCTCCACCGCCGCCCCCGCCGCGTAGCCATGCTCTCGGTCCACACCTCCCCACTCCACCAGCCCGGCACCGGCGACGCGGGCGGCATGAACGTCTACATCGTCGAACTCGCCCAGCGTCTCGCGGCCATCAACATCGAGGTGGAGATCTTCACCCGAGCCACCGCCGCCGCCCTCCCCCCCACCGTCGAGCTGGCCCCCGGCGTCCTGGTCCGCCACGTCGACGCCGGCCCCTACGAGGGCCTGGCCAAGGAGGACCTCCCCGCCCAGCTCTGCGCCTTCACCCACGGCGTGATGCAGGCATGGGCCGGCCACCGCCCCGGCCACTACGACCTCGTCCACTCCCACTACTGGCTCTCCGGCCACGTCGGCTGGCTCGCGGCCCAGCGCTGGGGCGTCCCCCTCGTGCACGCCATGCACACCATGGCCAAGGTCAAGAACGCCAACCTCGCCGAAGGCGACACCCCCGAACCCGCGGCCAGGGTCATCGGCGAGACCCAGATCGTGGACGCGGCCGACCGCCTCATCGCGAACACCGCCGAAGAGGCGACCGAGCTGATCGACCACTACAGCGCCGACCCCGCCAAGGTCGCGGCGGTCCACCCCGGCGTCAACCTCGACCGCTTCCGCCCCGCGGACGGCCGAGCCGCGGCCCGGGCCCGCCTCGACCTCCCCCAGGACGCCCTGATCCCGCTCTTCGCCGGCCGCATCCAGCCCCTCAAGGCCCCGGACATCCTCCTCCGCGCGGTGGCGGCGCTCCTCGACGAGCGCCCCGACCTCCGCTCCCGCATCGTCGTCCCCGTGGTCGGCGGCCCCAGCGGCAGCGGCCTCGCCAAGCCGGAGGGCCTGCAGAAGCTCGCCGCCCGCCTGGGCATCGCGGACGTCGTACGGTTCCGCCCGCCCGTCGGCCAGGAGCAGCTGGCGGACTGGTTCAGGGCCGCGTCCGTCCTGGTCATGCCGTCGTACAGCGAGTCCTTCGGCCTGGTGGCCATAGAGGCACAGGCGGCCGGCACCCCGGTCCTCGCGGCAGCGGTGGGCGGCCTCCCGGTGGCCGTCCGAAACGAGGAGACCGGTTTCCTGGTCCGAGGCCACAACCCCACCGACTACGCCCGCGTACTCCGCTCCTTCGCCGACGACCCCACCCTCACCCCCCGCCTGGGCGCGGCGGCGGCCGCGCACGCGCAGAGCTTCGGCTGGGACACCGCGGCTGCCGCCACTGCGGACGTCTACACGGCCGCGATGCAGGCGCACCGCCGTCGCGTACGCTCGCAGCATGGCTGACGAAGCGAGGGTGGCGCAGGTCGTCGAGGACGCGCTGAAGGACGCCGAGGTCGAGTGGGAGAGCCCCGCCCCCGGCAACTACGTGGCGCAACTCCCCGGCACCCGCAAGCTGAAGACGACGGTCTCCCTCCTCGTCGGCCGTCACTCCCTCTCCGTCAACGCCTTCGTCATCCGCCACCCCGACGAGAACGAGCCCGGCGTCCACCGCTGGCTCCTGGAACGCAACCTCAAGCTCTACGGCGTGAGTTACGCGGTGGACCACCTCGGCGACGTCTACGTCACCGCGAAACTCCCCCTCTCCGCGGTCACCCCGGAGGAGATCGACCGTCTGCTCGGCCAGATCCTGGAAGCGGCGGACGGCAGCTTCAACACGCTCCTGGAGCTGGGTTTCGCCTCGGCGATCCGCAAGGAGTACGCCTGGCGGGTGTCCCGGGGCGAATCGACGCGCAATCTCGACGCGTTCACCCACCTGACCCAGCGCCCCGCTGACTGAATTCAGGTCCGTACCTGAGAAACCCCTAATCCACCTCTGAGCAACCTCTGCGCGCCCCCTTCCCGGCAAGGGATCGCCGTGGCATGCTCACGGCCGACGCAGATCTGAACGTCGTTCACATCCATGAAGAGCCGCATGGAAGGACGTACGGAATGAGCACCGCGCACCACGGCATGACCAGACGGAGCCTGCTGGCCGGAACCACGGCGGTGGCGGCAGCCGCGATCACCACCACACCGGCGCTCGCCGCGCCCCGGTCAACAGCCGGCCAAGTCCCCGCCCTCTGGCGGGAGTTCGTCCGAACCCCCTTCACGCACCCCCAGATCCCCTACATCGGAAGGGCCGGCTACCGAGGCGGGGCGGAGCGCTTCCCCCGCCGCCCCGCCGTCGTCGACGTGCGCCGCTACGGAGCCGTGGCGGACGGCACGACCGACTGCGCCCCCGCGATCAACCGTGCCATCGCCGCCGCCGGACGGGCCGGCGGTGGCACGGTCTCCATCCCACCCGGCACCTTCCGCATCGACGGCCTGATCCAGATCGGCTACGACAACGTCGTGCTGCGCGGCGCCGGAAGCGCCCGCACCACCCTCCACGTCACCAAGAACCTCACCGAACTGATCGGCGTGTACGGCTCCCGCTACGGCGGCACCAAGTCGGCCTGGTCCTGGGCGGGCGGCCTCATCTGGCTGGCGCCCAAGGCCCGTTGGGACTCCCTGGTGGCCGCGATCAGGGCCCAGGCCTGGCCCTTCGAGGGCTGGACCGGCAACAAACGGGACGAGTGGCGCACCCTGACCCCCGTCGAACCCGCCCGCCAGGGCGACTGGACGGTCACCGTCGCCGACCCCAACCACCTCCGCCCCGGCGCCCTGGTCCTCCTGCGCATCGCCGACGACGCCACCCACACCCTGCTCCAGCACATGTCGGGCGGCGGCCCCGGCCCGGCGGCGTACTACTGGGAGGACAAGACCAAGCTCCTCTCCTACGTCCCCTACGAGTGGCCGGTCCGCATCGCCCGCGTCCGAGGCCGCAGAGTCACCCTCGAACGCCCCCTGCCCCTGGACCTGCGCCCCGAATGGAACCCACAACTCACCACGCACGTAAGCGAGTTGACCGGCTCCGGCGTCGAGGGCCTCACCCTGGACGTGATGGAGACCCCCCAGTCCCCGCACCTCCTCGACAAGGGCTACAACGGCGTCGTCCTCCAATGCGCGTACGACTGCTGGGTGGACGACGTGACGGTCCGCAACGTCGACAACGGCTTCGGCCTGGTCGCCGCCTCCTCCTGCACCCTGCGCCGCACGCGCGTGGGCGGCCGGGGCGAACACCACCCGTACTTCTGCCGTGAGGGCTCGCACGACAACCTGATCGAGGACTTCACCATCGAGCAGCGCACGGTCCCGGCCCGGTCCGACACCCAGCTGCACGGCATCAACGTCGAGGGCCTGTCCTCGTACAACGTGTGGTCGCGCGGGGACATGCAGATGGGCACCTTCGACTCCCACCGCGGACTGCCGTTCGCCAACGTCCGCACCGACATCACCGTCAACAACAACGGCCGCCACGGCGGCGACGCGATTGCCGGTCCGCTGTACGGCGCCCGCTTCACCCACTGGAACATCCGCGACACCAACCACCGGGCGGGCCTGGTGAAGATCGACGGTCTGGCCCCGTGGAGCGCGACCGTCGGCCTCGACGAGTGCTCGGAGTTCGACCAGATCGACGTCCCCGACTTCACCGGCGATCTGCACGCGCGGCTGGAGCTGTACCCCACGACCGACACCGTACGACCGCGCAACCTGCACGAGGCTCAGCGCGCGGCGATCCGGTAGCGCCCCGGCGGCACCCCCACCAACTTCCGGAAGTGGCGCGTGAGATGGGACTGGTCGAAGAATCCCGTCGCCGCCGCCACCTCGCCCGGCGCCCGCCCGTCCAGCAGGAGGCGGCGGGCCCGGTCGACACGGCGGGAGGTGAGGTACTGGTGCGGGGCGATGCCGTACGCGGTGCTGAACGCCCGTACCAGATGGGCGGGATGGGCGTGCAGGAGCTCCGCGGCGGCGTCCAGGCCGAGCCCGTCGACGACGTGCTCGTCGAGGAGTTCCCGCAGCCGGCGGGCGAGGACGGGGTCGGGCCGCGCGGGCCGAGTCCCCTGTCCCGGCCGCAGCAGGTCCCGCAGCCGGTCGCCGATCAGCGTCAGCCGGCTCTCGGCCTCCAGCTCCTCGCCCGGCCGCCCGAGCGCGGTGTGCAGCTGCCCGACCCGCCGGCGCAGCGTCGGATCGCGCAGGTCGGGGCCGTCGACGGCGGCCCCGATGAGGTCGTCGCCGAGCCGGGTGTCGTCGAGGTAGACGACCCGCTTGCGGAAGCCGTGCGGGGTGGCCGGTGAGCCGTTGTGCGGGACGTGCGGCGGCAGCAGGGTGACCGTGTCGTGCGGGGTGCCGTGCTCGTGCCGGTCGAGGTCGTACCGTACGGCCCCGTCGTCCACGATGAGCAGCGTCCACGCCTCATGGACGTGCATGGGGTAGGCGTACTCGGTGAAGTGCGCGTGGAAGACCTCCACCACGCCCCGCACCCGGGGGCGCCAGGCGGAGACCTCCGGTCGGGAGCGCTGAGCGGCCATGCAAAAAACGTACAAGACGGGGCCGTGAGCGGATCGGCAGTCTCGGAGTATGAGCGACACACCCATCCGGTTCGACACCAAGATCGCCGTCCTGCTGCGCGAGGACCTGGAGACCTGGCAGCGCCTGAACGTCACCGCGTTCCTGGTCAGCGGCCTCGGCAGCACGGTCCCCGAGGTGATCGGCGAGCCGTACGAGGACGCGGACGACGTGCAGTACCTGCCGATGTTCCGCCAGCCGGTCCTGGTCTTCGAGGGCACGAAGGAGACCCTGACGGCGGCCCACGCGCGCGCCCTGTCCCGGGCGCTCCCGCGCGCCCTGTTCACCTCCGACCTCTTCGCGACCGGCCACGACGCGGACAACCGGGCGGCCGTACGGGCCGTCGGGACGGCCGAGCTGGATCTGGTCGGGCTCGCGGTGTACGGGCCGAGGAACGCGGTCGACAAGGTGCTGAAGGGGGCGCGGATGCATCCGTGAGGGAAGGTGGACGGAATCTGCACAAGGCGTGCGCAACCGCCGTGCGGTCACGGGGCGTTGGTGCCGGGTTGTCCCTGTTCGGCGCGACCGGGACACCGCCCGTCCATGCCCTGTGCGGCCCTCCGCGTGGAGAACCCGGCCCCAATTGGTGTACGTCCCCTCACGGTTCGTTCGCCGAGGCGTCCAACCGCCGTGCCCCGCAGGCCGGTCGACTGGATGCCGGGCACGCTCCGTGGTTTGATCCTGCGCACCGCGGCCCGTCGTCTGTCCCCTCAGCCGAGCCGTTTCCCCTGGTACATCCATGCGAAGGGCAGTCCCCTCATGAACTCCGCTCCCCAGGTCCAGACCCTCGAGATCTCCGACGCCGAGCTCGACGCCGTCTCCGGCGGCCTGAGCCCGCAGATCGGTGTCGCCGTCGGCTCGACCACCCTGAGCAGCGCGGGCATCCTGGCCGAGGTGGACTCGGTCAAGGCGACGGCCCTGGGCGCCGTCGACGGCGCCCTCGCCGCGCTGCCCCACCAGATCGGCGTGAACGTCAGCTTCTGACGGGCGTCGGCCCCTGACGGCCGCACACGACACGAGCCCCCTGCCGCAGGAGAAGTGCGGGCGGGGGGCTCGCTCGCGTGTGGCCACCGGGGGCGGAGGGGAGGTCAGCCGCCGGCCGCCTCCGCGGCGGCGGGCACGGACGTCTCCGTCTCCGTCTTTGACCGCTGCTCCCTCTCCTCCTCCGGCATCCGCCGCATGAGCACGCCGTACCCGATCGCCGCTGCCGTCCCGACGGCCGTGCACAGCCCCCACAGCCACTCGGCACCGAACCGGTCGATGACCAGGCCGGACATCAGCGGCGCGACGAGCGCGGCCAGCGACCAGGACAGGGTGTAGACGCCTTGGTAGCGGCCGCGCCCGTGCACCGGAGAGAGCCGTACGACGATCCCCGTCTGCGTGGGGGCGTTGATCATCTCGCCCAGGGTCCACACGCACACGATCAGCGCGAAGACGCCGACCGACCCGGCGAAGGAGGTGAGCCCGAAGCCGTATCCCGCGAGGACCGACGAGACGACGAGCAGCCGACGCGGGTCGCGGTCCTGGATGAACCGGGTGAGCGGGATCTGCAGCGCGACGACCAGGATGCCGTTGACGGCGATCGCGAGACCGTAGTCGGCGGGTGTGAACCCGGCCTCGCCCATGGCGACCGGCAGCCCGACCGAGCCCTGCTGGAAGACGAGGGCGACGAGGAAGGACAGCCCGACGACCCCCATGTACCGCCTGTCGCGCAGCACGGTCCCGAGGCCGATTCCCTCCTCGGCCGCCTTCTGGGTCGCCGTCCGCTCGGGCCGCGACTCGGGCAGCTTCAGGAACACGACCACCGCGCACAGGGCCGTCATCCCGGCCTCGATCAGGAACCCGGCGAGGTAGCTGAACTCGGCGATGAACCCGGCGGCCATGGAGGAGACGGCGAAGCCGAGGTTGATGGCCCAGTAGTTCAGTGAGAAGGCCCGTATCCGGTCCTCGGGCCGCACGATGTCGGCCATCATCGCCTGCACGGCGGGCCGGGAGGCGTTGGAGGCCATGCCGACGAGAAAGGCGACGGCGGCGATCGCGACCGGGTCGTGCACGAAGCCGAGCAGGGCGACGGAGGCGGCGGTGGCGGACTGGGCGACGAGCAGGGTGGGCCGCCGCCCGAGCCGGTCGGCCATCACCCCGCCGCCCAGCGACGAGACGACCCCGCCGAGGCCGTGCAGCGAGGCGACGAGACCGGCGTAGGAGGCGGAGTACCCGCGGTCGAGTGTCAGGTACAGCGCCATGAAGGTGGCGACGAAGGAGCCGAGCCGGTTGACGAGGGTGCTGGTCCACAGCCACCAGAACTCGCGGGGGAGTCCCGAGACGGTCTCACGGGCGGCACGTCTCAGACTGGCGACGGGCATGGCGGATCCCCCACGGATGTAAGTGTCACTGACGGCAAGGACAACTTACGAGTGCCGGGCGGGCGCGAGCCACTCAATTAGCAGATGCGGTCAACTGTCCGGCCTTCGGGCAGCCACACGGCGGGACGAACCCGTGGATTACGCTCTGACCCATGGCCGACGCACCGTACAAGCTGATCCTCCTCCGCCACGGCGAGAGCGAGTGGAACGCGAAGAACCTGTTCACCGGCTGGGTGGACGTCAACCTCAACGAGAAGGGCGAGAAGGAGGCAGTCCGCGGTGGCGAGCTCCTGAAGGACGCCGACCTTCTCCCCGACGTGGTCCACACGTCCCTCCAGAAGCGGGCGATCCGCACGGCACAGCTGGCCCTCGAGGCCGCCGACCGCCACTGGATCCCGGTCCACCGCAGCTGGCGCCTGAACGAGCGCCACTACGGCGCCCTCCAGGGCAAGGACAAGGCGCAGACCCTCGCCGAGTTCGGCGAGGAGCAGTTCATGCTGTGGCGCCGCTCCTACGACACCCCGCCGCCGCCGCTCGAGGACGGCACGGAGTTCTCCCAGTCCGCCGACCCCCGCTACGCGACGATCCCGCCGGAGCTCCGCCCCCGCACGGAGTGCCTGAAGGACGTCGTCATCCGCATGCTCCCGTACTGGTACGACGGCATCGTCCCCGACCTCCTCGCCGGCCGCACGGTCCTCGTCGCCGCCCACGGCAACAGCCTCCGCGCCCTGGTCAAGCACCTGGACGGCATCTCGGACGCGGACATCGCGGGCCTGAACATCCCGACCGGCATCCCCCTCTCCTACGAACTCGACCCCGACTTCAAGCCCCTGACCCCGGGCGGCACCTACCTCGACCCGGAGGCGGCGGCAGCGGCGATCGAGGCAGTGAAGAACCAGGGCAAGAAGAAGTAACCGCCCACGAAGAAGCCCCCTGCCTGCGGATTTCGCGCGGGCAGGGGGCTTGTTCCGTGTGACGGGGGTCAGGTCAGGTGGTGAAGATCAGGTACTTCCAGGAGCCGTGGGTCGTCGAGTTGACGTTGTCGCCTGACTTTGTGTCGACGTAGGACGAGCGGATGCGGAAGCGGATGCCTGTGGGTGGGGTGCCGGTGAGGACCAGGGTGTCCTTGCCGGAGGAGTCCAGGGCGAGGAACTCCGTGTGGGTCGTGCGCCAGGCGCCCTGGTAGAAGCCCTGGACCTCCACCTCGTACTTGCGGCCGGGGTAGGCGGTCATGGCCGTGGCGAAGGCCGGATCCTTGGACTTGTGGTAGACGCGGTACGTCTGTCCCCAGGCCGACCGGCTCTTGTAGTAGCCGCTCAGCGCGGTCGAGACGTGGACCTGGGTGCCGACCGTGCTGGTGGCCGTCGCGGCGGCGGTGCGGGTGTCGCCGGTGAACCTGGCCGTCAGCTTGGTGTCCCGGGTCAGGGTGAGCGTGGCGGAGAGGTTTCCCGACGAGTCGACCGTCCCCGTTTTGATCAGCTTGTTGGGCTTGTCGGCGCCGTACGGGTCCGCGTACAGGGCGACCGTGCGGTTCTTGTACGTCGTCCCCAGGTGCGCGGTGAACTTCACCGCGGTGTCGTACGCGTACACCTTGCCGTTGTTGTTCAGCGTCAGCGACGTCGCCGTCTTGGTGACGTCCACCGTGCTCGTGGCCGTGGCGCCCGCGTGGTCGGCGTCGCCCGCGTAGGTGACGGTGTACGTCACCTTGCCGCCCGCAGGAGGGGCGTCGGCGAAGGCGTACGAGCCGTCGGCGGCCACCGTCGCCGTACCGAGCGGCTTCCCGGCCGGGGACTCGTCGTCGGTGCGGCTGACGGAGACCGTCGTACCGGACGGGAAGGCCGTGTCCGAGGTCAACGTGCCCGTGACCGAGAGGGACTTGGCGCGGGGCGCGGTGGCCGGCGCGGTCGCGGTGAGGGTGGTCGCCGCCTTGGTCGGGTCGTCGAGGACGCGGAGGGAGTAGACGTCCGCGTCGTTGTACGACACCGCGAACAGCCTGCTCCCGTCCGGCGCCCAGGCCAGCCCCGCCGCGGCGAGGGTGTCGGCGCCGCTGCTGGTACCGGTGTTGGGGAAGTCGTACTCCCGTACCGGCGTGGAGGCGCCCGGCTCGAAGACGTGGACGTCGGGCGCGTACCAGGAGAAGGTGCCCGCGGCGACCGTGCCGTCCGGGGCGATGTCGACCGCGTTCGGGTAGGAGGTGGTGGGATAGCCGCCGTCCTGCGAGAGGTCGGAGAGCCTGAACGCCTCGTGCTCGCCCGGGGACCCGCTGGCCGTGACGACGTCCTTGCCGTCCGGTGTGACGGCGAGGTCGCTGAGGTTGCTGCTGTTGCCCGGGTCGAAGGCGTAGGCGGTGCGGTCCGCGGAGCCCGACGAGACGTCGTACACGGCGAGTTCCACCGGGCTCTGGCTCGGGGCACCCGCGACGATCGTGTTCGGGGCGCCGGCCGAGGAGCCCAGGATCGGGGCGTAGCTCCAGTTCCTGGTGGTGTCCTGGTGGAGCGTGACGACCGGGTCGGTGCCGCTCAGATCGAGCGAACCGATGTTGCCGGTGCCCTGGCCGGCGTAGCCGAACCAGAGCTTGCCGCCGGCCAGCGCCGGGTACTCGGGCTGGCTGCCGGTGCCCGTCGGGTAGCGGTGGGCCTCGGTGGCGGTCGCGGTGTCGATGGAGACGATCGCGTCGGCGTCCTCGACGGCCGCGTACAAGGTGCCGGAGTCGGCGGACAGTTCGAGGCCTCGGACGCCGGGCAGCGAGCCGATCGTGCCGACGACCTGGCCGCTGTAGTCGGTCGCGACGACCTTTCCGTCCTTCGGGTCGCTGATGAAGACCCGCTGGTGTACGCCGTCCACGACGACGTCGCCGGTCGAGGTGACCGGCAGGATGGTGCTGGAGTCGGCCAGCGCGGGCGCGGCGGATGTCAGCGCGAGCGCGGCGGAGCTGAAGAGGACCGCGAGCGCCGTCGCGGCCGGAAGAGTGCGTATGCGCACGGTGGTTTCGAACCCCCGGAACGAAAAGAGCCCCTGAACTGGGGAATTGCCCGAGCGTAAGTGACGGGGGTGACGGCAGGGGCAAAAGGGGGTCAACGATGGTCAAAGAATGGGGACTCGGCCTCTGGGGTCCCTTCGTCTGCGGGGTGCGGATGCGTTGGACCGCTTCCGCGGAGGGGGCCTCGACCATGACGCGGGCCCCGGGGCGCGGGGGCACCGGGGCCTACGTGGATGTACGCCTCAACCGCACTGACAGGGGCCGCCCGACTGGCACCCGCAGCCGCAGCCCGAGCCGCAGCCGCACGCGCCGACGAGCGGGAGGCTCTTGATGTCGGCGGGCTGCTCCGTCTCGCGCTCCTGCGTCGGGTCGGGCGTGGTAGGGGCTTCGGCCATGGGTCCTCCTGGAGGCTCGGGCCTGGGCAGGACTGCTGCCTCACCCATTGCATGCCCACCGCGGCGGTCGCATCAACGGCGCACGGAGGCGCCACCACGCCCCCCGAAGCCCCCGCACTCCATCGAACACCGCCGCATACGCCCCCTCGCTCCGGGCTGCCCGGCTCCCCGGTGGCCTGGAACCTCCTGGGCCCCCGCCACCGGCCAGGACTTCGACCACCCGGGCTCCCTCGACCCCCGTCACACGCCAGGGCCTCCGGCGCCTACGCCCCCTCGACCCCCGCCACCGGCTGGATCTCCGGCTGGATGTCGGTCTGGAGGTCGTCGGCGTGTTCGCCCGTGACCAGGAACACCACGCGCTTGGCGACGGCCACCGCGTGGTCGGCGAAGCGCTCGTAGTAGCGGCCGAGGAGGGTGACGTCCACCGCCGTCTCGATGCCGTGCTTCCAGCGGTCGTCCAGCAGGTGCTGGAAGAGCGTGCGGTGCAGGAGGTCCATCTCGTCGTCGTCCTGCTCCAGCTGCATCGCGAGGTCGACGTCCTTGGTGATGATCACCTCCGCCGCCTTCGCCATCAGCCGCTGCGCGAGCTGGCCCATCTCCAGGATGGTCGCGTGCAGGTCGTGCGGAATCGCCCGCTCCGGGAAGCGCAGCCGGGCGAGCTTCGCCACGTGCTGGGCCAGGTCGCCCGAGCGCTCCAGGTCCGCGGACATCCTCAGCGAGGTCACGACGATCCGCAGGTCGGTCGCCACCGGCTGCTGACGGGCGAGGAGGGCTATGGCCCGCGCCTCCAGGTCGTGCTGCAGTTCGTCGACCTTCTGGTCGCCCTCGATCACGCTCTCGGCCAGCTTGAGGTCGGTGTCGAGGATGGCGGTCGTGGCGCGTCCGATCGCCGACCCGACCAGCCGGGCCATGTCCACCAGACCGTCACCGATCGAGTCAAGTTCCTCGTGGTACGCGTCCCGCATCAGGGGTCCCTCTCTTACGTATGCACGTCTGCACGTCTGCCTCGGGGATTCCGGGGATGAGAACCGGCCGCGAAACCGGTCCTGTGAACCCCACGCTCCCACGATCCGGCTCGAACGCGTCGGTTTCCGTCACCCCAAATGAACCATCCCTGGCTCCAAGGTGAACTCTGGGCGACGAGTGTTCGAGCTCGCACCTCGACGGCTGTGGGGATGTCGTACCCCCTGCTTAACCTGTTTGCATGGACGTGAACGCGGCGGTCGCCGCAGCGGCAGCGATCGCCGGGGTGCTCACCGGCGTCATCGCCATGCTGGCGTTCCGCTGGAGCGAGCGGGAGCAGAAGCGCCCCACCCGCACCTCCCTGCACACCGACCCGGTGCTTCCGCCGGGTGTGGACACCGTCCTGTCGGTGCTCCGGTCCTCGGCCGTCGTACTGGACGAGGCGGACACCGTGGTCAAGGCCAGCTCGGCGGCGTACGCCCTGGGACTGGTGCGCGGCGGCCGGCTCTCCGTCGAGCCGATGCTGCAGATGGCCCGGGACACCCGCAGGGACGGGGAGATACGGCAGGTGGAGCTGGATCTGCCCCGGCGCGGCACCGGACGGGGCGAGGCACTGGCCGTCTCCGCGCGCGTGGCGCCCCTCGGATCGCGGCTGGTGCTGCTCCTGGTCGAGGACCTGACCGAGGCCCGGCGGATCGAGGCGGTGCGGCGTGACTTCGTCGCGAACGTCAGCCATGAGCTGAAGACACCGGTCGGCGCGCTCTCCCTGCTGTCCGAGGCCGTCATGGACGCCTCCGACGACCCGGAGGCCGTCGAGCGCTTCGCCGGACGCATGCAGATAGAGGCCACCCGCCTGACCAACCTGGTCCAGGAGCTCATCGACCTCTCCCGGGTGCAGAACGACGACCCGCTGGAGGACGCCGAGCCCGTCCGCGTCGACGAGCTGGTCGCCGAGGCCATCGACCGCTGCCGCCACCAGGCCGGCACCAAGCAGATCACCATGGCCGCGGGCGGCACCGCCGACCTGCATGTGTGGGGCAACCGCGGCCAGCTCGCGGCCGCGCTCGGCAACCTCGTCGAGAACGCCGTCAACTACTCGCCGGCCCGTACCCGTGTGGGCATAGCCGCCCGTCGGGTGACCGCGCCCGGCGGTGACCTGATCGAGGTCGCCGTGACCGACCAGGGAATCGGTATCTCCGAGAAGGACAAGGAGCGCGTCTTCGAGCGCTTCTACCGCGTCGACCCCGCCCGCTCCCGTGCCACCGGTGGTACGGGCCTGGGGCTCGCGATCGTCAAGCATGTGGCCGCCTCGCACGGCGGGGAGGTCACGGTGTGGAGCGCCGAAGGCCAGGGCTCCACGTTCACTCTGCGGCTGCCGGAGGCGGGCGCGGCCCGAGACCGCGCCCAGCAGCACCCCGATCTCGGCGACCTCGACGACGAGGCCGGCGAATCCACCCCCCAGTCATCCCCGTACGAACCGCTTCCCGCCCCGGAGGTCCTTCCGTGACCCGAGTGCTCGTCGTCGAGGACGAGGAGTCCTTCTCCGACGCCCTGTCGTACATGCTCCGCAAGGAGGGCTTCGAGGTCGCCATCGCGGCCACGGGCCCCGACGGACTCGACGAGTTCGAGCGCAACGGCGCCGACCTCGTCCTCCTCGACCTGATGCTGCCGGGTCTGCCCGGTACGGAGGTGTGCCGCCAGCTGCGCGGCCGCTCCAACGTCCCGGTGATCATGGTGACCGCCAAGGACAGCGAGATCGACAAGGTCGTCGGCCTGGAGATAGGAGCCGATGACTATGTCACCAAGCCCTTCTCGTCGCGTGAGCTCGTCGCCCGTATCCGGGCCGTCCTGCGCCGCCGCGGCGAGCCCGAGGAGGTCACCCCGGCCGCCCTGGAGGCCGGGCCGGTCCGGATGGACGTGGACCGCCATGTGGTCACGGTCTCCGGCTCCAAGGTCGACCTGCCCCTCAAGGAGTTCGACCTGCTCGAGATGCTGCTGCGCAACGCCGGCCGCGTCCTGACCCGTATGCAGCTGATCGACCGCGTCTGGGGCGCCGACTACGTGGGCGACACCAAGACCCTCGACGTCCACGTCAAGCGCCTGCGCGCCAAGATCGAGCCCGACCCGGGCGCACCGCGGTACCTGGTGACGGTTCGGGGTCTCGGTTACAAGTTCGAGCCGTAAGCCACCGTACGTTCGAGCCTTGAGCCACCGTATGGCCCGTATATACGGACGAAGGGCGGGACCTCTCGGAGAGGTCCCGCCCTTCGGCGTACGACTGCTCAGTGGCCGGTGGCCGTCGCGCTCGCGGAGGCCGCGCTGGTGGGGTTGGCCGTGGGCGGCGTCGTCGTCTTCGAGGCGGACGGGTTCGGGGACGCCGTCGTGCTCTTGGTCGGCTTCGGGCTGGCGGACGGCGTGGTCGTCGGAACCGCGCTCGGGCCCCACTTGCTGAAGTAGCTCGCCGCCGGGACCACGAAGGCGCGCAGGCTCACGTCACCGGTCTTGCTGAAGGTGAAGGTGACCTTGCGGACGCTGCCGTCCTGGACGGCCTCGCGCCCGTTGGGCAGGGAGGCGCTGGCGTTGCCCTTGCCGCCGATGATCAGGGAGCCGTGCGCCGGGACGACGAGCTGGCCGTTGCCCTTGGCCGGCCTGAGCTCGGCGGTCTGGTTGACGTTGGGGAGGGTGATGGAGTCCACGGTCTGCGCGGTGTCACCGTTGTTGAAGAGGGTCGCGGAGATCACGGCGGGACCGGTCGCCTGGATGTCGGGCTGGGTGATGACCAGCGCGTTCTGGACCTTGATGTCACCGACCGTGACGGCCGCGTTGTCCGGCTTGACCTGCAGTGTCTGGGCGTCACTGCCGGCGGCGCACGCGGAGAGCGAGGCGATCGAGACTGCGATGGCGGCGGCGGCGAGAGCGCCGCGTCGAAGGCTGCTGCTCACGGCGGCGGCAACTCCTTGACTCGAGCGTGGCGGCCATAAAGCCGCCCTAAGTGTCTGTCAGCGGCCTTAGGTTACCGAGCCGTTCCCAGGCCACCGCACCCGACCCTCCCCCAAGCCCTCCGCTTCCCTCGGCAGGGGGTAGTCGAGGGAGCTCGTCCGGCATTCACATAACCGCGTCCGGCATACGCCAGGCACGGGCGCGCAAATTTTGCGTGAAGGAATGCGGAGCCGTTCCCGGAAATGGATCACGGGCCGCCCGGCCGGCCCCCGTGATCAATTCCGGAATCGATACGGAAGCGACTCACGCCACCGAACGGAGTAGCGGAAGTCGCACATCCGGAACCGGACATATGCGGACGTTCGCCCGCTTGGAGGGGGCTCCGGATGTGTGTAACGTACGCGTTTCACCTCGGCCGGAGAGCGGCTCCGACCTGCGAATACCTTCTTCCAGTGAGTGGGCGAAGCACGTTCCTGTTGCTGTTGTCAAGCCCCGAGATATGCCCTGACCTGCGAAAACGCCATTCAGAACCGCCGGTTTCCGTGTTACCCTGGATAGCCACGGAAGGGGTACCTGTCACATGACGTTCAAGGTTGGCGACACCGTGGTCTATCCCCATCACGGGGCCGCGCTGATCGAGGCCATCGAAACTCGCCAGATCAAAGGCGTGGACAAGACCTACTTGGTGCTGAAGGTCGCCCAGGGTGACCTGACGGTACGTGTGCCAGCGGACAATGCGGAGTTCGTCGGCGTACGTGATGTGGTCGGTCAGGACGGGCTGGACCGGGTCTTCGAGGTGCTGCGCGCGCCGTACGCCGAGGAGCCCACGAACTGGTCGCGTCGATACAAGGCAAACCTGGAGAAGCTCGCCTCCGGCGATGTCATCAAGGTCGCGGAAGTCGTGCGTGACCTGTGGCGTCGTGAGCGCGAGCGCGGACTCTCCGCCGGTGAGAAGCGCATGCTCGCCAAGGCCCGCCAGATCCTGGTGAGCGAGCTCGCCCTCGCGGAGAACACGAACGAGGACAAGGCCGAGGCTCTGCTCGACGAGGTCCTCGCGTCCTGAACGACTGACGCAGGCGTGCCAGCCCGCTTCAGCACTCAGTACATCGAAATGCCGCGGTGCCCGATGACATCTCCACTGTCGCCGGGCGCTGCGGCATGTTCGTACTCGGACGCCGTACGTACGTAAAACCTCGGGGGGTTCCCCCGATACTTGGCGTGCCGGGCCCGGGCAGCAGGCTCGACCAGTGTCACGGAAGGGTCCGGTCAAGGCGTCGCGCCCGGCACTTCCCAGGCCATACCCACGTAGGTCGAGCACACAAACCTGACAGGAACCGATGTCTGACGAATCGCGCCCTTCGCCCGCCCAAGCCCGCACGGAGGCCCGCTCGGATACCCGCTCGGAAACCCGCACCGCGGCCGTGATTCCGGCCGCCGGCCGGGGCGTACGCCTCGGGCCGGGCGCCCCCAAGGCGCTCCGTGCGCTGGGGGGCACCCCCATGCTCATCCACGCGGTGCGGGCGATGGCCGCGTCCCGCGCGGTCTCCCTGGTCGTCGTCGTGGCCCCGCCCGACGGCGCCGCCGAGGTCAAGTCCCTCCTCGACGCGCACGCGCTGCCCGAGCGGACGGACTTCCTGGTGGTCCCCGGCGGCGACTCCCGTCAGGAGTCCGTGCGGCTCGGCCTCGACGCGCTGCCGCCGGACTACGACATCGTGCTGGTCCACGACGCCGCCCGGCCGCTGGTGCCGGTCGACACGGTGGACGCGGTGATCGAGGCGGTACGGGACGGCGCCCCGGCCGTCGTACCGGCGCTGCCGCTCGCCGACACCGTCAAGGAGGTCGAGCCCGCGCCGGTCGCCGGGGACCCGGAGCCCGTCGTGGCCACCCCGGTCCGCGCGCGGCTGCGGGCCGTGCAGACACCGCAGGGTTTCGACCGGGCCACGCTGGTCAGGGCCCACGAGGAGGTCACCGAGGACGTCACCGACGACGCGAGCATGGTGGAGCGGCTCGGGCACACGGTGCTCCTCGTCCCAGGGCACGAGGAGGCCTTCAAGGTCACCCGCCCGCTGGACCTGGTCCTCGCGGAGGCGGTCCTGGCCCGCAGGAGGCTGAACGATGGCTTCTGAGACCTTTCCGCCCCTGCCCCGGGTCGGCATCGGCACCGACATCCACGCCTTCGAGGAGGGCCGCGAACTGTGGTGCGCCGGCCTGAAGTGGGAGGGCGAGGGGACGGGCCTGGCCGGCCACTCCGACGCGGACGTCGTCGCGCACGCCGCGTGCAACGCCCTGTTCTCCGCCGCCGGGCTCGGTGACCTGGGACAGCACTTCGGCACCGGCCGCCCGGAGTGGTCCGGCGCGTCCGGGGTGACCCTGCTGACGGAGGCCGCCCGCATCGTCCGCGGGGCGGGCTTCCGCATCGGCAACATCGCCGTCCAGGTCGTGGGCCCCCGCCCGAAGATCGGCAAGCGGCGCGACGAGGCGCAGAAGATCCTTTCCGAGGCGGCCGGAGCCCCGGTGTCGGTGTCGGGAGCGACGACGGACGGCCTGGGATTCCCCGGCCGGGGCGAAGGCCTCATGGCGGTGGCGACGGCGCTCGTGGTGCGGGAGGGGTAAACAAAGGGACCGCTCCACGCATACCCTCCGGCCCACTACCCTAGGTCTCGTGACTATTCGCCTGTACGACACCAGCGCCCGGCAGATCCGTGACTTCGCCCCGCTCAAGCCGGGCTGTGTCTCGATCTACCTCTGTGGTGCCACCGTGCAGGCCGCACCGCACATCGGGCACATCCGCTCGGGCCTCAACTTCGACATCCTGCGCCGCTGGTTCGACTACCGCGGCTATGACGTGACGTTCATCAGGAACGTCACGGACATCGACGACAAGATCATCGCCAAGAGCCACGAGCAGAACCGCCCGTGGTGGTCGATCGGCTACGAGAACGAGCGGGCGTTCAACGACGGCTACACCGCGCTCGGCTGCCTGCCGCCCACGTACGAACCGCGGGCGACCGGGCACGTGACCGAGATGGTCGAGATGATGCAGCGGCTCATCGAGCGCGGTCACGCCTACGAGGCGGACGGCAACGTCTACTTCGACGTGCGGTCCTTCCCGCAGTACCTGGAGCTGTCCCGGCAGGAGCTGGACAACCTGCTCCAGCCGTCGGGCGAGGGCGAGACCGGCAAGCGGGACCCGCGCGACTTCGCGATGTGGAAGACGGCGAAGCCGGGCGAGCCGACCTGGCCGACGCCCTGGGGGCCGGGCCGTCCCGGCTGGCACCTGGAGTGCTCGGCGATGGCGCACAAGTACCTCGGCAGCGCCTTCGACATCCACGGCGGCGGCATCGACCTGATCTTCCCCCACCACGAGAACGAGATCGCCCAGGCCAAGGCCTACGGCGACGACTTCGCGCGGTACTGGCTGCACAACGCCTGGGTGACCATCGCGGGCGAGAAGATGGCCAAGTCGCTCGGCAACTCCGTGCTGGTCTCCGAGATGACCAAGCGCTGGCGGCCCATCGTGCTGCGCTACTACCTCGGCACCCCGCACTACCGCTCGATGATCGAGTACAGCGAGGACGCGGTGCGCGAGGCCGAGTCGGCGTTCGCGCGGATCGAGGGCTTCATCCAGCGGGTCGTGGAGAAGGCCGGTCCGGTGGAGCCGTCCGCCGAGGTGCCGCCCGCCTTCGCCGAGGCGATGGACGACGACCTGGGCGTCCCACAGGCGCTCGCCGTCGTGCACACCACCGTCCGGCAGGGCAACTCCGCGCTCGCGGCCGACGACAAGGAAGCCGCGGTGGCCCGCCTCGCCGAGGTCCGGGCCATGCTCGGTGTCCTCGGCCTGGACCCGCTCGAGGCGCACTGGGCCGGTGAGGCGGACCGGGGCGAGGACCTGCACGGTGTCGTCGACACCCTGGTCCGTATGGTCCTCGACCAGCGCGAGGCCGCCCGGTCCCGCAAGGACTGGGCCACCGCGGACGCCATCCGCGACCAGCTCGGCCAGTCGGGACTGTCGATCGAGGACAGCCCGCAGGGCCCGCGCTGGAGCCTCGGCCCGCGCTGAGTCCGGGGCGCCGAGCAGAAGATCGATTGTGCCGCCCGGCCCTCCGGGCGGCACACTTCACAGACGTACGTACGACTTTCACGACAGACAGGTAGGTCATGGCCGCGAACAACCGCCGCATGTCCGGCAAGAAGGGCGCGCAGGTCGGCAGTGGCGGCCAGCGTCGCAAGGGCCTCGAGGGCAAGGGACCGACCCCGCCCGCCGAGATGCGCAAGGGCCACAAGAAGAACCGCGTCGCCACGGCCAAGGCGAAGCAGACCGCGCGCCGTCCCGCGCCCCGCGGCCGTGGCGGCAAGTCGTCCTCCGAGCTGGTCGTCGGCCGCAACCCGGTGGTCGAGGCGCTGCGCGAGGGCGTACCGGCCTCCACCCTCTACGTCCAGCAGTTCATCGACAACGACGAGCGCGTGCGCGAGGCGCTGCAGCTCGCCGCAGAGCGCGGCGGCATCAACCTCATGGAGGCCCCGCGCCCCGAGCTCGACCGGATGACCAACGGGCTCAACCACCAGGGGCTCGTGCTCCAGGTCCCGCCCTACGAGTACGCGCACCCCGAGGACCTGGCCGACGCCGCCTACGACGAGGGCGAGGACCCGCTGATCGTCGCGCTCGACGGGGTCACCGACCCGCGCAACCTCGGCGCCGTCGTCCGGTCCGTGTCCGCGTTCGGCGGCCACGGCGTCGTCGTACCCGAGCGGCGTGCGGCCGGGATGACGGCCGGCGCGTGGAAGACGTCGGCCGGTACGGCCGCCCGTACGCCCGTCGCCCGCGCCACGAACCTGACCCGCGCCCTGGAGGCGTACAAGAAGGCGGGCATCGTGATCGTCGGCCTCGCCGCCGACGGCGAGCACGAGATCGGTGAGCTGGAGGCCCTTCAGGGCCCGGTCGTGATCGTGGTCGGCAGCGAGGGCAAGGGCCTGTCCCGCCTGGTCGGCGAAACCTGCGACTTCCGCGTCCGGATCCCGATGCCGGGCGGGGCCGAGTCGCTCAACGCGGGTGTGGCCGCAGGGATTGTGCTCTACGAGGCCGCACGCCGACGGGCTTGAACACGCGTGCCCGTCTTCACCCGTGCGGGTCAATCTGGGCGTCCGGGGCAAGCTTGACGGGGTCCGGACACATCCGGCGGGTCAAAGCAGTGTCCTAAGCACACGTCACTCGGTTAGATGAGTGTGGACACCAGAACACCCCGCACACCCACGGGGGACCGCTCGTCGCGATTCGATTCCGGATTCGACGACGCTCCCGCGCTGAGCATGGTGAAGGTGCCGAGCGATCCGGCGCAGATCATCGTCAATCACGCCAGCTTCCGCGTGCAGCTCGGCGCGTCGACGCGCGCCCAACACCCGCGGATCGCACGGCACTTGAGCGTCGGCGAGGACACGACCCGGATGCCCGCGGGCGGCGTGCCGGCGGCCCGCCGCCGGCCGGTCGTGTGGAGCGGCAGGTCCGCCCCCGACGACACCGGCGCCCACCGCCTGCTCCAGGCCGTGCGGGCCGGCGTCCGGCGCGACGAGGACCCCTCCGCCGACGCCGGCGCCACCCAGGTCATCCCGCGCGTCGACACCGGCCCCACGTACGACGGGATCTACGACGAGCTGGACCGGAACGTCGCGACCCCGACGGTCGGCGCCCAGCGCAGCTACGAGGACACGGGCGGCACGCGCCTGCTGCCCCCCATGCGCACGGTGGGCAGCGCCTACGACGAGGAACCCCCGTACGGCGACGCGGACTTCGAGCCGGACGAGGCCGAGGAGCAGCGTTCCCGGCGGCACGGCGACGACCCCGCCCGGCACGCGTACTACCCGGGCCGCCGCATGAACCTGGGCGTGGTCCTCCTCCCGCTGCGCATCTTCCTCGGCTTCATCTCGATCTACGCCGGCATGGGCAAGCTGTGCGACCCCGTCTACTTCGACGGCGGCAAGCGCGGCTCCATGGTCAAGTGGCTCAACACCCTGCACCCCTGGGAAGTCGCCGAGCCACTGCGCCAGTTCGCCCTGCACCACCCCGTCGGCTCGGGCCTGGTCATCGCCTTCGCGCAGGTGATCGTCGGCGTCCTGACGGTCCTCGGCTGCTGGCAGCGGGTGGCCGCCGTCCTCGGCGCGCTGCTCTCCGCCGCGCTCATCGTCACCGTCAGCTGGAAGACCGTCCCCGCCTACGACGCCCCCGACATCATCTACCTCGCCGCCTGGTCCCCGCTGATCATCGCCGGCGCCCCCGTCTACTCCGTCGACGGCCGCATCGCGGGCCGCGCCTGGCGCCGTCTCGGACCCCGCTCCGACATCTGGGAGCTGCGCCGTTACGTCCTGCGCCGCGGCGCGCTCGTCACGGCCGTCACCGTCGGCCTCACGCTCCTCGTCGGCTCCCTGCTCGGCGGCGCGGTCCGTGACGCCGGCCGGGTGGTCGTGCCGGGCCCCGGTGAGGCGCCGCGCAACCAGTTGCCGGGCTCCCCGCTCCCGCAGGAGCCGGGCGAGCGGCACGAGCAGTCACCGTCCGCCTCCCACTCGCCCACCCACGGCGCGACCAGCCGGTCCACGCCGTCGGGCGCGGCGACGACCCCGAGCAGCACCGTGACGGGCGGCGTGCCCAGCCAGACCCAGGGCACGGCGGGCCAGACCATGCCCCACCACTCCGCCCCCTCCGGCGGCGGCGCCCCCAGCACCAGCTCCGGTCCCACGTCGGGCGGTTCGACGGGCGGCGGCACCGGCTCCGGCAGCGGCACCGGCTCCGGCGGCTCCTCCGGCCAACCGGGCCTGGTCGGCGGCCTGTTGGGGTAACCAGGCCGGTGGGCGACATTGTGGGCGAGCCCACCGGCTGAACCTCCTGGCCCATGCGAAGGGGTCCCGCACAGACGACTGTGCGGGACCCCTCGGTCGTACGGCGCCGGCGGACGCGTTCTCAGCGTCCCAGGTCGCCCAGTTCCCTCGCCGCCTCCGTCAGGTCCTTCGCCGTGTCGATGGCCCGCCAGTAGGCTCCCTGGGGGATCGGGAAGCCCGCCAGGCGCAGTTCCCGGGCCAGGTGGGGGAAGGTCGTCCGCTCGTGGTCCCCGCGCTCCGGCAGCAGCTCGGCGAACTCCGGCGAGAAGACGTACACGCCCGCGTTGATCTCGAACGTGGAGGGCGGGGCCTCGATGAAGTCCGTGACGTGGCCGAAGCCGTCCGTCTGCACCGCGCCCCAGGGGATGCGCGGACGCGCCAGGGCCAGGGTGGCCACCGCGTCCCGCTCGGTGTGGAAGTCGGCCATGTCCCGCAGGGAGAAGCGGGTCCAGATGTCGCCGTTGGTGGCGTACCAGGGCTTGTCGGGGTGGGGGAGGTGCGAGGCGGCGTACTTCAGGCCGCCGCCGCGGCCGAGCGGCACGCTCTCCACGACCGTCGTCACCCGTACCGGCAGATCCGCCGACTTCAGCCAGTTCTCCAGCACCTCGGCGAGGTGCCCGCAGCTGACGACGACGTCCGTGACGCCCTCCTCGGCCAGCCAGACGAGCTGATGGCCGATGATCGGCGTTCCCGTGCCGGGGATCTCGACCATCGGCTTGGGCCGGTCATCGGTGTACGGACGCAGCCGCGAGCCCTGGCCTCCGGCCAGGACGACGGCTTGAACGGGGCGGGAAGCGGCGTTCGGATGGGTCATGCCCGCACTGTACGGGGCCTCCCGGCCCTGGCCGACCCCGGGAACCGTTCCTTAACCACCCGTTACCGTCCTCCGAACGCGACGGACGCGGGCGGGGACCGGTGGGTGCGGGACGGGCCGCCGGGGATACGGCGGGCGTGGGACCGGCGGGCGCGGACTGGCCTGCGCGAGCCCGGGGCGAATCTGACGGATGCGGGGCTGGCCGACCCCGAGCCGGGGCCCGGTGGGTGCGGGACTGGCCGCCGTGAAGCCGGTCGATGCTGGACTGGTGGGCGCGAAACCGGGGCGGAGCCGGTGAATGCGGGACCGGCCCATCCCGAACCCGCGGGCGTGAGCCCGGCTGACGCTGGACCAGCCGGTGCGGACCCGGGAGCGCTGGACCGGCAGACCCCGGAACCCGCGGGCGTGGGACGGTGGGCGTGAACCCGGCCGATGGTGGGTCGGCCGATGCGGGCCCGGGGGGCGGGCCCGGCGGATGCGCGACCAGTCGGTCCCGAGTTCGCGGGCGTGGGGTCGGTGATGCTCGGGTCGGCCGTTGTGGACCCCTTGCTGGAACAGTCGGTGTGGGGTCGGGACCACGCCGGATCGGGCAGCGTGGGGGGCGGGGAAGTGGGGTGGTGGGTGGGTCAGTTCTGGGGGGCTGCGACTCCCGTTGCGAAAGACGTGTCACAGACCGGGCGGGCGTACGACTGTGCCCGCACCGGCCCGTACATGCGGGCCGCGGCACGGCCCAGGGCGCGGGCGATGGAGTAGCAGTGCCCGGCGAGCGAGGGGCGCCCGTTCACGGCCTCCTGGAGGTGCGTGAGGACCACGCCCGGGTTCCTGTCCTGCAGTTCGGCGAGGAGCTGGTCCCGCAGCACGTCCTGCGGGGCCCGGTGGACCGGTGCGGCACCCTTGGCGTCGGCGATCGCGTCGGAGGCGGTGAGCACCGAGCCGGACGGGCTTCCCGTCCAGTTGACCCGGGTGACCGCGAGGGTCCCGGACAGCACCAGAAGGACGGGCAGGACGAGGGCGAGGGTGCGGCCGACCCGGCGGGCGGGGCCCCGGCCGCGTCGCGTCTGAGGGGTAGTGGAGTGCTTCACGCGAGTGAGGGTAGCGTTCAGTACTGATTTGGCGACATTTAGTCACCGGTTCGGGGGATGAACTGGTGGCCCCTTCCGGGTACGGGGTTGACGTACACCGCTCGAAATGACCGGTCTGCGGGGGTATTTGTCGACAACGAAAAAGGCCCCGCAGCAGGTTGCGGGGCCCTTCGCGTCAACCTGGGCGAATTCACCCGGGCTGGTGGTTTTGCGAGACGTCAGTCGTCTCAGTCGGTGAGGCGCTCACCGGTGGAGGTCGAGAACACGTGGGTCTCGCCCGGCCGCGGCACGACGTGCAGCGTGGAGCCCTTCTCCGGCACCCGGCGGCCCTCGACGCGGACGACGAGGTCCTTGGTGGTGCCGCCGACCTCGGCGGTGCCGTAGACGTAGCCGTCGGCGCCGAGCTCCTCGACGACGTTCACGGAGACCGCGAGACCGGCCGGCTTGTCCTCCGTGTCCTTCGACAGGGCGCTGGCGGCGCCGCCGTTCTCCTCGACGATGTCGAAGTGCTCCGGACGGACACCGACCGTCACCGTCTTGTCGCCCTTGTCCGTCGCGGCCTTCAGGGCCTCACGGTTGACCGGGACGACGCTGTTGCCGAACTTCACGCCGCCGTCGGTGATCGGGACCTCGACCAGGTTCATGGCGGGGGAGCCGATGAAGCCGGCGACGAAGAGGTTGGCCGGGCGGTCGTACATGTTGCGCGGGGAGTCGACCTGCTGGAGCAGACCGTCCTTGAGGACGGCCACGCGGTCGCCCATCGTCATGGCCTCGACCTGGTCGTGGGTGACGTAGACGGTGGTGATGCCGAGACGGCGCTGCAGCGAGGCGATCTGCGTACGGGTCGACACACGGAGCTTGGCGTCGAGGTTCGACAGCGGCTCGTCCATGAGGAAGACCTGCGGCTCACGCACGATGGCGCGGCCCATGGCGACACGCTGGCGCTGACCACCGGAGAGGGCCTTCGGCTTGCGGTCCAGGTACTCGGTGAGGTCGAGGATCTTCGCGGCCTCCTCGACCTTCTTGCGGATCTCCGCCTTGTTGACGCCGGCGATCTTCAGGGCGAAGCCCATGTTGTCGGCGACGGTCATGTGCGGGTACAGCGCGTAGTTCTGGAACACCATGGCGATGTCCCGGTCCTTCGGCGGCAGGTGCGTGACGTCGCGGTCACCGATGCGGATGGCACCGCCGTTCACGTCCTCGAGTCCGGCGAGCATCCGGAGCGAGGTGGACTTGCCGCAGCCGGACGGGCCGACCAGGACGAGGAACTCGCCGTCCTCGATGTCGATGTTCAAGCCGTCGACGGCGGGCTTCTCGGAACCCGGGTAGATCCGGGTCGCCTTGTCGAACGTAACAGTGGCCATGGTGAATGGGCCCCCTTCTACCGGCAGGAACGTGCCGGACGATCCGTTGTAGGAAGGTGGTGGTGTAGTCCACGAGAGTGAACTGGCACAGGACGGTACCTGCCGTTCGCCCGTATGTCAGTACCTGGCGGCATGTGAACTTCGCGGAAATTTTCGACAGGGGGTCGCCGCGGCCTGGGTACACTGCACGGGCACGTCCGCGATCGCACGGACGCAGGCCTCCTTAGCTCAGCTGGCCAGAGCAACGCACTTGTAATGCGTAGGTCGTCGGTTCGAATCCGACAGGGGGCTCCCGAAGAAGCCAGGTCACATAGGGCGTGACCTGGCCTTTCGGTTTGCGTGGGCGGCCCGCATCGGGTGATGGCGACGCGGTCGGAACGGTCTGCGTGAGCGATGCGTGAGAGGAGCGGCTCCGGGCCCTACTCTTGGGCTTCTTCCGCCCGCTCTTCTTCTTCGCCTTGGCCCGGGCTTTCGCCTTCTCCCTGGCCTTCTCGGCAGCCTTGCGGGCCTTCTCGGCCTCGGTCTTGCGCTGGAGCGGGACCAGCTTGGCGGTGGCCTCAGCTGCGGTCTTGCCGACGTAGGGGAGGACGCTCTGGTAGATGTCCCGGGTGATCCGGGTGTCGCTGTGCCCGAGGGTGTCCGACACGGTTTTCACGTCGATGCCGGCGGCGAGCATGAGGGTGGCCGCGCCGTGGCGGAGGTCGTGCAGCCGGATCGGCGGGAGGCCGGAGGCTGCGACGAGTCGCTCGAAGAGGTCGGTGACCTTGCCGGGGTGCAGCCAGGAGCCGTCTTCCTGCGTGAAGACGAGGCCGGTCTCGACCCAGGCCTATGCCCATTCCTCGCGGTCCGCCTTCTGCTGCTTGCGGTGCCGTTCCAGGACGCCGACCGTGTCCTCGGCCAGGGCTACGACGCGGAAGCCGCTGTCGGTCTTCGGTTCGGACGCCTCGACATCCCACCCGTCCTGGACGAGTTGACCGGCGACGGTGAGGGAGTGCCGGCCCAGGTTGGTCTCCGACCATGGCTGGCCGCATGCCTCACCTCGGCGCAGGCCGCGGAAGGCGATCAGGTGCCACATGGCGTACAGCCGGTCCGCCGAGACGAAGTCGAGGAAGGCGCCGGTCTGTTCCGGCGTCCAGACCATGACAGGGGAGGGCTTCTCGCCGGTCTGCTGCCACTTGGCGGCCGGCCACGACGTACGAGCAGCGGTACCCGAACAGGCTGAGCGGATCCTGGCCGATCCGGCCTGGCCCGCCCTCGCTACCGTTCTCGCGGACGCCGAGGCCCGCGGTCACCAACCGCACCAGCTCCTCGGCGAAGCCGCTGCTCAGCGCGAGCTGACCACGGCCCGCCAGCCCGCCCGCGTCATGATTACCCGCATCCAGCACACCAGTCGGAACTCTGTGCCCAACCGCCGGGCCGAAGCTGCCCGTCGCCGCAGCACCGCCAACGGCACGGCACTCGCTGGTCAGCCCACCCGGAACACATTGCCAGCCGCCGCACCTGCGCCGAGTGCGAGCCAGTCCGGTCGGCCTCGTCGTTAGCAGGGGCGCACAAGAGAGCGGGGGAGTGAGTTGATCTCACTCCCCCGCTTGTTCATCCGGGTCAGCCCTGGGCGGCACGAGCTCTGATCCAACGCTCGGCGACGGAGGCGTTCATCGTGTAGAAGAACTCCGACTTGAGCCCCGGCTCGCTCGTGAGAGCTTCCACCCATGTCATCGGCCAGTTACGACGCTTGTAGTGCTTGCGTACGGCGCGAGTGAATGCCGAGAGGTTGCCCTGCAAGCTCTTCTTCTCCACACCCAGGTGGTTGGCGATCGAGGTGTAGCTCACGCGTGTCTCGGGCTGCTCAGCCAGGAAGTCGAGAACGCGGACGACCGTCTGTACCGAGCCCAGCGGTTCGATCGCCAACCTGCGGAAGTCCTCCACCGTCCACTCGACGACCGGGAGCGCGTCGCCTTCAGGCAAGTCCGCTGCCGCGTCCGTCACGGAATTAACCGGCGGAAACGTTGAGACGGTGGGAGTAGTGGCCGTGACTCCGGTCAGCTCCGCAAGGTAGGCGTACACCTGCGTTACGTACTGGCTCGGCACAGGTACCGAGACGAATTGCTGCTGGGCATCCTGCCCCATAGTTCCTCCCCGAGTGCGTCGCCAGCTCCATCGGCTGCCGACAGGTCTGACTCTGACGCACCAACAGGTGAGGCGTCTACCGGTTAATGCCATCTACTTCCCGATTATCTCCGGCCTTGGTTCCTCTTACTGCTCGATGCCACCCGCTCCCAGTAGTCAAAGCCTCGCGGACCACGGAGTCTCCGGCGCCGCAGGTAGCGGGAAGCGGCGGGCTTTCGTCTCGGACAGTTCGCAGCCGAGAGCGTGCACGCCAAGACCCGCCCTGGTCACGGGCGTCTCGCCGCGGGGGACGGCGGGTACCTGCGTGACCAGGGCGGGGCTCACCCTCGGCGGAGGAACCTGCCTTGGCTCCGGTGCTTGCTGGTCCTCCTGCCGGAGGCCGGCTGTCCCGGCGCGGCGGTTTCGCCCGGCCGCAGGGAGGGGGCCGGGCGGTCCTTGCTGAGGAGGGACTGCCAAACACGTTCCTGCAGCTCGCGGATGCAGGGGCCGCACGCGTACATCGGTGCCTGGGTGCCGGCGACTCTGGCGGGACCGATCCACAAGACACGCGTCCACTGCTGTCCGCAGTAGAGCCAGCAGAATCCGTCGATCCACTCGTTGCCGTCGTCGGTGGCCGCCGGTGCGGGCAGTTCTCCCCGCGCGAAATCGGCGACCTCGGGGATCACGCTGTGCTGTGAGGCGACTTCCGTCAGCATTGCTCGTGCGCCTCCGTGATCAACGGCTCAGGGCCGACGTAACGGTGTCCTCCTGCTTCTCGGCGTCTGAGAACAGGAGGGTGGGCTCGGCGAGGATGTCGCGGCCGGCCTCGCTCTTGTAGATCTCGTCGACGCTGCCGAAGCGGGCTTCGGAGTAGTCGAGGTCCAGCAGCGCGGCGGCCTGCCGGACCGACGCCTCGTCGGGTCCTTCGATCTCCAGGAAGGTGGGGAGGTCGGGCCAGGTGTCGAAGTCGAAGGCGACCTCGCCCAGACGCCACTCCTCACGGTAGTTCTCCTGGTAGCGGACCTCGGTGAGGCCGACCCGGCGGAGGATGTCGGCCATGGCGTGCAGGTCGGTGACCTCGGTCTCGATTTCCGTGGTGCCGTCGATCGTTGTGGCGTCGGTGACCTGCTTGAGGGTGAGCGTCGAGCGGGTTCCCTCGTCACGCAGGCGGATCCAGGCACCGCCGTCCAGGGAGTCGTTTTCGAAGATCTTGCGGGTGAGGAGGGTGCGGGGGAATGCGTGGACGGCTCCGAGGGCGGTCAGCTTGGCCTGGAGGCCGGCGGCGTCGACGGCCAGGAACTTCGCCTCGTACTCGTGCTTCATCGGTGCTTCTCTCAGAGGTGGTTGGTGAGGGTGGATGTGCGCGCTGCCATGAGCAGGCCCATGCGGTGGGTGTGGTCGCGTGGCTGGCCGACATGTGGCCGCTCGGTGAACTCGCTCGTGCGCAGGGTGAGCAGGACATCCCAGTCGCCGAGGAAGTGATGGCGCAGGCGTTCGGGGGAGGTGTAGTGCTCGATCATGTGGTGGCGTCTTTCGACGGGCATCATGAACTCCGCGCCGAACACGCCGCCCGGGCGGACCAGGCGCTGCATGCGGTCGACGAACTCGGCGAGCGGGCGGTGGTGGTTGGCACTGTAGTGCCACGAACAGCTCGTCCAGACTGCCTCGCACTGGAGGCCCAGGGGCGCGCCGTCGAGGAAGTCGTCCTCAACGACTTCTACGCGTGAGTGGAGTTCTTCGAGTTTCAGTCGATCGATCAGACCCAGCGCGTGTGCCTGGCTGTCACCCGGGAGGCGGATGTCGGCTCCGTGGAGGGCGACCGCGTCGCGCTCGATGGCGACGACGTGGTAGCCGGCGGCGGCGAGGGGCAGAACGAACTTGCCGTCGCTCGCGCCGATGACCGCGACGGTGGCATCAGGGGCCACACGTTCGCGCAGCGTGGCGAGGAACTGTGGAAAGAAGGTGAGGGTCCGCTCCCCCAGGCTCTCCGTCTGCATGCGCGTGTGCTCCTTGCGTATTGGTGCCCGTGATCACGCGAGGACGCCAGGCGCGGCGAGAAGTTCGACCCGCCGCTGAACTGGCGCGAGCTCGCCTTCTACGACGCCGTGGCCGACCACGGCACGGCGCAGGAACTCATGGGTGACGAGGTCCTGGCGAGGATCGCCCGCGATCTCGTCGCGGAGGTGCAGAAGAAGCTCAAGCCGGACTGGATCGCCCGTGAACCGGTCCGCGCTGGCCTCCGCAGCGCCATCAAGCGCCTGCTGGCCCGGCACAACTACCCGCCGGACCGACGCCTGGAGGCCGTAGACCTGGTCTTGAAGCAGATGGAGCACTTCGCCAACGAGTGGTCCACTACCGGTATACCGGACAGCTGAGACACCTGGCCACGCCGGTGCAAGGGCAGTGCACCTTCAAATTGTGAGAAGTCACTTCGGGAGCGGGCGATGGGCAACGAGATTCAGCTGATCAGTGACGGTGAGGGACTGGCGGTCATCGGGGATCCGACGGATGTCGAACGCTTCCTCGTCTCGGAGGGGCTGCCGTCGAAGGACCTCGGACTCCAGCGGCTCAAGTCCGTTTTCGGCACCGGGGCTGCAGCCGCGCAGGCAGGCTCGGAGATCGCTGCTGAGTCCGGCCGCTGGGTGAAGCTGACCCGGGAGTCGGCGCAGGTCGTCAAGAAGTACGGGCTGAGGGAGAGTGCGAAGACAGGATGTAGCACAGGTGTGCTGAAGGGGCAGAAAGGCCAGATCAGAGGATTCGTCGAATTCGCGAAGGCGCCGCGATCGCTTCTGACCAACCCGAAGATTCTTGCTGGTGCGGCAGGGATCATGGCGCAGATCGCCATGCAGCAAACCATGACCGAGATCACCGACTACCTCGCCACGATCGACGAGAAGGTCGACGACGTGCTTCGCGCCCAGAAGGATGCCGCGTTGGCCCGCATGATCGGCGTGGGCTTCGTCATCGAGGAAACCATGATCATTCGAGAGCGGAGAGGCAGGGTCGACGACGTCATGTGGTCGAAAGTGCAGAACGCGCCGACGACGATCGCGGACACTCAGGCTTACGCCTTGCGTCAACTCGACGCGCTCGCAGAGAAGATGGAACAGAAGACCAAGATCGGCGACCTGGCCGCGACGGCCAAGGACGCTGAGTCCACGGTTCGGGAGTGGCTCGCCGTTCTGGCCCGGTGCTTCCAGTTGCAGGACGCGATTGCCGTGCTCGAACTCGACCGGGTGCTGGACGCGTCGCCGGAGGAGCTGAACGGACACCGTCTCGGGCTGAAGGCCGCCCGGCAGACCCGACTGGGACACATCTCGCGAACCACCGAGCGTCTGGTGGCCAGGATGAACGCGGCTGTCGGCACGGCCAACGCCAAGGTGTTGCTGAACCCGAACAAGTCCCCGGCCCTGGTCACGTCGATCAATCACGTCTCTGCCGGCGTCCACGGCTTCCACACGCGACTCGGGATCGAGTCCGGTCATCAGTCGTCCCAGCCGAGGCGATGGGTGGACGCGGCCACGGAGGCGAGGGACAAGGCGCTCGAGACAGGAGCGAAGGGTGTCGATGCCGCCATGAGCCTCGGCAACGAGACCCTCGACCGGGCCGGATCGGTGACGGAGAAGCTCTCCAGTTGTATCGCCGAGCGAGCCCGCCGTCTGTTCGGGGACGACGAGCCAGGCGACAAGAAGAGCGGGTGAGCTTCCTACCATCCAGATATGCCGGACGACTGACGCAGCCTCCTTCCTGCTTCGCACCCAAGGGACCGTCGTCCGGCCCTGAACCGGGTAGTCGTCTCAGCTTTCCGCCGCGTCCGGTATGTGGCGGGAAGCGGGGTCTTCGTCGAAGCCCTGGGAAGAGTTGCTCGCCTACCGTGGCCAGTAGGACGGCGGTGAGACCGATGGGTCCACACGCTCGAACCGGTGCTTGCTCACTGGGTTCAAGCCCTTGATGTGGATCAGCTGCTGTGTGTCTGCTTCACCGAGCTCGCCGACGATCAGCGGCATCGCCGCGACCACCGCGCCCATCGCCAGGCCGAGGCCCGCCATACCCTTGTGGGCCTGGCTGAACCGGATGTGGTGCATGCCCGACTTCTTGATGGCCTCCGTCTCCGACGGATCCTCCAGTTGCCGGGCGTCTCTGGTCAAAAAGGCGTCGAAGCCCTTTCTCGCGGCATCGGGGAGAAGGGCGAGATCTTTCTTACCCGCCCACCTGATCTCACTGACGTGCTTGACCTCGTGGCCGGGCAGGAGCCGTCTGAGCATCTCCAGCACCTGTACGGGAACGTTCTCGTCGATGAGGATCCGCATCAGGCGGCGCGCGCTCCCGTGCTGTAGCTGTCCACGTAGAGAGCGAAGGAAGCCGCGTCGCGTGCGGCGTCCGCGGTGACGCCGGGGTAGTAGTCGGCGATCCGCTCCGGCGGGATGCCGTCCTCGACCAGCTCCGCGACGGCGTCGAAGGGGATCCTCGTGCCCGTGATCACGGGCTGTCCGCCCTGGGTCTCGGGATCGACCGTGACGTGGTGTTTCGGCTGCAGGAGGTGTGGGACCACGACGCCGGCTCGGGGGGCGAACTCCTGGAGGATGTCGGCCATGGTGGCGATCACTCGTTGGCCAGGATGTTTGACCAGATCGGTGCCGTGGTCATCGTGGCCCGCGAGGACGATCGAGTCGCCCTCGGCCACCAGGGAGTAGCTGGACAGGTGCTCGACCTCCCCGATCTTCTTCAGGGTGGCCAGGGCCACGCGGATCTTCTGGAGGGATACGTCCTGACGGAGGTGGGCGAACGCGCGTAGCCCGAGTACGTCTCGGAAGGAGTAAAGGGCCGGCCTGGTCGCCAGCTCGGGCCGAAGGATCGGTCCGTTGCCCCGGTCCTGTCGCCACGTGCGCAGTTGCCCGACCGTCGCCCCGGAGAGGGCGGCAGCCATACGCGTCGAGTACGCCATCTGCTCCCTCCCCTCCCGGCCACGTGCTGTTGAGCGCCATCATCCCAGGTTTCCGCGCGAGAACGCTACAGAACACCGACGGCGCCGGTACTCCGGGACCTCTGCGAGCGGGCGATGACGCGTCCAGTGTGCGTGAGCGGTGCGTGAGCGGACGGGGTGGCATGAGGTGGATAGGTCGGCATGAGGGGTTGTGCGTCATGGGCGTCTGAACTGGGGAAACGGGATTCTGTGGCACTGGCTGGCACCTAGCGGGATGATCTTGCAGGCACTTGTAATGCGTAGGTCGTCGGAATCCGACAGGGGGCTCTCTCAGGTCCAGGTCCAGGTCCAGGTCACATGGTCCGTGGCCTGGCCTCGCTCGGCGGGCGCTGGGCTCGTGTCATCGCCTGCCGCATGAGCAGACCTGTCGCCAGCAGGGTGAGTGCGAGGAGCCATAACGGTCCTGTGCCCTTGCCGTTGACGAGGATGTACGCGGCGCCGACGGCCGGCGCCAGGCCGTGGCGCCTCCACAGGGACTGTGGCACGCGGGGGCCCTTCGGTGGGGGACAGGTCAGGCGGATCGACGTGGCCATCCCAGGTCAGGGATGTTCTGACATGGGCTTCTTCGTGTCGAGGGCGGTGCCGAGGGTCGTGAGGGCGTCGTCCGTCAGGCGGTAGACCGACCACTCGTCCTGGCGGCGGGCGCCGAGGGACTCGTAGAAGGCGATGGACGGGGTGTTCCAGTTGAGGACGGCCCACTCCAGGCGCTGGTAGCCGCGTTCGACGCAGATGCGGGCGAGTTCGGCGAGGAGGGCCTTGCCGTGGCCGGTGCCGCGGGCGGTGGGGCGGACGTAGAGGTCCTCCAGGTAGATGCCGTGGACTCCGCGCCAGGTGGAGAAGTTCAGAAACCACAGCGCGAAGCCCACGGGGTCGCCCGTGCTGTCGTCGACCGCCATGTGGGCGTACGCGGCGGGCCGCTCGCCGAAGAGGGCGTCGTGGAGCTGGGCATCGGTTGCCCTGGCCTCGTGGGGGACCTTCTCGTAGGTGGCCAGTTCCTGGATGAGCTCGCGGATGACGGGTACGTCGGCGGGTGTCGCGGTACGGATCATGCGGCGAGGCTAACTCGCGGGGGCACGGGCACCCAGGGGCGCGGGGACGGTGGGCGGTGTTCCGGGCGGCGGGGGCCGGCGGTGGTTTCCCGTGCGGTGGGGTGGGTGGTGGCCTCCCGTGTGGACGGGGCGGCGGTGCTTCCGTGCGGCCGGGGGCGTGTTCGGTTGGCAGTGCGGCTGGGCTGGGAACCGCCCACCGCCACCGCGCACCGCCACCGCCCACCGCCACCGCGCACCGCCACCGCCCACCGCCACCGCGCACCGCCACCGCGCACCGCCACCGCGCACCGCCACCGCCACCGCCCACCGCCACCGCGCACCGCCACCGCGCACCGCCACCGCGCACCGCCACCGCGCACCGCCACCGCCACCGCCACCGCCCACCGCCACCCCCTACCCCCTACGCAGGGTGATCCCGTAGGCGGCGGGCGATGGTCAGGTGGTCCGGGACGGGGGTGCGGGTTTCCTCCAGTTGCCAGACCGAGTTCTGCAGGACCCGGGCCAGGGTCCAGGCGCGGGCACGGGCGCGGTCCAGGGACAGGGTGTCCGTCATGGCGTCGAAGCGCCACCGCACCTCGTCCGCGTCGAAGCGGTTCCACAGGGCCGGGAAGAGGTCGAAGCCGGGGTCGCCGGCGAGCGGCTTGGGGTCGATGGCGAGCCAGGGGGCGCGGTCGGCGCCGAGGACGTTCTCGAAGTGCAGGTCCCAGTGGAGGAGCCGGTCGCCGGGCTCGTCGGCGACCTCGCGCACCGCCGCCGCGCAGTCCGCGAGCAGCCGCCGCTCGGCCGGGTCGGGTACCCGGGGAAGGACCGCCGAGGCCCGGTCCAGGAGCTGTGGCACGAGGTCGCCGAGGCGGCGCAGGGCGGGCGGGGCGGGGGCTGCCGTCAGCCGGGCCAGCAGCCGGGCGACCACCAGGGTCGCCGCGCGGGTGTCCGCCAGGTCGTTCAGCAGGCGCCCCGCGTCGAGCCGCTCCAGCAGCAGCGTGCCCGTCGCGCCGTCGCACGCCAGCAGCCGGGCGGCCCCGTCGCCGTCCCAGGCGCGCAGCGCGACCGGCTCCCCGACGGTCTCCTCGTCGACGTCCTGGAGCTTGAGCACGGCCCGGGTGCCGTCGGCCCGCAGCACGGGCAGCACCAGCGCGCACCGCCCGTGCATCGACGGCCCGTCCAGCCGCAGCTCCCAGTGGTCGAGGAACCGCTCGGCCCGCTCCGGCAGCCCCGCGACGAAGGCACGCCCCGCCTCCCCGCCGTACAGCTCGTGTCGGGCGATCAGTGCGTCCGGAATGTCGATCACCCGTCCGAGGTTAGTCACATGCGTGAATCGCCTCATGCGAATGGACCGGGGCATCGGCTACAGGGTGTGGAGGTATGTCTGCGGCGCCCCCGGCACGTACATCTGGCTGAGCGTCCTGTTCGTGACGACCGTCGCGCTGCACCACATGTCGCCGGAGTTCGAGCAGGATTTCCTGCGGCAGCGGTCCACCAACATCCACGAGCTGTCGAACGACCCGGGGCGGGTGCTGCTGCAGAGCGCGATGTGGATCGACGGCGGGCGCTGGCTGCCGTACGTGGTCCTCTACACGGTCTTCCACGCGCAGGCGGAGCGCTGGCTGGGGACGGCGCGCTGGCTGATGGTGTGCGTGGCGGCGCACGTGCTGGCGACGCTGATCAGCGAGGGCGCGCTGCTGCGGGCGATCCGGGACGGGATGGCGCCGCACTCGGCGGCCGAAACCCTGGACATCGGGGTGAGTTACGCGCTGGCGGGGGTGGTCGCGGTGCTCGCGTACCGGATCGCGGTGCCGTGGCGGTACGGATATCTGGCCGTCGTGTTCGTCGTGTACGGGCTTCCGCTGGCCTCCACCCCGACCTTCACGGACCTCGGCCACTTCACCTCCGTGCTGATCGGGCTGGCCTGTTATCCGCTCACCAGAGGGCGCGGAGAACCACTGAATCCGAAGGAGACATGGGCCGCTCTGAGGGGCTAACGTCCTGGTCATGAGCCCTACGGCAAGCGATGTCGTCAACGGTGGCATCTCCTTCTGGTACGCGGACGACGGTCTTCCGGCGGTGCGCGGGCCGCTGTCCGGTGACGCGTCGGCGGATGTCGTGATCGTCGGCGGCGGGTACACGGGACTGTGGACCGCGTACTACCTGAAGAAGGCGGCGCCCTTCCTGCGGATCACCGTCCTGGAGCAGAGGTTCTGCGGTTACGGCGCCTCGGGGCGCAACGGCGGCTGGCTCTACAACGGGATCGCGGGCCGTGACCGGTACGCGAGGCTGCACGGGCACGAGGCGGCCGTACGCCTGCAGAAGGCCATGAACGACACCGTCGACGAGGTCGTACGGGTGGCCGAGGAGGAGGGCGTCGACGCCGATCTGCACAAGGGCGGGGTCCTCGAAGTGGCGCGTACGCCCGCGCAGTTGGCGCGGCTGAGGGACTTCCACGCGCACGAGCTGTCGTACGGCGAGAAGGACCGGGAGCTGTACGGCGCCGAGGAGACCGCCGAGCGGATCCGGGTCGCGGGCGCCGTCGGTTCGACCTGGACCCCGCACGGGGCGCGGCTGCACCCGGTGAAGCTGGTGAAGGGGCTCGCGGCGGCCGTCGAGGCGCTCGGGGTGACCATCCACGAGTCGACGCCGGTGACGGAGATCCGCCCCCGGCACGCGGTCACGCCGTACGGCACCGTGCGCGCGCCCTATGTCCTGCGCTGCACCGAGGGCTTCACCGCGAACCTCAAGGGGCAGAAGCGCACCTGGCTGCCGATGAACTCCTCGATGATCGCGACCGAGCCGCTGACCGAGGAGCAGTGGGAGACCGTCGGCTGGGCGGGGCGCGAGACCCTCGGCGACATGGCGCACGCCTACATGTACGCGCAGCGCACCGCCGACGGCCGGATCGCGCTGGGCGGTCGCGGGGCGCCGTACCGCTTCGGATCCCGCACCGACAACGACGGCCGCACCCAGGAGACGACGATCGAGGCGCTGCGCGACATCCTCGTCGGCTTCTTCCCCTCCCTCGCCGGTGTGCGGATCGCGCACGCCTGGTCCGGTGTCCTCGGGGTGCCGCGGGACTGGTGCGCGACGGTCACCCTGGACCGCTCGACGGGCCTGGGCTGGGCGGGCGGTTACGTCGGCTCGGGCGTCGCCACCACCAACCTCGCCGCCCGCACCCTGCGCGACCTGGTCCAGCTGGACTCCGGCCAGGCCGGCCGGACCGACCTCACCGAACTGCCCTGGGTCGGCCACAAGGTCCGCAAGTGGGAACCGGAGCCCTTCCGCTGGCTGGGCGTCCACGGCATGTACGCCACCTACCGAGCCGCCGACCGCCGCGAGCTGACCACCCACACCCCCGACTCCTCCCGCCTGGCCCGCCTCGCGGACCGGGTGGCGGGGCGGCACTGACGGACCGTCGTAAACCGCCGGGCGTCGGTGAAACGCCCGGTCTCGGTAAACCGTCCAGTAAGCCAAATGGCTTGTTTTTGCCCTCTCATTGCCGTCTCCACCACCTCCCGCACCTGTCTTGTCCTCAAAGCTGGTCCACAGCTCCGTGACATGTACGCCACGCTCCCAGGGGAGGGCACTTCATGGCGGCCAACGGCTGGCGAAGAAGACGGGTATGGATGGTGCTCGCGACGTCCGCGGCACTGGGTCTGACGGTCACGCAGGCCCAGGCGTCCTCGGGTGGCGGGGTGCCGTTCGGCGTCCGGGAACTGCGGCATCAGGCCCTTCTGCATCAGCAGCAGAAGGGCCTGTCGGCTTTCGCGGAGGCCAAGGACGACGATGACGGCGGCGAGGCGCAGGAGGAGGCCGAGCAGGCCGACCAGTACGCCGAGGCGCGCACCTCGCCGGGGATCGTGGCGCCGGGGGCGTACGGGGCGGCGTACGACGCCCTGGCGGACCTGCCGCACACCAAGGGGAGCTGGAGCGATCTGACCCGGCTGCCCTACGACTCCGACGACCCGCGGTACCGGGACATCAACTCCAACTCCAGTGGCGGGGCCGGAAAGGTGACCGGGCGGGTGACCGGGCTCGCGGCCGACAACCACGGGTATGTGTACGCCGGGTCGGCCAACGGCGGTGTCTTCCGGTCCCGTTCGGGCGGCGGTCACTGGACGAACATCTCCGACGGGCTGCCCGCCCTGTCCACCGGTGACCTGGAGCTGGACGGCCGGGGGCGGCTCTGGTACGCCACCGGCGAGGCCAACACCAGCGCGACCTCCTTCCTCGGGACCGGTGTCTACGTGCTCGCCGATCCCCGCAAGGGCAGCTTCAGCCGGCACGACCGGGTCGGCGGCGACGAGCTGGAGTCGACGTCGATCAACGCGCTGCGGTTCGCCGGGGACAAGGTGTGGGCGGCGACCACCGAGGGTGTGTGGAGTCACAGCACCAGGACGCTGAAGGGCCACTGGAAGCTGGAGTTCGCACCCAACCCGGACTATCTGCCGGGTCACGCCAAGGCGAGCGATCCCGACGCCCCGTACAAGAACATCACCAGTGACATCGCCGTCGATCCGAAGAACCCGGACAAGGTCGTGCTCGCGGTCGGCTGGCGCGGCGGCGACGACTACAACGGCTTCTACGCGAAGTCCGGCGGGAGTTGGCAGCGGCTGACCGGGCTCGGGGACCTGCCGAGCAACGCGGAGGACGTCGGCAACGTGACCTTCGCGCGCAGCGCGGACGGCTCGCGGTACTACGCCATCGACCAGTCACCGGAGATGACCAACACCAACCCGGACAGCGGGCTGGAGGGCATCTTCGTCTCCAAGTCCGGTTCGCCGACCGGCCCGTGGACGCGCATCGCCACCTACCAGCAGCTGCGCGACTCGGGTTCGGCGCTCACCGGCGCCGGATACCAGCCCGGCATCCAGGCCTGGTACAACCAGTTCCTCACCGTCGACCCGAAGAACCCGGACCACGTCTACGCCGGTCTGGAGGAGGTCTTCGAGACCAAGGACGGCGGCAAGTCCTGGTCGGTGCCCGGACCTTACTGGAACTTCGGTTTCCCCTGCTGGTCCATCGACCCGAGCAAGCAGACCGGTGACTGCCACCAGACCGTCCACGCCGACCAGCACTCGGTCGCGATCGGCAGCGACGGCGGAGCGCCGTACGTCGTCGTCGGCGACGACGGCGGAGCCTTCCGCCGCCCGCTCAACGGCAGCGCGGACGCCTCCGGTCACGCCACCGACTGGCGGTCCCTCAACGACGGCACGATGGACGCCCTGCAGTACTACTCGGTCGGCGTCGGCGTCGACCCGTCCCGCAAGGGCCTCGCGATCACCGGCGGTCTGCAGGACAACGGGCAGTCCCAACTGCGGCCCGGCGACCGGGTGATGGGCTCCAACTTCGGCGGCGACGGCGGCGACACGATCACGGACCCCGCCAACGGCTGCAACATCGCCCAGGAGTACGTCTACCTCGCCGTGTCCGTCACCAACAACTGTGCGGTCAACGACGGAAGTTGGGTGACAGACCCGTCGAAGGCGACGACCTACTCGGTCGCCCCGCCCGACAACGCCACCGGCGAGGCCCGCTTCATCGCCCCGCTGAACGCCGACATCAAGAACCCGGACACCTGGGTCGCCGGCGGCCGGCACGTGTGGATCAACACCAAGGGGTACGCGATCCGCAGCGGCAGCGAGTGGACCAACGCCTACGACCTCGGCGAGGGGCACACCGCCACGGCGGTCGCCTCCTCCGGCGGCCGGGTGTACGCCGCCTGGTGCGGGCCCTGCAACAACCAGGGCTTCACCCGCGGCATCGCGGTCGGCAACGCCGACGGAACCGGCTGGCACCAGCTGAACCTGCCCGTCGACGGGACGGTCCCCAACCGCTACCTCTCCGGGCTGGCCATCGACCCGAACAACTCCGACCACGTCCTGCTCGCCGTCAACGGCTTCTCCCGGAAGTGGACCGAGGGCCCCGGCGCGGGCGTCGGCCACCTCTTCGAGACCCGGGACGGCGGAGCGACCTGGAAGGACGTCTCCGGGAACCTGCCGGACGTACCGGCCAACTCCGTCGCCCTGCTCAAGGGCGGCACGATCGCCCTGGGCACGGACCTCGGGGTGCTGGTGCGGACGCCGGGCTCGAAGGGCTGGCGGGTGGCCGGCGACAACCTGCCGACCACAGCGGTCATGCAACTGCGCACCGGCCCGGACGGACGCCTGTACGCGGCCACGCACGGCCGCGGGATCTGGGCGATCGACGTACGGCGTCTGCGGTGAACCAGTAAGGGTGAACCACTGATGTGGTGAGGCACGAAGGGGAGGGGCCCGCGGTCCGAGCGGCCCCTCCCCGCTTGTGTGCCCCCGCCGTCACGCCACCGGTTCCGGCACCGGCGTCTCGGCCCCACCAGCGGCAGGGGTCGGCGCCCACGGGTTCGCCTGTTCGGGTGACGGCCTCCCGGTCAGAAGACCATGTATCGGGATGTATCGCATCTGGGAGCGGCTTACGGCTGGTCCTGGCTCCAGTACCACCTTTCCGGTTGTCCGGCGGACGCCCCCTCTTCGACCTCAAGCGCGCTTGAGGTCAAGGCGGTGGTGGCCGAGGGCCAGGGACACCGCGGTGAGGGCGCTGTTGAAGGACACCTCCGAGAGCACGCCGGGGGCGGCGACCTGGTCGCCGGCCAGATAGACGCCGTCGCCGCGGTCGACGGCCGGCCGGTCCCGCCAGCTGGTGCCGGGCAGGTCGACGGCGCCGGTACGGCCGTACGCCACCGCCTCGCGCCGCCAGGTGACGCGCCCGCGCCAGCCTCCGAAGGCCAGGTCGAGGAGGTGCTCGGCGCGGGCGATGCCGTCCGCCCGGCCCTCCCGCGGCCCGATGGGAACCTGCCCCTGGATCAGCTGCTCGCCGACGGGGGCCAGCGAGCGGTCCTGGGCCGTGAACCGTTCGATCCAGCCGGGCGAGTCCAGGTCGGACACGGCGAACGCGTCCCCGCGCCGCGTCCGTACCGCCAGGTCGATCAGGGCCGTACGCCCGCCGGTCCAGGTCAGCGAGTCGTCGCCGAGCAGGCGCCGGGCGGCGTCGAGGGACGTGGCCACCACGACCGGCGTACCGGTCGGCAGCGAGTCGACGCGGGACAGGGTCTCCATCCGCACCCCGAGGTTCCACGCCCGCGCGGCCATCCGGTCGACCACGCTCGCCCAGCCACCGCGCGGGTAGTGCGCCTCGGGCGGCAGCTTGGTGGCCCGCCGCAGCCGCTCCTGCACGAACGCGGCGGACAGCGAACCGGGATCGTGGTGGAACACCGCCACGGCCGCGTAGTTGGCCGCGGCTCGCGCGCCCTCCTCGCCCGCGACCCCGGTCGCCCAGCTCAGGAAGTCGACGTCGACGGGCGCCTGCGGCAGCCCCGGGCGCAGCAGCTTGAGCATGGCGAACGGCGGCGTACGGCGCAGGACCCCGTGGTGCCGCAGCCGCAGCCGGGCCGCCTCCAGCGGCGGGATCGGGGCGAGCGGGCCGATCAGGTCCCGCTGCCTGAGCCACGTCCAGTGCGGGCCGCCGCTGTAGAGGGCGTGCGGCCCCTCGTTCGTGCGGTACGGCCCCTCGGCGGTCCGCGCCCGGCCGCCGAGGGTGTGATGCGCTTCGTGGACGGTCACCTTGGCGCCCGCCTCGGCGGCGGTGATCGCCGCGGTCAGCCCGGCGAAGCCGCCGCCGATGACGGTGATGCGGTGCGTGGTTCGGGGGCGGTGCATGGTTCGGGCTCTCCCTCGGATCGGAGTCGGATCTGAGTCGGACCGGAGTCAGGGAAGCGGCGCCTTTCTGCGTCTTCCTTGTCGGGGGTCTCGCGCTGCGTCACGCGTTTGCGCGTCTCGGTTTCCTGCGACTACGACGGTCCGCGGGCCCGGAATGTGACATGAAGGGTGGTTCTTGCAGGTCAGGGCGGTTGTCAGTGGTGGGGTGCAGCATGGGGGGCATGGTGAGACGAGCGGCTGGTGGCACGGGCGGGGCCGGCGGTACGGCGGTGAAGGGCGCGCGGCGACCGGAGATCCGGCTGCCCCCGCTGGAGCCCTTCGCGGAGGGGGAGCTGGAGCCGGACGGGGACTACGACGGCCTGGAGTTCCGGGTGGCGGACCTGGCCGGGCAGGACGGTGGGGGCGCCCGCTTCATGGACTGCGCGCTGACCGGGTGCGCGGTGGACGAGACGCGGCTGCACCACGCGCGCGTCCTGGACTCCGTGCTGACGGGGCTGCGGGGCGTGGGGACGGACCTCGCGGAGGCGACGCTGCGGGACGTGGAGGTGGTCGACGCGCGCCTGGGCGGGACGCAGATGCACGGCGCCGTGCTGGAGCGGGTGGTGGTCCGGGGCGGCAAGATCGACTACCTGAACCTGCGCGCGGCCCGACTCAAGGACGTCGTCTTCGAGAGCTGCGTCCTGGTCGAGCCGGACTTCGGGGGCGCCAGGCTCGAGCGCGTGGAGTTCGTGGACTGCGTCCTCAAGGGCGCCGACCTGACGGGGGTGGAGCTGAAGGACGTCGATCTGAGAGCGGCGGCCGAGCTGGGGATCTCGGCCGGGGTGGAGCGCTTGGCGGGGGCGGTGATCAGTCCGTCCCAACTGATGGATCTGGCGCCGGTGCTGGCGGCACAGATGGGGATTCGGGTGGAGGGCTGAACGTGGGGAGTTTCTACGGCAACGTGGTGGTGGCGCGGCCGTGCGACGAGGTGGTGCCGCGGCTCGGCGGGGCGGGCATCCGGGGGTACGCGCTGCCGGTCGGGCCGGGACACACCGTCGTGTACCCGGACCCGGAGACGGACGCGCTCGACGTGGCGGGCCCGCTGAGCGGGCTGCTGGGGGCGCCGGCTCTGGGGGCGTACGTCTTCGACTCGGACGTACTGATCATGCGGGTGTACGAGGACGGGCGGCTGAGGCACGCGTACGACTCGTGGCCGGGGTATTTCGGTGACACGGAGACCGACGAGGAGGGGAACCCGGTCGCCGCCGACGATCCCGACGGTGGCGGGGGACACTCCGAGCCTGTCGGCGCCGATCCGGAGCCCTTCGTCCCGCTGGCCTTCGGCCCGGTGGACCGGGAGGCGCTGGAGTCCGTGCTGCGGGGCACGCCCCTCGACCCGGGGGACGGCGAGGACGGGCGGTACGTCTTCGCCAACACCCAGCACTACGACGCGATGCTCTGCCTGGGCCTGAACGCGTGCCGGCTCAGCACGGGCTACCACTATCTGTCCCTGGGCGGGCTGCCGCACGAGACCAAGGCGGAGGAGCTGCTGTCGATCGGCTAGGAGATCCTCGGGAAGCGGGCCTGCAGGGTCCAGATCGCCGGGTTCTCGCCGAGGTCGTCGTGCAGGTCGACCAGGTCGGCGATCAGGTCGTGGAGGAAGTCCCGTGCCTCACGGCGCAGTTCGGAGTGGGAGAAGGTCAGCGGGGGCTCCTCGGCCGGCATCCAGTCGGCCTCGATGTCCACCCAGCCGAAGCGGCGCTCGAAGAGCATGCGGTCGGTGGACTCGGTGAAGTCCAGCTCGGCGTGCTGGGGCCGGGACGCCCGTGAACCCGCCGGGTCCCGGTCGAGCCGCTCGACGATGTCGCACAACGCCCACGCGAAGTCCAGCACCGGCACCCATCCCCAGGCTGTGGACAGTTCGTGGTCCTTGTCGGTGTCGGCGAGGTAGACGTCCCCGCAGAACAGGTCGTGGCGCAGGGCGTGGACGTCCGCACGCCGGTAGTCCGTCTGCGGCGGATCGGGAAAGCGGTTGGAGAGGGCGTAGCCGATGTCGAGCACGTACGAGATGGTGTCACGCCGCCTCCGGATCGGTGTCACGCCGCCTTAGGATCTCTGGGGTGCCCCGATCCGTGCGTATCGTCCCCGCTTCCCTCCTCGCCCTCTCACTCACCGTGACCGCGTGCTCGGGCGGAGTCCACGGCACCCCCGGCGGCCCGGGTGTGCACGACCCGTACTTCCCGAAGGCGGGCAACGGCGGATACGACGTCGGCCACTACGACCTGCGGCTCGCCTACGATCCGCACGGCGCCGGCCGGCTGACCGGCACCGCGACCCTCACGGCCCGCGCCACCCAGAACCTCTCCGCGTTCGACCTGGACCTCAAGGGCCTGGACGTCCAGAAGGTCACCGTCGAGGGCCGCAGCGCCCGCTTCAACCGGGCCGGCCAGGAGCTCACCGTCCGCCCGCACGACGATCTGGACGACGGGGAGACCTTCCGCGTCACCGTCCGCTACTCCGGCACCCCGCAGACCATCACCGACCCGGACGGCTCCCAGGAGGGCTGGCTGCCCACCACGGACGGCGCCCTCGCCCTCGGCGAGCCGACGGGCTCGATGGCGTGGTTCCCCGGCAACGACCACCCGTCCGACAAGGCGTCGTACGACATCGCGGTCACTGTGCCGAAGGGCCTGCAGGCCGTGTCCAACGGGGAGTTGACCGGCGAGACGACCACCGGGGACCGTACGACCTTCACCTGGCACACGCCCGAACCGATGGCGAGCTACCTCGCCACGGTCGTCGTCGGCCACTACGACATCAGCCGCTCCACGATCGGCAAGGACCGTCTGCCCGTGTACGTCGCCGTGGATCCGACACAGGCGAAGGCGAGCCGCGAGGTGCTCGCGCGGCTGCCCGGGATCATCGAGTGGGAGGAGTACAACTTCGGCCCGTACCCCTTCTCCTCCACCGGCGCGATCGTCGACGACGCGAAGGACGTCGGCTACGCCCTGGAGACGCAGAACCGGCCGGTGTTCCCCGCCGCCCCCGACACCGGCACGCTCGTCCACGAGCTGGCCCATCAGTGGTACGGCGACTCCGTGACGCCGAAGAGCTGGCGGGACATGTGGCTCAACGAGGGCTTCGCGACCTACGCCGAGTGGCTGTGGGACGAGGACCACGGCGGCCGCACGGCCCAGCAGACCTTCGACGCGCTCTACGCCCACGGCGAGGACGACCACCCCGGCCTGTGGTCCTTCCCGCCCGCCGAGCCGAGCGGCGCCGCCCACATCTCCGACGCCCCGGTCTACGAACGCGGCGCGATGGTCCTGCACAAGATCCGCGAGACGGTCGGCGACGACACCTTCTACGACATCGTCCAGGGCTGGGCCGCCGCCCACCGCCACGGCAACGCGGACACGGCGGACTTCACAGCGTACGTGGAGAAGTCGGCCCCGGACAAGGACTTCGCCCCGGTCTGGAAGCAGTGGCTGTACGGCGAGGGCAAACCGCCCCACTCGTGAACGGCACCGTCACACCCGCCGTTCGAGGTCCCGGCGCATCGCGGCACGGGCCGCCCAGACCGCCCGCCCGTGCCGCAGACGCTGTTCCTGGAACTCGGGGGAGTCGAGAGCCGGGACGCCGAGGGCGAGCACCTCCAGCAGCTCGCGCAGGGTGGCGTAGACGTCCTCCAGCACGTCGGCCAGCTCCTGGGGCGCGCGGATCAGGACCGACTCGCGGGCCTCGTCGCAGCCCGAGGTCCGGAACGCCTGCCGTACGGCCGCGTCGAGCGTGTCCCGGTCCCGGTGCTCGGTGGCCGCCGCGTGCATGTCCTCGTAGGCCAGCCGGTACTTCGTCAGGCAGGTGACATAGATGTCCCTGCGGTCCCGTTGGTCGCGGTCGGCCGCGTCCCGGCGCCAGCGCACCCGGTCGGCGAGCAGGGTCGAGCCGACGCCGATCAGTGCGCCGAGGCCGGTGCCGGCGAGGGTCGTCCACTCCACGGTCGGTCAGGCCTCGTCCCGCTCGTCCAGGGCGTCCAGCATCCCGGCGAGGCCGGGCGGCCACACCGGCTCACGCTCCTCGGCGAGGTCCCGGCGGGTCCACCAGCGCCAGGACAGGATGCCGTCCTCGGCGTGGGCGGCGGCGAGGTGGGGGCCGGTGGGCTCGCGGCGGGGGCCGTGGGTGACGTAGTGGTTTCGTGCTGGCGGACGGGGATGTCCATGCGGGTGAAGCCGTGTTCCCAGGTGCAGAGGAAGGGGCCGGGTTCGAGGTCGGTCCAGCCGGTCTCCTCGCGGAGCTCGCGCAGGGCGCCCTCGCGTGGCGTCTCGTCCCCGTCGAGGCCACCGCCGGGCAGCGACCAGTGGATGCCGACCTCGGGGTTGTCGTAGCGGAAGAGGAACACCGCGCCGTCGGGGTCGAGTACGGCGACGCGGGCCGCGCGGCGGGGCGTGCGCAGCACCTTGCGGGGGCGCGCTAGGGTTTTCGGTGTCCATCGGGAAGGTCCTGTCTTCCTCGGTGGTCAGGCCCTCGCACTGGGATGGCAGTCCCGGCGGGGGCCGTCGCATGTCTGGGGTTGTGTGTCGTGGTCTTGCGGTCTTGCTGCGGTGAGCGTAAGGCAGGCAACCGGTCCGAAATCCAGCCGAGTTGGGCATGTTCACTCGCGGGAGTGAGTTTGCCCGGCGGGAGGGCGGGGTGGGGTTTGGTGGGGTGCTTTATCGCCGGTGGGTGGTGCATAGGGAGCGCAGGTCGGACCGGAGCACGGGGGCTTGTGCTTCGGTGATTCCGGGTGCCGCCGCTGCGTCGGCTGTGCTGTACTTGGACGCAAGGAGGGCCCCCGCCCGGACCGGTTATCCGTGCGGAGGCCCAAGCTCAGCAGGAGCGTGTCGGATGTCCCCAGTGTGTGTGGGGATATCCGGCTACCTGCTGAGCCACCAGAGCAGCCACCTCCTCGCGTGCTTCGCCGTCCGCTCCGGCACGAGCCGGATCAGACGCATGACGAGAGTCGGCTTCTGCTCCTTGTGACCGCCCATCTGGGGGCGTCCTCCCTTCGACGTGAGGCGGCCATACACACAGTCCCGGGACCGCTCTCGTCGGGCCGGGCCCCGAACAGGTGGGGCCCGGAGTGAAGGGAGGACGCACCCATCGGGTGCGTCACATCTCGATGCTACCGGCTGAACTGACCTACTGTGACCGCTTGTTCACATGCCGTGCGCGGTGTACTCCGCCCAGACCGTCTTGCGGGGCGGTAGTCCCGATGTGACTCCCCATTTGTCTGCCGGCGCGTCGATCAGTACGAGGCCGCGGCCCGACTCGGCGTCAGCAGCCGGGAGTTGGGTGTGCGGCAGGCTGTCGCCTCGGGTGTCCGTGACCTCGATGCGCAGGGTGGCGCCGACGACGTAGAGCAGGAGTTGGAAGTTCCGGCCGGATACGCGGCCGTGAGTGGCGGCGTTGTTGGCGAGCTCGGCGACGATGAGGGCCGTCGGGTCCAACGGGAGCCCCCAGGCGCGCAGTTGTTCCGTCGCCAGCAGCCGGACCAGGCGCGCTCCGCGCGGGGTGGGCGACAGCAGGACGCTGAAACTGCGGATGGGGGTGGCGGTTTGCTGATTCACGTCACTCAGCGTGGCCAGCTGCGCCTACCGTGAACAGTGACGACGCCGTTGCGTACGGTGACTGTACGGAGCTTGTCCGGCGGTGTCCGGGCTGTCGGCGTCGATCGTACGGGTAGGGCCGTCGTGACGCGGCGGTACGGCGGAGAGGTGCGGGATGTCGGTGGACGCGGGGCGGCTCAAGACGGAGGCGGACGAGCCGGGTTGGGAGGTGGACCCGGACGACGAGTGGGGCGTGGCTGTCATCGCCACGGTTGGGCGGCAGATCAAGCTACGGCGAGAGGCTGTTGGCATGCGGGCCGCCGACTTCGGGGACGCCGTCGGGTACGGCGAGGATCTCGTCGTTTCCGGACGGTACCGCCGTGGGGCGCTCCGACGGCGCGTTCAACGGCCGCCCGACATCAGACCCGAAACAGCTGCGCATCCTTGAGCTGCGGTATGGCACCATCCGGGCGCAGGCTCTCTCACCAGGGGAGTCGTTGGCCCGCATCGAGCAACTGCTGGGAGAAACATGATCCGCAAGCCCGCTGCCGAAGACGCCCCTGAACTGGCGTGGTTCAAAAGCAGCTACAGCAGCGGCAATGACGGCAACTCCTGCGTCGAGATCGCGACAGCACCCCGCACCATCCACATCCGCGACTCCAAGAACCTCGACGGCCCCCGCCTCGCCGTCACTCCCGCCACGTGGGCGGACTTCGTGCCGTATCTCAAAGGCTGAACGCCGGAGCCCCCGGTCGCGGCCAACCGCAACCAGGGGCTCCCGCTCAGCGCACCCGTGAATCAGACGTTGACGCCGAAGTCCTGGGCGATGCCGACCAGGCCGGAGGCGTAGCCCTGGCCGACCGCGCGGAACTTCCACTCCGCGCCGTTGCGGTACAGCTCGCCGAAGACCATCGCCGTCTCCGTGGCCGCGTCCTCGGAGAGGTCGTAGCGGGCGATCTCGGCGCCGCCGGCCTGGTTGAGGATGCGGATGTAGGCGTTGCGGACCTGGCCGAAGTTCTGCGAGCGGGTCTCCGCGTCGTAGATGGAGACCGGGAAGACGATCTTGTCGATGTCGGCCGGGAGGGCCGCCAGGTTGACGTTGATCGCCTCGTCGTCGCCCTCGCCCTCACCCGTGCGGTTGTCGCCGGTGTGGACGATGGTGTTGTCCGGGGTCTGCTTGTTGTTGAAGAAGACGAAGTGGGCGTCGGAGTAGACCTTGCCCTGAGCGTTGACCGCGATCGCCGAGGCGTCGAGGTCGAAGTCCGTGCCGGTGGTGGTGCGGACGTCCCAGCCGAGGCCCACGGTGACGGCGGTCAGGCCCGGAGCCTCCTTGGTGAGCGAGACGTTGCCACCCTTGGACAGGCTTACAGCCATGGTTGGGAGTCCTTTCCCTCGTGTGCGTACGGCGCCGCACGGCGTACGGGCTTGAAGCTACAGCTACCCGTATGAACGCCACGAGGGGTACGGAAGGTTCCTGCTCTCTTTACTTTCTTTACCGAACTTCGGGTGAACGTTAATCGCGTGACGTGTGCCGGTCAGACGCGCGACCATGGGGGACATGTCCGGTCCCTACCTCATCCGCGGCTCCGTCTCGCTTCCCGAGGCCGAGCTCATGTGGCGTTTCTCGCGGTCGTCGGGGCCGGGAGGCCAGCACGTCAACACCAGTGACTCTCAGGTGGAGCTGCGCTTCGACCTGGCGAGCACCGAGGCGCTGCCGGAGGTGTGGAAGGCGCGGGCGCTGGAGCGGCTGGCCGGCCGCCTCGTCGACGGCGGCGTGGTCGTCGTACGCGCGTCCGAGCATCGCTCGCAGTGGCGCAACCGTGAGACCGCCGCCGTACGCCTCGCGGCCCTGCTCGCGGAGGCGAGCGCGCCGCCGCCCAAGCCGCGTCGGCCCACCCGGATTCCGCGCGGCATCAACGAGCGGCGGCTGCGGGAGAAGAAGCAGCGGTCCGAGACGAAGCGGGGGCGGTCCGGCCGGGACTGGTCGTAGAGCCGGGGTGGTCATGGGTCCCAGGGTGGTCACCGGTCCCGGGTGGAAAAGTGCGCGCTCGTCCGGGACCGGATCGCCGTGATCGACATCGTGACGGACCACGCGCGCGTGGTGGAACAGGACGTGGATCTCGTCGATCAGGGCTCGAGGTCCAGCACGCCGACCGTCTGGCCGCCGCTGGTCTCACCCGTCGTGCGGAAGCCGAGGCCCAGGTAGAAGCCCTCCGGGCCGTCGGGGCCGGGGTGCCAGGTGACATGGCACTGCTTCCCGCCCCGGCGGCGGATCTCCGCGGCCACCGACGCGACCGCGAACCGCCCGTACCCGCGGCCTTGTTCACCGGCCGCGATGTTCAGCCGCCACAGGCCGGAGCGGAAGAGCGTGCCGTCCTGGTTCCAGTCGATGTCGAAGAAGGCCATCAGGAAGCCGACAGCCCGGTCACCTTCGACGATCAGGCGGGGCCAGGCGACGTCCGGGGGCCGGACGTAGGCCTCGGCGAGGGAGTGGGCGACCGGTTCGACCGCGTGTTCCTGGTCGGGTCGGACGCGGACCGCGAGGGCGGCCTCAAGGTTGGCCGTGGTGATCTCTTCGAGGCGGGGGCCAGGCGTCGTCATGCGCGCACCCTAGGAGCGGGCCACGCGCGCGTGCCACGCAATTTGGGTGCGGCCGCTCAGCCCAGCTGGCGGTAGCGGCCGCGGAAGTACGTCAGCGGGCCGCCGTTCGCGCTCGGTACGTCCGCTGTCAGGACGCGGGCGATCACCAGGGTGTGGTCGCCGGCGATCACGCGCTGCTCGGTGCGGCACTCCAGGGTGGCCAGGGCGCCGCCCACCAGGGGCGCCCCGGTCGCCTTGCCGCGGACGTACGGGATGTCCTCGAAGAGCAGGCGGTCGCTGATGCGGCCCTTCATGGCGAAGCGGCCGGCGATGTGGCGCTGGCTCTCGGAGAGGACCGAGACCCCCCACAGGGGCTGTTCGTCGAGCAGGTCGTCCATGCGGGCGCCGGTGCGCAGGCTGACCAGGACCAGGGGCGGGTCGAGGGAGACCGACAGGAAGGCCGTCGCCGTCATGCCGACGTCCTCGCCGGGCGGCGCCGACGGGTCGTCGGGGTCCAGCGGCGGCTCCTGCGCGGTCACCAGGACCACGCCTGCGGCCAGCCGGGACATGGCGGCGCGGAACTCGTCGTTGCTCACCCCCTCAGCATGCCCGGCGGGCGACGGGACAGTGATCGGGGACGTGGCAAGGGATGTGTTCGGCACGCTCGGAACGCTAATCTCCCGTCCCCGCCGGCCGCATCGGGCGTCGGGCCGAGGCCGGACCTAGGACCACCGGCGGAGTTCGCCACATAACCAAAGTTCGCATCCAGTAAACACACTGGAAAAACGCAGAAACCCCACTCAATTGTTCATCTTTCGCTGTGACTTGAGTCACAAGGGGCGGGAATTGTTGACCCTGTGTACCGAGTGGGCAGCGCGCTGTGATTCAGTGACGGGGAAGCTGCCAGAACGATACGCCGATGAGAACCCTTGATTCGCTGCGAGGTCTCGGGGGGAGGGCGAGTATGGAGACCGAGTCGGAGCCCTACGTCCGTCTTGCGACTCTGCGACAACTGCACCAGGTCATGGCCGATATGAACACGGCCCGCAGCCTGGCGGACACACTGCAGACCGTCGCCGACGGTGTGGTCAACGGCCTCGGTTACGAGCTGGCGTGCGTCAACCTGGTCCGCCCCGACGGCGACCTCGTCGTCGCCGCCTTCGCCGGCAACGCCGCGGCCGAGGCGCTGATCACCGGCCGGGTCGGCTCCCGCGAGTCCTGGGAGCGCCGCCTGACCATGGGCGAGCACTGGGGCGACCTGGTCTTCATACCGCACACCGAGGGCTGGATCCTCGACGACGACGACGTCCCGCAGTGGTACACCGACGGGCCCGCGCCGCGCTTCGAGGACGAGTGGCACCCCGCCGACCGGCTGTTCGCGCCCATGTACACACCGGGCGTGCCGGGCGGCTCCTGCGGCGAGCTGATCGGCGTGCTGTCCGTGGACCGGCCGCGCAACGGCCGCCGGCCGGGCGCATGGGGACGCGAAGCGCTCCAGATGTACGCGTTCCAGGCCGCCATCGCGATCAGCAACGCCCGGCTGCGCGCCAACATGCAGCGCGCACTGGTCAGGCTCGAAAGGGAGCAGCAGGCCCTCAGGGCGAGCGAGGAGAGCTTCCGGCAGGCCTTCGAGTACGCCCCCTCGGGCATGGCCATCGCCGAGATGGGCGGCGACCAGCACGGGCGAATACTCCGCACCAACGACGCCCTGTGCCGGCTGCTCGGCCGCCCCGCCTCCCAGATGCGCCGCTACTCCTTCTCCGACCTCGTCCACCCCGAGGACATAGGCACCCTGCTGCGGACCTCAGCCGAGGGCGGGCGCGCGGAGCTGCGCCTCGGCCGCCGGGACGGCACCTACGTCTGGGTCTCCCTGCGCAACTCCGTCGTCGCGGACGCCGCCGACGGCCCCCGCTTCCTGCTCACCCACGTCGAGGACATAGAGGAGCGCAAGCGCCGCGAGCTGCACCTCGCCCACCGCGCCTCCCACGACTCCCTCACCGGCCTGCCGAACTCCGCCGAGCTCCGCTCCCGCCTGTCCTCCCGCCTGTGTCAGCGGCCCGCACACCCGGCCGCCCTGGAATCCCTGGACGCGGCCTACGGCCACCCGGCCTTCGACGCCAACGGCCACGGCTTCGACTTCCGGCCGGGCGGGGCCGAGATGTTCGACGGCTACGACCACCATGTGCACACCGTCGCCCCCGAGGGCGAGCGCGACGACGGCACCAAGGGGCTCGCGGTGCTCTTCTGCGACCTCGACGGCTTCAAGTCGATCAACGACCGGTTCGGCCACAACGCGGGCGACGCGGTGCTCATCGAGGTCGCCCGGCGGCTGTCCCGGGGGGTGCGCGACGGCGACACCGTGGCGCGTCTCGGCGGCGACGAGTTCGTGGTCCTCGCCGACGGGCTCGGCCGGGCCGACGCCCAGGACCTCGCCGTACGGCTGCGCAACGAGATCATCCAGCCGATCCGGGTCGACGGGCGGGCCATGCGGGTGGGCGCCAGCTTCGGCATCGGATGGGCGCACTGCGGCATGACCGCGGACGAAGTGTTGAAGTCCGCCGACGAGCGGATGTACGTAGAGAAACGATCTCGTCCCAAACAGCACAGACGAGCGGGATGATCCCCCAGGTCAGGGGGTACATCCGCGAGACGATGCGATCCGAGTCACCCGTTTGGGGCATGGAGAGCGGGTAGGCTCGCCATTCTGACCCCACGTATCGCACCGACCCGCACCCGCTAGGAGTACCAAGGGATGACGTCCGGCAACAACGGCGCCAGTACGCCCGAGGACGACGACCCGTTCGGCTACCTCTACGCCGATGGGCAGGCCAACGGCGCCCAGCCGCCGTCCGGTGGTTACGGCTACCCGGGCTCGGTCAACCGCACCCGCGCGGTCGGCCAGCGGCAGTACGGGCAGCCGGCTCCGGCGCAGCAGACCGCCGCGTACGGCCAGGTGCCGCAGCAGCAGGGTGCGTACGGCCAGCCCAACGCCCACTACGCGGCCCCCGAGACCTTCCCCGGCGGCGGCGCCCCGACGGCCCCGCAGCAGCCGGCGCGCGCTGGTGGGGGCGGCGGCCGCGGCGGCGGTCCCAACACCAAGGGGCTGCTGATCGGCGCGATAGCGGTGGTGGCCGCGGTGGTCATCGGCATCGGCGTGGCGATCATGGGCGGGGACTCCTCGGACAACAAGGCGAGCGGCGGCTCCACGCCGACGACGTCCACGTCCCAGAGCACCCAGCCGAGCCAGTCGTCGAGCGCCAGCGCGGCAGCGGACCTTCCGAAGACCGACGCCAAGGACCTCCAGCTGGGGGGCGGCGCGACGGTGGCGTCGGACGTCGAGGGCGCCCAGTCGGACGGCGGCAGCTACGTCACCAACCTGAACAACGAGGGCGCGTCCGTCACGTGGACGTTCGACGGCATCCCCAAGGGGGGTGTCTACACCGTCTTCACGCACTTCAGCGCGGCCGGCGAGGACCAGTCGATGACGCTCAGCGTCAACGGCAAGACGTTCGGCAGCAAGGTGAACCTGGGCAACTTCGCGCACGCCAAGGACGGCGACTTCGCGAAGGGCTGGACCACGACCTACTCCTGGCCCTCCCTCAAGCAGGGCACGAACACGATCACGCTCTCCTGCCAGGCCGGCGACAAGTGCAACGTCCTGCTCGACCAGCTGTGGCTGAAGGCGGGCCAGGTCGAGAAGTAGGGGTCGCGTCAAGGACCCTAGGCCGCGGTGGCCTCGCCCGTCACCGCGATCCGCCCCACCAGCTCCTCGTAGGCCGCGCGGTCGAACTCGCCTGCCACCGGGGCCAGTACCGTCGCCGCTGACAGGGCGACCGCGTGGGACAGGCGGGTCGGCCAGGGGAGTCGGTCGACCAGGCCCGACAGCAGGCCCGCCACCGCGGAGTCGCCCGCGCCTGTGGGGTTGCCGTGGAGGTGAGCGGGCGGCGTGGCTCGCCAGCGGCCCTCGGGGGTGGCCGCGAGGAGGCCGTCCGCGCCGAGGGAGGTGACGACCGCCGTCGCTCCCCGTCGGCGGGCGTCCTGGGTGGCGCGCAGCGGTTCGTGGGAGCCGGTGAGTTCGGCCAGTTCGTCGGCGTTCGGCTTGATCAGGTCGGGGCGGGCGGCCACCCCCCGGCGCAGGGGCTCGCCGCTCGTGTCGAGGAGCACGGGAACCCCGGCGGCCCGGGCCAGCCGGACCAGGACGGCGTACGCCCCCACCGGCACTCCCGGTGGCAGGCTGCCGCACAGGGCCACCGCCGACATGGAGGGCAGCAGGTCCTCGTACGCCTCCTGGAAGGCCGACCACTCGGCGGGCGTGACCGTGGGACCCGGCTCGTTGAGCTGGGTCGTGTCGCCGGAGGCCGTGTCCACGACGGCGATCGTGCGGCGGGTCGGGCCGGCGACCGGGACGAGGGCGTCCGCCAGTCCGGGTGTGGCGGTCAGCTGCTCCTGGACCGTACGGCCGGTCGCGCCGCCCGTGAAGCCGGTGACCGTCACCTCGTGGCCGAGGGCCGCCAGCACCCGGGCCACGTTCAGGCCCTTGCCGCCGGGGCGTTCCGTCACCTCGGTCACCCGGTGCGAGGTGTGCGGGCGCAGCGCCCGGACGCGGTACGTGATGTCGAGAGCGGTGTTCAGTGTGACCGTGAGGATCACCTGGGCCGACCTCCCCCGGAGAAAGACATGCAGAACGTGGTCGTCCCATTTTCACAGGACGACCGCGCCCTCAACAGCCGGACACATCACCCCAGTTGCGGATCGACCACCCATTCACCCCGGCGCATCACGCCCTTGAGGTCGAATTGATGGTCAAGAACCACCAGGTCGGCGTCCTTGCCGGGCTCCAGCGAGCCGATCCGGTCGTCCAGGCCGAGCAGCCGGGCCGGGTTCGCCGAGATCGCGGCCACCACGTCCTCGACGGACAGCCCGTCGACGGTGACCGCCCGCTTGAACGCGCGGTCCAGCGTGAGCGTCGACCCGGCGATGGAGCCGCCCTTAACGAGCCGCGCCACGCCCTCACTGACCTCGACCTCCAGGGGGCCGAGCAGATAACGGCCGTCGCCGACACCCGCGGCGTCCATCGCGTCGGTGATCAACGCGACCCGCGAGGCGCCCGCGTGGTGGAACGCCAGCTGGAGGGCCGCCGGGTGCAGATGCGTGCCGTCGTCGATGAGTTCGACGGTGATGCGCTCGTCCTCGAGGAGAGCGGTGATCGGGCCCGGGGCGCGGTGACCGATCTGCGGCATCGCGTTGAACAGGTGCGTCGCCACCGTCGCCCCCGCGTCGATCGCCTCCACCGTCTGCTCGTACGTCGCGTCCGTGTGGCCGATCGCCGCGATCACGCCCTGCTCGGCGAGCAGCCGCACGGAGTCGACGCCGCCGGGCAGTTCGGTGGCCAGCGTCATCATCTTCGCCTTGCCGCGCCCCGCGTCGAGCAGTTTGCGCACCTCCGCGGGGTCGGGGTCGCGCAGCAGTTCCTCGGAGTGGGCGCCCTTGCGGCACGGCGAGATGAACGGACCCTCGAAGTGGATGCCCGCCAGGTCGCCCTGCTCGGCCAGCTCCGACAGCAGACCGGCCTGCTTGACGAGGAAGTCCATGTCGTCGGTGACCGTGGAGGCGACGAGGGTGGTGGTGCCGTGGAGATGGTGGGTGCGGATGGCCTTCAGTACGTCGTCCACCGGCCCGGAGAAGGAGGCTCCACCCCCGCCGTGGTTGTGGATGTCGACGAACCCGGGTACCAGCCAGTGCCCCGAGACGTCGACGACCTCGGCGTTCTCCGGAGCCGTGGCCGCGATCCGGGCGTCCTCGACGACGACACGGCCGTCCTGGACGACCCCCGTGGGCAGCACCACCCGGGCACCGGCGAGAACCTTGGTAGAACCCATCAGGTGGTTACCTCCGTGCGGTCTGTTGCAGTGCGGTCGGTTGTGGTGAGGAGATCCCAGGCCAGCAGCCCGGCGCCGAGACAGCCCGCCGTGTCCCCCAGCGCCGCGGGGACGATCGACGGCAGCTTCTGGAAGGTCACCCGGCGCGCGACCGCCTCCCGCAGCGGTGCGAACAGGGTTTCCCCCGCCTCCGCGAGCCCGCCGCCGATGATCAGCGTGCGCGGGTCCAGCAGGGTGAGGGCGGTGACCAGGCCGTCGGCGAGCGCGTCGACCGCCTCCTGCCAGACCCGGACGGCGTCCGGGGCGCCGGACGCGACGGCCTTGGCGCAGTCGGCGGCGTCCGCGCCGGGGTCACCGGTGGCGGCGGCCCAGGCCTCGCTGACGGCCGCCGCTGAGGCGTACCGCTCCAGGCAGCCGGCCTGACCGCACGGACAGGGGGCGCCCCCCGGTCGTACGACGATGTGACCGATCTCGCCCGCGAAGCCGTGCGCGCCCGCCTCCACCCGGCCCGCGATGCCGATGGCGCCCGCGATGCCGGTGCCCAGGGGGACGAAGAGGAAGCGGTCCGTGCCCCGGCCCGCGCCGACGCGGCCCTCCGCGAGCCCGCCGGTGCGCACGTCGTGACCGAGGGCGACGGGCACGCCGAGCCGCCGGGACAGCAGGTCGCGCAGGGGGACGTCCCGCCAGCCGAGGTTGGCCGAGTACGCGGCCACGCCCTGCGGCTCGTCGACGATCCCCGGGACGGCCACACCGGCCGCGGCGGCGTGCTCGCCGAAGCGGTCGGCGCCGTGGGCGCACAGGTCGGCGGCGAAGTCGAGGATGCCCTCGACCACGGCGTCCGGGCCGCGTTCGCGTCCGGTCGCCCGGCGGGCCTGGTGCAGCAGCTCGCCGCCGGCGCCGACGAGCGCGGCCTTCATCCCGGTGCCGCCCACATCGAGGGCGATGACATGTCTCACGGGATGTAGTGTGACCCGCCGACCCGCGAGAGGTCTAGTCCACTTACGTGGTGTAGACCTTAAAACGGTCCACATATTGAACAGCGAGACAGTTGGGGGCGTGGCATAGCAGTGCAGCGGCGCAGGACGGGAACGGTCGCGGCGGTCGCCGCGCTGGGGATGACGGCGGCCCTCGGCGGCTGCGGTGTCACCGGCGGTTCGGGAGACGTGACCCTGAGACTGGTCGCGGCGGACTACGGCGACTCCGCCGCCAACAGCTCGCAGAAGTACTGGGACGGGCTGGTCAGGGAGTACGAGGCGAAGCACACCGGCGTGAAGATCGACGTCACCGTCTACTCCTGGAACGACGTCGACCGCAAGGTCAAGGAGATGGTCGACCAGGGCAAGGCGCCCGACCTGGCGCAGATCGGCGCGTACGCCGACTACGCCGCCAAGGGGCTGCTCTACTCGGCGGACGACCTGCTCTCCATCAGCACCCAGGCCGACTTCGCCTCCCAGCTGGCCACCGCCGGGCAGGTCAACAGCGTGCAGTACGGGATGCCGTTCGCCGCCTCCACACGGCTGCTCTTCTACAACAAGACCCTCTTCAAGAACGCCGGGCTCAGCGCGCCCAAGACCTGGAAGCAGCTCGCCGCCGACGCCGAGGTGCTCAAGGCGCGCGGCGTGAAGTACCCGTACGCGCTGCCGCTCGGGCCGGAGGAGGCGCAGGCCGAGACGATGCAGTGGATGCTCAGCGGCGGGGGCGGCTACACCGACACCGTCGGCACCTACGGCATCGACTCGGCCGAGAACGTCGCCACCCTCAACTGGCTCAAGGACGACCTGGTCGGCAAGGGGCTGACCGGTCCGGTCGCGCCCGGAAAGGTCAACCGCGCCGACGCGTTCGCGGCCTTCGCGAAGGGGGAGGTCGGCATGCTCAACGGGCACCCCTCGCTGATGAAGATCGCCGCGAAGAAGGGGGTGAAGTTCGGCATGGTGCCGATGCCCGGCGCGGACGGGCCGAGCACGACCGCGATGGGTGTGGCCGACTGGATGATGGCCTTCAAGAAGAACGGACACGCCGACCAGGTCGGTGACTTCCTCAACTTCGTCTACAGCGAGAAGAACGTCCTCGCCTTCTCCCGCGAGTACGACCTGCTGCCGGTCACCAACTCCGCGTCCGAGGCGATGAGCGACGACAAGCAGGACGCCGCGCTCAAGCCGTTCCTGGACGAGCTTCCGGAGTCCGAGCTGCCGCCGGTCGGCAAGACGTCCTGGGCGGCGGTCAGCGCGGCGGTCAAACAGCGCATAGGCCGGGCGGTCGGCCCGAACGGCAGCCCGGCGGCCGTCCTCGCCCAGCTGCAGACCACGGCGACCAGGGCGGAGAGCTCCGACTGACCACCCCTGGCCCGGCGGCGCTGTCAGTGCCGGGCGCTACGGTTCGTCACATGGACCGGGAAGAGCAGCTGGAGGAGCGCGAGCGGGCCGTCCTCGCCCTGGAACGCCGGGGCTTCACGGGCCCCGGCGCGAAGGAGCGCGCGATACGGGAGGAACTGGGCCTCGCCCCGGTCCGCTACTACCAGCTGCTCAACGCCCTCCTGGACGACGAGCGGGCGCTGGCGCACGACCCGGTGACGGTGAACAGATTGAGAAGGGTGCGCGACCAGCGCCGCTCGGAGCGCTGACGGTCGTGGTGCGGCTCGGTGGGCACGCATGGGCCGGCTCATCGCGGTTAGGGTCCCCGTATGGGCACCCACATGGACACGGACCCCCTGCCGACGCCCGCCACGAGGGCCGGTCGGGACGGACTCGCCGCGATTGTCGCCAATCCCGCGAAGACCGTGATCGGCCTCGACTTCGACGGGACGCTCGCCCCGATCGTCGCGGATCCCGAACAGGCCCGTGCGCACCCCGACGCCGTGCCCGCGCTGGCGCGGCTCGCGCCGAAGGTGGCCTCGGTCGCGGTCGTCACCGGGCGGCCGGCGGAGGTGGCCGTGCGGCACGGCGGCTTCGCGGGGGTGCCCGGACTGGAGCATCTGGTCGTCCTCGGTCACTACGGCGCCGAGCGCTGGGACGCGGTGAGCGGTGAGGTCACGGCCCCGGCGCCGCACCCCGGTGTCGCCGCCGTCCGCGCCGAGCTGCCCGGGGTCCTCGAGCGGGCCGGCGCGGGGCAGGGGCAGGGCATCTGGATCGAGGAGAAGGGCCGCGCGCTGGCTGTGCACACGCGCCGTGCGAGCGACCCGCAGGCCGCGTTCGAGGCCCTGCGCGAGCCGCTGACCGGCCTCGCCGCGCGTCATGGGCTGATCGTGGAGCCCGGTCGGCTGGTGCTGGAACTCCGCCCCCCGGGCATGGACAAGGGCGTGGCCCTCGGCGAGTACGTGCGCGAGATCTCCGCCGAGGCCGTCCTCTACGGCGGCGACGACCTGGGCGACCTCCCGGCCTTCGGGGCGGTGGAGAAGCTGCGTTCCGACGGGGTGCCCGGACTGCTGGTGTGCAGCGGGAGCGACGAGGTCACGGAGCTGAGGCAGAGGGCGGACCTGGTGGTCGACGGCCCGGCCGGGGTCGTCCAGCTCCTGTCCGCCCTCGCGGCTCAACTCGGCTGATCCACCAGCGCGTTCAGCTGGTCCAGGAACCACTGCGCCGGCGGCAGCGCGGTGGCGGCCGCCGCCAGCCGCTTGCTCCGCTCGGCCCGGTCCGCCGCCGGCAGCGTCAGCGCCGTGTACAGCGCCTCCGCGGTGCCGACCACGTCGTACGGGTTCACCGTGATCGCGTCCTCGCCCAGCTCGGCGTGGGCGCCCGCCTCGCGGGACAGCACCAGGACGCAGCCGTCGTCGGAGACGACCGGCACCTCCTTGGCGACCAGGTTCATACCGTCGCGGATGGGGTTGACGAGGGCCACGTCGGCCAGCCGGTAGGCGGCCAGCGAGCGCGCGAAGTCGTCCTTCACGTGCAGCACGACGGGGGTCCAACCGGGCGTCCGGTAGCGGGAGTTGATCTCCTCCGCCAGCCGCTGCACCTCGGCGGTGTAGTCGCGGTACACGGCGAGGTCCTGCCGGGAGGGGTAGGCGAAGGCCACGTGCACGACCCGTTCACGCCACTCCGGGTGGTCGTCGAGCAGCTGCCGGTACGCCAGCAGCCCGCGCACGATGTTCTTCGACAGCTCGGTCCGGTCGACCCGCACGATCGTCTTCCGCCCGGCCCCGATCTCCTCCCGCAGCGCCGCCATCCGCTCGTCGACGTCGGCCTCGTGCGAGCGTTCGCGCAGGAAGTCCGCGTCCGCCCCGAGCCCGTGCACCCCGACCTCGGTGTCCCCGAGCCCGCCCACCAGCTCCGTACAGCACGCCGTGAACGCGTCCGCCCAGCGCCGGGTCAGGAAACCCAGCCGGTCGGCACCCAGCATGCCGCGCAGCACCTGCTCGGCGATGTCGTCCGGCAGCATCCGGAAGTAGTCCACCGGCGCCCACGGCGTGTGCGAGAAGTGCCCGATCCTGAGGTCCGGGCGCAGCTCGCGCAGCATCCCCGGCACCAGCGTCAGGTGGTAGTCCTGCACCAGCACCGCAGCCCCCTCGGCCGCCTCCTCCGCCAGCGCCTCGGCGAACGCCCGGTTGTACGTCTCGTACGACGCCCACTGCCGCCGGAACTCCGCGTCGAAGACCGGCTCCAGCGGGGTCTGGTACAGCAGGTGGTGGACGAACCAGAGCACCGAGTTGGCGATGCCGTTGTACGCGTCGGCGTGCACGTCGGCCGGGACGGCGAGCATGCGCACGCCCGCCTCGCCGACGCCCCGCCGTACCGCCTCCCGGTCGCCGTCGGACAGCGCGGAGCATACCCACAGGGCGCCCGCGTCGGGCCCGATCGCCGACAGCCCGGAGACCAGCCCGCCGCCGCCCCGTTTGGCGGCCAGCGAGCCGTCCTCCTGCACCTCGTACGAGACCGGGCCGCGGTTGGACGCGACCAGCACCTGATGAGCGCCGTGCGTGGAAGCCATACGCCTCAACCTAGCCCGGGCCGGAAACACTCAAACGTATGGCCGGATCACGGCCTCGCCCCGTATACGGACCGCTCCGGCCTGTTACGCGACCTTGCGCTCCGCGTACTCCGCGATCTCCACCATGGGCGGCCGCTCCTCGGTGTCCACCGAATAGGTGCGCGGCTCGAAGCCGTCCTCGCTCCGCTCGAACTGGGTGAGGGAGGGGCGGATGAGGTGGCCGCGGGCGAGCCGGAGCTGGGCCGTGCGGTAGATGGCCGCGGCCATGCGGCCCAGGGCCTGTCCGTCCTGGTGCCGGTGCTTGCGGACGCCGACGTCGACCTGCGCGAGGGCGTCCAGGCCGACCAGGTGCAGGGCGTCGACGAGCATGCCGAGCTCCACGCCGTAGCCGACGGGGAAGGGCAGCTGTTCCAGCAGGCTGCGGCGGGCCGCGTACTCGCCGCCGAGCGGCTGGACGAAACCGGCCAGCTGCGGCCAGTGCATGTTGAGCAGCGGGCGGGCCATGAGCTCGGTGACCCGGCCGCCCTGGCCCCGAGCGCCGCCGAGCGGGCGGTCGTACATGCCCTTGACCAGGTCGATCCCGGGGTCGGTGAGCAGCGGGCCGACGATGCCGGAGACGAAGTCGGAGGAGAACTCCTTCAGGTCGGCGTCGATGAAGCAGACGATGTCCCCGGTGGTGACCAGCAGCGAGCGCCACAGCACCTCGCCCTTGCCGGGGACGGCCGGCAGGCGGGGCAGGATGTCGTCGCGGTGGACGACCCGCGCGCCGGCCGACGCTGCGACCGCGGACGTACGGTCGGTGGAGCCGGAGTCGACGACCACGATCTCGTCGACCAGCGGGACCTGCTGCATCAGGTCGTGACGGATGATCGCGACGATGTCGCCGACCGTCTCCTCCTCGTTCAGCGCGGGCAGCACGACGGACACGGTCCGGCCCGTGCGCTGCTTGGCGGCAAGGATCTGGTGGAGCGGGCGGTCGGTGACGGACCAGGAGCGGGTGCTCAGCCAGCGCTCGACTTCTTCCAGCACTTAGGCGGCTCCTCACGTGTCTCGCGGTTCGGACGACTCTCTCAACTGTCCTGGCCTTCGGTTACAGTCTTGAACAACGTCGATGACCATCGCATGTCCGAGGTCATTGAACGTACAACCGAATACCGCTCATCCAGAGGGGCAGAGGGACACGGCCCGATGAAGCCCCGGCAACCCTCCAGCCGGTCTCGTAGATCGATGTTGATCATTACGCGAGGCTCCCGGCTAGGGAAGGTGCCAAATCCGTCTCACGGCGAGATGCGTCGTGAGGAAGATGAGGAGAAAGGGCCTCGCCTCACATGGCTGCGCAGACTGTTGCAAGCACCACCGACTCCCGGACCGTCGACCTCGGTCCCGCCGCGGCGCTGAGCTGCCGCGAATGCGGCCACCGGGTACCGCTCGGCCCGGTCTTCGCCTGCGAGGAGTGTTTCGGCCCGCTCGAGATCGCGTACGACTTCTCGGCCTACGACACCGAGGAACTCCGCAAGCGGATCGAGGCGGGACCTTCGAACATCTGGCGTTACGCGCCGCTGCTGCCCGTCCCGGCGGACGTGGCCACCAAGCCGAACATCAACCCCGGCTGGACCAAGCTCGTCAAGGCCGACAACCTCGCGCGCGAACTGGGCGTGACCGGCGGTCTGTACGTCAAGGACGACTCCGGCAACCCGACGCACTCCTTCAAGGACCGGGTCGTCGCCCAGGCCCTGGAGGCCGCGCGCGCCTTCGGCTTCACCACCCTCTCCTGCTCCTCCACCGGCAACCTCGCGGGCGCGGTCGGCGCCGCCGCCGCGCGGGCCGGCTTCCGCTCCTGCGTGTTCATCCCGCACGACCTGGAGCAGGGCAAGGTCGTCATGGCCGCGGTCTACGGCGGTGAGCTCGTCGGCATCGAGGGCAACTACGACGACGTGAACCGCTTCTGCTCCGAGCTGATCGGCGACCCGGCCGGCGAGGGCTGGGGCTTCGTCAACGTCAACCTGCGGCCGTACTACGCGGAGGGGTCCAAGACCCTGGCGTACGAGATCTGCGAGCAGCTCGGCTGGCAGCTGCCCGACCAGCTGGTCGTCCCGATCGCCTCGGGCTCGCAGCTGACGAAGATCGACAAGGGGCTGCAGGAGCTGATCAAGCTCGGACTCGTCGAGGACAAGCCGTACAAGATCTTCGGCGCGCAGGCCGAGGGCTGCTCGCCGGTGTCGGTGGCGTACAAGGCGGGTCACGACGTGGTCCGGCCGCAGAAGCCGGACACCATCGCCAAGTCGCTGGCCATCGGCAACCCGGCGGACGGGCCGTACGTGCTGGACATCGCGCGGCGTACGGGAGGCGCGGTGGAGGACGTCAACGACGAGCAGATCGTGGAAGCGATCAAGCTGCTGGCCCGCACGGAGGGCATCTTCGCCGAGACGGCGGGTGGCGTGACCGTCGGCGTCACCCGCAAGCTGATCGAGAACGGCGTGCTCGACCCGACCCTCACCACGGTCGTCCTGAACACCGGCGACGGCCTCAAGACCCTCGACGCGGTGGCCGGCACCGGCCTCACCGCGACCATCCGCCCGAACCTCGACTCCTTCCGAGAGGCTGGCCTCGCATCATGAGCGTCAACGTCCGCATCCCCACCATCCTGCGCACCTACACCGGCGGCCAGGCCGAGGTGAGCGCCGAAGGCGCGACCCTCGCCGAGGTCATCGCCGATCTGGAGAAGAACCACACCGGGATCGCCGCCCGGGTCCTCGACGACCAGGGCAAGCTGCGGCGGTTCGTCAACGTGTACGTCAACGACGACGACGTGCGGTTCGAGCAGGGGCTGGAGACGGCCACCCCGGACGGTGCGGGCGTCTCGATCATTCCCGCGGTCGCCGGCGGCTGACCGAATGACCGATCATTACCGTCGGTAACAGTGATTACCGAGTGTTCGTCGAATTGCCCCCTCCGTGAGAGAAGCGGAGGGGGCAATTCTGCATGGTTGAGCACGGTACAGTTGGGGAACCCGCTGCCTCCCGCATGCCGAACGCATATGAGTGCCGCCTCCGGATGCGATGAGAAGTAGCCAAAGTGTGCACGTCTTTTGCGTCTTATGCGCCCTTTATGGGGCCCGACTTGCCCTGAATTCAGGCGAATTCTCACTACATTCCGGACCCCTGACGTCCAGAATTCTCGTCCGATTGACCTGTTGCAGACGGCAGTTGGACAGATACATTCAGCCGCGGTCGACGCGTTCCGGCGCACGCCCCCAAACCGTGGGGGGTGAGGTCTGACCCGGACCCGCGAAGTGCGGGTCTGTGCAAGGGCCAGTAATAGGGGAGTTAGGCATGGCTCAGGGCACCGTCAAGTGGTTCAACGCGGAGAAGGGGTACGGCTTCATCGCGGTCGACGGTGGTGCGGATGTTTTCGTCCACTACAGCGCCATCCAGATGGACGGGTACCGCACCCTGGAAGAGGGCCAGCGGGTCGATTTCGAGATCTCGCAGGGCCAGAAGGGGCCGCAGGCGGACATGGTCCGGCTCGCGACCAGCTGAAGCACGCGCCGGGTAGATCGCAGCGTCGTTCTTCTGTTTTCTTCGAAGGGCTCGTACCTCATGGGGAGTCATGGGTACGGGCCCTTCGGCATGTCTGCGTCAGACAGCCCACGGATCCTCGCAGACCTGGCCAACCCCCGAGAGGCGCTTGCGCCCGCCCGTCACCCGACCACCACCCCTCAACGAGCCCGCTTCGCGGGCGCGCCTTGCACTCGGGCATGCCGAGTGCTAATCATTGGCGTTAGCACTCTGAAGGTGAGAGTGACAAAGAAGGACCGGGTCGGTGAGGCCCGCAGGCCGGGTGGGGCAAGGAACCCACGGGTCGGCGAGCCGTCCGTCGCGGGCGCGGGCGCGGTCCGAAGGAATCACCCCCAGTCCTGGAGGGACCACTTCACATGGCCAAGATCATCGCGTTCGACGAGGAGGCGCGGCGCGGCCTCGAGCGCGGCATGAACCAGCTCGCGGACGCCGTGAAGGTGACGCTCGGCCCCAAGGGCCGCAACGTCGTCCTCGAGAAGAAGTGGGGCGCCCCCACGATCACCAACGATGGTGTCTCCATCGCCAAGGAGATCGAGCTCGAGGACCCGTACGAGAAGATCGGCGCCGAGCTGGTCAAGGAAGTCGCCAAGAAGACGGACGACGTCGCCGGTGACGGTACGACCACTGCGACCGTGCTCGCCCAGGCCCTGGTCAAGGAGGGCCTGCGCAACGTAGCCGCCGGCGCCAACCCGATGGCCCTCAAGCGCGGTATCGAGAAGGCCGTCGAGGCCGTCTCCGGTGCTCTGCTCGAGCAGGCGAAGGATGTCGAGACCAAGGAGCAGATCGCTTCGACGGCCTCCATCTCCGCCGCCGACACCCAGATCGGCGAGCTCATCGCCGAGGCGATGGACAAGGTCGGCAAGGAAGGCGTCATCACCGTCGAGGAGTCCCAGACCTTCGGTCTGGAGCTGGAGCTCACCGAGGGTATGCGCTTCGACAAGGGCTACATCTCGGCGTACTTCGCCACCGACATGGAGCGGATGGAGGCGTCGCTCGACGACCCGTACATCCTGATCGCCAACTCCAAGATCGGCTCCGTCAAGGACCTGCTCCCGCTCCTGGAGAAGGTCATGCAGTCGGGCAAGCCGCTGCTGATCATCGCCGAGGACGTCGAGGGCGAGGCCCTGTCGACCCTGGTCGTCAACAAGATCCGCGGCACCTTCAAGTCCGTCGCCGTCAAGGCCCCGGGCTTCGGCGACCGCCGCAAGGCCATGCTCGGCGACATCGCCATCCTCACGGGCGGCGAGGTCATCTCCGAGGAGGTCGGCCTCAAGCTGGAGAACGCCACCCTCGACCTGCTGGGCAAGGCCCGCAAGGTGGTCATCACCAAGGACGAGACCACCATCGTCGACGGTGCCGGCGACAGCGACCAGGTCGCGGGCCGTGTGAACCAGATCCGCGCCGAGATCGAGAACAGCGACTCGGACTACGACCGCGAGAAGCTGCAGGAGCGCCTGGCGAAGCTCGCCGGCGGTGTCGCGGTCATCAAGGCCGGCGCCGCCACCGAGGTGGAGCTCAAGGAGCGCAAGCACCGCATCGAGGACGCCGTCCGCAACGCGAAGGCCGCCGTCGAGGAGGGCATCGTCGCCGGTGGTGGCGTGGCCCTGCTGCAGGCCTCCCAGGTCTTCGAGAAGCTGGAGCTCGAGGGTGACGAGGCGACCGGCGCCCAGGCCGTGAAGCTCGCGCTCGAGGCCCCGCTGAAGCAGATCGCCGTCAACGCCGGCCTCGAGGGCGGCGTCGTGGTGGAGAAGGTCCGCAACCTCACCCCGGGTCACGGCCTCAACGCCGCGACCGGTGAGTACGTCGACCTGGTCAAGGAAGGCATCATCGACCCGGCGAAGGTGACCCGCTCTGCCCTGCAGAACGCCGCCTCCATCGCCGCGCTCTTCCTCACCACCGAGGCCGTCATCGCCGACAAGCCGGAGAAGGCCGCCGCGCCCGCCGGTGGCGGCATGCCGGGCGGTGACATGGACTTCTGATCGACCTCGGGCCTCGGCCCCGGTTGATCGACGTCCTTACGGAGGGCGGCACCTCCTGCTCCGGCAGGGGTGCCGCCCTTCGGCGTGTCCGGTGTCACAGGGCAGCCGGAAATGCCGTGCCGCGTGGGGCGGTTGACGCGGGAGCAGCCTTTTATGCGTATGCACATACCGAGGAGTTTCCCCGCGTGACCGCCACCAGCTCCCGCGCCGCCGAGATCCTGTCCCGGCCCACCGCGATCAACGGCCTGACCGTCCCCAACCGCATCGTGATGGCGCCGATGACCCGCCAGTTCTCCCCGGGCGGAGTCCCCGGCGAGGACGTCGCGTCGTACTACTCCCGCCGGGCCGCCGCCGGGGTCGGTCTGATCGTCACCGAGGGCACCTACGTCGGCCACGAGTCGGCCGGGAACAGCGACCGCGTCCCGCGCTTCCACGGTGAGGAGCAGCTCGCGGGCTGGCGGAAGGTCGCCGAGGCGGTGCACGCGGCGGGCGGCACGATCGTGCCGCAGCTGTGGCACATCGGCATGGTGCGCGAGCAGGGGCAGGCGCCGTACGCCGACGCGCCCGCCGTCGGTCCGTCCGGCATCCGCCTCGACGGCACCGAGGGCAAGGGTGCCGCGATGACCCAGCGCGACATCGACGACGTCATCGGCGCGTTCGCCGAGGGCGCGGCCGCGGCGGAGCGGATCGGGTTCGACGGCGTGGAGCTGCACGGCGCGCACGGCTACCTGATCGACCAGTTCCTGTGGGCCGGCACGAACCGGCGTGCCGACGCGTACGGCGGTGACCGCCTCGCCCGTACGAAGTTCGCGGCGGAGATCGTGGCGGCCGTACGGGAGACGGTGTCGCCGGAGTTCCCGATCGTCTTCCGGTACTCGCAGTGGAAGTCGGACAACTACGACGCGCGGCTCACCGAGACGCCGGAGGAGCTGGAGGCGGTGCTCGCGCCGCTGGCCGCGGCCGGGGTCGACGCGTTCCACGCCTCCACGCGCCGTTACTGGCTGCCCGAGTTCGAGGGCGCCGACCTCAATCTGGCCGGGTGGACGAAGAAGCTGACCGGCAAGCCGACGATCACCGTGGGCTCGGTCGGTCTCGAAGGGGACTTCATCCGCGGCTTCGCGGGCGAGGGTTCGCCGGTCCGCGGCATCGACGACCTGCTGGACAGCCTGGAGCGGGAGGAGTACGACATGGTCGCCGTCGGCCGGGCGCTGCTCCAGGACCCCGAGTGGGCGGCGAAGGTCCTGACCGGCCGCTTCGAGGAACTCCGCCCGTACGAGGCGACGGCACTGCGTTCGCTGAGCTGACGGCGGGGTGATCCGGTGGGGGCGCGACCTGAACCTTGGGAGCTGGAACCTGGGACCGCGCCCCCGTTGGTTGACTTACGCAAGCTCATCGGGTTTGAGTGGGTGGCCGAGCCGTGTTGCCCGTCCCCTGTGTGAGGAGTCGACGATGACGACAGCCGAGGGTCCGGTCGTGAGGATCGTGGCCGGTGCCGTGCGTGGACGGGAGGAGGGCGGGCTGACGGTATTCCGGGGGATCCCGTTCGCCGAACCGCCGGTGGGGGAGGGCCGGTTCGGTGCGCCGCGTCCCGTGCGGGCGTGGGAGGGGACGCGCGAGGCGTACGCCTTCGGTCCGCCGCCCCCGCAGGAGTCCGGCTTCCAGGGCCGTACGGCCGTGCTCGACGTGCCCGAGGGCGACGACTGGCTGACCGTGAACGTCTGGACCCCGGAGGCGGACCCCGCCGCGCGCCGCCCGGTCATGGTGTGGATCTACGGCGGCGCCTACAAGCTCGGCCACTCCGGCAGCCCCGGCTATGACGCCCGACGCATCGCGCACGACGGCGACCTGGTCGTCGTCACCCTCAACTACCGCGTCGGAGTGGAGGGTTTCGCACAGATCGAGGGGGCGCCCGCCAACCGCGGGCTGCTCGACCAGGTCGCCGCGCTGGAGTGGGTGCGGGACAACATCACGGCGTTCGGCGGCGACCCCGGGCAGGTCACCGTCTTCGGGGAGTCGGCGGGGGCCGGGTCCGTGGCGGCGCTGCTGGCGATGCCGAGGGCGCGGGGGCTGTTCCGGCGGGCGGTCGCGCAGAGCGTGCCGGTGACGTACTTCTCCGCCGAACTGGCCCGGGACATCGCCTCGGAGATCGCGGCGGAGGCGGGACTGCGCCCGACCGTCGCCGATCTGTCGACCCTCCCGCCCCGGCAACTCACCGCCCCGGGCGAGGCGTTGGGGGCCAGGATGCGGGCGTACGAGGGGCGTTGGGGACAGGCGGCGCCGACGCTGACCCCCTTCTCGCCGGTGGTGGACGGAGAGGTGCTGCCCACGACTCCGTGGCAGGCGCTTGCGGACGGCGCGGCCCGGGACGTGGAGCTGCTCGTCGGCCACAACCGGGACGAGTACCGGCTGTTCCTCGTTATGGGCGGGATGCTCGACAAGATCGGTGAGGAGCAGGCCAGTTGGGCGCTGCGAACCTTCGCGCCGGGAGGGGCTGAGGGCGAGCGGTCGTACCGTGCCGCCTTCCCGGACGCGACGCCCGTCGAGCTGTTCGAACGGGTGCAGACGGACTGGCTGTTCGCGATGCCGAGCCTGCGGCTCGCCCAGGCGCAGGTCGCGGGCGGGGGGCGGGCGCACCTGTACGAGCTGACCTGGCCGGCGCCGGGTGCCGGGGGCGTGCTCGGGGCCTGCCACGGGCTGGACATCCCGTTGCTGTTCGGCACGTTCGAGGCGGACCTGGGGGCCCTGCTGTTCGCGGGGACCGGGGTTCCGGCCGAGGCGGAGGAGTTGTCGGCGCGGTTCCGGCGGGCGTGGACGGCGTTCGCGCGGACCGGTGACCCGGGCTGGCCGGCGTACGAGGACGAGGGCCGTCAGGTCCAGGTCCTCGACGTCAAGCCGGAGGTGCGGACCTATCCGGAGGAGACGTCACGACGGCTCTGGGAGGGGCACGAGTTCGGAGCGCTTCCCCTCCTCCGCTCCTAGAGGTTCCCCAGCGGCTCGATGTCGACGCGTACCGGGGTGCCCCACATCCGCAGCACCTCGTAGTCGGTGAACTCGTGCACGAGCCGGTACGCCATGGCGGGGCGCGGCCCGCGACGCTGCGCGGCGAGATACAGCTCGGCCTCGCGCCGGTCCCGCCTCGGGGTGCCGCACAGCTGCCACGCCTGCCCGTTCCACGCCTCCGGCAGCCAGCGCTGCTGGGGCTGGGGGCGGTCGGCGCTGACGCCGTAGCGGGAGGGGACGGTCCCGGTCGGCGCCTGGGGCAGGGGGCCGCCGTTGAACTCGGCGCGGCGTGCCGCCCGGCGCCGGGTCTCGCAGAGCAGACACAGGTCGGGCGCGCTCTCGTCGACGGGCCCGGTGGGGTGCTCGGGGCACCGGGTGGCGGGCGCGGCACCGGCCACGCTCTCGTCGAGCAGATCCAGAGCGCGCCGGAGATCCGCCTTGACCTCGTGCAGCTTGGCGTCGGGCGTGTCGGCGGTGAGGGCCTCGCCGTGCTCGCCGAGGAGGCGGAGGGCGCGGCCCAGGGCGGTCAGTTGGGCGTGGTTCATGGTCGGTCGGCCCGGTCCTTCCGTTGCTCGGCGGGTCAGGGTGGGCAACATCCCTCAGGAACAGGGGGAGGCGTTGTGGGTAAGCGTAAGCGGGAGCGTGACAGAGCGCTGGCGATGGGGGCGGACGCCGCGTTCGGCCGCTATGTGCGGTTCGCCTGCCCCGCTTATTCGAACGCCTGGATCTTCTTCGGGCCCTTGGCCGCGTTCATGGGGTGGGGCACCACGCTCGATCTCGTGCACATCTTCAGCGGGGAGGGCGGCATGGGGCACGGCTGGTTCGCCCCCCTCGGCGTCCTTGTGACCGTGCTCGCGCTCTGCGGCACGTTCGCCGCCCGCCTCGAACGGCGCGTGGGTGGCCCCACCCCCCGGCTGTACTGCTTCCAGCTCGGTGTCGTGGTGGCCACCCGGGGTGTCCTGAGGGCCCATCGCTGGACCGAGCTCACCATCCACCACCAGAAATGGCAGCGAGGGACCGGGGACGGGATCGACACGGGGACCAGAAGCACCGTGCAGGCGCGGGACGGCAGCGTGGTCGTCGTGTTCGAAGGGAACGAGCCGGACCGCGCCGGTGGCTGGGAGATGGAACGGCTTCACAAGGCGGCGATGCGCGGCCCCGGGACCCCTGCGCCGGTCACGTCCCCGACGCCACACCCTCCACGAACGCCACCCAGGCCTCCGTACGGAAAGCGAGCGTCGGGCCGTCAGGGTTCTTGGAATCGCGTACGGGGACGACGCCGGGGTGGGCGTCGGTGACTTTCCGTCAGTGCGCCGCAGCCGCCAGCGCCGCGCGCAGGTGCCCGCGCGAGTCCTCCAGCAGACGCGCCGCCGTGGGGCCGTCCACACCGGTCAGGAGGGTGAGGATGGCGTTCTTCACCTCGCCGTCGGTGGTCGCGAGGGCCCGTTCGATCTCGTCGTCCGAGGCTCCCGTGGCGAGGGCGACGATACGGCGGGAACGGGCCCGCAGCTTGTCGTTGGAGGCGCGGACGTCGACCATCAGGTTCCCGTACGTCTTGCCGAGCCGGATCATCGTGATCGTCGAGAGCATGTTGAGGACGAGCTTCTGCGCCGTGCCGGCCTTGAGGCGGGTGGAGCCGGTGAGCAGCTCGGCTCCGACGACGACCTCGATGCCGTGCTCGGCGGCCGCCGCGAGCGCGCTGTCGGCGTTGCAGGCCAGGCCGACGGTGAGCGCGCCCAGCGCACGGGCGTGCTGCACGGCGGCGATCGCGTACGGGGTGCGCCCGGAGGCGGAGACGCCGACGACGGTGTCGGCCGGGGTGAGGGCGAGGGCGTCCAGGTCGGCGCGGGCGAGGTCGGCGGAGTCCTCGGCGCCCTCCACGGAGGTGACCATCGCGGCCGGTCCGCCGGCGACGAGCCCCACGACCTGCTCGGGCCGGGTGTTGAAGGTCGGCGGGCACTCGGAGGCGTCCAGCACGCCGAGCCGCCCGGCGGTCCCGGCCCCGGCGTAGACGAGCCGCCCGCCCCGGCCCATCCGCTCGGCGATCGCGTCGATGGCGGCGGCGATCTCGGGCAACCGCTCGGCCACGGCCGCGGGGACGCTCGCGTCCTCCCCGTTCATGAGCCGGGCGATGTCGAGGGTGGGCAGCCGGTCGATGTCGGCGAGATCCGGACGGAAGGCCTCGGTGGTCAGCGATTCCAACTCGGCGCGGAGATCACGCGGGTGGGAGGTGGAGGTCATGGGGGCGGCTCTTTCGTGAAGTGCGTGTTCCTGAGCTGGGGGCAGACGGGAAACCTGGAACAGGCCCTACCGCCGGTGCCGGTGGGCGAGCGCCTCGTAGGAGGAGGCCAGCGCGGGCGCCGCCGTCTCGTAGGTCCGCTGCGCCACCCCCACGAACAGGCAGTCCACGACCAGGAGTTGACTGGTCCGGGAGGACATCGCCGCCGGCCGCAGCTCGCTCTCCCGGGCGGTGGACGTGGTCAGCACGTGGTCGGCGTACTGGGTGACCGGCCCGTCGGGGCGCCCGGTGATCGCCACCGTCGTCGCCCCGTGCTCGAAGGCCACGCGCAGCGGCTCGATGACGTCCCCCGTGGAGCCGGAGTGCGTGATCGCGATGGCGACGTCACCTCCGCGCAGCTGCACGGCGTTCGTCACCGCGAGGTGCGGATCGCTGTGCGCGTGGGCTATCAGCCCGATCCGCAGGAGCTTCTGCACGAGGTCCTGCGCGACGAGCCCCGAGGCCCCCACCCCGTACACGTCGATCCGCCGGGCCGCCGTCGCGGCCGCCACCGCCGCCCCCAACTGCACGGTGTCCAGCCCGGCCGCCGTGTCGGCGAGGGTCTGCTGCTCGTCGTAGGCGAGTTTGGCGACCACGTCCGCGATCGGGTCGTCGACCGCTATGTCGGTGGTGATGGCGGGCGCCCGTCCCGACTGCTGCTGGGCGGCGAGCCCCGCGAGGGCGAGGCGCAGATCCCGGTACCCGGGATAGCCGAGCAGCCGGGCGGTGCGCACGACCGTCGCCTCGCTCGTGCCGGTGAGTTCGGCGAGTCCGGTGACCGTGAGGGCCGCGCAGCCCGCCGGGTCGCTCGCGACCGCCTCGGCGACGCGCTGCATGGAGCGGGTCATGGAGGGGGCGAGGGTGCGCACCTTCGCGGCGAGCGCGGCGGGAGCGGGCGGGGCGGTGGTGCCCGCGCCCCGGGCCGAGAAAATTTCCTTCAGCTCCTGGGTCACCTGTGAAAGATATTTTCGGCCGGGGGCTGCGGTCAAGAGTGCGCACAATGGAGGCATGGATGATCCCTCCGGCACCCCCGTCAGCCCTCTGGAGCAGGCGTTGCACGCGGCACGCGCCCTCGTGCTCAGCGACCTCGCCGCGGGCGAGGTGGCCGCGCCGGACGTGGTCTCCATGGTCGAGGAGTCCGTCGTCCAGCGGCGCTGGTGGGTGGAGCAGTGGCCGGAGGGCGCGCCCTACGTCGCCGGGCTGGTCGCGCAGGACGTCCAGGACGCCCTGCTGGAGACGTACGGCCGCTGGCCGCTGTGTCCGGTCTGCGGCTCCGGCGACCCGCACGCGCTGGAGGTCGAGCCGGAGCTGGGGCCCGATCCGCACTGGGTCTGCCACAAGGCGGGCGTGAAGGTCGCGGCGGTCGGCGCCCTGGGCTCGGCGCCCGGCGGGACCCGCCCGTCGTGACGCTCTACATCGACCCGCCGAACTGGCCCGGCCACGGCCGCATGTGGTCCCACCTCATCAGCGACGTCTCCTTCGACGAACTCCGCCTGTTCGCGGACGCGTTGGGCGTCCCCCGCCGCGCCTTCGAACGCGACCACTACGACATCCCCTCCCACCGCTACGCGGAGGTGGTGGCGGCCGGCGCGGTGGAGGTCAGCAGCCGCGAGGTGGTGCGCCTGCTGTACGGCGCCGGGCTGCGGCGGCGCAAGGGGCGGGTTCAGCGCGGGAGTTCGTAGGCGAGCAGGCCGTCCTCGCCCTCGCCGACCCTGCGGAAGCCGGCGCGGGTGACGACCGCCTGGGACGGGTGGTTGTCGCGGTCGACGGTGGCGAACAGGGAGGTGACGTCCTCGCGGGCGAACGCCCAGGCCCGCAGCGCCTCCAGCGCCTCGGTCGCGTAGCCGTTGCCGCGGGCGCCCTCGACCAGGTCGTAGCCGATCTCCACGCATCCGTCCTCGTCGGGCACGCCGTGGAAGCCCATGCCGCCGATCGCCCGGCCGTCCTCCTTGCGGACGAGGGCGAAGACGCCGAACTCCGGGCGGTGCACGCCCCCTTCGTACGCCTTGAGCAGGAAGCTCGCGGCCTCCCGGGTCCCCTCGAAGGGGCCGCCCTGAAGCCACAGGAACCCGCCGTCGCCGCCCATGACCAGGTCCCGGGCGGCGGCGGGCGTGATGCCCTGGAGGGTGAGGCGCTCGGTGGTGTGGACGAGGTTGTTGTTCCAGCGCCACTCGGCGAGCCGCGCACGCCCGGGGAGTTCGCCGCGGCCGGTGGCCCACAGCAGGGTGTCCCAGGGGGTGGGGCCGGGCTGGACGTGCGGGAAGATCCGGGTGAGGACGAACTCCGGCAGGTGCCGCGGGGGTTCGTACGCGAGACCCAGGGCGCCCGCCACGTCGTGCGTGTGCAGCAGGACCTCCGCGATGCCCATCGCCGCGAACCCCTCGCGGTTGGCGCTGCGGAAGGGGTGCGGGTGGAAGGCGCGGGCCTCCCGGGGCGCGGTGCGCACAGCGGCGGAGAGCAGGGCGCCGGTCGCCTCGATGACGTGCAGCAGACCGGAGTTGTCGGTGCCGTCGTCGAGCCGGATCTCGAAAGGGACGTAGTCGTCCTGGGCGAGGCCTGCGAGGTTGGCCGCGTAGGAGACGAGGTCGTCGGCGATGTGGAACGCCGTCTCGTGCACGCTCCACTCCAGGCCGGCGGCCCGCACCCGCGTCCAGTCGCGGGCCACGGCGGGCCGCAGCGTCTCCACACAGCCGGCGACGGCCTCGGTCACGTACTCCCCGCCCACGTTTCGCATGCCCGCAGGCTACGACTCGCCGCCCGCGCCGAGCGACAGCATTTCCAGCTCGGCGGCGAGGTTGTAGCGGGCCGTCGCCTCCCACTCCGCCTGCCCGTACGGCGTGCGGAACAGCCTGGGCAGGTCGAGGAGTTGACGCAGGATCCGCGAACGTCCCTCGCGGAAGGCGTCGTTCGGCACGAAGTGGTACTCCTCGCGGACGGCGGTCGTGTAGGCGGCGTACACGGACGGCGGCGAGGCGAGCACCGCGAGATCGGCGTCGCACAGCACCTGTCCGTCGCGGTCGTCGTCGGCGGGGTCGTGGGTGACGGTGAGCCGGACCAGGCGGGCCACCTCGGCCGTCTTCTCCTCCGGCACCCCGGCCTCCGGCAGCGCGCGCTCGGCCAGCCGGGCGGAGCGTTCCTCGTTCTCGGAGCGGTCGGGAAGGTAGACGGCGTCGTGGAACCACGCCGCGAGCCGCACCACGTCCGGGTCGTCGGCGTACTTCTCCAGGACGTCGACGTGGTCCAGGACGGCGGTGAGGTGCTCGAGCGTGTGGTACCGCCGCTGCGGCTCCTGCCAGCGGACCAGCAGGTTGTCGGCGTACGGCACCGGATCGGGACCGGCGGACGCACCGCGGGCTCCCTCCAGGGCACGGGTCCAGCGGCTGCGCAGGGCGTCGAGATCGGCCATGCGGCCATTCTCCCGTGACCGGCGCCCGCACCCCTAGCGTGGTGGTCATGACTTCTGCTGAGGTACGCGACCCCGAACTGCCCGGACGCCTGCTGATCCTCGAACGGGACGCCCTGATACCGCTGCTCCGCTCCCGTCCCGACGCCGACTTCGCCCGGCCGGCGCCCGCGTGTCCCGGCTGGAGCGTGCGGGACGTGCTCGCGCACTGTTCCTCCGCGCTGATCCGGGTGGTGGAGACCCGCTTCGAGAAGGGCGTCTTCTCGCCCGAGTCGAACGACCGGGACATCGCCGAGCGCGCCGAGTGGACGAACCAGCAGGTCGTCGACGAGCTGGAGCGCGGGATGACCGAGGCGGGCCCGGTGATCGCCAAGGCCGGCGGGGTGCTGGACATGGTGGCGCTCGGGGTGGGGGTCCCCCCACGCCTTTAAGGCAGTGGGGGAGGGTGCACGCGGGGGACGTACGGGACGTGCTCGGCCAGCCCGGCGCGTACGCGGGCCCCGGGCTTCCCGACGCCCTCGCCCTCCTCGCCCGCATCACCCGGGAGAAGGCCCACGTCCCGCTGCACGCCGACCTCGACGACGTGGACGAGCCGCTGCGGCTCGGCGAGCTGAGCGGGGAGCGGACGCCGGCGCGGTTCATCGGGGATGCCGCCACCCTCGTACGGCTGTACGCGGGGCGTCCGGTCAAGGGCCTCGACTTCGAGCTGGCCGGGGCGGAGGCGAGCGAGCTGAACATCTTCGGCTGAGGGGCGTCGTCGTGCGGGCGGGGGCAGGGGCGTAGTCTTTGAATTGGACTAGACCTGTGTGAGGGTCGTACCACCCGCCCACCCGACGAATGGGGTCCCATGAGCAAGCGTGCAGTCCTGGAGGTGATCGCCCTCGACGTCGAGGACGCGGTCGCCGCCCAGGCCGGAGGCGCGGACCGCCTCGAACTGGTCACCGACATGGCGGCCGACGGCCTCACCCCGCCGGCCGCCACCGTCGCCGCGATCCGCGCCGCCGTCGACATCCCGCTGCGGGTGATGCTCCGGCTGACGGACAGCTTCGCGGCGGGGGACGCCGGCCGGGTGGCCCGGGTCGCACGCGAGCTGCGGGACGCGGGCGCCGAGGAGTTCGTGCTCGGGTTCCTGGACGCGGACGGGGGTGCCGACCTGAGCGCGGTCGAGCGGGTCGTGGGCGAGCTGGACGGCTGCCCGTGGACCTTCCACCGGGCGATCGACCGCGCCGCCGACCGGGACGCCCTGCGCAAGCAGCTGGACGGGCTGCCGGGACTGGACACCTATCTGACGGCCGGCTCCCCTACCGGAGTGGACGACGGCCTGCCCACCCTTGTCGCCGAGGCGGCCCGGCAGGGCGAGCCCGGGTACGAGCAGCGGGTCATGGTCGGCGGAGGCCTGCGGCTGGAGCACCTGCCGCGGTTGCTGGCCGCCGGCGTCGACGCCTTCCACATCGGCGGCGCGGCGCGACCGGGCGGCTGGCAGGCGCCGGTGTCGGCGCGGGCGGTGCGCGAGTGGCGCAACTCGGTCGACCTGCCCAGGGACGCGGAGCTCGCCCGGCCGTAGCCACGCTGTCAGAGCGGCGCAGTACGGTCCTGTCATGGCAGCCAGAATCGATCTGACGCTTGACTGCGCGGACGCCCGGCTCCTCGCCGCGTTCTGGAAGACCGCCCTGGGCTATGTCGACGAGCCGCCGCCCCCGCCCTTCGCGACCCGCGAGGAGTGGCTCGCCCAGTTCGACCTGCCCGAGGACGACGACGGCGACGGCGCGTGGCTGTGCGGTCCCGACGGCGTCGGCCCCCGTCTGTCCATCCTGCAGGTCCCCGAGCCCAAGACGGCGAAGAACCGGCTCCACATCGACATCAGGGTGCCGGGACACGGCGGTGCCGAGGAGCGGTGGGCGCGGATCAGGGCGGAGGCCTGGCGTCTGGTCGAGGCGGGCGGCGACGTGCTGACGGAGGTCGACGGCCACCACGTCGTGATGGCCGACCCGGAGGGCAACGAGTTCTGCGTCGCCGCGGCCGCTGCCTGACCCGGCCCCGGCGGCCTCAGCCGGCCAGCTGGGCCGGCAGGGGCGCCCCGTGGGTGACGATCAGGCCGGACACGGCCCGGGTCAGGGCCACGTACAGGCGGCGCAGCCCCGTGCGCTCGTCCGGCTCCCCGTCCACCACGGCCTGCGGCTCGTCGAGGACCACGTAGTCGTACTCCAGGCCCTTCGCGAGGGAGGCCGGGACCAGGGTGAGACGGGTCTCGGTGGTGGTCTCCTCACCGGGGGCCAGACAGCCGATGCCCGCGGCCGTCAGCGCCTCCGCCAGCGCGGGTACCCGGGCGTCCGCGGCGATCAGGCCCGTGGAGCCCTCGTTGGCCAGCAACTCCTCGCAGGCGGCGACCACTTCGGCCGTGCCGGTGATCTCCCGCAACGCGAAGAAGCCCGGGTTCTCGCGCACCGAGGCGACCGGGGTGAGGCCGGGGGCGATGTGCGGCAGGAGACGGGAGGCGTAGGTGATGACGTCCGTCGGGACGCGGAAACCGGCCGTCAGCTCCTCGATCACGCCCTCGGACTTGCCGAGGTGGGCGAGCGCCTCGTCCCAACTCCGGGTCGCCCAGGGGGTCGTGCCTTGCGCGAGGTCGCCGAGGACGGTCGCCGAGCCGGTGGTACAGCGGCGGCCGACGGCGCGGTACTGCATGGGGGAGAGGTCCTGCGCCTCGTCCAGGACCACGTGCCCGAGGGAGTGCGTGCGCTGGACGACGTCTGTCGCCTCGTCGATCAGCACGGCGTCCGCCGCCGACCACTTGGCGGACTTCACCGACCGCGCGGGCCTCTCCCACAGGATCGTCTTCTGCTCCTGCTCGGTGAGGATCCCCGCCGCGTGCTCGGCGAGGAAGTCCGCGTCCGTGAGCAGGCGCAGGACCAGCTTGGCCGGGTCGACCGGCGGCCAGATCTCCTTCACGGCCGCCTTCACCGCCGGGTTGCGCGCCACCGCGTCCTGCACCCGGTCGTCCGGCGCCTCGCCCGAGCGCTCCATCTGCACCAGCACGGCGTGCGCGATGCGCTGCGGCAGGGCCTCGCGGGCGGCGCCGTAACGGATGTCGCGCTGCAGCAACTCCCGCACGATGTCCTCGAGTTCGTACGCCGGGACCCGCCACCGGCGTGAGCCGCGCACGACGACGACCGGCTCGGTGGGCAGGGTCACGTGCGCGTAGACGGCCCGCCGCAGCACCTCAGCCATCCTCGCGTCGCCCTTGACGACCGCGGCCGCCGCGTCGTCGCGGCCCTTGATCTCGACGTGCGCCACCAGGTCGTCCACGGTCGCCTGCTGGACGGTCAACTCGCCCAGTGCGGGCAGCACTTGCTCGATGTAGTGCAGGAAGGAGCGGTTCGGTCCGATGACGAGCGTGCCGGTGCGGGCGAGCCGTTCCCGGTGGGCGTAGAGGAGATAGGCGACCCGGTGCAGGCCGACCGCCGTCTTCCCGGTCCCGGGGCCTCCCTGGACGCAGACCGTCCCGCCGAGCCCGCCGCGGACGATCTCGTCCTGCTCGGGCTGGATGGTGGCGACGATGTCCCGCATCGGGCCCACGCGCGGACGCTCGATCTCCTGCTGGAGCAGCTTGCTGGTGCGTGCCGCCTCCGCCGGGTCGGAGAGGTGCTCGTCCTCGTACGCCGTGATGTCGCCGCGCGTGTAGCCGAAGCGGCGGCGCAGCGCGACGTCCATCGGGTCCTTCTTGGACGCCCGGTAGAACGGCTGCGAGACCGGCGCCCGCCAGTCGATGACCATGGGGTCGCCGTCGTGGTCGTGCACGTGCCGGCGCCCGATGTAGAAGCGCTCCCCCTCCGCGCCCTCCGACCGCTCGGCGCCGGGGGCGTGCAGGTAGTCGAGGCGGCCGAAGAACAGCGGGGTGTCGCTGAGGTCGGCCAGCGCCTTGATCCGCTCGTCGATCTGGCGGGCCAGCACCTCGGCGTTGACCCAGTTCGCGGTGACGTCGCGGATGTCCAGCGACTGGACGTCCTCACGCATGGCGCGCAGCGCGGCGCGCGAGTCGGCGAGGTGGGCGCGTTCGCGGGAGAGGGGGTCGTCGACGGACGTGGACAAGGGGGTGCCTCCGAAGGTGCCGCGGGCCGGGTGACTGCTGCTGCGAGGTGCCGACCGGTTTCCGTCCGGGCGGCGGCGCTCCGTCGAGGGAGGCGGGCAAGAGCGGAGATTGTAGGCGAGCGGCGCGCGCCGCCGCCAACGAATTTCCGGCGCCCCGAACCGCGCCACCCGTAGGCCCCTTAGGGGATCACCCCTCCGTCCCCCGGTGGACGCCTCACCCACAAGGTGTACCCAGGTAGCACAGCGAATGGGGACCTTGGGCCGATGCCCCCTTTATGCCCGAAGAGCCACCATGGAGACATGAGTGCAGCGACCATCAACCCAGCCCCCGGTCGCCCGTCCGGTGCGACCCCCCTCTCCGGAGCCCACCCCACCCACCGCCTGGGCAGCGCCCTGCGCGCGATCCGCGTCTTCGCGGGCGCCGCCTTCGACGTCGTCATCCTCGGCGAGTACGGCGAGGAAGCGGGCGTACGCCGCAAGTGACCCCGGGTCCCGGCCCGCCCTGCCCCGGCCTCAGCCCTCCTCGGGCTGCAGGATCTCGTCGGCGTCCACGATCCGGTACGCGTACCCCTGTTCCGCCAGGAAGCGCTGGCGGTGGGCGGCGAAGTCCTGGTCGATGGTGTCGCGGGCGACGACCGAGTAGAAGTGCGCCTGATGCCCGTCGGCCTTGGGACGCAGGACCCGGCCGAGCCGCTGCGCCTCCTCCTGCCGCGACCCGAAGGTCCCCGACACCTGGATGGCGACCGTCGCCTCGGGCAGGTCGATCGAGAAGTTCGCCACCTTCGACACCACCAGCACGCTGATCTCCCCCTCCCGGAACGCGTCGAAGAGCTTCTCGCGCTGCGCGTTGGAGGTCTCGCCCTTGATCACGGGCGCGTTCAGGTGCTCGCCCAGCTCGTCGAGCTGGTCGATGTACTGGCCGATGACGAGGGTCTGCTGACCGGCGAACCGGCGCACCAGCGCCTCCGTCACCTTCCGCTTGGTCGCGGTCGTCGCACAGAAGCGGTACTTCTCCTCCTGCTCGGCCGTGGCGTACGCCAGCCGCTCGGAGTCGGTGAGACTGACCCGTACCTCCACGCAGTCGGCCGGAGCGATGTACCCCTGCGCCTCGATCTCCTTCCACGGGGCGTCGAACCGCTTCGGGCCGATCAGCGAGAACACGTCCGACTCCCGGCCGTCCTCGCGCACCAGGGTCGCCGTCAGCCCCAGCCGGCGCCGCGCCTGCAGATCCGCGGTGAACTTGAACACCGGCGCTGGCAGCAGATGCACCTCGTCGTAGACGATCAGACCCCAGTCCCGGGAGTCGAAGAGCTCCAGATGGGGATAGATCCCCTTCCGCTTCGTCGTCAGCACCTGGTACGTGGCGATGGTGACCGGCCGGATCTCCTTGCGCGTCCCGCTGTACTCACCGATCTCGTCCTCGGTCAGCGAGGTCCGCTTCACCAGCTCGTGCTTCCACTGCCGGGCCGAGACGGTGTTGGTGACGAGGATGAGCGTCGTCGACTTCGCCTGCGCCATCGCGCCCGCGCCCACCAGCGTCTTGCCGGCCCCGCACGGCAGCACGACGACGCCGCTCCCGCCGTGCCAGAAGTTCTCCACGGCCTGCTTCTGGTACGGCCGCAGGGCCCAGCCGTCCTCGGCGAGCCCGATCGGGTGCGCCTCGCCGTCCACGTACCCGGCGAGGTCCTCGGCCGGCCAGCCCAGCTTCAGCAGCGTCTGCTTGATCTGCCCGCGCTCGGAGGGGTGCACGGCGACGGTGTCCGGGTCGATGCGGGCGCCGACCAGCGGCGCGATCCGCTTGGACCGCAGCACCTCCTCCAGCACCGGCCGGTCGGTGGTCGTCAGCACCAGCCCGTGCGCGGGATGCTTGCTGAGCGTGAGCCTGCCGTAACGGTCCATCGTCTCGGCGACGTCCACGAGCAGGGCGTGCGGCACCGGATACCGGCTGTACTGCACCAGCGCGTCGACGACCTGCTCCGCGTCGTGCCCCGCCGCGCGCGCGTTCCACAGGCCCAGCGGGGTCACCCGGTAGGTGTGGATGTGCTCCGGCGCCCGCTCCAGTTCCGCGAAGGCGGCGATGGCCCGACGGCACTCGTCGGCCTGCTCGTGGTCGACCTCGAGCAGCAGTGTCTTGTCGGACTGGACGATCAGCGGACCATTCACGCGGGCACCCTTTCCCTGCGGCCGACCTCACCGGCCAAACGTCCAGTGTGCCCCATCGGCCCCCGAGGACGCCGAGCCGTAAGCGGACGGTGCGTGGGTTGTGGTGCCCGCAAACCGAATCCCATAGGGTTCGGCACGTATCGCGTGCCACGGTTTCGCCGTCGCACGCTTGTGTGCGTGTGAAGGAAGCCGATGGAAGCCAGCACCCGGATCGACTCCTGCCTGCTCGATGTCACCGACCTGGGCATGGACAGGCTGGACGGGTTGCTCGACGAGCTCCCCGACACGGTGCTGGGCGCGATGCTGCGACGCGTGGTCGACGAGGCCGTCAACCCGGTCGGTGTGCCGTACGCCGCCTTCGACTCCTCGATCTGACCGGGCCGCCGGTCCGTCCGGGCGGTACCGACGGCTTGAGGCGCCACCGGCGTGGGTATGACCCGGACGTGCTCCGGCATGCTCGTGTCATACGGTCAGGTCGGCCAGGGAGGTATCGGGGGGCGACTTGGTTCAGGAGCCGTACTTCTTCCTCAGCTATGCGCGGAGGGACGACCGCGACGAGTTCGTGAAGCGGTTCTACGACGATCTCGCGAGGGAGCTCCGCCGGATCGCCGTGGCGGACCCGCCGACGCAGCCGCCGTTCCGGGACGTCGAGGGGCTGGGGCTGGGCGTGAACTGGTCCCGGGTGCTGGGCAAGGCGGTCGGCCACTGCCGCGCCTTCGTCGCGCTGTACTCGCCGGCGTACCTGAGCAGCGAGTACTGCGGCAAGGAGTGGACGGCGTTCTGGGAACGGCTCGAGCGCTACCGCCAGGACACCGACATACCCGACGTCCCGGCACTGGTCCCGGTCGTGTGGACGCCGGTGGAGGGCGAGCTGCCCGACGAGGTGGCCGCCCTGCAGTACAACGAGGCCGGCATGGGCGAGGAGTACCTCACCCACGGTCTGCTGCACCTCCTGAGAACCGACCCGCTCGGCCGGGCCTACCGCACGGTCGTCGAGAGGGTCGCCAAGCGGGTGCGGCTCGCCGCGACCCGGTTCCGGCTGCCGTTGACACCCGACCTCGACCTCAAGGACGTGCGGGGTCTGTTCCCGGTGGCCGGGCAGCGCTCCGCCGCGCCGGGCACCGGGCACGTCCAGGTCTTCCTGGCCGCCGGGGTCGCCGATCCACTGCCGGAGGGACGCAACCGGCCGGAGTACTACGGGCGTTCACCCCGGGAGTGGACGCCGTACCACCCGCCGAAGAACCCGACGGTCGCCCACCGGGCGCAGAAGGTGATCCTGCAGGAGGGGTACACCAGCAACATCGAGGTCGTCGACGACGCGCTGAGCGGCCGCCTGGACGAGACCCTGCGGAACAACCAGACCAGCATCCTGCTGGTCGACCCGTGGGCCGTGCGCACCGGGACCTACCGGGACGCCCTCGCCGACTACGACGCCCACAACCGCCCCGCCACCGGGGTCCTGGTGCCCTGCCACGCCTCCGACGAGGAGACCGGCGACGAGGCCATCTGGCAGGACCTGAGCCGGGTACTGTGGCGCAACTGGCGCCGGCACAACGACCCCAACGACCCGCTGTTCCGGGTACGGGTCGCCGAGGACGAGTTCGACCGTCAGCTCGCCGTGATGTTGTCGGTGGCGCAGAACCGGCTGATGGAGATGGAGAGCACCACCCCCTCCCGGCGGCCCGGGGGCCCGCCCCCGCCGCCGCTGCCCTGGACCGAGCCACCCCTCACGCCCAGCGACCAAGGACTCGACGACGATGACCAGTAGGCCGGATGGACCGGGCAAGATCGTCACGTTCTACTCGTACAAGGGCGGCACCGGTCGCACCATGGCGCTGGCCAACGTGGGCTGGATCCTCGCGAGCGCGGGCCACCGGGTGCTGCTCGTGGACTGGGACCTGGAGGCGCCCGGTCTGCACCGCTACCTCCACCCCCTGCTGGTCGACCCCGAACTGCACTCCTCCAACGGCCTGATCAACATGGTGCAGTCCTATGTGCGCGTCGTGATGAGCCGCGAGGAGCCCGCGGTCCGCGCGGGCGCCGGCGGCCCCTGGCCACGGCCCGCGCCGACGGAGACCGAGGGCTGGGTGTACGACGCCGCGGACCCGGCGCCGTACATCGTGGGACTCATGCTGGAGCAGCCCTCCGGCGGGCGGCTGGACTTCCTGCCCGCCGGACGCCAGTCGGCCGCGTACTCCCCCACCGTCACCAGCTTCAACTGGCACAAGTTCTACGACGAGCGCTTCGGCGGCCACTTCCTGCAGGCCCTGCGGGAGCGGATGATCGCGTCCTACGACTACGTGCTCATCGACAGCAGGACCGGCGTGAGCGACACGAGCGGGATCTGCACCGTCCTGCTGCCCGACGTCCTCGTCGACTGCTTCACCATGAGCGCCCAGAGCATCCGCGGTGGAGTCGAGGCGGCGGCCCTCGTCAAACGCTCCGCGCCCCGCCCCATCAAGGTGCTCCCCGTCCCCATGCGCGTCGAGGAGGCCGAGACCGAGCGGCTGGAGGCCGGACGGGACTACTGCCGCAGCGAGTTCGACCCCTTCCTGGACTGGCTGCCGGAGGAGGACCGCACCCGCTACTGGGGCGAGATCGAGGTGCCCTACAAGGCGTTCTACGCCTACGAGGAGATCCCCGCCACCATCGCCGACCGGCCCCGCCAGGAGCGTTCGCTGCTCACCGCGTTCGAGCGGCTCACCGAGTGGATCTCGGAGGGCCGGGTGCCCCGGTTCACCCCGCTGCCCGCCGACCGGCGCGCCGAGCTGCGCACCGCCTACCTGCGCGCCCCGCGCACCCTGCCCACCCGGATCTACGTCAGCTACGCGCCCCTGGGCCGGATGTGGGCCGAGTGGGCCGCGGACGCCCTGGAGTCGGCCGGCTACCAGGTCTCCCTGCACAGCACGGTCGCCCCCGACGGCGCCGTGCTGCCCGAGGTGGCCGGCACCCAGGGCGGCCTGGGCCGGGTGCTGGCGCTGCTGTCGCCGGAGTACGCGGCCCAGACGCGGGCCGCCGCGATCCGCTCCCAGCTGGCCGGACACGAGACGACCGCCGGCCCCGCTCTGGTCGCCGTCCGCCTCCAGGAACTCGATCCGGCCGCCAAGGCGGCGTACTTCGACAGCATCGTCGCCGACCTCAGCCGCAGCGGCTCCGCCGAGGCCGTCGACCAGCTCCTCACCGCCCTCGGGCCCCCGCCGGGCCGCCGTACCCCCGACGGCTCCACGCCGCCCGTGGGCACGGCCCTGCCGATCTTCCCCGGCACGATTCCGGCGGTCCTCCGCCTGCCCTCCCGCCATCTCGGCTTCGTCGGACGCGGTCCGCTCCTGGAGCGGCTGCGCGACCACTTCACCGCCGGCCCCACCGCCGCCGTGACCAGCCAGGCGCTGTACGGACTCGGCGGCATGGGCAAGACCCAGACCGCCCTGGAGTACGCCCACCGCTACCGGGCCGCCTACGACGTGGTCTGGTGGATGAACGCCGCCCAGCCCGGCCTGATCCGCTCCGCGCTGGCCGACCTCGCCCCCGACCTCGGCCTGGAGCGCGGCGAGGACGTGGGCAGCACCGCCGAGAGCGTGCTGCGCGCCCTCGCCCAGGGACGGCCGTACAGTCGCTGGCTGCTGGTCTACGACAACGCCGGCAGCCCCACCGAACTCGACGGGCTCATCCCCGAGGGGCCGCCCGGCGGGCATGTGCTGATCACCTCGCGGGACCGGGCCTGGGTCAACAGCGTGGGCCGGGCCGAGGTCGAGGTCTTCACCCGCGCGGAGAGCGTCGAGGCGCTGCGCAGGTCCAACCCGCAGCTGGCCGTCGAGGACGCCGAGCAGATCGCCCACGAACTCGGCGACCTGCCGCTGGCGGTGGGACAGGCGGCGGTCTGGCTGAGCCAGAGCAGCATGCCGGTCGACATCTACCTCACCCGGCTGCGCGACCGCCCCACGGACATCCTCGAAAACACTCCGCTGCCGCCCCGGGAGTACCCGTACTCGGCGGCCCGCACCTGGCAGATCGCGGTGGAGGAACTGCGCGAGAGCAACCGGGCCGCCGTCGAGATGCTGGAGATCTGCTCCTTCTTCGGCCCCGATCCGATCCCGATGCGGCTCCTCTACAGCCGGGCCGTCACCCAGACCCTCTCCATCGACGCCGCCGAACTCGACGTCTCCGTAGCCAAGTTGCTGCGGGCCCTCAACCGCTTCGGGCTGGCCCGCTTCGACCAGGGCAGCGAGACGGTGACGGTGCACCGGCTGGTCCAGGCGGTCGTCCGCGACGGCGTCGGCCCCCAGCGCTGGCAGGAGCTGCGCAGGGTGGTGCACACCGCGCTGGTGGACGCCAAGCCCCGCGATCCGGAGGCCACCGCCGACTGGGCCGTGTACGACGAACTCCTGCCCCATCTGGAGCCCTCGCGCGCGGCCGCCGACCCCGATCCCGAGGTCCGCAGGCTGATCATCGACTCGGTGCGCTACCTGTGGAAGCGAAGCCTCTACGGCACGGCCCACGACCTGGCTCTGCGCACGCTGGAACGCTGGGCCCGGCCCGACTTCCCGGACGGCGGCCCCGACGACATGCAGACCCTGCTGCTGCGCACCCAGCTCGGCAACGTGCAGCGCTCACAGGGGCGGTTCGACGACGCGTACGAAACGAACGAGGAGGTACTGCGGCGGTTCACCGCGACCAAGGGGGAGGACTACCCGGCCACCCTCGCCGCGGCCAGCAACGTCGGCGCCGATCTACGTGCCCTCGGCCGCTACCAGCAGGCCCGCGAGCTGGACCGGAACACCCACAGCATGGCACTGCGCGAGTTCGGCCAGGACGACCAGCGGACCCTGATGTACGCCAACAACCTGGGCATGTCCGAGTACCTCGCGGGCGACCGCCGGGCCGCCCTGGAGCTGCACCGAGCGGCCTACGAGCGGCAGCGGGAGAACCAGGGCGCCACAAAGCCGCGCACCCTCAACCTGGCCAACAACTACGCCCGGGACCTGCGGGAGACCGGTCAACTCCGGGCGGCGCTGGAGCTGTTGGAGACGACCACCCGTCTCTACCACCAGGTACTCGGCGACGGACACAGCGACACCCTGCGGGCCCGCAAGAACCTGGCCGTCGCCCTGCGCCGGGACGGCCGCTACTCCGACGCGCGGGACGTCGACCAGGACATCTACGAGCGCTACCGCGACACCCACGGCCGCGACCACTACGACACCCTCGCGGCCGCCTGCAACCTGGCCAGTGACCTGGCCGCGCTCGGTGACACGGCCCGGGCTCTGGAGCTGGCCGAGAAGGCCCTCGGCCGCTACAAGGCCCAGCTGGGGGAGAAACACCCGGTCACCCTGGTCTGCGCCAGCAACATCACCGTGTACCAGAGGATGCTGGGCCGCACGGACGAGGCGCTCGCGTCCTCCGGACGCACCAGGCAACAGCTGGCCGAGGTCCTCGGGGAGACCCACCCGTACACCTTCAGCTGCGCCCTCAACCACGCCAACGACCTCGTCGCCGCCGGCCGGACCGAGGAGGCCGCGGAGCAGGAGACCCGGGCCCGCGAAGCCCTGCTCGCGTCCCTCGGCGCCGACCACTACGACGTCATCGGCGCCACCTCCAACCTCTCCCTCACCGTGCGCGCCCTCGGTCGTACGACGGAGGCGGACCGGCTGCACCGCGACGCCCTGGAGCGCGCGAGACGCACCCTGGGGGCGCAGCACCCGACGACGCTGGCGATCGCCGCCGGGACCCGGCTGGACTCCGACATCGAACCGCCGACCACCTGAGCGGGCCGGTCGCCTCCGCCACCCGGCGTGCCCGCCGGCTGACGGGCTGTAGGATGCGGCCACCCGCCACGCCCTGACTCCCGGGCCGCCCCGGCCGCAGGCGGGAGCGGCACAGGCACCGGTGCGATCCAGCGAGGCTGCCCATGGTCCCCTTCCGGCAGTTCCTGCTGAAGATCCACAGCCGCTGCAACCTCGCGTGCGACTACTGCTACGTGTACGAGTCGGCGGACCAGAGCTGGCGCGACCGCCCCCGGGTCATGGACCCGCGCACCGTGCGGCGTACGGCGGCCCTCATCGCCGAGCACGCCCGGGACCACGGGCTGGGCGAGGTCCATGTCGTGCTGCACGGCGGCGAGCCCCTGCTGGTGGGCGCGGCGCGGCTGGACGCGCTGCTCGGGGTCCTCGCCGACGCCCTCGACGGGGTGGCGGACCTGCGGCTCACCCTGCAGACCAACGGACTGCGGCTCGTCGAGGACCCGGCGCTGCTGCCGGTGCTGGCCCGGCACGGGGTGCGGATCGGGGTCAGCCTCGACGGCACCGCCGCCACCCACGACCGGCACCGGCGGCGCCCCGACGGGCGGGGCAGCCACGCGGGCGTCGCCCGGGCCCTGCGGCTCCTCGCCGACGGCCCGTACCGCCCGCTGTACGCCGGGCTGCTGTGCACCATCGACCTGGCCGCCGACCCGGTGGAGACCTACGAGGCCCTGCTCGAGTTCGCCCCGCCGCGTCTGGACCTGCTGCTGCCGCACGCCACCTGGCACACCCCGCCGCCGGGACTGGCCGGCCGCACCACCCCGCCACCCACGGCGCCCGGAGCCGAGCCGGAGGAGCCGGTGCCCTACGCGCGCTGGCTCGGTGCCGTCTTCGACCGTTGGTACGGCGCACCCCGCCGGGAGACCGGGATCCGGCTCTTCGAGGAGATCGCGGCCCTGCTGCTCGGCGGCACCGCCCGCAGCGAGGCGGTCGGGCTCGCCCCGGTCGACCTGGTCGTGGTCGAGACCGACGGCACGATCGAGCAGGCGGATTCTCTCAAGGTCGCCTACGACGGCGCCCCGGCCACCGGCCTGGACGTCTTCACCCACAGCTTCACCGACGCCGCCCGCCACGAGGCCTTCCGGGCCCGGCAGCGGGGGCGGGCCGGGCTGGCCCCCGTCTGCGCGGCCTGCCCGCGTTCAGCGGTCTGCGGCGGAGGCCTGTACGCCCACCGCTACCGCCCCGACACCACAGCCCCCTTCGCGGCGCCGTCCGTGTACTGCCCCGACCTGGCCGCCCTCATCGACCACATCACCACCCACCTGCACCGGGACCTCACCGCACTGGGAGCGGCGGCCCGACCGCTCTCGCGATGACCACACCACCCGGCGCACCGGCCGTCCACCCACCCGGATCCCCCGGCCACGCCCCCGCGACGACGTCCAACGCCACAGAACCTGCCGCCCCGGCCCGAGTGAACCCACCCGCACGCCCGGCCCGCCCGACACCCGACCCCACCCCACCCGCGTCCGTCCCGCCCGTGTACGTCCCTGCCCTGTCGGTCCCGCCCGAGTCCGTGCCTCGGGTTCCATCCCGCCCTGTATGTCGCTGCCGTGTCCGTCCCTGCCGAGCGCGTGTCTTCCGCGTCCGTCCCCACATGTCCGTCCCGTCCGAGTCCGTGCCTCCCGGATCCATCCCGCGGGCGTCCCCGCCGAGTGCGCGCCTTCCGTGTCCGTCCCTGCCGTGTCCGCCCCAGCCGTGTCGGTCCCCTCCGAGGCCGTGCCTCGCGCGTCCGTCCCGCCCGTGTACGCCCCTGCCGTGCCCGTGCCTCGCGCGTCCGTCCCGCCCGTGTACGCCCCTGCCGTGCCCGTGCCTCGCGCGTCCGTCCCGCCCGTGTACGCCCCTGCCGTGCCCGTGGCTTGCGCGTCCGTCCCGCCCGTGTACGTTCCCGCCGCGTCCACCCCACCCGCGTCCGTCCCGCCCGCGTCCATCCCGTCCGTGAGGAGTGAGTTCGTGGTGTCCGTTCCGTCCGATGTTCCTGCCCCGGGCGTGCCGTCCGCCGTCGGGTCCCTCGTCCCGCTCGACCTGGACCCGGATCTGTTCGACGCCCTCGCCCGGGCCCGGGGTGGCAGCGCGGGGGTGGAGGTGCTGCGGCGTGGGCAGCTCAGCAAGCGGGCCCTGCTGGCCGTGGCCGTGCGCCGGGCGCTGCCCGACGACGCCGGTCTCCAGGGGGCGTACCGGCGGCTGGCGCGCAGGCAGCGGGAGGAGCCGGGGCGGTGGCGGGAGGCCATGCTGCACCCCTACCTCGACGAAGGCCTGGCCCGCGCCCTCGCCGAGTGCGCCCGCGGCGGCCGCCCCGACCTCGCCTGGTTCGCCGAACTCGTCGACGGAGGGCCGGCCGCGCTGTCCGGACCCCGTCTGCTGACCACCGAGTGCGACGGCGCCGTGCTGCGCCTGCGGCTGGCCGACCGGGGCCCGTTCCGCGCCGTGCACGGCCATCCGCCGGCCGGTGTGCAGAGCGCCGGTGAGGTGGAGGACTGGCAGCGGTCACTGGAAGGCGCCTGGCGGGTGCTGGTCCGCCGTCACCCCTGGCACGCCCGGGCCGTCGCCGCCGGCCTGTCCACCCTGGTGCCGCTGCACCCCGCCCCCGGCGGCACCTCGGTGAGCTCGGCGGCCCGCCGGGCCCACGGCGCCGTCGCCCTCTCCCCGCCCGGCGACCCGGTGCTCTTCGCGCTGACCCTGGTCCACGAGTTCCTGCACGTCCAGCTCGCCGCCCTGCTCGACCTGGTCCCGCTGTACGGCCCGCCCTCGCCCGCCCGCTACCGGGCCCCCTGGCGCCCCGACCCGCGCCCCCTGGACGCGCTCTTCACCGGCACCTACGCCCACCTGGGCGTCTGCGACTTCTGGCACACCGAACACACCACCGCCCCGCCCGACCCCCGGGCCGGCCGGGAGCACACCACCTGGCACGGACACACCCGCGCCGCCGTCGGCACCCTCCTCGGCAGCGGCGAACTCCTCCCCGCGGGCCGCCGCTTCACCGAGGAGATGGGCCGCGCCCTGGACCGCGCCGGCGCCTGAGCGGGCCTCAGCCCCGCTCCTCCGTCAGCCCCGCTCCTCCGTCAGCCCCGCTCCTCCGTCAGCCCCGCTACTCCGTCAGCTCCGCCAGCCGGCGCAGGTGCGGTCCGTACTCCGGGTCCGCCAGCGCTGCCGCGAACTGGGCGGTGAGGTAGGCGAGCGGATTGCCGGTGTCGTACCAGCGGCCCTGGATGACCTGGCCGTACACCGCCTTCGTCGCGGCGTGGGCGTTGATGGCGTCGGTGAGGTAGATCTCGCCGGTGCGGTGCTCGTACCAGGCCCTGGTCTGCTCGCGGAGCTCCTCGACGATGCCCGGGGTGATGACGTAGCCGCCGATCGCCGCGTACGCGGAGGGCGCGTCCTCGGGCTTGGGCTTCTCGACCAGGCCGGTGATGCGCAGCAGCCCCTCCCCGAGATCCTCGCGGACCCGGGGCACGCCGTAGCGCTGGGAGTCGGAGGGCGCCATCGGCATCAGGGCGAGGACCGGGTAGCTGGTCGCCTCGTACGCGCGGATCAGCTGCTGGGCGCGGGGGACGTCGGCCACGAAGACGTCGTCCGGCCACAGCACCAGGATCGGCTCGTCGCCGGCGTTGCGGGCCGCGTTCAGCACGGGCGTGCCGTTGCCGTACGGGCCGTGCTGGTCGAGATAGGTGATGTGGCCGAGCCGGGACAGCTCGCCGACCTCCTCCACCGCGTCCGCGTAGGCGGTCTTGCCGTCGGCGCGCAGCTGGGCGACGAGGGCCGGATTCGGCCGGAAGTGGTCCTGGATCAGGCCCTTTCCGCCCGAGACGACGATCGTGATGTCCGTGATGCCGGACGCCACCAGCTCCCGCACGGTGTGCTCGACGACGGGCTTGTCCCCGACCGGCAGCATCTCCTTCGGGATCGCCTTGGTCAGCGGCAGCAGCCGGGACCCCAGCCCGGCCGCGGGGATGACTGCGCGGCGGATCGTCGTGGCCATGGGGCCCCTTTCGTCGAAAAGCCGGTCCCGTCGTCGAGAAGCCGGACCCGGTTCCTGTCCCGTTCAGGAGACGCTGCCCGCGAGCCCCTGCCGGAAGCCCCGGGTGAACAGTTCCGGACATGCCGGTGGAGCCGTGGCGAAGAACCCCGCCTCACGCCTCCTCGGCCAGTTCAGCCACTCCCGTCACCCGGTGCAACGGGTACGTGCGCACCTCGTCCGCCGTGTGGTCGTACGCCGTCACGAAGCCGCCCTCGACCCGGATCGGGGCGATCACGCGCTGGCTGGCGGCGCCCTCCGCGTTGACGTACCCGATCCACAGCGCCTCCCCGGTCAGGACGGCGGCCTGCATGGTGGCCAGGGTCTCGGCGGAGCTGGTGCGCGGCAGGGCGCCGCCGCCCGCCGCGGCCGAGGGGGGCTGTTTGCGCGGGGCCGTGGACGCCACGTCACCGGCCCTGATCGCACGGATCGCCGCCGACAGCAGCGTCGCGTCCGGCGTCGGCGGCCCGTCCGGGACCGGCTCGGGCGCGGTGCGCGGCGGGGTGCGGTGTGCGTCGGCGCGAGTGATCAGGACGTCGCCCTCGGCGGACTCGGCGGCCGGCGCGAAACCCATCGCCCGCAGACCCTCCAGCAGGGTCGCCGGATCGGCCTGGGTGGCCAGCACCGTGGGCGCGAGACGGCGCAGACGCAGTCCGGCGGCCCGCTTGTCGGCCATGATCTCGTTCAGCAGGGCGTCGTCGTCGCAACGCACGTACGCCGACGCCGCGCCCACCCGCAGATGCCCGTGCCGACGCGCCACGTCGTCGATCAGGTACGCGAGCGGCTGCGGAACCGGCGTCCGGGAGTGCGCCGCGAGGAAGGCGTGCAGGTCGGAGGCGGCCCGCCCGGCGTCCAGGGCCCGCCGCACCGACCCCGGCGTGAACCGGTACACGGTCGCCCCGCCCTTGGACTCCACGTCCGCCAGCACCCCCAGCATGTCGGCGAGCGGCCGCCGCAACGGCCCCGGCGCCACCGCCGTCAGGTCGGCCTGCAGCAGCACGTGGTCCAGCGGCTCGGGCAGCAGCGGCGTGAGCAGCCGGGCGGCCGCGGCGGAGGCGGTGGCCTGCTCCACGGGGGACAGCGGCTCCACGGCGACGGGCGTGTGATGGACGGGGAGCTTGTCACCGGGGCCCCGGGACTCCGCCCCGGCCGCCTTCGCCGGGTTCGGAGACGCGGGCGCCCCCAGCAGCGCCCTCCCGTGCGCCGACAGCGCGCCCCGCCCCGTCACGCCCAGCATCTCCGCCTCCGACAGCGTCCAGCGGGCCAGCCGGGCGCGCAGGTCGTCGTCCTGCTGGGGCCCGCGCAGCGGCCGCTCCCAGCGCAGCCGGTCCAGCACGGACTCGGTGGACGGCGCGGTGCCCTCCGGCAAGGCGGCCAGCAGCGTCAGCACCCGGTGCCGCACCTCCGGCGCGGCCGACCGGTCGAGGCCGGGCCCCAGCGCCGACAACGCACGGTCCTTCGCGTCCCGCCCCCCGACCAGCCCCGCCGTCCGGGTCGCCGTCAGCCACGTCTCCGCCAGCCGCGCCCAGCGCACACCCGCGGGCTGCTCCAGCCACTCGTCGTACGCCGGGGTCGCCGCGAACCGCTCGTCCGCCTCCCCGTCGGACGCCAACAGGCCCGCCGCGTAGGCGAGTTCGACCCAGAAGGCGGCGACCGGCTCGGCCACGTCCAGCGCGACCGCGGTCCGCTTCAGGTCGCGCACGCTCAGCCCGCCGGCCCGCAACACAGCGGGCCCGCCCTCGTCCCAGTCCTTCAGCAGCTCCTCGACCGTCGCCAGCGCGGTGTACGCCTGCCCGGCCGCCGTCGTGTCCACAACCTGTGGACGGTGCGCGGCCGCGGGCTCCAGCGCGGGCGGCACCGGCTCCAGCACGCGGTGCGCCCGCCCACCGCGCAGATGCAGGGCCACCTCCCGCGGCAGTACGACCGTGCCGGGCGCCGTCGGCAGCAGCAGCCCGCGGTCCAGCAGCAGCCGCAGATGCGCCGCCGGATCAGCGGTGACCTGCCCGTACGGCGGCCCCCACACCAGCCGGGCCAGCACCTCCCGCGACTCCCGCGGCAGCCCGGCGAGCAGCGCGGCCATCCGCTCACGGTCACCGAACAGCGCGGTGAGCGAGCCCACCGCCGACACCGAGTCGTGCGTCGACGGCAGCCCGGCCGCCGTCACGATCTCCTGCACCCGGCCCGGCGACATGCCCGCCGTCGCCTCCTGCACGGTCGGCCCGAGCCCCGTCGGGGACGGATGCTGCGGGGACGGCGCCAGCAGCTCACGGGCCGTGCGCACCAGCCGCAACCGCTCGTCGTCCCCCCACACCAGCGCCTGCTCCCGCAGGGTGCCCAGGGCACGCGGCAGCGCCGCGGCGACCACCGGATCGCCCTCGTCGCCGGCCATCAGCCCCAGCAGCTCCCCGTACGACGCCGGATCCGCCGCGACCGCCAGCGCCTCCGCCGTCTGCAACGCGAACCGGTCCAGCCGCTCCAGCGCCCGCACCACACTGGCCCGGGTACCGGCCCGGGTGGCGAGCTGGGTGAGGTCGGTGGGGACGGGGGTGATGAGATCGGGACGAGCGCGCAGCAGTGCGGCCAGCGAGACGTCGTCCCGCTGACGCAGGGCCTCCGCGAGGGAGCGGGGCGGGGTGGCCGGGTCACTCATCCGACCAACGGTAGGCCACTCCCGGCCCGTCCGGCGTCCGAGCACGTGGCCGTTCGGGCCGCAGCGGGGGTGCGGGGGCGCAGCCCCGGCCCAGGTGGGCGCGGTACCTTCGTCGCACGGGGTACAACGGCACCCCACTCGGAGGGACTTCGTGGGGATCGAGAGCGACAAGGTCGTCTACGAGTATCTGAGCCGCGTCGGCGACGTGGCGCACCAACGGCAGTTGCCGTCGGCCGCGCGCATGCGCCTGGTGTCGGAACTGCGGAACGAGATCGACCGCCGCCGCGCCAAGGGCTCCGCCGACAGTCCCGCGGCCGTCCGCCGGATCATCTCCCGGCTCGGCAGCCCCGACGAGGTCGTGGACGCGGCCGGCGGCGCCCAGGACGCGCCCCCGGCCACCCCCACCCACCTGCCCGCGCAGCGCGACGACGAGCCCGAGGACACCGGCCGGCTGCCCAGGAGCCTGCGACGCCGCGCCGTACCGGGCCCGCGACCGGAGCAGCCCGCACAGCCCGAGCGGCCCGCACGGCCCATGCCCGCCGACGACCCCGCCCCTGCCGCCGAGCCGGACTGGTGGCGGGTGGACAGCACGCCGCTCGGCGAGAGCGTGCCCGGGTTCGTGGGCGGCGTGGAGATCCCCAGCCTGGTCAAGCCCCCCCGGCCCAGGACACCCGAGCCGGCCCCCGCCGCCGCGCCCGCCACGGAGAAGGCGGCGGAGGCGGCGGAGGAGGCCGTACCCGAGGCTCCCCCCGCCCGGCGCCGCCGCCTCTCCCTCCCCGCCTCCCGCTGGAGCAACCCCCTGCTCCTGATCGCCGCCGGTCTCCTCGTCGTCGGCGCGATCCTCGGCAACTGGTTCGCCCTGCTGCTCGGCTGGCTCATCGCCTACGCCTCCCGGCGCCTGACCCAGAACGAGTCGAAGTGGGCGGTCATCGGGATGCCGTCGGTCGCGGTCGCGGCCGGGATCGTGTGGCTGTGGGGCCGCAACCAGGGACGCTGGGGCGATCCCATCGCCCAGGGCCACATGAACGACGCGATCGCCCAGACCTGGCCGTGGGTCGTGCGCGGCGCGGCCGTGCTGTCGGCGCTGTTCGTGGTCTGGCGCTCCCAGCGGAAACCGTAGGCAAGAGGGTGGGTGTACATCACACCGGTCCGGCGTCTCCGCGTCACCCGGGCTGGGCACAATGGCCCATATGGCCCTCACCTCCGCACCCGCCCTGACCGTCGGCTTCGACCTCGACATGACCCTCATCGACTCCCGCCCCGGCATCCGCGCCTGCTACCAGGCGCTGTCCGAGCGGACGGGGACCTACATCGACGCCGACCTCGCGGTCACACGGCTCGGACCGCCGCTCGCGGAGGAGCTGATCAACTGGTACCCCGAGGACGAGATCACGGCCATGAGCGACCTGTACCGCTCGATGTACCCCGCCATCGCGATCACGGCGACCCCCGCGCTGACCGGGGCGCGGGAGGCCGTCGACGCCGTACGCGCGGCCGGCGGGCGGGCCATCGTGGTGACCGCGAAGTACGAGCCCAACGCCAAGCTGCACCTGGAGCACCTGGGCATCCACCCGGACGAGGTCGTCGGCGACCTGTGGGCCGAGCAGAAGGCGGAGGCCCTGCGCGAGCACGGGGCGAGCGTGTACGTCGGCGACCACATCGGCGACGTGCGCGGCGCACGCAAGGCCGACGCCCTGTCGGTGGCCGTGGCGACCGGGCCGTGCAGCGCCGAGGAGCTGACGGCGGCCGGGGCGGACGTGGTCCTCGGCGACCTCACCGAGTTCCCGGGCTGGCTCGCCGGCTACCGTCCCGCGCGCGCCTGACGGCGGCCGGCGGCGATCGACCGCAGCACTCCGGCGGCGGCGATCACGAAGCCGACTCCCATGAGCATGCTCAGTCCGAACATGTAGGTGGGAAATGGCTTCGCGTGCAGGAACAGCGGAGCCACTGTGACGAGTGTGGCCACGGCACCGAGGAAGAACACGATGGCACCGGCACGGATCAGTCGGTCACCGGGCCCGGCGGAATTCGTTTGGGTTTTGTCACGCACCGGACCAGGGTAGTTCCCAGCGCGCCTTGGTACCGGCGGGTCCGTGACGACCCGCCCATACGAGGATCAGGACGGGCGTGCCTACCGAAAAAAGAGTTCCGGTCCGCTAGACACGGAGGCCCGCTACAGTCCTCCCCATGGCACCTGGTCTCCGCTATCTCGCCTGTCTCCGTCTCTCTGCCGACTCGGACGGCTCCACGTCCATCGAGTGGCAGCGTGGCGTGATCCGACACCACGTCAGCTCTCCTCACCTGTCCGGCATTGTGGTGGGCGAAGCTGAGGACACGGACGTCTCGGGCTCTCTGAGCCCCTTCAAGCGGCCGAAGCTGGGGAAGTGGCTGACGTCCAAGGCTGATGAGTTCGACGTGATCATTGCAGCCAAGATGGACAGGCTTACTCGTCGCTCAACGCACTTCAATGAGCTGTTGGAATGGGCGCAGCAAAACGGCAAGTTCATTGTCTGCGTAGAAGAGGGATTCGATCTGTCCACCCCTCAAGGGAAGATGATGGCGCGCATGACTGCCGTCTTCGCTGAGGCTGAGTGGGACACGATCCAGGCTCGAATCCTCAACGGCGTACAGACACGTCTGGAGAACCGTTCATGGCTCGTTGGTGCTCCGCCCACCGGCTACCGGATCAAAGCCGTTGAAGGTGGGAAACGGAAGATCCTGGAGATTGACCAGGACTTTTACCCCTACGTAGAAGAGATCTTCCGACGCATTCGAGAGGGGCAGTCCACGCACCGAATTGCCCGAGACTTCAACGGTCGAGGAATCCTGACGTGGGGTGACCATCTGCGGAAGCTGAAGGGGGAGGAAACCAGGGGAACTCAGTGGCAAGCCACTATCCTTAACAAGTTCATCCGCTCCTCATGGGTTCCCGGTCTCTACACCTACAAGGGAGAGGCCGTATTGGATGACCAGGGAGACCCCGTGATCCTCCCTAAGACGCCCCTGGCCACGATGGATGAGTGGACGGACCTGGTAGACCGAATTAAGCCGTCTCGGAGCCCTACGGCCACCGTATCGAGCCGGAACAGCGCCAAGAGTCTCCTGTCCGGCGTGGCTCACTGCGGAGAATGCGGAGCGCCGTTCACTTCTCTCATGGACTCTGGATACAAGAGGAAAGACGGCACGAAGGTTCCCGGACACAGGCGGTATCGCTGCTCCAACAAGTTCAAGGGTGGAAATTGCAAGAGCGGTTCCTATATCCGTGCGGACATCCTTGATGTATGGGTTGACCAGGAGATTCGGGGGAGCGTCGGCCAGTGGGACATGTACGAGAGGGCAGGAGTAGGACCCTCTCAGGCAAGGGAACTCCAGTCGGCAAAGGCACGTCTGGAGCAGCTGGAAACTGACTTCCTGGCAGGGGAGTACGACGGAGAGGGACAGGAGGAGTCGTACAAGCGCATGCACAAGAGCCTTTCAGGGAAAGTCGCTCTCCTGGCAAAGCAGGAAGAGGAGAGGGCGCGCCCGAGTCTGAAACCCGCAGGGAAGAAGTACGGGGAAGTCTGGGAGGCCAAAGACCAGGAAGACCGTAGGGAGTTCCTTCGGGAATATCAGGTCAAGGTCTATGTCTGGGGGAAGGGGATGAACGAGAAAGAGGCGGGATTCGTCATGGATCTAGGAGACATTCAGGCCATGGCCGAAGAACTCTTCCCTGATCGTGTCGGAAGGACCCGAGTGAAAAGGGTGTTCAGCCACAACGTACCGGAGGAGTACCGACGCAAAGTTGCGGAAGCCGTTCTGAGCCGCTGAGAGGGTCCGAGATCCGTGGAGCCGCGCCGGAGGGCACGGGCGTTCGTGCTGGGCCTGCTCGCGGAGCTGCCAACTGCTGGACGCGCGGCTGGGCATGCTGGCGGCACCAGCCCGACCGGCATGCAGCACCTGCTCAGCCGCGGTCCCACACTCCCACAGCCTGGCGCATCGACTCAGCCAAGCCCGTGCGCGCACCAGCCACTACAAGCGTCAGCCCCGCCGAACAGTCGTGATCAAGATCTGCAGCTGGCGTATTAAGCACCCCCTGGATACCGCTGTTTATGCTCCTGCGCTGCTGGGGAGGGGGCCGGTAGGCTGTATCGACGGCAGTTCAACAGGCGTCCGGCCAGTCCGTGACGGATCGAGGGAGTGTGTGCTTTGCCGACTGGCAAGGTCAAGTGGTTCAACAGTGAGAAGGGCTTCGGCTTTCTCTCCCGGGACGACGGCGGTGACGTCTTCGTCCATTCCTCGGTCCTCCCCGCCGGAGTAGACACCCTCAAGCCGGGACAGCGGGTGGAGTTCGGGGTGGTCGCCGGACAGCGCGGTGACCAGGCCCTTTCGGTCACCGTTCTCGACCCGACGCCCTCGGTGGCGGCCGCGACCCGTAAGAAGCCGGACGAACTGGCCTCGATCGTCCAGGACTTGACGACCCTGCTCGAGAACATCACGCCGATGCTCGAGAGGGGCCGTTACCCGGAGAAGACCGCGGGCAAGAAAATCGCCGGGCTGCTGCGCGCGGTCGCGGACCAGCTCGACGTGTGATGCCCGGAGAACGCCAGCGGTGACCGACATACCGGCCGAGACACCCTCCGTCGAACTCCTCGAACGGATCAGACGGCAGCGGCGCCACATCCTGGAGCTGCTGACCGTCTGTGCCGTCGGTCTCGTGCCGTGGACGGTTCTGCTGGCGTTCACCCTGCCGCACGGCTACACCGTCCGTCAGTGGCGCACCACGTGGGTCGGGTTCGACGTGCTGCTCCTGCTCGCGATGGCGTCCACCGCCCTGCTCGGCTGGCGGCGGCACCGGGCCGTCATCGTGGCGGCGGTCACGACGGCGGCGCTGCTGGCGTGCGACGCGTGGTTCGACGTGTCCCTGGCCCTCGGCACTCCGGGGGTGTGGTTCTCGGCGGCGCTCGCGGTGTGCGTGGAACTGCCCCTGTCCGGCTTCCTCATCCGGAAGGCGCTGGGCATGCTGTCGCTGGCGCAGTGGCCGCCCCGCATGCCGTTGAGCGACGGTGACCAGGAGCCGGACGGCGGGGATGGTCAGGGCGGCGCGAGGCTCAGGGAAACGCCAGTGCCTCCGGGTCCGGGGCCGGCACCAGCCCCTCCGCCGCCGCCCGTGTCAACAGGCCCCGGATCGCCGCGTATCCGTCCTCGCCCAGGTCCGCGGTGAACTCGTTGACGTAGAGCCCGATGTGCTGGTCGGCGACCGCGGGATCCATCTCCTGCGCGTGCTCCATGACATAGGGCCGGGACACCTCGGGTTCGGCCCAGGCCGCCCGCACGGAGGTACGGATCGCCTCGGCCAGTCCCGTCAGCGTCGCGGAACCCAGCGTCCGCTTCGCGATGATCGCCCCCAGCGGGATCGGCAGCCCGGTCGTGGTCTCCCAGTGCTCGCCCATGTCCGCGAGCTTGTGCAGTCCGTAGTTCTGGTACGTGAACCGTGCCTCGTGGATGACGAGCCCCGCGTCGACCTTCCCGTCCCGCACGGCCGGCATGATCTCGTGGAACGGCATGACGACGATCTCGCCGACGCCGGCGGGCACCGTGTCGGCCGCCCAGAGCCGGAACAGCAGATACGCCGTCGACTTCTCGGACGGGACGGCGACCGTACGGCCCGTCAGGTCGGCCCCGGGCTCGCGCGTGAGCACCAGGGGTCCGCAGCCGCGGCCCAGCGCACCTCCGCAGGGCAGCAGGGCGTACTCGTCGAGGACGTACGGCAGGACGGCGTACGACACCTTCAGCACGTCGAACTCGCCGCGCTCGGCCATGCCGTTGGTGATGTCGATGTCCGCGAAGGTCACGTCCAGCGCGGGGGCGCCGGGGACGCGGCCGTGGGCGAGGGCGTCGAAGACGAACGTGTCGTTCGGGCAGGGCGAATACGCGGTCCGCAGGGGCTGTACCGGCTCACTGGTCATGCTGTTTCCAACTCTCCAGGACGGGCGCGAGCTTCCCGAAGCCCTCGGCCAGGGCCGTGAGGGCGTCGCCGATGCGCCAGGCGGCGCGGTCGCGCGGCCCGACGGGGTTGGAGACCGCGCGGATCTCCAGGACGGGGAGGCGGTGGAGCGCGGCCGCCTCCGCCACCCCGAAGCCCTCCATGCCCTCGGCGAGGGCACGCGGATGGCGGGACCGCAGTTCGGCGGCGCGTTCGGCGGTGCCGGTCACCGTGGAGACGGTGAGTACGGCTCCGGTGCGCGCGCCGGTCGCGTCCGCGATGTCTCGTACGAGTGATTCCGGCGGACGGTGGGTGACGGTCCCGAAGCCGAGTCCGGTGACGGGGACGAACCCGTCGGCGGTCTCGGCGCCCAGATCGGCCACGGTGATCTCGTCGGCGACGACGAGGGAGCCGAGCGGCGCCTCGGGCTGGAAGCCGCCGCCGATGCCGGCCGAGACGACCAGGTCGTAGGGGGCGCCTTCGAGGGCCGCGGTGGTGAGGGCGGTGGCGGTGGCGGCGGCCGCGAGCGCGGGGCCCACGCCGACGGCGGTCACCGTCAGGGCCTCGCCGGTGAACGCCCGGGCCACCGCGTCCCGTTCGGCCGGGACCGCGGTGGCCACGAGGACACGTACCGAGGACGTGGTCAGTCCGCCTTCTTCAGCTTGAAGGACCACAGGCCGGTCACCGTGTTGCTGCTCTTCTTGCCGTCGCCGGCCTTGATGGAGACCAGTGTGGAGTTGCCCTGGGCGCCGTACTGGGCGTTGAAGAAGACGCTGCCCGGGATGGTGCGGTAGGTCTTGTCGCTGTCCTCGGTGAGCGGCTGGCCGTTCATCAGGATCGTCCAGCGCTTGTCGGCGATGGCCGGGTCGACGCCGAAGCGGACCGTGTCGTCGGGGTCGACCTTGATGGACTGGATGTCCGTGTCCTTCAGGCACTTCGTGAGGTCCGCGGTCTGCAGGGACTTGCCCTCACCACCGCAGGTGGCCTCCTCGCTGACGGAGGAGCGGCCGACGGTGATCGTGGAGCGCGGGGTCGGCTTGTCGCAGGCCGACAGGACGAGCAGTCCGGCGGAAACGGCGCCGACGACGGCGACGGCGCGGCGCCGTCGCACAGCGGCGTAGACATCTGCGGCTCCGCCGCGTGGCATCGAGGTCATGCCAGAAGGCTATAGGGCGGGTCCTACACCCTCTTTACGTGGGGGCCGGTGTGGCTGTGTGTTACGCCACGCGGGGCTTGGCCGCGCCCCCGTGCCGGGCCGAGTTCAGCAGCGCCCGGGACGTCGTCACCCAGCCGAAGGCGAGCACCGCGGCGGCCAGGCACAGTCCCGCCGTGCCGTTGAGCGGCATCACGATGCCGATCGCGCCGCCCAGCACCCAGGCCATCTGCAGCATGGTCTCCGAGCGGGCGAACGCCGAGGTGCGCACGAGCTCCGGCACGTCCCGCTGGATCAGCGCGTCCAGGGACAGTTTGGCGAGCGCCAGACAGAAGCCGGTGGTCGCCGTGAGACAGGCCACCAGGAACGCGCCGAAGAAGATCGCGGCGGTGATCGCCGCGCCCAGCACGATCGCCAGGACCGTCACGATGATGATCTCCGGCGCCCGGGAGCGCAGCCAGGCCCCGACCGCCGTGCCGAGCGCGTTGCCCGCGCCGGCCGAGACGGCGACCAGGCCGAGGGAGACGGCGGCGCTCTCGCCGGTCAGCGGGTGCTCGCGCAGCAGGAAGGCGAGGAAGAAGGTGAGGAAGCCGGAGAGCCAGCGCAGGGCGGCGTTCGCGCCGAGGGCGTGGGTGACCGCGGTGCCCACGGTGCGCAGACCCGGGCGTTTGGCCGTCTTGCGGTGCGGGCCGTGCAGGTGGGTCTCGTCGGCGGCGAGCAGGGCCACGTCCTCGCCCTTGGCCGAGTCGACCTTCGGGGCCAGGGTGAAGGACAGGAACATGCCCCAGATGTAGATCAGGAAGGCGCCGTACAGCGGCCAGCGCGGCCCGATCGCGTGCAGGCCGGCCCCGATCGGCGCGGCGACGCCGGTGGCGAGCAGCCCGCCGAGGGTGACCCGTGAGTTGGCCTTCACCAGGGAGAAGCGGGGTGGCAGCAGCCGGGGTACGACGGCGCTTCGGACCACGCCGTACGCCTTCGACGCGACCAGCACGCCGAGGGCGGCGGGATACAGCTCCAGGCTGCCGGTGGTGACGGCGCCGGCGATGATCAGCGCGAGCAGGGCGCGGGCGAGCATCGAAGCGGCCATCGCGGCGCGGCGGCCGTGCGGGAGCCGGTCCAGGAGCGGGCCGATGACGGGGGCGAGCACCGTGAAGGGGGCCATGGTGATGGCGAGGTAGAGCGCGACGCGGCCGCGGGCCTCGTCGGTCGGCACGGAGAAGAAGACGGTGGAGGCGAGGGCGATGGTGATCATCAGGTCGCCGGCGCCGTTGACCGCGTGCAGTTCGATCAGCTTGCCGAGGCCGGACTCGCCGGCGCCGTGCGCGTGCGTGGCCCTTCTGATCCCGCGGGCGGTTCCGGTGACCGGGAAGTGCAGGGCACGGCCGACGGCGCGGACGGACCCGACGAACCGGCCCGAACCGCCATCACGCCTGCTGCCCCTGATGCCACCGACCTTGGTGGCTCCCTGGGGCGTCCTTGCGGATGCCACGACGTTCATAGTGCCCCTAGAACGCCCCGCATAGTGCGGTTACCGCGCGTATGAGGCCGACTGGTTCGCAGCCGGGGACCTTTTCCGACCCGTCGGTGTAGGCCGGGAGCACGCGAGAAGGTAGCGTGCGTATCTCAGCCATCCATCAGAATGGATGGAGAGGTGCGCCCCGCGCGAGCGGGCGCGAACGTCGACGCGGTCCTCCGGTCCGCTCCGTCCGCACCCGCCGCCTTCAGGGGCGGCGCACCCGAGTGACGGCGTAGGAGAGAAGCGATACCTGTGAGCGCAGCGACAACGCGAAGCCGCACCCCCGACCGCCTGTGTGCCGAGGCCGTCGACCTCGCCCGCGCCGCAGCCGAGGAGGCCGCCGCGCCCGGTGTGGTCGGTGAGCATGCGGGCGTGCAGAGCGAGGGTGACCGTGTTGTCACGCACTTCTTCGAGTGCAAGGAGCTCGGGTACCGGGGCTGGCGCTGGGCGGTGACGGTGGCCCGTGCGTCCCGCGCCAAGATCGTGACCCTGGACGAGGTGGTGCTCCTGCCGGGCCCGGACGCCCTCCTCGCTCCGGAGTGGGTGCCGTGGAGCGAGCGTCTGCGCCCCGGCGACATGGGCCCTGGCGACCTGCTCCCCACCGACGCGGAGGACCTGCGTCTGGAGCCGGGGTACGCCGGGGAGGACGAGCCGCTGCCGAACGCCGCCGTGTCGGAGGAGATGGCGGAGCTGGTGGAGGCGGAGGACGCGGAGGTCACGGCCGGTACTCCGGCGAACCTGCCCGCCGCCCCGACCCGGGGTTCCATCGCCGCGGTCGCGGAGGAACTGGGCATGCGCCGGGCCCGGGTCCTGTCCCGCTACGGCCTGCACGTCGCCGCCGACCGCTGGGAGGAGTCGTACGGCTCCAAGACGCCCATGGCGCAGGCGGCCCCCGCGACCTGCGTCAGCTGCGGCTTCCTCCAGCCGATCGGCGGCTCCCTGGGGCAGGCCTTCGGCGTCTGCGCCAACGAGTTCTCGCCGGCGGACGGCCATGTGGTGTCCCTGGCGTACGGCTGCGGGGGCCACTCGGAGGCGGCGGTCATGCCGAAGCCGCCCCAGCCGGCGCCTCCGGTGATCGACGAGACGCGGGTCGACCCCTTCCCGCTGCGCCCGGCGGCCGACTCGGGCTCGGTCCCGATCGTCTCGGACGAGGACACGGCGGAGCTGGGCCACTCCTAGCCCACT
>NZ_JAKWBE010000014.1 GCF_022513565.1 Streptomyces gilvus | reverse complement strand
TCCTTTTAGAGCTCTGGCTCTTGGGCACACAAGCCCAGGAGTCAGAGCTTTTTTGCGTTGAGGTAAGGTCAGGGGGCATCGTCGGTTCGTTTCCCACAGGAGGCCCCCGGGTGGAGGTCCAGGAGACCCGTGTCCAGACGGACCGGGTCCTCACCATCCCCAACATCCTCAGCATGGCGCGTCTCGTCGGCGTGCCGATCTTCCTGTGGCTGATTCTGCGGCCTGAGTTCGGGGGACCCAAGAGTGACGGGTGGGCGCTGTTGGTGCTGGCCCTGAGCGGCATCAGCGACTACCTGGACGGCAAGCTGGCGCGGCGCTGGAACCAGATCAGCAGCCTCGGCCGGCTCCTCGACCCCGCGGCCGACCGGCTCTACATTCTCTCGACGCTGGTGGGTCTTACCTGGCGTGAGATTCTGCCGATCTGGTTGACCGCTGTACTTCTTGCGCGGGAGTTGGTCCTGCTGGTGATGGTGGGCATCCTCAGGCGACATGGGTATCCGCCGCCGCAGGTGAACTTCCTGGGCAAGGCCGCCACCTTCAACCTCATGTACGCCTTCCCGCTGCTGCTGCTCAGTGACGGAAGTGGATGGATCCCGTCACTCGCTGCTATTTTCGGATGGGCGTTCGCTGGATGGGGTACAACCCTGTACTGGTGGGCAGGAGTGCTCTACGTGGTACAAGTCCGCCGCCTGGTCCGTGCGGACGCCATGGCCGATTGAACTCACCGATTCCCGCCACCGCAGTGGCTCGATGGCCCCCGGTGGAAAAGTGCGGGAGAATCTGGACGGGTGAAGTCGGCTAGACCGTCGTCTGTTTGAGGAGGACGCTTCCGACATGAAGGCCGTCGTGATGGCCGGAGGCGAGGGCACACGCCTTCGCCCCATGACCTCGAGCATGCCCAAGCCGCTCCTGCCCGTGGCGAACCGCCCGATCATGGAGCATGTGCTGCGGCTGCTCAAAAGGCATGGGCTGAACGAGACCGTCGTAACTGTCCAGTTCCTGGCCTCCTTGGTCAAGAACTACTTCGGTGACGGCGAAGAGCTCGGTATGGAGCTTTCCTATGCCAACGAGGAGAAGCCACTCGGTACCGCCGGAAGCGTCAAGAACGCCGAAGAGGCGTTGAAGGACGATGCATTCCTCGTCATCTCCGGCGATGCGCTGACCGACTTCGACCTCACGGAGCTCATCAATTTCCACAAGGAAAAGGGTGCGCTCGTCACCGTGTGTCTGACGCGGGTGCCGAATCCCTTGGAATTCGGTATCACCATCGTCGACGAGGAAGGCAAGGTCGAGCGCTTCCTGGAGAAGCCGACCTGGGGACAGGTCTTCTCCGACACCGTGAACACGGGCATCTATGTGATGGAGCCCGAGGTCTTCGACTATGTCGAGGCCGATGTGCCCGTCGACTGGTCCGGTGACGTCTTCCCGCAGTTGATGAAGGAAGGCAAGCCGATCTACGGCTATGTGGCCGAGGGCTACTGGGAGGACGTCGGCACGCACGAGAGCTATGTGAAGGCGCAGGCCGATGTCCTGGAGGGCAAGGTCGACGTCGAGATCGACGGTTTCGAGATCTCGCCGGGCGTCTGGGTGGCGGAGGGTGCCGAAGTGCATCCGGACGCCGTGCTGCGCGGGCCTCTCTACATCGGGGACTACGCCAAGGTCGAGGCGAACGCCGAAATCCGTGAGCACACCGTCGTGGGTTCGAACGTCGTGGTGAAGAGCGGCGCTTTCCTGCACAAGGCCGTCGTGCACGACAACGTGTATGTGGGGCAGCACAGCAACCTGCGTGGCTGTGTCGTCGGAAAGAACACCGACATCATGCGCGCCGCCCGGATCGAGGACGGGGCGGTCATCGGTGACGAGTGCCTGATCGGTGAAGAATCGATCGTTCAGGGCAATGTGCGAGTCTATCCGTTCAAGACCATCGAGGCCGGCGCCTTCGTCAACACCTCGGTGATCTGGGAGTCCCGCGGTCAGGCGCATCTGTTCGGCGCCCGGGGCGTCTCCGGCATCCTGAACGTGGAGATCACGCCCGAGCTCGCCGTCCGTCTGGCCGGCGCGTACGCGACGACCCTCAAGAAGGGTTCCACCGTCACCACGGCCCGCGACCACTCCCGAGGCGCCCGTGCCCTCAAGCGGGCGGTGATCTCCGCTCTGCAGGCCAGCGCGATCGAGGTGCGGGACCTGGAGAACGTGCCGCTGCCCGTGGCCAGGCAGCAGACCGCGCGAGGCAGTTCCGGCGGGATCATGATCCGGACCACGCCGGGTGTGCCGGACTCCGTGGACATCATGTTCTTCGACGGGCAGGGCGCGGACCTCTCGCAGGGCAGCCAGCGCAAGCTGGACCGGGTGTTCGCGCGTCAGGAGTACCGGCGTGCCTTCCCCGGTGAGATCGGCGACCTGCACTTCCCGGCGAGCGTCTTCGACTCGTACACGGGTTCGTTGCTGCGCAATGTCGACACCACCGGGATCGCCGAGTCCGGGCTGAAGGTCGTCGTCGACGCGTCGAACGGAAGTGCGGGACTGGTCCTGCCCAGTCTGCTCGGGAAGCTCGGCGTGGACTCGCTGACCATCAACCCCGGACTGGACGAGTCGCGGCCCACCGAGTCGGCCGATGTGCGGCGCTCGGGGCTGGTGCGGCTCGGTGAGATCGTGGCGTCCTCGCGGGCGGCCTTCGGTGTGCGCTTCGACCCCGTCGGTGAGCGGCTCTCGCTCGTCGACGAGAAGGGGCGGATCGTCGAGGACGACCGGGCCCTGCTCGTGATGCTCGACCTGGTGGCCGCCGAGCGGCGCAGCGGCCGTGTGGCGCTGCCGGTGACGACCACGCGGATCGCCGAGCAGGTCGCCGCGTACCACGGGACGCAGGTGGAGTGGACGACGACCTCGCCCGACGATCTCACCCGGGTCGGCCGTGACGAGACGACCATCTTCGGCGGTGACGGCAAGGGCGGGTTCATCGTCCCGGAGTTCAGCAGCGTCTTCGACGGCACGGCCGCCTTCGTACGGCTGATCGGGCTGGTGGCGCGGACGCAGCTCACGCTCAGCCAGATCGACGCGCGGATTCCGCGTGCGCACGTCCTCAAGCGTGATCTGGCGACTCCGTGGGCCGTCAAGGGGCTTGTGATGCGGCGAGTGGTGGAGGAGGCGGGAGACCGCTTCGTGGACACCACCGACGGCGTGCGGGTGGTGGAGACCGACGGGCGCTGGGTGATGGTGCTGCCCGACCCGGCCGAGGCGGTCACCCATCTGTGGGCGGAGGGCCCGGACGACGCCTCCGCGCAGGCCCTGCTGGACGAGTGGTCGGCGGTCGTGGACAGCGCCGGGCGCTGAGGAAAAGCCGCAGCACACGCGCGTGCCGGACAAGTGTCCCCAAGGGGGGCCTGTCCGGCACGCCGGTGGGGCCGTTCGGAGGTACTGGTCGCGACGTGCGACGATGTGCGGCATGCCGCAGCAGCCCCCCATTCGGAGCACACCCACGCGCCCTTCGCGGCCGGACGCGTCCATGTTCCTGCTCACCAACGTCATGGACCACAGCCTCGACGACGGTTACGGCGAGGCGGCCGCCCGCAAGAAGGCGGAGGGTGCCGGCGGGCTGCCCAGGACACTCAGTGCGAAGCTCGGCCTGGCGGCCGGGCTGGTCCTCGCGGCTCTCGTCGTCACCGTGGGCGCGGCACAGGCGCGCGTGGCGGCGCCCGTCGTGGCCAAGGAGCGCCAGGAGCTGATCGACCGCATCGACCGTGAGACGGCGAGCGCGGACAAGCTGGAGGGCTCCGTCGACAAGCTGCGCGACGACGTGAGCGCGCGGCAGCGCGAGGCGCTGAAGAAGAGCGGGGCGGGCGACCGGTCGGAGCTGGTGGGCGTCCTGTCGGGTGCCGTCGCGGTCCACGGTCCCGGCGTGAAACTGGTCGTGAACGACGCCAAGGAAGCCACCAGCGGCGGCAACGGCGACCCGCGCGAGACCTCGGACTTCTCCGACACGGGCCGGGTCCGGGACCGTGACATGCAGCGTGTCGTCAACGGGCTGTGGGAGTCGGGCGCCGAGGCCGTCTCCATCAACGGGCAGCGCTTGACGGCGCTGTCGGCGATCAGGGCCGCGGGTGACGCCATACTGGTCGACAACAGGCCACTTGTTCCGCCGTACACGGTGCTCGCCGTGGGGGACGGCAAGCAGCTGAGCACCCGGTTCCAGGACAGCGTCGACGGACTGTATCTGCACGCGCTGCAGGAGAACTACGGCATCCGGACCAGCATCTCCGTGGAGAGCGACCTCCGGCTGCCCGCAGCACCGAGTGTGATCGTACGTACAGCACAGCCGAGCACCGAGAAAACCGAGAAGGGCACATCGTGATCGCCGTACTGGGCCTCGTCGTGGGAGTGGTGGCCGGACTGTTGGTCCGGCCTGAGGTTCCGGCGGTCGTCGAGCCTTATCTGCCGATCGCCGTCGTCGCGGCGCTCGACGCCGTCTTCGGTGGTCTGCGGGCCATGCTCGACGGGATCTTCGACGACAAGGTCTTCGTCGTGTCGTTCCTGTCCAACGTGGTCGTGGCCGCGCTGATCGTGTTCCTGGGCGACAAGTTGGGCGTGGGTGCCCAGCTGTCCACCGGCGTCGTCGTGGTCCTCGGCATCCGGATCTTCTCCAACGCCGCGGCGATCCGCCGGCACGTGTTCCGGGCGTGAGGCCGATGAGCGAGAAGGACGACAAGCCCGAGAACAGGCTGCGCAAGGAACTGCCCGAAGAGGTGCCCGCGGAGGCGCCCGAGGGCGACGGGGCGACGCCCGAGGTCGTCGAGGAGGCTCCCGAGGAGAAGGAGCCGGCGCTGACCGGGCGCCAGCGGCTCGTCAACGGTCTGTGGCCGCCGCGTGTCACGCGGGCCCAACTGATCGTCGCCGTGCTGCTGTTCGGGCTCGGTTTCGGACTGGCCATCCAGGTGGCCTCCAACAGCGCCAGCGACAGTGCCCTGCGCGGCGCGCGGCAGGAGGACCTCGTACGCATCCTCGATGAACTCGACGACCGTACGCAGCGTCTTGACGACGAGAAGCAGGGGCTGGAGAAGCAGCGCCAGGAGTTGGAGAACAGCTCCGACCAGGCCGAGGAGGCCCGCAAGCAGACGATCGAGAAGGAGAGGCAACTCGGCATTCTGGCGGGCACGGTGGCCGCTCAGGGACCCGGTATCACCATGACGATCGAGGACGCGAAGGGAGCGGTCGAGGCGGACAGTCTGCTCGACACGATCCAGGAGCTGCGCGCGGCGGGGGCGGAGGCGATCCAGGTGAACGGAGTGCGCGTGGTGGCGAGCACCTACTTCACCGATTCGGGCAAGAGCGTGACGGTGGACGGGAACAAGATCAACGCGCCCTATCGTTTCAAGGTCATCGGCAAGCCGGCGGACCTCGAGCCGGCGCTCAACATCCCTGGAGGCGTGGTGCAGACTCTTGAGAAGGAGCAGGCCACGGTCACTGTCGAGCGGTCGAACAAGATCGTCGTGGACGCCTTGCGAGCGGCGAAGCAGCCTGACTACGCTCGGTCGTCCTCCCAGTGAACCGGCGGTGCATGGGGGGCGTCGGGCAGGGGCATGAGGTTGCGGGGGGTCGGCGCACCGAACGGGTGGTGCGTGGTGGAAACTGTCTGGTGGATACGGACGTTGTGAGGATGTCCGGGTCGGCCGGCGTAATGAGTCAGGGTTCGTCCTGCCCCACGGGCGGGTCTGTTTCGGTCAAGGGGAATCGCCCGTGAAGTTGTTTGCGAAGTTGTTCGGCAAGAGCGCGCGAGAAGGCAGCGACAATGCCACCGCCCGCCATCGCGCACAGCCCGACGCGGAGGGCCAGCGTCCGCTGTTCCGGGACCAGGTCGGTGGTCCGGGCGGTGACATTTCCGGAGGTCAGGGCGCGCCGTCTGTTGACCCTGCGCAGTCCGGCGGCATAGGTTTCGGGCAACCGTCAACCTCAACTACGGGTGGAGGGTTTTCCCCTATGTCGGCCCTGGTGTGTACGAGGTGCGGTAACCGCAACGCGGAGAACAGCCGCTTCTGCTCCAACTGCGGCGCCCCGCTGCGGGCCGGGGCCACCCCCGAGCGCCCCTCGGAGACGACGTCCACGATCTCCATCTCCGGCCTGGAGGCCTACGACGCCGAGGTCACCGGGCAGACACAGCTGCCCGCCCTCTCGCCCGAGGCCCAGGCGGCCGTGGACGCGCTGCCGATGGGCTCCGCGCTCCTCGTCGTGCGCCGCGGACCCAACTCGGGCAGCCGCTTCCTCCTGGACAGCGACCTGACCACGGCAGGCCGCCACCCGCAGAGCGACATCTTCCTGGACGACGTGACGGTCTCGCGCCGCCATGTGGAGTTCCGCCGGGGCGGGGACGGCTCCTTCACGGTGGCCGACGTCGGCAGCCTCAACGGCACGTACGTCAACCGCGAGCGGATCGACCAGGTCGCCCTGAACAACGGCGACGAGGTGCAGATCGGCAAGTACCGGCTGGTGTTCTACGCGAGCCAGCGGGGCTACTGACCCTCCCCGGAGAAGGTCCATGCTGCAATCACCGAGCGGCGGTTCCGGGCACGGGGCCGCCGCCGCGGACAGCGGGCTGATGAGCATCGGCACGGTGCTGAACGTGCTGCGTGACGAGTTCCCCGAGGTCACCATCTCCAAGATCCGCTTCCTGGAGTCGGAGGGGCTCGTCGAGCCGCAGCGGACCCCTTCGGGGTACCGCAAGTTCACGGCCGGTGACGTCGAGCGTCTCGGTCACGTCCTGAGGATGCAGCGGGACCACTATCTGCCGCTCAAGGTGATCCGCGAGCATCTGGACGCCATGGAGCGCGGCGAGGCCCTGCCGCTGCCCGCGGTGAACCGTCAGCGGGACGGCGAGACCGTCCTGGAGCCCCTGGAGGGCCCCACCGCGGCCCGTATCGGACGGGCGGAGCTGCTCGCCGCGGCGGGGATCGACGAGCAGGAACTGAAGGAGTGGGAGTCGTACGGGCTGCTCACTCCGCTGCCGGACGGCGCGTACGACGCCGAGGCGCTCACCGTGGCCTCGCTCGTCATCGAACTCGGGCGGTTCGGGATCGAGCCGCGGCACCTGCGGGCCATGAAGGCCGCCGCAGACCGTGAGGCGGGCCTCGTGGACCAGGTGGTGGCCCCGCTGAAGCGGCACCGCAATCCGCAGACCAGGGCGCACGCGGAGGCGCGTACGAAGGAGCTGGCGGCGCTCACGGTGAAGCTCCACGCGGCGCTGGTGCAGACCGCGCTCGGCGTGCGCCTGCCCTGAGCGGGCGCGGACGCGAAGGCCGGATCGGCCCCCCGTTCCCTGCCCGACTACCCAAACGTCCCGGGCACGGCCTAGGGTTGCTGTGTGAACGAGCTCGATGTCGTAGGTGTCCGGGTCGAAATGCCCTCCAACCAACCGATCGTGCTCCTGCGGGAAGTGGGAGGCGACCGTTACCTCCCCATCTGGATCGGGCCGGGGGAGGCGACGGCGATCGCCTTCGCCCAGCAGGGCATGGCTCCCGCCCGGCCGCTGACCCACGACCTGTTCAAGGACGTGCTGGAGGCCGTCGGCCAGGAGCTCACCGAAGTACGCATCACGGATCTGCGTGAGGGCGTGTTCTACGCGGAGCTGGTCTTCGCCAGCGGGGTCGAGGTGAGCGCCCGCCCGTCCGACGCCATAGCGCTCGCGCTGCGCACCGGGACGCCGATCTACGGCAGCGACGGAGTGCTCGACGACGCCGGCATCGCGATTCCGGACGAACAGGAGGACGAGGTGGAGAAGTTCCGCGAGTTCCTCGACCAGATCTCGCCGGAGGATTTCGGCACCAGCAGCCAGTGAGGTGCGGCCGGCCCGGCGGTCCGTGACGGGCCGGTTGTGTCCGGTGACCACATAAATGCCGGCATTTGCCACCGGCGCGTGAGAGCGTCCTGCGGCCCGCTCCGAGCGCATTCGGCTAGCCTTTCCCCGCGGTGGGATACGGGAAACCACTCTTAGGGTGATTATCACTCGGCGTGCCGAGTGTGGCGGTCGTTGACGCACCCCTGGTGGCTGCCTACCTTCGAGGAGGCAGGTCAAGGACGGAGGTCGGCGTGAGAAGCAGCGGCGACGGTACGGCTGGGGGTGCCCCCGGACGTGAGGTGGGGGCAAGCCTCCCGTATCCGCTTCACGGCAGCGCGGCCGATCACGCTCCCCAGCGACCGACGGCCGTGCCCAGCAGCGGAGGGGCGACGTCCATGGCGTCCGAGCAGATCGGCTACCGCGGTCCCACGGCCTGCGCGGCCGCCGGTATCACCTACCGGCAACTCGACTACTGGGCGCGCACCGGGCTCGTGGAGCCGAGCGTGCGGCCCGCGTACGGGTCGGGGACTCAGCGGTTGTACAGCTTCCGGGACGTGGTCGTCCTGAAGATCGTCAAGCGGTTCCTGGACACCGGCGTGTCGCTGCAGAACATCCGCACGGCCGTGCAGCACCTGCGGGAGCGCGGCTTCCGGGACCTGGAGCGCATGACGCTGATGAGCGACGGCGCCACGGTCTACGAGTGCACCTCGCCGGACGAGGTCCACGCCCTGCTGCAGGGCGGGCAGGGGATCTTCGGGATCGCCGTCGGGGTGGTCTGGCGGGACGTCGAGAGCGCGCTGTCCCAGCTGCACGGCGAGCGGATCGACACCGGCGAGACCCTCGTCGGGCAGAATCCGGCGGACGAGCTGGCGCGGCGGCGCAACCGGGCGGTCTGAGACGCGGGCGCGGGCCGCCCGACGTCGTACGGGGGCATTGTCAGTGGCGTAGGGCAGCATCGGAGATGTGAGGAACGCGCCCACCATCCTGCATCTCGACATGGATGCCTTCTACGCCTCGGCGGAGCAGGCGTCCAAGCCGAGTCTGCGCGGGAAGGCCGTGGTCGTGGGCGGGCTGGGGCCGCGCGGTGTGGTGGCCACGGCGTCGTACGAGGCGCGGGTCTTCGGGGTGCGGTCCGCGATGCCGATGGCCCAGGCGCGGCGGCTGGCGCCGAACGCCGCGTACCTGGTGCCGAGGTTCGGCTTCTACCGGGCGATCAGCGAGCAGGTGATGGGGCTGCTGCACGAGTTGTCGCCGCTGGTGGAGCCGTTGAGCCTGGACGAGGCGTTCGTGGACCTGGAGGCCGGTGAGGCGGCCTGGGACGAGGCGTCGGCCAGGCTGGTGGGGGAGAAGCTGCGCGCGGACATACGGGCCGGCACGGGGCTCACCGGGTCCGTCGGGCTCGCCGCGTCCAAGATGGTCGCCAAGATCGCCTCCGAGGAGGCCAAGCCCGACGGACTGGTGCTGATCGAGCCGGGGACCGAGCGGGCGCTGCTCGGGCCGATGTCGGTGCGGACGCTGCCCGGGGTGGGGCCGGCGACGGGCGACCATCTGCGGCGGGCCGGGATCACCACGGTCGACGACATCGCGGAGGCCGGGGAGGACGAGCTGGTACGGCTGCTCGGCAAGGCGCACGGGCACGCGCTGTACGCCATGGCGCTGGCGCACGACGACCGGCCGGTGGTCGCCGAGCGGGAGGCGAAGTCGGTGTCGGTCGAGGACACCTACGACGTGGACATCCACGACCGGATCCGGGTCGGGCTGGAGGTGCAGCGACTGGCGGACCGGTGCGTGCGAAGACTCCGGGCGGCGGGGCTGTCGGGGCGGACGATCGTGCTGAAGGTGCGGCGCTACGACTTCTCGACGCTGACCCGGTCCGAGACGTTGCGCGGGCCCACGGACGATCCGGCGGTGGTGCGGGAGGCCGCGGCCCGGCTGCTGGACGCCGTGGACACGACGGGGGGTGTGCGGCTGCTCGGGGTGGGGGTGAGCGGGCTGGCCGACTACACCCAGGAGGACCTGTTCGCGCAGGCCACCGGAGAGACGACGGGGATGGAGCATGCCGGGGACGAGGGGGCGGAGGAGCCCGCCGAGGAGCAGCTGACCGTGGTCGAGCGGCGATGGCCGGCGGGGCACGACGTCCGGCATGCCGAGTTCGGGCACGGGTGGGTGCAGGGGAGCGGGCTGGGGCGGGTGACCGTGCGGTTCGAGACGCCGTGGTCCGAGCCCGGGAGGGTGCGGACGTTCCGGGTCGACGACCCTGAGCTGGAGGGGGCCGAACCCTTGCCGTTGGTGGCGGAGAGACCCGAGGCCTCGGTGGATGGAGGTGGCGTGAGCAAGGGCAACAAGTGAGCGGTACGGGTCGAGGGGGCGGCGGGGCGCGGTGTGAGCGGGGTGGCGTGTGAGCGAGGCCGGCTGCGGGTGCCGGCGGGGCGGGCGTCAGGCGTCCGCGTCCTCCTGGCCCGCGAGTCGGCCGAAGTCGCGGTCCGGGAGCGAGGGGGGTGAGGCCAGGTGGAGGCCGTAGTGGTGGTAGAGCTGGAGTTCCTGCTCGGGGGAGAGGTGGCGGCCCACGCCGAAGTCGGGGGCGTCCTTGATCAGGGCCCGGTCGTAGGGGACGTGGAGGGTGCCTTCGACCAGCTCGCTGGGCTCCAGGGGGACGAAGGCGTCGCGGGAGAAGAGACCGGTGCGTATGGCCGCCCACTCGGGCACACCGGTGGCGTCGTCGAGATAGACCTCGTCGATGGTGCCGATCTTCGTGCCGTTGCGGTCGAACGCCTTGCGGCCGATCAGGTTGCGCGGATCGATGTCGGTCTGCACGGGCCCTCCACATGGTCGCGACTCATCCGTAAGCACTACGAAAGTGCACATCGGGCGACGCGGCCACTCGAGCCGGGCTGTAGAGCGCACTGGTACTCTGTCAACGGCTGATGACCCCGTGCGGGAGAGTCCTCCGGGTGACACCGGAGGCGCCGAAGGAGCAAATCCTCCCCGGAATCTCTCAGGCTCACGTACCGCACGGACGAGGTCACTCTGGAAAGCAGGGCGGGTGTCACGGCTTCCGCTCTCACCGACGGTGAAAACCGGGAGCTTTCGGGCCACCCGGTGAAGCTCTCAGGTCGAGATGACAGAGGGGGAGGCCGTTCGGGTACCCGTGCCGTGGTGCCCCTCGAAGGTCGTGTCAGACCAGGAGGCCTCCGCAAATGACCGCCCATCGCATTCCGCTCTCCGAGCTCGAGAAGGGGATCCCCTTCGAGCAGCGCCACATCGGGCCCGACCAGGAAGCCCGGGCGAAGATGCTCGCCCACATCGGGTACGGCTCGCTGGACGAGCTGACCACCGCCGCGGTGCCGGACGTCATCAGGAACGCCGATGCCCTGGAGCTGCCGGGAGCGCGGACCGAGGCCGAGGTGTTGGCCGAGCTGCGTTCGCTGGCCGACCGCAACCAGGTGCTCGGCTCCATGATCGGGCTCGGCTACTACGGCACCTTCACGCCGCCCGTGATCCTGCGGAACGTGATGGAGAACCCCGCCTGGTACACGGCCTACACCCCCTACCAGCCGGAGATCTCCCAGGGGCGGCTGGAGGCCCTGCTCAACTTCCAGACCATGGTCGCCGACCTCACCGGGCTGCCCACCTCCGGCGCCTCGCTGCTCGACGAGGGGACGGCGGCGGCCGAGGCCATGTCCCTGTCCCGCCGCATGGGCAAGAACAAGAGGGGCCTGTTCCTGGTCGACGCGGACGTGCTGCCGCAGACCATCGCCGTGATCGAGACCCGCGCCGAGCCGACGGGCGTGGAGGTCGTGGTCGCCGACCTGAGCGACGGGATCCCGGCCGAGGTCGCCGGCCGTGAGATCAACGGGGTGCTGGTCCAGTACCCCGGCGCCTCCGGTGCCGTACGCGACATCAAGGCGGTGATCGACCAGGCGCACGACCTGGGGGCCCTGGTCACCGTCGCCGCCGATCTGCTCGCCCTCACCCTGCTGAAGTCGCCCGGCGAGCTCGGGGCCGACATCGCGGTCGGGACGACCCAGCGGTTCGGTGTGCCGATGGGCTTCGGCGGGCCGCACGCGGGCTACATGGCCGTGCACGAGAAGTTCGCGCGCAGCCTGCCCGGACGGCTCGTGGGGGTGTCCGTGGACGCGGACGGGCACCAGGCGTACCGGCTGGCCCTGCAGACCCGTGAGCAGCACATCCGGCGGGAGAAGGCCACCAGCAACATCTGCACCGCGCAGGTGCTGCTCGCGGTCATGGCCGGGATGTACGCCGTGTACCACGGTCCCGAGGGCCTGCGGGGCATCGCCTGGCGCACCCACCGCTACGCCACCATCCTCGTCGAGGGCCTGAAGGCCGGGGGCGTCGAGGTGGTGCACGGGGCGTACTTCGACACGCTCACCGTGCGGGTCCCCGGACGGGCCGGCGAGGTCGTCGCGGCCGCCCGGGACAACGGCGTCAACCTGCGCCTCGTCGACGCCGACCAGGTGTCGATCGCCTGCGACGAGACGACCGGGCGGGCCCAGCTGGCGGCCGTGTGGGCGGCCTTCGGGGTCGAGGGCGACGTCGAGGCGCTGGACGCGGTCGCCGGGGCGGCCCTGCCCGAGGACCTGCTGCGCCGGGACGACGTCCTCACCCACCCGGTCTTCCACCAGCACCGCTCCGAGACCGCCATGCTGCGCTACCTGCGCAGGCTGGCCGACCGGGACTACGCGCTCGACCGGGGCATGATCCCGCTGGGCTCCTGCACCATGAAGCTCAACGCGACCACCGAGATGGAGCCGGTCACCTGGCCCGAGTTCGGTCAGCTGCACCCCTTCGCGCCCGCCGAGCAGGCGCAGGGCTACCTCACGCTCATCCATGAGCTGGAGGAACGTCTCGCCGAGGTCACCGGGTACGACAAGGTGTCGCTGCAGCCGAACGCCGGGTCGCAGGGCGAGCTGGCCGGGCTGCTGGCCGTCCGCGGATACCACCGGGCCAACGGGGACGAGCAGCGGACCGTGTGTCTGATCCCGTCCTCCGCGCACGGTACCAACGCCGCCAGCGCCGTGATGGCCGGGATGAAGGTCGTCGTCGTGAAGACCGCCGAGGACGGCGAGATCGACGTCGAGGATCTGAGGGCGAGGATCGAGCAGTACCGCGACGAGCTGGCCGTGCTGATGATCACGTACCCGTCGACGCACGGGGTGTTCGAGGAGCACGTCGCCGACATCTGCGCACAGGTGCACGAGGCCGGCGGGCAGGTCTACGTCGACGGCGCCAACCTCAACGCGCTGGTCGGGCTGGCCAAGCCGGGCCACTTCGGCGGGGACGTCTCGCACCTGAACCTGCACAAGACCTTCTGCATCCCGCACGGCGGCGGCGGTCCGGGCGTCGGCCCGGTGGGTGTGCGCTCGCACCTGGCGCCGTACCTGCCCAACCACCCGCTGCAGCCGGAGGCCGGCCCGGAGACCGGCGTGGGGCCCATCTCGGCCGCGCCCTGGGGTTCCGCGGGCATCCTGCCGATCTCCTGGGCGTACGTCCGGCTCATGGGCGGTGAGGGGCTCAAGCGGGCCACTCAGGTGGCCGTGCTGTCCGCCAACTACATCGCCAAGCGGCTCGAGCCGCACTACCCGGTGCTCTACACCGGGCCCGGCGGTCTGGTCGCGCACGAGTGCATCATCGACCTGCGGCCGCTGACCAAGGCGACCGGCGTGAGCGTCGACGACGTCGCCAAGCGGCTCATCGACTACGGCTTCCACGCGCCGACCATGTCCTTCCCGGTGGCCGGCACGCTGATGATCGAGCCGACCGAGTCCGAGGACCTGACCGAGCTGGACCGGTTCTGCGACGCGATGATCGCCATCCGTGCGGAGATCGAGAAGGTCGGCGCGGGGGAGTGGCCGGCGGATGACAACCCGCTGCGCAACGCGCCGCACACCGCCGCCGCGCTGGGCGGCGAGTGGGAGCACGCGTACACGCGCGAGGAGGCCGTCTTCCCGGCCGGTGTCTCGGCCGCCGCCAAGTACTGGCCGCCGGTGCGGCGGATCGACCAGGCCTTCGGCGACCGCAACCTGGTGTGCTCGTGCCCGCCGCTGGACGCCTACGAGGACTGAGCCAGTCGTGGATGAGGGGCCCCGCTTCGGCGGGGCCCTTTGCATGTCAGGCCGTGGCCAGCGACACCTCGGTCGACTTGATCAGGGCGACCACGGACGCACCGGTCGTCAGACCCAGGTCGGTCGCCGCGTCCCTGGTGATCGCGGAGGTGAGTTCGCCGCCCTCGACCGCGACCTTCACGGAGGCCATGGCGCCGCCGGTGGCGATGTCGGTGACCGTGCCGGGCAGTTGGTTGCGGATGGACACTCCCTGGACCGGCGCGGTGGCGAGGGACACCTCCGTCGACTTCACCAGGGCGCGTACGGCGGTCCCCGCGGTGAGGCCGAGTTCCTCGACGGACTCCAGGGTGATCGCCGCGGTGATCTCCTGGCCGCCGGTGAGGCGGACCTTGACGGTGGCCATGACCTCGCCCGGGGTGACTGCGGTGACCGTGCCGGGGATCTGGTTGCGGATGCTCAGACTCATGGGAAGGCCTCGCGGGAGATGGGGGATTTGTGGGTCCTGTGGGCGTTTGTGCCCACGGGTCACCGTAGCCGCCGCGGGCCGTTCCGGCCGGGAGGTCAGACGCGGTCGATGTGGACGTTCGTCGACTTCACGCGGGCCGTGGCCTCCATGCCGACCTCCAGGCCCAGTTCCTCCACGGCCTCCCGGGTCAGCAGGGAGACCAGACGGTGCGGGCCGGCCTGGATCTCGACCTGGGCGGCCACGTCGCCGAGTTTGATCGCGGTGACGATGCCGGGGAAGGCGTTGCGGACCGAGGTGTACGAGGTCTCCTCCTCGCCGGTGCCCGCCTTGGCGAGCTCGACAGAGAAGGCGGCCAGGTCCCGGCCGTCGATGAGTCGCCGTCCGCCCTCGTCGCGGTGGGTCACCACGCGGCCGGCGTCCGCCCAGCGCCGCGCGGTGTCCGGGCTGACGCCGAGCAGCCGCGCCGCCTGGCCGATCGTGTAGCTCTGCATGCCGTAACGATAGGGGCGTGGCCGGGGGCCGGTGGAATGGACCGCTGCTGAAGAGGTTGGCGCTGGTCGCCGGGCGGTCGAGGGCGCGGCGCCGGCGTCAGGAGAGGCCCGACTCCCTGAGGACGGCCTGCGCGGTCTCGTCGTCGATCCGGTGACCGAGGCGAAGCAGCACCTCCGTGCCCTGACGCAGGGTGCCGCGCTCGATGGAGCGGCGCACGCCCGTGTCGAGTTCGTGCCACAGCAGGGGGTCGGCCATCAGGACACGGGGGTCGAGTTCGAGCCGGCCGCCGTGGGCGTCGCGCAGGACCAGATGGGAGGAGGCGCCGCTGTACTGCCGTACGGCGATCAGGGCGTCCGTGCGCACCAGGCGCCTGCGCAGTGGGCCGCGGGCGGCCAGCCAGCCGGGGCCCGCGGTCACGCGGGGCGGGAGCAGGACCGTGAAGACGGCCGCGGACAGGACGAGCCAGAGCAGGGCGCGCGGTGCGGTCAGGGTCTCCGCGTCCCAGTCGACCAGCATGGTCATCGCGCAGAACGCGGCGGCGCAGCCCGCGGCGAGCCGGGCACTGCCGCGCCAGTGGCGGTCCCCGACCGGGCTCGGACGTCTGCTGCTGGGCATGTGCCGACGGTAGGGCGCCCTCGACGGCTTGGCGCCGCCGCTGACGGGGCCCTGACGCGGTACGCCGCCTTCTTGACGGTTTCCTTACGCGGAGAGGGCGGGCGCGCTCAACCAGTGTGCACCCGGGGTCGCCGTACGCGGTCCGGTTCCGCCTCCCGGAGGACCTCCCGGGTGACCGGGGCGACCTCGCCCTGGCCGAAGAGGAAGAAGCGCAGGAAGTTGGCGAAGGGGGTGCCCTCGGTCCACTCGAAGTAGATGTGCGGGATGCAGTTCGTGCTGTCGCGGACGTGGAGGGCGAGGGCGGCCAGGGCGTTGGGGATGGAGGAGGACTCCAGGGTCAGGACGCGGTAGCGGTTGTGCAGGACCTCGCCGTGGACCGTCAGGCCCGCCTCGAACTCGGACGGGTCGGTGACCGTGACCTCCACGAAGACGAAGTCCTCGCCGGGGATGTCGTTGTCGGCGCGGATCTGCTCGATCTTGTCGCGGTACTCGGCCTTGTCACGTCGGCCGGGCTCGTTGGCGATGAGCCGTATCTTCCGGCTGGACATGTCCCGGATGAATCGTTCCGCCATGTCGTCGAGCTCGACGTGCGTGACGCGCAGCTCGAAGGCGCGGGCCAGCCGGGACAGCAGGGAGACGAGGATGATGCCCGCGATGAAGCAGGCGCCGATCTTGACGCCGTCCGGGCGTTCGACGACGTTCGCGCCGGTGACGTAGAGCAGGACCGCCGAGACGATGCCGAAGCCGATGGTCCAGCCGCGCTGGCCCGCGCGTCGGGCGGCGATGGTCACCGCGATCGCGGCCGAGGACATGAGAACCAGGACGCCGGTGGCGTAGGCGCCGCCCTGGGCGTCGACGTTCGCGTCGAAGATCCAGGTGACCAGGAAGGCGATCAGGGTGAAGACGATGACCATGGGCCGTACGGCGCGGGCCCAGTGCGGGGCCATGCCGTAGCGGGGCAGGTAGCGCGGCATCAGGTTGAGCAGGCCGGCCATCGCGGAGGCGCCGGCGAACCACAGGATGGCGATGGTCGAGACGTCGTAGACCGTGCCGAAGGCGCCGCCCAGGTACTGGTGCGCGAGGTAGGCCAGGGCGCGGCCGTTGGCCTGGCCGCCGTTCTTGAACTCCTTCTCCGGGATCAGCACCGTGGTGATGAAGCTGGTGGCGATCAGGAAGACGCTCATGATCAGGGCGGCGGTCGTCAGGAGCTTCTTGGTGTCCCGGATACGGCCCTTGGGGTTCTCCTCGGTGTCACCGGGGTCGCCCTGCACGTGCGGCATGACCGCGACGCCGGTCTCGAAGCCGGACAGGCCGAGCGCCAGCTTCGGGAAGACCAGCAGGGAGACGCCGATCATGGCGAAGACGTTCCCGTGCTCCGCGGTGAGGGCGCTGGTCCAGTCGGTGACCACATGGCCCTCGGTGAGGACGTGCCAGAAGCCGACGGCCACGACCACGGCGTTGAGCCCGAGGTAGGCGACCACCAGGGCCACCGCGACGCCGATCGCCTCCAGGAAGCCCTTGAGGAAGACCGCGCCGAGCAGGGCGACCAGGATCAGGGTGATCACCATCTGCTGGCCGTGCAGGGTGCTGGTCAGGTGCGGGTTCTCGACGAGGTGGGTCGAGGCGTCCGCGGCCGAGAGGGTGATGGTGATGAGGAAGTCGGTGGCGGCGAAGCCGAGCAGGGCGAGGACGAACAGCTTGCCCTGCCAGAACGACAGCAGCCGCTCCAGCATGGCGATCGAGCCCTCGCCGTGCGGGCTCTCCTCGGCGACCCGGCGGTAGACCGGCAGGGCGCCGGCCAGGGTCACGATCACGAGCACGATGGTCGCGACCGGTGAGAGCAGACCGGCCGCCAGGGCAGCGATGCCGGGCTGGTAGCCGAGGGTCGAGAAGTAGTCCACACCGGTCAGACACATGACCCGGTACCAGCGCTGGCCCTTGTGCGGGGGCTCCGGCAGGGCGTGCGGGGCCTGCTGGATCCCCTTGCCCATGTCGGACAGCCCCTCCAGCATCCAGGCGCGCATACGACTGGGAGGGTGTTCGGTCGTGGCCATCGGGTGCTCCTGATGTGCGGGCCGTCGTGCGGTTCTGGCCATCACGCGGACGGCGGCACCAGCGTAAGCGGAGAGTTACGTGTGGGCCCACGAATGAGACGGTCAAGAGCGTCAATCTTGCGTTAAGACTCGCTGGCAGGGGCGTTGACGGACCTGTGTCGGACCCACTTGTACGGGTTCACCGAGTTCTGGGCCGTATGGGGGGCGAGGCCGCGTCCCGCCCTGTGGACACCCTCTGTCATGGCGGGGGCGCTCAGATGTCCGTGAGGCGTGCCTCCTCCAGGTCCAGGGAGCGCTGGAGGCGTCGGCGGGTGGTGTCGCTGATGGCGTGTTCGTCGTAGAGGCGCTGGAGTTCCAGGGCTTCGACGGTGATCAGGTCGCGGCGCAGCTGGCGGTAGATCAGGTCGGCGGACTCGGCGGGCACGGTCCCCGCGTGGTCGGCCAGGCGGTCGCGGGCGTCGTCGAGACGGGCGGTGAGGCCGCGGCGCAGACGGTCGAGGACGACGTCGGGCGCCGCCTCGAGGGCCGACAGCTCGTCCAGGCGCCGTATCCCCGCGTCGGCCAGCCGGCAGCGGGCGGCGGCCTCCTCGCGCTCGGTGTGGTCGGGCTCCAGGGCTATGCCGGAGCGGCGCACGACCGGGGCCAGGGTGAAGCCCTGGACGACGAGGGTGACGACCACGACCGAGGTGGTCAGTACGAGGACCAGCGGACGGTCGGCGAGGGCCGCGCCGCTCCTGGTGGTCTCCGGGATGGACAGGGCGGCCGCCAGCGGTACGACGCCCCGGGTTCCCGCCCAGGTCAGCACCATGGGCACCCGCCAGTTCGTCCGCCGCATGCCGCCCTTGCGCTGCACCACCGCCGACAGCGGCGCCAGCCACAGCAGGCGTACGGCGATCAGGGTGCCGGCGACCGCGAGGGCGTACAGCGGCCAGGAGCGGTCACGGTCGGACAGCGCCTGGACCTGGGCCGGCAGGGCGAGGCCGATGAGGGAGAACACCACGCTCTCCAGCAGGAAGACCACGGTGCCGTAGACCGCGTGCAGCTGGAGCCGGATGCGGGCGTTGGTGAGTCTCTCGCCGCGTCCGCCCAGGACGACACCGGCGACCACGACCGAGGTGACGCCTGAGGTGTGCGCGGCCTCGGCGAGGACGTAGGCGGCGTACGGGGTGACCAGGGCGATCACCGTCTCCAGGACCGGGTCCTCGGTGCGCCGGCGGATCAGTGTGACCACGGAGGCCACGGCCGCCCCGATCAGCGTGCCGCCGCCCGCGAGGACGACGAACTCACCGCCCGCACCGCTCCAGTTCGCCGCGGCGGAGGCCACCGCCACGCTCGCCGCGACCCGGAACAGGACGAGTGAGGTGGCGTCGTTGAACAGGCTCTCCGCCTGCACCAGGACCTGCACCCGGGGCGGCAGGGCGAGCCGGCGGCCGAGCGCGGTGACCGCGACGGGATCGGTGCTGGCCAGGACCGCGCCGAGGACGAACGCCATCTGCCACGGCAGCGGCGTGAGCAGCGAGGCGACCGCTCCGACAGCCGCCGCGGACGCCAGCACCAGGCCGATGGAGAGGATCCCGACCGGCTTCCACACCGCGCGCAGCTCGCGCCAGGACAGTTCCTCAGCGCTGGCGTACAGCAGGGGCGGCAGGACGACCAGGCCGATGACGTCGGGGCTGATCTCGATCCGCGGGGTTCCGGGCAGCAGGGCGACGGCGAGGCCGGCGACGACGAGCAGGGAGGGGGCGGGGATGCGCCAGCGGCGGGCGAAGGTCGCCACGACCGTGGCCAGGACGACCAGTGAGAGAACCGTGCCGACGCCGCGCATGCCGTCCCCCTGGGGCTCAGAAGGGGGCCACCGCGGCTCCCTGCCGACCAGACTTCCCGGCACACCGGTTTCACCCTATCCCGGCGGCGTCCCGTCAAGACAGGGTCAATGTGCTCGTCAGCGGCGCCAAGAACGCGTCAGGGGCCGGGCGGGGGTGCCGCGGGCCCGGCAGGGGCGCCACTCGCTCGCCTTGGCGTGATCTTGACGCAATCTTGGATGCTGTCAGGTACACGGCTGGAACAGTCCTCGTGATCCCCGCCGTTCAGCCTCATGTGACGACAACTCTCCCCGCCCGCACCCCAGCCGGTCAGAGATCGCAGCACATGGTGATCTGCGGCGACGACGGACTCGCACACCGGCTCGCCGTCGAACTGGACGCCGTGTGCGGCGAGATGGTCACCGTCGTGCTGCCCTCCACGAGCGACGAGCACGGCGCGCGGATCGCCGCGCTGCACCAGGACCCGGACTCGCCGGTCGAACTGCACCTCTCCGCCCGCCCCGACGAGCGGACGCTGCGCGCGGCGGGCGTCGAGCGGGCCGCCGCGCTCGCCCTCACCTACCGCGACGACCAGGTCAACATGACGGGCGCCCTGCTGGCCAGGACCGTGAACCCCTCGGTGCGGCTGGTGGTGCGGATGTTCGACCGTGAGCGCGGCCGGCATCTGGAGCGCCTGCTGGACCGGGCGGCGGGGCTGTGCGACGACCTCGGCGAGGACACCTCCACCACGGTGCTGTCCGACGCCGACACCGCCGTACCGGAACTGGTGGCGGCCGCCGCGGTGGGCCACGGGCACACCCTCCAGGTCGAGGGGAAGGTCTTCCGCGGGGTCGTACGCCGCGCCGGTACGCCGCCGCACACCACCGACCTGGCCACGCTCGCCGTCCTGTCCGGCGCCCACCAGGACGATCCCGCGAGCCAGGACAGCGCGGAGACCACGGGGGAGGACGGCATACGGTTGCTGCCCGACGACCGGACCGCGTACCACCGGCAGTTCACGCACGGCCGGCTGATGCTGGAGGAGGTCAGCCACCTCGCGGCCGAACAGACCGCGCGGACCCGGCGCTTCCGCCCGCGCAGCTGGGTGCGGGCGCGCCTCGCCCATCTGCCGTGGAAGGTCTTCCTCTCCCACCAACTCGTGGCTGTGTACGGGGCGTTGGCGGCGGTGGTGGCCGGGCTGTCGACGGCGACCGCGCTCTTCGCCGACGAGCGCCCGTGGTGGAAGAACGTCTACCTGCCGTTGCTGGACATCTTCACCATGGGCGACCCGGCCACCGAGGAGTCGGTGGCCCGTCGGGTGCTCCAACTGCTCGCCGGTTTCGTCGGGTTGGCCGTCCTTCCGCTCGTCGTCGCCGCGACGGTGAACGCGACCGACGCCTTCCGTACCGCCTCCGCGAGCCATCCGCCCGACGACGACGTGGACGGCCACATCGTCCTGGTCGGCCTGGGCATGGTCGGCACCCGCGTCCTCGACCGGCTGCACGCCACCGGGCACCAGGTCGTCGCCATCGAACGCGACCCGCGCGCCCGGGGCGTCGCCCTCGCCCGCCGGCTCGGCATCCCGCTGCTGCTGGAGGACGCCACGGAGCCGGCCGTGCTCGAACGGGCCCGTGTCCGGCAGAGCGGCTCGCTGCTCGTCCTCACCCGCGACGACGGCCAGAACCTCGACATCGTCATGGCCGTCCGGGAGACCAACCCCGCGGTGCGGGTGGTGACGCGGCTGTACGACGACGCGTTCGCGGCGACCGTGCAGCGCACCCTGCGCGCCTCCTACCCGGACGCCCTCACCCGCAGCAGAAGCGTTTCGGCGCTGGCTGCGCCCTCTTTCGCCGCGGCGATGATGGGCCGCCATGTGCTGGGGGTGATGCCGGTGGAGCGGGGGTCGCTGCTGTTCACCTGCGTGGACGTGGCGGGGCACCCCGAGCTGGAGGGCCGGTCGGTGCACGAGGCGTTCCGGGAGAACGAGTGGCGGGTGCTGGCCGTGGGGGCCGCGCGAGGTCCGCTGCCCGGATCGGCGGCCGTGGAGGGCTCCGACACACTTCACCCCGACCGTACGGACTTCGACTGGCGTCCGGCACAGGGGCGGGTGCTGGCCGCGGGCGACCGGGTGGTCCTGGCGACGACGCGGCGGGGTCTGGACGTCCTGATGACGGGCGTGCGGTTGCGTCCGGATGGGGGTGAGGGTGACTCCGGGCTGGGCTGAGGCGTGCTTCCTCGGCGCGGGGGCGGACCCGGGCTGGGGACGGAGCGGCGGTTCTTCGGCGCGGGAGTCGGCCCTGACTGAGCGGCGGCGGCTTCTGGCGGGCGGGAGTGGACTCCGACGGGGGCGGGCGCTGGGCGGCCCTTGGCGTGCGGGAGGCAGCGCCGGTCGACCAGAGGTGGCTCTTCCTCTTCGGCGCGTCTGGGTGGGCTGGGACGGGGGGTTGAGGGGCCCGGCAGGGCGTGCGGCTGTGGCTCCCCCCGCGTGAGTGGGCCCTGGACCGGGCCTACGGCTGTGTCTCTGCGGTCTGTGAAGGTGGCCCCGGGCCGGGCGGCGGCCGCGCTTCTTCGGTTCGCGGGAACGAACCGGCCGGGTGTCTCAGTGGCGAATCTCCCCTTCCGAGGAGACCTCGGGCCGTGATTCGAGGCCGGACACCCGGAACACCATTCGCGCTGTTTCGCGTTCCACCCGCTCCGAGACCGCCCCGAGTGCCGTGGCGCCGCACAGCAGGGTGCCCTGGGTCAGGGAGCGGCGGGCGTCCGTGTGCAGGCGGTGCCAGAGGTCGGGGTTGTCGACGAGGACCTGGGGATCGAGTTCGACGCGCCCGCCGAAGGCGTCCCGCAGCACCAGGCGTTGGGTGATCCCGTCCTGGATCCGCATCGACGTCAGCAGGTCGGTGCGCAGCCGCCGGGTGCGCAGCAGCCGGCGGGAGGTCAGCCGGCCCTCGTCTGCCGAGACCCGGACCGGGCACAGCACGACGAACAGCAGGACGGCGAGCGCCGTCCACAGCACGGCGCGCCCCGCGGACAGGGTGCCCCTGCCCCAGTCGATCAGGAACAGGGTGCCGAGCAGCGCGGCCGAGCAGCGGACCGAACCGAGCAGGTCGCCGCGCCAGCGGCGGTCGTACACCGCGTGACCGGGGCCGTGCGGGGAAGTGCCGTGTCCCATACGGCTGACCGTAGGGACCGGCCGGCCCGGAGGGGAGCGCCTTGACGGGACCCTGACGACCTGGCGCCGGTTCTTGACGCCACCGCGGCGCACAGCCCTGCGTCGGGTGGCTCACACGGGCGTCAAGACGGCGTCAAGAGCGGCATGTTCGGTGCGAAGAAGGCGCAAGGGACGCTCCGCGGGCCGCGGAGCGGGACACACCCTGGGTGCACCGGACGCGGAGCCCGCGTACGGCTGTTCGCCCTGTCCGAAGGAGCACCGACCCATGTCCGTTCTGACCACCGAACCCGGCGCCGTCCCCGCCGGTGAGGAGCCTCCCGATACCGGCGAGCGCCACCGCCTGACCGCGGTCACCGGCCTCGCCGCCCTGTCCCTGGACGCGATGGCGTCCGTGGCCTACGGGCCCGAGGCGATCGTGCTGGTGCTGGCCGCGGCGGGCGCCCACGGGCTGGGCTTCACCGTGCCGGTGACGCTCGCGATCGCGGCTCTGCTGGCGGTGCTGGTCGCCTCGTACCGGCAGGTGATCGCGGCCTTTCCGGACGGCGGTGGGTCGTACGCGGTGGCCAGGACCCATCTGGGCGCGCGGACGAGCCTGGTGGCGGCGGGCTCGCTGATCCTCGACTACGTGCTGAACGTGGCCGTGGCCGTGACGGCCGGTGTCGCGGCGCTCACCTCGGCGTTTCCCGTGCTCTACGGTGAACGGCTGTGGCTGTGCCTGGCCGTGTTGACCGTGCTCACAGCTGTGAACCTGCGCGGGATCGTCGAGTCGGCGCGCGTGTTCATGGTGCCGACGGTCGTGTTCGTCGGTTCGATCCTCGCCGTGGTGGTGATCGGGCTCTTCCGCGATGCGCCTGTGAACAGGGTTGACCACCCGCCGGTGGTGACCGGCGACGTCACAACCGTCGGCGCTCTTCTCCTGCTGAAAGCTTTCGCCTCGGGTTGTTCGGCGCTCACCGGCGTCGAGGCCATCGCCAACACCGTCCCCTCCTTCCGCCGACCGCGCGTCAGACGCGCCCAGCGCGCGGAGGTCGCCCTCGGCGCCGTGCTCGGGATCATGCTGATCGGCCTGTCGGTGCTGATCTCCCGCTTCCATCTCCAGCCGGTGCGGGGCGTCACCGTCCTCGCCCAGCTCGTGGACGCCTCGGTGGGCCACAACTGGGCCTTCTACGTCATCCAGTTCGCGACGATGACCCTGCTGGCGCTCTCCGCGAACACGTCGTTCGGCGGTCTGCCGGTGCTGCTGAAGCTGCTGGCCCGGGACAACTACGCGCCCCATGTCTTCGCCCTCAAGGCCGACCGCCAGGTGCACCGCCACGGCGTGCTGGCCCTGGCCGGCGTCTCCGCCGCGCTGCTGGTCTTCTCCGGCGGCGACACCAACACGCTGGTGCCGCTCTTCGCGATCGGCGTCTTCGTCGGCTTCACGGTCGCACAGGTCGGCATGGTCCGGCACTGGCGGATCGAACGCGGTCCCGGTTGGCGCGGCAAGGCCCTCTTGAACGGCTCCGGCGCGGTCCTCACCGGTGTCTCGGCGGTCGTGGTCACCGCGTCGAAGTTCGAGGACGGCGCCTGGTTCATCGTGATCGCCCTGCCGCTGCTGGTCGCGGCCTTCGAGACCGTGCACCGCGCCTACGCGCGCATCGGCGAGCGGCTGGGCCTCGGCCTCGTCCCCGAGCACCCGCACCGCGACCGCTCGGTCGTGATCGTCCCGGTGTCGTCGATCTCCCGCCTCACCTCGGAGGCGCTGACGGCCGCCACCTCCCTCGGCGACGAGGTCCGCGCGGTCACCGTCTGCCACCCCGATCCCGAGGACCGGGCCCAACTGCACGCCCTGGAGCGGGCGTGGGCGCAGTGGGATCCCGGAGTGCCGCTGGTCCGGCTGAGCTCCGAGCGCCGCACACTGGGCCGCCCCATCGCCGCGTACGTCCGAGCGGTGGCCGCGGCGGAGCCCGCCGCCCGCGTCACCGTGCTCATCCCCGAAGCCGAACCGGAGCGGCTGTGGCAGCGGCTGCTGCAGAACCAGCGGGGTGCCGTCGTCGCCCACGCCGTGCGCAGGGAGACCGACGCGGTGATCTGCCGGCTGCGGTTCCGGCTGTTCTGACCGGCTGTTCTGAGCGGACACGGTGGTCTGCCGTCGCGAACGGACCGCGGGAGCCGTCGGGACGACCTGTTTGCCCGCCCGCCCGTTCGCGACCTGCGGTGGTCGTCCCGCCGTATGAGATCCGTCAAGGGCGTGCCGTGCGCCGTATGGGAGCCGTCAACGGTGGCCGAAGGGGCCCGAGGACGCGATTTCCTCTAAGCGTCCGTCCCACCCGAACCTCATTCCAGGAGCTCACGATGGCCGATCTGGCCTTCGTCGTCACCACGATCGCGTGCTTCGCGCTGGTGGCCCTCGTCGCCAAGGGGGTGACGAAGCTGTGACCGCCGAGAACGTCGTCGGCCTGGTCGTGGCCCTCGCCCTGCTGGGCTATCTCGTCCTCGCCCTGATCTTCCCCGAGAGGTTCTGAGACAAGCGATGGGTCCCGTACTCGCCGGCGTGCTCCAACTGCTCGCGCTCATAGCGGCGTTGGCGCTCGCCTATGTTCCCCTCGGCACCTACATGGCCCGGGTCTACTCCGCCGACCGGCACTGGCGCGTGGAGCGGTGGATCTACAAGGGCATCGGCGCCGACCCGGACACGGAGATGCGCTGGCCCGCGTACCTGCGCGGAGTCCTGGCCTTCTCGGCCGTCAGCGTCCTCTTCCTCTACCTGCTGCAGCGCCTCCAGGGCGTCCTGCCGCTGTCGCTGGGCTTCAAGTCCATCGACCCCGACCAGGCGTTCAACACGGCCGCGTCCTTCGTGACCAACACCAACTGGCAGTCCTACTACGGCGAGCAGGCCATGGGCCACGTCGTGCAGACCGCCGGTCTCGCCGTGCAGAACTTCGTCTCCGCGGCGGTCGGCATGGCGGTGGCCGTCGCCCTCGTACGCGGTTTCGCGCGCTCCCGCACCGGTGAACTGGGCAACTTCTGGTCGGACATGGTGCGCGGTGTCACCCGCATCCTGCTGCCGGGCGCCTTCGTCGCGGCGATCGTGCTGGTGGCCTGCGGGGCCATCCAGAACTTCTCCGGGATCCACGAGGTCGGCCAGTTCTTCGGCGGTTCGCAGCAGTGGAACGGCGGAGCGGTGGCCTCCCAGGAGGCCATCAAGGAGCTGGGCACCAACGGCGGCGGCTACTTCAACGCCAACTCGGCGCATCCCTTCGAGAACCCGACCCCCTTCACCAACCTCTTCGAGATCTTCCTGCTGCTGGTCATCCCGTTCGCGCTGACCCGCACCTTCGGCGTGATGGTCGGCAGCGTGAAGCAGGGGTACGCGATCCTCGCCACCATGGCCACCATCTGGGTCGGCTTCGTCGGCCTGATGATGTGGACCGAGTTCGCCCACCACGGACCGGCGTTGCAGCTGGCCGGCGGGGCGATGGAGGGCAAGGAGGTCCGCTTCGGGGTCGGCTCCTCGTCGATCTTCGCGGTGTCGACCACGCTCACCTCGACCGGCGCCGTGGACTCCTTCCACTCCTCCTTCACCGGGCTCGGCGGCGGCATCACCCTGCTCGGCATGATGCTGGGCGAGATCGCACCCGGCGGCACCGGATCCGGTCTGTACGGCATGCTGATCATGGCGATCATCGCGGTGTTCATCGCCGGGCTGATGGTGGGCCGTACGCCCGAGTACCTGGGCAAAAAGATCGGCACCCGGGAGATCAAGCTCGCGGCCTGCTACATCCTGGTCACCCCGGCGCTGGTGCTCGTCTTCACCGCCTTCGCGATGGCCCTGCCCACTCCGGCGCACTCGATGACCAACAGCGGTGCGCACGGCTTCTCCGAGATCCTGTACGCCTACACGTCCGCCGCCAACAACAACGGCTCCGCCTTCGCCGGGCTGAACGCGGACACGCAGTGGTTCAACAGCACCCTGGGCCTGGCGATGATCTTCGGCCGGTTCCTGCCCATGGTGTTCGTGCTGGCGTTGGCGGGTTCGCTCGGCGAGCAGAAGCCGGTCCCGGAGACCGCGGGCACCCTGCGCACCGAGAAACCGCTGTTCACCGGCCTGTTGGTGGGCGCGATCCTGATCATCACCGGTCTGACCTACTTTCCGGCCCTCGCGCTGGGCCCGCTGGCCGAGGGGCTGGCGTCATGACCACCGACACGCAGAAGCACGAGGACTCCATGTCCACAGCCACTCCCACCCGGGCACCGCACCAGGACGTGCCCACCGGCCACCGGGAGAGCCGGGTCGGCGCGGGACTCTTCGATCCCGGGCAGTTGGTGAAGTCGCTGCCCGACGCCCTGCGCAAGCTGGACCCACGGGTGCTGGTCAAGTCGCCCGTGATGTTCGTGGTGTGGGTCGGCTCCGTGCTGACCACCGTCTTCTCCTTCAAGGACCCGGGCGACTGGTTCGGCTGGGCGATCAGCGCCTGGCTGTGGCTGACCGTGGTCTTCGCCAACCTGGCGGAGGCCGTCGCCGAGGGCCGCGGCAAGGCGCAGGCCGACACCCTGCGCAAGGCCAAGACCGACACCGTGGCACGCCGGCTCGCCGGGGACGGCGAGGAGCGGGTGCCGGGAACCGAGTTGCGGATCGGCGACCTCGTCGTCTGCGAGGCGGGTGACGTCATTCCCGGCGACGGCGACGTGATCGAGGGTGTCGCCTCGGTCGACGAGTCCGCGATCACCGGCGAGTCGGCGCCCGTCATCCGGGAGTCGGGCGGTGACCGCAGTGCCGTCACGGGCGGTACGAAGGTCCTCTCCGACCGGATCGTCATCAAGATCACGACCAGGCCCGGCGAGACCTTCATCGACCGGATGATCAACCTGGTGGAGGGCGCGGCCCGGCAGAAGACCCCCAACGAGATCGCGCTGAACATCCTGCTCGCCTCGCTGACGATCGTCTTCCTGCTCGCGGTGGCCACGCTGCCGCCGTTCGCGGACTACGCGGGCACCCACCTGACGATGGTCGTGCTGGTGGCGCTGCTGGTGTGTCTGATCCCCACGACGATCGGCGCGCTGCTGTCCGCGATCGGCATCGCCGGCATGGACCGGCTGGTCCAGCGCAACGTCCTCGCCATGTCCGGCCGGGCGGTCGAGGCGGCCGGCGACGTCTCCACCCTGCTGCTCGACAAGACCGGCACCATCACCCTCGGCAACCGCCAGGCCGCGGAGTTCGTCCCGGTGCACGGCACCACCGAGGCCGAGGTCGCCGACGCCGCCCAGCTGTCGTCGCTGGCCGACGAGACGCCCGAGGGCCGCTCCGTCGTCGTCCTGGCGAAGGAGAAGTACGGGCTGCGCGAGCGGCACCAGGGGGAGCTCGCCGGGGCCGAGTGGATCCCGTTCACCGCGCAGACCCGGATGTCCGGCGTCGACGTCGAGGGACGCAGGATCCGCAAGGGCGCCGCCGGTGCGGTCGTCGCCTGGGTGCGCGAGCGCGGCGGTGAGGTCGCCGAGGACGCGCAGGAGGTGACCGACCGCATCGCCGAGGCGGGCGGCACACCGCTGCTGGTGGCGGTCGAGGACACGGGCGGCGCCCGGGTGCTGGGCGTCATCCACCTCAAGGACGTCGTCAAGGAGGGCATGCGGGAGCGGTTCGACGAGCTGCGCCGCATGGGCATCAAGACCGTCATGATCACCGGCGACAACCCGCTGACGGCCAGGGCGATCGCCGAGGAGGCGGGCGTCGACGACTTCCTCGCGGAGGCGACTCCCGAGGACAAGATGGCGCTGATCAAGCGGGAGCAGGCGGGCGGCAAGCTCGTCGCGATGACCGGCGACGGCACCAACGACGCGCCCGCGCTCGCCCAGGCGGACGTCGGCGTGGCCATGAACACGGGCACGTCGGCCGCCAAGGAGGCCGGCAACATGGTCGACCTCGACTCCAACCCGACCAAGCTGATCGAGATCGTCGAGATCGGCAAGCAGCTCCTGATCACCCGGGGCGCGCTGACGACCTTCTCCATCGCGAACGATGTCGCGAAGTACTTCGCGATCATCCCGGCACTGTTCGCGGCCGTCTACCCGGGCCTGGACAAGCTGAACATCATGCGCCTCTCCTCGCCCGACTCCGCGATCCTGTCGGCGGTCATCTTCAACGCGCTCATCATCATCGCGCTGGTGCCGCTGGCCCTGAGGGGCGTGCAGTACCGGCCGGTGAGCGCGGACCGGATGCTGCGCCGCAACCTCGGGATATACGGACTGGGCGGGCTGATCGCCCCGTTCATCGGCATCAAGCTCATCGACCTGCTCATTTCTCTGATCCCCGGGATCGGGTGAACCCACATGAACAACTCCGTCGTGAACACCGGGCGGTTGCTCGGGGCGGGCCTGCGGGCGCTGCTCGTGCTGACCCTGCTCACCGGCGTCCTCTATCCGCTGGCCGTGACAGGCGTGGCGCAGGCACTGTTCAACAACAAGGCCAACGGCTCGGAGATCAAGCTGGACGGGAAGGTCGTCGGCTCCTCCCTGATCGGCCAGCAGCACTACGGCCTCGACTACTTCCAGCCCCGTCCGGCGAACGGACTGGGTGAGAACACCGTCAACACCCAGTACAAGCTGATCCTCTCCGGCGCCACCAACCGCTCCGCCGACAACCCCCAGCTCGTCACATGGGTGAAGCAGGCGAAGGCCAAGGTGGTGGCGGAGAACTCGACGGCCGACTACAAGGTCAGGCCCTCCCAGGTGCCCGCCGACGCCGTCACCTCCTCCGGCTCCGGCCTCGACCCGGACATCTCCCCGGCCTACGCCGAGCTCCAGGTCCACCGGGTCGCCGAACGCAACCATCTCTCCGTCGCCCGGGTGGAGAAGCTGGTCGAGGACCACACGCAGGGCCGCACCCTCGGCTTCATCGGCGAGCCCCGCGTGAACGTCCTCGAACTCAACATCGCCCTACGGGAACTGGCCAAGGGCCGCTGACCGATGACCCGGGTGCTGGTCGTGGAAGACGACCCCCAGCTCGTACGAGCACTCGTGATCAACATGCGGGCACGCCGGTACGGAGTGGACGCGGCGCCCGACGGCGCCACCGCCCTCCGGCTGGCGGCCACCCGGCAGCCGGACGTCGTGATGCTCGACCTCGGACTGCCCGACATGGACGGCGTCGACGTCATCCGTGCCCTGCGCGGCTGGACCCGGGTGCCGATCCTGGTGCTCTCCGCCCGGCAGGCGTCCGCGGAGAAGGTCGCCGCCCTGGACGCCGGCGCCGACGACTACGTCACCAAGCCGTTCAGCATGGACGAGCTGATGGCCCGGCTCAGGGCGGCGGTCCGCCGGGTCGAGGACGACCCGGCGGCCTCGGGGACCGCCCGGGTCGAGACGGACGGGTTCACCGTCGACCTGCTGGCCAAGAAGGTGGTGCGCGGCGGGCACGACGTGCGCCTCACCCCGACCGAGTGGCATCTGCTGGAGATCCTGATCACCAACCCCGGCCGGCTGGTCACCCAGAAGCAGTTGCTGCAGGAGGTCTGGGGAGTCGCGAGCACCAGCAAGACCAACTACCTGCGCGTCTACATGGCCCAGCTGCGCCGGAAACTCGAGGCGGATCCCGCCCACCCCTCCCATCTCATCACCGAGCCCGGCATGGGGTATCGCTTCGAGACCTGAGCTTCTACAGTGCGCAGTGCCCCTCCGGAAGGTTCGTCGACTCATCCGAATGTTTCGACGTTCTTCCGGAGGGGCTGACGCATGTCAGGGGTCCGAACAATCCGGGATCTAGTCAACAGTACGGCCGTCCCCGCAGGTTGGCCGCAGATTCAGCGCGTACAAGGGGTTGCCACCGTTTGGGAGCTGTCTCTAGGGTGCGGCAACAACGCATCTTTCTGGATCAACTCCGAAACTTTCGGTCCAGCGGACGGTCGTGGACACGCCGTCCCTACCCCAAGGAGCGCATCATGGGCGACCGGGCACTGTCCCGCCGCGGCTTCCTGGCGGCCTCCGCCGCGGCCGGTCTGGGCATGACCGCACTGAGCGGCTGCGGCGGCGACTCGAACGGGTCGTCCGCGGACGGCACGACCACGATCGAGTGGTGGAACATCTCCACCACCGAGCCGACGAAGACCGTCTGGGCCGGCCTCGCCAAGAAGTTCGAGGCCCAGAACCCCAAGGTCAAGCTGAAGATCGTGCAGCTGGAGAACGACGCCTACAAGTCCAAGATGACCGCGCTGACCGCCTCCGGGAAGCTGCCGGACATCTTCCACACCTGGGGCGGCGGCGTCCTCAGGCAGCAGATCGACGCAGGTCTCGTCGAGGACCTCACCGACCGCACCAAGCCGTGGGCCGACGGCCTGCTGTCGGTGGCGAAGCAGCCGTACATCTTCGACAAGAAGGTGTACGGCATCCCGTTCGACATCGGCATGATCGGCTTCTGGTACAACAAGGCGCTCTTCCGGCAGGCGGGCATCAGCACGCCCCCCACCACCTGGAGCGGCTTCCTCGACGCGGTGAAGAAGCTCAAGGCGAAGAACATCACGCCCATCGCCCTGGCCGGCAAGGAGAAGTGGCCCGAGATGTACTACTGGGCCTACCTCGCCATGCGCACGGCCGGCATAGCCGCCCTCCAGAAGGCCAGCGACGACAAGGACTTCAGTGACCCCGGGCTGGTCCAGGCCGGGCAGCACCTCCAGGACCTGGTCAAACTCCAGCCGTTCCAGAAGGGGTTCCTGGGCGCCTCGTACTCCACCCCGACCGGACAGGCCGCCACCATGGGCAACGGCAAGGCGGCCATGGAGCTGATGGGCCAGTGGGCCCCGGTCGTCGAGGCCGACTCCGGCAAGGGGCTCGGTTCGAACCTCGGCTTCTTCCCCTTCCCGGCCGTCGAGGGCGGAAAGGGCGCGATCACCGAGGTGTTCGGCGGCGGTGGCGGGCACGCCCTGCGCAAGGGCGCGCCGCAGGCGGCCGTCGACTTCCTGAAGTTCTTCGCCTCCGAGGCCACCGACCTCGAACTGGTCAGGAAGACCAACACGCTGCCGATCGTCCCCGGCGCGGAGAAGGGCCTCTCGGACCCCAACACCGAGGCGGTACAAGCCCAGTTGAAGGGCGCCACCGGCTTCCAGCTCTACCTCGACCAGGCGTACGCGCCCGCCGTCGGGCAGGAGGTCAACGACAGCGTCTCCGCGCTCATCGCCGGCTCCAAGTCGCCCGAGCAGGTCACCCAGTCGATCACCAAGGCCGCGAAGGAAGCGTAGTTGCCGGCGATGACCTCCACTTTCCTCCCGGACGAGCGGACCGGCACCGGCCTCGCCCCGACCTCCCCCGTGGCGAGGCCGGGACGCGGGCGTGCGCGCCGGCGGCTGGTCAACTGGCTCACCGCGGTCGGCTTCCAGGTGCCGGCGCTGGTGCTCTTCATCGGCCTGGTGCTGCTGCCGATGCTGTTCGCGCTGTACGCCGCGTTCTTCCGCTGGGGCGGCTTCGGCATGCCCTCCGACTACATCGGCACGGACAACTTCACACAGCTCTTCAAGGACGACGTCTTCCTCGGCGACCTGTGGCGCTGTCTGCTCCTGGTCGGCCTCTCCCTCGTGCTGCAACTGCCGTTCGCGCTGGCCATGGCGGTGGCGCTGAACCAGCGGCTGCGCGGCCGGGCCGTGTACCGGATGCTGTTCTTCGCCCCCTACGTGCTGTCCGAGGCCATCACCGGCGTCCTGTTCAGCATGGTCTTCGCCCCGGACGACGGGCTCGCCGACCATGTGCTCGGCGCCGTCGGCCTGGGCGGGATCGGCGGGGAGTGGTTCGCCGACCCCTCCTACGTCATGGCGACCCTCTTCCTCGTCATGACCTGGAAGTACTTCGGCTTCCACATGATGCTCTACCTCGCCGGACTCCAGTCCATCCCGGCCGAGTTGACGGAGGCCGCGCTGATCGACGGCGCCGGCCCCTGGCAGCGCTTCCGCAACGTCACCCTGCCGCTGCTCGCGCCCACCCTGCGCATCAGCGTCTTCCTCTCCGTCATCGGGTCGATCCAACTGTTCGACCTGGTCTGGGTGATCACCCAGGGCGGACCCGACCACCACTCCGAGACGATGGCCGTGACCATGTTCCAGTACGGCTTCAAGCGCTACCAGGTCGGCTACGCCAGCGCGATCAGCGTGGTCATGTTCGGCATCTGCCTCGTCTTCGCCCTCGCCTACCAGCGGTTCGTGCTCCGCCGCGACCTCGAAGGAGCCACCACGAACATGAGGGGGGACGGCGCGTGAAGACCCTGCGCAAACTGCCGCTGCACGTCGTGCTCGTGCTGGTCGGCGCGGTGGTGGTCGTACCCCTGCTGTACGCCGCCCTGTCCGGCTTCAAGTCGACCGACGAGCTCTCCCGCAACCCCTTCGGGCTGCCCGAACACTGGCTGACCGGGAACTACACCGACATCCTCGGCTCGGGCGACTTCTGGCGGCTGCTCGGCAACAGCACCCTGGTGGCGGTGGCGACGACCGTGCTCGTGGTCGCCGTGTCCGCCCTCGCCGCCTTCTCCTTCGCCCGGTTCGCCTTCCGGGGGCGGGAGCTGCTGTTCATGTTCTTCACGATGGGGCTGATGTTCCCCTTCGCGGTGGCCGTCCTGCCGCTGTTCCTGATCCTTCGCTACCTGGACCTGCTGGACAACCCGCTCGGCGTGATCCTCCCGCAGGCCGCCTTCGGGCTGCCGATGACCATCATCATCCTGCGGGGCTTCTTCCGGCAGATCCCGGGAGAGCTGGAGGAGGCGGCCACGCTGGACGGGTGCAGCGCCTTCGGGTTCTTCTGGCGGGTGCTGCTGCCCATGGCGCGGCCGGCGCTCGGCACGGTCTCCGTGCTCGCCGTCGTCGCCAGCTGGAACAACTTCATGCTGCCGCTGCTGGTGTTCACCGACTCCAAGTGGTGGACGCTGCCCCTCGGCGTCGTGCAGTTCCAGGGCCAGTACTCCGCCGAGTACGCCCGTGTCTTCGCCTACCTCGTCCTGGCGATGGTCCCCGCCCTCGCCCTCTACTCGGTCGCCGAGCGCCAGCTCGTCGGCGGCCTCACCGCCGGCGCCACGAAGGGATGACGCGCGCCGGCGGACGTACGGCCCCACACCCCACACCGTGAGGAGTCGCACCATGCGCAAGACCACCCGCCTCAGACTCACCGGCGCGCTCGCCGCCGGCCTGGTCGTGGCCGGACTCGCCGCCGGGCCGTCGGCCCAGGCGAGCCCCAAGCAGCCGACGCTCGCGGAGCTGGCCCAGCGCCACGGCCGCTACTTCGGCAGCGCGACCGACAACCCGGAACTCACCGACAGCGCCTACACGGCCCTGCTCGGCGAGGAGTTCGACATGATCACGCCCGGCAACGGCATGAAGTGGTACGCCACCGAGCCGCGACAGGGCGTCTTCGACTGGACCAACGGCGACCAGATCGTGGACCTCGCCCGCAAGAACCACCAGCGGGTACGGGCCCACACCCTGGTCTGGCACAGTCAGCTGCCGAGCTGGCTCACCGGCCGCGACTGGACGGCTGCCGAACTGCGGGCGGTGCTGAAGAACCACATCCAGACGGAGGTACGGCACTACCGGGGCAAGGTCTACTCCTGGGACGTCGTCAACGAGGCGTTCAACGAGGACGGCACCTACCGGGAGACCATCTGGTACAAGACCCTCGGCCCCGGCTACATCGCCGACGCGCTGCGCTGGGCCCACCAGGCCGACCCGCACGCCAAGCTCTACCTGAACGACTACAACATCGAGGCGGTCGGCCCGAAGTCGGACGCGTACTACCAGCTGGCCAAGGACCTCAAGGCACGGAAGGTCCCGCTGGACGGCATCGGCCTGCAGGCCCACCTCGCGCTCCAGTACGGCTATCCGACCACCCTGGAGGACAACCTGCGTCGCTTCTCCCGGCTCGGTCTGGACACCGCGCTCACCGAGGTCGACATCCGGATGCTCCTCCCGGCGACCGAGGACAAGCTGGCGGAACAGGCCGACTGGTACGGCCGGCTGACCTCGGCCTGTCTGGCGGTCCGCCGCTGCGTGGGCATCACGATCTGGGACTACACCGACAAGTACTCCTGGATCCCGGCCTTCTTCCCAGGGGAGGGCGCGGCGCTGCCGTGGGACGAGCAACTCGCGCCCAAGCCCGCGTAACTTCGCGATCAGGAAGGCTTTGAGCTAGCTCAGGGCAGTGCTGGTGGTGCGGTGCTGGACCGCACCACCAGCTCCGTGCCCAGCTCCACGCGCGGTGAGTCCGGTCGTTCGTCGCGGGTCAGGCGCAGGGCCGTGCGGACCGCCAACTTGCCCATGTCGGCCAGCGGTTGGCGGACCGTGGTGAGCGGGGGAGCGGACCAGCGGACCTCGGGGAGGTCGTCGAAGCCGACCACGCTCATGTCCTCCGGCACGCGCAGGCCGCGCCGGCGCAGCGCCTCGATCGCGCCGAGGGCCATCTGGTCGCTGGCCGCGAAGACGGCGGTCGGCGGTTCGGGGAGGTCCAGGAGGGTGTTGCAGCCCCGGAAGCCGGACTCGGGGTGGAAGTCGCCGGGGACGACCAGGGTTTCGTCCAGGGCGACGCCGGCGCCCTCCAGGGCGGCCCGGTAGCCGTCCAGGCGGGCGCGGGAACACAGCAGCCGGGGCGGGCCGGCGATCAGGCCGATCCTGCGGTGGCCCAGGGACAGCAGATGGTCGGTGGCCGCCATGCCGCCGGACCAGTTGGCCGCGCCGATGGTAGGCACGTCGAGGGCGGGGGAGCCCGCCGGGTCGACGACGACCAGCGGGACGCCGAGGGCCCGCAACTCCTCGTGCAGCACCGGCTCCAGGGCCGAGGTGACCAGGATGACGCCGTCCGAGGCGCGCGCCCGGAGGTTGCGCATCCATTCGCGGGCGTCTCCCGAGCGTCCGTGGATCGCCGACACCACCGTGCCCACCCCGGCCGCGTGCGCCACCTCCTCCACGCCCCGGATGATCTCCACCGCCCAGGGACTGTCGAGGTCGTTGAAGACCAGGTCCAGCAGGGCCGCACCGCTGCCGGAGACGGTCGGGCGCTTGCGGTAGCCGTGCCGCAGCAGCAGGTCCTCCACCCGGGCCCGGGTCCTCGGCGACACGTCGGACCGTCCGTTGACGACCCGCGACACCGTCGGCACCGAGACCCCGGCCTGCCGGGCGATCTCCGTGATCGTGACCCGGCCCCGCCCCTCGGGCGCCTCCCCGGCCCCGGCCTCGTCTGCTGCCAATCCCCCCACCTCCGTGGACGCTTGCGGCGAAACTTCCAGAAGTCTTCCGGAAAACGGGCGTCCGTGGGAAGGGAGATCACCCCCGGATCCGGGCCGGGTCACTGCCGTCACTTCACTACGCACGGGTAACTACGGTGTGTGATCGGGACCGGACATGCGTCGGGGCCGGCTCGCGGTTCAGGTCCGCGACCGGCCCCGGATGTCACCGGACGGCTCGGTGCCGCCCGGACTCGCCTCAGGCGGCGGTCATCACCTGGCTGCGGTGCGGGGCGATGATCTGGCCGTCGGGCAGGAGCTCACCGGTGTCCTCGAAGAGCAGAACGCCGTTGCACAGCAGGCTCCATCCCTGCTCCGGGTGGTGCGCCACGAGGCGGGCGGATTCCCGGTCGGCGGAGTCGGCTGAAGGACACGGTGGCTGGTGCTGGCACATTGGTGGGATCTTTCGCTGTGTCGTCATGGATGTGATGGCTGTCGTGTCTGTCACGCGGCTTGACGTGTCGTCCATGGCCGCCCCCCGTTGTGATAAGTCGGTCCAGTCCAGTGTTGCCCTACGGACGTCAATCCGCAGGCATTTCGACGCACCACTTCTTCACAGGTTGATGACGCATCCGCGGCGCGCACGGTTCAGTCCAACTGCACTGTCACTTCGGATGGTTCACGGTGGCCTGATAGGGCTAGTCCGTCCAGGAAGGAAGGCATTTAGCGGCTCGTACGAGCAGTTATTTGCTCGTACGAGCAGAATGCGGGGCCAAACAGCGCCGTACCCCGTCACCGGGAATTCGGCGACGGGGTACGGGGGTGTTCGCTGGAGGGGATTTCAGGCGATCTGGCCGAGCAGCGGAACCGCAGTCACCCGATGGGTCAGCACGGGAAGCAGTTCGGCGACGCGGAGCGGGCGGTGGGCCGCGATGCCGGGCGGCGCCGGCGCGAGCGGGACGAGCAGGTCCGTCGGGGCGGGGTGGCCGGTGGAGGCGTCGGCCGTGCAGTCGCCGTGCAGCCAGAGCGTGAGCATGTACAGGCTCGGCACCGACAGCAGGCGCGGCTGGTACGGCTGTTTCATCGTCTCGGCCTGGCGCAGCGCGCGCTCGGTGGAGGCGATGTAGGGCCCTTCGAAGAAGTGCGAGAAGGCCCAGCCGTCCGCGGTCAGCATGGTCTCGGCCGCGGCCACCGCGCGGTCGCCGCAGCGGATGAGGAAGCGCCAGCCGGCGAGCCGGGTGAGGGAGGAGCCGTCCTGGACCGGCCGGTCGAGGACGTGGACGGGCAGCGGGAGCTCGGGGGTGGCGGGCCCCTGTGCTCGCAGCAGGGAGGGCGTTCGGGCCTCGCGGACCGCGGTGGGCGAACCGAGTGCGGTGAGGACGGTGCGAAGGGCGGGCGCGGGAGCCGGGGGGACATGCAGCGGCATGGTGGGTCGCCTCTCATTCGACAGGCACGGTGGCGCGAGGGCGGGGGCGGACGGCGCTGTCTGCTCACGAGGCGAGAGTGTCGGGGGCCGGGGTCTGGGAACGCGGAGTGTAGTGAGGACTGCCGCACGGCACCCCGACGGCAGGTTCCACGACCTGGGCGCCAACCCTCTGCCTGTTCGCGGAGTTTATACGACGTATGTTCACACGGTGTTTCGGCTAGCCGTTTCCGGTGCACCCGGCAAGGGCGTATCCGGTCGGCGATGCGCGGGAATCATCCCGTTTCCGCTCCGGCCTTACGGCGGTGACCTCGGACAATACCCGGGGAGCGGTCGGCCAATTCTCGTCGGCGTTTTTCACGAGTTCCTGTCGGCGCGAAACTGCGCCGTGCTGCATGCCCGGTGAATGTGCCGCCGGTCACATCCCACCAGAGTAGCGCCCGACGGAGGACTGTGGGGGCGTTATCGATCGCCGAGGCGGGGCATCATCCCCCGTGACCCGACAGCGGCGGCCGAATCGTCGAGCCGCCCGATCCAGGAGGGAAGCTTCGATGGGGGAGAAGGTCGTGGCAGGTCGGATCGACCTCTCCGATCGTCAGCTCTACCGGGACAAGCTCCGCAGGTGCCTGACGGGACTGGAGCGGCTCCTGGCCGAGAAGCGGTTCGAACGCCCCAGGAATCTCATGGGGCTGGAGATCGAATTGAATCTGGCCGGCGCCGACGGGATGCCGAAAATGCTCAATGCGCAGGTCCTCGAACGCATCGCGAGCCGAGATTTCCAAACAGAACTCGCCATGTTCAACCTGGAAGTCAACATAGCCCCACATCCGCTGGGCGGCCGGGTATTCGACCGGCTCGCCGAGGAACTCCGCACCTCCCTGGCATATGCCGACCGGAAAGCCGGCGAGCTCGACGCCGGAATCGTGATGATCGGCATTCTGCCCACGCTCGACCGGGACGACCTGGTCTCCACCAACCTTTCCGCGGTCGACCGCTACGCCCTCCTCAACGACCAGATCGTGGCCGCCCGCGGCGAGGACTTCGCGCTCGACATCGACGGCGTGGAGCGCCTCACCTGCACCTCCAAGTCCATAGCCCCGGAGGCCGCCTGCACCTCGGTGCAGCTGCACCTCCAGGTCACCCCGGGCCGCTTCGCCGACGTGTGGAACGCCGCGCAGGCCGTCAGCGCCGCGCAGATCGCCGTCGGCGCCAACTCGCCGTTCCTGTTCGGCCGCGAGCTGTGGCGCGAGTCGCGCCCCCCGCTGTTCCAGCAGTCCACCGACACCCGCCCGCCCGAGCTCCAGGCCCAGGGCGTGCGCCCGCGCACCTGGTTCGGGGAGCGCTGGATCTCCTCCGCGCACGAGCTCTTCGAGGAGAACCTGCGCTACTTCCCGGCCCTGCTGCCCATCTGCGACGACGAGGAGCCGCTCGACGTCCTCGACTCGGGCGGCATCCCCGAACTGTACGAACTCGTCCTGCACAACGGCACCGTCTACCGCTGGAACCGCCCGGTCTACGGCATCGCCGACGGCGTCCCGCACCTGCGCGTCGAGAACCGCGTCCTGCCCGCGGGACCCACCATCACGGACGTCATCGCCAACGCCGCCTTCTACTACGGCCTCGTCCGCGCCCTCGCCGAGGAGACCAGGCCGGTGTGGACCCGGCTGCCCTTCGAGGCGGCCGCCGCCAACTTCGACGCCGCCTGCAAGCACGGCATCGAGGCCCGGCTGCGGTGGCCACGCCGCGGACGGTACGGCGGGACGGCCGAGGTCGACGCGGTGACCCTGGTGCGCGACGAACTGCTGCCGCTCGCCGCGGCCGGACTGGACGCCTGGGGGGTCGAGCCCGCGGACCGGGACCTCTACCTCGGCGTGATCGAGGAGCGCTGCCGGCGCCGCGCCAACGGCGCGACCTGGCAGGCGGCGACCTTCCACCGGGCGCTGGAGACCGGCATGACACGCGATGCCGCGCTGGCCGCGACCACCCGCAGGTACCGCGAGCTGATGCTGGCCGGCGAGCCGGTGCACACCTGGCCCGTGGGGCTGCCCGAGCCCGTGCCCGCCGGTTGAGGGTCAGTCGGGTCAGCCGTCGGGGTTGCCCTCGGCCCCGGCCGCGACGATCGCCTTCAGCATCACCGACTGGATGTCGGCGGGGTTGCTGACCGACTGGCCCGAGCCGCCGGTCGCCTCGGCGATCTCCTGGGCCTCCTGCCGGTCGGCGTCCGGACCCACCGCGATCATGATGAGCGGCACCGGACGCTCGGGGTCGGTGAGTTTCTGCAACTGGCTGATCAGCCCGCCGCGGGAGATGCTGCCGGGGTCCTGGTTGACCCCGTCGGTGAGGATGACCAGGGCGTTGAACTTCCCCTGCACATACGACGAGGTGGCCTCCTTGTAGGCGGCGAGCGTGGTGTCGTACAGCCCGGTCGCGCCGTTCGGCACCGGCTTCAGGGAGGTGAACGCCGCCGACAGCTCGTCCCGTACGGTGCCGCCGGCCTTCTGGTCGCCCAGGCGTTCGGTCGGCACCAGGACGCGGTAGTCCTTGTCGCCGTCGAGCTTCGTGGAGAACTCCCACAGCCCGATCTCGTCGTCGGGCGTGAAGGTGGCCAGGGCCTGCAGCAGCGACGCCTTGGTCACGTCCATCCGGGACTGACCCGTCTTCGACACCGGTTCCGACATGGAGGAGGACGCGTCCACGACCGTGGTGATCCGGGCGCTCTGCACCGTGATCGTCCAGGTGCCGAGGGCCTCCTGGAGCGCGGTGTCCGAGTCCGGCTCGGGGGCTTCGGCGTCGTACGGCTGCGGGCTGCTGCCGCCCGCGCGCGCCACCACCGCCCGCGGTGCCGCGTCGTCGGAGGTGCGGAAGCCGTGCTTCTGCAGCAGGCGCAGCTGCTCGGGCTGGCGCAGGTAGTTCATGAACCGCAGCGCGGCCCTGCTCTGGTCGGTGGTCAGCTGGCCGACCATCGTGTACGGGTAGGTCAGCTGCGGCGAGCCGTCCTTGGGGTAGAACATGTCGAGCCCGGCGTCGGCGTCGGCCGAGGAGTTGTAGGTGTAGGCCGCCTGCTCGGTGAGGATCAGCGCCTCGTTGCGCTTGGGGTTGCCCAGCTCGGTGCCCGAGGAGTCGCGGGGCAGTGTCTCCACGACCTGGCCGTCGGTGTCCGAGGTGCGTTGCGAGAGCGTTTTCATCATCGCCGCGGCCTGGGTGTCCCCGCCCTTGAGCTTGGCCGCGGCCGCGGTCAGCCGGGTCAGCGCCAGCAGCCCGGTGGCGCTGCGCGCCGGGTCGGCCGCGCCGAGCCTGAGCGAGTCGCCCTGCATGGCCGCGCCGGCCAGCTCCAGCCAGCTGTACGTCTTCTGCGGCCAGCCCAGGGACTTCGCGGCCGTCGGCACCATGGCCACGCCGACCGGCGTGGAGGCGACGGCGCCCGCCGGGGTCACGTCGGTCGCCGCGCTGTTCGCCGTGATCCGGTCCACCCACAGGTCCGAGTCCGCCACCCAGACCTGAGCGTCGCTCTTCCGGCCGGCCTCGAGCACGTCCGCGACCTTGTACGAGTCCCGGGCGGACACCGACACGGCGACGCACCGTCCGTCGGAGGTGATCCCGTCCTCGCGGGCCTGATTCGCCGCGAGGGTCAGCGCGGGCGCGATGTCCGGTGAGGCGACGAGGTTCAGCCGCACGGCGTGGTCCTGGCAGGACGAGCCGAAGGAGAGCAGTCCGCTCTTGACGGCCCCCGCCGTGCCGCCGGCCGCGGTCAGCACGAGGACCGTCGCGATGGCCACCGTGCGGCGGCGCGCGCGTGGACGGGGGTCGCTCGCGCCCGCCCCATACTGATCGGGCAAGCTGTGACGTCCCATGACGGTGGTGTCCCTCCCTGTTGAACCTCGTGCCGCGAGACGGCCGTATGGCATGCAAAAGGGAGGTACGCCCCGTACGGCGTCCGTCCCCCCAACGGCCTGTCACGCACGATCTTCGCAACTTCTTTCGAGACCCTAGCGGCGTGACGGTGGCGATGAGGCGGGATTACTGAAGTGGAGTCAAGTGTGCAGGCAGAGACGAGTGGGGTGGCCGATTCTTTTCCGCCCGAGCGGCTTTCGCGACGGATCTTCCGGGACGAGACCCTGCTCGTTCTGGGGCTTTCGCTCGGTGCGAGCGGTGTGTCCGCCCTGATCAGCTTTGTCGGATCGGTCACGAAACCGGGCGGTCTGAAGGACCAGGCGGCGACCATGAACGCCTCGGCCGCGCCGGGCCGCCCCTGGCTGGATCTCGCCTGGCAGCTGTTCGGGATCGCCACCGCCCTGGTCCCGGTCGCGCTCGTCGCCCATCTGCTCCTGCGCGAGGGCGGAAGCCTGCGCACCATCGGGTTCGACCGGACCCGCCCCTGGCCCGACCTCGCCCGCGGCGCCGCGATCGCGGCGGTGATCGGCAGCACCGGGATCGCCTTCTACCTGGCCGCCCGCGGTCTCGGCGCCAACCTCACCGTGGTGCCCGAGGCCCTGCCCTCCGTCTGGTGGAAGTACCCGGTGCTGATCCTCTCCGCGATCCAGAACGCGGTCCTGGAGGAGGTCATCGTGGTCGGCTATCTGCTGCGCCGGCTGGGGCAGCTGGGCTGGACACCGGGAGCCGCGCTGGTGGCCAGTTCCGTACTGCGCGGCAGCTACCACCTCTACCAGGGCATCGGCGGCTTCCTCGGCAACATGGTGATGGGCGTGGTCTTCGTCTACCTGTACCGACGGTGGGGGCGGGTCGGCCCCCTGGTGGTGGCGCATTCCCTGCTCGACATCGGGGCGTTCGTCGGCTACGCGCTCCTGGCCGGCAAGGTGGGCTGGCTGCCGACCGCCTAGGCCAGCAGTTCGCCGTCGATGACGGTGACCGCGCGGCCGGAGAGCAGGGTGCGGTCGCCGCGCAGCTCGGTGCGGACGCGGCCGGAGCGACGGGAGGCCTGGAGGCCGGTGAGGACGGGGCTGCCCAGGCGCTGCGACCAGAAGGGGGCGAGCGCGGTGTGGGCGCTGCCGGTGACCGGGTCCTCGTCGATGCCGACGTTCGGGAAGAAGCAGCGCGAGACGAAGTCGTAGCCCCGGGCGGGGTCCTCGGCGCGGGCCGTGGCGATGATGCCGCGCTCGGAGTAGGCGCCCAGCGTCCTGAGGTCGGGGGACAGGCCGTGGATCGTCTTCTCGTCCGCGAGCTCCACGAGCAGGTCACCGATGTTCGGTCCGGTGTCGAAGACGGAGAGCGGCTGTGCGCCCAGTGCCTCGGCGACCCCGTCCGGCGCCTCGACCGGGGTGAGCGGGGCCGTCGGGAAGTCCAGCGTGATCGACCCGTCCTCCCGGGGTGTCGCGACGAGCACGCCGCTGCGGGTCGTGAAGCGCACGGCGCCCTCGTGCGCGCCGGTGGAGTGCAGTACGTGGGCGGTGGCGAGGGTGGCGTGGCCGCACATGGCGACCTCGGTGGTCGGCGTGAACCACCTGAGCGCCCAGTCGGCCTCGCCGCCGCCGGGCAGCGGGTGTGCGAACGCCGTCTCCGCGTGGTTCACCTCCAGCGCGATCCGCTGCAGCCGCTCGTCGTCCGGGAAGGCGTCGAGGAGCAGCACCCCGGCCGGGTTGCCTGCGAAGGGACGGTCCGTGAAGGCGTCGACGATTCGGATACGCATGTCTTCGACGCTAGGACCACGTGGCTCCCGTGCCCAAGGCCAATTCCCGACCACTGGCCTGATTCCGGGACTGCCGTCGCCGTCCTGCCGGTTGATGCCGCGCCTCCGGCTTGCCGGTTCATGCTGCGCCTCTGGACGATCCGGGAGACGCTGACACCCTGTACCAGACAGGCGTTGCCAGTTCCGCCCCGTTCCAGGAGGCCGTCATGTCCCAGTCGTCCGTGCTCGCCGCGCTGCTGTCCGGGCTGCGGAGCGGATCCATCGAGCTCGTCGACCTCACCCAGCCGCTCTCGCCCTCCACTCCCGTGATCCAACTGCCGCCGCAGTTCGGGCAGACGCAGGTCTTCGAGCTGGAGGAGATCAGCCGGTACGACGACCGTGGACCCGCCTGGTACTGGAACAACTTCCGCAGCGGCGAGCACACCGGCACCCACTTCGACGCCCCGGTCCACTGGGTGACCGGCAGGGACCTCGCGGACGTTGCCTCCGTCCCCACCGGTCGGCTCATCGCGCCCGCGGCCGTGCTGGACTTCTCCGAACAGGCCGCCAAGGACCCCGACTTCCTCGTCGAGGTGGACCACATCAAGGCCTGGGAGGCCGACAACGGCCCCTTGCCCGAAGGGGGTTGGCTACTGCTGCGCACCGGATGGGACGCGCGTTCGCGCTCACAGGAAGAGTTCCTCAACGCCGACGAGAACGGCCCGCACACCCCCGGCCTCTCCCCGGAGTGCGCGCGCTGGGTCGCCAAGGAGTCCCCGGTCATCGGCCTCGGCACGGAGACCGTCGGCACGGACGCGGGGCGGGCGCACTCCTTCGAGCCGGCGTTCCCCTGCCACTCCTACCTCCTGGGCGCCGACAAGTACGGGCTCACCCAGCTGCAGAACCTCGCCGCCCTGCCCCCGACCGGCGCAGTCGTCATCGCGGGACCGCTGCCGATCGTCAGCGGCTCCGGCGCCCCGGCGCGCGTCCTGGCCCTGGTGGAGCGGTCGTGAAGGTCGCCGAGGCCGTCGGCCGGGCCCTGACCGCGGCCGGGGTCGACCAGGTCTTCGGTGTCGTCGGCTCGGGCAACTTCCACCTCACCAACGCCATGGTGGCCGCGGGCGCCCGCTTCGTCGCCGCCCGGCACGAGGGAGGCGCGGCGACCATGGCCGACGCCTACGCCCGCACCAGCGGTACGGTCGCCGCGCTCAGCGTCCACCAGGGGCCCGGCCTGACCAACGCCCTGACCGGCATCACCGAGGCCGCCAAGAGCCGTACGCCGCTGCTCGTGCTGGCCGCCGAGGCGACCGCGCGGCACTCCAACTTCCGTGTCGAACAGGCTGTGTTGGCGCACTCCGTCGGTGCCGTCTCGGCCCGCGTGACCACGGCGCACGACGCGGTCGACCAGGCCCGCGCCGCCCTGCGCCGCGCGGTGCACGAACGCCGCACGGTCCTGCTCAACCTCCCCCTGGAGGTACAGGCCCTGGACGTGCCCGACGGGATCTCCCTCGACGCCGTGCCCCTGCCCGGACCGGAACCCGTCGAGCCCTCGCAGCGGGCGGTCGCCGACCTCGCAGGCGCCCTCGCGCGCGCCCGGCGACCGGTCTTCGTCGCCGGGCGCGGCGCCCGCACCCCGGCCGCCCGCGACGCGCTGACCGCCCTCGCCGACCGCCACGGCGCCCTGCTGGCCACCTCCGCCGTCGCGCGCGGCCTCTTCCACGGCAGCCCGTGGTCCCTCGACGTCTCCGGCGGCTTCGCGTCGCCCCTCGCGGCCGAACTGATCCAGGGCGCCGACCTGATCGTCGGGTGGGGCTGCGCGCTGAACATGTGGACCATGCGGCACGGCAAGCTCATCGGCGCCGGGGCGACGGTCGTGCAGGTCGACGACGACCCGGAGGCGCTCGGCGCGCACCGGGAGATCGCCCTCGGCGTCACCGGAGACGTGACCCGTACGGCCGTGCGGGCGTTGGAGGCGGCGGGCGAGGAGCGGGACGGATACCGCACTCCCGATGTCGCCGAGGCGCTCGCGGCGCGGGTGCGGTGGCGGGACGTGCCGTACGAGGACGAGAGCACCCGGGACCGGATCGACCCGCGCACGCTCAGCATCGCCCTCGACGACATGCTGCCCGCCGAGCGGATCGTCGGGGTGGACTCGGGCAACTTCATGGGCTACCCGAGCGCGTACCTGTCCGTGCCGGACCAGGACGGCTTCTGCTTCACGCAGGCGTTCCAGTCCATCGGCCTGGGGCTCGCCACGACGATCGGCGCGGCCCTGGCCCGCCCGGACCGGCTGCCGGTCGCCGCGCTGGGCGACGGGGGTGCGCTGATGAGCGCGGTGGAGCTCGACACCGTGCGCCGCCTGGGGCTGCCGATGGTGGTGGTCGTCTACAACGACGAGGCGTACGGCGCCGAGGTCCACCACTTCGGCCCCGAAGGCCACCCCCTCGACACGGTCGTCTTCCCGGAGACGGACATCGCCGCGATCGCCCGCGGCTACGGCTTCGAGGCGGCGACGGTACGCACCACCGCCGACCTCAAGGCGGTGGCGGACTGGGTGACCGGCCCCCGCACGGCCCCCCTCCTCGTGGACGCCAAGGTGACCCGAGACCGGGGCTCCTGGTGGCTGGAGGAGGCGTTCCGAGGCCATTGACCGGATCCACGGGCGACCGCCCGCTGCTGTTCCTGGACGTCGACGGAACGCTCCTGCCCTACCGCGGAGCCCGGCTTCCCACGACCCCCGAGGGATGGGCCGACTGGCAGGACGTGTCGAATCCCCACCTGGCGCAGCTCGATCCACGCCATGGCCCGCGGCTGCTCGCCCTGCCCTGCGCGCTGATATGGGCCACCGCGTGGATGGGCGACGCGAACAGGGTGATCGCGCCTGTGCTCGGACTGCCGGACCTTCCGTTGGCCGACCTGCCGGCCGCGCCGGACGAGTACGAGCCCGGCGTACTGAACTGGAAGACCGTGGCGCTCGTGCGGGTCGCCGCCGGCCGGCCCTTCGTGTGGGCCGACGACTCGGTCACGGATCTCGATCGGGAGTGGGTGTCGGCTCATCATCGCGGGCACGCCCTCCTTCACCGCGTCGATGCCATGACGGGCCTCGTGGACGCGGACTTCGTGGCCGTGGCCGAGTGGCTTCGGGATCGCCAGTGCTGAGCAGGTGGCCCGAGGGTCCGCCGCTGATCCGGAAGCGGCGCGGGAGCGGTACGACTCCGACATGCGGTCGGTGCGCAAGGCACTGCGAGAGGCGATCAGGGCAGATCTGCCTGCCGCGCACTTCGGTCTGGGGATCGTCATCGTCGCGAGCGTGTTCGTGGGCTTGCTCGTGGGGCCTGTCGCCGGGGTCCTTGTAGCCGGCGCCTTTGCTGCTCTGTTCCTCGTTGCTCTGGTGGTCATGTTCATTCGCGGGCTCCGAGGTCTGGACACGGGGCGCCGGGCCTATCTCTTCACCTTTGGTTGGGCGAACTGGGTGTAGGCCCCGCCCGTCAGCAGCAGCAGCCGCCGCCGTCCGTCCGGGCCGGGGGTTGTCATGCGAGCTGTTCCGATATATCGTTGACGCATCGCGACAGATCAACGAATGGATGGAGTGATTGCGATGCGTTCCCATGGATTCGAGCGTGGACACGGTGGACCCGGCCCTCGTGGGCGGGGCGGTTTCGAGGGGCGGCGGGGTGCCTTCGGGCCCTTCGGGCCCGGTGGTCCGGGCGGTGACCCGCGTGGCGGCTTCGGTTTCGGCGGACCCGGGTTCGGTCCGGGCCCCTGGGGGCCGCGAGGGCGTGGCGGGCCGAGGGGCAGGGCACGGCGAGGTGACGTACGCGCGTCGATCCTGGCCCTGCTCAAGGAACGTCCGATGCACGGTTACGAGATGATCCAGGAGATCGCCGAGCGCAGCGGCGGGGCATGGAAGCCCAGCCCCGGCTCGGTGTACCCCACCCTCCAACTGCTGGAGGACGAGGGTCTGATCGCCAGCGCGAGTGAGGGCGGCAAGAAGCTGTTCTCGCTCACCGAGTCCGGCCGCGCCGCGGCCGACGAGGGCCCGGACGCGCCCTGGGAGGAAGCCTCCCGCGGTATCGACTTCGAGGCGCTCGGTGAGATCCGTCAGGCCGGCTTCGGTCTGATGGAGGCCTTCGGCCAGGTCTGGAAGACCGGCAGCAAGGACCAGCGCGACAAGGCGCTGGCCGTCATCAACGAGGCCCGCAAGAAGCTGTACCTGATCCTCGCCGACGAGGACTGAACGTCCAACGGCGACGCAGGCGCCCCGCGGAATCGTCCGCGGGGCGCCCGTCCGTGCCCGGGGTCAGGACACCAGCCCCGCCAGCTTGCGCAGCGACTCGTTGAGGGCGGCCGTGCCCGAGTCCCTGAGCTTGCCCGCCATCAGGGTCACCGCGGCGCCCGTGAACTCCCCCTCGATACGGACCTTCGTGGCGTCGCCGTCCGGGGTGAGGGTGTAGCGGGTGGCGAGGCTCACCGCCATCGGCCCCTTGCCCGTGATGACGAAGCGCCGGGCCGGTTCCACTTCCGAGACGGTCCACTCGACCTCGGCCGGGAAGCCCATCAGCTTCATGTTCTCCTGGAAGGTCGCGCCCACCTCCAGCGCCGCCGGGCCGCCCTGCGGAAAGCTGGTGTGGGTGGCGTTCCACTCGCCGTACGCGGGCCAGTCCGTGAGCTGCGCCCACACCTTCTCGGCCGGCGCCTCGATCCGTGCCTCCGCGCTGATTTCGGGCATGCGACCACCTCTTCGTGTCGGGCTGTGGTGTCGCGGAAAGTAACCGCAGGGATCGCAACATTCAATACTGACGAGGCGTCAGAAATTGTGCACGCGCGCGGGACGGCGCTTTCGTCATACGTCCCCCGGGGCGTCCACCCGGTACCCGTACCGCTTGCCGTCCACGACCGGCAGGGACACATCCGGTGCGCGGCAGGATGGCGCGCGCCCCTCCGGGTAAAGCCACCTGATCTCATCCGCAAGGAGGAGATTCCGGCGTACGCCGTCCACTCTCCGTGGGACGCCGAAATGGTTCCCCCCGGGGATGACCGCGGACGCCGGGGACTGATGGGGTGGGGGATGTGCCACCCCGTATACCCCGACAGCAGGCCGAGGAGCCGGCCGTCGGCCCTCGCCCGGACAACGATGCCAAGCTCAGCGCCGCACTGGCAGCGGTGGTCTCGGGTGCCCGCCGCCGCGCGGTCCGCGACGGGGACCGGCAGATCGACACCGCCCATCTGCTGCACTCGCTCCTGGAGTACGACCCCGATGTGCGCGCCGTCTTCGACGACGGCGCGGAGAACGCCCGGCTGCTCGGCTATCTCGTGCAGCGCAGCATCGGCTACGGGCTGCGCTGGCAGGGCTCGGTCGAGGACTCCGGCGCCGTGCCCGTGGTGGCCGGGAGCGCGGGCTTCTCGCCGCTGGCCGCCGGCGCCATGGAGGACGCCGCCGCGCGCGCCGCCCACCGCGGCGAGGACGCGGCGCTCGGCGTCGACCTGCTCGCGGCGATCCTCGCGGACCCGCAGGCGCGGGCCGTCGAGGTGCTGGCCCGCGCCGGAATCGACCCGTACGAGGTGCTCGCCCGAATCGAGGACCGGCTCACCCGGCCGGAGTGGTCCGGCCAGTGACGGGCGCCGGACCGTCCATCCGGTGAGACAGGTGTCATCGGGGGTGACGCTCCTGTCGACGCCTGTCATCATGTGCCGGTGCGTACCTCACAGAGCAGTCAGGCCGGTCGCGGCAAGGGCGTCGGGCTCGGGCTCGCGCTCGTGTCCGCGCTCGCCTTCGGAGGGTCCGGCGTCGCGGCGAAACCGCTGATCGAGGCCGGACTCGACCCGCTGCACGTGGTGTGGCTGCGGGTGACCGGCGCGGCCCTGGTGATGCTGCCGGTCGCGGTGCGTCACCGCACGCTGCTGTTCCGCCGCCCGGCCCTGCTCGCCGGGTTCGGCCTGCTCGCGGTGGCCGGTGTGCAGGCCTGCTACTTCGCCGCGCTTTCCCGCATCCCCGTCGGGGTCGCGCTGCTCGTGGAGTACCTCGCGCCCGCCCTGGTGCTGGGCTGGGTGCGGTTCGTGCAGCGGCGGCCGGTGACCCGCGCCGCCGCGGCGGGAGTCGTCCTCGCGGTCGGCGGTCTGGCCTGTGTGGTCGAGGTCTGGTCGGGCCTGAGCTTCGACGTCTTCGGCCTGCTGCTCGCGCTCGGCGCCGCCTGCTGTCAGGTCGGCTACTTCGTCCTGTCCGACCAGGGCAGCGACGCCGGGGACGAGGCTCCGGACCCACTGGGCGTCATCGCCTACGGCCTGCTGATCGGCGCCCTCCTGCTTACGGCTGTCGCCCGCCCCTGGTCCATGGACTGGTCGGTGCTGTCCGGCACCGCGCACATGAACGGCACCCCGGTCTCCGCAGGCCTGCTGCTGGCGTGGATCGTGCTGATCGCGACCGTCCTCGCCTACGTCACCGGCGTGCTGTCGGTACGCCGGCTCTCGCCGCAGGTCGCGGGCGTCGTGGCCTGCCTGGAAGCGGTCATAGCGACCGTCCTGGCCTGGGTGCTGCTCGGCGAGCACCTCTCGGCACCGCAGATCGCGGGCGGCGCGGTCGTCCTCGTGGGCGCCTTCATCGCCCAGTCCTCCGCGCCGGCCAAGCCCTCCCCGGACCCGGTGGCCGGCGGCGGCCCGGAACGCGAGCTGTCGGCCCGGGGAACGGCCACCTAGCCGGAGCGGGTGTGCGGAGAGGGGCCCACCCCCGTGCGGCCCCTCCCTCAATGATCAGCGCCGGTACGGCAGTTGGTGTCACACCCCGTGCCTGCGCGCCAGATGCGCACGCGCGGCCGTGTCACGCGGACCGCCTCGCTGCGTCAGCGCCGCCGCCACCCGTTCGTGCACCTCGGGCTTGTGGTTGGCGTACTTGAACTTCGCGCGGACGTCCACGACGTCGAGCCGCACCCCGCGCAGACCGGCGAGCATCCTGCCGTACGGCACCTCGCCCACCGCCACGCGCGCCGAGCCGCCCTCCGGCTGGAAGTGGTCGACCAGGCGGTTGAGCAGCTCGGCCTTCTCCGCCGGATCGTCCACCAGATGGGCGCGGCACCGGAGCTGGACCGCCGCGCAGTAGCTCGTCGGCGTGCCGTGCTCGGATGGTGTGCCGGGCATGGCCTGCCAGTAGCCCGGCGCGTACACGTAGTCGTCGACCACGCTCAGCACGACGTCCGGGTTCGCCTCCAGCGCCGGCCACAGCGGGTTGGGCCGGGCCAGGTGGGTCAGGACCTCGCCGCGTCCGGCGTCGTAGAGGAAGTGCAGCGGCTGTACGTAAGGTGCTTCGCCGGGCAGTCCGTTGACGGCGAGCTGTCCGAAGTCGTGGACCGCGAGCCACCGCTGCCACTCCGAGTCGTCGTGTGCCGCGTCCCAGGGGTGGATCAGCATCAGCGGACCGTCAGGTAGTCGGGGAGCCCGATGCCGGGCGTCAGGTCCGCGTCGGCCACGGGGGCGTCGTACCCCTTGCGCAGGGGGACGAGCCCGGCCCAGTGGGGGAGGGGGAGGTCCGCGGGCTCGTCGTTCACGCCGCCGGTGCGGAGCTTGGCGGAGACCTCGTCGAGGTCGAGGCGGATGACGGCGGTGGCCGCGAGTTCCTTCTTGTTCGCGGGGCGCGAGTCGGCGGCGCGGCCCGGCACGACGTGGTCGACCAGCGCGTCCAGGGCCGCCCGCTTCTCCTCGGGGTCCGTGACGTCGTGGGCGATGCCGTGGACCACGACGGAGCGGTAGTTGATCGAGTGGTGGAAGGCGGAGCGGGCCAGGACCAGCGCGTCGACGTGTGTCACGGTCAGGCAGACCGGGAGGCCCGGGTCGGCCTGTCCGGTCATCCGCAGCGGACGCGAGCCCGTCGAGCCGTGGACGTACAGCCGCTCGCCGACCCGCCCGTAGAGAGTCGGCAGGACCACCGGCCGCCCGTCGCGGACGAAGCCCAGGTGGCAGACGTATCCCTCGTCGAGTATCGAGTGCACCAATTCCCTGTCGTACGACGCCCGGTCCGCCGAGCGCGTGGGGACGGTGCGGTCGGTCGGCGTGTAGGCGGCGGGCGGCGACGTCGGCTGGGCGGTCCCCTGCATGGCGTTCTCCAGAACTCGTTGCTTCGTCGTGCGGTGGTCTGCTTCTCGCCTTGCGGCGCTAATTGCACTAGTGCATAATCTGCTTTGTGCTAGGAGGATATCGGATCGAAGGGCGACGCGCAGCAGAGATTGCGGCGAGCGTCGAGCGCGCGGTGGGTTCGGGAGAGCTGGAACCCGGGCAACCGCTGCCCCCCATGCGGGAGTTGGCGGTCGAGCTGGGGGTGAATCCCAACACCGTCGCGGCCGCGTACCGGATCCTGCGGGAGCGCGGGGTGATCGAGACCGCCGGGCGGCGGGGCAGTCGCGTGCGGTCGAAACCGGCGACCACGGGCCGCGAGTACGCGCGGATGGACGTCCCCGAGGGTGTGCGGGACGTGGCGAGCGGCAATCCTGACCCGGCGCTGCTGCCGCCGCTGGCGAAGGCCTTCGCGGCGGCCGCCGAGCAGGGTGACCGGGATCCCGTGCTGTACGGGGACGCCCTGGTGGAGCCCGAGCTGGCCCGTATCGCCCGTGCGCGACTGGACGCCGACGGTGTGCCGGACGGGCCGCTCGCCGTCGCGTCCGGCTCGCTGGACGCCATCGAGCGGGTGCTCGCGGCCCACCTCAAGCCCGGGGACACCGTGGCCGTCGAGGACCCCGGCTGGGGCAGCCTGCTCGACCTGATCCCGGCGCTCGGACTGCGGACGGCGCCGGTAGGTGTCGACGACGAGGGGCCGCGGGCCGAGGACGTACGGCGGGCCCTGGTGGGCGGTGCACGGGCGCTCGTCGTCACCGACCGCGCCCAGAACCCGACCGGCGCCGCCGTGACCGCCGCACGCGCGCGTGCCCTGCGGGCCGTGCTGCGGGAGCACCCGGAGACCCTGCTGATCGAGGACGACCACGGCCACGGCATCGTCGACCTGCCCCTGCACCCCCTGGCCGGTGTCACCCACCACTGGGCCCTCGTCCGCTCGGTCGCCAAGGCCTACGGCCCCGATCTGCGCCTCGCCGTCCTCACCGGCGACCCCGTCACCGTCGACCGCGTGACCGGCCGGCACCGCCTGGGCCCCGGCTGGGTCAGCCGCATCGTCCAGCGGGCGGTGGTGCACCTGTGGACCGACGACGCCCTCGACCCGGACGCGGTGGCGGCCGCCTACCGGGAACGCCGAGACCTGCTGATCGACGCACTCGCCGAGCGGGGCGTCGCCGCGCACGGCCGCAGCGGCCTGAACGTCTGGATCCCGGTCCCCGACGAGACGGGCGCCGTCGCCCGCCTCCTGCACGCCGGCTGGGCGGTGTCACCGGGGGCCCGCTTCCGTATGAGCGCCCCGCCCGGCATCCGCATCACGGTCTCCACCCTCGCACCGGAGGAGACGCCCCCACTGGCGGACGCGGTCGCCCAGGCCCTGGGACCGGCGTCCACGCGTACCTACGTCTGAGCCCGGCCCCGTACCGGCGACGGCGCCCCGCGTCTCAGGCGCGTCGGCGCACCTGGGTCAGTGCCGCGCCCGCCAGGACGATCACCGCGCCCACCGGAGTCGACCAGGTCAGGGACTCGCCGAGGACCGCCACGCCCGCGACGGTCGCGATGACCGGGATGAAGTACGTGACCATCTGGGCCGTGGTGGGGCCGACCTCGGCGACCAGGCCGTACTGGACGAGCACGGCGAGGCCGGTGCCCAGGGCGCCCAGCGCCGCGATCGCGAGAAGGGGGACGGCCGGGAAGCGGGTGGGCAGGGAGGTGAACAGCGGGGTCACGAAGGCCAGTTGGAGGGTGGCCAGCAGCAACTGGGCGCCCGTCAGGGAGAGGTTCGAGTGGCTGGAGCCGGCCAGGGTGCGGCGGACGTAGATCCAGCCGACGGGGTAGCTCAGCGAGGCCGTCAGGGCCATCGCCGTGCCCGTCGCGTCCAGGCCGTGGAAGCCCTGCCATGCGCCGAGGACCGTCAGGACGCCGAGGAAGCCGATGCCGAGCCCCGCGACCCGGACGCGGGTCGGCCGGTCCTCCGAGAGGGCGACCAGGGACAGGGCCATGCCCCACAGCGGCGAGGTCGCGTTGCAGATGCCCGCCAGTGTCGAGGGGATCGTCAGCTCGGAGTAGGCGAAGAGCGAGAACGGCAGGGCGTTGAGCAGGAAGGCCGCGACCGTCAGATGCGCCCAGGTGCGCGGGCCCCGCGGCAGCCGCTCCCGCTTCACCGCCATCGCCCCCGCGAGCACCGCCGTACCGAACACCAGCCGCCCCAGGGTGACGTGGAACGGTGCGTAGCCCTGGGTGCCGACCTTGATGAGGAGGAAGCTGAAGCCCCAGATCAGGGACAGCGCGCCGAAGCGCAGACGCCAGTCGAGGGCGGGGCGGCGGGCGGCGGGGCGGACGGGGGTCCGGGTGGTCGCGGTGGCGGTGGTCATGGCCGTAACGATGCTGGACAGCACCTCGTAGCACAATCGAGATTTCGCGCGAGATATCTCGTAGCATCGCTTACATGTTGAACCTGGAGCGCCTGCGCACCCTCGACGCCCTCGCCCGGCACGGCTCGGTCAGCGGCGCGGCCGAGGGGCTGCACATCACGACCTCGGCCGTCTCCCAGCAGATGGCCAAGCTGGAGCGGGAGGTGGGCCAGCGGCTGCTGGCCAAGAACGGCCGGGGGGTGCGGCTCACGGACGCGGGCCGGCTGCTCGCCGAGCACGCGGCCCGGATCCTGTCGCAGGTCGAGCTCGCCCAGTCCGATCTGGAGGCGCAGCGCGGGCAGGTGGTCGGCGAGCTGCGGCTGGTCGCGTTCCCGACGGCCCTGCGCGGACTCTTCCCGGCCGCCCTCGCCGCCCTGCGCGACGACCACCCGGCGCTGCGGGTGCGCTCGCGGGAGCTGGAGCCGGAGGAGGGCGTGAACGCGGTCCTGAGGGGCGACGCCGACCTCGCCGTGGTCCTGGACTGGTACAACAAGCCGCTGCCCATGCCCGACGGGCTGGCGAAGGCGCCACTCCTCGACGACCCGGTGGAGATCGCCATGCCCGCGGGGCACCCGCTGGCCGGCCGGGACGACGTCGACCTGGACGACTTCGGCGAGGACGAGTGGGTGGTCTGGCCGGAGGGCGAGTTCTGCCACGAATGGCTGCTCTACACCCTGCGCAGCAAGGGCATCGAGCCGCGGATCGCCCATCGCGCCGAGGAGCACCACACCCAACTCGCCCTGGTTGAGGCCGGGTTGGGGGTGTGTGTCGCGCCGCGGCTGGGCCGCGACCCGATGCCGGCCGGAGTGCGGGCCGTGCCCGTGCGGCACCGCGTGCACCGGTACGTCTACGCCGTGTGGCGCGCGGACGCCGACCGCCGCCCGTCGATCCGGGCGGCGGTGGAGGCGCTGCAGGAGGCGGCGGAGAAGGCCGGCTGATCCCGACGTGCCTGCCTTCTCCCGATCAACTCGCCTACGCGCCCCCCAGCTTGCGGAAGTCCCAGGACACGATCTTCTCGGGCGTCAGCCGGATCCAGGCGTGCCGCCCGTCGTGCGGCATCTCCTCCAGGCCGAAGTTCTTGCGGGCGAACAGGGTCTCGGGGACGTCGAGTTCGGCGCACAGCTCGCCGGTGCGCGGGAACTCGCCCACGAACTCCACGGTCCCCGACAGCTCCACGCCGCGCAGCTCGTCGTAGTCCTCGCCCGAGTCCACCACGATCGCGACCCGCGGGTCCCGCCGCAGGTCGGTCCACCGCTTGCTGCGCACCACCGAGTACAGCCAGACCGAGGTGCCGTCCCAGGCGAACCACAGCGCGCTGACATGCGGGGCCCCGCCCGCCGACACGGTGGCCACCCGGCAGGTGCGCTGGCCGGTGAGGAACTCGTCCAGCTCGCCCGGCGTCATCATGATCTTGCGGCCGCGGCGCTGAGTGACGGTCATGCGTCCCCCTCTTCTCTCACGAAGTGCCAGAGGGTCCGGTGATCCTCTGACATCACGTCAGAAAAGCATGGGTCGTCTTCCGTCCATGCGCAATGGTCGCTACTCTCGCCCGCTCCAGCCGCCCGCGACGAGGGGGAACCGTGCCGTCCCGCGAACAGCTCAGCGAACTCCTCGATCCGGCCACCACCGTGCTGCTCACCGTCGAGTGTCAGCAGGGTGTCGTCGGCCCGGACAGCGCCCTGCCGGAACTCGCCCTCGAGGCACGCCGTTCGGGCGCCCTCGCCAACGTGGCGCGGCTCGTGTCCGCCGCGCACCAGAGCGGCGTCCAGGTCGTCCACGCCATCGCCGAGCGCCGCCCCGACGGACGCGGCGCCAACCGCAACGCCCGCCTCTTCCGCGCCGCCGAACGGCTGCCCGTCCAGCAGCTGTCCGGCACCACGGCGGTGCGCGTGGCGGCCCCCATCGAGGTGGCCGAGGAGGACCTCGTGGTACGGCGGCTGCACGGGTTGTCGCCGATCCAGGGCACCGACGTCGACGCGCTGCTGCGCAACCTGGGCTGCCGCACGCTCGTCGTGGCCGGAGTCTCGGCCAACGTGGCCGTCCCCAACGCCGTCTTCGACGCGGTCAACCGCGGCTACACGGTCGTGGTGCCCTCCGACGCGATAGCGGGAGTGCCCTCCGAGTACACCCCCGCGATGATCCGTAACACCCTCGCCCTGGTCGCCACGGTCGTGACCACGGCGGAGGTGCTGGGCTGCCTCGAAGGGCCGCGGCGGGCGCGGATCAGGCCAGCGTGATCGAGTCGCCGCTCACGGTGACGTTCTGGGCCGCGAGACCGGTCGTGGCCGGGCCCTTCTTCACGCTGCCGTCCGTCACCGAGAACTCGCTGCCGTGGCAGGGACAGACGATGACGCCGTTGGCGATGCTGGAGACCGCGCACCCCTGGTGCGGGCACTTGGTCGAGAAGGCCTTGAAGGTGCCCGAGGCCGGCTGGGTGACCACCACGGACTTGTCCTTGAAGATCTTGCCGCCGCCCTCCGGGATGTCGGCGGTCTTGGCCAGGGCCGTGCCGCCGCCGGAGCCGGTGGAGGCGCTCGCGCTCGCGTCGCCGCCGGCTCCGGCTCCGGTGCTCGCGTTCGCGCCGGCCTGGGTGTCCGAGGGGCTGGAGGAGTTGTCGTCGGAGGATCCGCACGCGGTCAGCGCGACGGCCAGTCCGGCGGCGCCGACCGCCGCCACGACGGTACGCCGGGCCGGCGCCGGGACGGGCTGGAGCGGTTCGCTGGTCGTCATGCTGACGTTTCCCTTCGTTGTGGGGTTTGTGGATCGTCCAGGGGTACGGCGTTCGCGCACGGGTTGTTCAGACGATGTCGAGATCTAAACGCGTTCGAGTTCAGGGCGGGGTAAACCAGAGCTGTCGGTTCGCTGTCGGCCAGTAACCTGGGGCGATGCTCAAGGAAGTGATCGCGACCCGCTTCATCACGCCCCTGCGTGAGGGCGGCTCGCTGCCGGGGCTCGTCGAGGCCGACGACTTCGGGACGTACGTGATGAAGTTCACCGGCGCCGGTCAGGGCCGCAAGACGCTCGTCGCGGAGGTGATCTGCGGGGAACTCGCCCGCCGGCTGGGCTTCCGGATGCCCCGCCTGGTCACGATCGGCCTCGATCCGGTGCTGGGGCTCGGTGAGCCCGAGCAGCAGGTGCAGGACCTGCTGCGGGCGAGCGGCGGCACCAACCTCGGCATGGACTTCCTCTCCGGCGCCCTCGGCTTCGACCCGCTCGCCTTCCAGGTGAGCCCCGAGGAGGCCGGACGCGTCCTCTGGTTCGACGCCCTGATCAACAACGTCGACCGGTCCTGGCGCAACCCCAACCTGCTGGTCCGGCACGGCGAACTGTGGCTCATCGACCACGGCGCCACCATGATCTGGCATCACAACTGGCCCGGCGCCGACGCCTCGGCCGCCCGCCCCTACGACGCCTCCGACCACGCCCTCGCCCGCTTCCGCCCCGACCTCGCGGGCGCCGCCGCCGATCTCGCCCCGCACGTCACCGAGGACCTGCTGGCCGAGGTGACCGCGGAGATCCCGGACGTCTGGCTGGCCGACGAGCCCGGCTTCGACACCCCGGACGGGCTCCGGCACGCCTACGCGCGCGTGCTGCTCGCCCGCGCCGCCGACGTCCACACGCGCGTGACCGGAATCGAGGAGGGCAAGTGACCGAGCGCCACATCCACATGGCCGGCTCCGTGGTCGAGCGGCACATCATCCGCGGCAGCGAGGCCAACGACCGGGACGTCTTCGAGTACGCCCTGCTGCGGGTCGTGCCCCGCGTCGAACGCGGCGAGTGCATCAACGCGGGCGTGCTGCTCTACTGCCGCGCCCAGCGGTACGTCGGCGCCCGCACTCATCTCGACGAGGCGCGGCTGCTGGCCCTGGACCCGGGGGCCGACGTGGCCGGGATCCGGGCGGCGCTCGCGGCCGTCGAGCGGGTCTGCGGCGGGGGAGAGGGGGCGGGGCAGGCCGCCGGTGAGGACGCCGGACGGCGCTTTCGCTGGCTCATCGCGCCGCGCTCCACGGTCGTGCAGCCCGGGCCGGTGCACACTGGGCTCACCACCGATCCGGCGGCCGAGACCGAGCGGTTGCTCGACCTGCTGGTGAGGTAATGGATCACACCGCAGCCGCGTGACGTTGACACCGGGTGCCATGGCTTCTAGCGTCACGTGCGACGAAGGTACTAAGCGGTCGCTCACCGGGCCGCGGGTTCTCTCAAGGGCGAGGAGAAGCAGCAATGTCCACCACTGAGCAGCGGGTCGCCGTGGTCACCGGCGCGGCGCGCGGCATCGGCGCCGCCACCGCCGTACGACTGGCCGCCGAGGGTCGCGCGGTCGCCGTGATCGACCTCGACGAGGCCGCCTGCAAGGACACCGTGGAGAAGATCACCGCGGCCGGCGGCAGGGCGCTCGCGGTCGGCGCCGACGTCTCCGACGAGGCGCAGGTCGAAGCCGCGATCGCGCGCGTGGTCGAGGAGCTGGGCGCACCGACGATCCTGGTCAACAACGCGGGCGTGCTGCGCGACAACCTGCTGTTCAAGATGAGCGTCTCCGACTGGGACACCGTCATGAACGTCCACCTGCGCGGAGCCTTCCTGATGTCGAAGGCCGTTCAGAAGCACATGGTCGACGCGGGCTTCGGCCGGATCGTCAACCTGTCCTCCTCCTCGGCGCTCGGCAACCGGGGCCAGGTCAACTACTCGGCCGCCAAGGCCGGTCTGCAGGGCTTCACCAAGACCCTAGCCAAGGAGCTCGGCAAGTTCGGCATCACCGCCAACGCCGTCGCCCCCGGCTTTATCGCCACCGAGATGACCAAGGCCACCGCCGAGCGCGTCGGCATGGGCTTCGAGGACTTCAAGGCCGCGGCCGCCACCCAGATCCCGGTCGCGCGCGTGGGCGAGCCGGACGACATCGCCAACGCCATCGCCTTCTTCACCGGCGAGGCGGCCGGGTTCGTCTCCGGCCAGGTGCTGTACGTCGCCGGCGGCCCCCTCGACTAGGTTCGACCAGGAGTAACGGACATGACTGAACTCTCCGGCAAGGTCGCCGTCGTCACCGGCGCCAGCCGCGGCATCGGCTACGGCGTCGCCGAGGCGCTCGTCGCCCGCGGCGACCGCGTGACCATCACCGGCCGCAACGAGGACGCCCTCAAGGAGGCCGTCGAGAAGCTCGGTGCCGACCGGGTCATCGGCGTCGCCGGCAAGGCGCACGACCTGGACCACCAGACCGAGGTCGTCGAGCGCACCATGGAGGCCTTCGGCCGCGTCGACTTCCTGGTCAACAACGCCGGCACCAACCCGGTGTTCGGCCCGATCGCCGACCTCGACCTGGACGTGGCCCGCAAGGTCTTCGAGACCAACGTGATCTCCGCGCTCGGCTTCGCCCAGAAGACCTGGCACGCCTGGCAGAAGGACAACGGCGGCGCCATCGTCAACATCGCCTCCGTCGCCGGTCTCGCGCCCTCGCCCTTCATCGCCGCCTACGGCGTCAGCAAGGCCGCGCTGATCAACCTCACCCAGCAGCTGGCGCACGAGTTCGCGCCGAAGGTGCGGGTCAACGCGATCGCCCCGGCCGTGGTGAAGACCCAGTTCGCCAAGGCCCTCTACGAGGGCCGGGAGGCGGAGGCGGCCGCCGCCTACCCGCTGGCCCGGCTCGGCGTGCCCTCCGACATCGGCGGCGCCGCCGCGTTCCTCACCTCCGAGCAGTCGGACTGGGTCACCGGCCAGACGCTCGTGGTCGACGGCGGCATCTTCCTGAACGCCGGCGTCTCCTGACAAAGGCGTTGCGACTGTAACGATCGGGCACCCGAGGGCGCCGTTTCCTTGACGGGAACGGCGCCCTCGTCGTCGTACGGGAAAGGCATGGGGAAATGACAACGTCGTCATAAAGATGCTGATCAAGGGCCCTGTGCGACACGGGTTGAACTCCCGTCACACTGCGGTATGGTCTGCCGACCCTTGGTACGGCAGATCGAGGAGCGAGCGCGTGTTCAACCGGAACCGAGGCCTGCGGCGAACGGCGGCCATCGCGTCCCTATCGACCCTGGTGGCCGGGTGCGGCGTCCTCTCGTCGGACTCCTCCGACAGCACCGGACCGATCACGGTCGGGACGACGAGCGCCCCCAGCACCCTGGACCCGGCGGCGTCCTGGGACCAGTCGTGGGAGCTGTTCCGCAACATCTACCAGACGCTGCTCAGCTACCCCGTCGGCGCGACCACCCCGCAGCCGGACGCCGCCGACAACTGCCGCTTCACCGACAGTTCGAACACGACGTACCGATGCGAGCTGCGCAAGGGGCTGAAGTTCTCCGACGGACACGCCCTCGACGCCCAGGCCGTCAAGTACTCCATCGACCGCATCCGGAAGATCAACCTCAACGGCGGTCCCGCCGGGCTCCTCGGCAGCCTCGACCGCGTGCAGGCGCTGGGCGACACGGAGGTCGTCTTCCACCTCGACAAGCCCGACGCGACCTTCCCCTTCGTGCTCGCCACCCCCGCGATGTCCATCGTGGACCCCGCGAAGTACCCGGCCGCCGCCCTGCGCAAGGACGACAAGGTCGACGGCTCGGGGCCCTACACGCTGCAGTCGTACGAGGACGGCAAGAAGGCCGAACTCGTCCGGAACGGCACCTACAAGGGCTACGCCGACCGCAAGAACGACGCGGTGACCATCCGCTACTACCGCGAGTCGGCCCCGATGGTCGCCGACCTGCGCAAGGGCACCCTCGACGTCGCCTTCCGCGGACTGGACGCCGACGACGTCGTCGATCTGCAGAAGCACGACGCGAACGGCAAGCTCAACATCAACGAGGGCGCCGGCATCGAGATCAACTACCTGGTGTTCAACCCCAAGGACCCCTGGGCCGGCAATCTCGCGGTCCGCAAGGCCGTCGCCCAGATCGTCGACCGGGGCGCGATCGCGCACAAGGTCTACAAGGACACCGTCGAGCCGCTGTACTCCATGGTCCCGAAGGGGCTGACCGGCCACACGACCGACTTCTTCGACGACTTCGGCAGCCCCAGCGTCAGCAAGGCCCGCAGGATCCTCACCGACGCGGGCATCGGGCAGCGCGTCCCGCTCACCCTCTGGTACACCACCGACCGCTACGGCTCCTCCACGGGGCTGGAGTTCGCCGAGCTCAAGCGCCAGCTGGAGGCCTCGGGCCTGTTCACGGTCACCCTCAGGAGCCGGCCCTGGAAGACGTATGTGACCGGCTACCAGCAGGGCGAGTACCCGGTGTTCGGGCGCGGCTGGTTCCCCGACTTCCCCGACCCGGACAACTTCATCGCCCCCTTCGTCGGCGACCAGAACGCGCTCGGCACGCCCTACCCGGCGCCCGAGATCACCGGGCGGCTGCTGCCCGAGTCCCGGCGGCAGAGCGACCGCGCCGACGTCGTCCAGGAGTTCGAGAGGGCCCAGCAGGTGCTCGTCCGCGACGCCCGGCTGCTGCCGCTGTGGCAGGGCAAGCAGTACGTCGCCGCCAGCGACGACATCTCCGGCGCGGAGCAGGCGCTGGACCCGTCGACGATCATGATGATGTGGCAGCTGTACCGCAAGACCAGCTGGTAGACGGGGTACTTCGGGCGGCGGCGGGTCAATGTCAGTGGTCGCCTGTAGGTTCTGAGTCCTGGAAGTGACCGCACGCCGTTTTCCGCACATCGTAAGGACGTTGACGTGACCGACATCGCCATGCTGCCCGAGTCCTGGCGCGGGGTTCTGGGCGACGAACTGCAGCAGCCCTACTTCAAGGAGCTGACGGAGTTCGTCGAGGAGGAGCGGGCGCGCGGTCCCGTCTACCCGCCGCGTGAGGAGGTCTTCGCCGCGCTGGACGCCACGCCCTACGACAAGGTGAAGGTCCTCGTCCTCGGCCAGGACCCGTACCACGGCGAGGGCCAGGGCCACGGGCTGTGCTTCTCGGTCCGCCCGGGCGTCAGGATCCCGCCGTCGCTGCGCAACATCTACAAGGAGATGCACGAGGAGCTGGGCAGCCCCGTCCCCGACAACGGCTATCTGATGCCGTGGGCCGAACAGGGCGTCCTGCTGCTGAACGCGGTGCTCACGGTCCGCTCCGGCGAGGCCAACTCGCACAAGGGCAAGGGCTGGGAGAAGTTCACCGACGCGGTGATCCGCGCGGTGGCCGAGCGGCCCGACCCGGCGGTCTTCGTCCTGTGGGGCAACTACGCGCAGAAGAAGCTGCCGCTGATCGACGAGAGGCGGCACGCGGTGGTCAAGGGAGCGCACCCCTCCCCGCTGTCCGCGAAGAAGTTCTTCGGCTCGCGCCCGTTCACGCAGATCAACGAGGCGGTCGCGGCGCAGGGCCACGAGCCGATCGACTGGACCGTCCCGAACCTGGGCTGAGCACCGCCGGGCCGGTTCCGCGTCGAGCCGGCCCGGTGCCGCCTGCCCGTGATCACCCGGGCCCGGGGTTAGCGTCGACCGGGACAGCCGACGAGTGGGCGGAGTGCGCGGTGGCCAAGGGACCGGAGCAGACGGCGTCGGACGCCGTGATGTCACGGATCGGGCAGGTCGTGATCCTGCAGCACGCGGGCGACCGCGAGGAGGCCCGGGACCGCTTCCTCGCCCTGTGGGCGGAGATCGGCGAGGACGGCGACCCCCTGCACCGCTGCACCCTGGCCCACTACCTGGCCGACGCCCAGGACGACCCGGCCGACGAACTGGCGTGGGACCTGCGGGCGTTGACGGCGGCGGAGGAACTGACCGACGAACGGTCCGCCGAGCACGAGAGCGCGCTCGCGGTACGCGCCCTCTACCCCTCGCTGCACCTCAACCTGGCGGCCGACTACGTCAAGCTCGGCCGCGGCGGCGCCGCCCGCAGCCACCTCCACCGGGCCCGCACGGCCGCCGAGACCCTCGCCCACGACAGCTACGGCGACGGGGTACGGGCGGCCATCACCCGGCTGGAACTGCGCCTCGCCGAGGACGGTCCCGGTGACACGGGCTGGTGGGGGCCGCCCCGGCAGCGGCCGTGAGCGCACCGTCCCGGGGTCACCGCCCGTACGTCTGCCGGCAGATCACCGACTCCGGGCTGTCCGCCCGCCAGCCGCCGTACCGCTTGCCCAGGGCACACACGTCGGCCTGGCCCGTCGGAACCGACCTGGTCACATCGGGGATCTCGATGCCGGGCTGTTGCCGGTGCCGCGGCCCCGGATGCGCCGGCCGCGGCTGCGAGCGGGGCGCCGCCGGCCGGTCGACCGGGGCGGGCTCGCGTGCCGGATTCCGGTGCCGTTCCGGTGTCCTGGGCTCCGCGCTCCGGGACGGGCCGATCATCTCCAGGGCCTCCCGGGCCGGCGCCCGCACGATCTGCGGCTCCCCCTCACCGTCCGGGCGCGGGGCCGGCGGCCGGGACGGGGCCGCCGCCGGTGCCACGGGCAGGGGCGGGCGCTGGACGGTCACACAGCCGGACAGGGCCGTGACGGCCACGGTGACCAGGAGCGTTGCGGTGGTCGTCGTTCGATGCACCCGCGCAACAATGGCGTCCGAAGCGGCCCGGCGGACAGCGGATGAGCGCAGGATGCCCCGCACGGGTGATCTCCCGCCCCTTATGGCGGGCGCGGGGGCCTCCCGGCTGACGTCACTCGCCGGTGGCGCCGTCGAGGCGCTCGCGGATCAGGTCGGCGTGGCCGTTGTGCCGGGCGTACTCCTCGATCATGTGGGTGTAGATCCAGCGCAGGTTGAACTGCTCCCCGGTACGCCGGTGCAGGCTCTTGGAGAGGTCGTCCAGGCCGAAGCCCGCCACGTTGCGCCGGGCGGCCTCGATCTCGGCCTGCCAGGTGGCGTGCGCCTCCGCCCACGTGTCCGCCTCGGTCAGGTGGAACTCCCCGTCCGGGTCCTCGTCGCTGAAATAGATCGGCCCGGTGTCCTCGCCCGCGAGGACCGAGCGGAACCAGCTGCGCTCCACCTCCGCCATGTGCCGCACCAGCCCCATCAGAGACAGCTCGGAGGGCTCCACCGCGGCTGTCCTGAGCTGGGCGTCGGTCAGCCCCTCGCACTTCCAGGCCAGGGTCTGCCGGTGGTAGTCCAGCCAGCCCTCCAGCATGGTGCGCTCGTCGGCGGTGGCCGCGGGATCATGGCGTTCGGTCGACATGGCCGCATCCTTTCCCAACGCCCGTGGACCCACCACCGAATTCCTGTACGGCTCCCGGCGCGGTCGGCCGGCATGGTCAGCGCCGAGACACCGGGCCCGGAGCGGCGCCCCGGCCCGCCGTATGCTTCCGGAAGGACCACGGTTAAGGAGAGCACCCCGTGAAGGTCGGCTGCATCGGACTCGGTGACATCGCGCAGAAGGCCTATCTCCCGGTCCTCGCCGGGCTGGCCGGGGTCGAACTGCATCTGCAGACCCGGACACCCGCGACGCTCGACCGGGTCGGCGACAGTCTGCACCTGCCGCGGGACCACCGGCACGCCACCCTGGACGCGCTGCTCGCCCAGGACCTCGACGCCGCCTTCGTGCACGCGCCGACCGTGGCGCACCCGGAGATCGTCACGCGGCTGCTGGAGGCGGGCGTGCCGACATACGTCGACAAGCCGCTCGCCCACCAACTCGCCGACTCCGAGCGGCTGGTGGCGCTCGCCGAGCAGCGCGACGTCAGCCTGGCCGTCGGGTTCAACCGGCGGTTCGCGCCCGGGTACGTCCAGTGCGCCGACCATCCGCGCGAGTTGATCCTGATGCAGAAGAACCGCATCGGGCTGCCGGAGGAACCGCGCTCGATGATCCTCGACGACTTCATCCACGTCGTCGACACCCTGCGCTTCCTGGTGCCCGGCCCGGTCGACGACATGACCGTGCGGGCCCGCGTCGAGGACGGCCTGCTCCATCACGTCGTCCTGCAGCTGTCCGGCGACGGCTTCACCGCGCTCGGTGTGATGAACCGGCTCAGCGGTTCCGCGGAGGAGATCCTGGAGGTGTCCGGGCAGGACACCAAGCGTCAGGTGCTCAACCTCGCCGAGGTCGTCGACCACAAGGGCCAGCCCACCGTGCGCCGGCGCGGCGACTGGGTGCCGGTGGCCCGGCAGCGCGGCATCGAACAGGCCGCGCTGGCCTTCCTGGACGCGGTGCGCGCCGGCAAGGTGCTCAGCGCCCGGGACGCGCTGGCGACTCATGAACTGTGCGAGCGGGTGGTACGTGCGGTTCTGGAGCGGGCCGCCTGAGCCGTACGGCCCGGACGCCCTCGGCCGCGCACCACAGCGCGAGGACGACGAGGGAGCCGTGCACGGGCCAGTCGCCGTAGCGGACGTACGGGGTGACGCCGTGCGCCAGTGGGATGTCGTACACCGCTGCCGCGCTGTCGCTGGTCCCCACCCACGAGCCGATCCGCTGCCCGCTCGGCCCGTACACCGCCGACACGCCCGTCAGGGTCGCGTGCACCATCGGGCGGCCGGTCTCCGCGGCCCGCAGGGCGGCCAGCGAGGCGTGCTGCTCGGGGGCCCAACTGTGCTGGAAGGTCGACGTCGAGGACTGCGCCACCAGGACGTCGGCGCCGTCCTCGGCGAGATGACGGCTCATGTCGGGGAACGCCGACTCGAAGCAGACCATCGGGCCGATCCGCAGACCGTGACCCACGTTCATGACGACCTGCTCGGTGCCCCGCCTGCGGTCCTCACCGGCCGCCTTGCCCACGGAGGTCGCCCAGCCGAGGAACCTGCGGGCCGGTATGTACTCGCCGAACGGCACGAGCCGCATCTTGTCGTAGCGGTCACCGGTCAGGCCGTTCGGGCCGACGAGCACCGAACTCTTGTAGATGCCGGGCTTGTCGGAGCGGCGCGCGTCGACGTTGACGAGGATGTCGGCCCCGGTCGCGCGGGACAGCGCCGCGATCCGCCGCGCCAGGTCGGGCCGGTCGCCGAGGTCGTGGCCGACGCTGCTCTCACCCCAGACGATGAGGTCGAGGTGTCGTCCGACGAGTTGCCGGGTCAGCTGTTCCTCGCGGGCGAACCGCTGGTCGGCGCCCTCCATGACACCGGGCTGCACGACGGCCATCCGCACCCGGCCGTCGGTGTCGGGGCGCGGTGACCACACCCAGGCCGCGGAGGTGGCGGCGGCCGTCGCGACGATCCCGGCGACCGCCGGCACCCGGGACTCGCGCACCGACACCAGCACGGCGAGGGAGACGTTGACGGCCACCACGAGGAAGCTCAGCAGCCACACCCCGCCGACGGAGGCCAGCCGCAGCGCCGGCTGCACCTGCCACTGACTGGAGCCGAGCATGCCCCACGGCCCGCCGAGCCCCTGCCAGGACCGCACCAACTCCACCATCAGCCAGCCCGACGGCAGCACGACCAGGGCGGCCAGGCCCCGCCCCGGACCGGGCACCCCGCTCAGGAACCGCCGCACCAGCCAGCCCCACGGCGCCCACAGCGCGCCCAGGAGGGCGCCGATGACGAAGATGAACACGTTCAGACTGGGAAACAGCCAGTGGTGCACCGCCACCATGTAGCCGAACCCGCCGGCCCAGCCGTCGTAGGCGGCCCGCCTTCCCGTCGGCGCGGAGCGGATCAGCACGATCCAGGGGACGAGAGCGACGTAAGCGAACCACCACAAAGAGGGCGCGGGGAACGCGAACACGGGCAGGGCGCCGGCCAGCGCGGCGAGGGCGGAGCGCCGCCAGGGGGAGGCGAGCCATTCACCGAAGTTCCTCATGAAAGGCCTCCCTACCCGCTGGTGGCTCCAGTGTGCGTCCTTTCGGTGATCCGGAACAGATGATCCGGAACACAGGCGTGATCAGCCGGTGGTCCGCTCGGGCATGCGCCGCCACTTCTCCTGTACGACGACCTCACGCAACCGCCAGCCGTCGGAGGTCCGCAGCAGCCCGAAGGCGTAGCGCCCGCCGCACACGAAGTCGGGAGCGGCCCCCTGGGCGTCGAACCGCATGGGGTTGACGTAGTCGGCCCGCACCCGCGCGGTGTCCCCGGGGTCCTGGTCCAACGTCCCGAACCGCACACGACGGTTGACGATCAGATGCTGGCGCATCGGAAACAGCCGCATGCTCTCGGCGAGCCACGCGGCGACCTTCTCCGCCTCGCCCTCGACACCGCCGGCCGAGCGGTAGTCGGCGCGTCCGTCGGGCGTGAACAGCGCCCGGTACGCCTGCCAGTCACCGTCGTCCACGGCCGCCGCGTAGTCGGTGACCACCTCGTCGACGGCCAGTCGGTCCATCACGGTCGCGAGCTCCACGCGCTGCGTCATCGGTTCAGTGTTGGGCATCGAGGATGCCGGGCCAAGGGGCGCGAGGTGACAATCGGGCGTCGAACTCCCGCCGCCCCGCGCCTCGTTGGCCGGTCGCCGGAACTCCGTTACCGCGCAGGGCATCCTTCCCGCCGGTCGTCCTGACCGCACACTCCCCTGGGAGCTAGAGTGATCGATGATCGATCATTTCACGGGCGAGGAGGACTCATGGCACGTCCCGTCACGGTGGTCACCGGAGGCAGCAGGGGAATCGGCGCCGCGACCTGCTTGCGGCTCGCGGCGGACGGCCACGACGTGGTGATCGGCTACGTCCGCGATGCCGACGCGGCCGGGGAGGTGGCCGCGGGCGTGCGCGAGGCCGGCGGACGTGCCGTCGCGGTGCGGGTCGACGTGTCCGTCGAGGCGGACGTCGAGCGCCTCTTCGAGACGGCGGAAGGCGAACTGGGGCCGGTGACGGGGCTGGTGAACAACGCCGGTGTGACCGGGCTGCTGGGTCGTCTCGCCGACACGGACACGGCGACGCTGCGACGGGTCCTCGACGTCAACCTCCTCGGCACCCTGCTGTGTTCACGCCGGGCCGCACAGCTGATGACGGCACGGGGGAGCGGCGCCATCGTGAACGTGTCCTCGGGCGCCGCCACGCTCGGCAGCCCCGGCGAGTACGTGCACTACGCGGCGGCCAAGGCCGGCGTCGACGCGCTGACCCTGGGACTGGCGAAGGAGCTCGGGCCGGACGGCATCCGCGTCAACGCCGTCGCACCCGGCGCGATCGACACCGAGATGCACGCGGCGATGGGCGATCCCGACCGGGCGCGGCGCATGGCGGCGTCGATTCCGCTGCGGCGGCCGGGACGGGCCGAGGAGATCGCCGCGGCCATCGCGTGGTTGCTGTCACCGGAGGCGTCGTACACGACGGGCGCGGTGTTGCGCGTGGCGGGCGGCCGTTGAAGCAAACCGTCCGGCCTCAGTCGGAAACCGCCCACCCCCGACGCGGACCGCCCCGCTTCAGGCGGCCTCGATGACGTCGGCCCGGATGGCCTCCGCCCACTCGACCACCAGCAGCTCGTACTCCGCGCGCTCCTGGGCCGACAGGGAACCGCCCGCACGCAGCCAGAGCGCCCGGATCTGCTCGTTCACCTCGGCGGCGGACCGCACGGAACCAGGGGCCATGGATTCGGGGGACATGCCGACAAGCCTAGGGGCAAGCACTGACAGTGCGCTACCGGACGGCTACACATCCCATATGTTCTCGGTCACGGTTCCATGATCACGTCGTGCTTTACTGACCGGGCGGTCAGTCAGTCGACTCCGCGGCGTGCGGGCTGAGCACGCCCATGGCGACCAGGGCGATGATGACCATGCCGAGTGCGATCCGGTACCAGACGAACGGCATGAAGCTCTTGGTCGAGATGAACTTCATGAACCAGGCGATCACCGCGTACCCCGAGGCGAACGCGATCACCGTCGCGAACAGCGTCGGCCCCCACGACACATGGTCGCTCCCCATCGCGTCCTTGACCTCGAACAGCCCGGAGGCCAGTACCGCGGGGATCGCGAGGAGGAAGGAGTAGCGTGCCGCGGCCTCGCGCCTGTACCCCATGAACAGTCCGCCGCTGATCGTCGCTCCGGAGCGGGAGACGCCGGGGACGAGGGCCATGGACTGGCAGATGCCGTAGATCAGCCCGTCCTTCACGCCCAGGTTCTCCAGCGTCTTGCGCTGCTTGGGCGCCCGGTGTTTGCCCCCGGTCTCGTCGCGTGCCGCCAGCCGGTCGGCGACGCCGATGACCACGCCGATGGCGATCAGCATGGTCGCGGTGATCCGCAGGTCCCGGAACGGCCCCTCGATCTGGTCCTTGAACAGCAGGCCGAGCACGCCGATCGGGATCGAGCCGACGATCACCAGCCAGCCCGTCTGCGCGTCGTGGTCGCCCCGCCACTTCTTGCTGACCAGTGAGCGCGCCCACGCGGAGACGATCCGGCCGATGTCCCGGCGGAAGTAGATCAGCACGGCCGTCTCGGTGCCGATCTGGGTGATCGCCGTGAAGGCCGCGCCGGGGTCCTTCCAGCCGGAGAAGGCCGCGGTCAGTCGCAGATGCGCGCTGGAGGAGACGGGAAGGAACTCGGTCAGCCCCTGGACGAGCCCGAGGATGAGGGATTCAAACCAAGACATGAAGGTACGGCGTCCAAGTGCTCGTCGTGGCAGGCGCGACGGAACGTCACGCCGCAGGGCGTGCTGATCACGGGTGTGCGGGGAAGCCTATCGGGGCGGCCCGCCGCGCTGTGCGACGGGTGCCGCACGCCCTCGGCTGCGGGTGGTTGACCCGGTGCGGGGGCGGAGCTTACGTTTCCGGAGGGGAGAAAGCGCTTGCTGCGACATCTCCCGGTAAGGCCGCCGTTCCCGGAGGAGTGCTGATCGCGTCCATGCCCACGCCCGACACCCATCCCCGCTCGGCGCCCTTCGCCGGCCGCCGCATCCGGGCCGCCCTCGTCGGCATCGGCGCCATCGGACGGGGCTCCCACCTGCCCGCCCTCGCCAGGCTCGCCGAGGAGGGCGAGACGGAGGTGGTGGCGGCCGTTGACATCGATGCCACAGCCGTCGAGGAGTTCAGCCGGGCCAACGGGATCCCGCACGCCTACACCGACCTGGAACGGATGCTGCGCGAGCAGCGCCCCGACCTGGTGAGCATCTGCACCCCGCCGACCCTGCACCGCGACCAGAGCATCGCGGCGCTGCGCGCCGGGGCGTGGGTGTGGTGCGAGAAGCCGCCGGTGCCCACGCTCGCCGACTACGACGCCGTGGAGGCCGCAGAGGGCAGGGACGGCGGCCCGTACGCCTCGATCGTCTTCCAGCACCGCTTCGGCTCCGGCACCAGGCACGTACGGCGGCTGCTCGCCGAGGGGGCGGTCGGCCGGCCGCTGGTCGCGCACTGTCAGACGACCTGGTACCGGAACGCCGCCTACTACGCCGTGCCCTGGCGCGGCCGCTGGGACACCGAGGGCGGCGGTCCGGCGATGGGCCACGGCATCCACCAGATGGACCTCCTGCTGGACCTCCTCGGGCCGTGGAGCGAGGTGCGCGCCATGGCCGGGCGCCTGGTGCACGACGTGGAGACCGAGGACGTCTCCACCGCCCTGGTCCGCTTCGAGAACGGCGCCATGGCGACCGTCGTCAACAGCGTGCTGAGCCCCGACGAGGTCAGCCGTATCCGCGTCGACTGCGAGCGCGCCACCGTCGAGCTGACCCATCTGTACGGCCACTCCAACGCGAACTGGCGCATCACCCCGGCCCCTGACGTGCCGGGCGAGGAGGCCGCCGCCTGGCAGGACTTCGGCGCGGACGTGCCCAGCTCGCACCTGGAGCAGCTGCGCGAACTCGTCGCGAGCATGCGGGCCGGCGAGCGGCCGCGCAGCAGTGGCGCCGACGGGCGGACGAGCCTGGAGCTGATCGCCGCGCTCTACAAGTCGGCGTTCACCGACACGACCGTGAGGGCCGGCGAGATCGGCCCCGGTGACCCGTTCCACGCGGCGATGCACGGGGGCGTGCCCGGCTGGGCTCCCGTCGCCGCCGTCTCCCAGGAGGTGTCCGCATGAGCGCCCTGCGCCTGGTCCACGCCCACGGCGACCGCATCACGGTCAGCGAACCGGCCACCGGTGTCGAGCTGTTGAGCTACGTCTACGCCCCGGAGGCCGCGTGGGAGGCCCCGAAGCCGTACCTCCACCCGATCCGCACCCTCGCCGGTGACGTCGTCACCGACTACCGGCCCAACGACCACCGCTGGCACAAGGGCCTGCAGCTGACCGCCTCGCACCTCTCGGGCGCCAATCTGTGGGGCGGCAACTCCTACGTCCACGGCCAGGGCTATCTCGAACTCCCCGAGCGTGTCGGCTCGATGGCGCACGTGGCCTTCGACGAGGTGGCCGTCCACGACGACCGGGTGGTCATCGCCGAACGGCTCACCTGGCACCCGCACGACGGCGAGCTGTGGGCCGACGAGCAGCGCCGCGTCGAGATCCACGACGTCGACCGGGAGTCCGGTTCCTGGGCGCTGACCTGGTCCAGCGCCATCACCAACCGCCGTGACGAGCCGCTGCGGTTCGGCAGCCCGACCACCGCGGGACGCGAACTCGCGGGCTACACCGGCCTGTTCTGGCGCGGCCCGCGTGCCTTCCGGGACGGGCGGATCATCGGCCCGGACAGCGAGGGACCCGGTCTGATGGGCCGGCAGGCGCCCTGGCTCGCGTACTCCGGCGAGCACGACGGCACCGACGGCCACGCGACCCTCGTCTTCGCGCACGCCCCCGAGAACGACCACCTCGGCAGCGGGGGCGCCCACCCCGCCCACTGGTTCGTCCGCAACGACCCGTTCGCCGCCGTGGCCCCCTCCTGGGCCTTCTACGACGAACTGGAACTCGCCCCCGGCGACACCCTCGCCCGCCGCTACCGCGTCGTCGTGGCGGACGGGGCCTGGGAGCGGGAGGAGATCGCCAAGTACCTGGAGGCGCACCCGTGGTGAACGCCGGCGCATTCACCGGACTGCCCGGCGGGGTCGCGGTCTCGCACCTGTCCGTCTACGACTGGCCCGCCGACGACGGGGTCTGCGGCGGAACTCCCCATATGCACCTTGCCTGTTCGGAGGCGTACGTCGTCACCGGCGGCCGGGGCGCGGTGCAGACGCTCACGACGTCCGGGTACGAGGTCACACCCCTCGTGCCCGGGACGGTCGCCTGGTTCACGCCGGGCACCATCCACCGCCTGGTCAACGAGGACGAGCTGCGCATCACGGTCCTGATGCAGAACAGCGGCCTGCCGGAGGCGGGGGACGCGGTCCTCACCCTGCCCCCGAAGTACCTGACCGACCCGGAGACGTACGCCGAGGTGACGCGCATCCCGGCGGACGCGCCGGAGGAGGAACGCGAGCGGATCGCCCGGGCCCGCCGCGACCTGGCCCTGGAGGGCTACCGCAGGCTGCGCGAGGCGAGCGGGCCGGAGCCCCTGGCCGCCTTCCACCGCGCCGCCGCGGCGCTGGTCCGCCCGCGGCTGTCCGAGTGGCGAGAACGCTGGCAGGCCGGCGCTCAGGCGGCAGCGGCCGCCACGGGCGAGCAACTGGCCCGCCTGGAGCAGGGCGACGTCACCCACCTCGGCGAGGCCGCCGTCCGGGCCGAACTCCCTTCGGAGTACGGCAGGTTCGGGATGTGCGGTCGACTGAACGTCTACCCCGGGCCGTGACCGGGCGCCCCGATCACCCGGCGGGTAGCCTGGAGGCGTCCTCTGGGGCCAGCGTCGGGAGGCCCGATGAAGTACGTCGTGTTCTACGAGTCGGCCGACGACCTGGCCGCGAAGGCTCCCGCTCACTTCGCCGCGCACGCGGCCCGCTACCAGGAGTTCGTCGAGCGCGGTGAGCTGCTGATGATCGGGCCGTTCGGGAATCCCCAGGAAGAGGGTTCGATGGCCGTCTTCACGACGCGCGCGGCGGCCGAGGACTTCGTGGCCGGCGATCCCTTCGTCCTGCACGGCGTGGTCAGGTCCTGGCACATCCGGGAGTGGAACGAGGCCCTCCTCCCGTCCTGATCCCCGCGCGGCTCCGGTCTCAGGGTCCCGGTCCTAGGCCGCCGTGGGGCCCGAGACCGTCCAGCCCTCGGCCTGGGGGTGGGCCGTCAGGTCCTCGTGGTGGACCGGGGCGCCGCAGGACCGGCAGGTGACGACCGGGATCAGCTCGTTGCCGCAGGTGTGCTCGACCACCATCGGGAGGTCGGTGCCGTCGCGGAGGTGGCGGTCGCCCCACTCCTTCAGGGTCATCAGAACCGGCTCCAGCTCCAGGCCCGCCTGTGTCGGCCGGTACTCGAAGCGCTGCGGGCGCTCGCTGTAGGCGCGCTTGGTCAGGACCCCGGCGTCGACCAGGCGGCGCAGGCGGGTGGCGAGGACGTCGCGCGGGGCGCCGATGTTGCGTACCAGTTGGTCGAAACGGCCGTTGCCCAGGCACACCTCCCGCAGGACGAGCAGGGAGTACTTCTCGCCGACGATCGCGAGCGCGTCGGCGATCGAGCAGGGGCGCGGGTCTTTGGGTGCGGCCATGGAACCCAGTCTAGGGGAGGGTTTGATTTTCCAACTCACGGAGCTATGGTGAGTTTGGATTTCCTACTCGCTGGTAGTCCACCTGCCGACCCCGCCGTGGAGGCCGCATCATGCGTGACACAGTCATCGTCGAAGCCGTACGCACCCCGATGGGCAAGGGCAAGCCGGGCGGCGCCCTCGCGCACGTGCACCCCGTCGAACTCCTCGCCCACACCCTGCGCACGCTCGTCGACCGCGCCGGCGTCGACCCGGAGCTGATCGACGACGTCATCGGCGGCACCGTCGACCAGGTCGGCGAACAGGCCATGAACACCACCCGGTACGCCGTGCTGTCGGCGGGCTTCCCGGACACGGTCCCGGCGACCACCGTGGACCGCCAGTGCGGCTCCTCCCAGCAGGCCGTGCACTTCGCGGCCCAGGGCGTCATCTCCGGCGCCTACGACCTCGTCGTGGCCTGCGGGGTGGAGTCCATGAGCCGCGTGCCGATGTGGTCGAACGTGCCCGCGGGCAAGGACCCCTTCGGTCCCGGTGTCGCCGAGCGCTACCCGGAGGGCCTCGTCCCGCAGGGCATCAGCGCCGAGCTGATCGCCGCCAAGTGGTCGATCACCCGGGAGCAGATGGACGCCTTCGCCGTCGCCTCCCACCACAAGGCCGCCGACGCTTGGAACGACGGCCTCTTCGACGCCGAGGTCGCCACCTTGGAGGGCGTCACGCGCGACGAGTGCGTGCGCCCCGGCAGCACGCCCGAGATCCTCGCCGGCCTGAGGTCGGCCTACTACGACCCCGGTTTCGCCGAGCGCTTCCCGCAGATCGAGTGGAACGTCACCGCGGGCAACGCCAGCCCCGTCAACGACGGCGCCTCCGCCGTCCTCATCACCTCCAGCGAGACCGCGGCCCGCCTCGGCCTGCGCCCGCTCGCCCGACTGCACAGCTTCGCCGTCACCGGCTCCGACCCGCTGCTGATGCTCACCGGCGTGATCCCGGCGACCGAGAAGGTGCTGCGCAGGGCGGACCTCACTCTCGACGACATCGACCTGTTCGAGGTCAACGAGGCGTTCTCCAGCGTCGTCCTGGCCTGGCAGCAGGAGACCGGGGCCGATCTCGCCAAGGTCAACGTGCACGGCGGCGCCATCGCCCTCGGCCACCCGCTGGGCGCGAGCGGCACCCGTCTGACGACCACCCTCGTGCACGCCATGCGCGCGCGTGGCGCCCGATATGCCCTGCAGACCATGTGCGAGGCGGGCGGACTGGCCAACGCGATGGTTCTGGAAGGCCTGTAGGGGGCACGGTCCGCGCAGGTGGTGCCGGGCTGTTGGGGTCAGACCCTGCGCAGATGGGGCTCGCCTGTTGGGGGCAGGCTCCGCGCAGGTGGTGCCGGCGTGTCGCTGTCAGGCTCCGCGCAGACGGGGCCGGTGGGTTGGAGTCAGGCTCCGCGCAGACGGGGCCGGTGGGTTGGAGTCAGGCTCCGCGCAGATGGTGGCGCTTGCGCCAGGCCACCACCGCTCCCGCCACCGTCGGCAGGGCGATGGCGGCCAGCGCGATCAGGAAGAGCGGCGAGGTCGGGGCCGAGGCACGGGCCCCGGCGACGACATAGGCGGCCGTGTTCGGGATCGAGCCCAGCGCGGTCGCCACCAGGAAGGGCGTCCAGCGCATCCGGGAGACGGACGCGCAGTAGTTGACACCCCAGAAGGGAAGACCGGGGAACAGCCGCGCCGCGAGCATCGAACGCATCCCGTGCCGGCTCAACTGGCCGTCCGCCGCCTTCAGCAACCGCCCGCGCAGCAGCGGCCGCAGGGCGTCCTGGCCGAGCAGTCGGCCCAGCCCGAAGGCGATCCCGGCCCCCAGCACGGTGCCCGCCATCGACGTGGCCAGCCCGAGCGCGGAGCCGAACAGCGCCCCGGCGGCCAGGTTGAGCAGCGGGCGCGGCACGAACGCCACCGTGCACACCCCGTACGCCACCGCGAACACGAGGGCCGCCGTCATGCCTCCCAACTGCGGTGGCCAGCCGTCCGCGAGCAGCTTCTGCGGCTCGAACAGCAGCACGCTCGCCCCGGCCGCGGTCAGCAGCGCGACCAGCAACGAGAACCGCGCCCAGGGCGACAGCAGCACTCTGCCGAGGCGTACGAGCGGCGGGACGGGCGCGGCGACGGCGGCTACGGGGACCGGAACGGCGAGCTCCGCGCCGGCGGCGACCACGGGCGCGGGAACGGTGAACTCCGTGGCGGCGGCCCGGGGAGAGGCCGTGGCGGTGCCCCCAGAGCGGGTGTGGGCATCGAGCATCCGGCGACACTAACCGACGGATGTGTGTGATCGCCGTATGGTTCGTCTTATGAGCGTCACAGATGCGGTCGCCACGGGTGTGCCGTTCAGCACACTCGCCGACACCGTGCTGGAGCGGCTCACCGCCACCTACGCGCCCGCCGCCGACCCGGAACGGGCGGCGCCCATGCGCGCGTACATGAAGGACGTGGCCCCCTTCCTGGGGCTTGCCACGCCCGTGCGCCGCGCCCTGTCCCGCACCGTCGTCGCCGGTCTGCCCCGCCCCGACGAGCGGGACTGCACCGCGATCGCCCTGCGCTGCTGGCGGTTGCCCGAACGCGAGTACCACTACTTCGCGGTCGACTATCTGCGCCGCCACGCGCGCGTGTGCTCCTCGGGCTTCCTCCCGGTGGCCCGGCACCTGATCGCCACCACCTCCTGGTGGGACACCGTCGACCTGCTCGCCGCGCACGTCGTGGGCGCCCTCGTCGCGGCCGACCCGGCGCTGAAGGCGGACATGGACACCTGGATCGTCGACGACGACCTGTGGATCGCCCGCACCGCCCTGCTCCACCAGCTCCGCTACAAGGAACGCACCGACACCGAACGCCTCTTCACCTACTGCCTGCGCCAGTCCGGCCACTCCGACTTCTTCGTCCGCAAGGCCATCGGCTGGTGCCTGCGCGAGTACGCCAAGACCGACCCGGAGGCAGTACGGGCCTTCCTGGCACGCGAGCGTGGGCGGTTCGCCCCGCTGTCGGTGCGGGAGGCGCTGAAGAACATCGGGGCCTGAACGCCCCTCACCTGGACGCCCCTCACCTGAACGCCCTTCACAGACAGGCGCACGGAAAACCATTCGACGCCGGACAGGGCGTCGGCGATGATCGATCCCATGTTCCGGCACGCCTTCCTCCTCGCAGCATCCGCAGTCGCGGATGCGCCGAAGGCTGCCGTCCTGATCCTCCTGGCCGCAGTCGACGGCGCCCGAAGCTGACCCTCTCCGGATCGTCCGGCGGACCCCGCAAGGGGAGGGTCGGCCACTCCCTGGGGTCCCGCTTTCCTTCACCGCTGAGAGGCTTCGAGGTACAGCCATGCCCAAGACGGCGTACGTGCGCACCAAACCGCATCTGAACATCGGGACCATGGGTCACGTCGACCATGGCAAGACCACCCTGACCGCCGCCATCACCAAGGTGCTGGCCGAGCGCGGCACCGGCACCTTCGTGCCGTTCGACCGCATCGACCGGGCCCCGGAGGAGATCGACCGAGGCATCACCATCAACATCGCGCACGTCGAGTACGAGACCGACACCCGGCACTACGCGCACGTGGACATGCCGGGGCACGCCGACTACGTCAAGAACATGGTCACCGGGGCCGCGCAGCTCGACGGGGCGATCCTCGTCGTCTCCGCGGTCGACGGGATCATGCCGCAGACCGCCGAACACGTCCTGCTGGCCCGGCAGGTGGGCGTCGACCACATCGTCGTCGCCCTCAACAAGGCCGACGCGGGCGACGAGGAGCTCATCGACCTCGTCGAGCTGGAGGTCCGCGAACTGCTCACCGCGCAGGGGTACGGCGGCGACGCGGTGCCCGTCGTACGGGTCTCCGGGCTGAAGGCCCTGGAGGGCGACCCGCGCTGGACGGCGTCCGTGGAGGCGCTGCTCGACGCCGTGGACACGTACGTGCCCATGCCCGAGCGGTATCTGGACGCGCCGTTCCTGCTGCCCGTGGAGAACGTGCTCACCATCACCGGCCGCGGCACGGTGGTGACCGGCGCGGTCGAGCGGGGCGTCGTCCGGGTGGGCGACCGGGTCGAGGTGCTCGGCGCCGGTGTCGAGACCGTCGTCACCGGCCTGGAGACCTTCGGCAAGCCGATGGAGGAGGCGCAGGCCGGGGACAACGTGGCGCTGCTGCTGCGGGGCGTGCCCCGGGACGCGGTCCGCCGGGGGCATGTCGTGGCGGCGCCGGGCAGTGTGGTGCCGGGCCGGCGGTTCTCGGCGCGGGTGTACGTGCTGTCCGCGCGCGAGGGCGGTCGTACGACGCCTGTGTCCACGGGGTACCGGCCGCAGTTCTACATCCGTACGGCGGATGTGGTGGGCGACGTCGACCTCGGCGAGGCCGCCGTCGCGCGGCCCGGTGACACGGTCACGATGACGGTCGAGCTCGGGCGCGACGTGCCCTTGGAGGCCGGGCTCGGGTTCGCCATCCGTGAGGGCGGGCGGACCGTGGGGGCCGGGACCGTGACCACCGTGGAGTGAGGACGAGGGGCGTGGGGGACTGCGGGGCCGCTGAGGCCGGTGCACAGCCCCCGCGCCCCTTCGCGACGCCGTCGGGCCCCACAATGAGGAGGTGACCGAATCCATCCCCGTCAGCCGGACCACCGACTTCGGTGTCGTCAAGCTCATGCCCGACGTCGATCGCGAGCGGGCCTGGCTGCTGACCGTCGACGGGGCGCCGCAGTCGTACGTGGACCTGGACGAGCCGGAGCATCTGGAGTTCGAGTACGCGCGGCGGCTCGGGCATGTGCTGGACCTCGTCGCGGAACCGGGGCGTCCGCTGGACGTGCTGCATCTCGGCGGGGGAGCGCTCACGCTGCCCCGGTACCTCGCCGTCACCCGCCCCGGTTCGCGGCAGGACGTCGTCGAGGCGGACCGGGGGCTGCTGGAGCTGGTGGTGGAGCATCTGCCGCTGCCGGCCGGCGCCTCCGTCGCCCTGCACGGCGCCGACGCCCGGGCCTGGCTGGAAACGGCCCCCGCGGACTCGGCGGACGTCATCGTCGCCGACGTCTTCGGCGGCTCCCGCGTCCCGGCCCACCTCACCTCCCTCACCTACGCCCGCGAGGCTGAGCGGGTGCTGCGCGGCACCGGCGTCTACCTGGCCAACCTCGCCGACTCCACGCCCTTCGCCTTCCTGCGCTCCCAACTCGCCACGTTCGCCGCGGCCTTCGAGCACCTCGTGCTGATCGCCGAACCGGCCGTGCTGCGGGGCCGCCGCTTCGGCAACACGGTCCTCGTCGCCGCGCACCACCCCCTGGACACCGCCACCCTGTCCCGCCGCACCGCCTCCGACGCCTTCCCCGCCCGCGTCGAACACGGCCCGGGGCTACGGAAGTTCATCGCCGACGCCAGACCCGTCCGGGACGAGAACGCCGTACCCTCCCCCGAGCCCCCCGACGGAGCGTTCGGCATCGGCTGAGCCATCGGGGTTTCGACGAGCAGCAGCTCGCCTGTCCGCGCCCTTCCGGAGGACTTCGCGGCCGGGTGGCAACTTGGCCGGGGTTTGCGGCACTTCACGCCGGTGCGCGTCCCGTGCGGGGCGAAGGAGGCCCTGCCGTCACCGGTGCCCCCGACTCGAGCTGGGCCTAAGGGACTTCGTCGCCGGTGCGCGTCCTGGGCGGGGCGAAGGACGCCTTGTCGTCAGCCGTGTCCCCCGACGGGGCGTTCGGTGTCGGAGGAGGTGTTCGGGGTTTCGGGGAGTTGTGGGTGGTCGGCGCGGCGTAGGTTGCGTACGTCCGGTACCGCCAGCACGGCGGCAGTGACGACCACGATCAGGGCCGAGCAGCACCACAGCGCGGCACTGCGCCCGAGCGCGTCCTCGGCCGGGCCGGCCAGGGCCGCGGCGAGCGGCATCAGCGCGATGGAGCCGAACCAGTCGTAGGCGGAGACCCGGGAGAGCTTCTCCTCGGATATCTCCTGGTGCAGCGCGGTCATCCAGCTCACCCCGAACACCTCCACCAGCGAGCCCGACAGGAACATCACCGCGCAGAGCACCCCCACCGGCGTCGGTATCGCGAGGGCCGCCGACGGCAGGGCCATCGGGAAGACGCACAGGGTGCCGGCCAGCAGCAGTCGGCGGGGTCTCCAACGGGTCATCAACAGCGCTCCGGCGACCGTGCCCGCGCCGAAGAAGCCCAGGGCCAGGCCCCACGGGCCCGCCCCGCCGAGGGCGTCGCGGGCGACGAGCGGGCCGTAGACCGAGTCGGCGGCGCCGAGCACCGCGTTGGCGATCGAGAACTGCACGACGATGCCCCACAGCCACGGCCGCCCGCTGAACTCCCGCCAGCCCTCCCGCACATCGGCGATCACCCCGCCGCCCGGCTCCCGCGGCGGGATGTGGCTGACGTCGAGGAAGGACCGCAGCGACCCGGCCACGGCGAAGGCCGCCGCGTCCGCCGCGAGCACCCAGCCCGGCCCGACCGCGGCGACCATCGCGCCCCCGAGCGCGGCCCCGCCCAGCCCCGCCCCCTGCATCGCCATCCGGAACAGCGCGAACGCGCGGCTGGCCTGCTCGCCCGTCACCGACGACATCAGCATGCCCTCGGCGGCGGGGCTGAAGAAGGCCTGGCCGGTGCCGCCGAGGGCGCTGAGCAGCATCATCTGCCACAGCCGGGGGTGTCCGGCCAGGACGAGTGCCGCGAAGACGCCCTGGGAGAGGCAGTTGAGGGCGTTGGCCGTGACCATCACGCGATGCCGGGGCAGCCGGTCCGCCACCGCGCCGCCGATCAGCAGGAACACCACCAGCGGCAGCGTGCGCGCGGCCGCCACCAGGCCCACGTCGCCGCCGTCGCCGCCGGCCTCCAGCACGGCGAACGCGGAGGCGATCAGCGCACCGTTGCTGCCGAGGTTGGTGACGACCGCCGCGGCGGTCAGCAGGCGGTAGTTGCGGCCGGCCCCGGCGGGTCTGCGAGGGCTGTCGGAGGCGTCGGCGGAGGTCACCGGCCGACTATCGCCGCAGTGACCCCCGCTTGCCAAACCGTTTCCGCGCCATACCGCAGGCCTCCTCGGCCACGGTCGGAAGCCTCCTCGGCCACCGCAGGAGCCGTGGGGTCAGCCGCCGGTCGGCGGTTCCTTGGCCAGCCGTACCGTGCTCATGATCTTCATGACGGTCGCGTCCGGCACCTCTCCCTTGACGCCCGTCGCGCCGTAGAGACTCCAGGCGACGAAGTCCCCGGCGGAGTTCTTGAAGCCGAAGGTGATGGCCTTGCCGTCACTGTCGCACTTGGACTTGCCGATCTGCGGGCTGTTCTTGGACCGGGCCCAGGCGTAACTGCCCTCGATGCCGGAGGCCGTGGTGAACTTCTTGGCCGTCTTGTCGTAGGTGATGCTCTTTTTGTCCGGCTGGGTGTAGCCGCCGTAGACCCACCAGGGCACCTGGTTCACGGCGACCTGGTCGGTGCTCTTGGCGCCGTCCGCTCCCTTGGTGCCCACGGCGGCGAGCGCCGTGTCCTCCGTCCTGCCGTCCTTGTCGTCGTCGGAGGTGCACCACTTGGACTTGTAGTACGCCGGCGCGGACATCGTGATCAGCGGCTTGCTGTTGGCGTCCTTCTTGTCCTCGAAGCCGATCAGCATGGTCGGCGAGTCGACCTCCCAGTCGGCCGGCACGTCGAAGACGGTGCCCCACTTGGGGTTGACCACGGCCTTCCAGCCCGCGATGGTCGCCTTCTCGGTGGTGCCGCCGCGCGGATCGTCGTCGGAGGCGGACTGGCTCGGTTCCTCCGACGAGGTGGGCGACTGGCTCGCCTGCTTGTCGCCGCCCGAACCGCCGTCCGCCTTGTCGTCGTTGCCGCCGCCCAGGACCAGGGCGCCGGTGACGCCGGCCGCCACGACCACGGCCGCGGCGGCCACGATCGCGACCAGCTTCGTCCTGTTGCCCCCGCCCCCGCCGCCGCTGGGCGGCTGCGGCGCCCCCACAGGGCCCGGCGGGCCCCACTGCGGCTGCTGCGCATAGGGGTTGGGTTGCTGGTATCCGGGCTGCTGGTACGGATTCGGCTGTTGGTACCCGGGCTGCTGGTACGGATTGTGCTGCTCCTGCGGAACCGGCGGGACGGGTCCCTGGGGAGTGTGTCCCTGCGGGTTCTGCTCGCCCCCTGGCGGCTGCTGTCCTGGCCACATGGGCAGCAACCCTAGTGCCGTCCGGGACACGATTCGGTCACTGTGGCTCGTCGACGCCGTGGCAAAGGGCGGAGCGGCGCTCGTCACACCACTCTGGCCAGCCGACGCTACCCGTGGGTAACATCCGGTCATGAGCGCAGATCAGATGTCCGTCGGCGAGCTGCTGGCCGCGACGGTGCCCATGGCCCGGACCCTGAACCTCGAGTTCCTCGAGACCACGCCCGAGAAGGCGGTGGTGACCCTGCCGGACCAGGGCGAGTACCACAACCACGTGGGCGGACCGCACGCCGGCGCGATGTTCACGCTCGGTGAGACCGCGAGCGGCGCGATCGTGCTGGCCGCCTTCGGGGACCAGCTCGCGCGGGCCGTGCCGCTGGCCGTGAGCGCGGAGATCGGGTACCGGAAGCTGGCGATGGGGGCGGTCACCGCGACCGCGACCCTCGGCCGCCCGGCCACCGACGTCGTGGCCGAACTGGACGCGGGACAGCGCCCGGAGTTCCCGGTGTCGATCGAGATCCGGCGCGGAGACGGTGCCGTCACCGGCGAGATGACCGTCGTGTGGACCCTGCGCCCCAACGGCTGAGCGCCGTCGCGGGAATGGGCCCGGGGAGTACGTCGTCCCCGGGTCCTTGTCGTGTCGTCAGGCCGCGACCCGGCGGCGTCCGCCGGCGGTGCCGGACTCCAGGTCCGCCACGAACTCCTTGAGCCAGGCGACGAATTCGGGGCCCAGGTCGTCCCGGTCGCAGGCCAGCCGGACGACCGTGCGCAGATAGTCGGCCTTGTCGCCCGTGTCGTAGCGCAGTCCGTCGAAGACCACCCCGTGCACCGTGCCGCCCTCGGCCAACTCCTGCAGGGCGTCGGTCAGTTGGATCTCGCCGCCGCGGCCGGGCGCGGTGCGCTCGAGGGTGTCGAAGACGGCCGGGTCGAGGACGTAGCGGCCGATGACCGCGTATGTGCTGGGCGCGTCCTGGCGGGACGGCTTCTCCACCAGGCCGGTGACCCGGACGACGTCGTCCTCGCCGGTCGCCTCCACGGCCGCGCAGCCGTAGAGATGGATCTGCTCCGGCGGCACCTCCATCAGGGCCACCACGCTGCCCGAGTAGTGGTCGCGCACGTCCAGCATCCGGCTCAGCAGCGTCTCGCGCGGGTCGATGAGGTCGTCGCCGAGCAGGACGGCGAACGGCTGGTCGCCGACATGGCGGCGGGCGCACAGGACGGCGTGCCCGAGGCCGAGCGGCTCGCCCTGCCGGATGTGGTGGATGCCGGCCAGCCGGGCCGGGTCGCGCACGGCGTCCAGTCGCACGGCGTCTCCCTTGGCCGCCAGGGCCTGCTCCAGCTCGAAGGCGTTGTCGAAGTGGTCCTCGATGGCCCGCTTGTGCCGCCCGGTGACCATCAGGACGTCGTCGAGCCCGGCCGCGGCGGCCTCCTCGACGACGTACTGGATGGCCGGCTTGTCGACGACGGGCAGCATCTCCTTCGGGGTGGCCTTGGTGGCGGGCAGGAAGCGGGTGCCGAGTCCGGCGGCCGGTACGACGGCCTTGCGGACGCTGCGGACGCCGCGGGCGGGGGCGGGGGCGGGGACGGGGGCGCTCGAAGAGTGGGGGGCGATCATGCGGCTCATGCTGGCCCACGGGGATGAGAGTCCGCCGAGAGAAACGTCGGAACCCGCTGTGCGTCCGGCCGGACGGGCTCACGGAGTTGAAGGTTTCGTGTGTCAATGGCCCCCAGGTGTACACAACTCGGCGGACAGGTGAACGCCCATTTCGAATGCGGGTGCGGATACCGCCGGTAACTTATCTGAAGTCGCCCGTCTTTGAACTTCGGTCATCCGAACTTCTTGTTTCCTGTACATCAATTGTGCGAAAGTGAGCGGCCTTATGGCGGTGAGTATCCGACGCCGCATAGGTATGCACCAATCAGGTACCTGCTTTCCGACGGACGCGCGTATTCCGCCTGCCGTCCTGCGGCTTGGAAGGAATTGGTTCAGTGCAATCCCCCTACCCCCCACGACCTCCGTTCCCGCCGCGCCCCGGCTCCGGGCCGGAGGAGTCCGACCGCAACCTCGTCGCGCAGCTGGGCCAGGGCGTCGACGGTACGCGCGCGGGTGCGTTGCTGCTGGCCAGGCACTGGCAGGCGGCGTATGACTACGCTGCCATATGTCTGGTCGCGGCGGACGGTCCGGCGTCCATGGTCGCGGCCGCCGCGTTCCACCGGGTGCTCGGCCGGCCCGCTCCCGGCGCACTGCGGCCGCAACTGCTGGGAGCCGTCCGGGACACGGTCAAGGAGTGGGCCGCGGACGAGCGGATTTCTCTTCTGCTGCCGGAACTCCGCAAACCGACAGGAGGGCGCGGGCTGCGTGCCGCACGCTCCGTGACGCCCGAAAGGCGACAGCTCGCCGAACGGGCATTCCGTGCCCTTCCGGGAGCCTCTCAATGCCTGTTGTGGCACACCGAGGTGGAGGCGGAATCGATAACCATACCAGCCGGTCTGTTGGGCGTGGACGCGCCCACCGCCTCGGCCGCGCTGGAGCAGGCGCGCGAGCAATTCCGCACCGGCTGCGTGCGCGCCCACCGGGAACTGGCGCCCGGCAGGGAATGCCGCTTCTACAACCGCCTCCTCGACGTCCCCATACGCCGGGGCGGCGCCCTGCTCCCGGACGTCCAGCAGCATCTGGCGGAGTGCCGCTACTGCCGGCACGCCGCCGAGCAGCTCAGCCATTTCGAGAGCGGGCTCGAGGTGCTACTCGCCGAGACCGTCCTCGGCTGGGGCGCCCAGCGCTACCTCGACTCCCGCCCCGGCCGCGGCGGGGACCGCTCAACACGGCCCGGCCGTCCGGGCAGCGGCGGACGGCACCGGCCCGCCACGCCCCGCAGGCACACCAAGGCCGTGGTCGCCGGGGTCGGCCTGACCGCCCTCGCCCTGCTCCTCACCGTTCTGGTCACCAAGGGCTGGTCCGACGACAACGGTGTCCCGAACGTACGGGCCACCTGGAGCGCGGTGAGCAGCAGGTCCCTCGGTCCGGCCCGGTCCGCCGGCGACACCTCGTCCGCCGGATCACCCATGCCCGCCTCGGCCGGGCACTCCGTCGAGGTCGGCCGCGGCCGGCTCCGCAACACCGACCGGGGCCTGTGCCTCGACGCCGCGGGCGGCCGGATGGAGGCAGGGGTGGCGGCGGTGCTGGCGGACTGTTCCGCCGCCGCGTCCCAGCAGTGGTCGTACCAGGACGACGGCCTGCTGCGCAGCGACGCCGATCCGGCCCTCTGTCTGGACGCCGACAAGCGCTCGCTGGTCCTCGCCGGTTGTGTCGTGCACGCGGGGGAGGTGCGCTACGACCTCACGGTGCGCGGGGAGTTGCTGCTGCGCGGCGGCGACGGACTGCTCGTCGCGGCCGGACGGGGCACGCGCCTGGAGGTCGCCGAGCGGAACGGCTCGGCCGGGCAGCGCTGGGAGCTGGAGACCGCCGGCGGCGATGTGCGCGCCCCGGAGGACCCGGGGAAGCGGCCCTCGGAGGAGCAGCCCGCGCCCGGCACGAGCCCGTCCGCGCCGCCGCCCGGCCGCGACCCACGACCGGCGCCCCGGGACGAGCAGTACCGACCGAAGTTCGCCCCCGCCCACAGCGAGCCCCGGCCCGCCGAGCCGCCCGCCCCGCCGCTCCACCAGGTTCGCGCGCTGACCGCCGACACCTTGAACACGGTCACGACCACCCTCGGCTCCGTCCTGAACCGCACGGGCCCTGCAGACCTGAGCCCAACAGGCCCCCTCGGCCTCGACTGAACGAGCCCTGCCGGGGCCGCCCCAGGCCGGGGCGACCCCGGCGACAACCGCGGCACCTTCCCGCCGGCCCCAGGCGGCACGGTCGCGGTGATCGGCCCGACCCGCAGCCTGCCCTTCGTCAGCGGCGGCGGCAGCTCCCACGTCGTCCCCACCCCTGACCACGCAGTACGCGATGTCCTGGCCGGACGTGAGGGTGAACGCGGCCGACCCGGGCTGCACCGCGACCGACTTCAACGGGCACAGCGGCCCGCAGACGGTGACCGAGGCACCGACGCCATCGTCGAACTCGCCACCATCGGGGCCGACGGGCCGACCGGGACCTTCCGTGACCGTGACGGTGAGCCGGCCTGGTGACACCCCGAGCGTCGTGATGTGCGCTCTCCGGGACGGCGCCCTGGTGGGCCGACCCGGTAGGCTTCCCGGTATGCGCCCCCGTGCGGCGCATACCAGGAAGACGGCTGTCAGGGTTCACGATCGGGGAGGAACCGGCGTTGCACGTCCAGGAGTGGCTTGACACGGTGCCCGCGGCCGCCGTATACGCCGTGGTGGCGCTGGTCATCGGCCTGGAGAGCCTGGGCGTCCCGCTGCCGGGCGAGATCGTCCTGGTCTCGGCGGCCCTGCTGTCCTCCCAGCACTCCGGCATCAACCCGGTGGTCCTCGGTGCCTGCGCCACCCTCGGCGCGGTCATCGGCGACTCCATCGGGTACGCCATCGGCCGCAAGGGCGGCCGGCCACTGCTCGCCTGGCTCGGCAGGAAGTTCCCCAGACACTTCAGCGAGGGCCATGTCGCCACCGCCGAGCGCTCCTTCGAGAAGTGGGGCATGTGGGCCGTCTTCTTCGGCCGCTTCATCGCCCTCCTGCGCATCTTCGCCGGCCCCCTCGCCGGCGTCCTCCACATGCCGTACTGGAAGTTCCTGATCGCCAACGTCCTCGGCGGCATCTGCTGGGCGGGCGGCACCACGGCGGTCGTCTACTACGTCGGCGTCGTCGCCGAGGACTGGCTGAAGCGCTTCTCGTACGTGGGCCTGGCGGCGGCGGTGCTGGTCGGTGTGGCGTCGATGCTGGTCGTACGGCGCAAGGCCAGGAAGGCGACGGCGGAGCGGGAAGCGGCCGAGTCGGAGCCGGTCCCCGCCGCCGACTGACGTCCAGGACCGGCGACAGCTGCCGCCGACTGACGCCCCGACGGGCTACGGCTTCTCGTGCAATTCGTGGTGCGCGTTGGCGAGTTCGGCGTAAAGCGTTCCGTTCAGCGTGATCCCCTGGCGCTCCTCGTCCGTGAGGGGCCTCTTGACCCTGGCCGGCACCCCCGCCACCAGTGACCCCGGCGGCACCTGCATCCCCTGCGGCACCAGTGCCTGCGCGGCGACCAGCGACCCCGCGCCGATCACGGCGCCGTTCAGCACGGTCGCGCCCATCCCGACGAGGCAGTCGTCTCCCACGGTCGCCCCGTGCACCACCGCGTTGTGACCGACGGAGACCCGCTCCCCGACATGGACCGGGAACCCCGGGTCCGCGTGCAGGGTGCAGTTGTCCTGGACGTTGGCCTGGGCCCCGACGAAGATCCGGTCGACGTCACCCCGCAGCACGGCGCCGTACCAGACACTCGCCCCCGCCTGCAGCGTCACGTCCCCGATCACCGACGCCGTCGGCGCGACGAAAGCCTCCTCGTCGATCTTCGGTTCCTTGCCGCCGATGCCCGTGATCAACGCCTTGTGCGTCATCGCCCTCTCCTCGTCGTCGTGACAGAGGCACGGTACGCCACCTGTTGGGGTGAAGATCACAGCCCCTCGACCTCATCAGGCCGGCCAACGCTCAGTACGGTGACTGGGTGCCGAAGAGCAAGAACACGTTCTCATCCTGGCGGCGGAACCTGACGCAGCGCGCCGTCCACGCGGGCTGGGCCTGGGTGCAGCGCACGGGCTCGGTGACGGCCGAGAGTCCCGGCCGCTTCCGCTTCGGCGCCCTCGGCGCGCACACCCGTCTGGCCTTCCCGCTCGGCACCGTCTTCGGCGAACCCTGGATCCACCTCGGTTCCCACTGCATCGTCGGCGAGCAGGTCACCCTGACGGCGGGTCTGATGCCCGACCTCGACCTCGGCCCCGAACCGATCCTGCGCATCGGCGACGGCGTGGTCCTGGGCCGCGGCAGCCACGTCATCGCCGACACCACGGTGACCATCGGCAGCGACTGCTACTTCGGGCCGTACGTCTACATCACGTCGACCAACCATTCCTACGACGATCCGCACCAGCCGATAGGCAAGCAGTGGCCGCGCATGGAGCCGGTGGAGATCGGTCCGGGCTGCTGGGTCGGCACGAACGCCGTGATCCTGCCCGGCGCGAAGATCGGCCGGAACGTGGTCGTGGCCGCCGGCGCGGTGGTCCGCGGTGTCGTGCCCGACCATGCCGTGGTCGCGGGCGCGCCCGCCAAGGTCGTACGGCGCTGGACGGCCGCCGACGGCTGGCAGCCGCCGCTGAGGACGCCCGCGCCGGTGCCGATCCCCGACGGTGTGACGCCGGAGCAGTTGTGCGCCCTCTCGGAACTGGACGACGAGGCGGTGGCGAGGCTCGCCGAACTGGACGCAGAGCCCTCCTGACTCAGCCCGTGGCCAGGAGCAGCGTGCCCACCAGGGCGAGGCCCGCGCCCGCCGCCTGGATCGCGCGGAGCCGTTCGCGGAGGATGCCGCGGGCGGCGAGGGCGGTCACCACCGGGTAGAGCGAGGCGAGCACGGCGGCCACCGTGACGGGACCGTGCTGGGCGGCCACCGAGTAGGTGCCGTTGGCCGCGACGTCCGCGAGCCCGACGAAGGCGAGGGCCGGCAGCGCGGCCCAGGGGAAGCGGCCACCGGGGAGAGCCTCGCCGCCCCGCTTCACGGAGACGTACAGGGCGACACCGCCCCCGAGCACGTTCGTCACGCGCTGCACGAACAGGGCGAGGAACAAGCCGGTGACGGTCGTCGACGCCTCCGCGATCAGGGCGAACACCGTGCCGAAACCGAGCGCCGCGATCAGCGTCAGCGTGATCGCCCGGCGCTGCACGGCGGCGCCCCCGAGCTGCGGACCGCCCGCCAGCACCACACCCGTGACGGCGACGGCGATCCCGGCCACCTGGATCAGACCGGGGCGCTCGCCGAGGAACAGGCCCACGCCGACCGGGACGGCCACGCTCAGGGTCGCGAGCGGCGAGACGACCCCCATCGGACCCAGCGCGAGCGCCTTGTAGAAGGAGATCATCGCCACCGGCCCGGCGAGCCCCGCCGCGAAGGCGAACCACAGCCGCGGCCCGGCCTCACTCCAGCCGCCCGTGGCCACGACGATCGCGCCGAGCACGGCCGCCGCGATCGTCTGCGAGACGACGACCACCGTCAGGGCCGGGGTGCGCCGGGTGAGCAGTCCGCCGCCGAAGTCGGCCAGGCCCCAGAGCAGGCTCGTGGCCAGGGCGAAGAATGCTGTCACGGCGTGCCTCGCAGTACAGTTCGGTGAACGATCGGGCGCATCTCACCGTAGTCCAGTTGAGTGAACCCTGTCATCCAAGATATTGGTCTCCCGGTCATCCAGGACAAGTGACCTTCCGAGAATTGGACGTTGGACGAACGTGTCGGACCTCGACCTGCTGAACCAGTCCCTGGCGCGCAACGTCAAGCGCTGGCGCAACGAGCGCGGCTTCACGCTGGACACGCTCGCCGCCCGCGCCGGCGTCAGCCGGGGCATGCTGATCCAGATCGAGCAGGCCCGCACCAACCCGAGCATCGGCACGGTCGTGAAGATCGGCGACGCGCTCGGCGTCAGCATCACCACCCTGCTCGACTACGAGCAGGGGCCGAAGGTCCGTGTCGTCCCGGCCGACCAGGTGGTCCGGCTCTGGCACACCGACGCCGGCAGCTACAGCCGGCTCCTCGCCGGCACCGAGGCGCCCGGGCCGCTGGAGATGTGGGAGTGGCGGCTGATGCCGGGGGAGGGCAGCAGCTCGGATCCGCACCCCGCCGGCACGGTGGAGATCGCCCATGTCACCGAGGGCGAGCTGACCCTCACCGTGGAGGGCGCCGAGCACCGCGTCCCGGCCGGTGCGAGCGTCACCTTCGAGGCCAACGCCCCGCACGCCTACGGCAACCAGGGCGAGGTCCCCACGCGGTTCGTGCTGGCGGTCTCCGTCCCGCCCGTCCCCTGATCGGGCGCCGGCCGCCCTGTTAGCGTGCCGTCATGGACGCACCCATCGGACACTTCGACACCGCCCTCCCCGCCCCCGACGCCCTCGGCGAACTGACCGCCCCGGTCGCCGCCGCCGTACGCGACTGGGGCGGCAGCGTCCCGGCCGATCAGATCGTGTACGTCGACACCGACCCGCAGTGGGCGGACACCGCGGTCTTCGTCCAGCACTACGGGCAGGAACTGCTGGAGAAGTCCGCGAACTGCGTCGTCGTCGCGGGAAAACGGGGCGGCGGGACGACGCTGGCCGCGTGCGTGGTGCTGTCCACGACCCGGGTCGACGTCAACGGCGTGGTGCGCCGCCAACTCGGGGCCCGCAAGGCGTCGTTCGCGTCGATGGACACGGCCACGGGGGAGAGCGGCATGGAGTACGGCGGCATCACCCCGATCGGACTCCCCACCGGCTGGCCCCTGTTGATCGACTCGGCCGTCGTGGACCTGCCGTACGTCCTGGTGGGCAGCGGCCGCCGCAGGGGCAAACTGCTGGTCCCGGGCAAGGCCTTCGCGGAGTTGCCGGGAGCCGTGGTGCTGGAGGGACTCGGGGCGGCCTGACCTCAGGCGGTGTGGTGGGCCAGCGCCCGGTGGGGGTCCTCCTCGCCCGGGACCGGTGCCGGGTCCGCGTGGACCAGGGCCGCCGTCAGACGCGGTACGGCGTGCAGCAGCGCGTGTTCCGCGTCGACGGCGATGCCGTGGGCCTGCCGTACCGTCGCCTCGCCGTCCACCACGACCGCCACCTCGGCGCGCAGCCGGTGCCCGATCCAGCGCAGGCGCAGCTCGCCGACCCCGCGCACGCCCGGCACGTCCCGCAGCGCCTGCTCCGCCCGGTCCACCAGGGCGGGGTCGACGGAGTCCATCACCCGCCGGAACACCTCGCGCGCCGCGTCCCGCAGCACCAGCAGGATGGCCGCCGTGATCGCCAACCCGACGGCGGGGTCGGCCAGTTGCCACCCCAGCGCCGAGCCGCCCGCGCCCACCAGCACGGCCAGCGAGGTGAATCCGTCCGTACGGGCGTGCAGTCCGTCGGCGACCAGCGCGGCGGAGCCGATCGAACGGCCGACCCGGATCCGGTACCGCGCCACCCACTCGTTGCCCGCGAACCCGGCCAGCGCCGCCACCGCCACCGCCGGGACATGCTCCACGGGCCGCGGATCGAGCAGCCGCCCGACGGCCGTCCACGCCGCGAAGGCGGCCGACGCGGCGATCGTCAGCACGATCACGATCCCGGCGAGATCCTCTGCGCGCCCGTAGCCGTAGGTGAAGCGCCGCGTCGCCACCCGGCGCCCCAGCACGAAGGCGATCCCGAGGGGTACGGCGGTCAGCGCGTCGGCGGCGTTGTGCACCGTGTCGCCGAGCAGCGCCACCGATCCGGACAGGACGACCACGACCGCCTGGACGAGCGCGGTCGCGCCGAGGACGGCGAGGGAGACCCACAGGGCGCGCATACCGCGAGCCGAGGACTCCAGGGCGGAGTCCAGCTTGTCGGCGGTCTCGTGGGAGTGGGGGGTGAGCAGATGGCCCAGTCGGTGGCGCGGGTTCGCCCGCCGGTGGGGGTGGTCATGGCCGTGGCGGTGTTCGTGAGCGGACTCGTGGCCATGGTGGTGTGCGTGGTCATGGTCATGCGCGTGGTCGTGCCGGTCGCTCACGTCGGTCCCCTTCCGGTGTCGCGGGAGTGGACGTGGGACGCCCACGACGCCATTATGTGCGTATGAGCGCACGCATGCACCTATCAACTGCGGACGATGCGCATCCGCGTACCCCGGGCGAGGAGCAGTTCGCGCTCGCCGCGGAGCTCCTCGCCCTCCTCGGCGACCGCACCCGCCTCACTCTGCTGCATGCCCTGACCTCGGGCGAGGCCGATGTCACGACTCTCACCGAGGCCTGCGGCGCGGCCCGGCCCGCCGTCAGCCAGCATCTGGCGCGGCTGCGCCTCGCGGGCCTGGTGAACACGCGGAAGGAAGGGCGCCGGGTGATCTACTCACTGCCCGACGGGCATCTGCGGCGGCTGGTGGACGAGGCCCTGAACGTGGCCGACCACCGGCTCAGCGACCGGCCCCTGCACGACTGAGGCGGGTCACCGGGGGGCCGTGCCGAGGTACTGCTCGGCGAACGCCGCCGCCGCGGCGGGGGACTCGAAGAGGCGGCGCAGCCGGGCCAGCGTGGTGCCCGCACGGTAGGCGTCGCCGGACGACGTGCCGTGGTAGACCTCCGACAGCCACTGCGAGAACTCCTGGTAGTCCCACACCCGGCCCAGACAGGCGTCGGAGTAGCCGTTCAGACCGCCCGGTTCGCCCCTGGTGAGGTATTCCACGAGACCGTCGCCGAGCAGGAAGGCGTCGTGCAGGGCGAGGTTCATGCCCTTCGCCGCGATGGGGGCGGTGAGGTGGGCGGCGTCCCCGGCGAGGAGGAGACGGCCGAACACCATGGGTTCGACGACGTGGTTGTGCATGTCGAGGACGCGTTTCTCGATCAGCCGGCCCTCGGTCAGCGGGGGCCGGTCGGCCGCGCCGAGACGCTCCTGCAGCTCGGCCCAGACCCGCTCGTGAGGCCAGTTGTCCGGGTCGTCGCCGGGTGGGCACTCCAGGTAGTAGCGGGTGACCTCCGGGCTGCGGGCCATGTGCCCGGCGAAGCCGGACGGATGGACGCCGAAGACCACGCAGTCGCTGGACGGCGGCGCCTCGGCGAGCAGCGCCAGCCAGCCGACGCCGTAGTCGTGCCGGGCGATCCGGGCCCGCTGCGGCAGCACGGTCCGTGTCACCCCGCGCGCCCCGTCGCAGCCGGCGACGAACTCGCAGTGCACCAGCGCCCGTTGTCCGGTCTCCGGGTCGAGATAGGACACGGTCGGCCGGTCCGAGTCCAGGCCGTGCAGCTGGACGTCGCGCACGCCGAACCGTATGGCTCCGCCGCGCACGTCGGCGTACTCGCGCACGAGGTCGGTCACCAGCAACGGCTGCGGATAGACGAAGTGGTGATGTCCCGTCAGTTCGCGGTACGGGAAACGGTACCGCTGCCCCTCGAAGCGGAACTCGCACTCGGTGTGCAGCTGCGCGCGCTCCAACAGGTTCTCCGCGAGGCCCCGTTGCTCCAGCCCCCGTACCGCCCACTCCTCGATCACCCCGGCCCGGGGCCGCCGTTCGATGAACTCCCGGGTCTCGGTCTCCAGGACCAGACAGTCGACCGAGGCGGCCCGCAGGATGTTCCCGACGGTGAGACCGGCGGGCCCGGCGCCCACGATCACGACCGGAAAGCGCTGTGGGGAGGGCGAGTTTGCGTCCTGGGCGGGGAGAGTCACCGGAGCATTATGACGACGGCCCGCCGGCCACGGCAGGGGAGCCGCGGCCGACGGGCCGGTCGGATCGGGAGGGGTGGATCGGGAGGGGCGGGTCAGTGCGCGGGCGCGTCCGTGACCACGACCTCGTCGATGCTGCGCTCGATCTCCTCCGGGCGGGAGGCGGTCGCCCGGGCCCAGTAGTAGATGCCGAGGGAGAACACGGCGATGATCAGGATGTCCCACCACAGACCGATGGTGCCGCTGCCGCCGAAGCCGCCCTCGGCGGAGATGACGCCCAGGCCGATCAGATAGACGGGCAGCCACTGGGCGGCTTTGAAGTCCATCCGCGGCGCGTCCGGCTGGTTGGTGGCGTTGGCCCACCAGGCGTAGCCGCCCAGCAGCAGATAGCCCAGGATGACGGCGATGCCGAGCCGCCACAGGGTGTCCCAGCCGGCCCAGTAGATGATCAGGTTGGCCACGATGAAGGACAGCGGCGAGATCACCTTGCCGGCGGGCAGCCGGTACGGGCGCTGGTGGTGCGGCAGCCGGTCGCTGAAGACGCCGTACGCGAGCGGCGCGCCCGCGTACATCAGGACGCTCGCCGAGGTGATGAAGCCGACCAGTTCCTGCCAGCTCGGGAACGGCAGGAAGCAGACCACGCCGGTCACGAACGAGATGATCAGACCGAACCAGGGCACGCCCCGCTTGTCGGTCTGGGCGAAGACCTTCGGCGCGTAGCCGTTCTTGGCCAGGCCGTAGGAGACACGGGATGTGGCGGTCGTGTAGATCAGGCCGGTGCCGCCGGGGGAGATCACGGCGTCCGCGTACAGGATGAACGCGAGCCAGCCGAGACCCACCAGGGTGGCGAGGCCGGCCCAGGGACCGTTGATGCCCTTGAAGTAGAGGTGGGCCCAGCCGTGCGCGAAGGTGTGGTGCGGCAGCGCGGCGATGAACACGACCTGCAGGGCGACGTAGATCACGGCGCCGATCGCGACCGAGCCGAGGGTCGCCCGGGGCAGGTCGCGCTGCGGGTTGCGGCTCTCGCCGGCCAGCTGGATGGCCTGTTCGAAGCCGAGCAGCGCGAAGATGATGCCGCTCCCGCTGATCGCACTGAGCACGCCCTTGGCGCCGAACGGGGCGAAGCCCTCGGAGGTGAAGTTGCCCGGGTGGAAGTTGCCCACCGCGACGATGAAGATCGCGGCCAGCGGCACGGCGATCTTCCACCAGGTGGCGGCGCTGTTGGTGTGCGCCAGGGCCCGTACGCCGAAGAAGTTGACCGCGACGAACACGGCCATGAGGACGACGGCGACCACGAGACCGGAGGGCGTGAGGGTCTGGTCCTTGTGCTGCAGGCCCTGCGCCCAGCTCCAGTGACCGGCGTAGCCGATCATCGCCTCGACCTCGATCGGCGCGACCGTGGCCGCCTGCAGCCAGGAGAACCAGCCGAAGGACAGGCCGGCCAGGCCGCCGAAGGCGTAGTGCGGATAGCGCGCCGTGCCGCCGGCCACGGGGAACATGCCGCCGAGTTCGGCGTGCACGAGGGCCAGCAGGACGATGGCCACCGCGCCGATCAGCCACGAGATGATCGCCGCGGGTCCGGCCGCGACAACGGCCTTCTCGGCGCCGTACAGCCAGCCGGAACCGATGATCGAACCGACGGACGCCCACATCAGACCGATCAGTCCCACGTCCCGCCGCAGGCTGGTCGGACCCCTGGTGCCCTCTGCCGAGGTCTGCTCGACGCTCACCATATTCTCAGCGACCTCTCACGATTTGAATAGAAGTTTTCAGTACGTGCGACGCCGCAGATTATGAAACACCTGGGGTCGAGCAGAAGACCCATGGTGAAGTTTTGACCAACGCTCGGGAGGTTCCTGGACAGTCCTTCAGCCCCCCTGTACGCACACGAAACCCCTGTGACCAGTGGAACTGTTCACAGGGGCGAGGTCGGAACGCCGGGCAGGCTAGCCGAGGCGGGGTATCTCGATCGCGGGGCAGCGGTCCATGACCATGTCCAGTCCGGCGGCGCGGGTGCGCTCGTACGCGGCCTCGTCGACGACGTCGAGCTGGAACCAGACCGCCTTGGCACCCTTGGCCACGGCCTCGTCCGCGACCGCTGCGGCGAGGTCGCTGTTGACGAAGACGTCGACGACGTCCACGTCGAAGGGGATGTCGGCGAGGGAGGCGTAGCCCTGTTCGCCGTGGACCGTCTCCGCCTTGGGGTGGACCGGGACGACCCGCTTGCCGTAGCGCTGCAACACCTGGGCGACGCCGTACGCCGCGCGCCGCTGGTTCGACGAAAGGCCCACCACCGCCCAGGTGTCGCCGAGTTCGGTGAGGATCCTGCGAACCGTTGCCTCGTCGCCGTACACCGGGGCCTCCCAGAGCCGTCGTGAAGTGCTGTCGGAGGCGACAACCGAAGGCCCCGCGCGGGCATTCCTCAACGCGGCCCGCCCATCCACGGCGGCGACCACGAGGTGTGAATCCCCCGCGCGTGTCCGGAATCCGCGCCGGATGCCCGCGCACGCGCGTGTGCCCGCCTACGCTCACCTCGTGCTGCGCATCACCGACGCCCGAACCCGCCAGTCCGTCGACGCCGCCCCCGCCCGCAGGGGGCTGACCCGGATCGAGGCCCATGTACCGAGCTTCGGCATCGGCGCCCTGCGGGTGCTGCTCGTCGCCGATCTGCTCGTCCGCGCCCTGGAACTGGGCGGCACCCCGGCCTGGGGGGTGCTGACCGGCGAACGGGAGCAGTCGGAGCTGCGGGCCGGGTCCGCCGCGCTCGGCGTGCGGCCCTTCGAGGACCGCCGGGACGTCGGTTCCGGGCTCGGCGAGGGGCAGGTCGTCCACGTCGTCGCGGAGGGCGGCGCCGCCCCCGACGGGCTCAGGGTCGTCGTCGCCCCGGTCGAGCCGGAGGAGCCCGCAGTGACCGAGGGCGCCGATCCGACGGCCCTGCGCCTCGCCCTGATCTCCCGGCGCCACGGCGAACCCGTGCGGCTCGACCGCGCAGCCCTCGCCGACGCCCACGCCACCCTCGTACGCTGGCGGCAGGCGGTCGCCGCCTGGGCGCGGCAGCCGTCACGGCCCGTCCCCGACGAGGCGCGCACCCGCCTCCGTACCGCCTGGGAGGACGATCTGGACATCCCCGCCGTGCTCCAGGCACTGACCTGGGTGGAGACCTCCGCCGACCTGCCGGAGGGCGCCCGCTTCGAGACGTACGCCTACGCCGACCGGCTCCTCGGCCTCGAACTCACCCGCGACCTGGGGTCCCCGTCGTGATCGCGCGCGCCGGAGCCGGTCCGCTGCGCCGCCTCGTGGTGCTGCGGCACGCCAAGTCCGCGTGGCCGGACGGGGTCCCGGACCACGAGCGCCCGCTCGCGCCGCGCGGCCGACGTGACGCGCCCGCGGCCGGCCGCGCGCTGGTCGAGGCCGACTGCCTGCCCGACCTCGCGCTGTGCTCCACCGCCGTACGCGCCCGCCAGACCTGGGAGCTGGCCTCGGCCCAGTGGGGCACACCGCCGCCCGTACGGCGTGATCCCCGGCTGTACGCCGCCGACGTCACCGACCTGCTGGGGGCCGTGCGCGAGGTGTCGCCCGAGGTGGAGACGCTGCTACTGATCGGGCACAACCCCGGCCTGGAGGACCTGGTCCTGGAACTCGCCGGGGACAGCCTGGACGACGCGCTGGAGGAGGTACGGACGAAGTTCCCCACCTCGGCGATCGCCGTACTGGCCTGGCACGGCACCAGCTGGCAGGCGCTCGCCCCCGGCACCGCGCTGCTGACCGGGGTGATCGTGGCGCGCGGGAGGAAGAACCGCTGACCGCGGGACACCGCCGCGTCAGCTGTTCTGTCCCGCGAGGTCGTGGACAGTGACAGGGCTCACGGCTGATCGATCTTGAAATGGGTGAGGGCCGTCTGGCCTGGTGTGGATTGCGACATCCGCACCAGCAACAGAAAGGCCCTCGTGCCCCACCGGCCCCGCGGACTCCGGACCCGCCACCTCGGTGCCCGTCATGCTGTTCTCTCTCCCCGCGTACGTCGAGTCCCGGGTCCGCCGGCAACGAGGAGCGAGTGTCCCTGACCTCCTCACCGGCGCCCACGGCGGGGGCCAGTCGGACGTGCGCATAGGCTGACCGGATGCAGGACGAGTACCGCACCGTCGCGCGCGTGGGTGTGCACGAGACCGAGGTCAACCGCTCCCGCTTCCTGTGCGCGCTCGCTCCGGCGGGCAGCGAGCAGGAGGCGCAGGACTTCATCGCCGCCGTCCGCAAGGAGCACGCGGACGCCACCCACAACTGCTGGGCCTACGTCATCGGTGCCGACGCCTCCGTCCAGAAGGCGAGCGACGACGGCGAACCGGGCGGCACCGCCGGCGTCCCCATGCTGCAGATGCTGCTGCGCCGGGAGATGCGCTACGTCGTCGCCGTGGTCACCCGCTACTACGGCGGCGTCAAACTCGGCGCGGGCGGTCTGATCAGGGCGTACGGCGGCGCGGTCGGCGAGGCCCTGGACACGCTCGGCACCCTCACCCGCCGCCGCTTCCGGCTCGCCACGGTGACCGTCGACCACCAGCGCGCCGGCAAGGTCCAGAACGACCTGCGGTCCACGGGACGCGAGGTGCGGGACGTGCGCTACGGCGAGGCGGTCACCATCGAGATCGGCCTCCCGGACGCCGACGTGGACGCCTTCCGCGCATGGCTGGCCGACGCGACGGCCGGGACGGCCGGCTTCGAACTGGGCGGGGAGGCCTACGGAGACGCCTGACGTACCGGATGAAACGGTCGTAACGGACAGGCTCAGTACGGCTCATGACGGGCCGATACGGGAGTAACCACCCGTGATGTCGGACCCGGCCGTTAGTCTCGGGGATCATGAGACTGCTGCACACTTCCGACTGGCACCTCGGCCGGGCGTTCCACCGGGTGAACATGCTCGGTGACCAGGCCGAGTTCATCGGTCACCTCGTCACGGCCGTGCGCGAGCACGCCGTGGACGCGGTGGTCGTGTCGGGAGACGTGTACGACCGCGCGGTGCCGCCGCTCGCCGCGGTCGAGCTGTTCGACGACGTCCTGCACCGCCTCGCCGACCTCGGCGTGCCGACGTTGATGATCTCCGGCAACCACGACTCCGCCCGCCGCCTCGGCGTCGGCGCCGGACTCATCGGACGCGCGGGCATCCATCTGCGTACCGAGCCCGCGGCCTGCGGAACGCCCGTGGTCCTGGCGGACGAGCACGGGGACGTGGCGTTCTACGGACTGCCCTACCTCGAACCGGCCCTGGTGAAGGAGGACTTCGGCGTCGAGAAGGCGGGGCGCGAGCCGGTGCTCGCCGCCGCCATGGAGCGCGTCCGCGCCGACCTGGCCACCCGCGCGCCCGGCACGCGCTCCGTCGTCCTCGCCCACGCCTTCGTCACCGGCGGCGAGGCCAGCGACAGCGAGCGGGACATCACCGTCGGCGGGGTCGCCGCCGTACCCGCCGGTGTCTTCGACGGCGTCGACTACGCGGCCCTCGGCCATCTGCACGGCTGCCAGACCATCACCGAGCGGGTCCGTTACTCCGGCTCCCCGCTGGCGTACTCCTTCTCGGAGACCGACCACCGCAAGACGATGTGGCTCGTCGACCTCGACGCCCACGGCGCCGTCACCGCCGAGCGCGTCGACTGCCCGGTGCCACGCCCGCTGGCCCGCGTCCGCGGCCTGCTGGAGGACCTGCTCGCCGACCCGGACCTCACCCGGCACGAGGACGCCTGGGTCGAGGCCACCCTGACCGACGCGGTCCGCCCCGCCGATCCCATGGCCCGCCTCACCGAGCGCTTCCCGCACACCCTGAGCCTCGTCTTCGAGCCCGAGCGGGCGCCGGACGACCCCGACGTGTCCTACGCCCGGCGCCTCGCGGGCCGCAGCGACCAGGAGATCGCCGAGGACTTCGTCGCCCATGTGCGCGGCGCCGGACCCGACGAGCGCGAACAGGCCGTGCTGCGGGACGCGTTCGACGCGGTGCGCGCCGACGAGGCCGTACGGGAGGTGGCACGGTGAGGCTGCACCGGCTGGACATCACGGCCTTCGGACCCTTCGGGGCCGCCCAGTCCGTCGACTTCGACGAACTGTCGGCCGCCGGCCTGTTCCTGCTGCACGGCCCGACCGGGGCCGGCAAGACATCGGTCCTGGACGCCGTTTGCTACGCGCTGTACGGGACCGTACCCGGCGCCCGCCAGAGCGGTCAGGGGCTCACCCTGCGCAGCGACCACGCGGCAGCGAGTGTGCGCACGGAAGTGACGCTTGAACTGACCGTCGCAGGGCGCCGATTGGAGGTCACCAGGCAGCCGCCCTGGGAACGCCCGAAGAAGAAGGGGCGGCCAGGAACCACTGTCGACAAGGCGCAGAGCCGGCTGCGCGAGTACGACACCACGACCGCCGCCTGGAAGGACCTCAGCCGTTCCCACCAGGAGATCGGCGAGGAGATCACCCAGCTGCTCGGCATGAGCCGCGAGCAGTTCTGCCAGGTCGTGCTGTTGCCCCAGGGCGACTTCGCCCGCTTCCTGCGCGCCGACGCCGAGGCGCGCGGCAAGCTGCTCGGCCGCCTCTTCGACACCCACCGCTTCGCCGAGGTGGAGAAGCGCCTCGCCGAGCGCCGGCGTGCCGCCGAGGCCCGGGTGCGCGAGGGCGACGCCGAACTGCTGGCCGACGCGCACCGCATGCAGCAGGCCGCCGGCGGGGCGATGGACCTGCCCGAGCTGACGCCGGGGGAGCCGGGGCTGGCGGAAGCCGTCGTCGCGGCCGCCGCCGTCGCCCGCAGCACCGCCCGCGAACAGCTCACCATCGCCCACCTCCGCCTCACCTCCGCGGAGTCCGCCCACGCGGCAGCCGAGCGGGTACTGGACGACGTACGCGAACTGGACCGGCTGCAGCGGCGCTTCACCGAGGCACGCGAGCGTGCCGCGCGGCTGGAGGAGCACGCCGACGCGCACCGGGAGGCCCAGGCGCGCATGGAACGCTCCCGCAAGGCCGAGGCGGTGGCACCGGCGCTGGACCTCCGGGAGGCCACGGACACCGAGCACCGCAGGGCGGCGGAGGCGGAGGCACGCGCGCGTGCGCTGCTGCGGAGCGTCCTCGAGCCGGCGGAAGGACTCACCGACGCCGGTGCCGTCGGACTCGCCGCCGCCGCTCGCCGTGCCGCCGAGGAGCTGGGTGGTCTGGAGTCCGCGCGACGGGCCGAACAGCGGCTCGCCGAGCTGCTGCGGGAGCGGGAGGGACTGGAGCGGCAGGAACGGGCCGACGAGGACGTCCTCCAGGAGGCCGAGGCGTGGCTCGCCGGGTGGGACGAGACGCGCACGGCACTCCAGGGGAGTGTCGAGTCCGCGCAGGAGGCCGCCACCCGGGCCGAACAGCTGGCGGTGCAGCGGGACCCCGCCCGCAGGCGCCTCGCCGCCGCCCGGCAGCGCGACCAGCTCGGCCGGGACGTCGACGACGCCCAGCGCCAGGTCCTGGCCGCCACGGAGTCCGCGCAGAAGGCGCGCGCCGAATGGCTCGACGTGAAGGAACAGCGGCTGAACGGCATCGCAGCCGAGCTTGCCGCCCAGCTCACGGAGGGCGAACCCTGCGCGGTCTGCGGCGCCGTCGAACATCCCGCGCCGGCCCGCAAGGACGCCGGGCACGTCGGCCGGGAGACCGAGGAGCGCGCCCTGGCCGCCTACCAGCACGCCGACGAACAGCGCACCGAGGCCGAGCGGCGCCTGGGCGTCGTCCAGCGCGCCCTGGCCGCCGCCCAGGGCGAGGCCGGCGACACACCCACCGAACAACTGGCGCTCCAGGTCGATGAGTTGGAGCGGCAGTACGCGGAGTCCCGCGCCGGAGCCTCCGCGCTGTCCAGCGCCCACGAACAGCTGCGGCAGGCCGAGCAGGAACGCGACCGGCGGGTCTCCGCCCAGCAGGAGGCCGCCGTGCGCGCCGCCTCCCGGGTCGCCCGCCGGGACGCCCTGGACCAGGAACGGGCCGCTCTGGAAGCGGAGTTGACACAGGCCCGCGGCGCCGCCGAGAGCGTCGCCGCCCGCGCCGCCCAGCTCGAACGCCGGGCCGCCCTGCTCACCGAGGCCGCCGATACCGCCCGCGCCGCCGAGGACACCGCCCAGCGGCTCAAGGACGCGGACGCCCGGCTCGCCGACGCCGCCTTCCGGGCCGGCTTCGAGACCCCGCAGGCGGCGGCCGCCGCACTCCTCGACGACCACGCCCACCGCGAGCTGCAACGCCGCCTGGACGCCTGGCAGTCCGAGGAGGCCGCCGTGCGCGCCGTCCTCGCCGAGGCCGACACCGCGGCCGCCGCCCAGCAGCCGCCCACCGACCTCACCTCGGCGGAACGGGCCGCCGCCGACGCTGGCCGCCGGGTCCGCGAGGCCGCCTCCGCGCGCGACGCGGCGGCCCGCCGCTGTACCGAGCTCGACCGACTCTCCGCGCGCTCGGCCGCGGGGCTGCGCCGGCTCGCCCCGCTGCGGGAGGAGTACGACCGGGTGGCCCGTCTCGCCTCCCTCACCGCCGGCACCTCCGCGGAGAACGACCGCAAGATGCGCCTGGAGTCGTACGTGCTGGCGGCCCGCCTGGAGCAGGTCGCCGCCGCGGCGACCATGCGGCTGCAGCGCATGTCGTCCGGCCGCTACACCCTCGTCCACTCCGACGACCGCACCGGGCGCGGCCGCAGCGGTCTCGGGCTGCACGTCGTCGATTCGTGGACCGGCCGGGAGCGGGACACCTCCACGCTGTCCGGCGGGGAGACGTTCTTCGCCTCGCTCGCCCTCGCCCTCGGCCTCGCGGACGTCGTCACGGACGAGGCCGGCGGGGTCCGCCTGGACACCCTCTTCATCGACGAGGGCTTCGGCAGCCTGGACGACCAGACCCTGGACGAGGTCCTGGACGTGCTCGACTCACTGCGCGAACGGGACCGCAGCGTCGGCATCGTCAGCCATGTCGCCGACCTGCGGCGGCGCGTGCACGCCCAGTTGGAGGTGGTGAAGGGCAGATCGGGGTCGACGCTGCGGCAGCGCGGTCACTGACCGAGCGCGCGGCGCGGCAGCGGCGAGGAGTACACGACGCTCGTCGTCACCGAGCCGAGGGTGCCGATCTTCCCCGACACCTCTTCCAGATGGCGCATCGAGCGGGCGGCGACCTTGATGACGAAGCAGTCGTCGCCGGTGACGTGGTGCGCCTCGAGGATCTCGGGCGTCACGGCGACCAGATCGTGGAACGGCTTGTAGTTGCCGTTCGGGTACCTCAGCCGCACGAACGCCAGGATCGGCAGCCCCAGCCGCTCCGGGTCCACCACGGCCGCGTACCCCTGGATGACGCCCGCCTCCTCCAGCCGCCGCACCCGCTCGGTGACGGCGCTCGGCGACATGGAGACGGCCCGCGCCAACTCGGCGTAGCTGGCCCGTCCCTCCCGCTGCAGAACGTCAAGGATGCGCCAGTCGGTGGCGTCCGGGGAATACGCGGTCATCCCGGATGGATAGCAGGGGAATCCTCGGCAGATCAAGCTATGCGCCGGGGAACCGCACTTCAGAGGGCGGACGTCCGCTCGTAGATTTCAGGCATGACCACCGACACCGTGAACCCCGTCCTCCGCGTCGCCCCCGCGGCCCCGGCGCAGGCCGCCGCACACTTCCGCGCGAGCCTCGCCTTCCACGCCGACGTCTCCGACGTGGCCGCCGCGCTCGCCGCCGACGGCGACCCCGGTTTCGTCCTCGTGGACTCCCGCTCGACCGAGTCCTGGTCCCAGGGCCACATCCCCGGCGCGCTCCACCTGCCCACCGCGCTCATCCCCGAACGGGCCGAGCGGCTGCTCGACCGGTCCGTGCCGGTCGTCACGTACTGCTGGGGCCCCGGCTGCAACGGCGCCACCCGCGCCGCGCTCGCCCTCGCCGAACTCGGCTACCAGGTCAAGGAGATGCTCGGCGGCTTCGAGTACTGGGCGCGGGAGGGCTTCGCGTACGAGACCGGGGGCGGCCCGGAGCGCCGGGCACCGGACCCGCTGACGGCGCCGGTGCGGGGCGGCGAGGACCCGGTGCTATGTCACATACCACTCTCCACGGCACCGCCCCCGACCGACTGCGGCTGCTGATCCCCCGACGCTCCCGAGACACCGTGACGCACGCCGCGAGTGCCCCAGCAGCGCGTCACCGCCGTGACCGGCACACCCGCCAGCGGCGAGTGACCCAGAGCGTGGCCGTCGCGAGTGCCTCGGCGTGGCCATGGCGAGTGACCCCGGAGCGACACCGGTCCGCGTGCCCCCGAGCGTGGCCGCCGAGCGTGGTCGTTGCGGAGGCTTTGCGGATGGCGAGCACACATGATCTCCGCTCACGCCCCGTCCGTGTACGGTTCTGCGCCATGGTGCGATACGCGGATCCCGGAACGCTGGAGTGGGTCGAGTCGGGCGGCGGTCCGCTCATCGCCGTGCCGGAGACGGTGCTGCCGTTCTGGGCGGGTGCCGATGGTGAGGAGGCCGCCTCCGACTACGACCGCGCCTGCGAGGTCGACGGCGTGGTGGGACTGCTCCCGGTCGGTGACTCGGCGGCCCTGGTCCTCGGTGACGAACCGGCCTCGACCGCCTATCTGCCCGAGCACGCGGCCTTCGTGCGCTGGTGCGCCGCCAACTCCGAGGACGAACTGCTCGCCGGCGTCCCGGCCGCCCTCGCCACGGCGGACTGGAAGCACGAACTCAGCTGGGACGTGCCGGGCACCGTCGTCCTGTTCGACTCCGCCTGGCCGGGCAGCGGGACCGAGCGGACGGAGAGCCTGAAGGTCGCACTCGTACCGGGGCGTTACGCGGTCCGCGCGGCCAACGTCCAGCCGGGACCGGAGACCTGGCTGGGCCTCGTACAGCTGCGGCGGATCGAGCAGGGCTGACAGCCGGCGCCGGAAAACCACGTGCGGTCCGCGGGTGACGTCCGGATCATGGTGGCCCATGCCCCCACTTCCGCACCCCGCCCCCGAAGACCTGCGCCGTGACCCCCTGCCGCTGCGCGGACGTACCGCCCTGGTGACCGGCGCCAGCAGACGTGACGGCATCGGACACGCCGTCGCCCGGCGGCTGGCGGCGTTCGGCGCGAGCGTCTACCTGCACCACCACGTACCGCACGACGCCGCCATGCCCTGGGGCGCCGACCGCCCCGAGGACGTCATCGCCTCCGTGCGCGCGGCGCTCGGCGATCCCGGGGCGCGCGTCCTCGCCGGCCCCGGCGACCTCAGCGACCCGTCCGCGCCCGCCGAGTTGATCGCGACGGCCGCGTCCGCGCTCGGCGGCCGGCTCGACATTCTCGTCGCCAACCACGCCCTCAGCGGCAGCGACGGCACCCTCGACACGATCGACGCCGCGATGCTGGACGCGCACTGGGCCGTCGACACCCGCTCCGTGCTGCTCCTCGTCCAGGCGTACGCCCGTCTGCGCACCCGACTCCCGCCGCGCACACCCGGCGGACGCGTCGTGATGATGACTTCCGGGCAGGACCTGGCAGGCGGTATGCCGGGCGAGATCGCCTACGCCCTCCAGAAGGGCGCCCTCGCCTCCATCACCCGCTCCCTGTCGACGACGCTCGCCGAGCACGCGATCACCGTGAACACGGTCAACCCCGGCCCCGTGGACACCGGTTACGCGTCAGGTGAGGTCCACGAGGCCGTCGCCGCCCGCTTCCCCGCCGGCCGCTGGGGCATGCCCGACGACCCGGCCCGCCTCATCGCGTGGCTGGCCACGGACGAGGCGGACTGGATCACCGGCGAGGTCGTCAACTCGGAAGGGGGGTGGCGGCGTTGATCACAGACCGGCCAGCTCGTCCACCAGGTCGTCGAGGCCCAGCGAGCCCTGCGAGAGGGCTGCCATGTGCCAGGTCTTGAGGTCGAAGGCGTCGCCCTTGCGCTCGCGCGCCTTCTCCCGGCCCAGCAGCCAGGCCCGTTCGCCCAGCTTGTAGCCGATGGCCTGGCCCGGCATGGACAGGTAGCGGGTCAGCTCGCTCTCCACGAAGTCCGCGGGACGGCTGCTGTGAGAGGCGAAGAACTCCTGCGCCAGCGCGGGCGTCCAGCGCTCCCCGGGATGGAAGGGGGAGTCGCCCGGGATCGTCAGCTCCAGGTGCATGCCGATGTCGATGATCACGCGCGCGGCCCGCATCATCTGCGCGTCCAGGTACCCGAGCCGGCGCTCCGGGTCGGTCAGGAAGCCCAGCTCGTCCATCAGCCGCTCCGCGTACAGCGCCCAGCCCTCGGCGTTGGCGCTGACCATGCCCACGCCGGCCTGGTAGCGGGAGAGGTCCGCGGCGACGTGCTTCCACTGCGCCAGCTGCAGATGGTGACCGGGCACGCCCTCGTGGTACCAGGTGGACACCAGGTCGTAGACGGGGAAGCGGGTCTGGCCCATGGTGGGCAGCCAGGTGCACCCGGGCCGCGTGAAGTCGTCCGACGGGGGCGTGTAGTACGGCGCCGCCGCGCTGCCGGGCGGGGCGATCCGGGACTCGACGCGCCGTACCCGCTCGGCCAGGTCGAAGTGGGTGCCGTCCAGCTTCTCGATCGCCTCGTCCATCAGGGACTGCAGCCAGCGCTGGACCTCGTCGACGCCCTCGATGTGCGTGCCGTGCCGGTCGAGGTGGGCGAGGGCCACCCACGGGGTCTCGGCGCCGGGCAGGATCTTCTCGGCCTCGGTCCGCATCTCGCCCAGCAGCCGGTGGTACTCGGACCAGCCGTACGCGTACGCCTCGTCGAGGTCGAGGTCGGTGCCGTTGAAGTAGCGGACCCAGCGGCCGTACCGCTCGCGGCCCACGACGTCCGGCGCGCCCTCGACGGCCGGGGCGTACACGTCCCGTACCCAGTCGCGGAGGGCGACGACGGCCTCGCCGGCCGAGCGGGCCGCCGCGTCCAGCTCGGACCGGAGCGCCCCGGGCCCCGCGGCCGCGTACTGCTCGAACCAGCCGTGCCCCGCGCCGTCCGCGTCGGCCCACTGGCCTAGCTGCTGGACGAAGGTGGCGGTGGCCCGGGGTCCGCCGTACAGCTTCTTCTCCAGCCCGAGGGCCAGGGACTCCCGGTAGCCCGCCAGCGCGGCAGGCACCGCGCGCAGCCGCTCGGCGATCGCCGCCCAGTCCTCCTCCGACTGCGCCGGCGTCACGGTGAACACCTGCCGGACCGCGTGCGCGGGGGAGCTGAGGTTGCTGACGGCGCGCAGGCCCTCCTCGGCCTCGTGCACGGCGAGCCCGGCGGTCAGCCGCTCGCGCAGCAGCCGCGCGCACCGGCGCTCGATGTCACTGTCCGCGCCGGGCAGCCGCTCCGCCTCGGCCAGCCGGAGCAGGGTCGTGCGCGACAGCTCCGCCTGGGCCTCCTCGCCCGCGGGTGACAGGTCGGGCAGCCTGCTCGAACTCTCCTTCACGCCGAGGAAGGTGCCGGTGATCGGATCGAGGGCGACGAGGTCGTCGACGTAGGCGTCGGCGACCTCACGGGGCAGCGGGCTCTTGATCTCAGACATGGGCCCATCCTCGTACGACGGCCCGCCGCACGTCACCCCGATTGAGCCGACGGCGAAGGCGGGAGCAGGGGCCCGCAGTCCCACTGCTGGAAGATCAACCGCGTCTCCACGCGCGCCACTTCACGCCGTGATGTGAACTCGTCCAGCACCAGCCGCTGCAGATCCGCCATGTCGGCGACGGCGACATGCACCAGATAGTCGTCCGGCCCGGTCAGATGGAAGACGGTACGGGACTCCGGCAGCGCCCTGATCCGCTCCACGAACGGCCCCACCAACTCCCGCCGGTGCGGCCTGACCTGCACCGACAGCAGGGCCTCCAGCCCCCGCCCCAGCTTGGCCGGATCGAGCCGCAGCTGATGTCCGAGGATCACACCCGCCCGCCGCAGCCGCGTCACCCGGTCCAGACACGTCGACGGCGCCACCCCGACCTGCGCGGCGAGATCGCGGTACGTCGTCCGGGCGTCGTTCTGCAACAACCGCAGCAGATGCAGGTCCACCGGATCCAGTACGACGGATTCACCCATCGCCCGAACGTAGCACGGGACTCACCCCCCACCACCCGCCTGATGTTCATTCTTCCCCGCATGGACTCCACGAGAGCACTGGCCACCGAGGCCGTCCACGCCGGCCGCGACGACCTCGCCCGGCAGGGCCTGCACACCCCGCCCATCGACCTGTCGACCACCTACCCGTCGTACGACAGCCGTGGTGAGGCCGCGCGCATCGACGCCTTCGCCACCACCGGCGCCGAGCCGGAGGGCCCGCCCGTCTACGGCCGCCTCGGCAACCCCACCGTGGCCCGCTTCGAGACCGCCCTGGCCCGTCTCGAGGGCACCGAGTCCGCGGTCGCCTTCGCCAGCGGCATGGCCGCGCTCAGCGCCGTCCTGCTCGTACGGGCGTCCATGGGCCTGCGGCACGTGGTCGCCGTACGCCCCCTGTACGGCTGCAGTGACCATCTGCTGACCGCCGGTCTGCTCGGTACCGAGGTCACCTGGACCGACCCGGCCGGCATCACGGACGCCCTGCGCCCCGACACCGGCCTGGTCATGGTCGAGTCACCGGCCAACCCGACCCTCGCCGAGGTCGACCTGCGGGCCGTGGCCCACGCCTGCGGCTCGGTCCCCCTCCTGGCCGACAACACCTTCGCCACCCCGGTCCTGCAGCGCCCCGCCGGACAGGGCGCGCGCCTGGTCCTGCACAGCGCCACCAAGTACCTCGGCGGCCACGGCGACGTGATGGCGGGCGTGGTGGCCTGCGACGAGGAGTTCGCCGGCCGCCTCCGCCAGATCCGATTCGCCACCGGCGGTATCCTCCACCCCCTCGCGGGCTACCTCCTCCTCCGCGGCCTCGCCACCCTGACGGTCCGCGTCCACGCGGCCTCCGCCACCGCCGCCGAACTGACCCGCCGCCTCACCGCCGACCCCCGCGTCACCCGCGTCCACTACCCCCGCATCGGCGGCGCCATGATCGCCTTCGAAACCACGACCGCCCCCCACGAGGTCATAGCCGCGGTCCGCCTGATCACCCCCGCGGTAAGCCTCGGCAGCGTGGACACCCTGATCCAACACCCCGCCTCCATCAGCCACCGCATAGTGGACGGGCAGGACAGAAGGCACGCAGGCGTAACCGACCACCTACTGCGCATATCGGTGGGCCTGGAGGATGTGGAAGATCTCTGGGCGGATCTGAATCAGGCGCTGGGCCAGCGCCCCTCCAGGGGCGCGGGGCTGTGTCAATGTGCGGCTCCGCCGCGGGGCGGGACCAGCCACAACGCACCCGCACAGGCCACTCACACCGCGCCCCCTACGGCGCTTCGGCCCCAGTGATCACCCGCGCATCCACATCCAGCCGAGCCGTGATCACCAGCGTCCCCTCCTCGACCTGATAGTCGAGAGGAACCCCCAACCCCCGCATGGCAGCGACCATCCCCGTATTGGACGCCTGCGTCACGGCATAGACACTCTCGCACCCGGTGGACACCGCCATCCCCACCAGCCTGCGCAGCAACTCCGCTCCGACCCCCCGCCGCTGCCACTTGTCCTCCACCAGCAACGCGACCTCGGTCTCGTCGCCGTCCCACAACAGGTGCCCGAGCCCGACGATGCGCCCGGACGCGGTCTGCACGGCCAGCGTCCGGCCGAACCGCGGGTTCAGCAGGTGGTTCAGATAGCGGTCCGCGTCCCCGACCGGCCCGTGGTACCGCAGCCCGAGCGTCCGCGCCGAGCACCGCTCGTGCATCTCCTTCGCGGCCTCCAGATCCCGCGTGTCCGCCCGCCGTACGGTGATGTCGTTGCCTTCGGGCAGCGTCAGCACGTCGTGGCCGTGCGGCAGGCGGGGACCGAGCCGGGCGTCCAGTTCCACCAGCGCCCGCGCCCGCGCGAACTCGGTCGGGGTGAACGGCAGATACGGCCGCTCCACGGTGATCACTCCACCCTCCGGCGCCCGCAGCCGCATCACGGTGTCCTCCAGCACGCCCTCCACCGGCACGTCCTCCGCTGCCCGGCCGCCGCCGGCCGGCGCGGCGGGCGTCTGCCGGATGGTGCACCGTCCTACCAACTGCCGCAACGTCAGCGGGAGTTCGGCCGCGTCGAGTGCGGTCCGGGCGGCGAGGCCCAGCACCCGGGTCGGAGCGTCCACCAGGTCATGGGCGTCGGCCCGCTCGATCCATGTGTCCGTGCCGCCGGCCGCCGAGACCACCCGGGTGAGCTCGGACGCCTCCAGCTCGCCCGGAGCCCGCAGCAGGAACTCGTCCACCGTGCCCTCGGCCAGCGGATGCGTCTGCAGGCTCAGGATGTCCACCTGCCGTGCGGCCAGCGCCGTGCACAGCGCGGCCAGCGATCCGGGTTCGTCCTTCACGGTCGTCCGCATCCGCCACAGCACGCCGGCGCGGGGCCCGGCCTGCTGCTCGGCAGGCAGCGACCGGGCGTCGGTATCGGGTGCCGGGGGTGCGTGACCGTGGCGGCGTGACCACCAACTGTGGAACACCGTGGCGAGGCCGGCGAGGTTCCTGCGCTGCGCACGCGGCACATCAGATATTTCTCGACTCATACAGCCACTGTGAAGGAAACGTGTTGCGTGATCACGAACGCACTGTGACTGATGGGTAAAGCGTACTTATGTACCTTTTGGTGGAGTCTTTTCCTGCTCAGGGCCGCGCGCCGAGGGATGACGCCGGTACGCGGCCCTGGAACAAGCGTACGGGAGTTACTGTCCGACCCGGCCCGGCTGCAGCGTCCGCGTGAACAACACCGTGCCGTCGTACTCGCGCAGACGCACCGTCAACTCCCCGCTGTCACCGTCGATGTCGACCTCGCCGAAGAACTGGTAGCCCTCGGCGGGTGACACGTTCGAGGCGGCCGGCGCCTTGACGAACACCCGGTCGGGGCCGAAGGTGCCGTCCAGCGCGTTGGCCGGGAAGGCGCCGGCGTTCAGCGGGCCCGAGACGAACTCCCAGAACGGCTCGAAGTCCTTGAACGCGGCCCGCGAGGGGGCGTAGTGCTGGGCCGAGGTGTGGTGGACGTCCGCCGTCAGCCACACCGTGCCGGTGATCCGCCGGTGCTTGATGTACCGCAGCAGCTCGGCGATCTGCAGCTCGCGGCCGAGCGGCGCGCCCGGGTCGCCCTGTGCGACCGCCTCGAGGTTCGGCTTGCCCTCGACCGGGTCGGGTACGACGAGGCCGAGCGGCATGTCGTTGGCGATGACCTTCCACACGGCGCGGGACTTCGCCAGCTCGCGCTTGAGCCACTCCAACTGCTCACGGCCGAGGATGCCGACCGGGTCGGTGGTCTGGTTGTCGGGCGAGTTGGCGTTGCGGTAGGTGCGCATGTCGAGCACGAACACGTCCAGCAGCGGACCGTGGCTGACCTTGCGGTAGATCCGGCCGTCGGGGCGGCCGCTGATCGTGGAGATGGGGAAGTACTCGGAGAACGCCTGCCGCGAGCGCACGGCCAGGTCGTCCAGCCTGGTGCCGGCCGGATAGGGGGTGCCGGTGCCGATGACCTCGCCCGGGTACCAGTTGTTGCGGACCTCGTGGTCGTCCCACTGGATGATGTTGGGCACCTGGGCGTTGAACCGGCGCAGGGCCGCGTCCAGCAGGTTGTAGCGGAAGTTGCCCCGGTAGTCGGCGAGGGTGGTCGCGACGTGCGACTTCTCCTCGGTGGTGACGCTCCGGTAGACGCTGCCGTCGGGCAGGGTGGCGGTGGCCGCGATCGGGCCGTCGGCGTAGATGTTGTCGCCGCTGCACAGGAAGAAGTCCGGGTCGACCTTGGCCATGGCGTCGAAGATGCGGTAGCCGCCGATGGACTCGTTGATGCCCCAGCCCTGGCCCGCGAGGTCGCCGGACCACACGAACCTGACGCCCTTGCGGCGCCTGACGGGCGCCGTCCGGAAGGTGCCGGTGACCGGTTCGCCGGTGCGGCGCGGGTCGTCCGGGTCGGCGAGCAGTACCCGGTAGTGGATCTGCTCGCCCGCGGGGAGCCCGTGCAGCCGGGTCGTGCCGGTGAAGTCCGAGCTCTCGCCCAGCAGCGGACCGTGCCATCTGCGCGGGTTGCGGAACGACTCGGTCGCGGACGTCTCGACGATCATCCGCGCGGGCCGGTCGGAACGCACCCACACCAGCCCGGAGTCGGTGCTCACGTCTCCCGCCTGCACCCCCCAGCTCGCCTTCGGCCGCCCCGACAGGGCGAACGCCGGCGCCGCGCCGAGGGCGGTGGGCAGGGTCAGGGCCGCCGACGCGGCGAGTGAGCCGCGCAGCACGCTGCGGCGGGCGGGGAACGGGCGGTGCGACATGAATGCGCCTCCAGGGACGGGATCCGGCCAGTGTTGCGGTCCCACACCTACTGGGGCGTCGCAGCGCACACGCAAACCACAAGTGAACAACTGACCGCCGGGGCGCTGAAATCGCTTACTCGGCCATCAATCGCACACCCGCTCGGATCCGTGCGGGGGACAGATGTGCGTATCCCAGAACGAGTCGCACGACCCCGTCGTCCTGCCGGGCACGCGCGTGCGTGTAGTCCGTCAGCGGCCGAACGGCGACACCGGCTTCGGCCACGCGCGCGAGGAAGCGTTCCTCGGGGCCGTACCGGGCCGGGAGCGTCGCGATGACGTGCAGTCCGGCGGCGATGCCCGACACCTCCGATCCCGGGAGGTGCTCCGCCAGCGCGGCGACGAGCGCGTCCCGCCGCTCGCGGTAGGCGCGCTGGCAGCGGCGCAGCTGGCGGTCGTAGTCGCCGCGCTCCACGAAGCGGGCGAACAGCGCCTGGTCCAGGGTGGGATGGCCGAGGTCCATGGTGCGCTTGCGCTCGACGACCTCGTCGGCCAGCGACTCCGGTACGAGCAGCCAGCCGAGCCGCAGCCCCGGGGCGAGCGACTTGCTGACCGACCCCGTGTAGGCCACCCGCTCCGGGTCGAGGCCCTGCAGGGCGCCGACGGGGGCGCGGTCGTAGCGGAAGTCCCCGTCGTAGTCGTCCTCCAGCACGAGTCCGTCCACCGAGCGCGCCCAGTCGAGCAGTTCGGCCCGGCGGCGCGCCGAGTAGGCGATGCCGGTGGGGAACTGGTGCGAGGGGGTCGTCACCACGGCCCGTACGCCCGACTCGCGCAGCGCACCGACGCGGAGCCCTTCGTCGTCCAGGGGCACGGGCACGGTAGTAACGCCGGCCGCGGCGTACAGGGCGTCGTGCTGGGGGCTCCCGGGGTTCTCGACGCCCACCGTGCGCAATCCCCGCGCGTGGAGCGCGAATCCGAGCAGCGTCGTCGCCTGCGCCACTCCGGAGACCACCACGATCCGCTCCGGGTCCGCCACCACACCCCGCCGGCGCGCGAGCAGTTCCGCCAGCGCCGTACGCAGTCGGGGCAGCCCGCGCGGATCGGGGTAGCCGAGATCCTGGTGCGGCAGCTCGGCCAGCACACCCCGCTGCGCCGCCGCCCAGGCCGCGCGCGGGAACAGCGACAGGTCCGGTGTGCCGGGCACGAAGTCGGCCGCAGCGTCGGGCGAGCGGGGCGCGAGGTCACGCGCGCGTGGCCGGGCCGCCCGTACGGCACCGCTCACCCAGGTGCCGGCACCCCGGCCGCTGCGCAGGTACCCCTCCGCCGTCAACTGCTCGTACGCCTCGGTGACCAGGCCCCGTGACACCCCGAGGTCGGCGGCGAGATCCCGGCTCGACGGCAACCGTGTCCCGGGCGGCAGCCGTCCCGACCGCACGGCCTCCCGCAGCGCCGCCTGCAGGGAACGGCCACGCGTGCGTGCCGGAGCGGAGGCGGCCGGCAGCAGCAGCTCCCAGGCGGGGGAGACGGCGGACTCCGCCGTGCCGCACGGATTGGTCCCCGATGGCCTCATGGAAGTGGACCTTAAACCAGGCCGCCCGGCTCCCTAGCGTCACCGCCATGAACGCCACCACCGCCCGCGGAGCCCTCCTCGCCGCCCTCGCCTGTGTGCTCGTCGGCGGCTCCTTCACCGCCAACAGCGTCCTCGGCCACTACCCGTACGCGGGCGGGCAGTTCCTGCGCTACGGAGCGGCCTGTCTGCTCCTCGCCCCGCTGGCCGGCGCGGACGCGGCGGGTCGGCTTCGGGCGCTGACCGCCCGCCAGTGGGTGCGGCTCGCGGCACTGGCCGCCAGCGGCATGGTCGGCTTCAACCTGGCCGTCATCGCCGCCGAACGCAGCGCGGAACCGGCGGTCCCCGGCGTGCTCGTGGGCTGCGCACCGGTGATCGTCGCCGTCCTCGTGCCGCTCCTGGCGGGACGGCGGCCCCGGCGCCGGGTGCTGTACGGGGCGTCACTGGTCGCCCTCGGCGCCTTCACCGTCCAGGGATGGGGCCGTACGGACGCGGCCGGGCTCGCCTTCTCGGGCTGCGCGCTCGCCGGCGAGGTCGGATTCGCGGTCCTGGCCGTGCCCGTGCTGCGGGTGCTCGGACCCCGGCTGCTGTCGGCCACCGTGTGCGGGCTCGCCGCGGCCGAGTCGGCGGTGGTCGGACTCCTGCTGGACGGTACGGCGTGGCTGCGCCGCCCCGACGGCGTCGAGGCCGCCGCGCTGGTGTGGCAGGCGGCGGTCGTCACCGTCGTCGGCTTCGTGTGCTGGTACATGGGCATGCAGCGCATCGGCGTCGAGCGCGCCACGCTGTTCTCCGGCCTGATCCCGGTCGCCGCCGCCTGCACCGCCCCGCTCGTCGGAACGGGCGCCTACGGGCCCGCCCAGGCCGTCGGCAGCGCCCTCGTGGGCGCCGGAGTCGCCCTCGGGTCGGGGGCGTTGACCCGGGGGGCGGACGGGGTCAGCGGCTGCCGTCGAGGAGGACGCGGGCGACCAGCGCCGGGTCGTCGTTCATCGGGCAGTGCCCGCAGCCGGGCAGCCGCACCAGCCGCGCCCTGGGGATGATCTGCTTGGCGCGCACGCCCTGACGGCGTACGAGCAGCATGTCCCGGGTGCCCCAGGCCACGGTGACGGGAATCGTGGGGATGTCGTCCCGGAACAGGACGGTGGCCCCGGACTTCAGCGTGGCGTCGAACCCGGTGGCGCCGGCCAGCGCGAGGGTCTCGGCGACCACGGCCTCCGGTGAACGGCGGCCCGGGCGGGCGTAGATGGTGCTGGTCAGCATCGTGCGGCCGGCCGCCGACCGGGACAGCCGCTCGACCAACGGTAGCGGCAGACGTTGCGCTATGCGGCGCATCGCGAGCAGGACCCCGAAGGCGTAACGCCGCTCGGCCTCCGACCAGAACCCGGCGGGGGAGAGCGTGGTGACGGACCGTACGAGCTGCTCGCGGCCGAGTTCCAGGGCGAGCAGGCCGCCGAGCGAGTTGCCCGCCACATGCGGCCGGTCCAGCTGCAGCGCCTCGCAGAACGCGCCGAACACGGCCGTGGTGGTGGGCAGGTCGTAGCCCAGCCCTTCCGGCAGTCCCGGAGAGGCGCCGAAGCCGGGCAGGTCGACGGCGATCACGTCGCGCTCGGTGGCCAGGATGTCCACCACCGGGTCCCAGGCCTGCCGGTGGTGGCCGATGCCGTGCAGCAGGAGCAGCGGCTCACCGCGGCCCACGCGCGTGTAGGCGACGGTCACGGGCTGCGGACCGCGTGGGGAAGGGACCTTGAAGGAGACGGTGGCGGACATGGGTGCTCCTCGACTGGGGCTCGCTCGGTGCTCGCTGACGGACGCGCTGTAGACAGCTTGTCAGCAATTGCTACCGACGGGTAGCCCCCGGAGGGTCGTCCACCGGACTTGAACGCTTCCGCCTCAATGCCCCCTGCGCACCTCCAGATTGAAGTCGGCGTGCCCGGTGTGCCGGAACAGGTCGAGCCACAGCGGCAGGAACATCTCCACGCCGCGTGCCGAGCGGATGCCGCCCAGATCGAGCACCCGGTGCGCCGGCCACCCGAACTCGCCCAGCATGCCGGTCACCTGCTCCTTGGCGCCCGCGTCCTCCCCGCACACGAAGACCTGGTGCTCGCCCGGCACCAGCGAGGGCTCCACCATCACCTTGCAGTTGACCGTGTTCAGCGACTTCACCACGCGCGCGTGCGGGAACGCACGCTGGATCTGCTCGCCCACGCTGTCCGACTCCACGGGGTCGAGGCGCACCTGCCCGTCCTCGAACGCCAGCGGGTTGGTCACGTCGACGACGACCTTGCCGTCGAGGTTCTCCGCCCCGGCCGCCTCCAGCGCGGCCGGCGCCACCCGTCCGCCCACGGCGACCACGACCACCTCGGCCGACGAGGCCGCCTCCGCGAACGTGCCGGCCCGCGCGCCCGCACCGGCGCCCCGCGCCCACTCCAGGGCGGCCGGATTGTCCTTCGTGCGGGACCCCAGCGTCACCTCGTGGCCGAGCTCCGCCAGCTTGCCGCCGAGTGTCCGGCCCACGTCGCCCGTGCCCAGAACCGCGTACCGCATGGCAACCTCCGTCCGTCCGGACCGCCGACCGCCCCGGCGGCTCGCGGCCCATTCTGCTCCGGGATCCCCTTCGGGACACGCGCAATCCTCCTGGACATGCCCGCATCCGTCGCATGGGATGGAGCCGTGACGACCGACACCGAGACCGATGTCTTCGAAGAGCACCGGCCCGTCCTGCTGGGCGTCGCCTACCGCATGCTCGGCCGGGTGGCCGACGCGGAGGACGTGGTCCAGGAGGCATGGCTGCGCTGGTCCGGCGCGGACCGCGGTGCGGTGCGCGAGCCGCGCGCGTACCTGGTGCGGGTCACCACCCGCCTGGCCATCGACCGGCTCCGCCAGGTCAAGGCGCGGGGTGAGACGTACGTCGGCCCGTGGCTGCCCGAGCCGTACGCGACCGACTTCGGGGCCACCGTCCCGGACACCGCCGAGCGGGCCGTGCTCGCCGACTCCGTCTCCCTGGCCGTCCTGGTCGTCCTGGAGTCGCTGTCCCCGCTGGAGCGCGCCGTCTTCGTCCTCAGGGAGGCCTTCGGCTATCCCTACGCCGACATCGCGGCCATGCTCGACCGCGGCGAACCGGCGGTACGGCAGCTCGCCGGGCGGGCCCGCAAGCACGTGGAGGAACGGCGGCCCCGCTACGAGGTCGATCCCGAGCGGCGCCGGGAGCTCACCGAGCGGTTCCTCGCCGCCGCCGGGGAGGGTGACCTGGACGGGCTCATGGAGCTGCTCGCGCCCGACGTACGGCTGGTGGGCGACAGTGGCGGGAAGGCGCGGGCGCCGCTGCGGGTGCTGGAGAGCGCGGACAAGGTGGGCCGCTTCCTCGTCGGCGCCGCGGCGAAGGGCGTACCGGACCCGTCGTTCCGCATCATGGAGCTCAACGGCGGTCCCGCCATCGTGGCGCTGTCCGCCGGCAAGCCCGACAGCGTCTTCCAGCTGGACGTCTTCGAAGGCCGTGTCAAGGCGGTGTACATCATGCGCAACCCCGACAAACTGCGGTCGCTGCTCCTCCCGTAGGTAACCGCTCTCTATCTGGCCCCTGTGGGATCGAGGATTGGTCTTGACCAAGGGTTTGGGCCGCCCTATGGTCGCAGAGAAGTGCAACAACCTTTAATAAACAAGGGCGCTAAAACGCCGCCGGACCACGGCGATTGCGGAGGACAGGGTGGGGACCACGCAGCTGGAATCGGTGCCTGAACCGAAATACTGGCATCTCAAGACCGTGCTCAGTGAGGCACTGGACTCCGAGTTCACGGTCGGTGAGATCCTGCCGAACGAGCGCGACCTGGCCGCCCGCTTCGGCGTCGCGCGCGCGACGCTCCGGCAGGCTCTTGAGCAGCTCGAACTGGAGGGCAGGCTGCAGCGCCGCCGCGGTGTGGGTACGACTGTCGCTCCGCCGCGCGTGGGGGTCGCGGTCGGTACCGAGCAGCACGCCTGGCCGGGGGCCGCCGGTGACGTCTGGCAGGCCGTCGACTGCGCCCTGGCCGCCGCGCCTTCCGCCGTCGCCGCCGCGCTGGAGACGGGGCCGGAGGAGGCCGTGCACACGGTGCGCCGGTCCCGGGTCTCGCACGGCCAGCCCGTCGCCGCCGAGCTGCTGTACGTCCCGGCCTCCTCGGTGCCTGAGCTCTCCGCCATAGACGCCCCGTCCGGTCCGGCACGCGCGCGTGCGGTGCTGCGTGAGCTGCAGCGGCTGGAGCTGGAGGGGCAGGAGAACGCGGTGGAGCTGGGCTCCGCGCGCGCGGACGACGCGAAGGAGCTGGACCGGCTGCCGGGGGCGCCCGTCCTGGTCGTCACCACCCGCTACCTCGCCGAGGGCCGCATCGCCGCGTACTCCGTCGCCACGTACCGCGCCGACACCTGCAGGCTGACGTTCGGCGACTCGGGCAACGTGGAGATCCACCAGGGTCCCGAACGCCAGGCGTCCTGACCGCAGCCGACCGACAAACACCGTGCGCCCCGCAACTCGGCCGGGGCGCGCGGCGTTTTTTCTGCTGGGGGCTGGGCGCGTGCGGGGCGGGGTCTGGGCTCGGGATCGTCGCTCGGAGGCCGGTGGGCGCCCGCCCATGCTCGGTGCTTGCGGGTCGGCGCCGCCCTGAGCGGCAGCAGGCCGGGGCGGCGTCCCTGTGGGCGTCGGATGGCCCGGCGGCTGGGGCGCCTCCGGGTGTTACTGCTGCTGTCGGGATGCCTGCTGCTGGCGGTGCTGGTGCTCCCGCTGTGGCGCACCCTGCCGCAGCAGCCCAGCAGCTGAGGGCATCCGCAGTGCGGTCACGGGCCCAGGGCCTTGCCCGGGCCGGGGCCTCGGCGGGCCGTTGCCGTGCCCTCCACCGCGAAGAGCTGTTCATCCACGTGGTCGAGGGCCAGGCGGAGGGCCCCCGTCGCCACCGCGGCCTCGCCCAGGAGGGAGAGGGTCACCTTCGGGGGGCGAAGGCAGTAGCGGGCCAGTTCGCGGCGCAGGGGGTCCAGGACACCGTCGAGGCCGGCCGCCCAGCCGCCGATGACGACGAGCTCCGGGTCGAGGGCGAGGACCAGGGCGGCGACGTCGTGGACGAGGCGCTGGATGAAGCGTTCGACGGCGGCACGGGCCCGCTGGTCGCCCTCCCGGGCCTGCGCGAAGACCTCGGCGACGGCCTGCTCGTCGAGCGGGTGGAGGGGCTCGTCGGTCGTGGACAGCAGCGTCTCCGGAGTGGCCTCACGGCCCAGCAGATGCAGCGCGCCGATCTCCCCGGCCGCCCCGCCGAACCCCCGGTGCAACTGCCCCCCGATCAGCGAACCGGCCCCCGGGCTCAGCCCTGCCAGCACGAACACCACGTCGTCGGACTCGGCGGCCGCCCCCTTCCAGTGCTCGGCGACCGCCGCCGCGTTCGCGTCGTTCTCCACCAGCACCGGACACTTGAAGGACCGGCTCAGCCGCTCCCCGAGGTGCAGCCCCGTCCACTCGGGCAGCGCGGCACACAGCCGTACCGTGCCGTCGCCCTCGACGATCCCCGGTGAGGCGACCCCCACCGCCCGCAGCGAGCTGCGCGGCACACCCGCCCGCCGCAGCAGTTCGGCGACCGCGGTCCGCAGCCGCTCCAGACGCTCGTCGGCCGGCGCCGACTCGTCGACGTCCTTCGCGACCGCGCCCAGCACCCGCCCGTCGAGGTCGGCGAGGAGCGCCGCCACGCGGTGAGAGCCGATGTCCAGGCCCAGCAGATGTCCCGCCTCGGCCCGGAAACGGAACCTGCGCGCGGGCCGCCCCTGCCGGCGGACCACGCTCTCGTCCGCGGCCTTCTCGACCACGTACCCCGCCTCGATCAGCCCTTCCACGACGCCCTCGACCGTCGGCCGGGACAATCCCGTCACCCGGGTGATCTCGGTGAGCGTCGCGCAGTCCGTGGCGCGCAGCGCGTGCAGCACCACCGCGGAGTTGATCCTTCGCAGCAGCGAGGGATCCCCGCCGGTCAGCCGCCCCACGGTCCGTCCTCCCAGCTCGTGCGCGTGTTGGCCGGATCGTACTCGTCACGGCGGAACCCGGCGAGTGCCGGTGTCCCATGAGCCCCGTCAGCCCGGCGCCACGAACCCCGACTCGTACGCGGCGATCACGGCCTGGGTGCGGTCCCGCGCCCCCAACTTCGCCAGGACGGCGCTGACATGCGACTTCACCGTCTCCGTGCCGACGACCAGCCGGGCGGCGATCTCCGCGTTCGACAGCCCCCGGGTCATCAGCCGCAGCACCTCCGCCTCCCGCTCGGTCAGCCGCGCCCGCTCCAGCACCGCCCGCGCCTCCCGGTTCCCGCCGGCGTCACCGTGGGTCGCGGCCAACTGCCGTACGGAAGCCGGGAACAGCAGCGACTCGCCCTCCGCGACCAGCCGCACCGCGTGCACGATCTCGGTCGGCCGCGCCCGTTTCAGCAGGAACCCGTCGGCTCCGGCGCGCAGCGCCTCGTACACGTACTCGTCGTTCTCGAAGGTCGTCACGACCAGGATCTTCGGCGGGTCGTCGATCGTGCGCAGTACCGCGCGCGTGGCCTCGATCCCGTCCATCAGCGGCATCCGCACGTCCATCGCGACCACGTCGGGCCGCAGCCGCCGTACCAGCGGGATCACCGCCGCGCCGTCGGCCGCCTCTCCCACCACCTCGATGTCGGGCTGCGCCTCCAGCACGGCCCGCAGACCGGCGCGGACGAGGGGTTCGTCGTCGACGAGGAGAACGGTCACCGGCATGCGGTCAGCGTAGATCAACTCAGCGGCAGCTCCACCCGTACCTGCCAGTCGCCCTCGTCGGGCCCGGTGCGCGCACGGCCGCCGAGCAGCGCCGCCCGCTCGCGTATCCCGCGCAGCCCGCTGCCCCGACCCGGACCGGACACACCGGCGGGCAGCGGGTTGCGGACCTCCAGGACGAGCGTCCCGTCCGTGACGTCCACGCGCACGCGTACGGGGACCGCGCCCGCGTGCCGCAGCACGTTGGTCAGGGACTCCTGGAGGATGCGGTACCCCTCGCGGGAGACGGGGCCCGGTATCGACTCCAGCGGTCCGCAGACCTCGACGTCGACCTTGGCGCCGGACCCGCGCGCGGACTCCAGCAGCCGGTCCGCCTCGGCCAGCGTGGGCCGGCTGCTCACCGGCCGCTCCGCCTCCCGCAGCACCCCGAGCACCCGCTCCAGGTCCTCCAGCGCGGCGCGCCCGGTGTCCTCGATGGCGACGAGCGCCCGGCCGGTGAACTCCGGGTCGCCCGCGGCGCGGGCCGCGCCCGCCTGGACCACCGCCACCGTGAGGGCGTGCCCGATGGAGTCGTGCAGTTCGCGTGCGATGCGGTTGCGCTCCAGGAGCTGCTCGGTGCGCGCCTCCAGGGCTTCCAGGCGCTCGGCCGCGGACGGGCCGAGGAGCCGGCGGGCGACGGCGGTGACGATCTCGCCCAGGCCGACGACGACCCCGTACAGGGCGATGAGCGGCAGGGGCGCCAACAGGGCGTACGCCCAGTGGGGTTGGGTCTGGCCGAGGACCGGGACGTCGTCGGGGACGCGTCCGCGGGCCGTCTCGACCAGCTGGTGACTGAGGATCGGCAGCCAGACGCAGGCGAACGCCACCGACGCTCCCAGCGCCATCCGCACCTCCAGCCACAGCACCGTGCGCAGCCGGTCCCGCCACGTCCTCGCCGGGGCCACCGTGATGCCGGGATCCTGCTCACCGGGCGTCAGCAGCAGCCGCGCCTGCACCCCTTCGCCGACGCGCACCGCCGGAACCAGACCGACCGGGACCAGCACGGCCGCCGGCACCCACCATCTCGACATGTCGACATACAGCCACACGCTGACGACCAGCATCGGCACCCACAGGTGCAGCAGGCGTGTGTACGTCGTCCCCCGGAGCAACGGGCGCAGAAAGCGGGCCATTTCGTCATCGTGCCAGCCGCCACCGACACCGGACCTCCCCCGGGCGGGGGAGACGAACGACACCGGCGGGGGAGGAGGCCGCCCGGTCCCGACGGCCACGCTACTGCCATGACCAGCATCGACGTCCACGACCTCACCAAGGACCACGGCCCCCGGCGCGCCGTCGACCACCTCACCTTCCGTGTCCGCCCCGGCCGGGTCACCGGCTTCCTCGGTCCCAACGGCGCCGGAAAGTCCACCACCATGCGCCTGGTGCTCGGTCTCGACCACCCCACGTCGGGCGCCGCCACCATCGGCGGCCGCCGCTACAGGGAACTCGTCGAACCCCTGCGCCACGTCGGCGCCCTGCTCGACGCGCGGGCCGCGCACGGCTCCCGCACCGGACGCGACCATCTGAGGGTCCTGGCGGCCAGCAATCGCATTCCGGGGCGGCGGGCCGACGAGGTGCTGGAGGAGACGGGGCTCGCGCCGGTCGCCGGCCGCCGGGTGCGCACGTACTCGCTCGGCATGCGGCAGCGACTCGGCATTGCGGCCGCCCTGCTCGGCGACCCGGCCGTGGTCCTGCTCGACGAGCCCGCCAACGGCCTCGACCCCGAAGGCATCGTCTGGATCCGCGCGTTGCTGCGCCGGCTCGCGGCGGAGGGCCGCACCGTCCTGGTCTCCAGCCATCTGATGAACGAGACCGCGTCCTTCGCCGACCACCTCGTGGTGCTCGGGCGCGGACGACTGCTCGCGGACACCCCCATGCGGGAGTTCATCGACACGCGCGTGCGGCCCCGGGTGCGGGTCCGCACGACCGACGCCACGGCACTCACGACCGCTCTCGCACGCCGCGGCCACGAGGCCGTCGAGCACGGGGAGGGGCACTGGACGGTGGAGCACGCGCGCGTGGACGACATCGGCCGCCTCCTCTCCGCGGCCGGCGTCCCAATCCTCGAACTGGCGGCGGAGGAGGGCACCTTGGAGCAGGCCTATCTGGACCTGACCGGAACCGAAGCCGAGTTCACCGCACTCATGCAGGAGGCCTGACCATGCACTTCACGCCCCTGCTCCACTCGGAGTGGCTCAAGATCCGTACGCTCCGGTCGCTCGTCGCCGCTCTGTGCGCCGTCCTGCCGGCCACCGCCCTCTTCTCCGCCCTCGCCTCGACCGACAGCGACGGGGCCGACTTCGACCCGCTGTTCTCGGTGTTCTTCGGCGTCAACCTCGGGCAGATCGCGGCGATCGCGTTCGGCACGACGGCGGTGGCGGCCGAGTTCCGGGGCGGCGCGCTGCACGCAACGCTGGCCGCGGTGCCGTGGCGGGGGCGGTGGTTCGCGGCCAAGGCGGTCGCCGTCGCCGTACCCGTGCTGGGGATGGGGCTGGTCACCGGTGGGGTGAGCCTGGTGGTCGGGGAGGCGGCGCTGGGGGCGGAGGCGGACGGGCTGACGTGGAGCGACGAGGTGCGCGGAGTCGTCGGCTGCGCGGTCTATCTGACGCTGATGGCGCTGCTGGCGGCCGGCCTGACCGCCGTACTGCGCAGCGGTGTCGCGACACTGAGCGTCCTGATCCCGTTCCTGCTCATCGTCTCGTTCGTGGTCGGGGACGTGTCCGGCACGGTGGCGGACGTTCTGCCGGACCGGGCGGGCCAGGTGGTGCTCCACGCCGAGGGGGCCGGTCTCCTCGGGCCGTGGGGCGGGCTCGCGGTGACGGCGTCGTGGGCGGGAGCCGCGCTGGTTGCGGGCGCGTGGAGCGTGCGGCGCCGGGACGCCTGACGCCTCACCAATTGTCAGTGGGGGCGGCAATACTGGATCACATGGACATCGTGAGGGACCTCGCCGTGCTCGACCTGCTGTGTGTCCGGGACTTCCCCACGGAACACGGCAGTACGGAGGTGGGGTGCGGCGGGCCCGGATACTTCCTGGTCCCGTTAGGGCCGGTCACCTGGCCGAGCCCGGAGGACCTGTACGCCTACGAGGTGGCGATGACAGAGCGGCTGGACGAACGGCTGGGCAGCAACAAGCGTTGGGGGGCCACGACACTCAGGGAACGCCTCGTACGCGGCGAGGAGATAGCCCAGCCGTGGGCGAAGCTCGGCGTGCTGGCGGACGACCTGCGCACCTGGTCGGCCGGCGGGACGGGGCGCTGGATCACCCTGACCGTCTCCGACCGGGAGGATGCCGACTCCGCTCGACTGCTCGCCGCGGTCACCGACGTCGAAGCGCCCTGACGGGCTACCCCTCCGCAGCCGCCCGGACCCTCGCGAACTCCTCGGCCATCGTCTGCGCCGTCCAATGCGCGTTCAGCCCGCTCGGATTCGGCAGCACCCACACGCGCGTGTCCCCGATCACCCGGTCCTGCGGCCCCACCCGGGCCTTGCGGTCGTCGAAGGCCGCGCGGTACGCCGTCACCCCCACCACCGCCAGCCAGCGGGGCCTCAGCCGCGCCACCTTCAGCGCCAACTGCCGCCCGCCCTCCCGGTACTCCTCCGCGCTCAGCTCGTCCGCCCGCGCCGTCGCCCGCGCCACGACATTGGTGATGCCGAGCCCGTACGACAGCAACTCCCCCTGCTCAGCGGGCTTCAGCAGCCGGGGTGTGAAACCCGACAGGTGCAGCACCGGCCAGAAGCGGTTGCCGGGGCGGGCGAAGTGGTGGCCCGTCGCCGCCGTCATCAGGCCGGGGTTGATGCCGCAGAACAGGACATGAAGGCCGTCCGCGACCACGTCCGGGACGAGACGGTCGCGCGCGGCCTCCAGTTCCTCCTGGGTGAAGCGGGTCAGAGGATCGCCCCCGGCGTGTAGCCCGCGGCCTCCGGGTGCTGCTTGACGATCTCCTCGACGCGGCCGACGACCGCGGCGACCTGGGCGGCCGCGGCGCCGGTGAAGGACAGCTTGTCGGCCATCAGCGCGTCCAGCTGGGCGCGGTCGAGGGGGATGCGCTCGTCGGCGGCGAGCTTGTCGAGCAGTTCGTTGCGCTCGGCGCCCTGCTCGCGCATCGCCAGCGCGGAGGCGACGGCGTTCTCCTTGATGGCCTCGTGCGCGACCTCGCGGCCGACACCGGCACGCACCGCGCCCATGAGGACCTTGGTGGTGGCGAGGAAGGGAAGGTAGCGGTCCAGCTCGCGCGCCACCACCGCGGGGAACGCGCCGAACTCGTCCAGCACCGTCAGGAACGTCTCCAGCAGACCGTCCAGAGCGAAGAACGCGTCCGGGAGGGCCACCCGGCGCACCACCGAGCAGGAGACGTCGCCCTCGTTCCACTGGTCGCCCGCCAGCTCGCCGGTCATGGAGGCGTAGCCGCGCAGGATGACCATGAGGCCGTTGACGCGCTCGCAGGACCGCGTGTTCATCTTGTGCGGCATCGCGGAGGAGCCGACCTGGCCCGGCTTGAAGCCCTCCGTCACCAGCTCGTGCCCGGCCATCAGCCGGATCGTCCTGGCCAGCGAGGAGGGGGCGGCGGCCAGCTGGACGAGGGCGGTGACGACCTCGTAGTCCAGTGAGCGCGGGTAGACCTGGCCGACCGAGGTGAAGGCCTGCGAGAAGCCGAGGTGTCCGGCGATCCGGTTCTCCAGCTCGGCGAGCTTGGCCGCGTCGCCGCCCAGCAGGTCCAGCATGTCCTGTGCCGTGCCGACCGGGCCCTTGATGCCGCGCAGCGGGTAGCGGCCCAGCAGCTCCTCGACCCGGCCGTACGCCACGAGCAGTTCGTCGGCGGCCGTCGCGAACCGCTTGCCCAGCGTGGTGGCCTGCGCGGCGACGTTGTGCGAGCGGCCGGCCATGACCAGCTCGCCGTACTCGCCCGCCAGCTTGCCCAGACGGGCGAGGACGGCCACCGTGCGGTCGCGCATCAGCTCCAGCGACAGCCGGATCTGCAGCTGCTCCACGTTCTCCGTGAGGTCGCGGGAGGTCATGCCCTTGTGCACGTGCTCGTGCCCGGCGAGGTCGTTGAACTCCTCGATCCGCGCCTTCACGTCGTGCCGCGTGACCTTCTCGCGCTCGGCGATGGAGGCCAGGTCGACGGTGTCGAGCACGCGCTCGTAGTCGGCGATCGCCGCGTCCGGCACCTCGATGCCGAGGTCCTTCTGGGCCCGCAGCACGGCGAGCCAGAGCTGCCGCTCCAGCCTCACCTTCTGCTCGGGCGACCAGAGCGTGGCGAGCTCGGCGGAGGCGTACCGTCCGGCGAGGACGTTCGGGATGCGGGGCTTGGCGGGAGCGGAAGTCACGTGGATGGATTCTACTGGCGATTCGTGCAGGCCAGCGCCGCGGCCCGGTTCGTCGGATGCTACGAGGGCCGGTGGTATGTGACATAGCACTGAGAATCCCAGTGCTATGTCACATATCACCGGCCGAGTCCGCGAGTTCCGCCAGCACCTCCGCGTGGCACGGCTCGGGCGCGCACCAGCAGGCCAGCGTGCGCCCGCGCAGCTCCGGCACCAGCTCCAGCAGCTCGGGACGCTCCAGCAGATACGCCCGGTACATCGCCATGACCTCCGCGCGGGTGCCGTCCCGGCGGCGGCTGGGGGTGTCGTACGCGAACGGGTTGTACAGCCGGTGCCGGGGCAGGTCCCAGCCGCCCAGGGTCCAGCGGCGGCCGACGTAGACGACGTCCTCGGGGGCGAGTTCCAGCCGGGGGCCGAAGTCGTGGATGCGGCCCCTGAGGTTGATCACCCGCGTCGCCATGAGGGTCACGCCACCGGGCCGTCGTAGGGCCGCAGGTCCGGTCGTTTGGCGGGGCGGCCGTCGCCCGAGGAGCGGCCCGTCAGACGGCGGCCGATCCACGGCATCAGGTGCTGCCGGGCGAACCGCGCGTCCGCGATGCGCCGGGCGAGCCAGCCGGGCGGCACGGTGGCCGGCATCGGGGTGCGCCACTCGGTGTCCTCGGGGTCGTAGCCGAGCGCCTGCCACACCGCCTCGGCGACCCTGCGGTGTCCCTCCGCCGTCAGGTGCAGCCGGTCCACGTCCCACAGCCGCGGATCGCCCAGCGAGGGCGCCCCGTACAGGTCGACGACCAGGGCGCCGTGCCGTGCGGCCAGCTCGTCGACGGTGGCGAACAGCTCCTCCATGCGCGGCCGGAACCGCTCCAGGACCGGGCCCTGCCGGCCGGGGCTGCGCATCAGCACCAGCTGCTCGCAGGACGGCGCCAGCCGCTCCACCGCCTCCGTCAGCAGCCCTCGCACGCGGCCCATGTCGCACTTGGGCCGCAGGGTGTCGTTGAGCCCGCCGACCAGGGTGATCACATCGGGCCGCATGGCCGCCGCCACGTCGACCTGCTCCTCGACGATCTGCCCGATCAGCTTGCCGCGCACGGCGAGGTTGGCGTACCGGAAACCGGGGGTCACGGCGGCCATCCGGCCGGCCAGGAGATCGGCCCAGCCCCGGTAGGAGCCGTCCGGGAGGAGGTCCGACATGCCCTCGGTGAAGGAGTCGCCGACCGCGACGAGGCTGGTGTGCGTGGGGTTCTTCTGCATGGCGGATGAGATGGTATCCCGCTTGCCATACCCGCCGGTCGGTCGGCCTCCCGGTGCCCGTGGGTCAGGCGGGCTGTCCGAACAGCTCCCGCAGCACGTCCTCCATGGTCACCAGCCCCTCCAGCCGCCCGTCCTCACCGAGCACGGCGGCGAGATGGGTGCGGCCGCCGCGCATCGCCGTGAGGACGTCGTCCAGCGGGGTGGCCGCCCGCACGCGTGCGATGGGCCGCATGTCCCGCACCCGGAACGGCACGTCCCGTCCGGGGGCGTCCAGGGCGTCCTTCACATGCAGATAGCCGGTGATCCGGCGGCCCTCGTCGACGACCGGGAAGCGCGAGAAGCCCGACTCGGCCGACAGCCGCTCCAACGCCTCCGGAGTGACGCCCACGCGCGCGTAGACGACGCGTTCCAGCGGCAGGACGACATCGCGCACCGGACGCCGGCCCAGCTCCAGGGCGTCGCTCAGCCGCTCCAGCGCACGGTCGTCGATCAGGCCCGCCTCGCCGGAGTCCCGCACGATCCGGGCCAGCTCGGCGTCCGAGAAGGTCGCCGCGACCTCGTCCCTGGCCTCCACCCGCAGCAGCCTCAGCAGCGTGTTGGCGAAGGCGTTGACCGCGAAGATCACCGGGCGCAGGGCCCGGGACAGGGCGACCAGCGGCGGCCCGAGCAGCAGCGCGCTGCGCACCGGCTCGGCGAGCGCGACGTTCTTCGGCACCATCTCGCCGAGCAGCATGTGCAGATAGGTCGCCAGGGTCAGCGCGATCACGAAGGACACCACGTGCCCCGCGCTCTTCGACACGCCCACGGCGTGGAACACCGGCTCCAGCAGATGCGCGATGGCCGGCTCGGCGACGACACCGAGGACCAGGGTGCACAGCGTGATGCCGAGCTGGGCCGCCGCCAGCAGCGCGGAGACGTGCTCCAGACCCCACAGCACGCTCCTGGCCCGCCGGTCGCCCTCCTCGGCGCGCGGTTCGATCTGGCTGCGGCGCACCGAGATCAGCGCGAACTCGGCGCCGACGAAGAAGGCGTTGACGACGAGCGTCAGAAGGCCGATCAGCAGCTGTACGGCGGTCACTTCCCACCCTCCTCGACGGTTCGCTCTGCGCTGTCGTCGAACGGCGCGTGCATCAGCACCCGCGCGGCCCGGCGCCCCGAGGCGTCCACCACGTCCAGCCGCCATCCGGCGACGTCGACGGTGTCGCCGGTGGCCGGGATGCGGCCGAGCTCGGTCGCGACCAGGCCGGCCAGCGTCTCGTACGGCCCCTCGGGCGCCCGGAGTCCGACGCGGGCGAGCTGGTCGACACGGGCGGAGCCGTCGGCCGAGTACAGGGCGCGGCCGTCGTCGTCGCTGCCCGCCGGGGCGAGGTCGGGTGTCTCGTGCGGGTCGTGCTCGTCGCGCACCTCGCCGACGACCTCCTCGACGATGTCCTCCAGGGTGGCCACGCCGGCGGTGCCGCCGTACTCGTCGATCACGACGGCCATGGTCCGTTTGCCGGACAGCCGGTCGAGCAGCCGGTCGACGGTGAGCGTCTCCGGGACGAGCAGCGGCTCGCGCATGATCTCGGAGACGGGTACGCGCAGCCGACGGTCGGCGGGTATGGCCAGCACGTCCTTGATGTGCGCGGTGCCGACGACGGAGTCGAGGCCGCCGCGGTGGACGGGGAAGCGGGACAGACCGGTCGCGCGGGTCGCGTTGGCCACGTCCTCGCAGGTGGCCTGGGCGTCCAGGGCGATGACCTGCACGCGCGGGGTCATCACGTTCTCCGCCGTCAGGTCGGCGAGGTTCAGGGTCCGTACGAACAGCTCCGCGGTGTCCGCCTCCAGGGCCCCCGCCCGCGCGGAGTGCCGGGCCAGCGCGGCCAGCTCCTGGGGGCTGCGCGCCGAGGCCAGTTCCTCGGCGGGCTCCAGGCCGAAGCGGCGCACCACGCGGTTGGCCGTGTTGTTGAGGTGGGTGATGAAGGGCCGGAAGGCCGCGCTGAACCAGCGCTGCGCGTTGCCCACCCGCTTGGCCATGGCCAGGGGCGAGGAGATGGCCCAGTTCTTCGGCACCAGCTCGCCGACGACCATCAGGAAGACGGTCGACAGGGCCGTACCGAGCACCAGGGCGATCGATTCGGCCGCGGAGCGCGACAGGCCCAGCGCCTGGATCGGGCCCGCGATCAGCTTGGCGATGGACGGTTCGGCGAGCATGCCGACGACCAGGTTGGTGACGGTGATGCCGAGCTGGGCGCCGGAGAGCTGGAACGTCAGGTTCCGTACGGCCTTCAGGGCGCCCGAGGCGCCCCGCTCGCCGCGCTCCGCGGCCCGCTCCAGCTCGCCCCGCTCGACCGTGGTCAGGGAGAACTCGGCCGCGACGAAGGCGCCGCAGGCGAGCGAGAGCAGGATCGCCACGAGCAGCAGGAGCACTTCGGTCATCGGGTCACCTCCGTCCCATCGTCGGGCAGGGCGGGGAGGATCGCGCGATGTCGGACACGGCGCGTGCTACTGGGGGGCTCGCCCATGGGCGGACGCTCACACCTTTCATGCGGGACCGGGTGGTCCCCGACGCGGGGACCGAAGGGTCCACCCATGGTAAAGGATGAGCAAAGTGGTTCAGTCGGCGAGGGGCTTCACCCAGCGCCGCCACTGTTCCTGGGGCTCGTACCCGGCCGCGCGCCAGGCGTGGTGCGCCGTCTCGTTGCGGACCAGCACCATCGCGTCCCCGCGCCGCCCGCCGAGCTGTACGAAACGCTCCTCGGCCGCCGCCAGCAGTGCCGAGCCGATTCCCTGCCGTCGCCGCCCCGGATGCACCGCCAGCCGGTACAGATGGCAGCGCCAGCCGTCGAAGCCCGCGATGACCGTGCCGACCAGTTCGCCGTCCTGCTCGGCCAGGATCAGCGCCTCGGGGTCACGGCCCACCAGCCGCTCCACACCGTCCCGGTCGTCGCTGATGCTGGTGCCCTCCGCGGCCGTCTTCCAGAAGGCGAGGACGGTGTCGAGGTCGTCGGGCGTCGCGGCTCGTGTGCGCAGTTCAGTCATACGGCGATCCCAGCACCGGCGGCCGGCCGGGACACGGAATTCCAGCATCCGGACGCTCAGCGCCCGCGCAGCCGGTCCATGACCGGGGCGAACGCCTCCATGTACGGCTCCAGGACCGTCAGATACGAGAAGCCGTACCGCTCCCGCTGCTCCAGCACCTGGGCGACGATCTCGTCCATGGTGCCCACCAGCAGGACCGGCAGCTCCAGCGCCTCTTCCACACTCGTGTCGGGCACCCGCTCCACGACGGGGCGGACCGCGGCTTCCCGGTCGTCGGTGACGACCACCATCTGCACGAGCAGATTCAGCTCGGCCGGGCTGTCACGTCCCTCGGCCAGCCGCAGATAGCGGGCCACGCTCCACTCGACCTCCGCCGCCGTGAAGGGCTCCAGCCGCCCCGTCGTGCTGCCCGGCACCAGACGCGCCCCCGTGAAGGCCGCGATGTCCGCGTGCTCGGCGGTGAGCCGCAGCATCCGGTCGCCGTTCCCGCCGATCATCAGCGGCACCCGGGGTTCCTCGGCGGCGAGCAGCCGCTCCAGCTCCTCGACGGTGCGCCGCAGACGGTCCACGCGCTCGCGCGGCGAACCCCAGGGCAGACCCGCCTGCTCGTGTTCCGCCCGGACGTACCCGGTGCCGAGCCCGAGTTCGAGCCGTCCGCCGGTGAGGGCCTGGGTCGTGCTCACCTCGCGGGCGAGCAACGTCGGGTTCCAGAAGCCCGCGTTGAGCACGAACGTGCCCAGCCGGGGCCGCTCGGTCACCGCCGCGGCCGCGACCAGCGCAGGGAAGGGCGCCACCATGCCCAGATGGTCGGGGACGAGGATCACGTCGTAACCGAGCTCCTCAGCCCGGCGGCACTTGGCGCGCCACTGGCCGGCGGGTGCGAGGTCGATCAGGCTGATGCCGAAGCGGAACGGACGCGGCACGAACTCTCCTCGTCGTCAGGGGACTTGGGCGCTCACCGCGATTCCGTCAGTCATGGGCGATGGCCGCCAGCACGTTCATCCGCGACGCACGCAAGGCGGGCAGCAGGGCCGCCACGACACCCACCACCGCCGAGCCGATCACCACCGCGACGATCGTGCCCCAGGGGATCGCCAGCGCCTTCATGCCCTGCAGCGCCAGCACCTGCTGGGTGCACACGCCCCACACCAGACCCAGCGCGAGCCCGAGCACCGCGCCGAACACCGCGATCACCACCGACTCCAGCCGGATCATCCGCCGCAACTGCCGCCGGGCGAGCCCGATGGCCCGCAACAGGCCGATCTCCCGGGTGCGCTCCACCACCGACAGCGCGAGGGTGTTGACCACGCCGAGCACCGCGATGATGATCGCCAGCCCGAGCAGCGCGTACACCAGGTAGAGCAGCACGGCGATCTGGTCGTGGATCAGCTTCTTGTAGTCGGCCTGGTCGCGGACCTGGACCTGCGGATACGGCTTGAGCGTGGTCTCCAGGTTCTTGCGCAGCTGGTCGGCGCTGGTGCCGGCGGCCTTGTCGACGTAGAGCACGCTGTCCTGCCCGCCCGGCACGTACTTCTCCACGGTGGCGATGCCGAAGTACAGGCCGCCCTGGGTGCCGAACCCGCTGGAGCCATCCTGGTTGGTCAGGGCGCCGACGCGGACCCGGGTGGTCTGCCGGCCGGGGAACTCGACGGGCAGCACGCTGCCCAGCCGTACGTGGTGGTCGTCGGCGAAACTGGCGTCCATGGCGATGCCGCCGTCCGCCAGCGCGGACGCCGTGTCCCCCCGGGTGTAGGTGATGTGCGCGACGTCGTCGAGTCTCGGGTCGAAGCCCGCGGCCGTCGTCTCGACCCGCTTGCCGTCCGGCAGCCGTACCGCGACGGCCGTGAAGCGCTCCCTGACGACGAGACGGACGCCGTCCGTCGCCCGTACCCTGTCGGTGATCTCCTGGTTGAACGGCATGAAGTTGCTGTTCTGCACCATGAAGTCGGCGCCGAGCGTCTTGTCGATCTGCCGGTCGAAGGACCGGGACATCGAGGCGCTGGCCACCGACATCCCGCCCACCAGGGCCAGACCCACCATGAGCGCGGCCGCGGTGGCGCCGGTGCGGCGGGGGTTGCGCAGGGCGTTGCGCTGGCTCATCCGGCCGACCGAGCCGAACAGCGCGGGGAAGGCCCCGCCCAGCACCCGGATCATCGGCCGGACCAGGAGCGGTCCGGCGATCACCGTCGCGATGAGCGTCAGGACCACGCCGAGCCCCAGCAGGGAGGCCGCCTGGGCGGTCTTCGAGGACGCGGCGCAGCCCGCCAGCGCGGCGACCCCGAGGACCCCGACGACGGACCCGGCCACGGCGCGGACCTTGAGGGGACGTCCGAGGCCCGCCACTTCGGCGTCCGCCAGCGCCGCCATCGGCGACACACCGGCGGCGCGCCGGGCCGGGAGGTAGGCCGCGACGAAGGTGACGCCGACCCCGACGACGTACGCGGCGACCGGTGTCGCCCAGCCGACGACCATCTCGGCCGTCGTGAGGTTCATGCCGAAGGTGCCCATCAGCTTGATCAGCCCGGCGGCGAGCCCGATCCCGGCCGCCAGGCCCAGCGTCGAGCCGACCAGACCCAGCAGCACCGCCTCGGTGAGCACGGAGCGGCGCACCTGCCGGCGGTCAGCGCCCAGGGCGCGCAGCAGGCCCAGTTCACGGGTGCGCTGGGCGATCAGCATGGAGAAGGTGTTGACGATCAGGAAGATGCCGACCAGGACCGCGATGCCCGCGAAGCCGAGCATCACGTACTTGATGACGTCGAGGAAGCCCCCCAGCTGCGCCGCCGAGGACTTGGCCTGCTCACCTGCCGTTCGCACGTCGTAGTCGCTGGTGCCGGTCACGGCGCTGACGCGCTGCTTGAGCCGGGGGTCGGTCACGCCCTTCGCGGCGAACACGGAGATGCTCGTGGCCCGGTCGGGGGAGCCGAGCAGCTTGACGGCGGCCACCTGGGGGTCGAGGAAGACCAGGGCGGCGCCCGGGTTGGTGGTGGTGAAGGTGGCGATCCCGACGACGCGGACGCGGAAGGTGCCGGGCTGGGCCATCACGGTGAGCGGGTCGCCGATCCGCACGTGCCGCTTGTCGGCGGTGTCCGCGTCGAGCAGCGCCTCACCCCCACCGTGCGGCGCGTGACCGGAGGTCAGCCGCACGGGGCTGCGGTCGGTCAGGTACCAGTCCGTGGCGATGGTGGGCGCGCCGGTGGTGGGTCCCACCGACTTGTCGTGCCGGTCGACGATCGTGACGTTCTGGACGCCCACCTCCGCGTGGGTCGACCTGACCCCGTCGACCCGTGCCAGCCGCCGTGCCAGCTCGGCGGGCACGGTCCGGGTCTCGCCGGTCGGCACGGAGGACTTCAGGTCCTCCTTCGGCGAGACGGTGACGTCGGCGGCGGTGGAGTGGAAGAGCCGGTCGAACGTGCGGGTCACCGTGTCCGAGAAGATCAGGCTGCCCGCGACGAACGCCACGGACAGGATGATCGCGAGCGCCGAGAGCAGCAGCCGGCCCTTGTGCGCGAGGAAGCTCCGCAGCGTCGCCCTGAGCACCGGCCTACTCCCGTCCGTCCGTGTCCTCGTCCGCGCCCTCGTCCTTGTCGCCGAACTGACCACGGATGACGTCGAACCGCTTCATCCGCTCCAGTACGGCCTCCGCCGTGGGCCGCTCCATCTCGTCCACGATGCGTCCGTCGCCGAGGAAGAGCACCAGGTCGGAGTGGGCGGCGGCCCCCGGGTCATGGGTGACCATGACGACCGTCTGCCCCAGCTCGTCGACGGCCTGGCGCAGGAAGGCGAGCACCTCCAGGCCGGCCCGCGAGTCCAGGTTGCCGGTCGGCTCGTCGGCGAAGATCAGCTCGGGCCGCGAGGCCAGCGCCCGCGCGCAGGCCACGCGCTGCTGCTGGCCGCCGGACAGCTGCGAGGGCCGGTGCTTGAGACGGTCCCGCAGGCCGAGGGTGTCGATGACCTGGTCCAGCCACTTCTCGTCCGGCTTCTTGCCGGCGATGTCCATGGGCAGGGTGATGTTCTCGGCCGCGTTGAGCGTCGGAATGAGGTTGAACGACTGGAACATGAACCCGATCCGGTCCCGCCGCAGCCGCGTCAGCTCGCGCTCCTTGAGCCCCGTGATCTCGGTGTCACCGAGCCAGACCTGACCCGCCGAGACCGTGTCCAGGCCCGCGAGGCAGTGCATCAGCGTGGACTTGCCGGAGCCCGAGGGGCCCATGACGGCGGTGAAGCGGCCGCGCGCGATGTCCACGTCCACCGAGTCCAGGGCCAGCACCGTCGTCTCGCCCGAGCCGTAGGCCTTGGTCAGCCCGCGGGCGCGGGCCGCGATCCCGTCGGCCGGTGCGTGACCGGGGGCGTGCTCCGCAGCAGATGTGGACAAGGCCGTCTCCTCCTCAGGACGTGCCGATTCCCGCGTCCCGCCCGAGCGTAGTGTGATCCCGCCCACACCTGGTATCCCCCTTGCGGTCGGACCGGTCTCCACCCCAGGTCGGGCCCCCGATACCGGTGTAAGGGGCATCCTCCACCCTGGGCCGGAGGGCACGTGCCTCTTGCCGTGCTAGCACCTCGGCGCTAGCTTCGAGGTATGGCGAAGACGCAACTGAACGTGAGAGTGGACGAGGGCACCGCCCGCGCCGCCCGCGAGCGCGCCCTGGCCCGCGGGATGAGCGTCAACCGCTACATAGAGGAACTGGTCAGACAGGACACCGGCGAAGTGGGGCACACCTTCGTCGAGGCCGCGGCCGACTTCATGAAGCAGTACGAGTCGGTCTTCGCGGACGAGTTCGGCGCGGAGAACGAGGGCACGCGCGAAGGTCGCCGCTGATCCCTTGAGCAACCTCAGAATCGACCTCGCCTGGCTTCTCATGCTCGCCGAACAGAACACCCCGGGGGACCCCCAGGTCACCGACTGGGGCGCCCTCGTCGCGGCCGTCGCCCGCCACGAGGCGGAGATATTCGACGTGCCCGTCTACGACAGCCCGCACGCGCGCGCCGCCTCCCTGCTCCAACTCCTCATCCACGTACCGGCGCTGGAGCGTTCCAACGCCCTGTTCGCCTCGGCCGTCGCCTACGCCTATCTCGTCGCCAGCGGCCTGAAGGTGGCCACCTCGCCCGTCCAGGTCCGAGAACTGGCCCGCCTGGTCAAGAGCGGCGAGGCGACGGTGTACGACATCGCCGCCGAACTGCGCCAGTGGACGGTCTGATCACGCGTCTGCGTCCGCGGCCGCTTCCTCGGCCGGGGGCCGCCAGGCCGTGCCCAGCACGCAGTACGAGGTGGGCAGGGTCGGTCCGGACTCCGGCATCAACAGCCGCCGGTAGGGGCCGAGTTCGAACCCGGCGGCACGCAGGGCGGCGACCGGGTCGCGGGCGAGGTGACAGCCGCCGTTGAGCGGCGGCCACAGCGTGCGGTCCAGGAGCCGCTGGGTGAGGGTCATCGCCGGACCGCCGCCCCGGCCGTGCTCGAAGAACCGCACGACTCCGCCGGGCCGCAGCACCCGCCGTACCTCGGCCAGCGCCCGCGGCACGTCCCGCACGCTGCACAGCACCAGTGACACCACCGCCGCGTCGAAGGCCTCGCTCTTGACCGGCAGCGCCTCCGCGGCGGCCGGCACGACGTCGACCGGCACCTCGGCGCGCAGGGCGTTCTCGACCGCCAACTGCCGCAGACCGCGCTCCGGTTCGAGGGCGACCACCTCCGAGACGGTGCTCGGATAGTGCGCGAAGTTGAGCCCGTTGCCCGCGCCGATTTCGACGACGCGGCCCGACAGCCCCGCCAGCAGCCGGTCACGGATCGCGCCCATCCCCATCCGGGTCTCGGCCGAGACGCTGACCCGGGCGTAGTAACGGGCGAACAGCGGGTGGTGCACGGGAGCCCGGGCCGCCTTCACGGAGCCGGAGCCGGGGGACCGTAGCGGCATGAGGACCTCCTCCGCAGGACGGGCCTTATGGGGATTGTCCCCCGAACGGGCCCCGTGCACCCCCGCGGCGGGTCATGCGAGACCGGCCGGGGCGACCCGCGCCCCCTTACGGCGCCTCCCGCGTGCGGAACGCCTCCGCGTCCCAGGTGCCGTCCAGGCGGGACGCCAGCCAGCCCGGTGCCTTGGTGCGGAAGTCGGCCGGGGCGAGGGAGCCGGCGCCCATGGGAAGGGCGCCCAGCAGCGGGGCTCCGGCGACGTCCGGCAGGTCGGTGATGTTGCACCGCATCGCCAGATCGGGGGAGTCCGGCCAGCCGCCGATGACGACGCCCAGCAACTCCACGCTCCGCCGCCGCAGTTCACGCGCCGTCAGTTCCGTGGTGTTGAGGGTGCCGAGACCGGCCGTCGCCACCACCAGCACCGGCGCCCGCAGCAGGTGCGCCGCGTCCGCCAGGGTCCCGCCCGCCTCGTCGAACCGCACGAGCAGCCCGCCGGCGCCCTCCACGAGCACCAGATCGTGCTCGGCGGCCAGCTTGGCGGCGGCCTCGGCGACGTCCTGCGGACGCACCGGAGTCATCCCGGCCCGCCGCGCGGCCGTCGCCGGCGCCAACGGCTCGGGATAGCGGGCGAGTTCGGTCGCCGTCACGGCTCCCGCGAGCCGCGCCACCTCGTCGGCGTCCCCGCGCTCGTCCGGCCGTACCCCCGTCTGCGCGGCCTTCAGCACCGCCACCGAGCGGCCGGCGGCGACCGCGGCGGCGGCGACCGCGGCCGTCGTGATCGTCTTGCCGACCTCGGTCCCCGTGCCCGTGATCACCAGTACCGGCATCTCAACCCTCCCGCGCCGCCGCGCACACCGCGCGCGCGATCCGTGCCACGTCCGCGTCCCCGGTGACGTACGGCGGCATCGTGTAGACCAGGTCGCGGAAGGGCCGCAGCCACACGCCCTCGCGCACGGCCGCCTCCGTGGCGGCCTTCATGTCGACGGCGTGGTCCAGCTGCACGACCCCGATGGCGCCCAGGACCCGTACGTCCCGCACACCCGGAAGCTCACGCGCCGGTTCCAGCCCCTCCCGGAGCCCTACCTCGATGCGCTTGACCTCGCCGAGCCAGTCCTGGCCGAGCAGCAGCCCGATCGAGGCGCAGGCCACGGAGGCGGCCAGCGGGTTGCCCATGAAGGTCGGGCCGTGGGCGAGCACCGGGACCTCGCCCCGCGAGATGCCGTCGGCGACCCTCGGGGTGCACAGGGTCGCCGCCATGGTCAGGTAGCCGCCGGTCAGTGCCTTGCCGACGCACATGACGTCCGGTGTGACGGCCGCGTGCTCGGCGGCGAACAGGGCGCCCGTCCGGCCGAAGCCGGTGGCGATCTCGTCGAAGACCAGCAGCACGTCGTGCGCGTCGCACGCCTCGCGCAGCACCCGCAGATAGGCGGGGGAGTGGAACCGCATCCCGCCCGCGCCCTGAACCACCGGCTCGACGACGACGGCGGCGAGTTCGCCGGCGTGCTCGGCGATCGCGGAGCGCAGCAGGTCGGCGTACGCCTCCTCGTACTCGGCCGGAGGCGGGTCGACGAACACCTGGCGGGGCAGTACCCCGGTCCACAGCTCGTGCATCCCGCCCTCGGGATCGCACACCGACATCGGCTGCCAGGTGTCGCCGTGGTAGCCGCCGCGCCAGGTCAGCAGCCGCCGCTTCGCGGGCCGGCCGAGGGAACGCCAGTACTGCAGGCACATCTTGACCGCGACCTCGACCGACACCGAGCCGGAGTCGGCGAGGAAGACATGCTCCAGACCGTCAGGAGACATGTCGACCAGAAGCTTCGCCAGGCGTACGGCGGGCTCGTGGGTGAGCCCGCCGAACATCACATGGCTCATCCGGCCGAGCTGCTCGCGCGCGGCCTCGTTGAGCACCGGGTGGTTGTAGCCGTGGATCGCCGACCACCAGGACGACATGCCGTCGACCAGCTCGCCCGAGCCGTCCGCCAGCCGCAGCCGCACCCCGCTCGCCGACTCCACGACGAGCGGTTCGGCCCGGCCGGGCATCGGCCCGTAGGGATGCCAGACGTGCCGCCGGTCCAGCTCCAGCAGCTCGGGGACGGGCAGGTCAGGCATTGGGCGCGAGGTCCGTTCCGGCACCCCGGCGGCGCACGGCGACCAGGTCGGTGCGGGGCTCCGCCGCGACCGCGGCCGTACCGCACACCCCGCCGGCCTCGTGCGAGCCGCACCCGGCGCCGTCGTGGGACCCGCAGCCCGCGCTCTCGTGCGAGCCGCAGCCGCCGCCGGCCGTCACCCGGTGCTCCGGCAGGGTCACCTGGTCGGTGCCCTCCACCTCGAACCCGGCGTCCGCGATCATCTCCAGGTCGGCCTGGCCGGCCTGACCCTCGGTGGTCAGGTAGTCGCCGAGGAAGATCGAGTTCGCCAGGTGCAGGGCGAGCGGCTGCTGGGTGCGCAGATGGACCTCGCGGCCGCCCGCGATGCGCACCTCGATGTCCGGGCAGACGAACCGCACCATCGCCAGGATGCGCAGACAGCGCTGCGGGGTGAGGTGCCACTCCTTGGCCAGCGGGGTGCCCTCGACCGGGATCAGGAAGTTCACCGGAACGGAGTCCGGGTCCAGCTCGCGCAGCGAGAACACGACGTCGACCAGGTCCTCGTCGCTCTCGCCCATGCCCGCGATCAGACCCGAGCAGGCCGACAGCCCGGCCGCGTGCGCCTTGGTCACGGTGTCCACGCGGTCGGCGTAGGTGTGGGTGGTCGTGATGTCCCCGTACGTCGACTCCGACGTGTTGAGGTTGTGGTTGTAGGCGTCCGCGCCCGCCTCGCGCAGCCGCTCGGCCTGGCCGTCGGAGAGCAGACCGAGGCAGGCGCACACCTCGACGCCCTCGTTCTGGTCCTTGATCGCCTTGATGGTGCCCGCGACCCGGTCGATGTCCCGGTCGGTCGGACCGCGCCCGGAGGCCACCAGGCACACCCGCTTGGCGCCGCCGGCGAGGCCCGCAGCCGCGGCCTGGGAGGCCTGCTCGGGCTTGAGCCAGGTGTACTTGAGGATCCCCGTGTCGGACCCGAGGCGCTGCGAGCAGTAGGAGCAGTCCTCGGGACACAAGCCGGACTTGAGGTTGACGAGGTAGTTCAGTTTCACCCGGCGGCCGAACCAGTGCCGGCGCACCTTTCCGGCCGCGGCCACCACGTCGAGCAGGTCGTCGTCGGAAGTGGCGAGGACGGCCAGAGCTTCCTCGCGGGTCGGCAGCTCGCGCCGAAGCCCCTTGTCCACCAGCGTGTTCAGCAGGTCCATGAGAGCCGATCCTGTCCTACCGACCCGTCCCGGGCCAAGGAGAGAGTGAACAAGAGCCGCACTTCGCCGTGTGTGGATTGCCACACCATGGGGTGCGGCCCGTGCGACTAGTGTCTGTCCACTGCCTACAAAATCCCCGGAGGAGCCATGGCGTTCGGCTGGATCGACGAGCAGGCGGAGCTGCGCCGCCGCGCCGGACTCGTACGGACCCTGCGGCCCCGCCCGGCCGACTCGCCGCTGCTGGACCTCGCGAGCAACGACTACCTGGGCCTCGCCCGGCACCCCGAGGTCGCCGAGGGCGCGGCAGCGGCGGCCCGGACCTGGGGCGGCGGCGCGACCGGCTCCCGGCTCGTCACCGGCACCACCGAACTGCACACCGAACTGGAGCGGGAGCTGGCCGAGTTCTGCGGGTTCGAGGCGGCGCTGGTCTTCTCCTCCGGGTACGCGGCCAACCTCGCCGCCGTCACCGCGCTGGCCCCGCACGGCTCGCTGATCGTCTCCGACGCGGGCAACCACGCCTCGCTGATCGACGGCTGCCGGCTGGCCCGGGGTGTCACCCAGGTCGTGCCGCACTCCGACCCGGAGGCGGTGCGCAAGGCGCTGCGGACGGGCGAGGGCCCCGCGGTCGTCGTGTCCGACACGGTGTTCTCCGTCGACGGCGACGCCGCCCCGCTGGCCGCGTACGCCGCCGCGTGCCGGGAGCGCGGTGCCGGTCTGGTGGTCGACGACGCGCACGGACTCGGCGTCCTGGGCGACGGGGGCCGGGGCGCCGCGCAGGCGGCGGGCCTGGCGGGCGCCGAGGACGTGGTGGTCACGGTCACGCTGTCCAAGTCGCTCGGCAGCCAGGGCGGAGCGGTCCTCGGCCCGGCCCGGGTCATCGACCATCTGGTCAACGCGGCCCGGACGTTCATCTTCGACACGGGCCTCGCCCCCGCGGCGGCGGGCGCGGCCCTCGCGGCGCTGAGGCTGCTGCGCCGTGAGCCGGAGCGGGCGGCACGGGCCCGTGAGGTGGCCGCCGACCTGCACGCACGGCTGACCGCCGCGGGCCATCAGGCGGTACGTCCCGACGCCGCGGTCGTCTCGGTGCGCGCGCCGTCCCCGGAGGGGGCCGTGCGGTGGGCGGCCGACTGCCGTACGGCAGGCCTCGCCGTGGGCTGTTTCCGTCCTCCTTCCGTGCCCGACGGCATCTCCCGGCTCAGGCTCACCGCCCGCGCGGACCTCTCCGAGGCGCAGGTGGAACACGCTGTACGGGTGATCGGGGAAACGCGACCATGAGTCGGCGTGAACACGGCCGAGCCTCGTCCGATCAAAACCGATCAGAAACTGTTCACTAGGTGACTAGGACCGGAACGCGGCGGTGAACTCCGCCCAGCTCTCGGGGGAGAAGAGCAGCGCGGGTCCGGCCGGGTCCTTGGAGTCGCGCACCGCGAGCAGCCCGGCCGCCGGGCCGGAGTGCGGCAGCGCCGTCTCGACGCAGTTGTTCGCTCCCGTGCTGTAGCTGCTGCGCAGCCATCGCACGCCGTGCAGGTCGGTGCTGGTGGGATCGGTGCTGGTGGGAAGGGTCCGAGGCAGTGCGGTCATGGGTGCCTCCTTACGCGCCGTCGTCCAGACCGGCGAGGTAATCCAACGAGTCCTCGGGCGAAAGGGCGTGGATGCGAAGGGAGTTGAAGGCCTCCGTATAGGCCTGGAGGTCTTCTTTCCGTTCGAGGTAGAGGCTACTCGTCAAGTGGTCGAGAACAACCACGTCCAGATCAGAAGTGCTCGAAAATGAAAAGATTACGAAAGGCCCGGTGATGCCCACATGGGCCCCGGCCGTGAACGGCAGTACCTGGAGCCGCACTTGGGGCAGCCGCGCCGCCTCCATCAGCCGCTGCCGCTGACGGGCCATGACGTCCGGGCCGCCGATCTCGCGGTGCAGCACCGCCTCGTCGAGGATCGCGCTCAGCTCCAGCGGCGGATCCGACCTGAGCACGTCCTGCCGGGCCAGCCGCACCTCCACCAGCGCGTCCAGCCGTTCGTCGTCCGGACCGCCGACGACGGCCCGGGTCACCGCCCGTGCGTACTCGGGCGTCTGCAACAGCCCCGGCACCACCGAGGTCTCCAGGGTGCGCATCGCGCTCGCCTGGGACTCCAGACTGATGAAGTCGCGGTAGGTAGGCGGGAGCACCCCCCGGTAGGCGTGCCACCAGTGATGCCGCCCCGCGCCCTCGTCGGGCCCCGCCAACACCAGGAGCAACTCCCGTAGTTGGGAGTCGGCGACGCCGTACGCGTCCAGGAGTAACCGCACATCGGCCGGTTTCACCCCGCTGGAGCCGGTCTCGATACGGCTCACCTTCGACTGGTGCCAGCCCACCAGCCGGGCCGCCTCACCGCTCGTGAGCCCCGCGCCCGTGCGCAACGCACGCAGTTCGGTGCCCAGCTTCCGACGGCGCACCGCGGGACCGTGCAGCATGCGCTACTCCTTACTCCTTCCGGGCCACCCAAATACGGTCTCTCGTCGCAGAGTTCACCGCTTTGAGCGACAGATATATGCATATCTTGGTGGATCGGCACCGTGACCGGCGCGGTAATGGCAGTCTGGCGAAGAAGCACCAGTCCGGGACCGTACTCGAACCATCCGCTCCGTGTCGGACTCCGGTCCCGTGGGAAAGGGACGTCGTCGTCATGGCAGACCATCTGGAAGCATCCGTCACTCTGCCGAGCGAGCCGGCCTCGGTCTCCGCGGCCCGCGGCTATGTCGTCACGACCCTGGTGGAGTGGGGGCTGGAGGCCGACACGGAGATCGCCGACGCCATCCGTCTGATCGTCTCCGAACTCGCCACCAACGCCGTGCAGCACACCTTCGGTCAGTCCCCCACCTTCACGGTCGACATCCGGCTCGACCGTGACGAACACCTGTGCATCGGGGTCACCGACAGCCATCCGCGCTTCCCCAAGCGGCTGCCGGCGGCCGTTCAGCAGGACAACGGCCGGGGCATGGTGATCATCCGCTGGCTGGCCGCCGAGTGCGGCGGCAGACTGCTGGTCCGGCCCACCAGGGAGGGCGGCAAGACGGTCTCCATCGAGCTCCCGTGGACCGTACCGGCGCAGCCCGTCACGGCGGGGCAGCAGGAGCCGTAGCCTCCGGCGGCGCCTCCACGGCCCGTCGTCCTCACCGCCCGTCCCTGCCGCCCGTCCCTCCCGCCCGTCTCTACGGCCGGTGAGCCATCTCCCGGTCGTCCCTCTGCTCGGCCGCGTCCTCCGTCCCTGGCTCCATGGTCCGTGAGCCGGTCTGCAGGCGCGCGGCACGGCGCACCAGACGCGGCAGCAGCCCCCACAGCCCCACGCACACCACCAGGGTCGCCGCGCCCGCCGCGAGCCCGCCGGTGAGGTCCGTGGTCACGTCCACCACCAGCAGCACCGATCCGGTGAACGCGAGGACGAGCACCCCCAGGCCGGCGGTCGCCAGTCGCGAGGAGACCTGCACGATCAGCGGCTTCGCGCCCTTCTGGAACAGCGTGCGGTGCAACGCGGCCGGGGCGGTGAACAGCGCCGCGGCGAGGACCGCCAGCAGCAGCGTGGTGACGTATGTGGCGCGCTGGAAGGCGTCGAGGGAGGTGAAGCGCTGGGTGAAGGCCAGGCTCAGCAGGAAGGCGAAGAGGATCTGCACGCCCGTCTGGGTGACGCGCAGCTCCTGCAGCAGCTCGACGAAGTTGCGGTCGGCGCGCTCCAGCGGGGTCTCGTTGCGTGCGGACGGATGGTGGTGGTCCATGGGGTACGGGTAACCATTCCGGCCCCCGGCAGGCCCGTGGGGCGGCGGCGGGTCAGGTCCGCCGCCGCCCCACGGGAGAGTCAGCTGACCCGGCCGTACCAGACGCTCTTGGTCCAGATCTTCTGCAGCCTCACCACGTCCCCGGTCTTGGGGGCGTGCCAGATCTTGCCCTGCCCGGCGTAGATGCCCACGTGGTAGACGTTCGACCCCGAGTGGAAGAACACGAGGTCTCCCGCCTTGCGGCTCTTCGCGGAGATGTGGTGGGTCTTGTTGTACTGCTGGGCCGCCGTACGGGGCAGCTTCTTGCCCGCCGCCTTGTACGAGTACAGCGTGAGGCCGGAGCAGTCGAAGCGGCGAGGCCCGGTGGCCCCCCACTTGTACGGGGAACCCTTTTTGGACGCCGCCACCTGAAGCGCCTTGGTCGCCGGCGTCGCGGCCGCGGCGTCGGAGGCGACGCCCGGGATCACGACGGTACCGCCCACGGCGGCCAGGGTGAGAGCCGAGGCCGTACCGGCCCGGACCATCAGCGACGGGACACGATTGAGCGCAGTCATGCGCAACCCTTCGTCAGCCGCCTGTGAAGGATGACCTGTCGGATTCGGGCTGGCGAAGTTGCCCGGCCGCTGACGCGGCTTCACCCCAAGGGCTGCTCGGGTTCGGTCATGGCGTGACCGTCCCGGCGACCCGTCGTGCTCGGGTCCTCCACTCCTGCCGATCCACTTCCTGTCGACCGGTCATCCGGGCGGCGGCAGGACTCGGCGTCCGCCCGGACCGCCCCGCCGGTGTGGCGGGGGCTTGTCGTCAGACAGGGATCTTGACTCACGGATGTCCGAAAATCCCAATGGAACCGGGGGTTTGTGTTGTTACTCACCACTCACCCGTTCGGGTGGACACCCCTGTGTTCGAGGCGGCGTAGACGACCCCGAGGAGGCTCGGACCAGGCATGGAATGTCCCATTCCGCCCTGAGGCTACGCGCGTTGCGCAACTTGAGGGGTCGCGAAAAAGGACCCGCGTCTACTCCAAAGGGGGGTACGCCATTTGGTCCGTTTCAACGCCGGTCCGGACGCCCCGTGATCCGGCGGGGCGTCCGCGCTCCTGGGCGCACGTCAACTGGCGGAGTCCGGCGGCACGGTGACCCGGGCCGTGCGCCGCTCCCCGTCCAGCACCCGAAGCGCCCGCCCCAGCGTCTCGGCGTGCAGCTCCGTCTCGCCGCGCTGGTGCATCAGGGCGAGCGCGTCGCGCAGTTCGGCCGCCTTGGCCACCAGCGCCTGGGCGGCGCGCAGTCCGCGGTAGGTGTCCCCGTGGTGCGCGGGGTTGATCCGGCCCAGCAGGTCGACGACGTCGAGATAACGGTCGATCAGCTCGCCCTCGGCGCGGGTGAGCGCGGGCAGCGGAGGGAGTTCGGGTGGGAGCACCGGCCGCTCACCTCCCGCTGGGCGGCGCGATGGTGTCCTTGCGGCTGGGGATGATCCGGTCCACCAGCCCGTACGCCAGGGCTCCCTGGGCGTCGAGGATCTTGTCCCGCTCGATGTCCGCGCTCACCTGCTCCGCGCTGCGCCCGGTGTGCCGCACCAGCATCTCCTCCAGCCGGGCCCGCGTCCGGGTCAACTCCTCGGCCTGGATGGCCAGATCGCTGGCCTGTCCCTGTACCGGTTCGTAGAGCGCCGGCTGGTGGAGCACCACCCGGGCGCCCGGCAGCGCGGCGCGCTTGCCCGGGGTGCCGGCCGCCAGCAGTACGGCGGCGGAGGAACCGGCCTGGCCCAGGCAGACCGTCTCCACGTCGCAGCCGACGTACTGGATGGTGTCGTAGATCGCGGACATCGCGGTGAAGGAGCCGCCCGGGGAGTTGATGTACAGCGCGATGTCCCGGTCCGGGTCCTGGTACTCGAGGTGCATGAACTGCGCCATCACGTCGTTCGCCGAGGTGTCGTCGATCGGCGTCCCGAGGAAGACGATGCGCTCCTCCAGCAGCTTCGAGTACGGATCCATCGTCCTGTGCCCGAAGCTCGTGCGTTCGGTGAACTCGGGCAGGACGTAACGGGCGGACGGTCGGGTCATGGCATACCCCTCCTCGCGGCAGAACGATCTCTCGCGGAGCTGTCTCTGTAAAAAATGTACAGGATGTACGTGACGTTATGATGGGGGTATGGCCTACGAGATTCCGGTGACGCAAGCCAGGGCTGAACTCGCCGACCTGATCAACCGGGTGGTGTACGGCGGCGAGCGCGTCGTCGTGACACGGCACGGCAAACCCCTCGTCGCCCTGGTCTCCGCCGCCGACCTGGAGCGGCTCGACGCGCTCGACCAGCCCGCCGACGAGCAGGTGATCAGCGCGGTCTCCTCGGTGCGCGAGGTGACGTCCGCTCCCCGCGAACAACAGCGCTTCGGCATCGCGGCCCACCATCGGGGGCCCGGCGCGTCGTAGGGGAGCCGCAGCATGACAAAGGCCGTCCGCCCCCGTCCGCTACTGCGGGGGCGCACGGCCGCTTCGGTACGGGGGGTCAGCCGACGGGGGCGAGTTTCCGCTCGGCGGCCGCCTCGGCGGAGGTGCTGCGCTTCCTGAGCGCGCTGCCGAGCAGCACGGCGCCCAGGCCCAGCGCGGCCCACCAGGCCAGGGTCAGCGCGGGACCGGTCGCCGCCGCGCCGTCGAAGTACGACACCGAGCGCAGGAGGGTCGTGCTCGCGCCCGGCGGGAGCCACTGACCGATCGTGCCCACCGGCTCGGGCAGCAGCCGCGGCGCCGAGGCCGCGCCCGAGAACGGGTTGCCCAGCAGCATCACCACGCCCGCGCCCAGCCCCAGACCGGCCTGTCCGAGCAGGGCGGCGAGCCCGGCGACCGCGGCGCTGACGGCCAGGGTCGCGAGACCCAGCACACCGGCCTCCGTCCACCAGTCGCCGGTCAGCACCCCGAGCCAGCTGTGCGCGATACCGGCTGCCACCGCGCCCGCCAGGGCGGCGGCGCCGACCAGCGCGGTCACGGCGCGTGTACCGCGCAGCCCCAGCAGCGTCACCACCGCGCCGGCCGCGATCCCGGCCAGGGCGAGGGGCAGCACGCTGGAGCCGAGGACAGCGCCACGCGGGTCCGTCGCGGGGGCGGGGACCACGTCGACGGTCCGGACCTGTGTTCCGGCCAGTGCCCGTTGGGCCACCGCCTGGTGCAGCAGCTGCGCGACCATCGGGCTCGCGGCCGAAGCGGTCAGCAGTTCCGGGCCGTGGGCGGTCACCGCGACCGCTCCGTATACGGTCCGGTCCTCGACGGCGCGGCGGGCGGCGGTCTCGTCGGCGTAGTGGTGGATCTCGAACGCGCCCTTGTGCTGCGTCAGTTGCCGTTCGATGCGGGCCGTCGCGGCAGGCGGTCCGGCCACTCCCAACGGCAGGTCGTGGGGCGCGGTACGGGCGGCGGGCCAGGCGAAGGCCCACAGGGCGAGGGCGGCGAGGGCCGGGACGAGAACGACGGCCGCGATCAGCCGACGGGCGTTGGGCCTGCTGGGGACAGCGGACATGAGGGGTGTCCTCTCCATGACCAAAAAGAAGGATCGTTCGTTTTTGATGTGCTCCCACCGTCTCGCCGGCGCTGTCCCTTGTCAAGAAGGAATGTTCGTTTTAGGTTGGGGCGCATGGCCCGCGTATCCCAGGAACACCTCGACGCCCGCCGCCGGCAGATTCTCGACGGCGCCGCGCGCTGCTTCGCGCGCAACGGGTTCCACGCCACGTCCATGCAGGACGTGCTGAAGGAGGCCGACCTGTCGGCCGGGGCCGTCTACCGCTACTTCAGCGGCAAGGAGGAGCTCATCGCCGCGATCGTCGGCGAGGTGCTCGCCGAGGTGCACGGGGGCTTCGAGGAGGCCGCCCGCAGCAGCCCGCCCCCGCCGCCCGACCTTCTCGTGACGTCGGTCCTCGGTCGCGTCCTGGCCGCCAAGGAGGACCTCACCGTGGACGGCCGGCCCGCCCTGCCGGGGCTGGTCCTCCAGGTGTGGGCCGAGACGCTGCGCAACGACGACCTCGCCGCCGTTCTGCGCGAGGGCTACGGCGCCGTCCAGGAGACCTGGTCCCGGATCGTCGGCGCCTACCAGGAGGCCGGGATGATGGGTCCGGACGTGGCCCTCGACCACGTGGCCCGCACGATGATGGCCACCGCGATGGGCTTCATCGCCCAGCAGGCCCTGTTCGGCCCGGCGCCCACCGAGATCCTGGGGGAGGGTCTACGGGCGTTGACGGGCATGGAGGATCACAGTTCGGTTAACGTGCCTGAAACGCGGCCCAACTAGCCTGCCGATCCACGCCACCAGGGACTTTGCTCGTGGCTGCGGCGACCGGGCCCCGCACGGGCCGGAGCGAGGACTGTGAGGTGGGACGTGCAACTGACCCCGCACGAGCAAGAGAGGCTGCTCATCCACGTGGCGGCCGACGTGGCCGAGAAGCGCCGGGCCCGCGGGCTGAAGCTCAACCACCCCGAGGCGGTCGCCCTCATCACGTCGCACATCCTCGAAGGCGCCCGCGACGGCCGCACGGTTGCCGAACTCATGGCCTCCGGACGCAAACTCCTCACCCGCGACGACGTGATGGAGGGCATCCCCGAGATGATCCACGACGTCCAGGTCGAGGCCACCTTCCCGGACGGCACCAAACTCGTCACCGTCCACGACCCGATCGTCTGACGGGGAGAGCCGCCGTGATTCCCGGAGAGATCCTCTTCGCCGAGGACCCGATCGTCTACAACGAGGGTCGCGAGGTCACCCGTCTGACCGTCCTCAACGCCGCCGACCGCCCCGTCCAGGTCGGCTCCCACTACCACTTCGCCGAGGCCAACCCCGGCCTGGAATTCGACCGCGCCGCCGCGCACGGCAGGCGCCTGAACATCGCCGCCGGTACGGCCGTGCGCTTCGAACCCGGCATCCCCGTGGACGTCGAACTCGTCCCGATCAGCGGCGCCCGGATCGTTCCCGGCCTGCGCGGGCAGACCGGAGGTGCCCTCGATGCCTGAGATCTCCCGTGCCGCGTACGCGGACCTGTTCGGCCCCACCACCGGCGACCGCATCCGGCTCGCCGACACCGATCTGCTCGTCGAGATCGAGGAGGATCGTTCCGGCGGTCCCGGACTCGCCGGTGACGAGGCCGTGTTCGGCGGCGGCAAGGTCATCCGCGAGTCCATGGGCCAGTCCCGTGTCACACGCGCGCAGGGCACACCGGACACCGTCATCACCGGCGCGGTGATCGTCGACCACTGGGGCATCGTCAAGGCCGACGTCGGCATCCGCGACGGCCGGATCACCGGGATCGGCAAGGCCGGCAACCCCGACACCATGGACGGGGTCCACCCGGACCTGGTCATCGGCCCGGAGACCGAGGTCATCGCGGGCAACGGGCGGATCCTGACGGCGGGCGCGGTCGACGCGCACGTCCACTTCATCTGCCCGCAGATCGCCGACGAGGCGCTGTCCGCCGGCATCACCACGCTGGTGGGCGGCGGCACGGGTCCGGCCGAGGGCTCGAAGGCGACGACGGTCACCCCCGGGCCGTGGCATCTCGCGCGCATGCTGGAGGCGATGGAGCAGTACCCGCTCAACATCGGCTTCCTCGGCAAGGGCAACACCGTCTCGCACGAGGCGATGCTGTCGCAGATCCGGGGCGGCGCGCTGGGCCTGAAGCTGCACGAGGACTGGGGCTCGACCCCGGCCGTCATCGACGCCTCGCTGACGGTGGCGGACCGCACCGGCATCCAGGTCGCCATCCACACCGACACCCTCAACGAGGCCGGGTTCGTCGGCGACACGCTCGCCGCGATCAACGGCCGCGGCATCCACGCCTACCACACCGAGGGCGCGGGCGGCGGACACGCGCCGGACATCATGACCGTGGTCTCCGAGCCGCACGTCCTGCCGAGTTCGACGAATCCGACCCGCCCCTACACCGTCAACACCGCCGAGGAACACCTCGACATGCTGATGGTGTGCCACCACCTCAACCCGGCGGTCCCGGAGGACCTCGCCTTCGCCGAGTCACGGATCCGGCCCTCGACCATCGGCGCCGAGGACATCCTGCACGACCTGGGCGCCATCTCGATCATCTCCTCCGACTCCCAGGCCATGGGCCGGGTCGGCGAGGTCGTCCTGCGCACCTGGCAGACGGCGCACGTGATGAAGCGGCGCCGGGGCGCGCTGCCCGGCGACGGGCGGGCGGACAACCACCGGGTACGGCGCTATGTCGCCAAGTACACGATCAACCCCGCGCTCGCCCAGGGACTGGCCCGGGAGATCGGCTCCGTGGAGAGCGGGAAGCTCGCCGACCTGGTGCTGTGGGAGCCCGCGTTCTTCGGGGTGAAGCCGCATCTCGTGCTCAAGGGCGGACAGATCGCGTACGCGCAGATGGGTGACGCCAACGCGTCCATCCCGACGCCGCAGCCCATCCTGCCGCGGCCGATGTACGGCGCGATCGGACGGGCCCCGGCCGCCAACTCCGTCAACTTCGTGGCCCCGTTGGCGATCGAGGACGGCCTGCCGGAGCGGCTGCAACTGGGCAAGCGGTTCGTCGCCATCGAGTCGACGCGCGGGGTGACCAAGGCGGACATGCGCGAGAACGACGCGCGCCCGCGGGTGCGGGTCGATCCCGACAGCTTCGCCGTGCACATCGACGGCGAGCTCGTCGAGGCGACACCGGCCGCCGAACTGCCCATGGCCCAGCGTTACTTCCTGTTCTGATGTCCAGGGCCGCACTACTGGTTCTGGCCGACGGGCGGTTCCCCGCCGGAGGGCACGCGCACTCCGGCGGGGCGGAGGCGGCCGTGAAGGCGGGGCGGGTGACCGGCGCCGCGAGTCTGGAGGACTTCTGCCGGGGGCGCCTGCACACGGCGGGGCTGGTCGCCGCCGCGCTGGCCGCAGCCGCCGTACTCGGCGTGGCCCCCGGCGAGTTGGACGCGGCCGCCGACGCGCGCACGCCGTCCCCCGCCCTGCGCGTCGCCGCGCGCAGACTGGGCCGGCAGCTGATGCGGGCCGCCCGGGCGACCTGGCCCTCGGACGAACTCGACGCGGTCGCCCGGCAGTTCCCGAAGGGCGCCCATCAGCCCGTGGTGCTGGGGCTCGCCGCCCGGGCGGCCGGACTGGAGCCCGTCGACGCCGCCTACTGCGCGGCCTACGAGAGCGTGAGCGGGCCGGCGAGCGCGACGGTGCGGTTGCTGAGCCTGGACCCCTTCGACGCGACCGGGGTCCTCGCCCGACTGGCGCCCGAGGTCGACCTGGTCGTCGACCGGGCGGTGGAGGCCGCTCGGCGGGTGGCCGACGACGGGGTCGACGCCCTGCCCGCGAGCTCCGCGCCCCTGCTGGAAGTCGGCGCCGAGACGCACGCGGCCTGGGCTGTGCGCCTGTTCGCGTCGTGACCCCCGCATTCGCTTCGTAACCCGTTTCTCCTCGCAGCCCCCTGGAGCCGTACCCATGCACCTCGACCACTCCCACGACGGTCCCTCCGCCGTCAGCGCCGACGCCCGCCGGCCCGACGGGTCGCGCCGTGCCCTGCGGATCGGGCTCGGCGGGCCCGTCGGATCCGGGAAGACCGCCACCGTGGCCGCCCTCTGCCGCGCGCTGCGCGACGAACTGTCCCTCGCCGTCGTCACCAACGACATCTACACCCGCGAGGACGCCGAGTTCCTGCTCCGGGAGGCCGTGCTGCCGCCCGAGCGGATCACCGCCGTGGAAACCGGCGCCTGCCCGCACACCGCCATCCGGGACGACATCTCCGCCAACCTGGAGGCCGTGGAGGACCTGGAGGACGAGGTGGGTCCGCTCGATCTCATCCTGGTCGAGTCCGGTGGGGACAACCTCACGGCGACGTTTTCCAAGGGGCTCGTGGACGCGCAGATCTTCGTGATCGACGTCGCGGGCGGGGACGACATCCCGCGCAAGGGCGGCCCGGGTGTCACCACCGCCGACCTGCTCGTCGTCAACAAGACCGACCTCGCGCCGTACGTGGGCTCCGATCTGGAGCGGATGGCCGCGGACGCCAAGGCGCAGCGGGCCGAACTACCGGTGGTGTTCCAGTCGTTGAGAAACGAGGCTGGCGTCGGGGACGTCGCCGCCTGGGTGCGGGGGCAGTTCGCCGCGTGGTCGGCGTGAGCGTGAGCGGGGTACGGGCCACCGCGCGGATCGTCGCGCGGTCGGACGGCAGGGGCGGTACGTCCTTGCCGGTGCTGGAGGGGGAGGGGCCGCTGGCGTTGCGGCGGACCCGGGCGAGTGGCGGCGAGGCGCGCGTCATGCTCGTCGGGGCGATGAGCGGACCGCTCGGGGGAGACCACTTCACCGTGGAGGCGGACGTGGAGGAAGGCACGCGGCTTCGCGTCGGGTCGGCCGCGGCCACCATCGCCCTGCCGGGGCAGGCGAAGGGCGAGGCGCGGTACGACGTCTGGCTCAGGGTGGCCGACGGGGCCGAACTCCAGTGGCTGCCCGAGCAGTTGATCTCCGCGGGCGGGAGCGATCTGCGGGTCGCGACACACGTCGAGGTCGGGGCCGGGGGGCGGCTCGTGCTGCGGGAGGAGCAGGTGCTCGGGCGGGTGGGGGAGGAACCCGGGCGGTTGACCAGCCGTCTCACAGTGCGCGTCGGGGGGCGGGTGGTGCTAGATCAGGAACTCGCCTGCGGACCCGGGGCGCTGGGAGGATGGGACGGACCGGCCGTGCTGGGCGGTCATCGGGCCGTGGGGCAACTGGTCGTCGTACGACCGGAGTTCGGGTCGCGGCCGGTACCGGCGCGGGTGCTGGGGGAGGGGGCCGTCGTGGCACCGCTCGCCGGGCCCGCCGTACTGGTGAGTGCCGTGGCCGGGGACGCGCTGCGGTTGCGGCGGGTGCTGGACGAGGCGCTGGCTCTGATGGCCTGAGTATCCGCTGAGCGGGACACCCATCCCCGGTTATCGGAATGGTAAAGAAGGTCAACGACCCCTGTTCTCAGGCAGCTCACAGCCGCGAGGATCCCCCTGTCAATCGAATAGATGCAGGGGGAGGACCTCACTTGAGGGATATCAGACCGAACAGGCGGACGACGGTGCTCGGTTCGGCCGGAGCGCTCGTCACGGCGACGCTCATAGCCGGCGCGGTCGTGGCACCCAGCGCGAGCGCAAGTGCCCAGCAGGGCCAGGACCGTGAGGCCAAGGGCGCCGCCGTCGCCGCCGCGCGGGCCGCCAAGACCGGCATCGACTGGCAGGACTGCCCCGCCGACTGGGGGCTCGTCAAGCCCATCCAGTGCGGCTGGGTCAGCGTGCCGCTCGACTACGCCAAGCCGAACGGCAAGCAGATCAAGCTCGCCGTCGACCGCATCGGCAACACCGGGACGAAGGCGGACCGTCAGGGCGCGCTCGTCTACAACCCCGGCGGTCCCGGCGGCTCCGGACTGCGCTTCCCGACCCGCGTCACCAACAAGAACCCGGTGTGGGCCAACGTGGCCAAGGCGTACGACTTCGTGGGTTTCGACCCGCGCGGCGTCGGCCACTCCGCGCCCATCTCCTGCGAGGACCCGCAGGAGTTCGTGAAGGCGCCCAAGGCCGACCCGGTGCCGGACAGCGAGGCCGACAAGCTGGCCCAGCGCAAGCTGGCCGCCGAGTACGCCAAGGGCTGCGCCGAGCGCACCGGCAAGGCGATGCTGGCGCAGATGACCACGCCGAACACCGTGCGCGACCTGGACGTCATCCGCGCCGCGCTCGGCGAGAAGAAGCTCAACTACCTGGGCGTCTCCTACGGCACCTACATCGGCGCCGTCTACGGCACGCTCTTCCCGGGCCACCTGCGCCGTATGGTCGTGGACAGCGTCGTCAACCCCTCGCGGGAGAAGATCTGGTACCAGGCCAACCTGGACCAGGACGTCGCCTTCGAGGGCCGCTGGAAGGACTGGGAGGACTGGGTCGCCGCCAACGACGCCGCCTTCCACCTCGGCACCACCCGTGCCGCCGTCCAGGCGAAGTGGCTCCAGCTGCGCGCCACCGCGAAGAAGAACCCCATCGGCGGGGTCGTCGGCCCGGCCGAGCTGATCTCCTTCTTCCAGAACGCCCCGTACTACGACTCCTCGTGGGTGCCGGTCGCGACGGTGTTCAGCAAGTACGTCGCCGGTGACACCCAGGCGCTCGTCGACGCGGCCGCCCCGGACATGTCCGACACCGCGGGCAACATCTCCTCGGAGAACGGCAACGCCGTCTACACGGCCGTCGAGTGCACCGACGCCAAGTGGCCCACCAGCTGGAAGAAGTGGGACCGCGACAACACCGCGCTCAACAAGAACTACCCGTTCATGACCTGGGCCAACGCCTGGCTGAACCTGCCGTGCGCCACCTGGCCGGTCAAGCAGCAGACCCCGGTGAACGTCAAGACCCACAAGGATCTCCCGCAGGTCATGATCGTGCAGTCCACGCGGGACGCCGCCACCCCGTACGACGGCGCCGTCGAACTGCACCAGCGGTTCAAGGGCTCCCGCCTGATCACCGAGAAGGACGCGGGCTCGCACGGTGTGACCGGCCTGGTCAACCCCTGCATCAACCAGCGGGTGGACGCCTACCTGCTGAGCGGCAAGCTGGACGCCGCGGACGTCACGTGCACCCCGCACGCGACGCCCAAGCCGTAACCACCGGCCGTACGACGTGAGGGGCGGCCGGAACACTCCGGCCGCCCCTCACCCGTGCTCGGCCCGTCTCACCCCAGCGGCATGCGCGGGAAACGGCGCTCCTTGTCCACAGCCCCGTCGGCCTCGGCCTGCTGCGCCTTCACGACGGCCGCGTACTCGTCGACGTACTCCTGCTCGGAGAGCGTCAGGATCGCGTACATGATCTCGTCGGTGACGGCCCGCAGGATCGCCTTCTCGTTCTCCATGCCGGCGTAGCGGGAGAAGTCCAGGGGCTTGCCGAAGCGGATGACGACGGGGTGGAGGTTGGGGACGACCTTGCCGGGCGGCTGGGCCTCGAAGGTGCCGATCATCGCGCAGGGGATCACGGGCACCTGGGCCTTCAGAGCCATCGCCGCGACGCCCACCTTGCCCTTGTAGAGGCGACCGTCGTGCGAGCGGGTGCCCTCCGGGTAGATGCCGAGCAACTCGCCCTTGCTCAGCACTCCCAGGCCCTCGCGGATGGCCGCCTGGCCCGCCTCCTTGCCGGTGCGGTCGACCGGGATCTGACCCGCGCTGCGGAAGAAGGCCGCCGTCAGCCGGCCCTTGATGCCGGGGCCGGTGAAGTACTCCTTCTTCGCCAGGAAGGTGATGCGGCGCTTGAGTATGGCCGGCATCAGGAAGTGGTCCGAGAAGGACAGGTGGTTGCCGGCGACGATGGCCGGGCCCGAGCCCGGGACGTGTTCGAGTCCTTCTATGCGAGGCCGGAAGACCAGTCGCAGCAGAGGTCCCAGCAACACGTATTTGAGCACGTAGTAGAACAAGGGGTCGCTCCTCACTCCGGCGGATCGCCTCGGCCGCCGAGTTCTGGCAGGTCAACCGGCGTGTTGTGGGGCTGCCAGTGTAGAGGAGCCGGGGGGCCGCGGGGGCAGGCCGTGGAGGACGTCCGTGACACGTTCGGGATCTTCGGGACCGGGGTGGCCGGAATCGGGGGAATCGCGCACGGTGCGACGCCACCGTCCTGTCCCGGCGGAACCGCAGGTCGGGCGCGCGGAATCCGGACCCCAGGTGCGGGAACCGGGCCTCCGAGTGATTGGCAAGGATCGGTCCGCCCAACGTCCCCGGATCGCCCGCCAGTTGGAGCGTCCGTCACAGCCGCACGATCACCAGCGCCGTGTCGTCCGTCGCGCCCCCCGGCGGCAGCAGCTCCAGCAGGACCGAGTCCGCCAGGCGTTCCGGGGCCTCCCCGCGGTGGCTGCGGAGGGAGTCGGCGAGGCGGGCCAGGCCGGTGTCGATGTCCTCGTGTCTGCGTTCGACGAGGCCGTCGGTGTAGAGGACGAGGGTGGCGCCGGGCTCGTAGCTCGTGCGGGCCTCCGGCCGGGGGAACGGGTCGGGGCGGGCGTCCAGCGGGGGGTCGGTGGCCTGGTCGAGGAACTCCACGCGGCCGTCGGCGTGGACGAGCACCGGCGGCGGATGGCCCGCGCTGCTGTAGGCGATCGTGTGGGTGTCGAAGTCGATGAACGTCGTGACGGCGGTCGCCGATTCGGCGCCGTCGACCACGTGCGCGTACCGGCCCAGCACGTTCAGGGCCTCACCGGGCCCGGCGGCCACCCGGGACGCGGCGCTCAGCGCGCTGCGCAGCTGTCCCATCACCCCGGCCGCCGCGAGCCCGTGCCCGACCACGTCGCCCACCGCCACACCGATGCGGTCGCCGCCGACGAGATCGACGAGGTCGTACCAGTCCCCGCACACGTTCAGCGCGCCGACCGCGGGCCGGTAGCGCACGGCGGCGGCGTGGTGGCCGACCTGCCGGCGGGCGGGCAGCATCGCCTCCTGCAGGGCGAGGGCGACCTCGCGCTCACGGGCGTGTGCCTGGCGCAGCCGTTCGTTGAGCTCCTGCAGTTCCCGGGCGCGTGTGTACAGCTCCGCCTCCAGGACGCGGGCCCTGGTGCCGCTCGGACCGCCACGGGCCTTGATCAGCTCGGTGACCTCCTCGACCCGGTGCACCACCAGCACCACCTTGCCGTCGGGGCCGATCACCGGAGCGTTGACCGGGCTCCAGTAGCGCTCCTCCCACTGCCCGGGGTGTTCGGGATCCTCGACGTCGTAGCGCTGGAGCGCCATGGTGTCCCGCTCGCAGGCGTCGAGCACGCGCTGCAGCGAGGCGGCCAGGTTGCGCATGCCGCTCGCGCCCTCGTCGTTGGGGTTGTCCGGGAAGACATCGAACAGATAGCGGCCGACGACCTGCTCACGGGTGCGCCCGGCGTTGCGCAGGAACTCCTCGTTGGCGTCGGCGTAGACCAGGTCGGGTGTCAGCAGCGCGACCATCCCCGGCAGGCACTGGAACACCGCCGCATAGTCGATCTCGGCCTGGTTCATGGCTTCCGCCTCACTGCCGGGTTTGAGCTATTTTCACACGTCCGGTGGCGTTTGCGGCAGGGGCTGCTCGGCCCAGATGACCTTCCCCTCGGGCACGAAGCGGGTGCCCCAGCGCTGGGAGAACTGGGAGACCAGCAGCAGTCCCCGGCCGCCCTCGTCAGTGGTGCGCGGATGCCGCAGATGCGGGGCCGTGGCCCCGCCGTCGGAGACCTCGCAGATCAGGGCGCGCTCGCGGATCAGCCGCAGCCGGATCGGTCCCTCCGCGTGCCGGATGGCGTTGGTGACCAGCTCGCTCACCACGAGTTCCGTGGTGAAGACCAGGTCGTCCAGGCCCCACTCGGCCAGCTGCCGGGCCGCCTCCTTGCGGGCGTCGGCCACGATCGCCGGGTCGCCGGGCAGGTCCCAGTCGGCGACCTGGTCGGCGCCCAGCAGGCGGGTGTGCGCCATCAGCAGGGCCACGTCGTCGTGCGGCCGGACGGGGACCAGCGCGTCGACCACGGCCCGGCAGGTCAGGTCGAGCGAGCCGGCACGCCGGGCGAGCGCCAGACGCAGCCGGTCACGGTCGGGATCCACCGCCCAGTCGCGCTCCTCACGGGCCAGCAGCCCGTCGGTGTGCAGGGCGAGGACACTGCCCTCGGCCAGCGCCAGCTCGACGGCCTCGAAGGGCGGCCCGGCCGCGCCGAGCGGCGATCCCTGCGGCAGGTCCACGAACGTGACGGAGCCGTCGGGCAGCACGACGGCGGGCGCGGGATGGCCCGCCGCGGCCATGGTGCACTGCCCGTCGACGGGGTCGTAGACGACGTACACGCACCCGGCGCCCACGGCCTGGAGGCCGGCCGCCTCCGGCTCGCCCCCCTCCTCCCGCGCGGTGCTCGCCACCAGGTCGTCGAGGTGCGCGAGGACCTCCTCCGGCGGCAGGTCCAGTGCCGCCAGGGTCCGTACGGCGGTCCGCAGCCGCCCCATCGCGGCGGCGGCGTCGATGCCGTGGCCCGGCACCTCGCCCACGACCAGGGCGACCCGGGCGCCGGAGAGCTGGATGAGGTCGTACCAGTCGCCGCCGAGCCCGGTCAGTTCGTCGGCCGGTCGGTAGCAGGCGGCCACCTCCACCGCGTCCTGCTCGGGCAGCCGGTGCGGCAGCAGGCTGCGCTGCAGTACCAGGGCCGCGTCCCGCTCCCGGGTGTAGCGGCGGGCGTTGTCCACGCAGACGGCCGCCCGCGACACCAGGTCCTCGGCCAGGCTCAGGTCGTCCTCGTCGAACGGCTCCTGCCGGCCCCGCCGGAAGAAGCTGGTGACGCCGAGGGTGACCCCCCGCGCCCGGACCGGCACGATCATCACGCTGTGCAGCCCCAGGTCGAGGAAGGTGGCCGCGCGGCCCCCCGGTATGTCGGTGGCCCACTCCCTGGCCAGCGGGTCCAGCCGTTCCTCGCGCCAGGAGACGCCCGTGGCCAGCGAGCGGACCGGCGGCGAGCCGGCGAGGTAGCTGGCGACCTCCCCGATCGCGACGACGGCCTCCGGGACGCCCGGGTTCACCGACTGCTGACCGGCCCTGCGCAAGGCCACCCACTGCTGGCCGCCGAGCGGCCCCGGAGCGCGTTCCGCGCCGCGCAGCACCCACTCCAGCAGGTCCACGCAGACGTAGTCGGCGAGTTCCGGCACGGCCACGTCGGCCAGCTCCTGGGCGGTCCTTGTGATGTCCAGGGTGCGGCCGATGTGCTCGCCGGCCCGGTCCAGCAGGGCGAGCCGCTGCCGGGCGCGGTGTTTGTCGGTGATGTCGACGACCGTGTAGTAGACGCCCATCGGATGGCCGCCGTCGTCCTCGAGACGGGTGAACGACATCATGTGCGCCGTCTCCCGGTGCGGCGCCGAGCGCACCTGGCCGACGTGCTCGTACCCGACCACCGGCCGGCCGGTCTCCAGCACGCGCCGCATCTGCGCCTCGATGGCCTCGGAGTCGATGCCCGGCTGGATCTCCGCCAGTCGCCGGCCCAGCCGGTCCCGGGCCGAACCGCCGCCGAACTGCTCCAGCGCCGCGTTCGACCAGACGCAGCGCAGGTTCACGTCGACGATCGCTATGCCGACGGGGGAGCCGGTCACCATCTGCTCGAGCACCGTACGGCTCATGTCCCAGCCGCGCGCCCCCGCGGCCACGTCGGAGATCAGGACCAGCCAGCGGGCCGCGCCCCCGGGTTCCACCGCGGGGGTGATGCGCACCATCACCCGCACCGGCCCGCCGCCCTTGCGCCGGGCCGTCAGCAGCCCGGCCCACCCGCCGTCACGCCGGCAGCGCTCGGCCAGCTCGGGCATCCGCTCGGCGTCCTCCGTGGCCAGCAGACCGCCGACGCCGGTGCCCACCACCTCGGCGGCCGAGTACGCCAGCAGCCGCTGGGCGTCCCGGGTCCAGCTGCGCACCACGCCGTCCGCGTCGATCAGCAGGGGCGCGGCATCGGCCACGTCGAACCGCTGACCGGCGACGTCCTGCTCCTCGTGAGTGCCCACGGCCGACCTCTCTGTCGCTGAGAGTGGTCTACCACCTCTTGACTCAATCTTCACCCTTCGGGCATCAGGGACGCGCAAAGGGCGGGGGCGGCCGGACCGCCCCCACCGGGGTCAGGAACCCAGCACCCGCTCCAGGGCGCCGAGCGCGCCCGTCAGCTCCTCCGCCGTGATCGTCAGCGGCGGCGCCAGCCGGATCGTCGAGCCGTGGGTGTCCTTGACCAGGACCCCCTCGCGCTGCAGGCGTTCGCTGATCGCGCGGCCGGTGCCGATGGCCGGGTCGATGTCGACGCCCGCCCACAGACCCCGGGCCCGGAAGCCGGTGACGCCCTTGCCGACGAGGCCGGTCAGCCCGCCGCGAAGGACCACGCCCAGCTCGGCCGCCCGGCGCTGGAACTCGCCGGTCTCCAGCAGCTCGACCACGGCCGTGCCGACCGCCGCCGCGAGCGGGTTGCCGCCGAACGTCGAGCCGTGTTCGCCCGGCCGCAGCACGCCGAGCACGTCCCGGCGGGCGACCACCGCGGACACCGGCACGATGCCGCCGCCCAGCGCCTTGCCCAGCAGCAGCACGTCCGGCACGACCGACTCGTGCTCCACGGCGAGGGTGCGGCCGGTGCGGCCCAGGCCCGACTGGATCTCGTCCGCGACGAACAGGCAGCCCCTGCGCCGGGTCAGCTCGCGCACACCGGTGAGATAGCCGTCGTCCGGAATGACCACGCCCGCCTCGCCCTGGATGGGCTCCAGGAGCACGGCGGCCGTCGTGTCGTCGACCGCCGCCTCAAGCGCGGCCAGGTCGTTGTACGGCACGATCCGGAAGCCGGGCGTGAAGGGGCCGAAGCCCGCCCGTGCCGTCTCGTCCGTGGAGAAGCTGACGATCGTCGTCGTACGGCCGTGGAAGTTCTCCGCGGCCACCACGATCGTCGCCCGGTCGGCGGGGACGCCCTTGACCTCGTACGCCCACTTGCGGGCCACCTTGATGCCGGACTCGACGGCCTCGGCGCCGGTGTTCATCGGCAGCACCATGTCCAGGCCGGTCAACTCGGCCAGCCGCTCGGCGAATTCGGCCAGCCTGTCGTTGTGGAAGGCGCGCGAGGTGAGGGTCAGACGGTCCAGCTGGCGGTGTGCGGCCTCGATCAGCGCCGGGTGGCGGTGGCCGAAGTTGAGGGCCGAATAGCCGGCCAGCATGTCCAGGTAGCGGCGGCCCTCGACGTCCTCGACCCAGGTGCCCTCGGCACGGGCGACGACCACGGGCAGGGGGTGGTAGTTGTGCGCCAGGACCGGTTCCTCGGCGCGGATGAGGTCGGCGGACGAACGCGTGGTCACGGGAGCGGTCATGAACGGATCTCCTGGGTGCAGCACTTGATGCCGCCGCCTGCCTTGCGGAACTCGGACAGGTCGACGGGCACGGGGACATAGCCGCGGTCGGCGAGGGAGGCGGCCAGGGACTCGGCCTGGGGCGCGATGAAGACGTTCCTGCCGTCGGAGACGGAGTTGAGGCCGAAGTGCAGCGCGTCGTCGAGGGTGGCGTGCACGGCGTTCGGGTACAGCCGCGCCAGCACCTCGCGGCTGCCCGGCGAGAACGCCTCCGGGTAGTACGCCACGTTGTTGCCCTCGGCGGAGTCGTCCAGCACGAACAGCGCCGTGTCCAGGTGGTAGAAGCGCGGGTCCACCAGCGTCAGGCTGATCACCGGGTGGCCGAAGAACTCCTGCACCTCGCGGTGCGCCTCGCGGGTCGTACGGAAGCCGGTGCCGGCCAGCATGTACCGGCCCGTCCACACCAGGTCGCCCTCGCCCTCGCAGACGGACTCGGGGCGGTGGACGGCGAAGCCGGCCGCCTTGAACCAGGTGTCGTAGTAGGTGGACTCCGGGCGCCGCTGCGGCGCGTGGAAGAGGGAGCCGAAGACGCGGCCGTCCACGACGACCGCCGAGTTCGCGGCGAAGACCATGTCCGGCAGGCCGGGGGCCGGCTCCACGGAGTCGACGGTGTGGCCGTGGGTCCGGTAGGCGCTGATCAGCGCCTGCCACTGGGCCCGGGCCAGGTCCACGTCGACGCGGACGTCGGGGTGCATCCAGGGGTTGATCGCGTACTGCACGGCGAAGTGTCTGGGTTCGCAGACGAGGTACCGCCGCCGGCGCGGCACACGGGAGTCGGACACAGAGGGGTTCCTCCGCTTCCTGGGGTGTCGACTGAGGGTTGACACCAAGGTAGGAAGTGACGGAGACGGGCGACAAGCAACGAGAATTGCGTGTCCGCGCAGGAATGCTGCGTCTTCGACCGACATCACGCAGTCTTGCTGCGCACTCGGATGTTTATTCGGGTGTTGTTCGGGTGTCTATTCGGGCGCGGGCTGCGTGGCGCCGGCCTCGGGGGATTCCGGGAGGAGATGGGACAGCACCATCACGCTGATCGTCTTGCGGATGAAGGGCTCCGTGCGGATGCGCTCCAGCACCTCCTCGAAGTGGTCCACGTCCCGGGCCCGGACATGCAGCAGGGCGTCCGCGCCGCCGGTCACCGTCATGGCCGCGGTGATCTCCGGATGGTTGCGGACCACCTCCGCCAGCCGCCGCGGCGGCGCCGCGCCCTCGCAGTAGACCTCGACGTACGCCTCCGTGGTCCAGCCCAGCGCCGAGGGCTGGACGGTGGCGGTGAACCCGGTGATCACGCCCGTCTCGCGCAGCCGGTCCACGCGCCGCTTCACGGCCGTGGACGACAGCCCGACCGCCGCGCCGATCTCGGCGAAGGACGTCCTGGCGTTCGCCATCAGGGCCGTGACGATCTTCCGGTCGGTGTCGTCGAAGGGGGCCGGACCGCTGTTCATGTCGGCACTGTATCCAGCGCGAACGTCCACTTCCCGGGACATGTCCAGGCGTCGGGATTCCACCTACACTCCGGGTTCATGCTGCGTGCCCTCGCCGTCGACGACGAACGCCCCTCGCTGGAGGAGCTGCTGTACCTGCTGAACGCGGATCCCCGCATCGGCAGCGCCGAGGGCGCGGGTGACGCGACCGAGGCGCTGCGCCGCATCAACCGGGCGCTGGAGTCGGGGCCGGGCGGGCCCGAGGCGATCGACGTGGTCTTCCTCGACATCCAGATGCCCGGCCTGGACGGCCTGGACCTGGCACGGCTGCTCAGCGGGTTCGCCGAGCCGCCGCACATCGTGTTCGTCACCGCCCACGAGGACTTCGCGGTGCAGGCCTTCGACCTCGAGGCCGTCGACTACGTCCTCAAGCCCGTGCGCAAGGAACGCCTCGCCGAGGCGATACGCCGGGTCGCCGAACTCACCGGCAACACCCCGCGCATCCGCGTCCACGAGCCCGACCCCGACCACATACCGGTCGAACTCGGCGGCGTCACCCGCTTCGTGGCGGTCGACGACATCACCCATGTCGAGGCCCAGGGCGACTACGCCCGCCTGCACACCGACAAGGGCAGCCACCTCGTACGGATCCCGCTGTCCACGCTGGAGGACCGCTGGCGCGCCCGCGGCTTCGTCCGCATCCACCGCCGCCATCTGGTCGCCCTGCGCCACGTCGGCGAACTCCGCCTGGACGCGGGCACGGTGAGCGTCCTGGTCGGCGGCGAAGAGCTGCAGGTCAGTCGGCGTCACGCGCGTGAGCTGCGGGACCTGCTGATGAGGAGGCCCTGAGCATGCCCCACCAGGATCCCGCCGAGCGGCGCGTCGTCGTCACCGGACCGCCCCGGCGCACCCTCCCCCACGCTCGGCTTCGCTCGCGCGGGCGGTACCTCCATGCCTCCGGCTACTACCGCCCGCGCACCGAGATCGACGAGCAGACCACCCTCGGCCACACCTACGTCCGCTCCCTCATGCGCTCCCAACTCCGCGCCGGCCTCGCGGTGTTCGCGGTGCTCGGCCTGCTGATCGGCCCGCTGCCGCTGCTGTTCGAAGCCATGCCGGACGCCCACCGCCTCGAATGGGCCGTCCTCGGCTTCTGCCTGTACGCCCCGCTGGTCCTGCTCGCCCTCTGGTACGTCCGCCGCGCCGAACGCAACGAACGGGACTTCGTGCGGCTCGTCGAGGACCGCTGAACGGCAGCCCCATGAACTCCAGCTACGCCGTCCCGGCCGTCGCCCTCGTCGTCGTGGCGACCGTCCTCGTCGGCGCCTTCGGCCTGCGCATCTCCCGCACCACCTCCGACTTCTACGTCGCCTCCCGCACCGTCGGCCCCCGCCTCAACGCGGCCGCCATCAGCGGCGAGTACCTGTCCGCCGCCTCCTTCCTGGGCATCGCGGGACTGGTCCTCGTCCAGGGCCCCGACATGCTCTGGTACCCGGTCGGCTACACCGCCGGCTACCTGGTCCTGCTGCTGTTCGTCGCCGCCCCGCTGCGCCGCTCCGGCGCCTACACCCTGCCCGACTTCGCCGAGGCGCGGCTCGGCTCGCCCGGCGTGCGGCGGCTGGCGGGGGCGTTCGTCGTCGGGGTGGGCTGGCTGTATCTGCTTCCCCAACTCCAGGGCGCCGGACTGACGTTGACGGTCCTCACCGGAGCCCCCGACTCGCTCGGCGGACTGATCGTGGCCGTCGTCGTGGTCGCCACCGTCGCCGCCGGCGGTATGCGCAGCATCACCTTCGTACAGGCCTTCCAGTACTGGCTGAAGCTCACCGCGCTGCTCGTCCCCGCGCTGTTCCTGGCGGTCGCCTGGCAGGGCGACGGATCCCCCAGCCACGCCTTCGAGGAACCGGCGACCTTCCGCGAACAGCGCGTCGTACGCGTCGACGACAGCCTCGACCTGAAGCTGGCCGGCCCCCTGACGGTCACCGTGACCGGCACCGTCGACGGCCGCGCCCACGACGACCAGCGCCTCCGACTCCCCGCCGGGACCCACCACATCGCGAAGGGCACACGGCTGAGCTTCGCCAAGGGCACCGCCGTCCCGAGCGCCGACCCCGGCACCACCGACGGCATCTCCACCTCCCTCGCCACGGGCCGCCAGGAACTGCCGCTGTACGCCACCTACGGACTGATCCTCGCCACCTTCCTCGGCACCATGGGCCTGCCCCATGTGGTCGTCCGCTTCTACACCAGCCCGCACGGCGTCGCCGCCCGCCGCACCACGGTGGCCGTCCTCGGGCTGATCGGCGCGTTCTACCTGCTGCCGCCCCTGTACGGCGCCCTCGGCCGGCTCTACACCCCCGAACTCGTCCTCACCGGCGACGCGGACGCGGCCGTACTGCTGCTGCCGGACCGCATGATCGGCGGCGTCGGCGGCGATCTGCTCGGCGCGCTGGTGGCGGGCGGGGCCTTCGCCGCGTTCCTGTCCACGGCGTCCGGGCTGACCATGGCCGTCGCGGGCGTCCTCACCCAGGACGTCCTGCCCTCGCGCGGGGTACGGCACTTCCGGCTCGGCACGGTGCTCGCCATGGCCGTGCCGCTGGCCGGCAGCGTCCTGGTGGCCGGGCTGCCGGTGGCGGACGCGGTGGGGCTGGCCTTCGCGGTGTCCGCCTCCTCCTTCTGCCCGCTGCTGGTGCTCGGCATCTGGTGGCGACGGCTCACCCCGCCGGGCGCGGCGGCCGGAATGCTGACCGGGGGCGGCTCGGCGTTCGTGGCGGTGGCGGCGACGATGGCGGACGTGCCCGGCACGGGCCCCGTACACGCTTTACTGGCCTGGCCCGCACTCTGGTCGGTCCCGCTGGGCTTCCTCACCATGGTCCTGGTGTCCCTGGCCACCCCGAGCCGCGTACCGGCCGGCACGGAGGCGATCCTGGCCCGGTTCCATCTCCCGGAGGAACTCCGCACGGAGGTGAAGACGTGAGCGGCTTCCTGGCCGGTCTGTGCGTGGCAGTTCTGCCGCTGCTGGCCGCCGGGTTCTGGATCGGGCGGCGTACCGCGCGGCCCGACAGCCTCGGCGATCTCGGCACCCCGGTCGAGCACGCCACCTTCCAGACCCTGCACACCGCCTCGCTCGCCGCGCCGCCGCTGCGGGCCGGGCTGACCGAGGAGACGGCGCGCAAGTCGGCCCGCAGGCTGCGCACCCTGCTCGGCACGGACGCGCTGTGTCTGACCGACCGCGAGCGGGTCCTGGTCTGGGACGGCGTCGGCGCCCACCACCGCGGCGAGATCATGGAACGCCTCTCCGGCGTCCTGGAGACCGGCCGCGGCGAGGCCTTCCGGCTGAGGTGCGAGACGCCGGACTGCCCGGTGCGCTGGGCGGTCGTGGCGCCCTTCACCGTCGACGACCGGGTGCACGGCGCGCTCGTCGCCTGCGCCCCGCGCGAGTCCGCCGTCCTCGTCCGGGCCGCCGGCGAGGTCGCCCGCTGGGTGAGCGTCCAACTGGAGCTGGCGGACCTGGACCAGTCCCGAACCCGCCTGATCGAGGCCGAGATCAAGGCACTTCGGGCCCAGATCTCCCCGCACTTCATCTTCAACTCGCTAGCGGTGATCGCGTCCTTCGTGCGCACCGACCCCGAGCGCGCCCGCGAACTCCTCCTCGAGTTCGCCGACTTCACCCGCTACTCGTTCCGCAGGCACGGCGACTTCACCACCCTCGCCGACGAACTCCACGCCATCGACCACTACTTGGCGCTGGTACGGGCCCGCTTCGGTGACCGACTCTCCGTCACCCTGCAGATCGCCCCGGAAGTCCTGCCGGTCACCCTGCCGTTCCTGTGTCTGCAGCCGCTCGTCGAGAACGCCGTCAAACACGGCCTGGAGGGCAAGGCGGACAAGAGCCACATCAGCATCACCGCCCAGGACGCCGGCGCCGAGGCGCTGGTCGTCATCGAGGACGACGGCGTCGGCATGGACCCGGACCTGCTGCGCCGCATCCTCGCCGGCGAGGTCAGTCCCTCGGGCGGCATCGGGCTGTCCAACGTCGACGACCGGCTCCGCCAGGTCTACGGCGACGACTACGGCCTCGTGATCGAGACCGCCGTCGGCGCGGGCATGAAGGTCACCGCCCGGCTGCCGAAGTACCAGCCGGGGGTCCACCCCGCGGGCCGGATCACCCAGGAGTTCTCGGGAGACTTCTCCGGGGACTGAGCCTAGGTCCCGCTGCGGGTGGCGATCATTCCGAGGGTGAGCAGCCCCAGCACGACCCAGCCGAACCACAGCCAGCCGTTGCTGCCGAGCGCCACCGTGTAGGCGGTCACCACGACCAGACCGCCGACGGTGAGCACCCCCATCGTCTTCGTCGAACCGTCCGTGGAACCGGGCATCGCGACACCCTCCTCAGGATTCGTCCCCCTCCATGGTGCCCCCGTTCTGCCTGCGGACGGTGCACACGACGAAATGCGTGCCCGACTTCCAGGGCCCCTCACTGGTCCAGGACCCCGAGGCGTACACCGACGGGTCGAAGCCGTAGTCGCGCGGCGGCACGTCCTTCGCGCACACCGCGTCCGACTCCGTACGCGCCTCGGCGTAGGTGACATCCCTGCCCAGCCGGGTGAAGCCGAGCACCTGTTCGTCGTGCGGGTCCTTGCAGGAGACCAGCCGGGCGTCCCGGTTGGAGCGGGTCAGGAGGCAGTCCCGGCGCTGCATGGTCGCCGTGTCCGCGAAGGCGAGGCCCGGCCTCCGGTGTGCCCCGAGCGGCCCGTAGACCGGCCCGTGCGCGCCCAGCACCAGACAGGCGGTCCGGCGCCCGGCCGCCTCGAAACCGGCGCCGGTCGGCACGACGGCGACCGCACGGACGTCGGCCAGCCCTCCCCGGATCTGCTGCGTCCGCTCCTCGCACCGCGCCGGTCCCAGCGTGCGCGCCTCGTCCGCCGAGACGGCCGGCACGAACGCCATCACCTGTCCGTCCGGCGCCTGGTCCCGGCAGCCGGGATCGAGCGTCAGCCGGGGCGTGCCCCGGAAGCGCACCGCGTCGGGCCAGTCGGCGAGCACGCAGTCGCCGTCCTTCAGCGGCCGGGTGAGCCCGACCGCAGTGCCGTACGGGGCCGCCTTCCCGCCGTCGTCCCGTGTCTGGTGGGCCGTGGCGTACCAGACACCGCCCAGGGCCAGCACCAGCCCCAGGAAGGCGGCGAGCAGGGCGCGCAGGGCGCGGGGCAGTTCGCGGCGCCGGTGCGCGGGCGTCGGCGCGGCGACCGGCCCGAAGCCGGCCGGGGCGGGGCCGGGTGGGGGAGCGGTGGCCCCGGCCCACGGCGGCTGCGAGCCGAAGTCGGTCCGGGTCCGGGCGTGCGGCTCGGCCCGCGGTGTCACGATCCCCGACAGCGCCGCCTCCGTCTCGGCCGCCGACGCCCGCCGCCCCGGGTCCTTCTCCAGCAGACCCCGCAGGACGGGCCCCAGCGCGCCGGCCCGCACGGCGGGCCGCGGCTCCTCCATGACCACCGCGGTCACTTCGGCGAGATGCGACGCCCGCTCGAAGGGAGCCCGGCCCTCGACGCCGTAGTAGAGCGTGCAGCCCAGCGAGAACAGATCGGCCGCGGGGGTCGGCGGACCGCCCTTGGCCCGCTCGGGCGCCAGATAGCCCGACGTCCCCACCAGCACGGACGCCAGTGTGTACCGCGTCTCGCCGCCGTCCGGCCGCACCGAGATGCCGTAGTCCGTCAGCAGGACGCGGCCGTACGGCGCCCCGGCGCGGTCCGGCGCCAGCAGGATGTTCGCCGGTTTCACGTCCCGGTGCATCACACCCCGCTCGTGTCCGGCGGTCAGCGCGTCGAGCACGGCGAGACCGATCCGGGCGCACTCCGCCGGGGCGAGCGGGCCGCGCGTCTCGACCAGTTCCCTGAGGTCGAGGGCACCCGTCACGTACTCCATGACGATCCACGGCAGCCCCTCGTGCTCCAGCACGTCGTGCACGGTCACCACGTGCGGGTGGCCGCGCAGTCCGGCCGCGTGCCGGGCCTCCGAGCGGGCGCGGGCCACCCGCGCCTCCCGCTCCTCGCCCACGGGGTCCGGCTCGCGGAACACGATCTCCTTGAGCGCGACCTCGCAGGCCAGTCTCCGGTCGTGGGCGAGCCACACATGGCCCATGCCGCCGCTGCCGAGCCGGTTCAGCAGCAGATAACGGCCGGCGATGACCCGGCCCACTCCCGACGTCGGTGATCCTGAATGCATCCGGTGACTCCCGGGTTCTGCGGAGGCGCTATGTGATCGCGCCCGAGGCGGACCCGGAGGACCCGGGCCGACTCGGGCCGGGCGGGCCACTCGCCGGCCCACTGGCCGCCGGGGCGCTGACGGTCGCGGGCGGCGGTGCGCTGCTGGTGACCGGTCTGCCGGGCGGCGGCGGTGCGCTGGTGGTGACCGGTTTGCCCGGCGGTGGCGGCGCGCTGGGCGGAGGCGGCGCGAGGGTCGTCGCGGGCTTGCTGCTCGGCGGCCCGGCGCTGGTCGTCGCCGGCTTGCTGGTCGTCCGCCCCGCGCCGGCCGTCGACGGCGGTGCGCTCGACGGCGGCGGTTGGGAGCTGGGCGGTGGGCTCGACGGCGGCGGTGGGGCGGAGGACGAGCCGGGCCCGCTGCTCGATCCGGACGACGGAGGCGACGGAGCTGACGGATGGGGCCTGTCCGACCCCGACGAGCCGGACGGTGGAGGCACCTGGGGAGTGCTCGGTCCCACGGACGTGCTCCCCGACGAGCTTCCCCCGGCCGTGCTCAGCGTCACGTACTGCCCGAACCGCAGCTCGGTCCCCGCCGGCGGATCGGAAGCCGTGACGCGGGCGTCGTCGGCGGGCAGCGCCTCGCCGGCGTACCCGACCGCGAGTCCTCTGGCGGCCAGCTCACGGCTCGCCCGCCCGAAGGCCGTCCCGGTGAGATCCGGCACCGCTCGACGGCGGCCCGCATCGAAGGTCTCGTCGCGCGCCCCCGTCGTGCCGACCGGCCGGTCGAGGCCCCGGTCCGGATCGCCGACGTCGACCAGGGCGAGCCGCTCCATTTTCCTCGGCGCGGGCCGTACGGCCACCACGGAGGAACGCGTGAACCCCTTCCACTTCCGGTTGCAGTTCTCGAACGTGACCGATATGCGATTCGTGTCATGCGTGAAGGGGCGCAGCGGATTTCCGCACGAACATTTCACGGCGGGCGCACCCTGCTGATCGACGAGAATGGCGATTCCCGCCTGCAGCAAGGAGTCGAAGGGAACAGCCTTTCCCTTCCTGTAGTCGTGGTTCCGTACGAGTGTGTCGTGACGCAGGAGAACAGGAGTGAGCCGGTCCAGATATCCCGGAATCCGGTCCGTGGAAATACCCAGCGCCGTCGCCCACGCCTGCGCCTTCCGGTGATTCCGGGGAGCCGTGAGGAACGCCTTGAGCTTCCGGACGTCACAGATGGTCGGCCGGCGTGTGCCTCCGTACAGCCCGGGCGTGTCCCCCTGCTGCAGGCTGCCGCGCACGGCCCGCGGCCGTAGCGCCTCGTCGTGCCCCAGGCCGCCGCTCTCGTCGAAGAACGGCGCGAGAGACGGAACTCCCGCGGCCACCGCCCGTACAAGGGTCAGCGGCGTACTTCGGTCACATCCACTGAGCGCCAGTACGAATACGAGCAGGACGGCAGTCCGGCGAAGCGCCGATTTCCCGGCCCTGTGCATAAATGCGCGAAGTGTCATCACCGCTCCCCCCGGCGGTTTTCCCCCTGCGCATCATGCTACTGAAAGGCGCCGAACGGCGAACCCTTTCACTGGCCGCGTGCGTTCAATGAGGCCAGATAGGCGTTGTAGGCCTCGAGTTCCTTGTCGCCGTCGCGGTCGGCGGCCCGGTCCTTGCGCTTGGCCTGCCGCTGCTCCGAGCTGTACCACTGGAACAGCAGGGCAAGGAGTACCAGCACCGAGGGGACCTCGCTGAACGCCCAGGCGATGCCGCCGGCCGCGGTCTGGTCGGAGAGCGCGTCGATGCCGAGGGAGGCGGGCGGGTTCTTGAACGTCTCCACCATCGGCGTCGACGCCATCATCAGCGCGATGCCGAAGAACGCGTGGAACGGCATGCCGGCGAACAGTTCCAGCATCCGCATGAGGTGGCCCGGCCGCTGCGGCCCGGGGTCCACGCCGATGATCGGCCAGAAGAACACGACGCCCACGGCCAGGAAGTGCACCATCATCGCGACGTGCCCCGCCTTCGACCCCATCAGGAAGTCGAACAGCGGCGTGAAGTACAGCCCGTACAGGCTCGCGACGAACAGCGGAATGGTGAACACCGGGTGCGTGATGATCCGCATGTACCGGCTGTGCAGCAGCATCAGCAGCAGCTCACGCGGCCCCTTGTGGCCCTTGCCGGCGGTCGGCAGCGCGCGCAGGGCGAGGGTGACGGGGGCGCCGAGCAGGATCAGGATGGGCGACAGCATGCTGATGATCATGTGCTGCACCATGTGCACGCTGAACATGACCATGCCGTAGTCGTTCAGCCTGGTGCACATCACCAGACCGACGGTCAGCACACCGAGGACGAACGACACCGTCCGTCCCGGCGACCACTTGTCCCCGCGCCGCCGCAGCCGTACGACCCCCCACCCGTACAGCGCGAGTCCCGCCAGGCAGGCGACGAGGAAGAAAGGATCGGCGGACCACTCGAGCCCCCGCCCCAGCGTGAACGGCGGCAGATCCATCGTCATGCCGTGCCCGCTGTGATCCATCGGACGGCTCCTGATTCGTGGGGGTTGTGCATGTGTGTCCCCCACAGACTAGAACCGCCCCCGACCGCGCTTGCGACCGGGGGCGACTGCTCGGGCCCGTACGGGCTCAGTGGGGCGCTGGGGAACGGGGCGCTAGAGAACGCACTCGGCCTCGTCGTAGCGCTCGGCGGGCACCGTCTTGAGGGTCTCCACCGCCTCCGCCAGCGGCACCATCACGATGTCGGTGCCGCGCAGCGCGGTCATCGCGCCGAACTCGCCGCGGTGCACCGCCTCCACGGCGTGCCAGCCGAAGCGGGTGGCGAGCACGCGGTCGTACGCCGTCGGCGTGCCGCCCCGCTGGACGTGCCCCAGGATGACCGGCCGGGCTTCCTTCCCCAACCGCTCCTCCAGCTCGATGGACAGCTGGCGGGCGATCCCGGCGAAACGCTCGTGGCCGTAGACGTCCTTGCCGCCCTCGTCGAAGTCCATCGTGCCGGCCTCGGGCTTGGCGCCCTCCGCCGCGACGACGATCGCGAAGCGCTTGCCCGCCTTGAACCGCTCGCCGACCCGCCTGGCCAGCTCCTCGATGTCGAAGGGCCGCTCGGGCACGACGATGGCGTGCGCGCCGGCCGCCATGCCGGAGTGCAGCGCGATCCAGCCGGTGTGCCGTCCCATGACCTCCACGACCAGCACCCGCTGGTGGGACTCGGCGGTCGTCTTGAGCCGGTCCAGCGCCTCGGTCGCCACCCCCACGGCCGTGTCGAAGCCGAAGGTGACGTCCGTGACGGCGATGTCGTTGTCGATGGTCTTGGGCACGCCGACGATCGGCAGCCCGCTGTCGTACATCAGCCGGGCGGCCTTGAGCGTGCCCTCGCCGCCGATGGGGATGATCGCGTCGAGGCCCAGTTCCTCGACATGCCCCTTCGCCCGCTCCACGCCGTCGCGCAGATGCGAGGGCTGGACGCGGGAGGAGCCGAGGATCGTGCCGCCGCGCGCCAGGATGCCGCCCACCGCGTCGAGGTCGAGCTTCAGGTAGTCGCACTCCAGGAGGCCCTTCCAGCCGTCCCGGAAGCCGATGACCTCGTCGCCGTGGTCGGCCACGGCACGGTGCACGACGGATCGGATGACCGCGTTCAGGCCGGGGCAGTCGCCGCCGGACGTGAGGACACCAATACGCATAGCCCGAAAGACCTTCTCACCGTGTAAACGTGGGCCGGGACCGGACCACGTCGTCCGGTTTGATCCCCGCCACCCTAGCGGCAGGAGGGGGCGGGGCCGTACGGTCCGTCCGCCTGCTGGACGGCCCCGCTCACCTGTGCGGAGTCATCGTCAGACGGGCTGGTGAAGGCGGGCTTGAGGACAGGTGTACGGCAGCTCAGGCGGGCTGCTGCGCCGCCGCGATGCGCTCGCCGCGCAGCGCCTCGTACCACCGGTCGTCGGTCGGCGGCAGCGCGTTGACGTCGAGCGCCAGCTTCAGCAGCAGATCGGCGATGAGCGGGTTGCGCGCCAGCACCGGCCCGTGCATGTACGTACCGAAGACCGTGTCGTTGTACGCGCCCTCCGTGCCGTCCCCCGTGCCGTTGCCGTTGCCCAGCCGCACGTTCGCGAAGGGGCGGGCGGTCGGGCCGAGGTGGGTGACGCCCTGGTGGTTCTCGAAGCCGGTCAGCTGGGGCAGGCCCAGGCGCGGGTCGATGTCGGCGAGCACGTCACCGACGCACCGCTCGCCCTCGCCGCGCACCGACACCACGTCCAGCAGCCCGAGGCCGGGCTCGCGCTGGCCGAGGTCGTTGATGAACTCGTGGCCGAGGATCTGGTAGCCGGCGCAGACGGAGAAGACGATCGCGCCGTTCCCCACCGCCCGGTGCAGGCCCCCGTCCCGGCGCAGCCGCTCGGCCGCGAGCCGCTGCGGACGGTCCTCGCCGCCGCCGATGAGGTAGATGTCCCCGGAGGTCGGGATCGGCTGGTCGCTGCGCACGTCGAGCCGGGCCACGTCGAGGCCGCGCTGGCGGGCCCGGCGCTCCACGACGAGGACGTTGCCCTGGTCGCCGTAGGTGCTGAGCAGGTCGGGGTAGATCCAGACGACCCGCAGGCTGTTGTCACTCACTGATGTCCCCTGAGTTTGTCAGTTGCCGACGCGGCGGCGCAGGTCCTGGAACGCGGTGTAGTTGGCGATGACCTCGATGCGGCCCGGCGGGCTCAGCTGCACGGCCTGGTCGAGGTTCTCGCAGACCTGGAAGTGCTGGTTCGCGACCTCCAGGCGCACCGCGAGGTCCAGCTTGCGGTCGCCGATCACACAGATCGGGTGGCCGGTCAGCCGGGTGTAGTCGACGTCCCAGAGCCAGGAGGTGTCGGTGCCGTCGGCGCCGCGCGCGTTCACCGAGAGGATCACCGGGGTGGGCGGAGGATCGATCAGGCTGAACGTCTCGAGCCAGCCCGCGGGGTTCTTCGCCAGCAGCAGTCGCAGGTCACGGCCCTGGAACTGGACCACGTCATAGCGGCCGGCGACGGCCTGCACCTGGTACATGCGTTCCAGGGCGACCTGCGGCGGCACACCGAAGACGGCGGCCACGGCGGCCGAGGAGGCGGCGTTGGCCTTGTTGGCGCGGCCCGGCAGCTGGAGGTGGATCGGCCAGGCGGAGCCGTGCGGGTCGAGGACGTGGTCGCCGGACAGGGCCCAGCTGGGCGTCGGTCGGCGGAAGCCGCACTCCCCGCAGAACCAGTCGTCGCCGGGCCGCTGCATCACACCACCGCAGGACGGGCAGGACCAGGCGTCGTCCTTCCACATCTGCCCGGCGGCGACCCAGATCACGTTGGGGGAGGAGGAGGCCGCCCACACCACCAGCGGGTCGTCCGCGTTGGCTACGACGACGGCCTTCGAACCGGCCAGCCCCTCGCGCCAGTTCTCCGCCAGCATCCGGGTCTCGGCGGCGCGGTCGAGCTGGTCGCGGGAGAGGTTGAGCAGGGCGATGCACTTGGGGGCGGTGTCCCGGGCCACACCCGCGAGGTACTTCTCGTCGACCTCGATCACGCCGTACCTGGCGTCCGAGCCGCCCGCGAGGGCGGAGGTGATGCCGGCGGGCATGTTGGCGCCGAGGGCGTTGGAGACGACGGGGCCGGCGGCCCGCAGCGCCTCCGCGATGAGCCGGGTGGTGGTGGTCTTGCCGTTGGTCGCCGAGACCAGGACGACGTCCAGGCTCTGGGCGAGCCGGGCGAGGAGGTCGGGGTCGAGCTTGAGCGCGACCCGGCCGCCGATCACCGAACCGCTGCCGCGCCCCGCGGCACGCGATGCGGCCGCGACCGCCTTGCCCGCGGTAACGGCCAGCTTGGCCCGCGGCGTGAGCGGGTCCGAGTTGCCTGCCATCAGTTCTCGATCCTCCTTGCGTACGCGCCGCGCCTGAAGCCTCTAAGCCTTACGGCAACGTGGTGTGGACCTCAGCCTATCGAGATCTGTTCACGCTCCCGCACCGCCGTACCCTTGCGGCCATGCGAAACGGCTCCATCCCGGGCACCCGCGGTCGTGTCCGGCCTCTCACCCTGCTGGGGGACCCGGTCCTGCACGCCCCATGCGCCGAGGTCACCGACTTCGGTCCCCAACTGGCCCTGCTCGTGGAGGACTTGTTCGCGACGATGTACGCGGCGCGGGGGGTGGGCCTGGCGGCCAACCAGGTCGGTGAATCTTTGCGCGTGTTCGTGTACGACTGCCCCGACGACGAGGAGGTCCGGCACGTGGGCCATGTGGTCAACCCCCGTCTCGTCGAGGCCGACGGGGTGGTAGTGCGAGGTCCCGAGGGCTGTCTGTCCCTGCCGGGCCTGGAGGCCGGGACCGAACGTCACGACCACGCGGTGGTCGAGGGGTTCACGGTGACCGGGGATCCGGTCACCGTGCACGGCACGGGTTTCTTTGCGAGGTGTTTGCAGCACGAGACGGACCATCTGGAGGGCCGCGTCTACGTGGACCGCCTCATCGGCCGGCGCAGACGCAAGCTGCTCCGCCAGGCGGCCAAGGCCTCCTGGAGCACCCGGGGCCAAAAGTCCTAGAACCCGGGGCCGCCCACCCGGTCGCCGGCCGCCGCGAGGCGGCCCCACAGGAGGTCGGCCAGGCAGCGGACCAACTCGGCCCGGGAGCAGGGGCGTTCGCCCAGCCACCAGTCGCCGGCCGCGTGCATCATGCCGACGATGCCGTGGCCCCACACCCGGGCGAGCTGCTGGCTCTCCGGTCCGAGGTCCAGCCGGTCCTCGATGACCTGGGCCAGTTCCTCGCCCATCCTGCGCAGCAGCGGCGCCGAGTGCTTGCCGACGTCGAAGCCCTGCTCCGTCGCCGTACCGCCCTCCGCCGGATGCATCAGGAACCGGTACACCTGGGGCCGCGCCTCGATCGCCGCGAGGTAGGTGTCCAGCGTGGCCTCCACCCGCTCGCGCCGCTCGGCCGGCGCGTCCAGCGCCGCCCGCAGCGAGTCGAGCAGCGCGTCGGTGTGCCGCTTGGCCAGCGCCGCGTACAGTCCCCCCTTGTCGCCGAAGTGCCGGTAGAGAATCGGCTTCGTGATGCCCGCCTCCGCCGCGATGGCGTTCATCGAGGCCTGCGGGCCGTCGCGCAGCACCACTCGGTCCGCGGCCTCCAGCAGCTCGCGCCGACGGCGGTCGGCGGACCGCTGCTGATCGGTCCGCTGTGTGGTGTCCATGAGCTCTCCCCACCCGTGCTTAATCGGTAACGCCAGCGCAAACTAACACTCAGCATGCCCTCTGCATCGAACTGGCTGCCGAGGCGTCATCGGGAGTTGACTTTTCCTACCCGTGGGTAACAGACTGGTGTTACCGCTAGTAACACGTATGTGCGCCGCCGCTGGAGGGGACATGGCCGAGTTCACCATGGAGCTCAACGACGAACAGAAGGAGGTCCGGGACTGGCTGCACGGCTTCGCCGCCGACGTCATCCGCCCCGCGGCCGCCGAATGGGACGAGCGTGAGGAGACTCCCTGGCCGGTCATCCAGGAGGCCGCGAAGGTCGGCATCTACTCCCTCGACTTCTATGCCCAGCAGTACTTCGACCCCACCGGCCTGGGCATTCCGATGGCCATGGAGGAGCTCTTCTGGGGCGACGCGGGCATCGCCCTGTCGATCGTAGGCACAGGTCTGGCCGCCGTGGGCGTTCTCGCCAACGGAACCGAGGAACAGATCGGCACCTGGATCCCGCAGATGTACGGCGACGCCAACGACGTCAAGGTCGCCGCGTTCTGCTCCTCCGAGCCCGACGCCGGCTCCGACGTGGCCTCCATGCGCACCCGCGCCGTGTACGACGAGGCCAAGGACGAGTGGGTGATCAACGGCACGAAGACCTGGGCGACCAACGGCGGTATCGCCAACGTCCACGTCGTCGTCGCGTCCGTCGACCCCGACCTGGGCTCCAAGGGCCACGCGTCCTTCATCGTCCCGCCGAACACGCCGGGGCTGGCGCAGGGCCAGAAGTTCAAGAAGCACGGCATCCGTGCCTCGCACACCGCCGAGGTCGTCCTCGACAACGTACGCGTGCCCGGCTCCTGCCTGCTCGGCGGCAAGGAGAAGCTCGACGAGCGGCTCGCGCGGGCCCGTGAGAAGGCCAGGCAGGGCGGGGAGCGGGTGAAGAACGCGGCGATGGCCACGTTCGAGGCCTCGCGGCCGGCGGTCGGTGCGATGGCCGTGGGCACGGCCCGTGCCGCGTACGAGGTCGCCCTCGACTACGCCAAGACCCGTGAGCAGTTCGGCCGGCCGATCATCGACAACCAGGGCGTCGCCTTCCAGCTCGCCGACATGCGTACGTCCGTGGACGCCGCTCGGCTGCTGGTCTGGCGTGCCTCGTGGATGGCGATCAACGGCAAGCAGTTCACGGCGGCGGAGGGCTCGATGTCCAAGCTGTTCGCGAGCGAGACGGCGAAGAAGGTCACGGCCCAGGCGATCCAGATCCTGGGTGGCAACGGCTACACGCGGGAGTACCCGGTGGAGCGGATGCACCGGGACGCGGCGATCTACACGATCTTCGAGGGGACGAGTGAGATCCAGCGGCTGGTGATCGCGCGGACCTTGTCGGGAATGCCGATCCGGTAGCGCCGCGGGGGTGCGGTGGGGGTGATGCCGCCGTGCCCGGCGATCACTGGTCCGGGTCGGTCACGGCGTGCCCCCGCTGCTGTGCGCGATGCACGCCACGTCGATGCGGTCGGCGAGCTTGGCCAGCTCGATGGTCAGAGCCGCCACGGTGTCCTCGTCGAGCCCGCCCTCCCCGGCCTCGACGAGGTGCAGCCACCGCCCGCCCACGGTCCGCAACAACTTGCTGACGTCGGCCGCGGCCACCTGCAGGGTCCCGCGGTCGTCGACGATCAGAGGGAGAGTCACTTCGCGGTTCACACCGGGGATGTTAGCCGCGCGGGCGTCACGCTCCGTGCCAAACCGTCGTGATGTTGCAGAACTCGCGGATTCCGTGCCCGGACAGCTCACGCCCGTAACCGGACCGCTTGACCCCGCCGAACGGGAACGCCGGATGGGAGGCGGTCATGCCGTTGAAGAACACACCGCCGGCCTCCAGGTCCCGCACGAACCGGTCGACCTCGGCCTCGTCCCGCGTCCACACGTTCGAACTCAGGCCGAACGGCGAGTCGTTGGCGATCAGCACGGCCTCGTCCAGATCGGCGGCGCGGTACAGCGTGGCGACCGGTCCGAACGCCTCCTCCCGGTGGATCCGCATCTCGCGGGTGATCCCGGCGAGCACGGTCGGCGGGTAGTACCAGCCGGGCAGCTCCGGCCTGCGCAGCCGGTGACCGCCGCACAGCACCTCGGCCCCGCTGTGCTTCGCGTCCTCGACCAGTTCCTCCAGATCGGCCCGGCCCTGCTCGCTCGACAGCGGCCCGACCTCGGTGTCCTCCTCCATCGGGTCGCCGACCTTGAGGGCCTTCATGCCCTCGACGAACCGCTCGGCGAACCGGTCGTACGCGTCCGCGTGCACGATGAACCGCTTGGCGGCGATGCACGACTGCCCGTTGTTCTGCACCCGCGCGGTCACCGCGATACGCGCGGCGCGGTCGATGTCGGCCGACGGCATCACGACGTACGGATCGCTGCCGCCCAGCTCCAGGACGGTCTTCTTGATCATCTCGCCGGACGAGGACGCGACCGCCCGCCCCGCGGGCTCACTGCCCGTGAGCGTCGCCGCCTTGACGCGGTCGTCGCGCAGGATGTCGTCGACCGCGGCGGAGCCGATGAGCAGGGTCTGGAAGCAGCCCTCGGGGTAGCCCGCCTGACGGAAGAGGTCCTCCAGGAACAGCGCGGTCTGCGGGACGTTGGAGGCGTGCTTGAGCAGGCCCACGTTGCCCGCCATCAGCGCGGGCGCGGCGAACCGGACGACCTGCCAGAGCGGGAAGTTCCACGGCATGACGGCGAGGACGGGGCCGAGGGGCCGGTAGCGGACCCGCACCCGTGAGGCGCCGGAGTCCTTGACGTCGAAGTCGGAGGGCTCCTCGTCGGCGAGCAGTTCCTCGGCGTGCTCGGCGTACCAGCGCATCGCCTTGGCACACTTGGCCACCTCGGCACGGGCCTGCTTGATCGGCTTGCCCATCTCGGTGGTCATCACACGGCCGACGTCCTGCTGCAACCCGTCGAGCAGCTCGGCGGCCCGGTTCAGCAGACGGGCCCGCTCGGCGAAGGTCGTCGTCCGGTACGTACGGAACGTCGCCTCCGCGAGCTGGAGCCGGCGCTCGATCTCCTCCTCGCCCATGGCCTCGTACGTCTTGAGCGTCTCGCCGTTCGCCGGGTTCACCGTCGCGATGGGCATGGCTGACCTCCCTGGGGCGGCTTGGTGTTACGACCTTCCCGCGCGACGCGGGCGACCGCAACGCGTGTGCGTCTGCTCAGGGCGAGTACTCCGCCAGGCGCTCGAGAAACGCCGACTGGGCCTTGACGATCACCTCGCGGGCCCGGTCGAGGCCGAGCCACTCCACGCGGTCCAGTTCCGGGAACTCCTTGGTCCGTCCGGACTTCGGGGGCCACTCCATCGTGAACAGGCCGGGGCTGACGGTCGCCGGGTCGAGGTCGGCCTCGACCGCCCACGCCGTGACGATCTTGCCGTTGGTCTGGCGCACCTCACCGAGCGGTACGGCCTCGCCGTCCGGCGGCTCCAGGCCCAGTTCCTCGCGGAACTCCCGGCGGGCCGCGTCCCAGGCGGGCTCGTCGGGCTCGTACTCGCCCTTGGGGACGCTCCACGCCCCGGCGTCCCTCTTCGCGAAGAACGGTCCGCCCATATGGCCCAACAACACCTCCAGGCCGTGATCGGTGTGCCGGTACAACAACAGACCCGCGCTGCGCCTGCCCGTCGTCACGGGTGCACCTCCGGGTGGGCGGCGAGGAGTGTCTCCACGGTGTCGGCGTCCGCGGGGCGCTTGTCCTCGCGGTAGCGGACCACGCGGGCGAAGCGCAGGGTGACGCCGGCCGGGTAGCGGGTGGACCGCTGCAGACCGTCGTAGGCGATCTCGACGACGAGTTCCGGGCGTACGGTCACCACGTGGTCGTTCTCCGCCACGGCGATCTCCCGCAGCCGCTCGGTCTGCCAGGTCAGCATCGCGTCGGTCATGCCCTTGAAGGTCTTGCCGAGCATGGCGAACCCGCCGTCCGCCGTGCGCGCGCCCAGGTGCAGGTTGGAGAGCTTGCCGGTGCGGCGGCCGTGGCCCCACTCGGCGGCCAGCACCACGAGGTCCAGGGTGTGCACGGGCTTGACCTTCAGCCAGGACGCGCCGCGCCGGCCCGCGCTGTAGGCGGCGTCGAGGCCCTTGACCACCACGCCCTCGTGGCCCCGCTTGAGGGTCTCGGCGAGGAAGTCCTCGCCCCTGCCCGCGTCCTCGGGCCCGGCGACCACGACGCGCCGTACCCGCATCGGCTCGGGGACCAGCCGGGCCAGCTCGGCGTGCCGCTCGGCGAAGGGCAGGTCGAGCAGGTCGCGGTCGTCGACGGAGAGGGCGTCGAAGAAGACGGGGGAGACGGGGACGGACTTGGCGGCCGTGGCCACGTCGACGCGGGAGCCGACGCGGCCGGCGGTCTCCTGGAAGGTGCGGGGCCGCCCGTCGGCGTCGAAGGAGATGACCTCGCCGTCCAGGACGAAACGGTTCCCCCGCAGCCGCAGCGCGGCCCCGGTCACCTCGGGCAGACGGTCGGTGATGTCGTCGAGGGTGCGGGTGTAGATCCGTACGCTGTCGCCGGTGCGGTGGACCTGGACGCGGATGCCGTCCAGCTTCTCCTCGACGGCGCAGGCGCCGAGCTTTTCCACCGCCTCGGTCACCGAGGAGGCGGTGTGCGCCAGCATCGGCAGCACCGGACGGCCCACGGTGAGCCGGAACTGCTCCAGGGCCCCGGGGCCGTCGGCGAGCAGCGTCCGCGCGACGGTCTGGAGCGAGCCCGCGAGCATCACGGCCCGGCGCACGTCCGCGGGCGGCGCCCCGGTCGCCTCCGCCAGTCCCTCGACGGCGACGGCGTCCAGGGCGCCCTGCCGTACCTCGCCGGTGAGCAGGCCGAACAGGAAGCGCTGTTCCTCCGTGGTCGCCGCGCCCATCAACTCACCGACCAGCCGGGTCCGTTCGGCCTGTGAGCCGGAGCCGGAGACCTTGCCGAGCTCGGTGAGGCGGGCGTCGACCTCGCGGACGGTGAGCGTGGGGTCGGCGGCGGGGGCGACCGGGCGGCTGAGCACCTTCCAGCCGACTCCGAGCCGCCCCTGGGGCAGCCGTCCCGCCAGATACGGGATCACGATCGGTACGTCGTCCGCCTCGGCGTCCCGGAACAACTCGGCGAGCAGAGCGATCTTCCGGGACCGCGCGGAGGTGGCGGCGACCTCCTGGGACACATGGGCCAGCCGGGCAAGCAGCATGCTGCCATGGTGCAACGCGTCGGGCCGGGTTACACCCGGACGAAGGGGCCCCGCATCGGGCGAGGGCGCGCTGGAACCAGCCGCGCCGTGCCTCAGAGCGCCGCGTCGAGGTCCGCCATCAGCAGTTCTCCGTTGATGGTGGCGCCGACCCGGTAGCCGCGGCTCGCCGCGTTGACCACCTGCTCGGCGAAACCGGAGGCGTTGCCCGCCGCCCACAGGCCCGGCACGCTCGTCTTGCCCCGTTCGTCGATGACGGGGTAGGCGCCGAAGGGCGTCTCGCTCATCTCGGCGCCCAGCCGCTCCAGCAGTCCTGTCCGCGGGACGGCACGCGGCGCGACGAACAGCACCGACCGGTCGTGGACCGTCCCGTCCGCGAGCCGTACCCCTCTCAGCCGGTCCTCCTCGACGACCAGACCCGCGACCTCGCCCGGCACGACCTCGACACCGGCCGCGGCGAGGCGGCGCGGATCGTCGTCCGACAGCTCGGACTCGGCGACCGTGTGCAGGAAGAACGTCACGTCCTTCGACCACTGCGACACCATCAGCGCCTGATGGGCGCTCAGCGGGGTCGTGGCGAGCACGCCGAAGGCCTGGTCGCGGACCTCCCAGCCGTGGCAGTACGGGCAGTGCAGCACGTCCCGGCCGAAGCGCTCGGCGACCCCGGGCACGGCGGGCAGCTCGTCCTTCAGGCCGGTGGCGACGACCAGGGCCCGCGCGGCGACGGTACGGCCGCTCTCCAGGGCCACCGCGAAGCCGTCGCCCCGCGAGGCGTCCACCGCGCGGTCGCGGACCAGCTCGACGCCGTACCGGGCGATCTCCTCGCGGCCGATCGCCAGGAACTCGGCGGGCGGCATGCCGTCGCGGGAGAGATAGCCCTGCATATGGGCGGCGGGCGCGTTACGGGGTTCGCCGGCGTCGACGACCAGGGTGCGGCGCCGGGCGCGGCCCAGGACCAGTGCGGCGGAGAGCCCGGCCGCACCGCCGCCGACGACGACCACTTCGTACTTCTCGGTCATGGGGGACCACCTCCGTTCCCGACGGTCGCCCGAGCACTGCAGCATTGACAAACCCGTTTGCCGAAACTGCAATGACGTCATGAATGACTCCACGAGCGACGACACCGACGAGGTCCTGGCCGAGGTCGGGCCCCGGCTGAGGCGGATCCGCAAGGAGCGCGGCGCCACGCTCGCCGGGCTCTCGGCGGCCACCGGCATCTCGGTGAGCACGCTGTCCCGGCTGGAGTCCGGGCTGCGCAGGCCGAGCCTGGAGCTGCTGCTGCCGATCGCGCGGGCGCACCAGGTGCCCCTGGACGAGCTGGTCGGCGCCCCGCCGGTCGGCGATCCACGGGTGCGGGCCAAGCCGCTGGAGCGGGGCGGGCACACGTTCTGGCCGCTCAGCAGGCAGCCCGGCGGGCTCCAGGCGTACAAGATCCTCACCTCGCCCGGCAGGCGCGAGCCGGATCCGCGGACGCACGAGGGCTACGAGTGGCTGTATGTGCTGTCCGGGCGGCTGCGCCTGGTGCTGGGCGAGCACGATCTGGTGCTCGGGCCGGGAGAGGTGGCCGAGTTCGACACCCGGGTGCCGCACTGGTTCGGGTCGACGGGGGAGGGGCCGGTGGAGTGCCTGAGCCTGTTCGGCGCGCAGGGGGAGCGGATGCACGTACGGGCGCGGCCGAAGCGGTCGTAATGGCGCCGCGGGGTCGGTCCGCGGGTTCACAGGTGGGCAAGCGACCGCTTAGTATGCGAGTGACCCGGTTGGACGACGCAGTCGACGCAGTCCCGTGGAGGCACCGCATGCAGGCATGGCAAGTGCACGAGAACGGCGAGCCGAGTGAGGTGATGCGCCTCGCGGAGGTGGCGCTGCCCACGCCCGGCGAGGGCCAGGTGCTGCTGAAGGTGCGTGCCGCCAACATCAACTTCCCGGACGTGCTGATGGCCCGCGGCCAGTACCAGGTCCGCCCGCCGCTGCCCTTCACGCCGGGCGTGGAGATCTGCGGCGAGACCGAGGAGGGGCGCCGCGTGATCGCGAACCCCGCGCTGCCGTACGGCGGCTTCGCCGAGTACGCCGTCGCGGACGCCGCCGCCGTGCTGACCGCGCCGGACTCGCTGGACGACGCCGAGGCCGCCGCGCTGCACATCGGCTACCAGACGGGCTGGTTCGGCCTGCACCGCCGGGCGCGCCTGGAGGCCGGGGAGACGCTGCTGGTCCACGCCGCCGCGGGAGGGGTCGGCAGCGCGGCCGTCCAGCTCGGCAAGGCCGCCGGGGCACGGGTCATCGGTGTCGTGGGCGGCACCGAAAAGGCGGCCGTGGCCAGGGAGCTGGGCTGCGACGTCGTCATCGACCGGCGCGGTGAGGACGTCGTGGGCGCGGTCAAGGAGGCCACCGGGGGCCGCGGCGCCGACGTGATCTACGACCCGGTCGGCGGCGAGGCCTACGCGCAGTCGACCAAGGTCGTCGCCTTCGAGGGGCGGATCGTGGTCGTCGGCTTCGCCAGCGGGAACATCCCCGCGCCCGGCCTCAACCACGCGCTGGTGAAGAACTACTCGATCCTCGGGCTGCACTGGGGCCTGTACAACACCAAGAACCCCAAGCTGGTCCAGCACTGCCACGAACAACTCACCGAACTCGCCGCCCGGGGCGCCATCAAGCCGCTGGTCAGCGAGCGGGTGCCGCTGCGGGAGGGCGCGGCGGCCGTGCAGCGCGTCGCCGACGGGGTGACCACCGGCCGGGTGGTCGTCGTCCCGTCGCTCCAGAAGGGAGCCGCCGCATGACCGACGCAGCCGAACTGCGGCGCCGTACACAGGAGTTGCTGGCCGCGCATCCGCCGGCCGGCACCGACCGCCTGGACTTCCTCAAGGCCCGCTTCGACGCGGGGCTGGCCTGGGTGCACTACCCCGAGGGCCTCGGCGGCCTGGGAGCGCCCCGGTCCCTGCAGGCCGTCGTGGACGCCGAGCTGGAGGCCGCCGGGGCTCCCGACAACGATCCCCGGCGCATCGGCATCGGGCTGGGCATGGCCGCGCCGACCATCCTGAAGTACGGGACCGAGGAGCAGAAGCAGCGCTATCTGCGGCCCCTGTGGGTGGGGGAGGAGGTCTGGTGCCAGCTCTTCAGCGAACCGGGCGCCGGCTCCGACCTGGCCGCGCTCAGCACGCGGGCCGTGCGCGAGGGCGACGACTGGGTGGTCAACGGGCAGAAGGTCTGGACGTCCAGCGCCCATCTCGCCCGCTGGGCCATCCTCATCGCCCGCACCGACCCGGACGTGCCCAAGCACGCGGGCATCACGTACTTCATCTGCGACATGACCGACCCCGGCGTCGAGGTCCGTCCGCTGCGGCAGATCACCGGCGAGGCGGAGTTCAACGAGGTCTTCCTGACCGACGTCCGCATCCCGGACTCCCGGCGCCTCGGCGAGGTCGGCGACGGCTGGCGGGTCGCGCAGACCACGCTGAACAACGAGCGCGTCGCCATCGGCGGCATGCGGCTGCCCCGCGAGGGCGGCATGATCGGCCCCGTCTCGAAGGCCTGGCGCGAGCGGCCCGAGCTGCGCACCCACGACCTGCACCAGCGGCTGCTCAAGCTCTGGGTGGAGTCCGAGGTCTCCCGGCTCACCGCCGAGCGCCTGCGCCAGCAGCTGGTCGCCGGCCAGCCCGGCCCCGAGGGCGCCGGCATGAAACTCGCCTTCGCCCGCCTCAACCAGGAGATCAGCGGTCTCGAGGTCGAACTCCTCGGCGAGGAGGGCCTGTTGTACGACGACTGGACCATGCGGCGACCGGAGCTGGTGGACTTCACGGGCCGCGAGGCCGGTTACCGCTATCTGCGCTCCAAGGGCAACAGCATCGAGGGCGGGACCAGCGAGGTCCTGCTGAACATCGTCGCCGAGCGGGTCCTGGGCCTGCCCGCCGAGCCGCGCACAGACAAGGACGTCGCATGGAAGGACCTGGCCCGATGAGGAAGGCGCCCGACCTGCTGTACTCGGAGGAGGAAGAGGCGCTGCGGGCGGCCGTACGGGACCTGCTCGCCGACCACTGCGACGCCCCCGGCGTCATCGCCCGCACCGAGTCCGACGCCCCGCACGACCTCGCCGCCTGGAAGGCCCTCGCGGACGGCATGGGCCTCGCGGGGCTGCTGGTGCCCGAGGCGCAGGGCGGCCAGGGCGCCACCCACCGCGAAGTCGCCGTCGTCCTGGAGGAGTTGGGCCGCGCGGTCGCCCCCGTGCCCTACCTCGCCGGCGCCGTCGTCGCCACCGAGGCGCTGCTGGAGTGCGGGGACGAGGAACTGCTGGGCCGGCTGGCCTCCGGACGGGCCATCGGGGTGCTCGCGGTCGGTCTGCACCGCGCTCCCGGCACCGCGTTTCCCGCCGTACGGCTGGAAAGCGCCGCCCTGCACGGGGAGTTGACCGGCATCGCGGACGCCGCCGTGGCGGACGTACTGCTGGTGCCGGCCGAGGACGGCGGGCTGTACGCGGTGGAAGCCGACGACGCGACCGTCACCCCTCAGGTGTCCCTCGACCTCACCCGGCCGCTGGCCACCGTCACACTCGACGGCGCCCGGGGCCGCCGCCTCGGTGACGCCCAACCCGCCGTCCGGCGGGCGCTGCGGGCCGGTGCCGGACTGCTCGCCTCCGAGCAACTCGGGGTCGCGGAATGGACGTTGACTCAGACCGTGCGCTATCTGAAGGAGCGCAAGCAGTTCAACCGGCCCGTCGGCGGCTTCCAGGCGCTCAAGCACCGGCTCGCCCAGCTGTGGCTGGAGGTCGCGAGCCTGCGTGCCGCGGCCCGCAACGCGGCCGACGCGCTCGCCACCGGCGAGGACACCGACCTCGCGGTGGCCGTCGCCCAGGCCTACGCGTCGCCCGTCGCCGTCCATGCCGCCGAGGAGGCGCTGCAGTTGCACGCCGGCATCGGTATGACCTGGGAACACCCCGTCCACCTCTACCTCAAGCGGGCCAAGGCCGACTCGATCGCCTACGGCACGGCGGGCGCCCACCGCGGCGCGGTGGCCGAACTCGTCGACCTGCGGGCCCCCTGACGGTCACTCGGTGAAGCCCGCCCCACCTGGGGCGGGCTTCTTCGTGTGCCCGTGCCGAAGGAGTGAACGGGTGACGGCGGTCCGGCCAACTCCTGGCATGTACAGGTTCATAGGGTGCCAACGCGCCTCATACTCCCTGTGGTTCCGACCCGCCCCACAGGGAGGCAGAACATGGCCCTCGTCACCCGCCGCAGAGCCCTCACCACCTTCGGCGCCACGCTCGCCGCCGTGCTCGCCCCGCCGGCCGGCAGCGCGTTCGCGGACGGACGCGAGCACACCAGGCGCCCGTTGTGGCGCGCCCACGCCCACAACGACTACGAGCACCCCCGCCCCCTCTTCGACGCGCTCGACCACCGGTTCGGCAGCGTCGAGGCCGACATCTTCCTCGTCGGCGACCAGCTGCTGATCGGGCACACGGTCGACGACCTCGACCCGACCCGCACCCTGGAGTCCCTCTACCTCGACCCGCTGTCCCGCATCGTCAAGGCCAACCACGGCTCCGTGTACCGGGGTTGGCGCCGGCCGCTGCAGCTGCTCATCGACATCAAGACCGAGGGCTCCTCGACCTACCTCGAACTCGACCGCCATCTGCGGCGCTACCCGCACTTGTTCACGACCTACGCCCACGGACGTGTCCACCCCGGCGCGGTCACCAACGTCATCTCCGGCGACCGGGCCGCCCGCGTCCCCATGGAGGCGCAGAGCGTGCGCCGCGCCTTCTACGACGGCCGCCTCACCGACCTCGGCACCCCGGCGCCCGCCTCCTTCGTCCCGCTGGTCAGCGACAACTGGCAGCTCACCTTCACCTGGCTGGGCGAGGGCGCCTTCCCCGACGCCGAGCGGCGGAGGCTGCGCGGCATCATCGGCCAGGCGCACAAGGCCGGGCAGAAGGTGCGGTTCTGGAACACCCCCGACCTGGCCGGACCCGCCCGGGACGCGCTGAGGACCGAACTGCTCACCGCCGGCGTCGACTACGTCAACACCGACGACCTCGCCGGACTGGAGTCCTTCCTGGACACCCACAAGGCGGCCTGAGAACCACACGTTCGGAGGACAGGTCAGCCGCCCGGACGAACCCCCCGCTGCGCCACACTTACGGCCGAAAGCCGCGAACCGCGCGTGCGGCGTGGCGGAGGAGGTTGACGATGGCGATTTCCATCTCTGTGGTGCTGCTGTTCCTGATCCTGGCGGTGATCTTCCTGCGCAGCGGCGGGCTGAAGTTCTCGCACGCCCTGGTCTGCATGCTGCTCGGCTTCTTCCTGGCCGGCACCAGCATGGCGCCCACCATCCACAGCGGCCTCACGGCGACCGCCGACATCGTCAGCAGCCTGCGTCCGTGAGGCCGTGCGCGGTCACCGCGCGAGGAAGACCCCGATGCCGTTGGGGACCGGGCGCTCCGCGCCGCCGGACGGATGGTTGCGTACGGTCACGCCGCTCGCTCCCGGTGCCCGGGCGACCAACGTCGTCGAGCCGCCGCCGTCCAGGCTGAAGGCGTCCACCGAGCCCAACGCCCGCAGCTCGGAGGCCACTTCGGCGATCGTCAGGCCCTTGCGGTACCTGGGCGCGCCGTCGAGGGCGAACAGCAGGACCCGTCTGCCGCCGTCCGCGATGCCGACGGCCGTCCGCACGGCCGCCGTGCTGTCGTCCAGCCCGGTCACCGGCCGTCCGCCCCTGAGCACCGGGTAGCCGCCGAGGGCGAAGCGGTACGGGATCCTGGACGTGGCCCCGACCAGACGGTGCGTCACCGTCACCCGCTCGCCCTTCACGAGCCTGCGCAGCCGGTCCGCGCCCGTCTCCCGGCCGACCAGGACCGTGCTGCCTGCCGCGATGGGGCCCGCGCCGGGCGCGGTCGCCGTCGACACCACCCGGCCGTGCCGGACCGTCACCTCGTAGGTGTCCGTGCTGCACGCGGCCGCCCGGTCGGTGTCCGTGCCGCAGGTGGCGCGCACCCGGGAGACGCCGCCCCAGTCCGAGGTGAACGCGCCGACCGAGTTCACCGGCAGCGCGAACTGGTTGAACCCGCCGAGCGGCAGGCGCCCCACCGGTGTGCGGACCGTCCCCTGGAGGGTCAGGTGGTCCAGTCGGGCCCTGCGGTCGGTGCCCACCCCGAGCACGTCCCCGGTAATGGTGCCGGGCGGCAGCGCCGGGCCGAAGCGCTGGCCGTCCGGCACGGACGCCTTCAGCGGGCGACCGTGCGCGATCGCCGGTCCGTCCGTGGAGCCGGTGGCCTCGACGCCCGGGTGCTGGGTCTCGGCGATGTTGAAGAAGTCGCCGTTGACGCCCGCGACCGCGCCCTGCGCGTCGGCGAGCCGGGAGACGGGTGCCCTGGCGGCCACCGCGCCCGGGTACAGCAGGTCGAGCCGGACGTGTGTGTCGCGCAGGTCGACGGTCACCAGATGGGCGCGGGTGCGCCCCTTCGCCCCCTGGATGTCGAACTGCCGGTAGGTGACGCCCTTCGCGACCACGGTGCCGGCGGGTACGGCGCCGGCCGGTGCCGCCCCCACCAGGGCGGCACCGGCCAGCGCGCCGAACGCCGTGAGAAGAGCGAGTACGGATCTGTGGGATCCGCCTGCCGGAAAACGCCTCTGACGATGCGTCACACTGTCCCCTGAGGTCTCGTCAACTGCCCGGAACAACAAAGGAAGTGCAGCAGAAGACGAGGACCGGCGGGGTGGCTAGGCGTCGACTACACGAGAACGGGTGAGAAAACGCACCCCCTCGGGTGCCTCCAGCGAGAAACCGCTGCCGCGGCCCGCCACGACGTCCACGATCAGCCGGGTGTGGCTCCAGGCCTCGTACTGGCTTCGCGCCATCCAGAACGTCACCGGCTCCGGCACGCCCTCGACCTCCAGCTCCGCCAGCAGCACGTCCGAGCCGCCGGTGCGGAACTCGCCGTCCGGGTAGCACATGGGCGCGCTGCCGTCGCAGCAGCCGCCGGACTGGTGGAACATCAGCGGTCCGTGCGTGGCCCGCAGTCGGCGCAGCAGGTCGGCGGCCGCGGGGGTGAGCTCGACACGCGGGGTCTCCTCGTCCATGGGGCCAGGGCAGCACACCGGAGGTTGCGAGAGGGTTGCACCCCCGGGGGACGCCTGCGTACGTACCTCTCGGGCAACCCGCAGAACGGCCGCCCCCTCCCACCGGTTGACGTAGTGGGCGACGCACCCGAGGAGTGTCCGTTGGACCGCGTCGAGTCCTCCCCTCCCGAACCCCGCGCGGTCTCCCGCCGCAGGTTCAGGGTCTACTCCCTGTCCGCCGCCACCCTCACCGTCGCCGCCCCGCTCGCCTGCGACACCTCCAGGGCACGGGGCTCCGAGTCCGCCGGCGCGGTGGCCGCCGGTGACGACGACGAGCTGCTGGTCCTGGAGGTCACCCAGGCGAACCGGGTGGTCGTGCGGCTGCCCCGGGTCGAGGTGGGCCAGGGCGTCACCACCGCCGTCGCCATGATGATCGCCGAGGAGCTGGACGCCCGGCTCGCCGACGTCGACATCCCCCTGGCGGACGCCCGTGCCAAGGGCAACCAGTCTTCCGGCGGCTCCAGTTCCGTCCGGTCGCTCTACGACCCCGCACGCCGGCTCGCCGCCACGGCCCGCGCGAGGCTGGTGACGGCGGCCGCGCACCGCCGGCACCTGCCCGCCCGGAGCCTGCACACCCGGCGTCTGCCGCGCCTGCACCAGCCACCTCGACGGCGACGAGATCCAGCCCTGCGTCGTCAGGGTCGAGGACTGCGCGGGCCGGAGGGTCACCACCATCGAGGTCCTGGCCGACGGCGACACCCTGTACCCCGTGCAGCAGGCGTGGCTGGAGCGCGACCTCGCCCAGTGCGGCTTCTGCCAGCCGGGTCAGATCATGGCCGCGGTCGCCCTGCTGAAGCGGACAGCCCGCCCCACGGACGCCGACATCGACGGCATCGAGAGCGTCTGCCGGTGCGGCACCTACAGCCGGATCCGGGAAGCCATCGAGAAGGCCGCGGCGGAGATCAGCACGGCGACGCCGAAAATCACCCCTTGAGTGGCCCGCCTCACATGGCCATCCAGGCATGTCACCGACACCATGGGGGACGTCATCGGCAGGCTGAAGGGAGCGGCGATGTTCCGCAAGGTGCTGGTCGCCAACCGTGGTGAGATCGCGATCAGGGCATTCCGTGCCGGCTACGAGCTGGGTGCCAGGACGGTCGCCGTCTTCCCGCACGAGGACCGCAACTCGCTGCACCGGCTCAAAGCCGACGAGGCGTACGAGATCGGCCAGCCCGGCCATCCCGTGCGGGCCTATCTGTCGGTGGAGGAGATCGTCCGTGCGGCCCGCAAGGCCGGCGCCGACGCCGTCTACCCCGGCTACGGCTTCCTGTCGGAGAACCCGGAGCTGGCCAAGGCCTGCGAGGACGCGGGCATCACCTTCGTCGGGCCCAGCGCGCAGACCCTGGAGCTGACCGGCAACAAGGCCCGTGCCGTCGCCGCCGCCCGCGCGGCCGGCGTCCCGGTGCTCGGCTCCTCCCAGCCCTCCAACGACGTCGACGAGCTGGTGCGCGCGGCCGAGGAGATCGGCTTCCCGGTGTTCGTGAAGGCCGTCGCCGGCGGTGGCGGCCGTGGCATGCGCCGGGTCGAGGACCCGGCCGCGCTGCGCGAGTCCATCGAGGCCGCCTCCCGTGAGGCCGCGTCCGCGTTCGGCGACCCGACCGTCTTCCTGGAGAAGGCCGTCGTCGACCCCCGCCACATCGAGGTGCAGATCCTCGCCGACGGCGAGGGCAACGTCATCCACCTCTTCGAGCGCGACTGCTCCCTCCAGCGCCGCCACCAGAAGGTCATCGAGCTGGCCCCGGCGCCCAACCTGGACCCGGCCCTGCGCGACCGCATCTGCGCCGACGCCGTCCGCTTCGCCCGCGAGATCGGCTACCGCAACGCCGGCACCGTCGAGTTCCTCCTCGACCGGGACGGCAACCACGTCTTCATCGAGATGAACCCGCGCATCCAGGTCGAGCACACGGTCACCGAGGAGGTCACCGACGTCGACCTGGTCCAGGCCCAGCTGCGCATCGCCTCCGGCCAGACCCTCGCCGACCTCGGCCTGTCCCAGGAGACGGTGAAGCTGCACGGCGCGGCCCTGCAGTGCCGTATCACCACCGAGGACCCCGCCAACGGCTTCCGCCCCGACACCGGCCGCATCAGCGCCTACCGCTCGCCCGGCGGCTCCGGAATCCGCCTCGACGGCGGAACCACCCACGCCGGTACGGAGATCAGCGCGCACTTCGACTCCATGCTGGTGAAACTCACCTGCCGGGGCCGGGACTTCAAGGCCGCCATCGGACGGGCCCGGCGTGCCGTCGCCGAGTTCCGCATCCGCGGTGTGGCCACCAACATCCCCTTCCTGCAGGCGGTGCTGGACGACCCGGACTTCCAGGCGGGGCGGGTGACGACCTCGTTCATCGAGGAGCGCCCGCATCTGCTGACGGCGCGTTCCTCGGCGGACCGGGGCACCAAGCTGCTGACCTACCTCGCCGACGTCACGGTCAACAAGCCGCACGGCGAGCGTCCCGACCTGATCGAGCCGACCACCAAGTTGCCCCCGCTGTCCGAGGGCGAGCCGCCCGCCGGCTCCCGCCAGAAGCTCGTGGAGCTCGGCCCCGAGGGCTTCGCCCGATGGCTGCGCGAGTCGCCGACCATCGGCATCACCGACACCACCTTCCGCGACGCCCACCAGTCGCTGCTCGCCACCCGGGTGCGCACCAAGGACCTGCTCGCCGTCGCGCCCGTCGTCGCCCGCACCCTGCCCGAGCTGCTCTCCCTGGAGTGCTGGGGCGGCGCCACCTACGACGTCGCGCTGCGCTTCCTCGCCGAGGACCCCTGGGAGCGGCTGGCCGCCCTGCGCGAGGCCGTGCCCAACATCTGTCTGCAGATGCTGCTCCGCGGCCGCAACACCGTCGGCTACACCCCGTACCCGACCGAGGTGACCGACGCCTTCGTGCAGGAGGCCGCGGCCACCGGCATCGACATCTTCCGCATCTTCGACGCCCTCAACGACGTCGGCCAGATGCGCCCCGCCATCGACGCCGTCCGTGAGACCGGCACCGCCGTCGCCGAGGTCGCCCTCTGCTACACCTCGGACCTGTCCGACCCGAACGAGCGCCTCTACACGCTCGACTACTACCTGCGCCTCGCCGAGCAGATCGTCGAGGCCGGCGCCCACGTCCTGGCGGTCAAGGACATGGCCGGCCTGCTGCGCGCCCCGGCCGCCGCCAAGCTCGTCTCCGCGCTGCGCCGCGAGTTCGACCTGCCGGTGCACCTGCACACCCACGACACGGCGGGCGGCCAGCTCGGCACCTACCTGGCCGCGATCCAGGCGGGCGCGGACGCGGTGGACGGCGCGGTCGCCTCCATGGCCGGTACGACCTCCCAGCCCTCCCTGTCTGCGATCGTCGCCGCGACCGACCACTCCGACCGGCCCACCGGCCTGGACCTGCAGGCGGTCGGCGACCTGGAGCCGTACTGGGAGAGCGTCCGCAAGATCTACGCCCCCTTCGAGGCGGGCCTCGCCTCCCCGACCGGGCGCGTCTACCACCACGAGATCCCCGGCGGGCAGCTCTCCAACCTGCGCACCCAGGCCGTCGCGCTCGGTCTCGGCGACCGCTTCGAGGAGATCGAGGACCTGTACGCGGCCGCCGACCGCATCCTGGGCCGGCTGGTCAAGGTCACCCCGTCCTCCAAGGTGGTCGGCGACCTCGCCCTGCACCTCGTCGGCGCGGGCGTCACCCCCGAGGACTTCGAGGCGGCCCCCAACCGCTACGACATCCCCGACTCGGTCATCGGCTTCCTCCGCGGTGAACTGGGCACCCCGCCCGGCGGCTGGCCCGAGCCCTTCCGCAGCAAGGCGCTCGAGGGGCGCGGCCCGGCCAAGCCGGTGCAGCAGCTGACGCCGGAGGACCGTGAGGGCCTGGCCAAGGAGCCCCGCGCCACCCTCAACCGCCTCCTGTTCCCCGGCCCGACGCGGGAGTACGAGGCCCACCGCGCCGCCTACGGCGACACCAGCGTCCTGGACAGCAAGGACTTCTTCTACGGTCTGCGCCCGGGCAAGGAGTACTCCGTCGACCTGGAACCGGGCGTGCGGCTGCTGATCGAGCTGGAGGCGGTCGGCGAGGCCGACGAGCGCGGTATGCGCACGGTGATGTCGACCCTGAACGGGCAGCTCCGGCCCATCCAGGTGCGGGACACGTCCGCAGCCTCCGACATCCCGGCCACCGAGAAGGCCGACCGGGGCAACGCCGGCCATGTCGCCGCGCCGTTCGCCGGTGTGGTCACCCTCGCGGTCGCCGAGGGCGACGAGGTGGACGCCGGGGCGACCGTGGCCACCATCGAGGCGATGAAGATGGAGGCCGCGATCACCGCGTCCAGGGCGGGCCGCGTGACCCGCCTCGCCATCAACCGGATCCAGCAGGTGGAGGGCGGCGACCTGCTGGTCGAGATCGGCTGAAGCCCTTCTTCGCGACGATTCCGATGGGCCGTATCGGGAAACCCGGTACGGCCCATCGGAACCGCAGGAGAGGGCGCCATGACTGCTGCCGACACCGCACGCCACGACGATCGGGACGACACCCCCTTGACGGGGTACGCGGTGCTCGCCGGCGCCTTCACGACCGGCCTCGCGGCCTTCACCGCGGCGGTCCGGGCACGCGGCGTGCGGCCGCCCCAGGACGTGCCGCCGTGGGACGTCGCCCTGATGGGAGCGGCCACCTACAAGGTCTCCAGGCTGCTGGCCAACGACAGGATCACCAGCTTTGTGCGGGCGCCGTTCACCGAGCGCAAGGGGGACGGCGAGGCCGCGGAGGTCATCGACGAGCCGCGCGGCACGGGGGTGCGCCGGGCCGTGGGTGACCTGGTGTCCTGCCCGTTCTGCGTCTCCGTCTGGGCGGCCGGCGCCTTGGTCTGCGGGTACACCACCGCCCCCCGGGCCACCCGGCTGGTCTGCGCGGGCCTGGGCGCGGTGACCCTGGCGGACTGGCTGCAGTACGCCTGGACCTGGACCCAGCAGAGCGTCGAGTGAGGGCCGCCGTGGCCGGAAGTCGCCCCGAGGGGGCATCGGCACGGTGAGAACGACCGAGGCGTCCAGGCCGGGGTCGTCGCCGCTGACGCCTGTCGCGCACTGATCGACACCGCCCGTCGCGGGCGGTGGCTGGACAGGCAGGCCATGTCGCTCCAGGGGATGGTGCTGGTCGCGGGCGATCGTATGATGGTGGCCGGATCGCTCAAACGAACATTCCCGGGGCGGAGGCCGTATGCGTGAGCCGGTCGATCTCAGGCGGCGGCGGATCCTCGCCGCGGTGCAGGCACGCGGTACGGCACGGGTCGCCGACCTCGCCGCCGAACTGCAGGTGTCGGTGGTGACCGTCCGCCGGGACGTCGAGGAGCTGACCCGGGAGGGCAGGCTGCGGCGCGGCCACGGCGTGGTCCGCTCCACGCTGCCCGCCCAGGAACTGCCCGAGCGCGCCGCAGGCGAGGGCGACACCGTGGCCGTGGTGGTGCCCGAGCGGCACTCCTACCTCTACGAGGCCCTGCACGGCGCCCGCACCGTCCTGGACGCCGCCGGCCTGCGGGTCGCCCTGCACATCGCCCCGCAGGTGCCCGGCGCCGAACGCCCCCAGGTGGAGCGGGCGCTCGCGGACGGGGCCCGCGCGGTGCTGCTCGCGCCCCGCTGGCGCAGCCCGGTCGCGGAGAAGGACGACTACCGCTGGCTCGCCGCGCTGGACGTGCCGGCCGTGCTGATGGAGCGCCGCCCCCCGAAGGGCAGCGCCCTGCACGCCATGGACTCGGTCTGCTCCGACCACTGGTACGGCGCCCACCTCGCCGTCGAGCACCTGGTCGGTCTCGGCCACCGGCGCCTGGTCTTCGCGACCCGCGACGACAGCCCCACCGCCCGCACCCTGCGCGCCGCGCTCACCGAGATCGCCGGCGATCACCCGCTGGTCGAGGAGTGGGCCTGGGCGCTGAGCTCCTCCCGCGGCGCCCTCGACCAGCAGCCCACCGATGTGCCGGACCTGGCCGCGCTGTTGCGCAAGGCGGGCGCGACGGCCGCCGTCCTGCACGGCGACGTGGACGCGCTGATGCTGGTGCAGCAGCTCGCCGAGAACGGTGTGCGCGTCCCCGAGGACTGCTCGGTCGTCGCCTACGACGACGTGGTGGCCGGTCTCGGCAGCCCGCCGCTGACGGCCGTGTCACCGCCCAAGGGCGAGGTCGGCCGGGTGGCCGCGGAGCTGCTGCTGCGGCGCCTGGACGGCACCCGGGGCGAGGGGACGCGCTCGGTGCAGCGCGTCGAACTGCTGCCGACCCTCACGGTGCGCGGCTCGACGCGGGCCCTGTGACTCGGGGGCCCGAGGGGCCGTGTCGGCGCTGATGAGCGTTTGACCGCTTTATTTTCTTCTGATCGATCTATTGACCGTTTCTCGTGGGCCACGGAGGATTCCGGTGACTCGAACAGGTCGTGCCCACCCGGGCACGCAGGAGCCTCGGGAGGCCCGATGCCTGGTCGACGCAGCCGTCGATCCGTGCTCGCCGCGATGGCCGCCCTGCCGCTGACCGGTGCCCTGAGCGCCTGCAGCGGACAGGGCGCCACCACGGCGGGCAGCACCAGCGGGACCACGCGCATCACCTTCTGGTCCGCCCTGCGGGGCAGCCAGCAGGTGGTGGACGCGTTCAACCGCACCCACGACCGTGTCCAGGTCGACTTCCAGCAGATCCCGTCCGGCACCCAGGGCGGCTACGCCAAGCTCTCCAACGCCGCCCGGGCCGGCAACGCGCCCGACGTGGCCACCATCGAGTACCCGCAGATACCGGGCTTCGCCATCGACGGCGTCGCCCGCGACATCAGCGGCATGATCAGCGACACCCTCAAGGCCAAACTCCTGCCGCAGGCCCTCGGCCTCACCACCTTCCAGGGCCGCACCTTCAGCGTCCCCCTCGACGTCGAGCCGATGGTCATGCACTACCGCGCCGACCTGTTCGAGCAGTACGGCCTCCACGTCCCGCGCACCTGGGACGAGTTCGCCGAGCTCGCGCACACGGTCAGACGCAAGGCGCCCAAGCGCCGGCTGGCGCTGTTTCCCACCGACAGCCTCGCCACCCCGTTCGCGGCCTACTGCTGGCAGGCCGGCGCCCAGTGGTTCGACACCTCCCACGGCGCCTGGAACGTCTCCCTCGCCGACGCGCCCACCCGGCGCGTGGCGTCGTACTGGCAGAAACTCATGGACGAGGACGTCGTGTTCGTCAACGCCATGGACAGCCGCCAGTACGACGCACAGGTCGCCGACGGGCTGGTGCTGACCCGGCTCACCGGCGCCTGGGACGCCGGCGCGCAGATGAAGGCGCAGCCCGGTCTGAAGGGCAAGTGGCGGATCGCGCCGCTGCCGCAGTGGGACGAGAGCCGGCCGGCCGTCGGCACCCACGGCGGCTCCACCTTCGCCGTCACCAAGGACAGCCGGCACCCCGAGGCCGCCATGGAGTTCATCGAGTGGCAGGTCTCCCACCCCGACGCACTGCGCGCCCGGCTCTCCAGCGGCGCGAGCAGCCAGTACCCGGCCGTGCCCGGACTGGTCCCCGTCGACCGCAAGGCCTTCGACCGCTCCTACTACGGCGGGCAGGACATCTACACGCTCTTCGACCAGGAGGCCCGCAAGATCCGCGACGGCTGGGTGTGGGGCCCGCGGATGACCGCCACCGGCAAGGTGATGCAGGACGGCTTCGCCCGTGTCAGCGGCGGCCAGGGCAGCCTCATCGACGCGGTGCGCGCGGCCCAGGACGGCACGATGCCCGACCTGAAGGCCCTCGGCCTGTCCACCACCCAGCACAGCACCTGAGCCACCGGCAAGGCCCCCGTACCGCATTCGAGCCACCTGCAAGGCATCCGCACCCCACCTGAGCCGCCCGAAAGGCAGGTGAACCCCGTGGCCGCGACCACCCAGCACGCCCCGCCCGCCGCACTCCCCGGCACCGCGCCGGCCCCCGCCCACCGCACCCGCAAGGCGGCCCGGCGCCGTCAACTCGGCGCCTGCGGCGTCCTGATGGCGCCCTTCTTCGCCCTGCTGGTGACCGTCTTCCTGATCCCCGTCGGCACCGCCGTCTACCTCAGCTTCTACGGCGACGACCACCCCGGCCTCGGCTTCGGCGCCGCCCGCACCATTTTCGTCGGGTTCCGCAGCTACACGGCCGTCCTGACCGACCCGACGTTCCTGTCCGGGCTCGGCACGGTCGCCCTGTACTGCCTGGTCTACATCCCGCTCATGGTGATCGGCTCCCTGGCCCTGGCGCTGCTGCTGGACTCCGGGGTCGTGCGGCTGCGGGCCTCGGCCCAGCTCGGCCTGTTCCTGCCGCACGCCGTGCCCGGCATCATCGCCGCCCTGATCTGGCTCTACCTCTACACGCCCGGCATCAGCCCGGTCGTCGAACTGTTCGCCAAGGCCGACATCACGATCGACTTCCTGGGGCTGCACACCGTGCTTCCGTCGATCGTGAACATCGCCCTGTGGAGCAACCTCGGCTACAACATGGTGGTCTTCTACGCCGCCCTGCAGGCCGTGCCCCGAGAAGTGATCGAGGCGTCCGTCGTCGACGGAGCCGGCCCCGTACGCACGGCACTGCAGGTCAAGACCCCGCTGGTGCGCGCGTCCATCGTCATGGTCGCCATGTTCACCCTGATCTGGGGCCTGCAGCTGTTCACCGAGCCGATGCTGCTCAGCCAGTCCTCCCCGATGATCAGCTCCCGCTTCTCGCCGAGCATGTACATCTACGACGCGGCCTTCACCCGCAACAACTACAGCCTGGCCGCCGCCGCCTCGGTCGTCCTGCTGCTGTGCACCATCGCCCTGTCCTACGCCGTCACCCGCTGGACCAGCCGGCTCGACCGCACGGAGGAGGCCCGATGAGCGCCGCCGACACCACCCTGCCGCGCCCGCGGACGCTGGGCCGGGCCACGGTCAACGTCGTGGTCGCCCTCTCCGTCCTCTACACCCTGCTGCCCGTGCTCTGGCTGGTGCTCGCCGCCGGCAAGACCCGCGACGCTCTGTTCGGCAGCAACATCCTGTCCCTGAAGGACTTCTCCTTCGGCCGGAACCTGCACGACCTGTTCGCCATGGACGGCGGCCAGTACGGCCGCTGGTACCTCAACAGCCTTCTGTACGCCGTCCTCGGCGCGGCGCTCGGCGCCCTGGTGAGCGTGGCCTGCGGCTACGCCTTCGACAAGTACCGCTTCCGGCACAAGGAGAAGCTGTTCGGGCTGGTCCTGGCGGCCGTCATGGTCCCGCAGACCGTCCTCGCCCTGCCGCTGTACCTGATGGCCTCCGGCACCGGGCTCGTCAACACCTTCTGGGCGGTGTTCATCCCGGTCCTGTTCAACCCCTTCGGCGTCTACCTCGGCCGCATCTTCAGCCAGGGCTACGTCCCCGACGAGGTCCTGGAGGCCGCGCGCATCGACGGCGCGGGGGAGCTGACCACGTACGCCCGGGTGGCGCTGCGCATGCTCGGCCCCGGACTGGTCACCGTCTTCCTCTTCCAGCTCACCGCCATCTGGAACAACTTCTTCCTCCCGATGGTGATGCTCTCCAACCAGGACCTGTATCCCGTCAGCCTGGGCCTGTACACGTGGAACAGCCAGGCCACCGTCGAGCCCGACTACTACCCGGTGGTGATCATGGGCTCCCTGCTGGCCGTCCTCCCGCTCATCCTCGCCTTCGTCCTGCTGCAGCGCTTCTGGCGCAGCGGACTGACGGCGGGCTCCGTCAAGTAGCCCGGCTCGCTGAGGAGTTAACGCACCCCCATGACCGACTCGACGTTCCGTCCACGCGCCGCCCTCGCCATGTCCCGGGACGCGGCCGCGGCCGTCCTCGACCCCGAGTCCCTCGAAGCCCTCGCCGCGATCTGCGACCTCGCCCCACCCCCGGCACTCGACGACCTCACCACCGCGCGCGCCCGCGAAGTCCTCGCCGGCGTCGACCTGTTGATCACCGGCTGGGGCTGCCCGCCGCTGGACGCGGCCGTGCTGGCGGCGGCGCCCCGGCTGCGTGCGGTGGTCCACACCGCGGGCAGCGTCCGCGCACACATCACCGAGGCCTGCTGGGAGCGCGGCATCGAGGTCTCCTCGGCCGCCGCCGCCAACGCCCTGCCGGTCGCCGAGTACACCCTCGCCATGATCCTGCTGACCGGCAAACACGTCCTGGAACGCGCCCGCGAGTACCGCACCACCCGGGTCCGCGCCCCCTGGCTGCGCACCCCGCGCACCGTCGGCAACCACCGCCGCACCGTCGGCATCCTCTCCGCCTCCCTCACCGGCCGCCGCGTGATGGAGCTGCTGCGCCCCCACGACCTCGACGTCCTCCTGCACGACCCGTACGTCACCGACGCCGAGGCGGCCGAACTCGGCGCCGAACGTGTGGAGTTGGAGGAACTGTTCGTGCGCGGCGACACCGTCAGCGTGCACACCCCGCTGCTGCCCGCCACGCGCGGCCTGGTCAGCCGGACCCTGATCGACGCGATGCGGCCCGGCTCCGTGCTGATCAACACCGCACGCGGCGCCGTCATCGACCAGGGCGCGCTCACCGACGCCGCCCGGGCCGGCCGCATCCGTGCCGTCCTCGACGTCACCGCCCCCGAAGTCCTGCCGCCGCAGCACCCGTTGTGGGACTGCGACAACGTTCTCATCACCCCGCACCTGGCCGGTTCCCAGGGCAACGAGTGGCGGCGCCTGGCCGAACTCGCCGTCGCCGAGACGGCCCGCTGGGTCGCCGGTGCCGGTTTCCTGCATCCCGTACGACGCGAGAGGCTGGCGTACACGGCATGACCCTTCCCTTCCAACTCCTCCCGGAAGACCGGGAGTCGAGCCCGTACACCGGATACACCCGAGCCCACTGGGAAGCCGTCGCCGACGGTCTGCTGGCCGCCGCCTGGCGCTGGAGCACCCCGGGCAGCGCCCTGCTCGACCTGCCCGGACGGCCCTCCCGCTCGGGCGTGCGCTCCGACGGCCTGGAGGGCTACGCCCGCACCTTCCTCGCCGCCGCCTTCCGCGTCGCCGGAGCGGGCGGCGCCGACCCGCACGGCTGGCTGGACCGCTACGCGAGCGGCGTCACCGCCGGCACCCGGACACCCGGCCGCGACGACACCGAGTCCTGGCCGCTCATCCTCGACCACCACGTCCAGGGCCAGCCCATGGTCGAGTCGGCGTCGATCGCGCTCGGCCTGCGCCTGACCGCGCCCTGGCTGTGGAAGAACCTCGACGCCGACGTACAGGACCGCGCCGAGGAATGGCTGCGCGGCGCGCTGCGGCACACGCCCGCCCCGAACAACTGGTACCTCTTCCCCTACACCGTCGCCGGGTTCCTGGAGTCGGTGGGCCGCGCCGACGCCGAGACGGCGGCCGTACGGCAGCGCGCACGGGAGCTGCTGGAGGGCTGGTACGTCGGCGACGGCTGGTACACCGACGGCGACGCCCGGGCCTTCGACCACTACAACGGCTGGGCCCTGCACCTGTATCCGGTCCTGGACGCCCATCTGGCCGGCACGGACGACGCCGTGTACGGCGCCCGCCTGCGCGAACACCTCGACGCCTTCTCCCTGTTCTTCGCCGCGAACGGCGCCCCCCTGCACTACGGCCGCTCCCTCACCTACCGCTTCGCCGCCTCGGCCGCCGTCGGCCTCGGCGCCGTCACCGGCCACACCCCGCTCACCCCGGGCACCTCCCGCCGCCTCATCAGCGGCAGCCTGCGGCACTTCCTGGACCGGGGCGCCCTCACCGAGGACGGCCTGCTGAGCCTGGGCTGGTACGGCCCGCACGAGGCGACCCTGCAGACCTACTCCGGCCCCTCCTCGCCGTACTGGGCCTCGAAGGCGTTCGTCGCCCTGCTCGCCCCGCCGAACCATCCGCTGTGGACCGACCCCGAGGAGCCCGCGCCGGTCGAGACGGCCGACCGGGTCCTCGCGCTGCCCGCACCCGGCCTTCTGCTCCAGTCGACCCGCGCCGACGGGATCGTACGACTGCACAACCACGGCACCGACCATGTGCGGCCGCACGAGGGTGACTCGGCGGACGCGGACGATCCGCACTACGGGCGGTTGGCGTACTCGACGCACACGGGACCCACGGCGAAGGGCAACACCGCCGACAACCACCTGTCCGTCGAGGTGGGCGGCCGGGGGAGTGTCCGGTGCCGCGTGCGTCCGCTGGGAGCGGGCGGTGGTGGCGGCTGGGGCTGGGCCGCCTCCTGGCACCGGCCGGTCTACGCCGGGGGCCCGCCGATGGTGCCGGGACTGCGCGTGGAGAGCGTGACGGTGGCCCGGGGGCCGTACGAACTCCGCATCCACCGTGTCCTCGGCGCGCCCGCCAACTCGCGGGCCACGCAGACCGGTTGGGCCACCGGCCCGGACGAACCCCTCGTCTCGGCCCTGCACGCCCTGCACGGCTGGGACGAGGAGCCCACCTCGATCCGCGCACCCCAGGGGACGGCCTGCACCCGCTGGGCCCAGGTCCCTCGCCTGACCGGCCGCACGGGCGGTACGACCGTCCATGTGTCCCTGGCCGCCCTCGCCACGGAGCCGGTCGCGCTGCGGGAGGCCGTTTCCGGTGTGGAGGTCAGCGACTCCCGGGTGGAGGTCACCTGGGCGCGTGACGGGGCGCGGACACGCGTGGAGTGGGAGCCGCTCAGGGTGTCGCTCGTGGAGTAGGGGGGCCGTGGCCGGAGGCCCGGGCGGTGAGACGACGGACCGTGGAAGAGGCGGTGGACATGCGCAGACGCCCGTTACGTGCCCTTGTCGCGGGGCTCCTGCTCGCGGGGGCCGCCGTGGCGGGGATCCGGCAGTGGGCGGCGGGGACGGGAACGCCGGGCGGGGTGAGCGTGGCGGCGGCCACCGTGGGCTCCGGCAGGGCCGCCGACGTCGACGGTGACGGCTACGACGACCTCGCCGTCGGGGCGCCGGGCGCGGCTGTCCGGGGCAAGGACGGTGCGGGATACGTGGGATTGGCCTTCGGCTCGAAGACGGGGGTCCATGTCGCCAGGCACCAGGTCCTCAGCCGGGCGTACCCCGGTGTCCCCGGTGAGCCGCGGGCCCACGAACGGTTCGGTTCCGCCCTCGCGCTCGGCGACATGGACGGCGACGGCCACGCGGACCTGGTCGTCGGCGCGAGCGGTGCGACGGCAGGCGACGTGCGGGGCGCCGGATCGGTGACCGTGGTCTTCGGCGCGCGGACCGGCCTGTCGCACCGCGCCATCGCCTTCCACGCACCGGCTCCGAGCTGAACGGCTCCCGGGCGCGGACGATCTCCCCCGACACCGAAGGAGTCGTCGGCGTCGCCGAGACGGGGGACCGGTTCGGCTCGACGCTGGCGCTCGGCGACTACGACGGCGACGGAACGACCGACCTGGCCGTGGGCGCTCCGGGCAAGTGGAAGGGCGTCGGAGCGGTCGGCGTGCTGTACGGCGGCGCCCACGGCCCGTCCGGCGACCGCTCGATCCTCTTCGGCCCGGACTCACTGCGCGCCGACGAGGCCGGGGCGTCCTTCGGAGCGGCCCTCGGCGGCTGACACCGGGGCGGTTCCCGCCGCCGGCCCTCCCAGCCGGATCGCCATGTACGTCGTCCTGACAGTGATACTCGGTCAGTGGGCGGACTGACGTCGCAGTTCCCGGCTACGGCGAGGTGGGCCGGTGCGGGGAGCGGAGGACGAGCAGGGTGATCTCGCTGGGTGCGAAGACGCGGAACGGTGGGCCCCAGAAGCCGGTGCCGCGGCTGGTGTAGAGGAGGGTGCGCGGGCCGTGGTGGGTGAGGCCGGCGAGGGCGGGCTGGTCGAGGCGGACCAGGTGGTGGAAGGGCCAGATCTGGCCGCCGTGGGTGTGGCCCGAGAGCTGGAGGTCGACACCGGCGGCTGCCGCCCGGTCGACGAACTTGGGCTGGTGGGCCAGGAGCAGGACGGGCAGGTCGGGGTCGGCGCCGTCCAGCGCTCCGGCGAGGTGCGCGCGGTGGCCGGCCAGGCCGGACGACTCGGCGGTGACGTCGTCGACGCCGGCGAGCACGAGGGTGTCGCCTCCGCGTTCGAGCAGCAGATGGCGGTTGCGCAGCGGCTCCCAGCCCAGTTCGTCCATCAGGTCGACCCAGCCCTGGGCCTCGCTGTAGTACTCGTGGTTGCCGGTGACGTACACACGGGCCCGGGTGGCCTTCACGGTGCCCAGGGGGACGGCCTGGGCGCGGCGGCGTTCGGCCGTGCCGTCCGCGATGTCGCCGGTGTGGCAGACCACGTCGGCTTCCAGCGCGTTCACCGTCTCGCACACCCGTGCCGACCAGCGGGCGCGATCGAGCGGGCCGTAGTGGGTGTCGGTGATGAGGACGACCCGGAGCCCGTCCAGCCCGGCGCCCAGCCGCGGGAGTCGCACGTCGAGTCGGCGCACGCGTGGCACGCGGCGGGCCTCGGCGTACCCCCAGGCGAGCAGTACGGCGGCCACGGCGAGGACGGCCCACGTGACGATCCGGGCCCGGTCCTGGCTCTCGCCGACGCCCGCCACCGTCAGGGCGAGCCGCAGGAGGACGCCGAGCAGCACCGACCAGGTGAACAGGATCCAGCTGCCGCCCAGCAGGGTGTCCCCGACGATCGCCATCCGGTCCTGCTGGCGCCGGCCGTGGCCGCGCACCATCGCGAGCGGCATACCGGCCAGGCCGAGGGCGAACAGGGCGGTGCCGGTCAGCGTGACGGGCAGCGGCCAGTGCTGGCCCGCGTACAGGAGCACCCAGCAGGGCACGGTCCACAGCAGGACGGGGGCGATCAGGGGTATGTAGCGCATCAGGCGGTACAGCGGGCTCCGCCGCGGTGCCTGTGCCTCGCCCTCCGCGGGCCGGGTGTCGCTGGTGTCGGTCACGCTTCCCCTCCAGACAGGGCTGCCCTTTCGCGCACTGTATCCGGTCGACCTCCGCATGGACCGTGATCGGGGGCGACGGCCTCGGTACGCGGGACTGCGGTCCCCCCCCCATGAGCGGCATGATGGCCGCGGCCGTACGCCTGGCACGAGCGTGACATGCCGCGGCCCGCCGTGCCCGGCTGCCGAGGGGTTCGCCGACGGTGTCACCGAGGGGGACAGCGTGCGTCTGCCCGACGCCAGGATCCAGCCCATCGTCTTCCGCGGCCGCGGTCGGCGCACCTGTGGACGGCGGGTGGAGGTCGCCGGCCCCGAGGCGTTCCAGCCGGCGGAGTTCATCCGCATGCGCCACTGGACAGGGTTGCCCGGTCTGCCGGCCGCATGGGCGGCGGCTCACAGAGTCGCCCGGATGATCCTGACCGTCCGGGCCAGGTGGGGTTCGGCGCGGTCGGTTCGGTGGGCGACGGCCAGCTCCACGCGTGCGTCGGCGCCGGTCAGCGGTAGATAGGCGACTCCGTCGAGCGTCAGCGCGGTCACGGGCTCGGGGACGACGGCGACGCCGAGACCGCCGGCCACGAGCGTGATCAGCGTCGAGGTCTCGCCGACCTCGTGGCGGATGTGCGGCTCGACGCCGGCCTCGCGCAACAGGCCCAGGACGACGTCGTACATCACCGACCGGCGGCCCGCGGAATGGACGATCAGGTCGGTACCCGCGAGATCCGCGGCGCGCAGCCGCTTTCGGTGCGCGAGGGGGTGGTCGACCGGTGCGGCCACGACGAGCCGGTCCCGGCGCAGGGTGTGCACGGTGAGGGAGAGGTCGGCGGCCACCGGGCGCAACAGCGCGACGTCGATCGCGCCGGTGCGCAGCGCCTCCACCTGGTCGGGCGCGAGCATCTCACCGCGGAAGGAGAAGTCGACGCCGGGCAGTTCCTCCGTGAGCCGGCGCGAGAGCGCGGGCAGGAGGCTGTACGTCGCCGAGCCCACGCACCCGATGGTGAGGTGCCCGACCGAGCCGGCGGCGACGAGCCGTGCGTGGTGGGCGGCTTCGTCGACGTCGGCGAGGATCGCGCGCGCCCGCTCGAGGTAGGCGCGGCCGGCCTCGGTGAGGTCGACTCGGCGGGTGGTGCGGTGGAGAAGTTCGACGCCCAGCTCCGTCTCGAGCTGGCGGATCTGCTGGGACAGCGGCGGCTGGGCCATGTGCAGCCGCTCGGCCGCGCGGCCGAAGTGGCGCTCCTCGGCCACGGCCACGAAGTACCGCAGGTGGCGCAGATCCATATGTGGTCCATATCAATCGTCATGGATATGAGTACTTCAGGATATCGGGCCGCGGGCTTAGCGTCGTTGTCATGAGTGCTTTCCTCTACGCCGCGACCCGGACGCCGTTCGGCCGCTTCAACGGGGCGTTGGCCGGGGTACGCCCCGATGACCTCGCCGCCGCCGCGATCACCTCCACCCTGGCCCGCGTGCCCCGCTTCGACCCCGCCGCGATCGACGACGTGGTGTGGGGCAACGCCAACGGCGCCGGCGAGGAGAACCGCAATGTCGGCCGCATGGCCGCGCTGCTCGCCGGGCTTCCGGTGAGCGTGCCCGGCACCACCGTCAACCGCCTGTGCGGCTCCAGCCTGGACGCGGCGATGACGGCCAGCCGGACCATCGAGTCCGGCGATGCCGAGGTGGTGCTGACCGGCGGCGTCGAGTCGATGACACGGGCGCCGTGGGTGCTGCCGAAGTCGGCGAAACCGTTTCCGGCCGGCGATGTCACCGCCGTTTCGACCACGCTCGGCTGGCGGCTGGTCAACCCCCGGATGCCCAAGGAGTGGACCGTCAGCCTCGGCGAGTCCAACGAGCAGCTCCGGGAACGCTTCGGGATCTCCCGCGAGGGGCAGGACGAGTTCGCCGCCCGCTCCCACCAACTCGCCCACGCTGCCTGGGAGTCGGGCTTCTACGACGACCTCGTGGCACCGGTCGAGGGCGTCGACCTCACCCGCGACGAGGGCATCCGGCCCGGTTCCACCCCCGAGGTGCTGGCCGGGCTGAAGCCGGTCTTCCGCACACCGGACCAGGGCGGCACCATCACCGCGGGCAACGCCAGCCCGCTCAACGACGGTGCCTCCGCGGTGCTGTTGGGCAGTGAGAAGGCCGCGTCCGCGATCGGAGCCGACCCGCTCGCCCGTATCGCCGGCCGCGGGGTGATGGCGCTGGAGCCGCAGTCCTTCGGTTACGCCCCGGTCGAGGCCGCCAACCGTGCGCTGGCCCGGGCGGGCATCGGCTGGGACCAGGTGGGCGCGGTCGAGCTCAACGAGGCCTTCGCCGTGCAGTCGCTCGCCTGCCTGGACGCCTGGAAGATCGACCCCGCGATCGTCAACCAGAAGGGCGGCGCCATCGCGATCGGCCACCCGCTCGGTGCCTCGGGCGGCCGCATCCTCGCCACCCTCGCCAAGGTGCTCCGGGAGACGCGGCAGCGCTACGGCGTCGCCACGATCTGCATCGGGGTCGGCCAGGGCCTGGCCGTAGTCCTCGAGAACTGCGACACGACGGGAGCGGGCCGGTGAGCCGGGCCGAGATCGTCGACAGCGCGGACGCGGCGGTCGCCGGGATCGAGGACGGCTCCACCGTCCTGGTCGGCGGATTCGGCCTGGCCGGAATGCCGTTCGACCTGATCGACGCGTTGATCCGGCAGGGAGCGAAGGACCTCACGATCGTGTCCAACAACGCCGGCAACGGCGATGTCGGTCTGGCCGCGCTGCTGGCGGCCGGCCGGGTGCGCAAGGTGCTGTGCTCCTTCCCGCGCCAGGCCGACTCCTGGGTCTTCGACGACCTCTACCGCGCGGGGAAGATCGAGCTGGAGGTGGTGCCGCAGGGCAACCTCGCCGAGAGGATGCGCGCGGCGGGTGCCGGCATCGGCGCGTTCTACTGCCCGACCGCGGTGGGCACGCCGCTGGCCGAGGGCAAGGAGGTGCGGGAGATCGACGGCCGCACCTACCTGCTGGAGTACCCCATCAAGGGTGACTACGCGCTGATCGCCGCGCATGCCGCGGACACCCTGGGCAACCTGGTCTACCGCAAGACCGCCCGCAACTTCGGCCCCGTCATGGCCACGGCCGCCACGACGACGATCGTGCAGGTGGACAAGGTCGTCGAACCCGGCACGCTCGATCCGGAGGCCGTGGTCACCCCGTCCATCTACGTCGACCGCGTCGTCCAGGTGACGGCCCGTCAGTACACCGTCCAGGGGGCACGATGACCACGTACGCAGGGGTGCCGACCGGTGCCGACCACCGGCTCTCCATGGACGAACTGGCCGCCGTCATCGCCCGCGACATCCCGGCCGGCTCCTTCGTCAACCTCGGTATCGGACAGCCCACCAAGATCGCCGACCATCTCCCGGCCGATTCCGGGGTGGTGCTGCACACCGAGAACGGCATGCTCAACATGGGCCCGAAGGCCGAGGGCGACGCGATCGACCCCGACCTGACCAACGCCGGCAAGGTCCCGGTGACCGAGCTGCCCGGAGCGGCGTACTTCCACCACGCCGACTCCTTCGCCATGATGCGCGGCGGACACCTCGACGTCTGCGTCCTCGGCGCCTACCAGGTCGCCTTCAACGGCGACCTCGCCAACTGGCACACGGGCAGGCCCGACGACATCCCGGCCGTCGGCGGCGCGATGGACCTCGCCATCGGCGCCAAGGACGTCTACGTGATGATGACCCTCTTCACCCGCACCGGAGAGCCCAAGCTCGTACCGCGGTGCGCCTACCCGCTCACCGGCCTCGGCTGCGTCAGCCGCGTCTACACCGACCACGCGGTCTTCGACGTCGGCCCCGGCGGTGTACGGATCCGCGAGACGTACGGCGTCGGCGCCCGCGAACTGACGGAGCGACTCGGACTCACGCCGTCGTAGGGCTTTCAGCGCAGCCCGCACTGCCGGCGCAGCCCCGCGTCGCCGACGGCCTCGGTGTCACCCCATCTCGACGTAGGTGGTGCCGGTGACCTTGCGGTGGTCGTAGGTGCCGGTGACCTTGGCGCTGTCCACCACCCCCGCCCAGATCCCCGCACCCGGCGGCATCCTGGTCATCGCCCCCGACGGGGGAGCCGACCGGCCTCCACCTCCGCTCGGGCGGGCCCTCGTGGACGGGGCACCGGTGCAGCTGCCAGCGCTCGCTCGCCGGGTGGGTCGTGGGGACGAGCCGGGGTCCGCTGGGGTTCGCCTCCCAGCGGGAGACGGGCTCCGGCGACCGACGGCTACGGGCTCCGGGGCCCATGCTTTCGGTCTTCGTGGATGGATCACCGGCTGGTGGGACCGACATAATGGGGCACATGACCGGTGGGACGGACGGGCCTGGATCGCTGGATTCGTCGCCCGGCCGCGACCGGCCGGATGCGACGGTGATCCAGTATGAGCTGGGAGAGACCGCGGTGGTCGTCGCCCGCGGCGAGTTCGACATGAACACCTCGGATCCGTTGACCGACGTCCTGCATGCAGCCGCTCGCGAGCATTCGCGCGTGGTACTGGACGCCGCCGGCGTCACGTTCGCCGACTCGCTGTTGTTGACCTTGCTGCTGCGCGTGCACCGGCAGACGAGTCTGCGGGTGGCTGCGCCCTCGCCGCAGCTGCGGCGCGTACTGGAGCTCACCGGATCCGACAAGGTGCTGGATGTCCGGGCAACGGTCGAGGACGCCCTGGTCGGGTAGGCGCCTTGGCAGAACCGCGCGAACAGCAGCGCCGACGGCCGCCGGGCTGCTGCGCCGCGGGACGTGGCGTCGCACGGGCGAGGAGCTGGGCGCCGTCCGGGTTGATGGGGGCGACGGTGCTGCGGGCGACGTCCACTACCTCGTCGGGCAGCCGGCGGTACGGGCCCGGTGAGGCTGCCCGACATCGTCACCTACACCGCTCCACACGCCCGTTGCACGAGGTGGAGCGTCCGGGCGAAAACCGCTTGCGGTCAGGAGTGGTGATCGGCCTACGGTTGTTCCCCGTGACCACGGAGATGCCCTACCAGCCACTTCCGCTCGACCAGACTGACGTGCGCTACGTCCACGGACCCGACTCCGTTCCACAACCGGGTGTGCCCGCCGGCGAGACGGTCGAGTTCGAGTGGAGGAGCAGCGAGGTCTACCCGGGAACCTTCCGGAAGTTCTGGGTGCACGTGCCTGCACAGTACGACCCAGCGGTACCGGCATCCTTGATGGTGTTCCAGGACGGATGGTGGTACCTGGACCCCGCAGGGGAGGTACGCGGCGCGATCGTCCTGGACAACCTCATGCACCGCGGCGACATCCCCGTCACCATCGGCGTGTTCGTCGAGCCCGGCATCTTCCCCGACGCGGAGAACCCGAAGAACCGCAACAACGAGTACGACGCCTTCGACGACCGGTACGTCACCTTCCTCCTCACCGAGATCATCCCGCAGGTCGCGACGCGCTATGCCATCGCCCAGTCGCCCGAACAGTGGGGCATCTGCGGTGGGAGCAGCGGCGGCAACTGCGCCTTCACCGCCGCGTGGCTGCGTCCGGACAAGTTCCGCCGTGTCATCGGGTACCTGTCCAGCTTCGCGCAGATGCCGGACGGCAATCCCTTCCCGGACCTCATCTCACGCATCCCCCGCAAGCCGCTGCGTATCTTCCTGCAAGGCGGCCACCGCGACCTGCGCTGGAACGAGCCGCAGCGGAACTGGCTCGCCGAAAACCTGCGCGTGGCAGCCGCTCTCGCTGAAGCCGGCTACGACTTCCGCCTGGTTCTAGGAGACGGCGGCCACAGCCCCAACCACGGTGGCGTCCTGCTACCTGATGCGCTGCGCTGGCTGTGGCGGCCCACCGAGGACTGAGCGCAGCCTGCCGCTCGCAATGGTGAGCTGGGCGCGCCACGGTCGCACAAAGGCGTGAAGCTCCCGGCCGCCGAGCTCACAACCTAAGGTCACTCGCTTTGGCGGGCCTTCCGCAAGTCTTCCATCGGATCAACTCATCGTTGTCTTCTTGCTGTACTGGTCGGGCCCGAGGGAGGTGTCGCCTCTCGATGCCGCCGAGGACTGGTTGTTCCCTGTGGATCGCGGTCCGGGCGGTTGGGCGGAGACCTGCGCCCAGATCACCGCGAGCCACACCAGTTCGCGGTCCCTGTGGCTTTGCAGATCCAGGTCGGTGAGCTTCTCGATCTGCTTGATCCGGTACCGCAGGGTGTTGCGGTGCATATGAAGGGCGGCTGTGGTCGAGGCACTGTCGAACTGGTTCTCGGCCAGGCAAGTGAGGGTGGCCGTCAGCTCGCCGTTGTCCCCGCCCGTCAGCGGGCCGAAGACCCGCCGGGTCACCGCGTCGGCCAGTTCGGGAGAGTTCGCCAGGAGCAGCTGGGGCAGGAATTCCTCGACCCGGACGCTTCCGCGCTGATGGGACCGCGCCGCGACGGCGACCAGCAGACGCAGGTTGTCGACTGCCGTCTGAAGGCCGGTCCGTCCGGTCGGAAGGTCCTGCGCCAAAAGCAGGCGCCTGTCGGCCAGGAACGCGGACCAGTCGAATGCGGGACCGGTGAGTCCGGTGACGCGGACGTCCTCGACGAAGGCCAGGGCCCCGGCGGTGCGCAGGCGCCCCGCCAGTTCGGCGCGCTCGGTGGGGGCGGATGTGTCGAGCAGCGCGACGAAAGGCACGTACGGAGGCGTCAGATCGAAGCCCAGCCGGGCGGCACGTTCCTGGTCCTCCATGGTGATCGGCAGGCGGGCGCAGAGACGGTCGAAGAGGGTGTGGGCCCGGCGGTCGCCCTGTGCGGACGGCAGGTCCGCCTGGTCCGCGTAGGCCTGCGTGAACACCATCGTGACCACGTCGAGGTAGCTGTCGAGGTGGTGCCATCCCGTGTCGGCCCAGTCAGCCAACCGCGCTCGCCCCTCCTCGGCGGTCAGGCCGAGCACAGCGTCCCAGAAGGCGCGCGCGCCCCGGCGATGGAGGAGCAGTCCACCGTCCAGCGACTGCCCTGCGGCGGCCCACTCCCGCGCCCGCTCGTACACCTCCGACAGGTCGTAGGCGTCCGGTGGGGTGCCGCTCACCATCCAGCGGAGAATGAGGCGAGCGTGCCGGCGCAGCGCCGTGTGAAGAACGGAAGGCTCGAAGTCCCGTGCAAAGCTCACGTATTCAGGTGATCGGCGAAGTTCGTATTGCATTCGCTGTGCCACGGCATCGGCGTCGAGACGTTCCAGCGTGTCGCGCAATGCCGCTGCTTCGACGGCAGCGCGCTCGGATCGGTTGGTCATGATGTACCGGCGAGAACCGGGAGGTACGAGCTCGATGCCGCGCCGTCGCGTGCCACGGAGCTCGGGGCGTGCTCGGTGCACGACGTGCCCCTGCCCCGGTGCCGGCGTGATCCCATGATGGTTCCTTTCGTGGGGCGCGGCGGCCCCGCAGGCCGGATGCGAGGCCGATGTCGCAAACGCGGACCTGCTTCCGCAGCTGGACATTCGGGTGACCGTGTCGCGGACCGCTTCCGATGGCTGCCGGTCTCGCGGCGAATGGTGTGTATATGACATAAGGACGACGTTGTGCCCACCTCCGACTCTGGGCGCTCGCCGACCGTCCTGGTGTGTCGACGTCGTGCCTGGCCGCTCGGGCAGCGGTGGCCGTTTCGGCTCCTCGCAGCGGCCCCACCATGGTGGCTCGGGGAGAGGCGACCCTGCTAATGCCTATCTGTTCGACTCTGAAGCCGTTTCGGCATATGCCCTCTGGGCCGCGATCACCATGAGTGCCGTGCAGCGGGTGCGGACGGTGGGCCTGAGGGCGCACCGGTTCGCCGTCGGCTTCCTGCCGGTGTCATCTCACCCTCCATTTTGCACGTACCACGATCACCGATCGGCCCGGCCGCCGGTGCTTCGCGGCGACGTAACAGCAGGAGGAGGAGCGGACCGAGGGTGGCGAAACCGAGTGCGTTGCGCCAGAAGGTCGTGGCGAGCGGTGAGGCGCTGGCGTAGGCGGTGAGCGGTGCGGTGGCGGAGACGGATACGACGGTGACGACCATGCCCGTCAGCGTCAGCGTCAGCGTCAGCGTCAACGGATCGGCTTGGGGCCTCACGATCCGCCGGCCTCGATGTCCGTCGGTACGAAGGAGAGCCACTCGGTTCTTTCACGGAACACAGGTACGTCCAGACGTCCTTGCGGTACTCAGTTGGGCGGCGGGCCGGTCAGGTCAACGGATGAAAGAGGCCGGTCTGTATGAGGAAGCCCGCCGATGGGGACGCCGGGGAACCGGACGCTGTTGAGCCACCGTTGGCCGTCCGTTTCCGTCAACCCCGCCGTCCAGGCGTCCAGGAGCGCGGCCCGCACCGCCTCCTTCGACTCCTCCGGTTCCGCGTCGTCGTCCTGGGGTGCTGTCCGCTCGTCCATGCCCATTCGCACGTTGATTTGCTCTTTCCTGGTCACGAAGGGGTAGTTCCCATGCTTCCGGTGCCTGTCGGGCGCCTGCATGACGATCAGTCCGGGAGATCGGTCCCACGGACCGGCGATGGTGGGAGAGACCGGCGTTGTGGACGGGCTCGCCGTCTCAGGGCCGGACGTCATCCGTTCCCATTCGTCCAGCGTGCTTGCGGCCGGCCACGCAGCTTCCTGCCCGTCGTCCTCGTTCGGCCGGCCTCGCGTTCTCCTGATGAGGGTTCGGAGATACAGGGATGCACGGGGAAACACGTGGTGTCAGCCCCGCCGAGAGGGGCGCGCTGAAAGGGCTGCCTGGATGGCGCCATCGGCGACTCTAGGAGTGGGCTCATGGGTCAAAGCCGGTCGTCGAGCTGGTGAGGCACGGAAAAGGCCCACAAGGCTTCCCGTTCGTACCGACCGCGGACAAACCGATGAGCGCCGGCGGCGCGATCCCTGACCACCGGCACCGGGTGGGCACAAAAGGGACGGCATTGCTCCCGTCCGTGCCCGGTCGGGACTCCCGCAGCCGCATCGCATCGCTCAGCGCCCTACGGTGTTTCGCGTCGGTCACTGCGGGACCTCTCACGAGGCCACACCTTGAAGACCGCCGAGCCGCTCACGGCTTCGGACCCGTGGAGAGCGGCCGGCTGATGTTCATCGTGTTCCGCGGCGTCACCGGCGCTTCGCCGGGCGGTCTCCCTGACGCGGCGGGGCACGGACGCATGTGTCCCCAGCAGCGGAACCTGCCGCGTGCATCGCGCGGTTCCCGGTTACGGACAGAGCACCGAAGCCCGGGTCAGTTGTCGGACGGAGGCCAGAAGGAGATGTGGGAAGGAACGGTTACGCCTACCCCCTCGGGTGCGGTTGCCCCCTCGGCGGGTGGTGCGGCCGGGGCGGAGCGCTCTGCCTGTGGGCACGCCTTGACCGGAATGCACGAGAGACGTGTGTGTCGGAGGTGCTGCCATGCTCATCGCTGACATCCGAGACACGGCCACTCGCTCCCCCTTGTCCGAGGAGAACGTCACCTATCCCGTGAGTGTCGTTCTCTCGCTCGGGCGAGAAGAGACGGCGCCCCTGCTCCGTGCCATGCGCAGTCAGCATCTACTGCCTCCCCTGAGCCACGTGTGGGGCTCCGAACACGCTTATGACGCCCTGTTGCACGAGACCGGCACTCCACTCGCCGTCCTGGACGTGCCGAGTCGCCGCTGGAGCGAAGGCCTTGCAGAACGTGTACGCGTGCTGAGCAGAATTTCCTCCGTCGTCGTGCTCGTACCCGACCGCACAGGGCCCGCGGAACTCCTGTCGGCCGGAGCCGTCAACGTCGTTCCCCGCGACACACCGTCCAAAGAGCTCGGCAGCAGAATCGCTGCGGAACGACGGTGGCTGGATGCGAGGCCGCCCGCACGGCAGCGGGCGACGACGGATCCGTGGGAGTACGACCTGCTCCGTCCACAACACCGCTCCCAGCAGGTGCTGTTCGACCTCCTCTGTTCCGCATCACGGCCGTGGTGCTGTCACGACCTGTGTCTGATGCTCGGCACGGCCGCGGAACCGATGACTCGCAGAGCGTTGCAGGCCAGGATCACACGGCTCGAGGAACGCCTTCTGCCTTACGGCATATCGGTCGACTGCACGGCCCAATGGGGGCGTACGACATACATGGGGCTTGTCGAGGCGCCCGGGAGAGGGTGAGCAACAGCGATGGCCGATCCGGAATTCGGAGGCCAGAGGACGGGGTGCAGGGTCATATGAGTTTGTTGCGGATGGCGTAGGAGACCGCGTGCACGCGGTTGCGGAGTCCGAGGCGGTTGATGACTCCGTAGAGGATCTTTTTGATGTTGCGTTCGGAGTAGCACATCGTCTCGGCTATCTCGGCGAGGTCCAGGCCCTGCGCGACGAGTCGCAGCACGTCGATCTCGCGGGTGGTCAGGCCGGACGGTGTCAGGCCCTTGGGTACCAGTACGTTGCGTTGGAGGCGGTCGGCCTGGTCGAGCAGTTCGCCCTGTACCTCGGACGGCAGCAGGGCTTCGCCGGCGGCGACCGCCAGTACGGCGCGGATCAGGGGCTGCGGCTGAGTCTCGGCCCGCCAGAGGACGGCTCGTACTCCCCTTTCGGCCGCGACCGTCAGGTCCGCGTACCAGCCGTCGTTGACGACCAGCACGATGCGTGCCGGGGGTGGCATGGGCAGACTCCGCAGGGCCTCCAGTGTGGAGTTGTCGGCGGTCTGGACCGCGGCGACCACCACGTCCGCCTCTGCCACCGTCGTGAGCGCCAGCTTCGGTCCGCGGCTCAGACCGGCCGCCAGGCCGGCCTGTGTGATGGGGTCCGCGGCGTCCACGGCCACCGACACCGAGGTGGAGGGAAGTTGCCTGACGGCGCCGGCGTGAGACCGGGTCACCGGCGGATCCATCGGACCGATGGGAAGACACCGGTCCGTGTCGATCTGGCGCTGCATCGGCACCAGCCGTGCCGGAGCTTCCATCGGAAGGCTGCTCATCGCTGCTCGCTTTCTGCATTGAAGTACCTGTGGGGTCAGCGCAGTTGGATGCAGCCGGCAGCCAATTGGTTCGCATCGATTTTCATCCGTCTGACCGCGGGAGATCTCGCCCAACTCCACCCCGCGCCACGCCGACGCCCGGTCGGGCCATCGTGGACCGGTCGGCGGCGACCCCGCCAATGCCCATCTGTTCGAATCTGAAGCCGTTTCGGCATACGGCGTCATGGCCGCCGTTAGCATGACCGCCATGGATCTCGAGATGCGCCGGGTGCGCTACTTCGTGGCGGTGGCCGAGGAGTGCAGCTTCGTGCGAGCGGCGAGCCGTCTGTACATGACTCAGCCGGCACTCAGCCGTCAGATCCGGGCGCTGGAGGAGGATCTGGGCGTGGTCCTCTTCCTGCGGGACCGGCAGGGCACCGTCCTTACGCGGGCGGGACACCAGTTGCTGGAGGACTACCGGACGAAGATGAACAGCACGCCTCGGCCATGACGGCAACATGATGGTCGTCTACCAGGGACAGGCCGCCTGGAACGCCGGCGCGAAGCTATGGACGACCGCGCGTCTCGTCCAGGTCAGGCGAGCCACTCGCGCACATGGCGACGCGCGGCGCTGATACGGGACTTGACGGTGCCCAAGGGCAGCTCGGTGCGCTCGGCGATCTCCGCGTAGCTCATGTGACAGATGTCCCGGTAGATCAGCGGCAGAGCCAGAGAAGGATAGTCACGCTCGAGACGATCGAGTGCCTCCAGCAGGTCGACGCGGTGGCCGGCGATCACGCTGGTGTTGCGCGGTTCCGGCGGATACACGGCCTCTATGGCCAGGGGCAGTTCGGCCCACCGGCGTTTCAGCTCGCGGTACTTCTGACGAGCACAGTTGGTGACCACCGTGTGCAGCCAGGTGCTGAAGCGGCTGCGCTTCTCGAACGTGGTGATGTTCTGGGCCACTTGCAGCAGCACATCCTGCGCTGCTTCCTCGGCGTCCTGGCGGTTGGGCAGGAACCGTCCGCAGCGACGCAGTACTTCCGGGTGGATCGCCTGTAACAGGGCGTCCAGCGAGGCCGGGTCGCCCCCCACGGCCAGGACAGCGAGATGTTCGGCGTCAGGGGGGAGCGGCACGGAAGGCATTCCTCGCGTTCAGGGTCTCGGACGACTCGGGGCCGCACAGTGCGCGTCCCCCAGCACGCACGCAGGCACGTGATCGGTCATCGCACGCTATCGGCAAGGGCGTTGGGCCGGTGCTCAAAGAATGGAGATCATGTTGGGCCTGTGCACATTGCGTACGACTGCACCACGCGTCGACACTGACGCATAGGCATCTGCGGTCGCAGGACCCGGCATGTCGGACGGGCGTCCGGCAAGGTGCCCTCACCGTCTCGACGGTGTGAGGCGGTGACCGGAACCGGTAGTTGCTCCTGCGCGGCGCAGCTGGCAGGTGCCGACTCCGCCGCAACCACCCCCGGGCCGGTCGAATGTCGAACGGCAATTGCGTTGGAGTTCCGCCCTCATGTCAACACTCGTCACCGTCGGACGTCATCGCCTGCAACGGCTCCTGGGCCAAGGCGGCTTCGGCATGGTCTGGCTCGCCTATGACGACCTGCTCGAAGCCCCGGTCGCAGTGAAGGTCATGGCGGAGAAGTGGGTTCACCGGCTCGACCTCCGGGAGCGTTTCCTCGACGAGGCCCGGCTTCTGCGCCAGGCCCAGTCGGACCGTGTCGTCCAAGTGCATGACATCGGGGAACTGCCCGACGGACGCCCGTACTTCGTCATGACCTACGCCGACGGCGGAACCCTTGCCGACCGGCTGCAACAGGGGCCCATGTCCGTCGACCAGGCCCTGCGGTTCGCGGTGCAGGCCGCACGGGGGGTGGCCGACCTGCACGCGGCCGGTATCGTGCACCGTGACATCAAGCCGTCCAACATCCTGCTCCACACGGTGTCGGGCGGCCGTGAGCGGCTGCTGGTGGCCGATCTCGGCCTGGCCAAGAGCCTGGCGCAGGCCTCCGGACTGACACAGGGCGTGGGATCACCCGGCTACATGGCCCCCGAGCAGGTCCCCGAGGACATCCTGGTCGATGTCGACGAGCGGGCCGACGTCTACGGTCTGGGCGTACTCACCTACGAACTGCTGACCGGCAGCCTGCCGGGCTCCACGGGGCAAGCCGACTGGCCCGGGCCGCCGCACCCCCAGGTGTCGGCGGCGGTCCGGCGGGTGACGCGACGCGCCCTCGAACCGGAGCGGGAGCGGCGCTGGGACAACGCAACCGCGTTCGCGGACGCACTCGAAGCCGCCCATGCCATGACCTTCCCCAGGCGACTGTTGCGGACCGTGGCACCCGGCGGGGGCACCTCCAGAAGGAGAGTGGGGGCTCTTCTCGCCGGCACCGCCGTCATCGTGACCGCGGGGTTGGCCACACGCGGGGTCTTCGACGCGGACTCCGCAGTGGACACGAAGCCCCGCGCGGGGGCCGGCAGCACCACGACCGCCGAGCCACACGCGACGACCACGGCCTCGGCTTCACAGCCCAAGCACCGATCAGCCGCCGTGGCCGGTTCGTCGGCCTCACCCACCCGTTCCGCCGCGCCGCCGTCAAGCTCCTCAACCCTGGCCGGCGCCAAAGCGACGCAGACAGCGGGCCCTTCCAGCAAGGAGACGGACTCGGACTCGGACTCGGGCTCGGGCAAGGTGGTGTCGGCCTCGCCGAAGTGGACGACGTTGACCGTGCGGCACGACCAGCAGCTGATGCCGGGCGAGTCCTGGGCGACCAACCGGACGACCATGACGATGCAGACCGACGGCAACCTCGTCATCTACGACGAGGATCACCACCGCCGCTGGTCCTCGGGCACCTCGGGCACCGGCTATCGCGCCATCATGCAGGCCGACGGCAACCTCGTCGTCTACGACAAAGACACCTGGGGTGTCTGGAGCAGCGTCACTTCCGGCCACGACGGCGCCTATCTCTACCTCGGGACCGACGGCGACGTCAGCGTGGTCTACCAGGGCACCACCCTCTGGTCCGCCGGCACCCAGCACTGACCGGTCGCCCTCCGTGATGCCCCGCTGCAGGCATTTTCCGGGGGTTGGTCATGCCGAACCGGCATCCCGAAGCACCGGACAGGCATTGGCGACGTGTCATCGGCCCGGGTCAGAATGCTCGACGTGACCCACAGGGGCCCGGGCGTGCCTGGCCCAGAACGTCACCCCGCCACGAGCCACGCTCGACTGATCGAGGTGGCCGGTACCGCAGCAGCCCACTCAGGTTCACAGAACCGAATGTCCCGATTGCGCTGCACACAACGACTGCCGAGCCGGCACGGCATCGCCATGCCTTGCCCTGCTCGCCCTCATGAAAGGTCATCCAATGTCCCACCACCAGGATTCGGCCGCCGCCAAACAGGATCCCCGCCTGGACATCAGCGATGTCTATGTGTTCAAGGGGCGCAACGGCACTGTCTTCGTCATGAACACCAACCCGGTGTCGGCGGACAAGGGCTTCCATCCCGAGGCGCTGTACGAGTTCCACATCGACACCGACGACGACGCGGTGCAGGACCTGACGTTCCGGTTCCGATTCCTCACCGCCGAACCGGGCGGCCGGCAGGCTTGGGTGCTCGACCGGCTCACGGGTGCCGCGGCCATCGACCGCGACGCCTCGGGAACCCTCGTCGCGACCGGCCGGACGGAGGAGATCGTCACCACGCCGGACGGCGTCAAGGCCTTCGTCGGCCGGGCCGGAGACCCGTTCTACCTCGACGGCACCGTCATCACCGCGGTTCTGACCGCGCTGCGCAGCGGCGCTCCGGTGGACCTCTCGGCGTTCGACCCGCAACGGGCCTCGAACCTGTTCGCCGGCACCAACGTCACCGCCATCGTCCTCGAAGTACCCGACGAGCTCATCGGATCGGAGACGATCGGTCTCTGGGCCACCACCGCGCTGGACGACCACCACGGCGGCTGGCTGCAGATCAACCGGTGCGCGAAGCCGCTCATCAGCACGTTGTTCGATGTCACCGAGGCCGACTTCGACGACTACAACGCCACGGATCCACGTGATGACCTCGTCAACTACGGAGAGCTCGTGCGCCGGAAGGTCGCGGGACTCGTGTCCGCCAATGACACGCATTCCGACCCGGAGGGCCACGGCGCCGCGACGAGGGACATCATCTTCCCGGATGTCCTGCGCTACCAGGTGGGCACGGAGGCCGGCTTCGGCGCGAAGGCCCGCAACGGCAGGGGCCTCACCGAGTCCGCTCCCGAAGCGGTGTTCGAGATCGTGCTGAACGCTCCTGTCGACATGGCCCTGGACGCGAGCGACGCCACGGGGACGCTGCGCGCCGAGTTCCCGTACCTGAGCGAACCGGCATGACGCGACCGACAAACTCTCTTCCGCAACCTGGAGATTCCACCATGTCCCGCCGAATCCTGATCGCCTGCGCGAGCTTCGGTTACCTGTTCATCGCACTGTTCTTCGCAGCCCTGTTGATCGCCCATTGGATACCACCGATGGCGCCGAGCTGGTCGGCGGAACGGGTAGCGGCCTTCTACACGGACCACGCCAACTCGATCCGTACCGGCCTCGTGGTCATGCTCGTCGGTGCCGTGGCGACCGCACCTTTCGTCGCGGCGCTGGCAAGCCTCATCCGGCGTATCGACTCGCGGCTGGCGCCGTTGGCCGCCGTACAACTCGTCTGTGGCGCCGCGAACGTGGCCGCGATCTTCGTACCGGTCCTGATCTTCACCGCGACGGCCTACCGGCCGGACCGCTCGCCCGACATCACGATGGCGCTCAACGACCTGGCCTGGATCACCCTGGTCATGAACGCCTTTCCAGCCATCGGGCAAGCCACCGTGGCCGGAGTGGCGATCCTGGCGGACAAGCGACCCACGCCGCTCCTGCCCCGCTGGTCCGCGTACCTGAACTTCTGGATGGCCTTCCTCTTCCTGCCGAGCATCCTGCTGACCTTCTTCAAGACCGGTCCCTTCGCCTGGAACGGCATCCTCTCGTTCTGGGTCGCAGCCGGCGCGTTCGGCGCCTGGTTCCTCGTCATGACGTTCCTGATGGTGCGGGCCGCGAGCCGGGTGGAGGACGACCGGGCCCCGGCCGTCCTCGAAGCCGCGGTATGACCGCCACCGCGGCCGAGACGGAGCACTCGGCACCCCAGCACCACCGCCACATCCCCGGCGAGCCAGGTCTCTGGATCTTTCTCCTCGGCGACATGGTCATGTTCTCGGTGTTCTTCGGCTTCGTCGCCGTGCTGCACGGCCGGCACCCGATGATGTTCCGGGCTTCGCAGCGGGCCCTTCATCCAGACCTGGGGCTGCTGAACACACTGCTCCTGCTGACCGCCTCAGCGCTGGTGGCCCGCGGGCTGCGGCAGCTGCGATCCGGCATACCCGCACGGACACTGCCATGGGCGCTTCTGTGCGCACTCGGGTTCGCTGCCGTCAAAGGCATCGAATACGCGCTCGTGATTCATGACGGGCATACACCGAGCAGCAACGACTTCTTCATGTATTACTTCGTGTTCACCGGCATTCACCTGGCTCACCTAGCCATCGGGATCGGCGCGCTGACGGTTCTCATCGTCCTGTCCCGTCGGCCGGCCCTGAGCCGGGGCAAACTGCTGGTCGCCGAGGGGGCGGCCGCTTACTGGCACATGGTGGATCTGCTCTGGCTCGTCCTCTTCCCGCTCTTCTACCTGGTGGCGTGACACATGTGGGTCTTTCCGGCACTCGTCCTGGCCACACTGTCGAGCTGGCTGCTGGGCATCGAAGACAGCACGTCGACCTCGATCGGCTGCGCGGTCGTGGCGATCGCGTTGATCAAGGTACGCCTGGTCGGCCTGCATTTCATGGAGTTGCGCAACGCTCCGGCGGCCCTCCGTGGGGCCTTCGAGATCTACGTCGTGATCACGGGCGCCACTCTGCTCACTCTCTACCTCGTCCTCTGATCCCGTCCGCAGGGAATCACGGAATGCCTTTCAGTGGAATGCCGATTCGGCATGGGTGACGACGACATCGGCATTGGCGATATTCGACGAGTTCCTCAATAATTCTTCCCGTGACTCCCTTACGGGAAGGAGTCCGTGAGCGGGGGAGGTGAAAAAATGAAGAAGCAGCACTCCTGGTAAATCGAACGACCGCTCCGGCCTCGTCTTTTTGAGGCCGGAGCGGTCGCATATTCCGCGCAATATCCGCCATCGCGAGAAACAGGAACAATCACCTTGCGGGCCCCACGTCCTTCGGTGCCGACGCCGCTGCGCCACTCCGCGTTCAGAAAGCTCTGGTCCGCCACCACGCTGGCCGCCCTGGGCGATGCCATATCCTCGGTCGCCCTGCCGCTGGCCGCGATCACGGTCCTCGGCGCCGACGCCGTACAAAGTGCCGTCCTGTCGGCCGTGATCTGGCTCCCGAGCCTGTTCCTGGCCATACCGGCCGGCTCCTTCGCCGACCGAACGGGATACCATCGCCGCCTCATGGCAGGCGCCAATCTTCTACGGGTCGCCGCCCTGAGCAGCGCGCCGATCGCGACGGCCCTTGGCGTGCTGTCCCTTGCTCAGCTGGCCGTCATCCTGGCCGTCATCGGCCTGTGCTCGGTGCTGTCCAATGTCAGCGAGAGCGGCCTGTTCGCCACCACCCTGCCATCCGAGCTCTACGTGGCTGGACAGGCGGCCTCCTACACCGGGCAGACCGCCGCGCTCCTGGCCGGACCTGCCGTCGGGGGACTGCTGGTCCAACTCGCGGGTGTACCGGCGGCGATCGGGGTGGACGCGGCCACCGCCGTCGCGGCCGCACTGTTCCTCCTCCGGCTGCGCCCGGTCGAGCGTCTCCAAGAGCCCAGCGCTCCGCAGAGCCGCGACCGCCGGCCGGGTCTGGCCTTCATCCGGCGGAATCCACTGATCAGGACGGCCCTCGCGGTCACCGCCACCGGCAACTTCTTCAACATGCTCTTCTTGTCGGTTCTCGTCTGGTACTACGTCCACAAGCTGTCCCTGACCAGCGCCGAGATCGGGTTCGTATTCACCGCGCAGGCCATCGGCGGACTCGTCGGCGCGGCCGTGGCTCCCCGGCTGGCCCGCCGCATCGGTCTGGGCCGGATGCTCCTGATCGGTTGCGTGCTGTCGCATGCTCCGCTCCTGGTGATCCCCGCCGTCGGCACCACCGGAGGCCTCGTCTTCGCCCTGGTCGTGGCCTCGACACTGCTGGGCGGCGGCGGTGAGTCCGTCCAGGACATCTCGGTCGGCTCCGTGTTCGCACTGGTGGTGCCCCCACACCTCCGGTCGCAGACCCGGGGTGCGTACCAGACCGTGAGTTTCGGTCTCCGGCCGCTGGGCTCGGTCGTCGGCGCCCTCATCGCCGCGACAGCGGGAATCCCCGCAGCGCTGTGGATCGGCGCCGTTGGCGGAACACTTGCCTGTCTCTGGCTTCTCCCCGCACGCCTGCTGTCGTTCCGCGGACAAGGCGACCCGTCCGAGGAGCTCGAGAGCGCCACGCTTCTCCCGCAGTAGTGCAAGGAACTTTACCGACAGCGGTCAACCCTCGACGCCGATGAGCGGTCAACCGCCGACGCCGAAACCGGGGTACTCACTGCGCCGGCCCTCGAAGGACCGGGGCGCCGGGGGCTGCGTTGGGATGGGTGTGTCGATGACTTCCCGACCATCATTGGGTGCTCAGGGCCGTGGCGCGTCCCGTCGGATGGTGTCGGCGGCCCGTTCGGCGATGGCCAGGACGGTCGCGTTTACCCCGGTGTTGGGGATGGACGGCATCACCGAGGCGTCCGCGACACGCAGACCGTCGATGCCGTGCACTCTCAGGTCCGGGTCGACGACAGCGAGGTCGTCCATCCCGATCCGGCAGGTGCCGACGGGGTTGTGGAAAGTCGCTGCATTCCCGCGGATGTAGGTGACGAGGTCGTTGGCCGTTCCCGGAGCGGTCTCCCGGGCACCCCATGGACGCCAGGCGGGCATGCGGCCGATGTCTCGCGCGATACCGAGGGCGGCGAGCATGGCGGACACGTCGCCGCTGTCGGCGAGGTAGTTCGGGTCGATCAACGGCAGCCGGCCCGGGTTCGCGCTCCTGAGCCGAACCGTTCCGCGGCTCGCGGGCGCCGTGTGGGCGAAGGCGAGCGTGTGCCCGTACTCGGGCGTCTGGACGTCCTCGATGTCCGCAGGGGCGTCGAGCAGCATCAGCTGAACGTCCGGAGCGGCCGTCGCGCCGGTGTGCGTCAGGGCGCTGACGGTGCTGAAGCCATGGCTGGTGATCAGCTGTCGCCCCGTCTCGTAGACCACGGGACACTGCAGGTGGTCGTGCAGGTTGGCGCCCACGCCGGGCAGATCGGCCCGCACCGCTACGCCGACGTCCCGCAGGTGTGCGGCGGGACCGATTCCGGAGAGCAGCAACAGGTGGGCGGAGGCCACCGTCCCGGCCGTCACGATCACTTCGCCGCGCGCCTCGGCATGTTCCACCGTGCCGAGGGACGTGAATTCCACGCCCGTGCAGCGTCCGCGCTCGATGAGCAGGCGGTTGACGCTCGCCTCGGTGGCCAGGTGCAGGTTGGGCCGGTCGAGCACCGGGACCAGGTAGGCGTCCGCGGCGCTCTGCCTGCGGCCGCCCGCGCCCGCGAGGTCACACCAGAAGGCGCCGTGCCGGCGTTCGCCGTTGATGTCGTCGGTGAGTTCGTGGCCAGCCTCGGTGAGCGCGTCGAGGAAGGTCGACGACCCGTGATCCAGCCGGGTCGTCGGCGCCGCCCACACCGGCCCGATGACGCCGCGAAGAGCGGGGTTGCGGCCCATCGCCGTCTCCGTCCGGCGGAAGTACGGCAGCAGCTCGCTGTAGCTCCAACCCTTGGCACCGTCGTCCGCCCAACCGTCGTACACGGCGCGGTGCCCGCGCACATGCATCATCGCGTTGATCGAACTCGACCCACCGAGAACCCGCCCGCCGGGCCAGTGGTGGCTGCGCGACAGCGTCCCGGACTGTGGTGTCGTCCAACGCGACCAGACGATGTCCTTGGCGGGAAGGAGCGGGAGCGCGACCGGACGACGCAGGGCCGGCGGCCCGATCGCCGAGCCCGCCTCCACCAACAGCACCTCAGCCGCCGGGTCCTCGGACAGACGCGCCGCGACGACACAACCGGCCGTCCCACCACCGACCACCACATAGTCGTAGGCGGTCATCTCTCTCCCGCCCAGCGCCGCCCGGAAGCCCAGCTCCGGCTCCGTCCTGCTCCGACGTCATGCAAGCGCAAGCCACGACGACACGCTTTGAGTGCCTGACACATTGTCAAATAGTATTTCTGTCAAGTCGAGTTTCGTATTCCGCTGAGCATTGCGAACCGAGCGCCGCGATGACGATTTTGACGAACTTGTCGATGGAGGGCATCTTTCGATTCCTGGCGTACGCCAGCGCCACCAAGCGCGGGGCAACTCCCGTGAGCTGGACGTAACGGATGTCGGGACGACGGTAGAAGTCGGCGAGGCCCGCCGGGACGACGATGAACCCGGTGCCGGACGCGACGGCTTCCAGGCTCTCCTCGATCGAGACGGGCAGGCCGGCTTTCGGGCGGTGAGGCGCTGGCGTCGCGTCGAAGTCGCTGCCGCGCCACTCCGGTACGTCACCGGGTTCCTGCAGCAGGCGGTAGGGCGTCAGCTCGTCGATGTCGACGAGCTGTGCCTGCGCCAGCGGATGGCCGTCGGCAAGCGCGAGGACGCGCGGCTCCGGGAACAGGGGCACGATCTCGAAGGTGTCGACCAACAGGGGCAACCGAACAAAGCAGACATCCACCCGACCGTCGAGCAGGTGGTCGACCTGGTCGGTGAGCGCCGTGTGCAGCACCTGCACATTGATCTCAGGCGCCAACGCTCGGAATTGCCTGAGGATCGGCGTGACAATGACGCCTGGCATCAAGCCGATGGTAAAGTCGTGTTCCGCACGGCTTGCGCGGCGAACCCGCCGCTGCAAAGCCAGCGCTGCAGCGAGCAGCGGCCGTGCGTCCTCCAGCAACTGGCCACCGGCCGGGGTGAGCACCGTACCCAGCGGGCCACGCTGGAGCAGTGACGCTCGAAGATCCTCCTCAAGAGCGCGGATCTGCCGGCTCAATGCCGGCTGCGTCATGTCCAGTCGTTCGGCGGCACGCACAAAGCTGAGCTCTTCGGCAACTGTCACGAAATAGCGCAGACGTCGGAGATCGATATCGATGACGTCAGTGTTGGCCCTGCCGATTTTCCTTTCGGACTGTTTCGTCATCTGAGCCCGGTGGTCCGTCGCAGCGCAGCCTGAAGCAGACGATCCACCAGGTCTCCGTACCGAATGCCGGTGGCTTGCCACATCTGTGGGTACATCGAGACGGGAGTGAAGCCGGGCATGGTGTTGATCTCGTTGATCACGAACTGTCCCTCCTCCGTGAGGAAGAAGTCCGCACGGACCAGGCCCTCGCAAGAAGCCGCCTCGAACGCCTTGAGCGCGAGCCGACGCACCTCACTGGTCTGGGTGTCGGTCAGTGGCGCGGGCACCATGCCGGGGGTGGAGTCGAGGTACTTCGCCTCGAAGTCGTAGTACGAGCTCGCGTCGGGTGCCGGGATCTCGGCAGGCACGCTGGCGCGCGGGCCGTCGGGGAACTCGAGCACGCCGCACTCGATTTCACGTCCCCGCACCAGGGCCTCCACGATGATCTTCGCGTCGTGCCGGTGCGCCTCCGCGATCGCGTCCTCCAGCCCCTCTCGGCCGTCGACCCGGGTGATACCGATCGACGACCCGGCACGTGCCGGTTTCACGAACAACGGCCAGCCGTATCCGTCCGCGAAACCGCTGATTCTCGTGAGGGCACCTGCAGGATCGGACTGCCACTCCCGGGGCCTGATCACCAGGTACGGCCCGACGGCCAGGCCGAACGAGCTGAACACCCTCTTCATGTACTCCTTGTCCTGGCCGATCGCCGAGGCAAGAACGCCGGCGCCGACATAGGGGATGCCGGACAGTTCCAGCAGACCCTGCACCGTGCCGTCCTCGCCGTACGGTCCGTGCAGTACGGGGAAGACCACGTCCACTTCGCCGAGGACCTTGGGCTCCGCGCCGCGTTCACTGCTGACGGCAGTGCGATCGGTCGGGTCGACGGAGACGACGATGGTGCTCCGGTCCGAAGCGATGAGCTGCTCGACCGTGGGCTGCTGCCGGTCAGCCATCGCCATGCGCTCGGGATCGTCCGCGGTCAGAACCCAACGCCCGTCCCGTGTGATCCCGACGGGCAGCACGTCGTACTTCGTCCGGTCGATGGCCCGCAGTACGGCCCCCGCCGTCACGACGGAAATGCCGTGCTCGGAACTCCGGCCGCCGAAGAGGAGCACCACGAGCGGTCTGCGGCGCGATCCGGACCGAGGAAGGGTGGATTGTTGGGTCATGGTGTCTTTTCCTTCGCTGGCGATATTGCTGACGGCAGGCGTACGGCGACGTCCCTCCGGACGAAAAGACGACGCCGCACGCCGGTGGACCGAATTCGTCGGTTGTCCCGTCAGCTGGTCAGCTGGTCAGGGAGGAGCGGGAGATGGGGAAGTCGAAATAGGTGGACGGGTAGGGCTCGGCGGCGAAGGTGAAGTGCCACCATTCTTCGGCAAGATTCACGAATCCGAGAGACTCGAGTTCGTTCTTGAGCAGCAGTCTGTTGCTGTGCTGTGCTCCGACGATGCGCGGGTCGAGCGTGTGCGCAAGCGTGTCGAAGCAGTCGAATCCGGTGCCCATGTCGATCGAGTTGTCCGGGAACCGCTGCACTGCCGGCGCATAGCACGGCTTGAGCTTCTCCCCGGGAACGTACGGACGTGTCGGGTAGGCCGGCAGCCTCACGAGCGTGAGATCGATCGTGCTGCCACGACTGTGTCCCGACTTCGCCGCGATGTACCCGTCGGTGAACAGGTTGGCCTTGTCCACCTGCGGGTAGAACTCGTCCTTCATCTTCAGGTCGGTCAGGTCCTTGGCCCACTCGACGAACTGATCCACCGCGCGCTGAGGTCTGTAGCAGTCGTACACCTTTAGCGTGTAGCCCTGCGTGAGGAAGTAGCGCTCGGCTTTTGCCAGAGCCTTTGCCGCCGGGGCGGTGACGATGCACAGCGGTTCGACATAGCCGTTTATCGGCGTGCCGATGAAGTTGTGGGCCGTGCTGTAGCGGATGTCCTGCAGAATCGCGGGGGCCACATCCTGGAGCACCACGAAATCTGCGGGCGCCTTGTTTTCGGTGTCGGCTCTCGCGGTGACGGATGCTTTTGTCATTGCGGCAAGGACGGCCACCAGAAAGGCCAGCACCACTGGGACGCGCATTCGCGCGTTGTTGATTATCACGATCCCGAACTGAACATGATGCGGAACACAATGTCACCTGTCTTTTAGAGATCTTTACGCGATGAGTGGGCGGAAAATTTTCCCAGAGCCGCGAACGGTGCCAGCGAGAGCGCAATGACGAAAAGGCCGAAGAACAGCGTGCAGTGCAGGAGGCCGTATTCGTTGACGAGCAGGCCCGCGACCAGGACGGGGACGCACATCGCCGTATAGGTGATGGTGTAGATGGCGGACATCAGCCCTGCCCGTTCCGTCGCGAGTACGTTCGCTGTCACCAGACGAACGCCGCCCTGGAAAGCGGGTCCGAATCCCGCACCGGCCACCGCGGTGCCCACGTACAGGGCAGTGCGGGAGTCCTGGTGCACGGCCAATAACGTGACCGCCACTCCCGACGTCAGAAGCAGTGAGCCGCTCAAAGCTGTTCGGCCGGCATCGGCGCCCCGGGCCAGCAGCACGGCGGGGACCGCGCTGGCGGTCAGCAGGGACACAACCAGGCCGTCGGCGGTCGCCGATCCCGATCCTGTGATCCCCTGGACCAGATCGGGCCCCAGAGACAGATAGAAGCCGCCCAGGGCCCAGACAGCCACGAACACGGGTGCGGTGACGAGGAGTGCCCGGCGACTCGACCGGGGGGCGCGGATCCGTGGTCGTAAGGAGGGCATGCCTCCCGGCCTCGGCGGCCTCGACTCCGGAAGGAACGCCAGGCCGAACGTCTGCAGGGTCATCATGCTGAACAGCAGGATGTACACACTGCCGAGGTGAGCAGGAACCAGGTCCATGAGCAGGCTCGTGCCGAGCGTCCCCAACGCCATACCGAGGAGCGGAGCGATGCTGACGAACAGGGCGCCCCACCGCTTGGCCACGTCGAGCAGGGCAGCGCCCAGTGCACTCGTCGCGGCACCTGTCGCCAGCCCCTGGAGCGCGCGGGCGAGGATCAGCGAGGTCACGTCGCCGGCCTGGAGAAAAAGCAGCATGGACAGTGCCTCGAGGGCGAGCGCGCCGCCGATGACCGGCCGCCGGCCGAGATGGTCGGAGAGCGAACCGACGGTCAGGAGCGAGACCAGGACGCTCAGGCAGTACACGCCGTAGATCACGGTGACCGTGACGGAGGAAAAGTGCCAACTTGCCCGGTAGACACGGTAGAGCGGGGTGGGGGCACTGGAGGCGACGAGAAACGTGGTGAGAACGCCGGATAAGAAGACAGCCGACCTCCGGCGAGTGACCACGCCGTCGGCCCGCGAGCGGGGCGGTCTGACCCTTGCTTCGGACTTGATCTGAAGCTCTTCGAGCATCGTCGTTCGGCTCTCTGTACCGGAGGGGCGAAGGGGAACACGTGGTCGGCACCCACAGGACGCACGTCACTTGGCCGGTAGGTGTCTTCCGTGGTCATCGCCCCTGCGACGGGCCACGGTCGCCCGCAGAGTGCGGTACGCACCGGCGGGCCGCACTTTCCATGATCCAACGCTGCGGGCGGCTCGACGGACGTCGGTACGGCCTCCCTCTGAGGGGATCGGAGGGAGGCCGACGTGGACCACGCTAGGGGACCGGTGGACGCGCTCACGGCTGTCGCAGCGCATCGGGTACCAACGGGACCTCGACAGGGGCCGAACAGACACCTCGCCACCGCGAGTACTATCCGGCACCCGGGCGCACAGGTCGGCATCCGCCTCGGCACCGGGACCCAACCAGCCAGCTGAACTGCCCTTCTGCGCC
>NZ_JAKWBE010000013.1 GCF_022513565.1 Streptomyces gilvus | reverse complement strand
GTGGCTGACCGAGATCGCGTCGGACATGTCGCGCGGGCAGTACATCGACCCGCGTGCAGCTCGGATCACGTTCAAGAGCTACGCCGAGAAGTGGCTCAAGACGCACGGCATCGACCCGGCCAGTCAGGTCGTGGTCGAGCAGCGGCTGCGTCTGCACGCATTCCGGCTGATCGGCTCTCGGCCGCTGGATTCGTTCCGCCCCGAGCACATCCGCGGCCTGGTGAGCGCACTGGAGAAGGACCCGGCCGTGAGCGGCGGTTATGCGCGGAACATCTACGGTGACGTGCGGGCCGTACTCAGTGCGGCGGTTGATGATGGGCTGTTGCCCCGTAACCCGTGCTCCGCGAAGTCCGTCCGTCCGCCGGCCACCGAGCAACGCCGTGTTGTGCCGTGGCTGCCCGTCCAGGTTCAGGCGGTCCGTGCAGCGCTCCCCCAGCGCTACCGGCCCATGGTGGCTGTGGGCGCAGGGTGCGGTCTCCGTCAGGGGGAGATCGTCGGACTGGCTGAGGATGCAATCGACTTCGACGGCGGCATCATCCGAGTGGTCCGGCAGGTGAAGCTGATTCGGGGCAAGGCCGTATTTGCTCCGCCGAAGTGCAACAAGGAGCGGGACGTACCGCTGCCGCCTTCGGTGGCTGAGGCTCTGCGGGTCCACATGGACGCCTTCAAACCGGTTGAGATCACGTTGCCCTGGCGCAAGCCGGACGGCCCGAAGGTGTCGGCCCGCCTCCTGTTCACGAACACCGCGAGCGGCATCGTCTGGCGCAGCAACTTCAACATCCAGGAGTGGAAGCCTGCTCTCGCGGCTGCTGGCTTGATCTCAGAGGCCGATGAGGACGGCAAGTACGAGTCCGCGCGTGAGCACGGCATGCACGCCCTGAGGCACTTCTACGCCTCGGTGCTGCTGGACGCGGGCGAGAGCATCAAGGCCGTGAGCGAGTACCTGGGGCACTCCGACCCTGGGCTGACGCTGCGGGTGTACGCGCACCTGATGCCGTCGAGTCAGGAGCGTACAAGGAAGGCCGTGGATCGCGTGCTTCTCCCGGCCCCACGTGAGCCTGACGGCCCAGAGACGGCCCAGTGACCCAAACCAGGCCCCCTATCCGCGCCGAACGCGCTGGTAGGGGGCTTGTTGCTGCCCGCTGACTGCCAGTTCTCCGGGCTTAGGCATGGCCCCACCAGTGTCGCAGATCCAAACGGGTGGCCCGGGACCGCGGAGGTGTAGCCCGCTCCACCCCCGATACGGGTGCGGGTTCCCTCGTGGGGGCAGGGCCGGCGCCAGCCGAAGCCTTCTCAGGAGGGGACCCTCTCATGGTCGTCAACCGTCGTCGCCGACGTCGTACCGTCACCGTCGCCACCGCCCTCGCGGGCGTGGCCCTGGCCGCCGGGTTCGTCACCGGCTGCGATCCCGACGACGTCGACCACTCGCTGGGCTGCGTGCGCGGCTACGACACCGTCGCGGACAGTCTGAGGGCGATCCACGAGGCCGGGTCGGCCGCGGCGAGCGACCCCTCGCGGACCGGCGAGTCCATCGACACCGTCCAGAAGAACCTCGACAGGATCGGTGACGACACGGGTGACAGCAAGGTCGACAAGGCCGTGAAGGACCTGGACCGGGCCCTCGCCGACTACAACAGGGCCGTCCTCGCCGGCGAGAACCCGGACTCGCGCGCGATCGACGAGGCGGCCGACGAGCTGAAGGACGTCTGCGCCTCGTAGCGAGGGCCAGGAAGCGACGCTAGGGCGTGTGCTCCAGGCGTTCCTTGAGCATGCGTTCGTTGCGCGGCAGTTCCTTGCGGACCTGGGGACGGACGAACAGGGGCAGCATGACCTTGCCGAGGCCGTGGCCCTCGAAGTCGAGGTCCATCTTCACCCGGGAGCGGCGCCCGTCGTCGATCGGTTCCACCTCGGCGTGGAACAGGCCCCTGACCGGGCCGTCGATGCCGCGCACACTCCAGCTGTGCGGCGGGTCGTACTCGGTGTACTCCATGGTCATCGGCATCTCACGGCGGCGCCCGAGGCGCCGGGTGACCCGGACCTGGGATCCGGTGTGCAGCGGCCCCTCGTCGAGCCGCTCCGCGGACACCGCGCTCAGCTGCCACTCCGGCAGATGGGAGGGATCGATGACGTACGCCCAGACGTCCTCGGGAGTGCGGTCGACGTCGATCTCTTCGTGGAAGGCGGACATGACGCCCTCCTTTCAGGGGATCCCCTTCGAGGGCTTACACGGGGATCGTCCCACTCGCCCGGCGGCCGCGCCAACGAGCGAGCGGGACTCCCGGGCCCGTCAGCCGGCCCCCACGAACAGCACCATCAGCAGCCACACCACCGGCGCGGTCGGCAGCAGGGAGTCCAGGCGGTCCATGATGCCGCCGTGTCCCGGCAGCAAGGTGCCCATGTCCTTGATGCCCAGGTCCCGCTTGATCATCGACTCGCCGAGGTCGCCCAGCGTGGCGCTGGCCGCGACGGCGAGACCCAGCAGCAGGCCCTGCCACCAGGCGCCGTCGTCGATCAGGAACTGCATGCACAGCGCGCCCGCCACCATCGCGAACGCCACCGCGCCCAGCAGACCCTCGCGCGTCTTGCCGGGGCTGATGCGCGGCGCGAGCTTGTGCTTGCCGAAGCGCCAGCCGACGGCGTACGCGCCCGTGTCACTCACGACCGTGAGCAGGAGGAAGGTCAGGACGCGCCACGGCCCGTCGTCCGCCGCGAGCATGAGCGCCACGAACGTCGCCAGGAAGGGCACGTAGAACGCGGCGAAGACGCCCGCCGTGACGTCCCGGAGATAGTTCTCCGGCGGTTCCGTCATGCGCCAGACGAGGACGGCGAGTGCCGTGAGCGCCATGGCGACCCACGCGCCCTCGGCCCCCCGCACGTATCCGGCGACGACCATCGCGGCGCCGCCGAGAGCCAGCGGAACCAGCGGCGCCTTGATGTCCTTGCGCTCGCCGAGCCGGCTGGTCAGTTCCCACAGGCCGACGACGACGGCGACCGCGATCACGCCCACGAAGACGGCCTTGACGACGAAGAGCGACGCGATGATCACCACGCCGAGCCCGACGCCGACGCCTATGGCCGCGCTCAGGTCGCGCCCAGCGCTCTTCTTCTGCGGCTGGGGCGCCGGCTGCGAGGCGTCGGGCATGGGCTCCGGATTCTGCTGCACCGCCAGGGGCGGCGGTGCCTGCGGCGTCTCGTCGCGGAACAGGGGGCCGCTCAGCCGTGCGGCCCCCCGGTCGTCATCCTGGTCTCCGCCGTACGCGGGCACCTCGGGCACGATGGGCATGGGGCGAGTCTGCTGCGCCTCGGGCGCATCGTACGCGGGACCCGCCGGGGCAGGCCCCTGGACAGGCCCCTGGTCGGACGGCCCCCAGTACCCGTTGTGTGGCGGCGCTCCCCAGGAAGAGTCGTTCATCAGACCTCGAGCAGCTCCGCTTCCTTGTGCTTCAGGAGCTCGTCAACCTGGGCCACGTACTTGTGCGTGGTGTCGTCGAGCTCCTTCTCGGCGCGGCGGCCCTCGTCCTCGCCGATGTCGCCGTCCTTGACGGCCTTGTCGAGGGCGTCCTTCGCCTTGCGGCGCACGGAGCGGATGGACACACGCGCGTCCTCGGCCTTGCCCTTGGCGACCTTGATGTAGTCGCGGCGCCGCTCCTCGGTCAGCTCGGGGAACACCACCCGGATGATGTTGCCGTCATTGCTCGGGTTGACGCCCAGGTCGGAGTCGCGGATGGCCTGTTCGATGTTGCGCAGGGCCGTCTTGTCGAACGGGGTCACGACCGCCATGCGCGGCTCCGGCACGGAGAACGAAGCCAGCTGGTTGATCGGCGTCGGCGCGCCGTAGTAGTCGGCCACGATCTTGTTGAACATCGCCGGGTGCGCACGGCCGGTGCGGATCGCGGCGAAGTCCTCCTTGGCGACCACGACGGCCTTCTCCATCTTCTCCTCGGCCTCGAGGAGGGTCTCTTCGATCACCACTTGCTCCTGCGTGTCTTGAGTAAGGCCCGGCTGCGGTTCCTGTGGGGGCGGCGGCCGGCTGCGTCGCGTCTTCTTCCTGCACGGTTCCCGACCTGCGGGACATTGTCCATCCCCCGGTCAGGGTCCGTCGGTGTTGCTGTCAGTCCCGGCCGTCCTGGTCACCCACCAGCGTGCCGATCTTCTCACCCTTGACGGCGCGGGCGATATTGCCCTCGGTCAGGAGCTCGAAGACGAGGATCGGGAGCTTGTTGTCGCGGCACAGCGTGATGGCGGTGGCGTCGGCGACCTTGAGGTCGCGGGTGATGACCTCGCCGTAGCCGAGGGAGTCGAACTTGACGGCGTCCGGGTTGCGCTTGGGGTCGGAGTCGTAGACCCCGTCCACACCGTTCTTGCCCATCAGCAGCGCCTCGGCGTCGATCTCCAGGGCGCGCTGGGCGGCGGTGGTGTCGGTGGAGAAGTACGGCATGCCCATACCGGCGCCGAAGATGACCACGCGGCCCTTCTCCAGATGGCGCACGGCCCGCAGCGGGATGTACGGCTCGGCGACCTGGCCCATGGTGATGGCGGTCTGCACCCGGCTGTCGATGCCCTCCTTCTCCAGGAAGTCCTGGAGGGCGAGGCAGTTCATCACGGTGCCGAGCATGCCCATGTAGTCCGAGCGGGCGCGGTCCATGCCGCGCTGCTGCAGCTCGGCGCCGCGGAAGAAGTTGCCGCCGCCGATGACGACCGCGACCTGCGCTCCGTCGCGGACGACGGCCGCGATCTCGCGGGCGATCTTGTGCACCACGTCGGGGTCCACGCCCAGGCCCCCGCCACCGGAGAAGGCCTCTCCGGACAGCTTCAGCAGAAACCGGCCGGGTACTTTGCCGTCGTCGCTCTTCTGGGGCTTGGTGGTCATGGAGATCCCGCCTCTTTCACCTGTTGCACATACGAAGAAGGCCATTGCCGGTGGGGTTTGGTTCCCGTGCTCGGCAATGGCCTCCTCGTCAGATCCGCTGTCGTCCGTCACCCGCTGACAACTGCGTACGACCCTATCGGGGTCGCGCGCCGATCGCGGTACGGACTCAGATGCCGACCTTGATGCGCGTGAAGCGCTTCAGGGTGACACCGGCCTCGTCCAGGACCTTCTGGACGGACTTCTTCGCGTCGAGCGCGTACGGCTGGCCGAGGACCGTGGCGTCCTTGAAGAAGCCGTTGAGACGACCCTCGACGATCTTGGCGATCGCGGCCTCGGGCTTGCCCTCGGCGCGGGTGGTCTCCTCGGCGATGCGGCGCTCGGACTCGACGACCTCGGCCGGCACGTCCTCCTTGGAGAGGTACTTCGGCGCGAAGGCGGCGATGTGCTGGGCGATGCCGCGGGCGACCTCGGCGTTCGGCTTGTCCAGCTCGACGAGGACACCGATCTGCGGGGGCAGGTCGGGCATCGTGCGGTGCATGTACGCGGTCACGTAGCCGTCGGCGAACTGCGCGAAGCGGTCCAGGACGATCTTCTCGCCGAGGTTGGCGTTGGCCTCGTCCACGAACGCCTGGACGGTCTTGCCGGCCTCGATCTCGGAGCCCAGCAGGGCCTCGAGGTCGGCCGGGGAGGTCTTGGCGACGTGCTCGGCGATCGCGTTGGCGACGGCCTGGAACTTCTCGCCCTTGGCGACGAAGTCCGTCTCGCACTTCAGCTCGACGAGGACGCCGGAGGAGTTGTCGTCGGCGATGATGGAGACCACGGCGCCGTTCTCGGCGGAGCGGCCCTCGCGCTTGGCGACGCCCTTCTGGCCCTTGATGCGCAGCGCCTCGACGGCCTTGTCGACGTTGCCCTCGGCCTCGTCCAGCGCCTTCTTGCAGTCCATCATGCCGGCGCCGGTGAGCTCACGAAGCTTCTTGACGTCGGCGGCGGTGTAGTTCGCCATGAGTCTGTGAATCTTTCTCGAAGTCTGGAAGATCGAAGATCTACGGGTCCACGGCCCTCATGTAGCGGGGACCGCCGACTCTCCGCTGACCTACGGGTGAACGGCGGGGGCGACCCGGATGTCGCCGCCCCCGCCGTCAACGCTGACTGATCAGGCCTGCTCGGCGTCCGCGGCCGGGGCCTCGGCAGCCGGAGCCTCGGCCGCGGGGGCCTCGGCGGCAGGAGCCTCAGCGGCGGCCTCGGCCGGCTTCTCGGCCTCGTCCGCCTTCTTCTCGCCCTCGAGCAGGTCGCGCTCCCACTCGGCGAGCGGCTCGCCCGCGGCCTTCTCCTTGCCCTCGGTGGCGACACCGCTGCGGGCGATGAGGCCCTCGGCGACGGCGTCGGCGATCACACGGGTGAGCAGGGTGACGGAGCGGATCGCGTCGTCGTTGCCCGGGATCTTGTAGTCGACCTCGTCGGGGTCGCAGTTGGTGTCGAGGATCGCGACGACCGGGATGTTGAGCTTCCGGGCCTCACCGACCGCGATGTGCTCCTTCTTGGTGTCCACGATCCAGACGGCGCTGGGCACCTTCTGCATCTCGCGGATACCGCCGAGGGTCTTCTCCAGCTTGGCCTTCTCGCGCGAGAGCACGAGAAGCTCCTTCTTGGTCAGACCGGACGCGGCGACGTCCTCGAAGTCGATCTGCTCGAGCTCCTTGAGGCGCTGCAGACGCTTGTAGACGGTGGAGAAGTTGGTGAGCATGCCGCCCAGCCAGCGCTGGTTGACGTAGGGCATGCCGACGCGGGTGGCCTGCTCGGCGATGGCCTCCTGCGCCTGCTTCTTCGTGCCGACGAACATGACCGTGCCGCCGTGGGCGACGGTCTCCTTGACGAACTCGTAGGCGCGGTCGATGTACGACAGCGACTGGAGCAGGTCGATGATGTAGATGCCGTTGCGCTCGGTGAAGATGAAGCGCTTCATCTTCGGGTTCCAGCGACGGGTCTGGTGACCGAAGTGGACGCCGCTCTCCAGCAGCTCCCGCATCGTGACGACGGCCATGGCCGTATCTCCTTGAATTTCTCGGTTGTCCCGCGGATACCGCACGGCATCCGCGCCTGACGCCCGCGTGCGCCGTGCCGCAGAGGACCGAGAGGCGCTGACACCGGCTTGTGATCACCTGATGTCGGGGCGTGCGAAGTCGACCCGGTGACCCGGATCGCCAGAAGAAGTGTACGGGACCGGCGAGGCACCGGGTGACGCCGCTGTCCACAACCCGGGAGTAATCCACAGATCGCGCCATGATCGACGGCGGGTGCGGGACCGTTCCCCTCATGCGAGCGAACCGATACCTACGTCTGACGGTGACGGCTCTCCTGGCGCTGACGTGGGCCGTCCTGACCCCGTGGGCCTGGGCGGAGCCCCCACCGCCCCGGTCCGACCCGCCCCCGGGGGTCCCGGCCATCGGCCGCGCCTGGCCGGTGGGCACCCGTCCCACGGTCGTACGAGGCTGGGAGCCCCCGGCGACGGTCTACGGCCGGGGCCACCGCGGCGTGGACCTGGCGGCCCCGGCCGGGACACCGGTCCGCGCGGTGGCAGCCGGCCGGGTGTCCTTCGCGGGCCGGGTCGCGGGAAGGGGGGTGGTGTCGGTGGAGCTGACGGGCACGGACCTGCGCACGACCTACGAACCGGTGAGCGCGTCGGTGGCGAAGGGTGACGAGGTGGAGCCGGGCGAGGTGGTGGGAACGGTGGAGCCCACGGGCTCGCACTGCACCGTCACGTGCGTGCACTGGGGCTTGCTCCGCGCCGAGACCTACCTGGACCCCCTGTCCCTGCTCCCCCCATGGCTCCTGCACAGGGGCCCGTCAAGACTGCTCCCGGTACTGGGGGTCCCGCTGCCTGAGTAGCCTGCGGGAACACGTCCGGCCCGGGAGAGTCGCACCGCGCCCGCCTTCGACGAGCGAAAGCGGACCCGCCGCGCCCGCCTTTCGCCCACGAGGGCAGTCGCACCGCGCCCGCCCTCGACCAACGGGAACAGACCCGCCGCGCTCGCGCCCTCGACCAGCGAGAGCAGACACACCCCGCCCGCCCCTTCGACTAACGCAAGCAGACGCACCGCGTCCACCCTCGGCCCGCGGGATCAGAGGCACAGCGCCCGCGCCCTCGCCGACGAGAGCAGACGCGCCGTGGCCGCCTTCGGCCCGCGGGGGTGTCGCACCGCGCCGTCTCCGACTCGCGGGAGGGCAGTTGTGCGGCGAGTTGCTCGGCCCCTGGGGCAATGGTGTCGCACGTCCTGCCGGCCTCGGCCGCGCGCGCCCCGCAGGACCAGCGCCAACGCCACCGCCGCATTCGCGACAGGCCCTGCTCGTCTCAGCCGCGCACTCCGCTCAGCACCAGGGCGACGGCCGCGTCCGCGATCGCCTCGGGAGGCTCTGCCACCCCCAGCTCGATCCGTCGGACCGCCGCGTCCACGACCCCCTGCACCAGCATCGCGCCCAGTCGGGGTTCGGGGTGTCCCATGTCCCCCAGCGCTTCCACGATCATCGCCACGAGCCCGCCGTGCGCGGCCCGGATCTTCTCCCGGGCCCCCGCGTCCAGCTCGCTCGCGGAGATCGTCACGACCGCCCGGTGCCGTCGGTCCCCCACCAGCTCCAGCTGCCGCCGCACATACGCCTCGACCTTGCCCGCCGCCGACCCGGCCTCCGCCATGGCGGCCTCGACCTCGGCCGCCCACACCGGGAAGTCGACCGCGCACAGTTCCTCGACCACGGCGGCCCGGGACCGGAAGTACTCGTACACCGACGACCGCGCCAGCCCCGTCCGCTCGGCGAGCGCCGGGAACGTCAGCGCGTCCGTCCCTCCCTCGGACAGCAACGACCGGGCCGCGTCCAGCAGGGCGGCTCGCTGCATCGACCGGTGCTCGGCCACGGAGGCCGCTCGAATCCTTGGCACGTCAACCACTTTACGGACGCGCCACCCCGGACGGGAGTGACTCGCATCGACACCGCCCGCCCCGGCGCGGCCACCATCGGACTCACCGCCCGAAGCTCGCCAGCTTCGCCCGCAACTGCAGCACCGACTTGGTGTGGATCTGACTGACCCGGCTCTCGGTCACACCCAGCACGTTCCCGATCTCGGCGAGCGTGAGCCCCTCGTAGTAGTAGAGGGTGACCACGGTCTTCTCCCGCTCGGGCAAGGTGTTGATCGCCCGCGCCAGGAACCGTCTGAGCTCCCGGTCCTCGGCCACCTCCACGGGGTTGTCCGCGGCGGTGTCCTCCAGCGTGTCCATGACGCTCAGCCCGTCGCCGCCCTCGCCCCCGACGTGCAGCAGCTCCTCCAGCGCCACCACGTTCGCCAGCGACAACTGGCTGAACACCGCGTGGAGTTCGTCCACCCCGATGCCCATCTCGGCGGCCACCTCGCCCTCCGACGGAGTCCTCCGCAGCCGCGCCTCCAGCGTCGCGTACGCCCGCTCCACGTTCCGCGCCTTCTGCCGCACCGACCGCGGGATCCAGTCCAGCGCCCGCAGCTCGTCGATCATCGCGCCGCGGATCCGGGTGATCGCGTACGTCTCGAACTTGATCTCCCGGTCGATGTCGAACTTCTCGATCGCGTCGATCAGTCCGAACACGCCCGAGGAGACGAAGTCGGCCTGTTCGACGTTGGGCGGCAGACCGACACTCACCCGTCCCGCCACGTACTTGACCAGCGGCGAGTAGTGCAGGATCAGCTGCTCCCGCAGCCGTTCGTCCCCCGTGTCCTTGTACGACCGCCACAGTTCGTCGAGCGTCGAGGGAGCGGGCGGCCGCACGCTGCCACCGTCGCGGGCGGCTGGGGGGATCGCCGCCCGGTCGGACCCGGAGGTGTGCTGGGGCATTCGTCGCCTTGTGCCGTTCTGCCGTGAAGTGCCTGCTGCGTCGGAACCTCGTGAGCGTAGCGTGACTGAGGTGTCGCGGTGAGCGAACGGCGAGGGGGAACGCGTACGGGGACATGTGCCGGGGGCCGTCCCACCGGGTCGCGATGGTCACTTTCCGTGATCGCCGGGGACCCCGACCGCCATTGTTTGCACAGGTGCGGGGCTTCCCCCGGACGGCCGAACACGCTCCGTCAACATCCGCCCCGGCCGTCGCGGACGGAGATCATCGCCTGGCGTGTCAACTTCCAGCCGTCGCCGTGTCGTTCGACGTAACCGAGTGATCGGAGTTCGTACAGTCTCGCGATCGCGTCGTCCCGGGTGGTCTGTGCGCCGCGGGCGACCGCGTCGGCGGAGGCGGTCCCCCGGCCCGGCAGCGCGGCCAGCACCCGTCTGGCGCCCGGTTCCAGCAGGTCCCTGGGCAGCACGGGCCCGCGCCGCTGGGGTGCCAGTTCACCCATGTCGCCGACGAGTTCCACGACCTCGGCGGCGTCGGTGACGAGGACGGCGTCGTCGCGCAGCAGTTCGTGCACGCCGGCCGAGAGGCTGCTGGTGGCCGGTCCGGGTACTCCCATCGTGTGGCGTCCTAGCCGTTGTGCCGCCCGTGCGGTGACGAGCGAGCCGCTGCGGTGGGCGGCCTCGACGACCACGGTGCCTCTGGTCAGGGCGGCGATGACCCGGTTGCGGACGATGAATCTGCTGGCCGTCGGATGCTCACCGAGCGGCAGTTCCCCGACCACCAGTCCCTGCTCGGCGATCCGGTTGATCAACTCGGTGTGTCCACGCGGATAGGGCCGGTCGACGCCCGAAGCGAGCACGGCCACCGTGGCCCCGCCGGCCCCGAGCGCCCCTCGATGAGCGGCCCCGTCCACGCCGTAGGCCCCGCCGGACACGACGACCCACCCGCGTTCGGCGAGTCCGGCGCCGAGTGTGGCGGCCATGTGAGCGCCGTACTCGGTACAGGCCCGCGCCCCGACGACGGCGACGGACCGCAAAGCCCACATCCGCAGACTGGGCCTGCCCCGGACCCAGAGGCCCACGGGACGGGCGTCGCCGAGGTCGTCGAGCTGCGCCGACCACTCCGTGTCCCCCGGGATCACGAACCGAACCCCGGCTTCCCGGGCAAGACCGAGATCCCGCTCGGCGTCGGCCTCCCGGGCACGGGCGTGCAGCCCCGCCCAGCGCTTGTCGGTGACCCCGGCGAGCTGCGGCGCCCCTTTCCGCAGCACCCGCACGGTCTCCGCGGCCCCCAGCTCGCGCACCCACCGGCCCGCCACTTCGTCACCGGGTTCCAGGACCCGGCTGAGGAAGACGCGGGCGAGCAGCTCGCTGTCCGGGCCGTCGGCGGTCACGTCAGCGCCCCGATGGCCATGGGGACGCCCCTGGGAACGCCCGTGCGCAGTTGCAGCGCGAGGCCGACGTCCATCGCGCCGGGCCGGTCGTGCCCGACCAGGTCGGCGACGGTCCAGGCGACACGAAGGACGCGGTCGAGTCCGCGAGCGGTCAGCACACCCCGCTCCAGGTTGCGTTCGGCCTCGTCCATCGCCCCGCTCGCGGCGTGCCACCGGCTGCGCAGCTCCCGGCCGGGGACCTCGCTGTTGGTCCGCCACGGAGTGCCGGCGAGCCGCGCCGCCGCGCGCTCCCTCGCCGCCCGTACCCGCTCGGCGACCGTCGCTGTGGACTCGCCCCGCGCGCCGAGCTGCGTGAGCTCGGCGCGCGTGACCCGGTCCACCTCGACCCGGAGGTCGACCCGGTCCAGCAGTGGCCCGGACAGTCGCGCCTGGTAGCGGCGGATCGCCGAGGGCGGGCACTCGCAGAAGTCGTCCGTCTGGGAGAAGCGCCCACAGGGGCAGGGGTTGGCGGCGAGCACCATCAGGAACTTCGCCGGGAAACGCACCACACCCGCGCTGCGGGCGATCACCACGTGCCCGGCCTCCAGCGGCTGGCGCAGGGCGTCGAGGGCGTGGCTGCTGAACTCGGGCGTCTCGTCCAGGAAGAGAACACCCCGGTGCGACAGCGACACCGCCCCGGGCCGGGCGATGCCGGGACCGCCGCCGACGAGTGCCTGCATGGTCGCCGAGTGGTGCGGGGCGCAGTACGGGGCGACGTCGATCAGGGGTTTGCCCGGCGGCAGCAGTCCCGCCACCGAGTGGACCGCGGTGACCTCCAGCGACTCCTCGCGGCAGAGCCTGGGCAGGATGGCGGGCAGCCGTTCCGCCAGCATGGTCTTGCCGGCGCCCGGCGGGCCCTCCAGGAACAGATGGTGTCCGCCCGCCGCGGCGACCTCCACCGCCGTCCGTGCCGAGATCTGACCCACCACGTCGGCGAGGTCATGGCCCTGGTCCTGGTGTGCGGCGCCCATGCTGCGCATGCCCGTGGCCGCACCGGTGCCGGGCACACGCAGCCCGGCGAGGAGCGGATCCGGACGGCCGGGCTCCTCGGGTTCCTCGTCGGGCACGGGCTCGTCCGCCAGCACGGCGATCAGCTGCCGCAGGCTTCGCACGCCCAGCACGGACACCCCGGGCACCAGCGAGGCCTCGGCCGCGGCGCACTCGGGCACGACGACGTGTTCGTAGCCGGCGTCCGCCGCAGCGAGCACCGCCGGCAGGATCCCCCGGACCGGCCGCACCCGGCCGTCCAGGCCCAGCTCGCCGATCATCACGATGTCCGCCAGCACTCGCGGGTCGATGCGCTCCGACGCCCCCAGCACCGCGCAGGCCACGGCCAAATCGAAGCCGGAACCGGCTTTCGGCACCGATGCGGGGCTGAGCCCGACCGTCAGTTTCTTCTGCGGCCACTCGCCCCCCGAGTTCACCACGGCCGCCCGCACCCGGTCCCGGCTCTCCGTCAGGCTCTTGTCCGGGAGGCCCACCAGGGTGAACGCCGCCACCCCGGGCTCCAGGTCCGCCTGGACCTCGACCACCACGCCCTCGACGCCCACGAGCGCCACCGAGCACGTCCGCGCGAACCCCATCTCAGGCCACCCCCCGCGCGTGCTCGACCACCGGCGCGCCGCGGTCCGGCAGGACCACGCCGATCAGGTCGATGCGGACGCCTCCCGGCGGGGCGCCCCCGTGGGCGTGGATCCAGCGTTCCGCGAGGTCCCGCAGACGCTGCGCCTTGTCGGGTGTCACCGCGGCCATCGGGTGCTCGTACGCACCGCTCCTGCGGGTCTTCACCTCGCAGACGACCAGGACGTCCCCGTCCCGGGCCACGATGTCGATCTCCCCGGTCCTGCCACCGCGCCAGTTGCGCTCCAGGACCGTCATTCCGGCGTCCGCCAGCCGCCGCGCGGCCAGGTCCTCGCCGTACTTGCCCATCGCACCTCGTGCGTTCATGTCGGCACCACCTCCGGCGCCAACCGTCACGCATCCCACAGACAGATGTGGATCTTGGTGCACAACTCACTGGTTGTGGACAACTCCGTCACTCACACGAGTGACAGTCCCCGTGGCATCACCGGGCCCGGCAGCCCCCTGCCCGCCTCACCCGCCCGCCTCACCCGCCCGGCAGCTCCAGGTCGCTCTTGTTCAGCTCCTCGATGTTCACGTCCTTGAATGTCAGGACCCGCACTTGCTTCACGAAACGCGCCGGGCGGTACATGTCCCACACCCACGCGTCCGCCATCGAGACCTCGAAGAACACCTCACCCTGGACCGAGTGCACCTGCATCTCGTAGTCGTTGGTCAGGTAGAAGCGCCGCTCGGTCTCGATCACGTATTTGAACAGACCGACGACGTCGCGGTACTCCCGGTAGAGCTTCAGCTCCATCTCGGTCTCGTACTTCTCGAGGTCCTCGGCGCTCATGGCAGCTTCCCCTTCAGCCGTGCGGTCCCACCATTGTGCGCCAGTCCCGTCAGCCCCTAGACGATTTCCGTGTCAAGGGTCACGGGGCCGGCCGGGGGCCCCTCGTCGAGCAGCCGGCGCAGCAGCTCGGCGAGTCTGGTCGGATACACCGTCTCATGTGCCCGGGCAAGTTCCGCACACGTCCACCAGCGCGCTCCGGCGACGCTGCGCCGCTCCAGCTCGGTGAGGCCCCTGGCCTCGGTGACCGTCTGGGTCGTACGGGCCAGGTAGTACCACTCGTCCTGGTCCCAGCCTCGTCCCGCGAACGGGAAGGAGCACGTCCGCCGCCACAGCACCGGACCGAGTTCGACCTCGGTGATGCCGGTCTCCTCGGCGAGTTCCCGCAGTGCGGCCTGTTCACGACTCTCGTCGCCCTCCAGGCCACCGCCCGGCGTGAACCACCAGTCGTCGCCGGGATCGTCCGGTTCGTGGCCGTGCAGGAGCAGGATGCGGTCCTCGGGGTCGAGCAGGACGACCCGGGCCACCTTGCGCAGGCCGCCCGCGCGGGAGTCCTCGTACGCGCCCGTCGCCTCAGCGGGCACCCACGGGCTCCGTCCGGGTGCGGGAGCGCCTGCCGCCCAGCCGCTTGGCGATCGGGCCGTACGCGCCGCCACCGAGCACGAGGACGGCACCGACGACGATCAGGGTGACGATCACGCGCAGCGGGCCCGGCGTCGACAGCGCGCCCAGCGTCTCGAAGCCCGTGGGACGGGCCAGCATGCCCTTCATGGGCCACACCACGGCGTCCACCCGGGCCGTGACCGCGGACTCGGCGACCGTGCCCTGGGCCGCGTCGGTGAGGTGGGCGGAGGAGTCCAGCGAGCCCTGGCGCTCGTCACCGAGGAGGAACAGACGGCCCTTGGGGACCTTCACGGTCGGGATGGTCTTGTCCTCGACCGCGCCGCCCTTGAGGTAGCCCTCGTCGATCTGCTTGCCGTTGACGGTCAGCTTGCCGCCGGTGCAGCAGGAGACGGTGTCCCCGCCGACCGCGACCACGCGCTTGACCACGGGGGCGTTGGTGACCCAGGTCTTGTCCGTGAAGACGACGACGTCGCCCCGGTGCACCTCACTGCCGTCGACGCGCTGGGCCAGCACCCGGTCACCGGCGTCGATCGTCGGCGTCATCGAGGTCGTCGGCACGGTGTAGGGCCGGTAGACCAGCGCTCCCCAGCCGAATCCGCCGAGGAACAGCACGATGCCCAGGGCGACCGCTGTGCCGGACAGGCGCTGTCCCGCCTTGGTGCCCACCGGGCTCGTGCTCTTGCCACCGCTGCGCGGGGCCGTACGTGTCGTGCTCTCGCCACCCATGGACCCGCACCCTACCCGGCGGTACCTGAACGGGTCAGCCCTTCATGGCCGCCCGAGGTCACAGCTGCACCAGGGTTTCACCAAGGCTGGGTGCGAGGCCCGGTTCAGCGGGTCTCGGCGGGCGCGATCCTCCTGCGCCGCCACAGCACCACCGGCACCGCGCCGGCGAGCGCGAGGGCGTTCGGGGCGACGGTCAGGGCGGCGGACGCCGAGGACTTGTCGTTGATGCCGGGCTGCTCGAAGGTGTCCGGGATGGGCAGGGTGCTCCAGCGGTTGATCGGCCAGGCGATGACGATGGCGCGGCCCACGACCTTGCTCACCGGGACCATGCCGTTGTGCTTGTCGCTCTGGTTGTAGCGGGAGTCGCGGGAGTTCTGGCGGTGGTCGCCCATCACCCAGATGTAGCCCTTGGGGACCTTCACCGTGAACTGGCCGCCCTGGTCGTCGACGCTGCACGGGGTGTTGCCCGGGTAGACGATCGAGGTGTCGTTCAGCGCCTTGCCGTTGACCTTCAGCGGGCCGCTGCCCTTGCAGGAGACCGTGTCGCCGCCGACCCCGATGACGCGCTTGATCAGGTCCTTCTCCTCGGCGGACGGCATCAGGCCGATCCAGCTGAGGACCTTCTGCAGCGCGTTCGGGTTGGCCGTCGGCTCGCCGGCCAGCCAGTTGTCCGGGTCGTGGAAGACGACGACCTCACCGCGCTTCGGCTTCGAGCCGAACCAGGGGGTGAGCTTGTCCACCAGGACGCGGTCGCCCTGCTGGAGGGTGTTCTGCATCGAGTCCGAGGGGATCGAGAACGCCTGCACCAGGAAGGTCTTGATCAGCAGCGCGAGGACGAGCGCGATGACGATCAGGATGGGCAGCTCCTTCCAGAAGGAGCGCTGCTTCTTCGCCGTGGGCGTCGAGTCGCCCGGGCCCTGGTCATCCGTCCTGGTCCGTTCGCCGGGCGCCGCGGGCTCGTCCTGCGCGCCGGAGTCACTCCCGGAGGTCACGGCGCTGTCCGCGGCCGGGACAGCTGATTCCGCGGGGCTTCCGCGGTGCTCCTCGCCGTCGTGTCCGGACCGTGCGCCAACCGCCACATCCCCCACGCCAACTCCTTACTCTGTGCCGCCGCCTGAGCCGTCCCCGGCGCAGGCCCACCACTCCCATAACGAGCGGGAGTTCCGCAGGGCTCGGGAGCTGGATCGCTGTCTTCGGATCGTCGGGTGCAACCCTATGCGACAGCTCGGGGGACGCGGTCGTCCCCGACACGGAGTTGGAGACGGAGGAGAAAGTTTTAGGTTCCTTCAAGGACGTCATGTGGCCGAGGGGCCAGGCGATCACCATGGCCCGTCCCACGACGGAGTGCAGCGAGACCGTGCCGCCGTAGTCGGTGTTCATATGGGCGCGGGAGTCCGCCGAGTTGCCCCGGTGGTCGCCCATCACCCACAGCCGCCCCTGCGGGACGGTGATGTCGAACGGCTGGGTGGAGGGGGCGTTGCCGGGATACAGGTAGTCCTGCTCGGTCAGGGGCACGCCGTTGACGGTCACCCGCCCCTCGGCGTCACAGCACTTGACGTGGTCGCCGCCGACGCCGATGACCCGTTTGATGAGGTCCTTGTCGTTGGCCGAGGGCAGCAGGCCGATGAAGGTGAGCCCTTCCTTGATCTGCTTGACGACGATGGGGTCGTTCTTGGTCGTCGTGGTCTGCTCGCCCGCGAGCCAGCCGCCGGGGTCCTTGAACACGACGACGTCCCCGCGCTTGGGCTCGGAGCCGAACCACGGGGTGAACTTGTCGACCAGGACGCGGTCGCCGATCCGGATCGTCTGCTCCATGGAGCCGGACGGGATCACGAACGCCTGGACGAGGAACGTCTTCAGGACCAGCGCTATGAGGACCGCCACGCCGACCAGGAGCGGTATCTCCTTGACCGCGCTGCGCCTGCGCTTTCGTTTGACCTTGCGCTGCAGTTTGCGGCGCTCCGCGCGGGTGCGGCCGCCGCTCGGCGCGGTGCCGGTGGAGGTGCGCCGGGAGCCGGTGGGCAGCAGGTTCTCGGTGCCGAACGTGCCGTAGCCGCCGCCCGGCTCCGGACGGCGCGGTTTGCCGCGATTACCCATGCGCACCGCCGGCGGCGGGCACGCGCGCGTAGGCGGCGGGGCGGTGCAGGCGGGTCCAGTGGGTGGTGGGCCATACGATCCAGTCGGCGCGGCCGATGACGTCGGAGACGGGGATCATGCCGCCGCCCGGCGAGCCCAGGTGGTCGCGTGAGTCGCTCGAGTCGCTGCGGTGGTCGCCGAGGACGAAGAGGGTGCCGTCGGGCACGACGACACGGAAGGGCACCGTCGACGGGCTGTCCCCGGGGTACAGGAAGGCCGACTCGTCGACCGACCGGCCGTTCACCTCGATCCTCCCCTCCCTGTCGCAGCAGACAACGCGGTCTCCGCCCACGCCCACGACGCGCTTGATGTAGTCCGCATCACCGAAATACCCAGTTCCGTCGAACACCACAACATCGCCGCGGCGGGGCTCGGCACCGAAACGGTACGCCAACTTATTTACGAGAACGCGGTCGCCGATCCTCAATCCCTGTTCCATGGATCCGCTGGGAATCTGGAATGGTTGGGCCACGAAAGAGTTGAGGAGCAGCAAAAAGACCAGGCAGACCAGCAGGGTCAGGGTGATCCGGCCGCCGGGCAGCCAGTCGGTGATCCGCGCCACCAACGCGAAACGCGACCGGCCCTCCGCAGCCACTGGTTCAGGGCGGGAGGAGCGGTCGCGCTCCGTGTGCTGTGCTTCGGTGTCCATCGGGGCGGAATGTTATCCGGCCCCGCTGTGACCACCGGTGAGAGCTCAGCTCTCGCGCTTCTCCTTGATCTTCGCCGCCTTGCCGCGCAGCTCGCGCAGGTAGTACAGCTTGGCGCGACGCACGTCACCGCGGGTGACGAGCTCGATCTTCTCCACGATCGGGGTGTGCACCGGGAAGGTGCGCTCGACGCCGACGGAGAAGGAGACCTTGCGGACCGTGAAGGTCTCGCGGACACCGGCGCCCTGGCGGCGGATAACAACGCCCTTGAACTGCTGCACACGGGAGCGGTTGCCCTCGATGACGCGGACATGGACGTTGACGGTGTCACCCGGGCGGAAGGCCGGGATGTCGCTGCGCAGCGACGCGGAGTCGACGGAGTCGAGCAGGTGAGACATTTCGTCTGCTTTCTTCGCTGATGCCACAGGTCATCAACGGGAGCTAGGTGTTCCAGGAAGGATGCTGTCCGTGTCGGGGCGGGCGTCGTGTCCCCCTGTGGCAGGGGCGCGCGCCGGACGACGCACAACAGCGGCCTATTCTTCCACGCCCTCTGGCCTGCGCCAAAATCGGCCGTACGGCTCCCCCTCCGGATCCGGCGCCCAGCCCAGGATGGAGAGCATCTCGCGGTCCTTCTTGCCGAAGGCTCTGGGGTCGCAGCGCTCGATCAGGTCGGGCCGGTTGGCCGTCGTACGCCGCAGGGCCTCGTCGCGGCGCCAGCGGGCGATCTTGCCGTGATGGCCGCTGAGCAGCACGTCGGGGATGGCGCGTCCGCGCCACTCGGGGGGCTTTGTGTAGACGGGGCCCTCCAGGAGGCTGGCCATGGCGCCGGGCGCGAAGGAGTCGTCGCGGTGCGACTCCGCGTTGCCGAGGACGCCGGGCAGCAGCCGGGCCACGGCCTCCGTGATGACCAGGACGGCAGCCTCGCCGCCGGCGAGGACGTAGTCGCCGATGGACACCTCGTACACCGGAAGCCGGGTCGCGTACTCGTCGATCACACGGCGGTCGATGCCCTCGTAGCGCGCGGGCGTGAAGATCAGCCAGGGACGCTCGGAGAGCTCGACGGCGAGTTCCTGGGTGAAGGGGCGGCCACTGGGGGTGGGCACGATCAGCGCGGGGGCGTGCGAGCCGGTCTCGTAGCCGTCGGTGAGCACGGCGTCGAGCGCGTCGCCCCAGGGGTCGGTCTTCATGACCATGCCGGGGCCACCGCCGTACGGCGTGTCGTCGACGGTGTTGTGCCGGTCGTACGTCCACGCGCGCAGGTCGTGCACCTGGACGTCGAGCTGCCCACGCGCGCGTGCCTTGCCGACGAGGGAGACGTTCAGCGGTTCGAGGTACTCGGGGAAGATCGTGACGACGTCGAGGCGCATCGCTTACGACTCTTCCCGCGAGGAGGCGATCTCCGCCTTGTCGTCGATCAGACCGGGCGGCGGCGTGATGACGGCCTTCTGCTCGGCGAGGTCGATCTCGGTGACGATCTCCTGGACGAAGGGGATCATCACCTCGCTGCCGTCGGGGCGCTCGACGATGAAGAGGTCCTGGGACGGCAGGTGCGAGATCTCGGTGATCCGGCCCACCTCCACGCCGTCCTCGGTGACGACGTCCAGGTCGATGAGCTGGTGGTCGTAGTACTCGTCCTCCTCCTCGGGCAGCTCCTCCGGGTCGACCTCGGCGATCAGGAGGGTGTTGCGCAGGGCCTCGGCGGCGTTGCGGTCGTTCACTCCCTCGAACCGCAGCAGGAGCCGCCCGCTGTGGACGCGGCCGGTCTCGATGGTGAGGGGACCCGTGGCGGCCGGGTCGGTGGCCAGGACGGCGCCGGGGGCGAGCCGCAGTTCGGGCTCGTCGGTACGGACCTCGACGGTGACCTCGCCCTTGATGCCGTGGGCTCGGCCGATCCGCGCTACTACGAGCTGCACTTCTCAGGATCTCCTGTCATACGACTACGGGCCGGGGACGGCCCAGTGGCCCTCCCCGGCCCGAGCCGGTGCTGCGTTTCGGCGTCAGCGGACGTGGTCGACGTCGACGAGGTCGACGCGGACACCGCGGCCGCCGATGGCGCCCACGACGGTGCGCAGAGCGCGCGCGGTGCGGCCGTTGCGGCCGATCACCTTGCCGAGGTCGTCGGGGTGCACCCGGACCTCGAGGACGCGCCCGCGGCGCAGGTTGCGGGATGCGACCTGCACATCGTCGGGGTTGTCGACGATGCCCTTCACGAGGTGCTCGAGAGCCTCCTCGAGCATGCTCAGGCCTCGGCCGACTCGGACTCGGCGGCAGCCTCGTCCTTCTTCTCCGCCTTCTTCTTCTGGGTGATCGCCTCACCCTTGCCCTCGTCGTCGCCACCCAGGGCCTCGAACGACGGGCGCGCCTTCTTCGGCTCGGCGACGAGCAGCGGAGCCGGGGCGGGCTCGCCCTTGAACTTCTGCCAGTCGCCGGTCTTCTTCAGGATGGCGAGGACGGGCTCGGTCGGCTGCGCGCCGACACCCAGCCAGTACGCCACGCGCTCGGCGTCCACCTCGATGACCGACGGGTTGTAGGTCGGGTGGTACTTGCCGATCTCCTCGATCGCACGGCCGTCACGACGGGTGCGGGAGTCGGCGACGACGATGCGGTAGTGAGGCGAACGGATCTTGCCCAGACGCTTCAGCTTGATCTTGACTGCCACGGGAGTGGGTTCTCCTGGATTTGACGTGGTTGGGCACGGCGAGAATGCCGCGTGGGGTTGCGGTACCCGAGTGCCCGATGGACGCGTCAGCCGGAGGAGAGAGGGGTCCTGTGCGGCTGTCGAGTACAGCTAGCCATTGTGCCACACCCGGCGGGTCGCTCACGTCGGGTGGTCCGGGGCATGCCTGAGGGGCACCCGGCGCTCCGGGTGCCCAGGGGCTGCACACGTCCGCGACGGCACTGCGGGGGTGCGGCTGCCACGAGCAGCCGCACCCTCATGCCGCGCCGACGACCTCCGGAATGCGGAACGGCTTGCCGCAGCCGCCGCAGACGATGGGGGCCTGGGCCAGGACGGACGGCACGACCCGGACGTTGCGCCCGCAGTCGCACACGGCCTTCACGCGCACTCCGCCGCCGGAGGAACCGTGCCGGGCGGCCGGTCCCCGGAAGCTCTTCGGGGTGTCCGCGGAGGTCGCCGCCGTGTGCGCCTTCAGGGCGCGCTGCAGGCGCTCCATCGTCGGGCGGTAACGGCGCTTGGCCTCGGGGTTGAGCGTGACCAGCGAGAAGCCGCTGCTGGGATGCGGTTCCTCGGGGTGGTCCAGGCCCAGTTCCTCGGCGATCGCGAGGAATCTGCGGTTGTGGTACCGGCCGGCACGGGACGTGTCGCGCACGCCGCGGGCTGCGGCGATGCCGTGGACTGCCTCATGGAGCAGTCGCTCGAAGGAGAGCTCGTGCCCACATGCGGACGACGACTCTCCGATCAGGGACTCTGGCGCGGCGAGGTCGGGCAGCTCGGGGTGGTACCGCTGAATGTCGGCCCACGCCTGCGCCAGCTCCGCGGCGAGAACAGGTGGTGTCTGTGTCGTGCTCACGTAATGACAACGAGCGGGGGTGCCGCTGTGTTCCTATTCCGGGGCATCCCAAATAATTTGCACGTACCCGTCAGTTGCCGCTGATGAGTGGAGACGAGGGCGGGTGCGCTGATCTGCGGAGAAACCTCACAGCTCCTACCAAGGTGGTACGTAGCAAGACCTACGTACCGGCGCGTAGCCGCCGTCCACGCGCCGGTGCGGCTGTGCTCCGCGGATGCGCAAGGGGCGTTTCGGCCGCTCTCGCCGCGGAAGGGCGCCGTATCAGTAAGCGCGCGCGACGAGGGCGACGTTACCGGGTGCGTCCTCGGACTCCGGCACCGACCCGTCGGCGCCGACCAGACACCGTACGGTCACCGCGTGCTCGGCCAGCCGGGCCTCGCCCTCCGCGCCGAGATCCGCCCAGGGGATGCGCGCCCAGCCGCCGGCCACGGCCGCCTCGACAGCTTCCTCGACCGTCGTGACGTCGGCCGTGCGCGCCTCACGCCGCGCGCGGGACTGCGCCAGCAGCAGCGCCTGGTCCTGCTCCAGGACGGACGGCAGCAGTCGTACGAGGGAGTCGATCGCCACCGGCTCCTTGCCGCCCGGGATCCGCCGGGCCAGCATCGCCGTGCCGTTCTCCAGGTCACGGGGGCCGACCTCGATCCGTACCGGCACGCCCTTGAGCTCCCAGTCGACGGCCCGGCGTCCGAAGGGGACGTCGGTGCGGTCGTCGACATGGACGCGGACGCCCGCGGCCGTCAGCAGGTCCCCGATCTCGCGGACCTTGGCCAGAACCGACTCGTCGCCCTTGACCGCGAGGACGACGGCCTGGATCTGCGCCAGCCGCGGGGGGACGCGCAGGCCGTCGTCGTCGCCGTGCGTCATCACCAGGGCGCCGATCATCCGGGTGGTGGAGCCCCAGGAGGTCTGCCAGACGAGTTCCTGGCTGCCTTCCCTCGACAGGTACCGGGTGTTGAAGGCCTTGGCGAAGTTCTGGCCCAGTTCGTGACTGGTGACCATCTGGAGGGCCTTGCCGTCGCCCATCATGCTTTCGAGGGTGAGGGTGTTGATGGCACCCGCGAAGCGCTCCTTGACCGTCTTGCGACCGGAGACGAAGTCCATCGCGAGGACGTCCCGCAGGAAATCCCCGTAGACGTGCCGCTGAATACGGGCGGCGAAGTCGCGTGCCTCCTCGTAGGTGGCGTGCGCGGTGTGGCCCTCCTGCCACAGGAACTCGGTCGTACGGAGGAAGAGGCGGGGCCGCAGTTCCCAACGCACCACGTTCGCCCACTGGTTGATCAGCAGCGGCAGATCGCGGTAGCTCTGCACCCACTTCGAGAAGTACTCGTTGACGATCGTCTCGGAGGTGGGCCGGACGACCGCGGGCTCCTCCAGTTCCTTGCCGCCGGCGTGGGTGACCACGGCCAGCTCCGGTGCGAAGCCCTCGACGTGGTCCGCCTCGCGGGTGAGGTACGACTGCGGGATCAGCAGCGGGAAGTACGCGTTCTGCGTGCCCGTGGCCTTGATCCGGGCGTCCATCTCGGCCTGCATCCGCTCCCAGAGCCCGTACCCGTACGGTCGGATGACCATGGTGCCGCGCACCGGTCCGTTGTCCGCCAGTTCGGCCTTGTTGACGAGGTCCTGGTACCAGCGGGGGAAGTCGTCCGCCCGGGGAGCGAGCACGGATGCCTTTGCCATGCCGGGATATTACGGGGGCACATTGCCGGGATGTGAATTCTTTTCTCCGGCGCGGTCAAGCCGCAAGCCGGGGACCGTCAACCCCTGGACGAGCGGTCGAGTGCGGAGTTACCTGGCATACGGGGGGGAGTGCGAGCGCACGTCACGGGGGCCACGGAAACGGGTACAGCGGCAACTCTCGGCGGATTGGGGCGCTTTACATGACACCTACGCTCGTGCGGCAGCACCTGCCTCATACGGGGACGACAACACCCCGTGTGGACCTGTGTGCACGCGCGCGTGACTGGTCCGAGATCCAGGAGCGGATGCTGGTTCCGCTCTACGAGGCCGTCTACGAGCGACTGGAGGTGGGCTCCGGCACCCGGCTGCTGGGCCTGGGCTGCGGCAGCGGACTCGCCCTGCTGATGGCGGCGTCCAGAGGCGCCGCGGTCACCGGTGTCGACCACCGCTCGCCCGAACGGCTCGCCCTCGCGCGGGAGCGGCTGCTCCCGGAGACGGGGAGTACGCGCGCGCGTGGGGACACACGACTCGTCGACGGTTCGCCCGAGGACGTCGGGGCCGCGGGCGACGCGGAGACGCCCGCGTACACCCTGGTGACCGCTTTCGAGCCCATCGGGTGTCTCGCGGGCGACTCGGAGGGGCTCGGCGGGCTGCTGCGGGCAGCGACACCGCTCGTCGAGCGCGGGGCGCCCGTGGTGCTCGCCGGCTGGGGTCCGCCGGAACGCTGCGCCACGTCGTCCGTGCTGCGGGTGGCCGCCAGACTGGCGGATCCGCTGCGCAGCGCGGGCAGTTGGCGCCCCGCCCTTCGCGACGACCTGGAGGAGGTCGCCCAGCGGGCCGGCCTCAAGCCGGACGGCTCGGGCCGGGTCTCCTGCCCCTTCGGCTACGCCGGCGTCGACAGCGCGCTGCGGGGGCTGCTGTCCACCGGCCTCTTCGACGCGGCGATCACCGCCACGGACCAGGTCCAGGTCGACAAGGAGCTGACGGAGGCCCTGCATCCGTACCGGCGCGGCGACGGGACGGTGTGGATGCCGAACGTCTTCCGCTACCTGATCGCGCGCGTGCCCTAGAGGGAGTCCCCGGGCCGGCCCCGCACCTCCGCGGCCTGCGCGGGCTCCGCGGGCTCTGCGGGCTCTGCGGGCTCTGCGGCCCGCGCAGCCTTCGCGGTCTTCGCGTCCTCGACGTCCTTGGTCAGACGCGTGATGCCCGCGATGCGGTACACGTCGGCCTCCTCCAGGGTCTCCCGCTCCAGCAGGGCCTCGGCGAGGGCGTCGAGCCGACCGCGGTGCTCGGCGAGCTTGCGGCAGGCCTCGTCGTAGCACTCGTCGACGATGCGGCGCATCTCGCCGTCGATGACGTCGAGGGTCTGCGGGGCCGCCGCCAGGCCGTACGCCTGCTGGGCGTCGCCCGGGAGGGCGGAGAGGCGGCCGACGCGGTCGCTCATGCCCCAGCGGGCGACCATCCCGCGCGCGATGTTGGTGACCTGTTCGAGGTCGTTCTCGGCGCCGGTGGTGATCACCCCGTACACCACCTGTTCCGCCGCCATGCCGCCGAGCGCGCCGATGATCCGGCCGCGCAGGTACTCCTCGGTGTAGGCGTACTTGTCGGACTCCGGCGTCGACAGGGTGACGCCGAGGGCGCGGCCGCGCGGGACGATGGTGATCTTGCGGACGGGGTCGGCGCCGGGCTGGAGCATGCCCAGCAGGGCGTGTCCGCTCTCGTGGTACGCCGTCCTGCGCCGCTCCTCGTCGGGCATCACCAGCGGCCGTTCCGCGCCCAGCTGGACCTTCTCCAGCGCCTCCGAGAGGTCGGCCTGCGTGACCCTCTCCTGCTTGCGCTTGACGGCGAGGAGGGCGGCCTCGTTGGCGAGGTTGGCGAGTTCGGCGCCGGTCATGCCCGGGGTCGTACGGGCCACCTGGGCGAGGTCGACGTCCTTGGCGAGCGGGATCTGGCGGGTGTGGATCTCCAGGATGGCCTGACGGCCGCCGCGGTCCGGGGGCGAGACCATGACCACCCGGTCGAAGCGGCCGGGGCGGGTCAGGGCCGGGTCGAGGACGTCGGCGCGGTTGGTGGCCGCGATGACGATGACGCCCTCCGAGCCGGAGAAGCCGTCCATCTCGGTGAGGATCTGGTTCAGCGTCTGCTCGCGCTCGTCGTGACCGCCCATTCCGGAGCCGCCGCCGCGGGCCCGGCCGATGGTGTCGATCTCGTCGATGAAGATGATCGACGGGGCCACCTTGCGGGCCTCCGCGAAGAGTTCACGCACGCGTGAGGCGCCCACACCGACGATCATCTCGATGAACTCGGAGGCGGACGCCGAGAAGAACGGCACCCCCGCCTCGCCGGCGACCGCCCGCGCGAGCAGCGTCTTGCCGGTGCCGGGAGGGCCCGCGAGCAGCACGCCCTTGGGCATCTTCGCGCCCATCCTCCGGTAGGCGTCGGGGTTCTTCAGGAAGTCCACGACGTCGTTGAGCTCGCCCTCGACCTCGTCGATGCCGGCGACGTCCTCGAACGTGGTGCGCTGCTGCCCCGGTTCCAGCTCCACCGGCTTGGGCGGCGCCTTGCGGCCGAGCATGCCACCCGCGCCGCCGAGCCCCGAGCTCATCCGCCGCGCGATGAACACCCACACCGCGATCAGCAGCAGCATCGGCGCCAGCGAGATCAGCAGGTTGGACAGGAAGCTGCGGTGCTGGACGACCGGCTCCGCGGTGACCGTGACGTCGTGCTTGGTCAGGTCCTCCCAGACCTTGTCGTCCGCGAAGGTGGGCCGCTCGGTGTTGAACTTGGTGTACTTCCCCTCGCCCTCGGGGTTGTCCCGGGCCTTCTTGAGCTGGCCCTGGATGGCGTTGCCCTTGGCGTAGATCTTGCTGACGTTGCCCGCGTCGACCTGCTTGCTGAACTCGGTGTAGGAGATCGTCGGCTCGTCGCCCTCGTTGAAGAACGACAGCAGCACGTTCGCGATCAGGTACACGACCAGCGCGGTGAGGATCAGGCTCCACCAGCCGCCGCGCATCTTCCGGCCGCCCGGGGACGGCTTCTGCGGCTCCTCGGGCGTGCCCTCGGTACGCCAGGGCTGGTCGGGCGACTTGCGCGGCGGCGCGGGGTTGGTCATAACCGGACGTTACGACAACGACCAACCCCGGGCATGCGCTGCGGGTGAAATCGACCCATGAACTTGACGAGCGGCCCGTCAACTCTCATGGAGACTCCGCGCTCAGCCCATGGGGTCCACGCTCAGCCCACGGACTTCTCGATCAGCCCGTGAACCTCTCGATCAGCCCATGAACCTCTCGATCAGCCCATGAACTTCTTGAACTCGTCCGGCAGCTCGAAGTCCTGCCCGCCCTGCTGACCCGGCAGCCCGAAGGCACCGCCCGGCACGGCACCGCCCTGGGCGGCGGCGGCCCGGCGCGCGGCCTCCTCCTGCTCCTGCTGCTTGCGCTTCATCGGGTTGCCGGAGCGCTGCTTGCCCTTGGCCTTCTTCGGCTGCTTCCGGCTGCGGCCGGGACCGCCGCCCATGCCGGGGATCCCCGGCATCCCGGGCATGCCGCCGCCCTGGGCCATGCGGGACATCATCTTGCGGGCCTCGAAGAACCGCTCGACGAGGTTCTTGACGGCGCTGACCTCGACGCCGGAACCCTTGGCGATACGGGCGCGGCGGGAGCCGTTGATGATCGTCGGGTCCTGGCGCTCGCCCGGGGTCATCGACTTGATGATGGCGGCCGTGCGGTCGACGTCCCGCTCGTCGATGTTGTTGATCTGCTCCTTGATCTGGCCCATGCCGGGCATCATGCCGAGCAGCTTGCTGATGCTGCCCATCTTCCTGACCTGCTCCATCTGGGCCAGGAAGTCGTCCAGGGTGAAGTCCTGGCCCTTCTTGGAGGCGAGCTTGGAGGCCATCTTCGCGGCCTCTTCCTCGCTGAACTCCTTCTGCGCCTTCTCGAACAGGGTGGCGAGGTCACCCATGTCGAGGATGCGGCCGGCCATCCGGTCCGGGTGGAAGACGTCGAAGTCGTCCAGCTTCTCGCCGTTCGAGGCGAACATGATCGGCTTGCCGGTGACCGAGGCGATCGACAGGGCCGCACCACCGCGGGCGTCACCGTCGAGCTTGGAGAGGACCACGCCGTCGAAGCCGACGCCGTCGCGGAAGGCCTCCGCGGTGTTGACGGCGTCCTGACCGATCATCGCGTCGACGACGAAGAGGATCTCGTCCGGCGAGACCGCGTCCCGGATGTCCGCGGCCTGCTGCATCATCTCCTGGTCGATGCCGAGGCGGCCGGCGGTGTCGACGATGACGATGTCGTGGAGCTTGGTGCGAGCGTGCTGGACGGAGTCCTCGGCGACCTTGACCGGGTCGCCCACGCCGTTGCCCGGCTCGGGGGCGAAGACGGCGACGCCCGCACGCTCGGCGACGACGCTGAGCTGGTTGACCGCGTTCGGGCGCTGGAGGTCGGCGGCGACCAGGAGCGGCGAGTGGCCCTCTTCCTTGAGGTGCATGGCCAGCTTGCCCGCGAGGGTGGTCTTACCGGCACCCTGCAGACCCGCGAGCATGATCACGGTCGGGGGCTGCTTGGCGAAGCGCAGCCGGCGGGTCTGGCCGCCCAGGATGGTGACGAGCTCTTCGTTGACGATGTCGAGGACCCGCTGGGCGGGGTACCGCGTGGCGGAGAGCTCGGGGCCGAGGGCGCGTTCCTTGACGTTCTTGATGAAGGCCCGGACGACCGGCAGGGCCACGTCCGCCTCGAGCAGCGCGATGCGGATCTCGCGCGCGGTGGCGTCGATGTCCGCCTCGCTCAGACGCCCCTTGCCGCGCAGATTCTTGAAGGTCGCTGAAAGGCGATCGGAGAGAGTGTCGAACACGGCGGCGTCGGTCCTCGGAGTCGGGGTCAGTGTGAGCGCCTTCCAGGGTATCCGGACCGGCAGGACAATCGCCCCCGCCCGGCACCTTCGAGGTCACCCCCGCAGCGTCTCCTCCAGTTTCCGGGCCACCGAGGCAGCTTCCTCGGTGGGCAGGGGGGTGCCCTCGGGGGTGGTGACGTAGAAGGCGTCCACGGCGTTGGCGCCCAGCGTCGACACGTGCATGCTGCGCACCCGTACCTTCGCGTCGTCCAGCGCCCGTCCGATCCGGTGCAGCAGGCCCGGGGCGTCCTGGGCGCGCACCTCGATCACCGTGGCGTGCCGGGAGGCGGCCGGGGCGACCGTCACACGGGGCGGCGGGGCCACGACACCCCGGCGGCGCGGATAGGCGGCGTCCCGCTCGGCCAGGCGCCCCGCGATGTCCAGGGAGCCGTCCAGGGCCCGTACGAGGTCGGCCCGCAGGCGCGCGGCCTGCGGCAGGGAGCCGTACTCGGCGGCCACCCGCCAGTCCAGCAGCAGGACCGAGCCCTCGACGCCGTCCGGCAGGTCCAGCGCCCGCAGTTCCGCCGTGCGCACGGTCAGCCGGTGCACGGCGAGGACGCCGGCGACCGCGGGCAGCACGCCCGGCTGGTCCGGTACGGCGATCAGCAGCTCCACGCCGAGCGGTTCGGGGTCTCCGGAGGGCTGGTCCTCGGCCGGCGGCTCGGTCTGGGCGCGCAGGGACAGTACGGGTGAGCCCGTGGCGACCGCCTCGATGGCGAGCCGTTCCTGTTCGGCGGTGGGCGCGGCGGCCTCGGGCTCGTCGGGGACGTCCCCGGCGAGGACCGCGGAGACCCGCTTCACGAGGTCGGCGACGAGCGAGCCCCGCCAGGACGACCAGGCGGCCGGTCCGGTGGCCAGCGCGTCCGCCTCGGTCAGCGCGTGCAGCAGCTCCAGCGTCCCCTGCGTACCGACCGCGTCGGCGACAGACCGCACGGTGGCCGGGTCCTCCAGGTCGCGCCGGGTGGCGGTGTCGACGAGCAGCAGATGGTGCCGTACCAGGGTCGCGAGCACGGCGACGTCGTCGCGGTCGAAGCCGATCCGGGCCGCCACGTCACGCGCGATGATCTCGCCGGCCACCGAGTGGTCGCCGGGCCAGCCCTTGCCGATGTCGTGCAGCAGCGCGGCGACCAGGAGCAGGTCGGGACGGTGGACGCGGCGGGTGAACTCGGAGGCGCGCACGGCCGTTTCGATGAGGTGCCGGTCGACGGTCCAGATGTGCACGGCGTTGCGCTGCGGCCGGCACCGCACCCGCTCCCAGTCCGGCAGCAGCCGGGTGATCAGCCCCTCCGCCTCCAGGGCCTCCCAGACGTCGATGGTCGGATGACCGGAGCCGAGCAGGGTCACCAGCTGTTCGCGCGCCTCGGCGGGCCAGGGCGTGGGCAGGGGGCGCGCGATGGACGCCATGCGCCGTACGGCGTGCAGGGAGAGCGGGAGTCCGGCCTGCGCGGCGGCGGCCGCGGCGCGCAGCGGCAGGACGGGGTCGCGCTCGGGGCGCGCGGCGCGGGCGAGCACCACCTCGCCGTCCTGCTCGACCACGCCCTCGGCCAGCGGGGAGCGTTCGGGGACCGGCTTGCCGCCGCCCAGCATGGCGCGCAGCCGCGGCCGCACGGCGCGCGACCTGAGCACGCGCCCCACCTCGCGCCAGGTGACGTCACTGGCGTACGAGATCACGCGCGCCGCCTCGTAGACCTGGCGCAGCAGCGTGTCCGCGTCCAGCAGGCCGAGCTCGGCGGCGACCTGGTCCTGTTCCTGGAGCGCGAGCCGGTCGGTCGCACGCCCCGTCGTGAGGTGGAGCGCGTCACGCACGTCGAGGAGCCGGCGCCGGGCGTCGTCGAGGCCCTCGCGCGGGGCGTCGGCCAGCCAGGAGGCGGCGACGGCGCGCAGGGTGGTGGCGTCGCGCAGCCCGCCGCGCGCCTCCTTCAGGTCCGGTTCCAGGAGGTACTGCAGCTCGCCCTGGCGTTCGGCGCGCTCGGCGCACAGTTCCTGCAGTTCGGGCAGGCGCTTGGGCGCCTGGTTGCGCCAGTCGGCGAGGACGGCGGTGCGCAGACCGGCGGTGAGACCGAGGTCGCCGGCGATGTGGCGGGCGTCCAGGAGGCCGAGTTGGACTTTCAGGTCCTCCCCGGCGGTCCTGCGGGCCTCCCCCGGGGTGCGCACGGAGTGGTCGAGGGAGAGACCGAGGTCCCAGACGGGGTACCAGAGGCGGTCGGCGAGGGCGGCGACCGCCTTGCTGTCGCTGCCGTCATGGAGGAGCAGCAGGTCCAGGTCGCTGCGCGGGGACAGCTCGCCGCGCCCGTATCCGCCGACGGCGACCAGGGAGACCCCGCGCAGCCCCTCGGCTCCGGCTGCGAAGAGCCCCGTCAGCCAGTCGTCCGTCAGCGCGGACAGGGCCGCACGGCGCGGCGGCCCGGACCGCTCCCCCTCGGTGAGGAGGTGCAGCCGGGCCGCCGCGTAGCCGCTGGGTCCCGAGTCTTCTGCTTCGTTGTGCACGTCCGTACTCGACACCCAGGGGCTCCTGTTCTTCTTCTGTCAGAGCGCGTCGGGGCCGCGCTCGCCGGTCCGCACCCGGACCGCCGTCTCGACCGGGATCGACCAGACCTTGCCGTCACCGATCTTGCCGGTGCGGGCCGCCTTGACGACGACCTCGATCAGCTGCTCGGCGTCGTCGTCCTCGGCCAGTACCTCGATACGGATCTTGGGCACCAGGTCGACGGTGTACTCGGCACCGCGGTAGACCTCGGTGTGGCCCCGCTGACGACCGTAACCGCTCGCCTCGGTGACCGTCAGGCCGTGGACCCCGAAGGCCTGGAGGGCTTCCTTGATCTCGTCGAGCCGGTGCGGCTTGACGACGGCGGTGATGAGCTTCATGCGTCCACCTTCTTGCTCTCCGTGGCGGCCAGGACCGAGGAGGCGGATCCGGCGATGCCGCCGCCCGCGCCGCTGAAGTCGTATGCGGTCTCGGCGTGCTCGGCCTGGTCGATGCCGGCGACCTCGGCGTCCTCGGTGACCCGCATACCGATGGTCTTGTCGAGGAGGAAGGCGAGGACCGCGGAGGCGATCAGGGAGTAGGCGAGGACCGCGCCGACACCGGCGCACTGCTTCCACAGCTGGGTGAAGGAGTGGTCGCCGTAGAAGACACCGGTCGCGGCGGACTGGCCCTTGCCGGTGGCGAAGAAGCCGATGAGCAGGGAGCCGATGATGCCGCCGACCATGTGGACGCCGACCACGTCGAGGGAGTCGTCGTAGCCGAACTTGAACTTCAGGCCGACCGCGGCGGCGCAGGCGACACCGGCGATGGCACCGACCGCGATCGCGCCGATCGGGGAGACCGCGCCACCGGACGGGGTGATGGCGACCAGACCGGCGACCGCGCCGGAGGCGGCGCCCAGGGTGGTGAACGCGCCGTGGCGGATCTTCTCGTAGGCGAGCCAGGCGAGCATGGCGGCAGCGGTGGCGACCTGCGTGTTGACGAACATCAGCGCGCCGACGCCGTCGTCGTTGCCGAGCCAGGAGCCCGCGTTGAAGCCGAACCAGCCGAACCACAGCAGACCGGCGCCGAGCATGACCAGCGGGAGGCTGTGCGGGCGCATCGGGTCCTTCTTGAAGCCGACGCGCTTGCCGATGACCAGGATGACGCCGAGGGCGCCGGCACCGGCGTTGATGTGGACCGCGGTACCACCGGCGAAGTCGATCACACCGAGCTTGAAGGCCCAGCCGTCGGCGCCCCACACCCAGTGGGCGACGGGGACGTAGACGATCGTCAGCCACAGGGCGACGAAGAGCGCCCAGGCCGAGAACTTGACGCGGTCCGCGAGGGCGCCGCTTATCAGGGCCGGCGTGATGATCGCGAACATCATCTGGAAGACCATGAACACGAAGATCGGGATGGTGTAGCCGGGCCAGAGCTCCGTGAGGCCGATCTTGCGGAGTCCGAACCAGTCGGAGTCCCAGCCGATCAGGCTGTTGTTCGTGCCGAAGGCGAGGGAGAAACCGTAGAGCACCCACAGAATGGTCACGATGCCCATGCTGATGAAGCTCATCATCAGCATGTTCAGGGTGCTCTTGACCCGGACCATGCCTCCGTAGAAGAAGGCGAGACCCGGGGTCATGATCAGCACCAGGGCGGATGCGATCAGCATGAAACCTGTGTTGGCGGATGACAGCTTGGGTGCCTCCGCGGCAAGCGTGATGGCGGCTGATGCCATCGGCGTCTCCTCGTCGGTTGTACGGCCCCGTGCGGGTCGGAGCGTGTGAGCGGTCCGGTCATGAGGGGTGGGCCGGTTATGCGCCATGAGATTGGCGCAGCGCGGTTTCGGTGGAAGCCCCTGGTTGTTTCACCGGAGTGACGAAGACGCCCTGTGTGTTACGCGTCGATGAACTGCCGGATGTCCGGCTGCGCGATCGTTATCGTGGCGCAACCTTCGCGAAGGGCGGGAACCGGCCGCGGACGGCCTTCCGACGACCTGGCATGGGGGAGCCGAGTCGGGCAGTTCGGGAGGGCCGGCCGCGGCCGGGGTTCAGGTGTTTTCCGGTCGGGTCAGACCGCTTCGGCGTTCTCCGGGAGCTCGACGGCGAGCTTCTCGGTGAGGTCGACGACCTCGGCCAGCTCCCCGAAGTCGCGTACGGCCGTGTCGACCGTCTTTCGGATACGAGTGTTCACGCGCTCGGAGCGGACCTTCTTGGCGATGCGCATGGCCTGCTCGGCCAGCACCGCGCTCTGCTCGGGTTCACGCCGCAGCAGGTGCACGGTGGCCATGCCGATGAGGTTGAGCGCGTACGACCGCTGGTGCTCGCTGTCCGCCGCGAACAGCTCGACCGCCCGCTGCATCAGCGGCTCGGCCAGCGAGGCGTAGGCGGGGCTGCGCCCGGCGACATAGGCGAGGTCGCGGAAGGAGTGGCTGTTCTCCCCGTACAGCTCGGCCTCGGAGAAGAAGCGGATCCAGTCGGGGTCCGGGTCGTCCCAGTCGTCGACGTCGGCGAAGGTGTCCTCGGCCATCCGCACGGCGCGCTTGCACTTGCCGGGCTGGCCCATGTTGGCGTACGCACGGGCCTCCATCGCATACAGCATCGACTGGGTGCGCGGGCTCGCGCAGTCCCGGCTGCCGTACTGCGCGAGGTGGATCAGTTCCAGGGCGTCGTCGGGCCGGCCGAGGTGGATCATCTGGCGGCTCATGCTGGACAGGACGTACGAACCGAGGGGCTTGTCGCCGGCCTCCTTGGCCGCGTGCAGGGCGAGCACGAAGTACTTCTGGGCGGTGGGCTGCAGCCCGACGTCGTACGACATCCAGCCGGCCAGCTCGGCCAGCTCGGCGGCGACCTCGAACAGCCTGCGGGTGGTCTCCTCGGGCTGGGGCTCCTGCAGCAGGTCGGTCACCTCGTGCAGCTGGCCGACGACCGCCTTGCGGCGCAGGCCGCCGCCGCACTGGGCGTCCCACTGGCGGAACATGACCGTGGTGGACTCGAGGAGTTCCAGCTCGGGCCTGGACAGGCGGCCGCGGGCCCGGCTGACGGGCTCGGGCTCCGGCTGCGGGGTCTGCGGCGCGGGCACCAGCCAGCGCTGCATCGGCTCGATGAGGGACGGGCCCGCCGACAGCACCAGCGAGCTCCCGAGGAAGCCGCGCCGCGCCAGCATCAGGTCGCTGCGCGAGAACTCGCTGAGCAGAGCGACTGTCTGCGGGCCCGTCCAGGGCAGGTCGACGCCGGACACGGACGGTGACTGACGTGCCGCGCGCAGGCCGAGGTCCTCGACGGAGACCACGCACCCGAAGCGCTCGGAGAACAGCTCGGACAGGATTCTGGGGATGGGTTCGCGGGGGTTCTCGCCGTCCAGCCAGCGGCGCACCCGGGAGGTGTCGGTGGAGATGTGGTTGGCGCCCAACTGGCGTGCCCTGCGGTTGACCTGACGGGCCAGCTCGCCCTTCGACCAGCCGCTGCGGACGAACCACGACGTGAGCAGCTCGTTCGGGCGCTTGTCCGTGCTGGTCGCGGTCGTCCCGCCTCCGCCGTTGCCGCTCACTGGAACGCCCCCATCCCTGAGACCACTTGTCGCTGAGTGCGCCAAGCCCTATCAGAATGCCGGTGCACACGGCCGCCCGTCCGCCGGTTCTCACCCTTCGAACGCGATGCCGAGTTGCCTCCGGCATACCCACGAGTGCATGTGCCCCCAGGACTCGTGCACTCAAAGTAATCCTACGATCACGCGTCCAGCCATGGCGATCCCTGAAACGCCACCATTCGCCACCCCTTCGAATGAACTAACGGTCGCCTCGACGCGATTCACTTGACATAGGACGGCCGGAAGTAGGCGGAGCGATGCACTCGGGGGCGCGCGCGGTCGAGTTCACCACCTGGGGCACATCCGAGCGCCGCTCGGGACCGAGCGGAACCGGGGAGTCCGGACACAGACGGTCACGTTCCGCATCCGCGCCGTAACCACCGACGCGTCGGACACGTTGGAGGGGGCATGGGGTTCACGATCGGCGGCATCCGGGAGATCCGGTCCGGCACGCGCAGGCGCGGTCGCTCCTCGGAGTGCACCGCCGTCGCCGAGTACACCGGGCTGTGGGGCTGGGACGTGGTGGCGGGCGCGCGTGCCGCGGGCGGCCAGTGTTCCTGCGGCCGTGCCGACTGCCCCGCCCCCGGCGCGCACCCGCTGGACTTCGCACCCCCCGTGCCGGCCGGCGCCACCCTCGACGAAGTGACCAAGACCTGGGGCGAGTTCCCCGGCGCCGCGGTGATGCTGGAGGTCGGCCGGGCGTTCGACGTCATCGAGGTCGCCGAGCCCGCCGGGCACCGCGCCCTCGTCCGCCTCGAGCGCATGGGCCTCCCCGTCGGCCCGGTCGCCGCCGCCCCCGAGGGCCGCGCCCACTTCTTCGTCGCCCCGGGCGGCGCCGCCGAACTCCCCGCGCTGCTCTACCGCATGGGCTGGGACGACCCCACCTCCCTGGACCTGCGCGGCCTCGGCCCCGGCACCCAGATCACCGCGCCCCCCTCGGACCGGGCCGGCCTGGGCCCGGTCCGCTGGCTGCGCCCCCCGGCCCTGGACTCCGCGACGAGGCCACCGGCGGCCCGCCTCCTGCTGGGCACCCTGGCGTACGTGGCACACCGGTCGCGGGCGTAGCCGTACCCCCTCGGCCGTACACAGCGAAGCGCCCGCTCCCGACTGCACCTCGGGGCGGGCGCTTCTCCGGGGAGTGGGGGCCGGTCAGTCACCGATAAGGGCATCCACGAACGCCTCCGCCTCGAACGGGGCCAGGTCGTCCACGCCCTCGCCCAGACCGATCAGCTTCACCGGTACGCCCAGCTCGCGCTGGACGGCGACGACGATGCCGCCCTTGGCCGTGCCGTCGAGCTTGGTCAGGACGATGCCGGTGATGTCGACGACCTCGGCGAAGACCCGGGCCTGGACCAGACCGTTCTGCCCGGTGGTCGCGTCCAGCACCAGCAGCACCTCGTCCAGCGGGGCCTGCTTCTCGACGACCCGCTTGACCTTGCCGAGCTCGTCCATGAGGCCGGTCTTGGTGTGGAGACGGCCGGCGGTGTCGATGAGCACGACGTCCACGCCCATCTCCTTGCCCTCCTTCACCGCGTCGAAGGCGACGGAGGCGGGGTCGCCGCCCTCGGGCCCGCGCACGGTGTAGGCGCCGACGCGCTCGCCCCAGGTCTGCAGCTGGTCCGCCGCGGCGGCCCGGAAGGTGTCGGCGGCGCCCAGCACCACGCTGCGCCCGTCGGCGACGAGGACCCGGGCGAGCTTGCCGGTGGTGGTGGTCTTGCCGGTGCCGTTGACGCCGACGACCATCACGATGCCGGGCTTGCTGGTCTCCGGCTCGGTCCTCACCGTGCGGTCCATGCCGGGGTCGACCAGCTTGAGCAGCTCCGCGCGCAGCAGGCCGCGCAGTTCCTCGGGGGTGCGGGTGCCGAGCACCTTCACGCGCTCGCGCAGGCCGTCCACCAGTTCCTGGGTGGGCTGCACTCCGACGTCGGCGGTGAGCAGGACGTCCTCGATCTCCTCCCAGGTGTCCTCGTCCAGGTGCTCGCGGGACAGGAGGGCGAGCAGCCCCTTGCCGAGCGCGTTCTGGGAGCGGGAGAGGCGGGCACGGAGGCGGACGAGCCGGCCGGCGGTCGGCTCGGGCACCTCGATCTCGGGGACTTCCAGAGCCGGCGGTTCCTCGACGGTGACCGGCGCGGAGCCGTCCGGAAGATCCACCTCCTCTATCGTCCGGCGCGGTTCGTCGCGGGGCGTCTCGGCCTCGTCGCCGACGTGCGGCTCGGCCGGAGGGGCGGTGATGTCGGGCGCGGAGGGCGGCGGCGGGGGCAGCGGCTTCCTGCGCCGACTGCCGACGACAAGCCCACCGAGCGCGCCGAGCACGACCACGGCGATGACTACAGCAAGGATGACGGTTTCCATAACGCGTCCAGTATCGGCCATGGCCCCGGCCGAGCCCAGTTCGTACCTTCCTCCAAAAGTGCGAGCCGTGTGGAGGCTGCCCGGCTCTGGCTGTCTGACGCTCCGTCAGCTACCGTCCCCCGCACCACCCGCCCTGTGAAGGGGGACCCCCCATGCCCGTCACGGTCGTCCGCTTCAACCTCGTCGAGCCCGGCGCCACCCCCGCCACGCTCTCCGCCCGCTACCGGGCGGCCCTGGAGATGGCCGCCTACGCCGACGAGCACGGGATCACCACCGTGCAGACCGAGGAGCACCACGGCGTCGACAACAACTGGCTGCCGTCACCGTTCGTCTTCGCGGGCGCGGTCTTCGGCGCGACCCGGCGGATCGCGGTGACCGTGTCGGCGATCATCGGCCCGCTGCACGATCCGCTGCGGCTGGCCGAGGAGATCGCCGTGCTGGACCTGCTCAGCGGCGGCCGGCTGGTGACGGTCGCGGGGATCGGGTACCGCCCGGAGGAGTACGCGCTGTTCGACGTGGAGTGGAAACGCCGCGGGAGGATCCAGGACGAGGTGCTTCAGACGCTCCTGAAGGCCTGGACCGGCGAGGCGTTCGAGTACCGGGGCCGTACGGTACGGATCACCCCGCGCCCCTTCACCGACCCGCACCCCCTGTTGCTGGTCGGCGGCTCCTCGAAGGCCGCCGCCCGCCGGGCCGCCCGCCTCGGGCTCCCCTTCTTCCCGAGCGCGCACCTGCCGGAGCTGGAGGCCTACTACAAGGAACGGCTCGTGGAGTACGGCACCGAGGGCTGGACCATGATGCCGACCGCCGAGACCCCGCTGCTGCACATCGCCGAGGACCCGGACCGGGCCTGGGCCTCCTACGGCTCGCACTTCCTGCACGAGGCCCGGACCTACGCCTCCTGGCAGTCCGGGGACATCCGCTCGGCGGTGAAGTCGGCGGCCACGAGCGTGGACGAACTGCGCGCGGAGGGCGTCTACCGGATCCTGACCCCGGACCAGTGCGTGGAGCAGGGGCTCGACAACCTCGTCCTGCATCCGCTGTCCGGCGGCATGCCGGTGGACGAGGGATGGCGCAGCCTCCGGCTGTTCTGCGAGAACGTGCTGCCCCGGCTCGGTGAGTGAGCCGGGGCGGTACGTCCTACGGATACGGGGAGAAGGGCGGCGGGGACTTGGCCCCTCTCCCCGGGCCGGGGGGCCTCAGCCCATCTCCCCGGGCCGGGGGGCCTCAGCCCATCTCCTCCAGCGCCTTGCCCTTCGTCTCCTTGACGAACTTCAGGACGAAGGGGACGGAGAGCGCCGCGAAGACCGTGTAGATCACGTAGGTCGCGGAGAGGTTCCAGTCGGACAGCGACGGGAAGCTCGCGGTGATGGCCCAGTTGGCGATCCACTGAGCGGAGGCGGCCACGCCCAGGGCGGCGGCGCGGAGCTTGTTCGGGAACATCTCGCCGAGCATGACCCAGACGACCACACCCCAGGACAGGGCGAAGAAGAGCACGAAGACATGGGCGGCGACCAGGGCGGTCCAGCCCTGCGCGGCCGGCAGCTTGCCGTCCACCAGGTGGTACGAGAACGCCCAGGCCTCCAGCGCCAGACCGACGACCATGCCGACGGAGCCGATCAGGGCCAGCGGCTTGCGGCCGATCCGGTCCACGAAGATCATCGCGATCACGGTGCCGACGATGTTGATGATCGACGTCGTGAAGGAGTAGAAGAACGAGTCCGCCGGGTCGACACCGACCGACTGCCACAGCGTCGAGGAGTAGTAGAACGCGACGTTGATGCCGACGAACTGCTGGAAGACCGACAGTCCGATACCGACCCAGACGATCGGCTTGAAGAAGAAGCCGCCGCCGAGCAGGTCCTTGAAGGAGGACCTGTGCTCGCTGCGCATCGCCTGCTCGATCTCGGCGACCCGGCCGTCCAGGTCTGCGCTCTCGCCCTCGACCTCGGCGAGGATCTCACGGGCACGCTCGCGCCTGCCGACGGAGATCAGGAAGCGCGGCGACTCGGGGATGGCGAAGGAGAGCAGGCCGTACAGGACGGCCGGTATCACCATGACGCCCAGCATGACCTGCCAGGCCTCCAGGCCCATCAGCTTGCCGCGCTGGTCGCCGCCGGCCGCGTTGAGCAGGCCCCAGTTGACCAGCTGGGAGATGGCGATGCCGACGACGATGGCGGCCTGCTGGAAGGAGCCGAGCCGGCCCCGGTACGCCGGCGGGGCGACCTCGGCGATGTAGGCGGGGCCGATGACGGAGGCCATGCCGATGGCGAAGCCGCCGACGACGCGCCACAGGGCGAGGTCCCACAGGGCGAAGGGCAGCGCGGAGCCGACGGCGCTGATGGTGAACAGCACGGCGGCTATCTGCATGCAGCGGATGCGGCCGATGCGGTCGGCGATCCGGCCCGCGGTCGCGGCGCCGATGGCGCAGCCGATCAGGGCGATGGCGATGACCTGGGCGAGGGCCGCGGAGCCGATGTCGTAGCGGTCCCGGATGGCCTCGACGGCGCCGTTGATCACGGAACTGTCATAGCCGAAGAGGAAACCGCCCATCGCGGCCGCCGCCGCGATGAAGACGACATGCCCGAGATGATCGGGATGAGCCGAGCCGGCTCCTGACTTCTGCGCCTGCGCTGTGCTGGACACGTTCAACTCCTCGGGCCACCGGCCACGTCGCCGGTGAGGTCAGCTCTCCAGATAGGTGGTACCTGAAGCTAAATCCAACGTTGCTGACCTTATGCCTTCAACTCTCAAAATCAAACGCAGGGAAACGTGAGAACCAAGACACGATTCTGTGACTTACGTTCACTCCTTGAAGTAATGAGGGTTGGGTCAGCGCAACCGCTGGCTGATGACCTTCGAGACGCCGTCGCCCTGCATGGAGACGCCGTACAGCGCGTCGGCGACCTCCATCGTGCGCTTCTGGTGCGTGATCACGATGAGCTGCGAGGCCTCCTGCAGCTCCTGCATGATGCGGATGAGCCGCTGCAGGTTGGTGTCGTCGAGGGCGGCCTCGACCTCGTCCATGACGTAGAACGGGCTCGGACGGGCCTTGAAGATCGACACCAGCAGCGCGACGGCGGTCAGCGACCGCTCGCCACCCGAGAGCAGGCTCAGCCGCTTGACCTTCTTGCCGGGCGGCCGGGCCTCGACGTCGACGCCCGTGGTGAGCATGTTGTCGGGGTCGGTCAGCACGAGCCGTCCCTCGCCGCCGGGGAAGAGCCGGCCGAAGACGCCCTCGAACTCCCGGGCGGTGTCCCGGTAGGCCTCGGTGAAGACCTGCTCGACCCGCTCGTCGACCTCCTTCACGACCTGAAGGAGGTCGGCGCGGGTCTTCTTCAGGTCCTCCAGCTGCTCGCTGAGGAACTTGTGCCGCTCCTCCAGCGCGGCGAACTCCTCCAGCGCCAGCGGGTTGACCTTGCCGAGCTGCTGGTAGGCGCGCTCGGCCGCCTTCAGCCGCCGCTCCTGCTCGGCCCGGTGGAACGGCTTCGGCCGGTTGCGCGGATGCTCCGGGTCCTCGGGCAGCTCCTCGCCCTCGGCGGGCGGGGAGGGCGGTACGAGCTGGTGGGGGCCGTACTCGGAGACGAGCCCGGCGGGTTCGACGCCCAGTTCCTCCAGCGCCCTGGTCTCCAACTGCTCGATGCGCAGCCGCTTCTCGGCGCCGAGGACCTCACCGCGGTGCACGGAGTCGGTGAGCTTGTCGAGCTCCGCCTTCAGGTCACGGCCCGCGTTGCGGGCGGCAGTCAGCTCCTGCTCGCGCCGGGCCTTGGCGGCCTCCGCGGCGGTGCGCTCCTCGTCGGCGCGGGTGAGCGAGACCTCGACGTGCGCGAGCAGCTGGCGGGCACCGGAGGCGACGGCTTCGGCGACGGCCGCCTCGTGGCGCAGCCGGGCCCGCCGCTGCTCGGCACGCGCGCGTGCCTCGCGCTCCGCGCGGGCGGCGCGGTCGAGGGAGTCGGCGCGGCCGGCCAGACCCTTGACGCGTTCCTCGTGCGTACGGACCTGGAGGCGGGCCTCCATCTCGGTCTGGCGGGCGTTGGCGCCGTCGGCGGCGAGGCGGTCCCGGACGGAGGTGTCGGGCTCCTCCTCGACGGGCATCTCCTCGGCCACGGCGAGGCGTTCGGCGAGTTCCTCGACGTCCTGGAGGGCCTTGTCGAGGGCGTCCTGGGCGCGGGCCGCCGCCGCGACGGACCGCTCCGCCTCACCCGCGGCACCCCTGGCCTGCCCCGCGAGACGGCCGAGCTGCTGGGCCACGGCCGACTTCTCTCGGTCCGCCGCCCGGCGTCGCTCCCCCAGCTCCTCCACGAGCGCGGCGCATTCCCTGCGGCGCTCCTGTCCCGCGTGCTGGGCCCCGGTGAGGACCTCGCAGCGGACGGCCAGCTCTTCGAGTTCGGCGGCGGCCTCGTCGACGGAGGCCTGTACTTCGAGGAGGCTGGGGGCGCCCGCGGAGCCGCCGTGGGCGAAGTGGGCGCCGAGGAGGTCGCCTTCGGCGGTGACCGCGGTGAGGTGGGGCTGGGAGTAGACCAGTTCCTCGGCGTCTTCGAGGGTGGGGACTACGACGATGCCGCGCAGGAGGTGACGGACCGCCGGCATGAGGTCGGAGGGGGCGCGGACGAAATCTGCCGCGTAAGGGTGTCGGGCGTCTGCGGGCTCTTCGTGGCTGGTCGCGCCCCGCGGCGGAGCCGCACATTGTTGCAGCCCCGCGCCCCTGTGGGGCGCGTCTTCGGTACCCCCTGCCAGGAGCAGTGCCGCCCGTCCCCCGTCCTGCTTGCGGAGCAGGCGGATCGCGTCCGCCGCCGCTGACGGTGATGTGACCGCCAGGGCGTCCGCCGCCGTGCCGAAGGCCGCCGCCAGGGGGACCTCGTAGCCCGGGGTGACGGTCAGCAGCTCCGCCGCCGGGCCCAGCAGGCCGGAGAGACGGTCCTTCGCTGCCAGCAGGGCGCCCGTGCCGTCCTTGCGGCGCAGGCCCAGTGCCAGCGCCTCGTGGCGGGCCTGGGTCGCGGCGCGCTTGCGTTCCACCGCCGTCGCCGCCTCGCGGGCGGCGCTCAGCTGTTCCTCCGCCTCGGCCAGCGCGGCCTTGGCCGCCTCGTGCCGCTCGGCCAGTTCCGTGTCGCCGGCGTCGAGTTCGTCGACCTCGGCCTTCAGCGCCTCGTACTCCTCCTGGGCGGCGACCGCGCGCTCCTGTGCCTCGTCCCTCGCCGCGGCCAGCCGGTCGATCTCGGCCTGTGCGGAGGCGGCGCGCGAACGGGCCGCGTTGACCTGGCCGTTGAGGCGGGCGAGGCCCTCGCGGCGGTCGGCGATGGCGCGGGCCACGTCCTTCAGCCGCCGTTCCTCCTGGGTGAGTTCGCGTTCGAGTTCGGCGCGGTGGGCGACCGTGTCCTCCAGGGCGCGTTCGGCCGCCTCCAGGGCCGCCTCCAGCTCGGCCTCCTGTTCCCGGATCCGGGCGGCCTCACGCTCCATGTCCTCGGGGTCGCGTCCGCGCCGTTCCTCGGGGGGCGCGGAGGTGGCGCTCTTCACGCGGGCGTCGGCCAGCGAGATCGTGCCGCGTACGCGCTCGGCCAGCTGGGAGAGCTCGTACCAGGTCTGCTGGGCGCGCTGCAGGCGCGGGGTGAGCTGCCGTACCTCGTCCTCCAGGAGGGCCTCGCGCTGGAGGGCCTTCTTCAGCTCCTGCTCGGCGGCTTCCTTGCGCTCCTTCAGCGCGGCCTCGTCGGCGACCTCGGTCTGCAGTGCCTGGCGCAGTCGTACGAGATCGTCGGCCAGCAGGCGCAGCCGGGCGTCGCGCAGGTCGGCCTGGATGACGGCGGCCCGGCGGGCGACGGCGGCCTGCCGGCCAAGAGGCTTGAGCTGGCGGCGGAGTTCGTCGGTCAGGTCCTGCACGCGCGCGAGGTTGGCCTGCATCGCGTCGAGCTTGCGCAGGGCCTTCTCCTTGCGCTTGCGGTGCTTGAGGACGCCCGCGGCCTCCTCGATGAAGGCGCGGCGGCCCATGGGATCGGCGTGCAGGACGGAGTCGAGCTGGCCCTGGCCGACGATGACGTGCATCTCGCGGCCGATGCCGGAGTCGGAGAGGAGTTCCTGGATGTCCAGCAGGCGGCAGGTGTCGCCGTTGATCTGGTACTCGCTGCCGCCGTTGCGGAACATGATCCGCGTGATGGTGACCTCGGCGTACTCGATGGGCAGCGCGCCGTCGGAGTTGTCGATGGTCAGGGACACCTCGGCGCGGCCCAGCGGCGGGCGGCCGGTGGTGCCGGCGAAGATGACGTCCTCCATCTTGCCGCCGCGCAGCGACTTGGCGCCCTGCTCGCCCATCACCCAGCTGAGGGCGTCGACGACGTTGGACTTGCCCGAGCCGTTCGGTCCGACGACGCACGTGATCCCCGGTTCGAACCGGAGCGTGGTCGCCGAGGCGAACGACTTGAACCCGCGGAGGGTCAGGGCCTTGAGGTGCACGCCGCCGGACTCTACCTTCCGGGGTTGTCTCACTCCATGAACGTGCTGTCTTCCGCGGTTTCACCTTTGAACATGCAGGGCACATCAAACGTTGTAGAAGGTGAAAGGATGCGCGGGGGCAGGTAAGAAAGAAGGGACGCCGAAGCGTCCCTTGCAAATCTGACAACTTAGCGGTTGATACGGGCGGCCCAACCACTGCTGTCGTGGTGCGATGCAGTGATCAGGTGAGCGCAGGCTCCGCCTGGTGTGCGTCGATGCTCTCCATGATCCTGTCGTGAGAAGCGGCAGCCGCGAGCGCGTCGTTCTCGGCCTGGATCCGTACGAGCTCGGACTCCAGGTCCTGGACACGCTGCTGAAGCCGTCGCATCTCGGCGAGGAGTCGAGGGTCGGAGCCGCCGACGTAACCGAGAAGCGCCTTTGCCATGATGGATGGTCCTCCACACTGAGTGACCGACCGAAGCGGTGTGGGTCGTGAGGGAATCGCACCCGTGGTGCTTGACACTATGGAGTTCATGCTGCCGTTCATCCATGCCAAACAGCTAAGGTGCGCGGGGTGCTTTCAGCGTCTCACCAAAAAGTTTGACGGTCAACACGATCACGCCCCGGTTTGGCGGGCATCCCGGGGGCGCGCGGCCTGAGAGCGGCTGCGCTGCGACTCCTGCGGGCCCCTCGGGGCGTGGCGATCATCTTTGCGTGCGCAGCCTGCCAGAGCAACCGGTTCTTGGCAACCACCAGCGTCTTTCCGCTCCCGGCAGCTGCCGGCGGCATGCCCCTCCGCTGCCGCCTGGGCCGCTTTACAGAAAGCGGTCAGCGGATGGCGAAGCCGTCGTAACCCCCGCGAGGTGTGTCCCAGATCTCGGTGACGCCCTCCACGCGCCCGGGCGTGTCGTCACCCTGGAGCCAGTCCAGAAGTCCTTCACACGACTCCCGCGAGCCCTCCGCGACCACCTGCACCCGGCCGTCGCCCAAATTGAGAGCAAAACCACTCAGGCCGCCGAGCTCCAGCGCCTTGGCCCGCGTGAACCAGCGGAAACCCACACCTTGGACGCGTCCGCGCACCCAGGCGACCAGTCGTACATCCTCGCTCATGGGTGCAACCTAACGGGCCAATGTCTCTCCGGACACTTCCTCCTCTGGCGCCATGCGGTACCGTCCCCACCCAATGAATCTCATATGAAACTCACTCGAAGGAGTGAGCTGGGTCACCCGCAAGATCGTATCCGGCGGGTCGACCGACAGGACGAGGAAGGCAAGGAACATGGGACGCCACCGACGCTCCGCCGCCGGCCGCGCCGCCACGGGCCGCGCCACGGGGGTCACAGCGAGGAACGGCTCGCACGCCGGCAGTTACGACCCCCGGCAGTACTCGTACAGCTATGACCCGCCGGAGACCTCCGGGCCCGACGGCCCGCCCACGCTGGGCACGGCCCCGTATCTGAACACGGACGAGTACGCCGAGGCCTCCGCACGCAGTGCCGCGTACCTCTTCGCCAACGAGGACGACTACCGCACCGTCTTCCCGGACGACGACTTCACGCCCGACGGCGGGCGGGGGGCGTCGCGCCGGCGCCGGAAGCGGACCGTGACACCGGTGAAGACCGGGCTGCTCGGAGTCTCCGCGGCGGTCGCGATCGGCACGGTCGCGGTTGCCACGGGTGCGGTGCCGGGGCTCGACAACTACAAGCTCGGTGGCGGTGGCGGCGGAAAGGTGCAGGCCGCGAGCACGCCGAGCAACTCGGCCGCCGAGCAGGGCGGCACCTCCGGCAGCGTGCAGGGCCGGGACGACGGCTCCGCCACGAGCCGCGACGCCGACAGGTCGCCCACGCCCTCCGCCGCTCCCTCCACTCCGTCGGCCTCCGCGGCCGCCCCGACCGAGGCGCCGACGAAGAAGCCGAAGGCGACGCCGAGCAAGAAGCCCAAGACGACGCCCTCGCAGAAGGAGACCGCGCCGCCGAAGCAGTCGGCGGCCGCTCCCGCGGTGACGGTCTCCGCCCAGGCCGCGGCCGAGGCCGAGGTGCTCAAGCTCGTCAACGAGGAGCGGGCCAAGGTCGGCTGCAGCGCGGTGTCCGCGAACAGCACCCTGTCGGAGCTGGCGGAGAACTTCAGCGACGCCATGGCCGCGCAGAACTTCTTCGACCACACCGACCCCAGCGGCGCGACACCGTGGGACCGGGCCGCCAAGCTCGGCATCACCAACCTCGGCGGCGAGAACATAGCCCGGGGGCAGGCCGACGCGGCCGCGGTGATGGAGGCGTGGATGAGCAGCCCCGGCCACCGGGCGAACATCCTGAACTGCGACTTCAAGACCCTGGGGGTCGGTGTCCACTTCGGGACCGGCGGCCCCTGGTGGACGCAGGACTTCGGCTACTGAACGGTTACGAGACGAGGGCGTCCGAGCCGCCTTGCGCTAACCAGGAGTTAGCGCAACCTGTCGGTCAGCGCTGCGTTCGAGTACGCTTGTGGTATGGACAGCACGCAGGAGCGCCCGTCGGCGCCTGAACTCCCGTTCAATGTGTTCGCCAAGGCGTGTCCCTCGCGCGGCACCCTCGAACACGTCACGGGGCGCTGGGGTTCGCTGACGCTGGGCGCGCTGTACGAGGGTTCGCTGCGCTTCAACGAGCTGCGCCGCCGGGTCGACGGCGTGAGCGAGAAGATGCTCTCCCAGACCCTGCACGCGCTGGAGCGCGACGGCCTGGTGCACCGCGAGGCCCAGCCGACCAACCCGCCCCGCGTGGACTACGAGCTGACCCCGCTCGGCCGCCAGGTCGCCGAGCGGCTGCTGGACCTGATCCGCCTGGTGGAGGGCCGCATGGACGACGTCCTCACGGCCCGCGAGCGTTACGACGCCACGCGCGGCGCCCTCTGACACGTCGGGCAGAAGTAGCTGGACCGGTTCATCCAGGGGCGCCGGCGCATGGGCGTACCGCACCTGTTGCACGGCAGACCCTCACGGCCGTACGCGTCGAGGGACCGGTCGAAGTAGCCGGACTCCCCGTTGACGTTGACGTACAGGCTGTCGAAGCTGGTGCCGCCGACGGCGAGGGCCGCGTTCATCACGTCCCGTACATGGCCGAGGAGTTCGGCCGTGCGGGGGCGGGTGAAGCCGGCGGTGGGGCGTTCGAAGTGGACGCGGGCCCGCCAAAGGGCCTCGTCCGCGTAGATGTTGCCGACCCCGCTGATCAACGACTGGTCCAGCAGGGCCCGTTTGATGGTGGTCCGCTTGCGGCGCAGCGCCCGGTGGAAGGCCTCCTCGTCGAACAGCGGGTCGAGGGGGTCGCGGGCGATGTGCGCGATGACGTCGGGCAGTCCCTCGGGGGTGTTGTCGTGCAACGACAGCCCGCCGAAGGTGCGTTGGTCGACGAAGCGGAGTTCCGTCGCGAGGGCGTCGGCGAAGCGGACGCGGATGCGCAGGTGCTTCTCGTCGGGGGCCGAGTCCGGCTGGACCAGGAGCTGGCCGCTCATCCCGAGGTGCGCCAGGATCGACTGGTGGGTGTCCTCCAGGGGCAGCCACAGATACTTGCCGCGGCGGCTCGGGACACCGACGCGGTGGCCCTTGAGGCGGTGCGCGAAGTCGTCGGCGCCCGCGATGTGGCGCCGTACCGCACGCGGGTGCAGCACCTCGGCGTCGGCGACGACACGGTGGGCGACCCACCGTTCCAGGCCGCTCCGGACGACCTCGACCTCGGGCAACTCGGGCATGACGACTCCCGTACCGGACTGTGGATGAGCCGAGCGCCCGCCCCGGTGTTGCGGGACAGGCGCTCGGGACGCGCTGTTCGTCAGGCGGAGACGGACGTCGGGCCTTCGTCGCCGTCCAGGGCGGCCTTCTCGGCCGCCGCCTTCGCGGCGCGCTCGTCCGCGGCGGCCCGGATGGACCGCCAGGCGGACTCGGCGGCCTGCTGCTCCGCCTCCTTCTTGCTGCGGCCGGTGCCGGTGCCGTACGAGACGCCTCCGACGCGGGCGGCAGCAGTGAAGGTCTTCTCGTGGTCGGGGCCGGTCTCCGTGACCAGGTACTCGGGGACACCGAGCCCCTCGGTCGCGGTGAGCTCCTGGAGGCTGGTCTTCCAGTCCAGGCCGGCTCCGAGGTTCGAGGACTTCTCGATCAGCGGGTCGAACAGGCGGTGCACCAGTTCGGAGGCCGCGTCGAGGCCCTGGTCGAGATAGACCGCGCCGATCACCGCTTCCAGGGTGTCGGCGAGGATGGACGCCTTGTCCCGGCCGCCCGTGCCCTCTTCGCCCCGGCCCAGCCGGATGAAGGAGCCGAGTTCCAGACCGCGACCGACCTCCGCCAGCGCACGCGAGTTGACCACCGCGGCCCGCAGCTTGGCCAGTTGGCCCTCGGGCAGGTCGGGGTGGGTGTTGTACAGCGTGTCCGTGACCACGAGGCCGAGCACGGAGTCCCCGAGGAACTCCAGCCGCTCGTTGGTCGGCAGACCGCCGTTCTCGTACGCGTAGGAACGGTGGGTCAGCGCACGCACCAGAAGGGCGGACTCGAGCTTGTACCCGAGCCGCCCTTCCAGAAGCGTGTGGGACGAGGCCGTGTTGTCCGCATTCTTCTTGGCGGACGGGTCCGCCTTGGCGTCATCCGCCTTCTTGGCAGTGGACACGGTGCCTCTCACCAGCCGCTCAGACCTCGAGGACCTGGCGCTTGTTGTAGGTGCCGCAAGACGGGCACGCGATGTGCTGCTGCTTGGGCTCGTGGCAGCGCTCGCACGCAACCAGGGTGGGGACCGCAGCCTTCCACTGCGACCGGCGGTGGCGCGTGTTGCTGCGCGACATCTTCCGCTTCGGAACAGCCACGGCTACTTCTCCTGCTTCTCGTCGACGCCCGCTTCGGCGCCGCTCATCTCGTCCTTCTCGCCGTCCGTCATGGTTTCGGCGAGTCCCTGCAGTGCCGCCCAACGGATGTCGACGGCGTCATGGTGGTGGTCCGGGTCGTCCGCCAGCCGCGCTCCGCACTCGGAGCACAGACCCGGGCAGTCTTCCTGGCACACCGGCTGCATCGGCAGTGCGAGCACCACCGCATCACGCAGCACGGGCTCGAGGTCGAACAGGCCGTCCTCGATGAAGAGCCTGTCCTCGTCTTCCTCGGCGTCGTCGGCCGGCTCCGCCTTGGGGCGGCCCCGGTCGTCGGCGTCAGGGTACGAGAACATCTCCTGGAAGTCCGCTTCCACGTCGAGCTGAAGCGGCTCCAGACACCTTACGCACTCCCCCTCGGCCTGTGCACGGGCGGTGCCTGTGACAAGCACCCCTTCCATGACCGACTCGAGCCGGAGTTCGAGCTCCACCGGGGCGCCTTCCGGCACTCCGACGACTCCCTGGATACCGAGGTCCTTGGGAGCGTCGACCGTTCGGGACAGCCGCTGCAGCGCACCGGGACGGCGACCCAGCTCGTGCGTGTCGAACACGAGGGGGTTGCGGTGGTCGAGGCGAGCGTTGGGAGCCATCCTGCTTTCGATCTTCTGAACTCAGAGGGACGCCGCCCTGCGGTGTCCCCGGGCAGCGTTGATCGCGGACGTACGCGCGACCGAAGAGCCAGGATACTGGACCTTTCGCTCACGGCCCAATCCGGTGGTCCGTTACTGGCCGCGACCCTGCTCGTAGGCCCTCAGCTGTTCCGGCGTGATCATGCCGGTGTCGAAGAGGCTGGTCTCGTCGAGGGCGTACGACTGGTGCGCCTGGTGTGTCTGGTGCGGCTGCTGGGCCTGGTTCGTGTCGTACGTGCCCTGCTGGGCGTCGTAGCCCTGGAAGGGGGCACCTCCCGCCGGAGCGTAGCCGGAGGTGGGGGAGTAGGGGTCGGCCTGCTGGTAGCCGTACGCGTCCTGCTGGCCGTAGGTCTGCTGCTCGTAGCCGGCGGCGGCGTAGGTGTCGGTCTGCTGGTAGCCGTAGGCCGGCTGCTGGTCGTACTGCTGGGGCTGCGGCTGTTGCTGCTCGGCCGGGGTGTCCTGCTGGGCCAGCGCGGCGAGGTCGGCCAGGTAGTCGGCGTCGCTGGAGTGCTGGAAGGACGTGGTGTCGTCGGCGAGGGCGCCGAGGTCGTCGGTTGCGATACGGCCGTGCAGCTTGGCGCGTCCCTTGCCGACCGCATCCAGGGTCTTGGCCAGGACCGCCTCGAAGGCGCCCAGCTTGACGTCCACGTAGGCGTCGGCGTCCTTGCGCAGGGTCTCCGGGTCGTGGCTGCGCTCGGGGGCGTCCTCGTCCTCGTAGCCCTGCTCGTCCAGGCCCGGACCGGTGCCCAGCAGCTTCTCGCGGCCGCGGCCCACAGAGCCGAGGGTCTTGGTGAGGACGACCTCGAAGTTGGCGAGCTTGGAGTCGACGTAGTCGTCGGCCTCGGCGCGGACCTCCTCCGCCTCCCGGCGGGCCTCGCTCAGGATGCGGTCGGCCTCGTCCTGGGAGCGGCGGGCGATCTCGGTGTCGGAGATCAGCGAGCCGCGCTCGGCGTGCGCGCCCTGGATGATCCGCTCGGCCTCCTGGCGGGCCTGCTCGACCATCTCCTCGCGGCCGCCGATCAGTTCCTGCGCCTGGGCCAGGGAGTCGGGCAGGGCCGCGCGGACCTCTTCGAGCATCGCGAGCAGTTCCGCGCGGTTGACCACGCACGACGCCGACATGGGCATCGACCGGGCGCTGGAGACCGCCGCGACGATCTCGTCGAGCTTCTTCTGCACGTCCACCGTGTGCTCGCCACTCTCTACCGATGTGTTGGAGACGGACGGGACGACTGTAGCCCCATCAGTCCTGGCGGAGACGCTCGTTCAGGGCTTCGAGGACGGTGGGCGGCACGAGGTGGGAGACGTCGCCTCCCCAGGTCGCGACCTCCTTGACGAGGGAGGAGGAGAGGAAGCTGTAGGTGGGGTTCGTCGGCACGAAGAGCGTCTCCACGCCGGACAGGCCGTTGTTCATCTGGGCCATCTGCAGCTCGTAGTCGAAGTCGCTGACGGCGCGCAGGCCCTTGACGATGGCCGGGATGTCGCGCTGCTTGCAGTAGTCGACGAGGAGTCCGTGGAAGGCCTCGACCTTCACGTTGCCGTACTCGGCGGTGACCTGGCGGATCAGGTCGATCCGCTCGTCGATCTCGAACAGGCCCTTCTTGGACTTGTTGATCATGACCGCGACATAGACCTCGTCGTACAGACGGGAGGCGCGGGAAATGATGTCGAGGTGTCCGTTGGTGATGGGGTCGAACGACCCGGGACAGACGGCGCGGCGCACTTGTGATCCCTCGCTCTCCGGTCCGGTCATCGTGCGTCTTCGCACGTAGAGGCGGCGCGACCGTACCAAAACGTTCCCTCGCCGTAGCGACGGGCCTTGACCGCCTCGTAGCCCTGCGGCCACGTGAACTCTCCGCCTCTGGTGCTGCGCTCCACGGTGACGATCGCCTCCGGCGCGAGCCAGCCTTGGGTACGGAGTGTGAGGAGAATCTCTCGAAGATCGTGATCTGTGACTCGGTACGGGGGGTCGAGGAAGACCAGGTCGTACGGGGCCGTCGGCGCCGACTGGATGATCTGCTCGGCCTTGCCCGCCCTGACCTCGGCGCCCGGGAGGCCGAGGGCTCTGACGTTCTCCCGGATGACGCGGGCCGCTCTGGCGTCCGCCTCGACGAGGAGGGTGTGGCCGGCGCCGCGGGAGAGAGCTTCCAGGCCGACCGCGCCCGAACCGGCGTAGAGGTCGAGGACTCGTTCACCGTCCAGGGGGCCGCCGAGGAGGGACTGCCAGGTGGAGAGGAGGCCCTCGCGTGCGCGGTCGGAAGTGGGACGGGTGCCGTTGCCGGGTGGGACTGCCAGTCGACGGCCGCCGGCTGCGCCGGCGATCACGCGGGTCATCTTCGATTCCTCGGTTGTGGGCGGCTACAGGTTCATTCTCAGCCCTTTTCCAGGTACTGCTCCCTCTCCTCGTCCAGGAGGGCGTCCAGCGCCGTCCGCAGCGCCGGGAGGTCGGTGAGCTCCGGGTCCGCCGCCACGACCGCCGCCGCCTCCTCCCTCGCCTCCGCGATGACCTCCTCGTCCTCGATGACGGCCAGGACCCGCAGGCTGGTGCGGGCGCCCGACTGGGCCTGGCCCAGGACGTCGCCCTCGCGGCGCTGTTCCAGGTCGATGCGGGAGAGCTCGAAGCCGTCCAGGGTCGACGCCACCGCGTTCAGCCGCTGGCGGGCCGCGCTCGCCTCCGGCATCTCGGTGACCAGCAGGCAGAGGCCGGGGGCGGAGCCCCGGCCCACCCGGCCGCGCAGCTGGTGGAGCTGGGAGACGCCGAAACGGTCGGCGTCCATGATGACCATCGCGGTGGCGTTGGGGACGTTGACACCGACCTCGATGACGGTGGTGGCGACCAGGACGTCGGTGTCGCCGGCGGCGAAGCGGCGCATGACCGCGTCCTTGTCGTCGGGGTGCATCCGTCCGTGCAGGACCTCCACGCGCAGGCCGTGCAGCGGCCCCTTCGCCAGCTGGTCCGCGACGTCCAGGACCGCGAGCGGCGGGCGCTTCTCCGCCTCGTCCTCGGGTGACTTCTTCTTCGCGGACTTCTTCGGGTCGTCCTCCTCGTCGCCGATGCGGGGGCAGACGACGTACGCCTGGTGGCCCTTGCCGACCTCCTCGCGGACCCGCTCCCAGGCGCGGGCGAGGAAGTGGGGCTTGTCCGCGGCGGGGACGACGTGGGAGGCGATGGGTGAGCGGCCGGCGGGGAGCTGGTCGAGGACCGAGGTCTCCAGGTCGCCGAAGACCGTCATGGCGACCGTGCGCGGGATGGGGGTGGCCGTCATGACGAGGAGGTGCGGGGGCTGCTTGCCCTTGCCGCGCAGGGCGTCGCGCTGCTCGACGCCGAAGCGGTGCTGTTCGTCGACGACGACCAGGCCCAGGTCGTGGAACTGGACCCTGTCCTCGATCAGCGCGTGCGTGCCGATCACGATGCCGGCCTCGCCGGTGGCCAGGTCGAGCATCGCCTGGCGGCGGGCCGCCGTGCCCATGGAGCCGGTCAGCAGCACCACCTTGGTGGCGTGCTCGGAGCCGCCCAGCATCCCGCCCTCGGCCAGCTCGCCCATCATCTCCACGACGGAACGGTGGTGCTGCTGGGCCAGCACCTCGGTGGGCGCGAGCATGGCGGCCTGCCCACCGGCGTCGACGGTGGCGAGCATGGCGCGCAGGGCCACCATGGTGTTGTGGGTCACGGTGAAGTTGTCGGTGACGTAGGCGTGGCTGGGGTGCGCGACGCTGATGCACTGGACGGGCTTACGTCCCACATACTCGACCGCCCGAATACCCCGTCGAAACGTGTTGTATTTCGGGCGGGGACCTACCCGTTCGGCCTTGCGCCGCAGCCTGAACGGGGCGTACTCGTCCGGCAGGGAAACGAAGACGTTGAACGCGGCACGCTTCGGCAGGACTCGCGCCCTGCCGCCCAAGGAACGGACCAGCCACGCGACGTCTTCCGCAAGCCTCCGTGAAGCGGAGCAGAACGAGATGCTCAGGCCCGCCTTGTCGACAATTCCGTCCGTGTCCATGAGCCCTTGCAGCACGGCGAGACGGTTTTTGATCGACGTGTTCTTGAACTCCTCGGGAACGAACTTGCCGTGCGCCGACACTCCCCAGAGGTCCAGGTCCCGTACGGCCTGGATCACCGGATTGCGCACACCGCCCGCGCGGCGGGTCAACTGGATCGTGTAGTTGCAGCGGGAACCGCTCACCGGCACCAGTCGACAGTCCGGTGCCACGGCGGCCTCCACCGCATCACGGATCTCGGCGTCGATCGTGGACAGCCGCAGGTTGTGCCGGAAGGAGCCGTCTCCCAGAAGAAGGCCGAACAGGTACGGATCGAGAGGCAGCCCACAGTCGTCTCCGAGATCGACGGGGGTGGCGGCCGGGAGGTACCACTTCGACGATCCGTTGGCCTTGAAGGTGTCCAGCCGAATCTCGCGAGTCGTCATGACCTTGGGGGCCTGACCACGGTGCCAGCCGCAACTCGTGCCGACGATCCACAGATGTTCGTCATCGCACTCGACGGAGCTGCCGTCCGAGAGGACCAGACGCCAGACATCGCGCTCGCCCTGCGGAAAGACGCCGTCGATCAGCGCGATCTCCCCGTCGGGCACGACGATCTCGTCACCCACCCTCATGTCCCCCATACGGCGGAAACCGGTAGGCGTGAGGACAAGCGAGTCGAGCGGCTGGGCCTTGCCCGATCCCACTTCCCCCTGCAGCAATCGGTGCATCGGATGGTCCGTCGCCAGGTCGTCGAAGATCTCCTTCGAGACCTTCCGCTGGCCCTCGGTGAGGGTGAAGGGGAGGCGGTCGTCGAAGGCCGTGAGGAGGCCGTCGGGCTTGGGTTTGCGGGCGACGGCGGGGAGTTGGGCGTCGGCGTGCCGGCGGCGGGCCAGGGCGACCTGGAGGACGAAGGCCTCGTCCCACTTGAGGCGGGAGCGGGCGTCGGCGATGTCGGCCTTGGTGTGGGGCTGGTGGATCTTGAGGAGGGCTTCGGGCAGGGTGACCAGGCCGCGCCCCCCGCGGAGGGTGGCGGGCAGGGGGTCCAGGGCTTCCTGGGCGCTGGGCAGCACCGTCTGGATCGCCTTGCCGATCTTCCAGGACTCCAGCTTGGCGGTGGCGGGGTAGATGGGGATCAGTGCGCCGGCCCAGGTCTCGACCGTCTCCTCGCTGTCGCCGCGCAGCAACTCGTATGCCGGATGGGCCAGTTGCAGGCGGCGGTTGAAGAGGGAGACCTTGCCGGCGAACATCGCGCGGGTGCCCGGCAGCAGTTCCTTGTGGGGCTTGTGGACGCCGTTGCCGAAGAAGACCAGTTGGAGCCGGCCGCTGCCGTCGGTGATCGTCACCTCCAGGCGCTGGCCCTTGCCGCGGGGGGCCCGCGCGGAGGCGAAGGTGTGCAGCCGGGCGTCGGCGACCATGGCGACCACCGTGACGTGCTCGTCCATCGGCAGGTCGGCGAGGTGGGTGAGCTGGCCGCGCTCCTCGTATCTGCGCGGGTAGTGGTGCAGGAGGTCGCCGACGGTGTGCAGGCCGAGGGACTCGGCCATCACCTTCGCGGTGGGTGGTCCGAGCACCTTCTTCAGTGGTTCTTCCAGTGCGGGCACGAGATCCATTGCACACCACGTCACTGACATCGCCGTATACGTCTGTCGAAACCCCTGGTCAGACGGCTCGTTCCGGCTCTAGGATGGCGCGCTCCGGCCATCCCCCGCGGTCACCGCCCCATCGGGACCGCCCGACCCCGCGCCGACGCGCAGTCCCCCCACCGGCGCCGCGACGATGGACTCCCAGACCTCACAGTCATCCCAGCCGTCCCAGCCACCCCATACGTTCCAGGTCGACCTGCGTGGACTGGTGGACCTGCTCTCCCATCACCTCTACTCCAGTCCGCGGGTCTATCTGCGCGAGCTGCTGCAGAACGCCGTGGACGCCATCACCGCCCGGCGCGCCGAGCAGCCCGACGCCCCGGCGCGGGTGCGGCTGTACGCGGAGGCGGGCGCGCTGCGGGTGGAGGACTCCGGCATCGGGCTCACCGAGGCGGACGTGCACAGTCTGCTGGCCACCATCGGGCGCAGTTCCAAGCGCTCCGAGGGGATCGTCGGCGGGATACAGGAGGTCCGCTCGGACTTCCTCGGGCAGTTCGGCATCGGGCTGCTGGCCTGCTTCGTGGTGGCCGAGCGGATCAGGGTCGTCAGCCGCAGCGCCCGTACCCCGGACGCGGCGCCCGTGGAGTGGACGGCGAGCGACGACGGCTCCTACACCGTGCGCACGCTGCCCGACGCGGCGCGGCCCGAACCGGGCACCACCGTGCACCTGGTGGCGCGGGCGGGGGCCGGGGAGTGGCTGTCGCCCGAGCGGGTGCTCACGCTGGCGCGGGACTTCGGTTCGCTGCTGCCGTACGACGTCCGGGTGGGCGAGGAGGCGGTCACGGACCTGCCCGCGCCCTGGGACCGCCCCCACCCCTCCCCCGCCACCCGCAGGGTGGCCCTCGCGCGCCACTGCCACGAGCTGTTCGGGTTCACCCCGCTGGACTCGATCGAGCTGGACGTGCCGCTCGCCGGGATCCGGGGGGTGGCGTATGTGCTGCCGTCGGCGGTCAGTCCGGCGCAGCGGGCCACGCACCGGGTGCACCTCAAGGGCATGCTGCTGACCGAGCGGGCCGAACAGCTGCTGCCGGACTGGGCGTTCTTCGTGCGCTGCGTGCTCGACACGGACAGTCTGCGGCCCACGGCCTCGCGCGAGTCGCTGTACGAGGACGAGACGCTGGCGGCCGTGCGGGAGGCGCTCGGCGAACGGATCCGGGCCTGGCTGACCGGGCTCGCGGCCGGTGATCCGGAGCGGCTGGCGGCCTTCCTGTCGGTGCACCACCTGGGCGTGAAGTCCCTGGCGCGGCACGACCGGGAGATGCTGCGGACGATGCTGCCGTGGCTGCCGTTCGAGACGACCGACGGACGGCTGTCGCTGGAGGAGTTCGCGCAACGGCACCGGGTGGTGCACTTCACGCGGACGGTGGAGGAGTACCGGCAGGTCGCGCCGATCGCCGCCGCGCAGGGCATCGGGGTGATCAACGGCGGTTACACGTACGACAGCGAACTGGTCGAGGCGTTGCCGTCGGTGCGGCCGGGGACGGTGGTCGCGGAGCTGGACGCGGACACCGTGACGGCGCATCTGGACGCCGTGGACGCGGCGGAGGAGCTGGCGCTGTCGGAGTTCCTGGCGGCGGCGCGGACCCGGCTGGACGCGGTGCAATGTGACATAGTACTGCGCGCCTTCCACCCCGTCTCGGTCCCCGCCCTCCACCTCGACGACCGCTCCGCCCGGCATGAACAGGCCCGCGCGGACGCCGAGGAGCAGGCCGACGACCTGTGGGCGGGCATCCTCGGTTCGCTGCGCGGCAGCGCTCCTCGCGCGCGTCTGGTGCTCAACCATCTCAACCCCCTGGTCCGCAGGATCAGTTCGCTGGGCGACGCGGAACTGATCGGCACGGCCACGGAGTCCTTGTACGGGCAGGCCCTGCTGATGGCGCAGCGGCCGCTGAGGCCCGCGGACACCGCCCTGCTGAACCGGGCGTTCATCGGCCTGCTGGAATGGGCCACCCATGGAGACTCCGCATACGGAGAGTCCGCAGACGGAGAGTCCGCGAACGGGGAGGACGGCCGCTGATGGCTGGGATCACGGACTTCGACTCCCTGCGCCGGGCGATGGCGGAGAACTCCGAACGGCCGGAGGGGCCGGCGCGCAACGCGCGCGCGGAGCAACTGCTCGCCGAGGCGGAGGGGCTGGGCATCCCGCTCGCCGTCATCGAGGCGCTCGGGCACCAGCTGAAGGTCTACAACTACAGCTCCGAGAAGGACAAGATGTTCGTCCCCTTCGCGCGTCTGCTGCGCATGTGGGACGAGCGGCCCGAGGACTTCGACGAGTACGAGACGCACTCGCTGCACTGGGTCTTCAAGTGGATGTCGTCCGGCATGCTCGACCAGCCGCACGTCCCGCTCGCCTCGATCGAGAAGTGGCTCGGCGAGATGGAGCACCGCTACCGGCTCGCCGGGCACTCCGAACGGGCCGTGCGCGGGGCCGAGTTCAGCGTGGCCGCGCATGTCGGTGACCTCCCGCGCGCGGAGCGGGCGTACACCGCCTGGCTCGCGGCGGAGCGCGACAGCATGGCCGACTGCCATGCCTGCGAGCTGCACGGGCAGGGCTGGTGGCAGGCGGAGCGGGGCCGGGACGCGGAGGCGCTGCTGCTGTGGCGGCCGGTCCTGGAGGGCGAGTTCACGTGCGCGCACGAGCCGCACACGGTGCTCGCGTCCTCGCTGGTGCCGTTGCTGCGGCTGGGCCGCGCGGATGAGGCGCGCGCCAACCATCTGCGGGGCTTCCGGCTGGTGCGGCCCATGGAGAGCATGCGGGGCGCGTACGCCGACCATGTCGAGTTCTGCGCGCTGACCGGGAACGAGGCGCGGGGTCTGGAGCTGCTGGCGGAGCGGCCCGCGTACTTCACGGACACCGGGCAGCCGCGCAGCCGGCTGGACTTCCTGAGCGTGGTGACCCTGCTCATGGACCGGCTCGTCGAGATGGGGCTCGCGGACCGTGAGGTGCCCGGGCCGGCCGGACGCGCCTGGACGTCCGGCGAGCTCGCCACGCACGCGCGTACCGCGGCCCTGGCCCTGGCGGCGCGCTTCGACGAGCGCAACGGGACCGTCCATGTCGGTGAGCGGGTACGCGCGCGTATGGCGCAGCGCCCGCTGGTGGACCGGCTGCCGCTCGGCGTCCGCGCGGTCCGCCCGGCGTCCGCTCCCCCGGCGCCGACGCCGGCCGCCGTGTCTCCCGGGGAGGAGCGGGACCTGGCCGCCCTGCTGACCGAGGCGCGGCGCCTGTCGGAGACCCTGCGGCCGAACGCGGTCGAGGCGTGGGCGGCGGTGTCCCGGGCCGCCGAGGGCGTCGACCTGGACGTCCGCGACCGCGCGGAGATCGTGGACCACGAGGCGATGGGCCGGGGTCCCGAGGGCGCGGAGCTCTTCGAACGGGCCGCCGAGCTGTACGCCGAGGCGGGCGACGCGGGCGAGTCACTGGCGGCACGCACGCGTGCGGCCTACATACGCGCTCTCACCGGCCGGACCGACGAGGCGGTGGCCGCCGTCGCCGACCCCTACGACCAGGTCCTCACCCTGTACGCCGAAGAGTCCACGGGCCTGAGGCAGACGGCGTCGGTCCTGATGGGCCGGGCACGGGTGCTGATGCGCCGCGTGCAGGAGGCGGCCGAGAAGGGGGCGGGGGTGAACGGGGCGGAAGGGACCGACGCCGGGCTGAACGTCACCGACACCGAGCGGCACCCGGTGGACGAGGCCGGCGCGGCACTGCCCGAAGCCGACGGCGCTTCCGGCGCAGTGATGAACCAGCGGGACGACGGCGGGGCGGGGACGAACGAGGTCGGCGCAACCTCACACGGCGGGCTGACCGCGGCCGACGGCCCGGCTTCGGACACCGTGCTCCCGGGGGGACCGGCTGCGGACGCGGCCGTCTCGGGGGCCCCGTCGGCGGACCTCGTGCTCGCCGAGGCCGAGGGTGCCGTGCGGGAGTTGCTCGCGCTGGTCGGGGGGTATGCCGGGGACGACGTGCGGATCGCCGCTCGGGAGGCAGAGGGGCTGGCCATGCTCGCGGAGCTGGCGTTGCAGGGCGGGGATCCGGAGGGGGCCGTGGAGCTGTTCACGCGGGCCTCGGACGGGTTCGTGGCGGCCGGGCTGCCGTGGTTCGCGGTCGAGTACGAGGCCCGGCTCGCGGGGCTGTCGCACCACCTGGGCGACATCGCCGGAACGGAGCGGGCGCTGCGGGCGGCCCTGGAGCACGGCGGGGCGCAGCTGGAGGCGGTCGGGCGGGCCCAGCTGCATCTCCAGCTCGCGGAGGTCGTCGGCGGCCGGGGGCTGGCCGTGGAGGCCGCCGAGCACGCCCTGGAGGCCGCGCACTGGGCCGACGAGGCGGGCGAGGGGCCCACGCTCGGTGCCTGGGCCCGGCATCAGCTGGGCGGCTTCCTGCTGCGGCAGGGACGATTCGCCGAGGCCGCGGAGGTACTGGAGTCCGCGCTGCCCGACCTGACCGTCGAGACCCACGGCGACGGCGCGGTCGTCCAGGCGCAGTGGTGGCTCGGCGACTGCCTGAGCGAGCTCGGGGAGCACCGGGAGGCGGCCGAACGGCGGCTGCGGGCCGCCGAGATCGCCCGGCACTGGCCCGAGCAGCACGACCACGCCACGCTCGCCCATCTCGCCGCCGAGTCCCTCGGGGCCGCGGGACTGCCTACCGAGGCCGATCAGGCGTACGCGCGCGCGGGCGAGCTGTGGCGCTCGCTCGGCAACGTCCACGGCCTGGTCCGCTCCCTGCGCGCGCGTGCGTGGCTCGCGCTGCGCGCGGACGACGGGGCGGACGCGGCACGGGAGTTGATGTCGGCCGCCGTCGGGGAGTGCGAGCGGGTGCTCGGCGCCGACGAGGCCGACGAGGAGGCGCGGGTGGGTCTGGTCGCCGAACTGGGCCACACGCACCGCCAGTTCGGGGATCTGCTGGCCCGTTCCGCCGCCGAGGACGCCGACGACGACGCGATCCGGGCCACGCTGGAGGACGCCCTGGCCCAGGTCGGCGAGGCGGTCGCGGTGTTCGCCTCGCTGGAGGACGAGGACGCCCTGCACAGCCGTACCGGCGCCGAACTCGCCGCGGGCTGGCTGGAGGCCGACCTCGGCCGCCCGGCCCACGCGGCTGCTCGCGCGCGTGCCGTGCTCGCGGCCTACGACGGAGCAGGCACCGAGGACGAGACGGTCAGGGACCGCCGCGCGGAGGCCGGCCAGTTGCTGCAGGTGACGGAGGAGCAGGCCCGCTAGGTCACTCCACGCCGATCAGGAGCAGCGCGCCCTGGCGGCCGCCGCGGTAGACCACCGTGTCGACGGCGAGATAGGACTCACGCACGCGTGCCTCCAGGCGGCCGGCGACGGACTCCGGGGCCTCGTCGCCCAGGACGAGGGTGACGAGTTCGCCGCCGGCCTGGAGCATGCGGTCCAGGACGGTCTCGGCCGTGGCGGTGACATCGGTGCCGATCACCGCCACGTCCCCGTCGATGAGCCCGAGGACGTCGCCGGCCTGGCAGATGCCGGCCATGGTCCAGGACTGGCGCTCGGCGACGGCGACCTCGGCGTAGCGGGTCGCGCCGGCCGCCGAGGTCATCGACACCACGTCCTCGTCGAAGCGGCGCTCGGGTTCGTGCACGGCGAGCGCCGCGATGCCCTGGACCGCGGACCGGGTGGGGATGAGGGCGACCCGGATGCCCTCCGCGCGGGCCTGCTCGGCCGCCGCGGCCGCGGTGTGCCGCAGATCGGCGTCGTTGGGCAGCAGCACGACCTCACGCGCGTGGGCACGCCGTACGGCGTTCACCAGCTCCCCGCTCGCGGGCGGCTCCCCGGGGCGGGCGAGCACGGGGGTCGCGCCGGCCTCCGCGTACAGCCCGGCCAGGCCCTCGCCGGGCACGACGGCCACCACGGCACGTTGCACCCGCTCCCGGGGCGGCCGCTCGGCCCCGGTGGTGTGCACGTCACCGGCCCCGAAGTGGGTGATCCGGATCCGGTACGGCCGCCCGGCCTCGACGCCCGCCTCCACCGCGGCGCCCGCGTCGTCCACGTGCACGTGGACGTTCCACAGCCCGTCGCCGCCGACCACGACGAGGGAGTCCCCGAGCGCGTCGAGCCGGTCCCGCAGCCGCGTCACGGCCGCGTCCTCTGCCTCCAGGAGGTAGATCACCTCGAAGGCGGGTCCGGCGTCCGCCACCAGGTCGGCGCACTCCTCGACCTCGGTCCCGGAGACACCCGAAACGATTTCCGCGCGCGCGTGGAGCGCATCGGAGACGAGGTCCACGCGCGCGTGCGTCGCGTCGAAGTCCGCACGCGCGTGCGCGGCTCCCGCGTCCGCACGCCCGTACCCCTCGCCGCCCGGCACCGGCACCGCTCCCGGCGTCTGCCCCGTGAACGTCTCCACCAGCGCGCCCAGCACCGCCACCAGGCCTCGTCCGCCGGCGTCGACCACGCCCGCGCGGCCCAGGACCGCCAGCTGGCCCGGTGTCGCCGCCAGCGCGGTGCACGCGCCCGCGTGGGCGGCCCGGGCGACCGACCCGCAGTCACCCTCGATATCGCCCCCGGCCGCGTCGGCGGCGGCCGAGGCGACCGACAGGACCGTGCCCTCCATGGGGTGCGCGACGGCCTGCCGGGCCGAGTCGGCCGCGTGCCGCAGGGCGAGCCGCAGCCCGCCGCCGTCGGTGTGAGGTGCCTCACCGTCCTCGGCGAGCACCTGCGCCATGCCCCGCAGCAGCTGCGCGAGGATGGTCCCGGAGTTGCCCCGGGCGCCGATCAGCGCCCCGTGCGCCATCGCGCGCACGGCCTCCGCCAGGGTCGGCTTCCCGGCGTCCGCGCCTGCCTCGTGACCGGCGAAGACGGCCTCGACCGCGGCCGCGGCGGACTCCATGGTCAGATACAGATTGGTGCCGGTGTCCCCGTCGGCCACGGGGTAGACGTTGATCGCGTCGATCTCCTCGCGCGCGCGTCCCAGCGCCTCCAGGGCGAGACCGCACCAGGTGCGCACCGCGAGAGCATCGAGGAATGTCTGCGGCACCCGCGCCACCTGCGCCTCCCTGAGCTGGACTGGACGCAGCGTAGACCCAGGGACGGTCGCTGCCGGAAGAGGGCCGGGGCCGGGGGTGTGAGCAGGCATGGTAGTTTCGTTGTACTGGCGCAGTCGTTGTATGCTGCTCCGGTTGCCCGATCCAGGTCGGGCCATTCCCCTGGCAACGCCACTCAGATCTGATCCTGCGATCGCGATCCCGGCATGCCGGGATCCAACCGTAAGTGCATCTGAAGTCTTTGGAGTGACCCGTGGCTGCCAACTGCGACGTCTGCGGCAAGGGGCCGGGCTTCGGCAACAACATCTCGCACTCGCACCGCCGTACGTCCCGTCGCTGGAACCCGAACATCCAGCGCGTCCGTACCGTGGTCGGCGGGACGCCGAAGCGCGTGAACGCTTGCACCTCGTGCATCAAGGCCGGCAAGGTCTCGCGCTGACGCACAGCTAAGCGCGCGGCCACCGCTGGTTCGCTGCACTGAGCCGGTCCACCTCGTGTGGACCGGCTTTTTGCTGTGCCCTGACAAGCTGTACCCATGCGCTTCGGCATCCTGGGCCCCCTGGAGGTACGCACCGACGACGGCACCCCCGTCGACCCCGGCGGCCCCCGCCCCCGCGCCCTGCTCACCCTGCTGCTCCTGAACACCGGCCGCCCCGTCTCCACGCAGCGGCTCACGGACGGCCTGTACGGCGCCCAGCCACCCGCCGGGGCCGCCAACGCGCTGCAGTCCCAGATCTCCCGGCTGCGCCGCCGCCTGGCCCCGCACACGGACGTCGAGGCGGTGCCGGCGGGTTACCGGGTCGCCGTACCGCCCGAGTCCGTCGACGCACACCGCTTCGAGCGGCTGACCGGGGAAGGGCGGGCCGCCCTCGCCGACGGCGACCACGAGGGCGCGGCGGCCCGGCTGCGGGAGGCGCTCGCGCTGTGGCGCGGGCCCGCGCTGCCCGACCTGCCGTCCGCGCACGCGGAGCGTGCCCGGTTCGACGAGCTGCGGCTGGCCGCGGTACAGGACCGGATCGAGGCGGACCTGGGGCTCGGCGGCGGCCCCGAGCTCGTGCCTGAGCTACGGGCGCTGCTGCGGGACCACCCGCTGAGCGAGCGGCTGTACGGGCAGCAGATGCGGGCCCTGCACACGGGCGGACGGCCCGCGGAGGCGCTGACGGTGTACGAGGAGGCCCGGCGCACCCTCGTGGACGAGCTGGGCGCCGGCCCGTCGCCGGAGCTGTCCGCGCTGCACCTGGAGCTGCTCCAGGGCGCCGAGCCCGAGCGCCGCCGCCTCCCGGTCCAGCTCACCCGTTTCGTCGGCCGCGAGCCCGAACTCGCGCCTCACCAAAGGGCGCGTGGTGCTGCTCGGCGACGCCGGGTACGAGGCGACCATGGGCGGCATGGGCACGGGCGTGGCGATCGTCGGCGCGTACGTGCTGGCCGGTGAACTCGCCCTCGCGGACGGCGACTTCCGCACCGCCTTCGCGGAGTACGAGACCCGGATCCGGGACTTCGCCAAGGGCTGCCAGAAGATCTCCGGGAACGCGGGCCCGTTCTTCGCCCCGGCGACCGAGCGCCGCATCCGCAGCCGGGACCGGATGTACCGGATCCTCGCCTCCCGTCCGCTGGCCCGCTTCTTCAAGCGGTTGACCGAGAAGGCGGCCACGGACATCAAGCTGAGGGAGTACCCGTTCTGAGCGCCCAGGCGTGGTCCACGGGTCCGATCCCGCCGCCGAGCGCGAAGCCGGCGGCGACGGCCCCGGTGACGTACTCCTTGGCGGCGGCCACCGCCTCCGGCACGGTCCGCCCCTTCGCGAGCTGCGACGCGATCGCGGAGGCGAGGGTGCAGCCCGTGCCGTGCGTGTGCCGGTTGTCGTGCCGGGGCGCGCGCAGCCAGTGCTCCTCGGTGCCGTCGGTGAGCAGGTCCACGGCGTCCCCGGGCAGATGACCGCCCTTGACGAGCACCCATCGCGGTCCGTACGACAGCACGGCCGCCGCGGCCTCCTTCAGCTGTCCCTCCGACTCGACGCGCACACCGGTGAGTTGGGCGACCTCGTCGAGGTTCGGGGTCGCCACGGTCGCGACCGGCAGGAGCCGCTCGCGTACGGACGCGAGCGCGGACGCGGCCAGCAGCGGGTCCCCGTGCTTGGAGACGCCCACCGGGTCGACGACCGCCGGGGCGTCCGTCCCGGCGATCAGCTCGGCGACGGCCTCGACGAGTTCGGCCGAGGACAGCATCCCGGTCTTGACGGCCTGTACGCCGATGTCGTCGACCACGCTCCGGTACTGCGCCCGCACCGCCTCCACCGGCAACTCCCAGGCGCCCTGCACCCCAAGGGAGTTCTGCGCGGTGACGGCCGTGACGACGCTCATGCCGTGCACGCCGAGCGCGAGCATCGTCTTCAGGTCGGCCTGGATCCCGGCGCCTCCGCCGGAGTCCGACCCGGCGACCGTCAGCACCCGGGGCGGGGCGCTCATGACTCGATGTCCCCGAAGTGGTCCCAGCCGCCCTTGCTCGTCCACGGCGCCCCGTCCACCGTCACCTGGGGCAGCGCCGAGGGGTTGAGGACCTCCCCGATCACCTTCCAGCGCGCCGGGAGCTTCACGTCGGACGGGAAGGTGGCCACGATCGCGTGGTCCTCTCCCCCGGTCAGCACCCACTGCATGGGATCGACACCGACGGCCTGCCCGATGTCGTTCATCTGCGAGGGGATGTCGATCGCGCCGGAGCGGATGTCGATGCGCACCTTGCTGGCCTCGGCGATGTGCCCGAGGTCGGCGATCAGCCCGTCGCTGACGTCGCACATCGCGGTCGCGCCGAGCCCCGCGGCCGCCGGGCCCGCGTGGTACGGCGGCTCGGGGCGCCGATGCGCCTCCACGAAGGCGCGCGGCGAGCGGAAGCCGCGGGAGAGCACCGCGTACCCGGCCGCCGACCAGCCCAGCCAGCCGGTGACCGCGACGAGGTCGCCGGGCTGGGCGCCGCCCCGGGTGATGGGCTCGTGGTTGCGCAGATCGCCGAGCGCGGTGATCGACACCATGATCGTGTCGCCGCGTACGACATCGCCGCCGACCACGGAGGCGCCCGCGACCTGGCACTCGTCGCGGATGCCGTCCATCAGCTCGCTCGGCCAGGTCACCGGCAGCTCGGCGGGCACGACCAGGCCGAGCAGCAGCGCGGTCGGCACGGCGCCCATGGCGGCGATGTCCGCGAGGTTCTGCGCGGCGGCCTTGCGGCCCACGTCGTACGCCGTGGACCAGTCGCGGCGGAAGTGCCGGCCCTCCAGCAGGATGTCGGTCGAGGCCACCACCCGTCGGTCGGGCGCGGCGACCACCGCGGCGTCGTCGCCGGGGCCGACCCGGACCGCCGGGGTGGTGGTGAGACGGGAGGTGAGCTCCCTGATGAGCCCGAACTCCCCGAGCTCACCAACAGTGCCCTTCATTTCCCTTGCTCCCCTTCTGTCCCTTGCCGTTCCCGGTCGCGCGTCATCAGTGTCCTCGATACGGTCGAGGTGTCCGTCAACCTGTGTCGTGACCGCACCCCGGCGCGTGAGCCACGGCCTCCGCGGGTCTCCCCGCGGCGCGCGGCGACGCGATACCGTGGCGTTCCTTTTCCCCACATGATCCTCGTGGCCGCCCTGGAGGTTCCGTGGTACAGGCGTACATCCTGATCCAGACGGACGTCGGCAAAGCGTCGACCGTCGCCGAGACGATCAGCAAGATTCCTGGGGTGATCCAGGCCGAGGACGTGACAGGACCCTATGACGTGATCGTGCGGGCGCAGGCCGACACCGTGGACGACCTGGGCCGCATGGTGGTCGCGAAGGTCCAGCAGGTGGACGGCATCACCCGCACCCTGACCTGCCCGGTCGTCCATCTGTAGCCCCCGTCTACCCTTGGCCGGTGAACTTCTTCCGTCACCGGCTCGTCGGCCTGCCCGTGCTCGCCCTGCTGATCACGCTCGCGGGCTGCTCCTCGGCAGACGACAGTGCCAGGGCCGCGGTTCCCTCGCCGGGTGCGACGGTGACCGGGCTGTGCCAGAAGCTGGACAAGGTGCTGCCGGCCGAGGTGGACGGACAGGATCGCCGGGATCCCGAGCCCGCGTCCGCGCTGACCGCGGGCTGGGGGAACCCGGCGATCATACTGCGCTGCGGTGTCGGACGGCCCGCGAAGATGAGCGATCCGGAGGCCGACGGGGTCGAGGTGAACGGGGTGGGCTGGCTGCTGGAGAAGCAGGGCGACGGTTCGTTCCGGTTCACCACGACCCTACGCAGGGCGTATGTCGAGGTCACCATCCCCAAGGACCGCACGGGAGACGGCATGTCCCCGCTCGTCGACCTGGCCCCGGCGATAAAGAAGGCGATCCCCGAAGGGATCGCCGACTGACTGCGACCGACTGACCGACCGCGACCGACTGACCGCGACCGACTGACCGCGACCGACTGACCGCGACCGGCTAGCGAAGGCCGGTCGACCTGCGCAGGGCCGCCTGGATGAGCCGGTCCACCAGTTCCGGGTAGCCGATGCCGCTGGCCTGCCACATCTGCGGGTACATCGAGATCGGCGTGAAACCGGGCAGGGTGTTGATCTCGTTGATGACGAAGCCCTCGTCGGTGAGGAAGAAGTCCGCGCGCACCAGTCCCTCGCAGGAGGCCGCCTCGAAGGCCTCCACCGCCAGGCGCTGGACCTCGGCCGTCTCCTCCGGCGTCAGGGGCGCCGGCACGATGCCCGGGGTCGAGTCGATGTACTTGGCCTCGAAGTCGTAGTACGCGTGCGCGTCCGGCGGCGGGATCTCCGCGGGGACGGAGGCTCGCGGACCGTCCTCGAACTCCAGCACCCCGCACTCGATCTCGCGGCCCACCACGGCCGCCTCGACCAGGATCTTCGGGTCGTGGCGCTGGGCCTCCGCGATCGCCTCGTCCAGGCCGGACAGGTCGTCGACCTTGGTGATGCCGATCGACGAACCCGCGCGCGCGGGCTTCACGAACAGCGGCCAGCCGTGCTCGCCGGCGAAGTCCACGATCTTCCTGCGGGCAGCGGACTCGTCCCGCTCCCACTCCCGGGGCCGGATCACCACGTACGGGCCGACCTGCAGCCCGAAGGAGGTGAACACCCGCTTCATGTACTCCTTGTCCTGGCCGACGGCCGAGGCGAGCACGCCCGCGCCCACGTACGGGACGCCGGAGAGCTCCAGCAGGCCCTGCAGGGTGCCGTCCTCGCCGTACGGGCCGTGCAGGACGGGGAAGACCACGTCGACCTCGCCGAGCGCCTTGGGCACCGAACCGGGCTCGCTGACGACGACTTCGCGGTTGCCGGGGTCGAGCGGGAGCACCACGCCGCCCTCGCCCGACTCGGCCACGTCCTCGACCTCCGGGGTACGGCGGTCGGTGATCGCCATGCGGTCCGGCTCGTCGGCGGTCAGGGCCCAGCGGCCTTCCCGCGTGATGCCGATCGGCAGGACGTCGTACTTCGTCCGGTCGATGGCCTTGAGGACGGCGCCGGCGGTGACCACGGAGATCCCGTGTTCGGAGCTGCGCCCGCCGAACACGACGGCCACGCGCGGCTTGCGAGGCGGCTGCTCAGGGCTCTGGGGAAGGTTCTCGGTGCTCATATCGCGTTGAGAGTACCCGTTGGTAGTGCCCTGAGACAGCGTGCGCTCCGGGGGGTCGCTCAGTGTCGTTCCGGCTTCGCGCTGCGCGACATGAGTTCCTTCAACGCCACGACGGGCGGCTTGCCTTCGTGCACGATGTCGACGACCGTCTCCGTGATCGGCATCTCCACGCCGTGCCGGCGGGCCAGATCCGCCACCGACTCGCAGGACTTGACGCCCTCCGCGGTCTGCTTGGTGACCGCGATGGTCTCCTCCAGGGTCATGCCCTTGCCGAGGTTGGTGCCGAAGGTGTGGTTGCGGGACAGCGGCGAGGAGCAGGTGGCCACCAGGTCGCCCAGTCCGGCGAGTCCGGAGAAGGTCAGCGGGTCGGCGCCCAGCGCGACCCCGAGCCGCGTGGTCTCGGCGAGGCCGCGGGTGATGAGCGAGCCCTTGGCGTTGTCGCCGAGCCCCATGCCGTCCGCGATGCCGACCGCGAGCCCGATGACGTTCTTGACCGCGCCGCCCAGTTCGCAGCCGACCACGTCGGTGTTCGTGTACGGCCGGAAGTACGGCGTGTGGCAGGCCGCCTGGAGCCGCTGGGCCACCGCCTCGTCGGTGCAGGCGACCACGGCCGCGGCCGGCATCCGGGCGGCGATCTCCCGGGCGAGGTTGGGCCCGGTGACGACGGCGACACGGTCCGCGCCGACCTTGGCGACGTCCTCGATCACCTCGCTCATCCGCATGGCGGAGCCGAGTTCGACGCCCTTCATGAGGGAGACGAGAACCGTGTCCGGGGCGAGCAGCGGGACCCAGTCGGCGAGGTTGGCGCGCAGGGTCTGGGAGGGGATCGCCAGTATCGTGAAGTCGGCGTCGCGCGCGGCCTCGGCCGCGTCCGCGGTCGCCCGGAGGTTCTCCGGGAGCTCGACTCCGGGGAGGTAGTCGGGGTTCGTGCGCGAGGAGTTGACCGCTTCGGCGAGTTCGGCGCGGCGGCCCCAGAGGGTCACCTCGCAGCCCGCGTCGGCGAGCACCACGCCGAAGGCGGTGCCCCATGAACCGGTACCGAAGACCGCCGCCTTGACGGGCCTGCTCACTTGCTCGTCTCCCCCTCGTGACCGGACTGCGCCTGGGTCCTGCGCCGCTGCTCGATGCGCTCGCGGCGCGGGTCGTACGGCGTCTCGGGCGCCTTCTCGCCGCGGATCTCCTCCAGCTGGCGGGTGATGGCGGCCATGATGACCTCGGTGGCCTCCTTGAGGACGTCCGCGGTCATCTCCTTGCCGTAGAACCGCGCGAGGTCCACGGGCGGGCCAGCGAGCACGTGGTGGGTCTTGCGCGGCAGGATGTAGGCCTTCTTGCTGTACGGCGGCAGCAGTTCGTTGGCGCCCCACTGGGCGATAGGGATGACCGGGCACCGGGTCTGCAGCGCGACACGCGCGGCACCGGTCTTGGCGGTCATGGGCCAGCCGTCGGGGTCGCGAGTGATCGTTCCCTCGGGGTAGAACACCACGCACTCACCGCGCTCCACGGCGTCGACCGCGGCCCGGAAGGCGCTGAGCGCGTCGGTGGACTCGCGGTAGACGGGGATCTGTCCGGTGCCGCGCATCGCGGCGCCGACGAATCCCTTCCTGAAAAGCCCGCTCTTCGCCAGGAATCGCGGAACCCGTCCGGTGTTGTACTGGTAGTGCGCGTACGCGAAGGGGTCCACATGGGAATTGTGGTTCACCGCGGTGATAAATCCGCCCTCGGCCGGAATGTGCTCCATTCCGCGCCAGTCCCGCTTGATCAGAACCACCAGCGGCGGTTTGCAGAGCACCGCGGCGAAGCGGTACCAGAAGCCGATTCTGCGGCGGGGCACGCGCGCACCTTCCTCTAGGGGCCAAGGACATCGGCCCGGTACATGGGCCGGGGGGCCGCACAAGTGTCGCCCCAGGCCGCCGGTCTGTCGAGAACACCGTACGCCCCGACACCCGGACCACCAGATGGCCCAGGTGACGGCTGAGTGACAATGACCGCGACAAGAGAGGGACGGAGCGCTCGTGCAGTGGACGTTGGTCATACCCGTGAAGCCCCTGGCGCGGGCCAAGAGCAGACTCTCGGACACCGCCCACGACGGGGTGCGCCCGGGCCTCGCCCTCGCGTTCGCCCAGGACACGGCGGCAGCGGCGCTGGCCTGCCCGGCGGTGAAGGATGTGGCGGTCGTCACGGACGACGCCCTGGCCGGGCGCGAGCTGGCCGCGCTGGGCGCCCGTGTCGTCACCGACGAGCCGCGCGGCGGGCTGAACGCGGCCCTGGCGCACGGGGTGGCCGCCGTGCGCGCCGACCGGCCCGACGCCCCGGTTGCCGCCCTGAACGCCGACCTCCCGGCGCTGCGTTCCCTGGAATTGGCCCGGGTCCTCGACGCGGCTGCGGAATTCCCGCGCGCATTCTTGCCGGACGCCGCGAATATCGGCACCACTCTGCTGGCCGCTGCCTACGGCCGGGAATTGCTGCCGGCATTCGGTACGGATTCCCGGTCCCGGCATCGCGCGTCCGGTGCCGTGGAACTGGCGCTGGACGACGTGGATTCGGTGCGCCAGGACGTGGACACCGGCGACGATCTGCGGGCCGCCCTGGCCCTCGGGGTGGGTCCCCGGACGGCGGCCGTGGCCGCGCGGTTGCTGATCCCGGGACAGTAGGCTGCGCTGCATGCAGGCGACCGCGTACACCTACGACTCCGAGACGCGCAGCGGCAGTGTGCTGCTCGACGACGGAACCCCCGTGCCGTTCGACGCCGAGGCGTTCGACGCGGGCGGACTCAGGCTGCTCAGGCCCGGTCAGCGGGTGCGGATCGAGGTCGAGGGAGCCGAGGACGGCCCGCACATCACTCTGGTGACGCTGCAGACCTTCTGACCCGGCCGTCCCACAACACGCCGCGGGCCGGACTCCACGGGGAGTCCGGCCCGGCGCGTGAGTGCCCCTGTGCCCTTACCTGGTGCGGGCCGTGGCCTTCTTGGCGGTGCTGCGGGCGGCCGACTTCTTGGCGGGGGCCTTCTTGGCCGGCGCCTTCTTGGCGGTCGCGCTCTTGGCGGTGGTCTTCTTCGCCGCGGAGGTCTTGGCGGCGCCCGTGGTCTTCTTGGCCGTCGTCTTCTTCGCGGTGGTCTTCTTGGCGGTGGCCGCGGTCTTCTTGGCCGTCGTCTTCTTCGCCGTGGTCTTCTTCGCGGCGGCCGACTTCGTGGTCGCCTTCTTCGCCGCGGCCTTCTTCACGGTCGTCGAAGCACCGCCGGTCAGGCTGCCCTTGGGCGCCTTCTTGACGGCGACCTCGCCGCCGCGGGGGAGCTTCTTCGAGCCGCTGACCAGGTCCTTGAAGCCCTGGCCCGCGCGGAAGCGCGGAACGGAGGTCTTCTTGACCCGAACCCGCTCGCCCGTCTGGGGGTTGCGGGCGTAGCGGGCCGGACGGTCGACCTTCTCGAACGAGCCGAAGCCGGTGACCGAGACCCGGTCACCCGCGACCGTCGCGCGGACGATGGCGTCCAGGACCGCGTCGACAGCGTCGGCGGCCTGCTGGCGGCCGCCCAGCTTGTCGGCAATCGCTTCTACGAGCTGCGCCTTGTTCACGTCTTCCCCTTCGGAGACATCGCCAGAACGAAAGTGTTCAAGCTTTTTCGCACGTTAGGCAGATATATACCGCAAATCAAACACGAAACGGGCTAATCACCCGTGCGCCGCAACGAACTCGACTGCCCCGGCTGCGATCAGTGGTCCTCTTCAGGGATTCGCCCCTCGTCGAGGTCCGCTCCGAACGCCTCCAGACGCCTTGCCGCGTCGGCGAGATCGTGCTTGGCCGCGGCCGTAATGACCAGCAGCTTCCGGGTCAGCGCCATCCGTACGCCCTCCGGGACTTGCAGTGCGCGCACTCTTGCGTGCGCTTCCTTGAGTTGGTCCGCGACCGCCGCATAGAGCTCGAGTTGGCCGTCGTGTTCCATGCACAGATTGTGCCATCTGGGGCGAGTTGTCGCCTGCCCAGGGGGCAACTGCCACCTCAAACGGCCGTCCGGGCGTCTTGGGAAGTCACGGCTACAACCCTCGCGTACCCCGGCAACACCCTTTCTAACGTGGGAAGTTGAACGAAATCCAAGAGCCACGCGGGGCTGATCGGGTGCGGACATGGCAGTACCCCCGATCGGGCTGATCGGGGGTACCGGGTGGCTGAAACCAGCCGTGTTCAGATGCTCCGGAGGGGGCCCGGGCTCAAGCTCAGGCTCAGGCTCACACCTGGAGCGTCTTCGGCTTGTACGAGGGACGCTTCGCCTCGTACGCGGCGATGTCCGCCTCGTTCTGGAGGGTGATGGAGATGTCGTCCAGACCGTTCAGCAGCCGCCAGCGGGAGTTCTCGTCCAGCTCGAAGGAGGCGGTGATCCCCTCGGCGCGCACCTCGCGGGCCTCGAGGTCGACGGTGATCTCGGCCTCGGGGTCCTTCTCGGTGAGCTCCCACAGGGCGTCCACGATCTTCTGCTCCAGAACCACGGTGAGCAGGCCGTTCTTCAGCGAGTTGCCGCGGAAGATGTCGGCGAACCGGGAGGAGATCACGGTCTTGAAGCCGTAGTTCTGCAGCGCCCACACCGCGTGCTCACGGGAGGAGCCGGTGCCGAAGTCGGGGCCGGCGACCAGGACCGTGGCGCCCGCGCGCTCGGGGCGGTTGAGGACGAAGCTCTCGTCCTTGCGCCAGGCCTCGAACAGCCCGTCCTCGAAACCGTCCCGGGTCACCTTCTTGAGCCAGTGAGCAGGGATGATCTGGTCGGTGTCGACGTTGGAGCGGCGCAGCGGGACGGCCCGTCCGGTGTGCTTGGTGAATGCTTCCATGACTGATCAGACTCCAGCGGGCGCGGCGGCGGTTACGTCGGTCAGGTCGGCGGGCGAGGCCAGGTGGCCCAGCACGGCGGTCGCGGCGGCGACCTGCGGCGAGACCAGGTGCGTACGGCCGCCCTTGCCCTGCCGTCCCTCGAAGTTGCGGTTGGAGGTGGAGGCGGAGCGCTCGCCCGGGGCCAGCTGGTCGGGGTTCATGCCCAGGCACATCGAGCAGCCCGCGTGCCGCCACTCGGCGCCGGCCTCCTTGAAGACGACGTCCAGGCCCTCGGAGACGGCCTGCAGACCCACCCGCGCGGAGCCCGGGACGACCAGCATCCGTACGCCGTCGGCGACTTTGCGGCCCTTGAGGAGTTCGGCCGCGGCCCGCAGGTCCTCGATGCGGCCGTTCGTGCAGGAACCTACGAAGACGGTGTCCACGTTGATGGAGCGCAGCGGCTGTCCGGCCGCCAACCCCATGTATTCCAGGGCCTTTTCGGCGGCGAGGCGCTCCGAAGCGTCTTCGTACGAAGCCGGGTCGGGGACGGACGCCGAAAGCGGCGCGCCCTGGCCGGGGTTGGTGCCCCAGGTGACGAACGGCGACAGGGAGGCGGCGTCGATGACCACCTCGGCGTCGAACTCGGCGTCCTCGTCGGTCCTCAGCGTCTTCCAGTACGCGACGGCCGCGTCCCACTCCTCGCCCTCGGGCGCGTGCGGACGGCCCTTGAGGTAGGCGAAGGTGGTCTCGTCGGGGGCGATCATGCCCGCGCGGGCGCCGGCCTCGATCGACATGTTGCAGATGGTCATCCGGGCCTCCATCGAGAGCTTCTCGATGGCGGATCCGCGGTACTCCAGGATGTAGCCCTGGCCGCCGCCGGTACCGATCTTGGCGATGATCGCCAGGATCAGGTCCTTGGCGGTGACGCCCTCGGGCAGCTCGCCGTCGACCGTGATCGCCATGGTCTTCGGGCGGGCCAGCGGCAGCGTCTGGGTGGCCAGCACGTGCTCGACCTGCGAGGTGCCGATGCCGAACGCCAGCGCGCCGAAGGCACCGTGCGTGGAGGTGTGCGAGTCGCCGCAGACGACGGTCGTACCGGGCTGGGTCAGGCCCAGCTGCGGGCCGACGACGTGCACGACGCCCTGCTCGACGTCGCCCAGCGGGTGCAGCCGGACCCCGAACTCGGCGCAGTTCTTGCGCAGCGTCTCCAGCTGGGCCCGGGAGACCGGGTCCGCGATCGGCTTGTCGATGTCGAGGGTCGGGGTGTTGTGGTCCTCGGTCGCGATGGTGAGGTCGAGACGGCGCACCGGGCGGCCGTTCTGCCGCAGGCCGTCGAAGGCCTGCGGGCTGGTCACCTCGTGCAGGAGGTGGAGATCGATGAAGAGGAGGTCGGGCTCGCCCTCGGCGCGCCGGACGACGTGGTCGTCCCAGACCTTCTCCGCGAGTGTCCTACCCATCGCTTTCCCTCCGGCCGGCAAACGTCCACCGGCCCAACTAGAGATCTTGAGGAGACGGCACCCGGCCCCAATTCACGGGCATCCGTCATCCGGCCCGTTCGGTCAGCGGGCCGCTGTGGTTACCAGGGTTGCGCGTCTCACGAAAAAAGGAACTTGCGTTTCACAGAGTGAGACGTGAGTATCGTTGCATGGACAACAGTAGCGGCGTCGGCGTTCTGGACAAGGCAGCCCTTGTCCTGAGCGCCCTGGAGTCCGGCCCGGCCACCCTCGCGGGACTGGTGGCGGCCACCGGACTGGCACGACCCACGGCCCATCGACTGGCCGTGGCTCTGGAACACCACCGCATGGTGGCACGAGACATGCAGGGCCGTTTCATTCTCGGCCCTCGGCTCGCCGAGCTCGCGGCCGCGGCCGGCGAGGACCGCCTGCTCGCGACGGCCGGCCCGGTGCTCACGCATCTGCGCGACGTCACGGGCGAAAGCGCCCAGCTCTACCGCCGCCAGGGCGACATGCGCATCTGCGTCGCCGCGGCGGAGCGGCTGTCCGGCCTTCGCGACACCGTCCCGGTCGGCTCGACGCTCACCATGAAGGCCGGCTCCTCCGCGCAGATCCTGATGGCCTGGGAGGAGCCCGAGCGCCTCCACCGCGGCCTGCAGGGCGCCCGCTTCACGGCGACGGCCCTGTCGGGCGTACGGCGCCGCGGCTGGGCCCAGTCCATCGGCGAGCGTGAGCCGGGCGTCGCGTCCGTCTCGGCGCCCGTACGCGGCCCGTCCAACCGCGTGGTGGCCGCCGTCTCGGTCTCCGGCCCCATCGAGCGCCTGACCCGCCACCCCGGCCGTATGCACGCCCAGGCGGTCATCGACGCCGCCGCCCGTCTGTCGGAGGCCCTGCGCCGCACCGGCTGACGCGCGGGCACGCACGGGAACGTCAACGGGGAGGGCCCGCCTCAACGCCGCGGCAGACCCTCCCCGCTCCCCCGCTCCCCCCGTTCCCCCGCTCCCCCCGGTCTCAGCCGGTCTTCTCCGCCACCGGCGGCTGCTGCGAGCGGTGGGCGAACCGGTCCTTCGCATACCGTCCGCGCCTCTCCAGCGGGATCTGACCGTGCGCGGCGGCCAGCCCGAACGCGGGCATGTCGCCGTAGATCGCCTCGTACGAGCCCTCCGGCACGATGTACGCCTCGTGCCAGATGCCGACCTGTCCGCGCAGTTTCCCGTCCCGCTCCTTGCGGTTGAGGCGCGCCCAGGCCTCGTGGTGGAAGGCGTCCGGCGCGGTCGCGTAGCCGTAGAGCTTCTCCTTGGACTCCCAGTACTGCACGACGTAGTACGTGCGCGGCGAGGCCGTCAGCAGCACACGGCCGAGCAGTCCCCGCTCCGGGGCCTTGGCCAGCTCCCGCAGCATGCGGAACATCCCGAGCATCACCGGGAGCCACAGACGCACGGCCCGGAACTTGTTGATCCGCATGCCGATCAGCAGGACGACGACATCGCCCTTCGCGTCGGCGGTCGTTCGGGACACCATGTGACCACTTCCCCCTGGGTTGGCGAGCAGCGCTATCCGAGTGGCGATGATTAGATAGTGCCGGTATCCGAGAAGGAGCGCAAGAGATGCGGCTCGCCGAACTGAGCACCCGCAGCGGGGTGTCCGTCGCGACGATCAAGTACTACCTGCGCGAAGGGCTGTTGCCGCAGGGCCGTCAGATCAACGCGACGACCTCCGAGTACGACGAGGAGCATCTGCGCCGGCTGCGCCTGGTGCGCGCGATGATCCAGATCGGCCGGGTGCCGGTGGCGACCGTGCGCGAGGTGCTGGGACACGTCGACGACGACTCCCTGGGCCGCACGATCCGGCTGGGCGCGGCCCTGTGGGCGCTGCCGCAGGTGCCGGAGCCCGACGAGGACGACGAGTACGTGCGGGCCGCGCACCGGGAGGTCGGCGCACTGCTGGACCGGCTCGGCTGGCACAACGCCAGGCAGCTGACGTCCATCTCCCCCGCGTACCGCTCGCTGGTGGTGGCGCTGGCCGCGTTCCGTCGGCTCGGCTTCGACTGGGGAGCCGAACAGCTCGCGCCGTACGCCGAGTTGATGCACCGGACGGCCGTCCTGGACCTGGACAACATGGAGGCGTATCCGTCGGACGCGGTGCAGGTCGAGTTCGCGATCCTGGGGGCGATCCTCAACGAGCCCGCCCTGCAGGCACTGCACCGGCTGGCCCAGGAGGAGGAGTCGGCGCGGCGGTACGGGTTCGAATGAACCCCGGACAACAGCGAAGGCCCCTCGCTCAGGCGAGGAGCCTTCGTCCCGTACCCCCGACCGGATTCGAACCGGCGCTACCGCCTTGAGAGGGCGGCGTGCTAGGCCGCTACACAACGGGGGCGTGGATCTCGCAAGCATTGCATCTACAACGCCGCAGATCCGAGCTGGTCTACCTGGACTCGAACCAAGACTAACTGAACCAGAATCAGTCGTGCTGCCAATTACACCATAGACCAATGTGGTTTAGACCAGTTCGTACCCCCGACCGGATTCGAACCGGCGCTACCGCCTTGAGAGGGCGGCGTGCTAGGCCGCTACACAACGGGGGCCCTAGCGATCCCGAGTCGATCGTCGACCTCTCGGAACCAGTACCCCCGACCGGATTCGAACCGGCGCTACTGCCTTGAGAGGGCAGCGTGCTAGGCCGCTACACAACGGGGGCTTCACGGAGTTGATCTCCGTCTGTGCAGATGAGCTCTGCGAGCTGGCCTACCTGGACTCGAACCAAGACTAACTGAACCAGAATCAGTCGTGCTGCCAATTACACCATAGGCCACTGGAACGCAAACCCCTGTGGGGATCTTGTTCTAGTTCTGCTCCTCCGGTTCCCGGCCTTTCGGCCCGCTCCCCGGCGGCGCAGGAAGAACATTACCCGAAGGTGGACGGGGCTCCAAAACGGGTATCCGCGCCGAGGACCGCGGGGAGTTCGGCGAGGGAGGCGATGCGGTGCCGGCCGGTGGGGGCGCCGCCGCCGGTGTACACGCCGTTGCGATCGATCCACACGGACATCAGCCCGGCCTCTGCGGCACCGCGCCCGTCGATCTCCGGATGGTCGCCGACGTACGCGACCTCGTGCGGGGCCAGCCCCAGGGCGTCGCAGGCGGCCAGGAACGCGGCGGCCTCCGGCTTGGAGACGCCGAGTTCGGCGGCGCACAGGATGACCTCGAAGCGGTCGTGGACGCCGAGGACGCGCAGCTTGCGGTCCTGGACGGTGAGGCTGGAGTTGGACAGCACGGCGTGCCGGTGGCTGGCCGCGAGGGCGTCCAGGACGGGCAGGACGTCCGGGAAGAGGGCCCAGGCGGCCTCGTAGTGACGCAGGTAACGCGTGAACCAGGCGTCGGCCTCGGCGTCGCTCAGCGCCTGGCCCAGGAAGACGCGGATGCGCTCCCGGCGCTGCTCCTCGAAGGTGACCTCACCCGCGGAGAACCGGGCCCACTGCTGGTCGGTGACCTCCCGCCAGCGCACGACGGCCTGTGCCGCGTCGGCGTACCCGTCGAGCAGCCCCTCGGCGGCGAGATGGGCCCCCATGCCGACGCGGTCCGCGCTCGTGTAGTCGAAGAGGGTGTCGTCCACGTCCCACACAACGGCTTTGATCACCCTCACAGACTGGCACACTCGGGCCATGAGCGAGTACCGAGTCCAGTTCACCGTCGAGGCCCGCGCGAGGTACGACGGCCTGCCCACGGAACGCCGGGCACAACTGGACAGGGCCGTGCGGGTACTGGCCCGAGACCCGTACCGCAAGACCTCCACCGCTCCCCTGGGGCCCGACGACAACCTGCGCAGGGCCTACGTCGGTCCTGGCTTGAAGCTGGAATACATGGTCGCCGGCGCGATCATGGTCGTCGTCGTGCTGGAGACCTTCGACGAGAGCGCCTATCTGATCGACGAAGCCGACGCGCAGTGACGGGAGCGTGAAGGGGCGGCACCCGGAAATCCGGGTGCCGCCCCTTCGCTGTGCGTGGGCTACACCGCCAGCTTCGCCAGCGCCGCGTCGATGCGGGCCAGTGTCTTCTCCTTGCCCAGGATCTCCAGGGACTCGAAGAGGGGGAGGCCGACCGTGCGGCCGGTGACGGCGACGCGGACCGGGGCCTGGGCCTTGCCGAGCTTGAGGCCGTGGGCCTCGCCGGCGGCCAGGACGGCCTCCTTCAGGGCCTCGGGGGAGGTCCAGTCGGCCGACTCCAGCTTCTCGCGGGCGGTACGGAGCAGGGCGTCGCTGCCCTCCTTCATCGCCTTGGTCCAGGACGCCTCGTCGAAGACCGGCTCGGGCAGGAAGAGGAAGTCGACGTTGTCGGTGATCTCGGAGAGGACCTTCAGGCGGGTCTGGGCGTGCGGGGCGACCGCCTGCCACTTCGACTCGTCGAAGTCCTCGGGGGCCCAGGGGGCGAACGGCGCCTTCAGCCACGGGGCGCAGCGCTCCGTGAAGTCCTTCACGTCGAGCAGCCGGATGTGGTCGGCGTTGATCGCCTCGCACTTCTTGAGGTCGAAGCGCGCCGGGTTGGGGTTGACGTCCGCGATGTCGAAGGCGGCCACCATCTCGTCGATGGAGAAGATGTCCTGGTCCGCCGAGAGCGACCAGCCCAGCAGGGAGAGGTAGTTGAGCAGGCCCTCGGACAGGAAGCCGCGCTCCCGGTAGAGGTTGAGCGAGGACTGGGGGTCGCGCTTGGACAGCTTCTTGTTGCCCTCGCCCATGACGTAGGGCAGATGGCCGAAAGCCGGGATGCCCTTCGCGATGCCGAGCTCGATCAGCGCCTTGTAGAGGGCGATCTGGCGGGGGGTGGAGGAGAGCAGGTCCTCGCCGCGCAGGACGTGGGTGATCTCCATCAGCGCGTCGTCGACCGGGTTGACCAGGGTGTACAGCGGGGCGCCGTTCGCGCGGACGATGCCGTAGTCCGGCACGTTCTCCGGGGTGAACGTCAGCTCGCCGCGGACCAGGTCCGTGAAGGTGATCGTCTCGTCGGGCATGCGGAAGCGGACGATCGGGGTGCGGCCCTGCGCCTTGTACTCCTCGACCTGCGCCTCGGTGAGGTCGCGGCAGTGGCCGTCGTAGCCGGACGGCCTGCCGGCGGCGCGGGCGGCCTCGCGGCGGGTGTCCAGCTCATCCTGGGAGCAGTAGCAGTGGTAGGCGTGACCGGCGTCCAGCAGTCTGGCCGCGACGTCCCGGTAGAGGTCCATGCGCTGCGACTGGCGGTACGGCGCGTGCGGGCCGCCGACCTCGGGGCCCTCGTCCCAGTCGAAGCCCAGCCAGCGCATCGCCTCGAGCAGCTGGCCGTACGACTCCTCGGAGTCGCGGGCCGCGTCGGTGTCCTCGATGCGGAAGACGAGAGTGCCCTGGTGGTGGCGGGCGAAGGCCCAGTTGAACAGGGCGGTGCGGACCAGGCCCACATGGGGGTTACCGGTGGGCGACGGGCAGAACCGTACTCGGACGGCGGGGGCGGGTGCGCTAGCCACGCTTGACAACCTTGTTGGTGAGAGTGCCGATGCCTTCGATGGTGACGGCGACCTCGTCGCCGACGGTGAGCGGCCCGACGCCTGCCGGGGTGCCCGTGAGGATCACGTCGCCGGGGAGCAGCGTCATGGCCTCGGAGATGTTGACGATCAGGTCCTCGATGGGGTGGATCATCTCGCTGGTGCGGCCGAGCTGACGTTGTTCACCGTTGACGGTGAGCTGGATGGTCAGGTCGGACGCCCGGGTGAGGTCGAGGTCCGTCTCCACCCAGGGGCCGAGCGGGCAGGAGCTGTCGAAGCCCTTGGCCCGCGCCCACTGCTTCTCGCGCCGCTGCACGTCACGGGCGGTGACGTCGTTCGCGCAGGTGTAGCCGAAGATCACGTCGGCCACGCGCTCGCGCGGGACCTCGCGGCACAGCCGGCCGATCACCACGGCCAGCTCGGCCTCGTGGTGCAGTTCCTCGGAGAAGGAGGGGTACTGGATCTCGTCCCCGGGGCCGATGACCGACGTCGACGGCTTGAAGAAGGCGAACGGCGCGTCGGGGACCTCGTTGCCCAGCTCCCTCGCGTGCTCCGCGTAGTTGCGGCCGAAGGCCACGACCTTGTTGGGGAGCACCGGCGGCAGCAGCCTGACCTTGCTCAGCGGGACCTTCGTGCCGGAGAGCTCGAAGTCCGCGAACGGGATGCCCTTGATGATGTCGAGGACGAGCTCGTCGGGCCTGTCGCCCTCGACCGCGCCGAAGGCGACGTTCCCGTCGATGGAGAATCTGGCGATGCGCACGGGATCCTTGCGCCCCTCACTGAGCCGACTGGAGTCTGACGCTCCAGGCTAGCGCGGCAGGAGGAAGTCGCCTCGCGCATCACCGCCCGTGGGGGCGCCGGGAAGAACAGGGGCGCCGGGAAAAGATCGCGGAGGCCCTGAGTGATCTACGCTCGGTGTGCGTACTACTCGGCGACGGAAGCGGTGGTGGGGACGTCCACGAGGATGGTGCGCCTGGGGTTGGCGGTCTGTGTGGGAAGATCGACGGAGTGCTCCGGCTGCTCGGGGATCTGCAGCGCGTCGGCGTCCTCGAGGTGGGCCAGCGTGGTACGCCGCGGGTTGGCTATGTTGCGGAACATCATCGTCGTCTTCACGGTTGCACTGGACCTTGTCGTCAGTCGCGGGTGGGCGGTTGGCAGTTGCCTGCTTCTTGTAAAGCGTCAGGCTAAACATCCAATTCCCCTCCGAAGCCGTGAACTCCCCTTGATCAGCATGTGAGTTTGCTCACGGAGTCACGGGCAATCCGGTCAAACCCGGCCCGCAACTCACCCCAAGAAAACGGACATTGACCCCCTGAAGCCATCATTCCGCTCCTGATCATGGCGACTGGGACACCCCTGCACAGCGAGGAACTCGCGGGCATATGTCCGCTATGGCGGGGATCCCGCTCTACGTCCGGTGACCCGGCACTCACGTGGTGTCACGTAGGTCACGGCATGGTCCGTGAGCCTTGTTGGAGATCCGGCACTGTGCTGGAATGCCACGGACCGCCGCAGGATCGAGCCGGCGCACAGGGGGCGCGAGGGAGCGCCGAGTGGCGGCGAGAACGGGGGAGCCAGCGCCGGTCCATCACGACCACCCGGGGGGCGCGTTCAGGGCGCTCTCCACAACGCCGACACCGTGTCTTTCCGTTCACGCGGAGGGGCGCCTGGTCCAGAGGTTGCGACGCTAGTGCAGGGACGTTTCAAGAGGGATGGCAGTGCTCCGGCGGAGCCGGAGCCGCACGGCGGGACTGGCCCCGTAAAAGGCAGTTCCTCCCCCCAGCACGCCCAGAACCCGGGCCCGGCCCCGTCCGGCGACGGCGGTGAGCGCCCCCGGCGCCCCGGCGCGTCGGCGTCTTCGGGTTCCCCGGCCCCCACCCCGGCGGTCAAGCCGCCCACGGGCCCGAGCGGCCCCGGCTCGCGCGTCGCGCTGCGCAACTGGCGTATCTCCACGCGTCTGGTCTCGCTGCTCGCGCTCCCCGTGGTCGCCGCCACCTCGCTGGGCGCGCTGCGCATCAGCGACAACATGAACGACATCCAGCAGCTCGACAACATGAAGCTGCTGACGGACATGACCAAGCAGGCCACCGAGCTGGCCGCCGCGCTCCAGGAGGAGCGCGACCAGTCCGCCGGTCCGCTGGCGCACGGCTCGAAGTCCAGCGACTACACGGTCAAGGGCTACCGGGACAAGACCGACCGGGCCACCCAGAACTTCATCGACGCGGCCGAGGAGATCGACGCCTCCGGCAAGGACGGCTCGCTCCAGGGCGTCCGCGACAGCCTCGTCGGTGTGGTCGGCGACCTCGAGACACTGTCGAAGATCCGCGCCGGCGCCTACGAGACCAAGCTCAACTCCTCGCAGACGGTCGAGGCCTACCACCGCCTCATCACCCACCTGCTGGACCTCTCGCAGGACATGGCCGAGGCCACCAGCAACCCCGAGATGATCCAGCGCACCCGCTCGCTGGCCGCGTTCTCCTCCGCCAAGGAGTACGCGTCGATGCAGCGCGCGGTCCTCGCGGCGGCCCTGCCGGCGAACAACACCACCGTCGGCGACCTCTCGGAGAACGACCGCCTGTACGCGCAGTCGGCGCTGCAGAGCGAGACCTCCGACCTGCGCAGCTTCAAGAGCATCTACGGCACCGAGCAGGCCGTCGCCCTCCTCAAGCCCATCGAGGAGAACAACGCGACGATCACGGCGACCGACAAGTACGCCAGCCGCGCCCTCGCCTCCCAGGGCGGCCTGGACGACCTGCCCAAGCGCTCGTACCAGGACTGGGTGGACGACAGCTCGACCAAGATCGAGCAGATGAAGAAGATCGAGCACACGCTGCTCGAGGACATGGAGCAGAAGGCCCGCGAGCTGCGCTCCGCCTCCGAGCGCGAGGCGATCATCTCCGGTGCGCTGATCCTGCTCGTGCTCGGCGTCTCCCTCGTCGGCGCCTTCGTCATCGCCCGCTCCATGATCCGCTCGCTGCGCCGGCTGCAGGAGACCGCCAACAAGGTCGCCCAGGACCGCCTGCCCGAGCTGGTCAAGCAGCTGTCGGAGTCGGACCCGCAGGACGTCGACACCTCCGTCGAGTCGGTCGGTGTGCACTCCCAGGACGAGATCGGCCAGGTGGCCGCGGCCTTCGACGACGTCCACCGCGAGGCGGTCCGCCTCGCCGCCGAGCAGGCCCTGCTGCGGGGCAACGTCAACGCGATGTTCACCAACCTCTCGCGCCGCTCCCAGGGCCTCATCCAGCGTCAGCTCTCGCTCATCTCCGAACTGGAGTCCCGCGAGGCCGACCCGGACCAGCTGTCCTCGCTGTTCAAGCTCGACCACCTCGCGACGCGTATGCGCCGTAACGGTGAGAACCTCCTCGTCCTCGCCGGTGAGGAGCCCGGCCGACGGTGGACCCGCCCGGTCCCGCTGGTCGACGTGCTGCGCGCCGCCGCATCCGAGGTGGAGCAGTACGAGCGCATCGAGCTGGCCGCCGTACCGACCACCGAAGTGGCCGGCCGCGTGGTCAACGACCTCGTGCACCTGCTCGCCGAGCTGCTCGAGAACGCGACCTCCTTCTCCTCGCCGCAGACCAAGGTCAAGGTCACCGGTCACGCGCTGCCCGACGGCCGCGTCCTGATCGAGATCCACGACACCGGTATCGGCCTCTCCCCCGAGGACCTCGCGGCGATCAACGAGCGGCTCGCCTCGCCGCCCACCGTGGACGTCTCCGTCTCCCGCCGCATGGGCCTGTTCGTGGTCGGCCGGCTGTCCCAGCGGCACGGCATCCGCATCCAGCTGCGCCCGTCCGACTCCGGTGGTACGACCGCGCTGGTCATGCTCCCCGTGGACGTCGCCCAGGGCGGCAAGAAGCCGCAGGGCAAGCCGGGCCAGGGCGGTGCCGGTGGTCCGGCCGCCGCGCAGGCAGCCGCCGGTGCGGCCGCAGCACGGCGCCAGGCCGGTGCCGGTGCGCCGGGCGGTCCGGCCCTCGGGTCCGGCGGTCCCGGTGGCGGCGCCCTCGGCGCCGGTGCCGGCGGCGGTGGTCTGCTCGGAGCCGGTCAGGGACCGCGCGCCGCGCTGCCGGGTGCCGGTGGCAACGGACGGCCGGGTGCGCCGGGCGGCGCGCGCGGACCGCAGTCCCCCCAGCAGGGCCGGCCGGCTCCCGCGGGCGCCGGTGCCGGGTTCGGCCAGGCGCCGGGTGCGCCGCAGGGGCTGCAGGCCGCGGGCCTGGGCCAGGACGGCTTCGGCGGCGCTCGTGGCGCTGTACCGCCGCAGTCCACCGGCCCGGAGCAGCCGCAGCCGCAGGAGGGCCGTGGCCGGCGTGGGCGTCAGCCGCAGCTGCCGGGCCGTGGTGGTCCGCGGGCCGAGCTGCCGGGCGGCAACCAGCAGCGCACGCCGAGCTGGAGCGACGACAACGCCCAGCCGCCGGTGCCGCGCGCCTCGCTGGACACCCCGCGCGGGCACGACGAGACCTCCCGGATGCCGCGCGTCGACGACCGTCACGGTCCGGGCGCGACGGCGGAGATGCCGGCGATCGGCCGGTCCGACGACCGCCACGGTCCCGGCGCCACCTCGGACTTCCCCCGTCCCGACTTCGGTGCGGCCGGCAACCCGCAGCACACGGGCCAGTTCGCCCGTCCGGGTGCGGACTCGGCAGAGAACACCGGGCAGTTCAACCGTCCGGGCGCCGACTCCCCGCAGAACACAGGGCAGTTCGGCCGACAGGACTTCGGAGTTCCGCAGCCGGGGGCCAACGGCTCGCAGGAGTCGGGGCAGTTCGTCCGCTCGGACGTCTTCGGCACCACGAACGGCCGGAACAACAACCCGAACAACCCGGGGAACACCGGGCAGTTCGCGACCCCGTCGTTCGACAGCGGCTCGACCGGCCAGTTCCCCGCGCCGGGCTTCGACCCGAGCTCCACCGGCCAGCACTCGCTGCCGGGCCGTCCGAACCAGAACGGCACGGGTCAGTTCGAGCGCCCGCTGAACGGCGGCGCCGACTTCGGCGCCCCGCGTCCGCCCGTCCCGCCGCGTCCGCAGCAGCGGCCCGTCCGCCAGGAGCCCGAGGCACTGCCGCCGGCGACCGGCCCGGGCGACGGCCGTACCCCGCTGTACGACACGCTGGAGACCAACTGGTTCCACGGCGGACAGGGCGGACAGGGCGAGCGGCAGGGCCCCGGCAACGGCTCCGCCCCCCAGCAGCCGCAGGCTCCCGCGGCGGCCCCCCAGCGTTCCGCGGCCACCGGCGGCTGGCGCACCTCCCCGAACGACGACCTCGTCCGGCAGGCGGAGCGCGTACGGCAGCCGGCCGCGGGCGGCGTCACCACGTCCGGTCTGCCGCGCCGGGTGCCCCGGGCCAACCTCGTCCCGGGCACGGCTCAGCAGCAACAGCACCAAGCCGGTCCGCAGGTCTCGCGTGCGCCTGACGACGTACGCGGCCGGCTGACCAATCTCCGTCGGGGCATCGCGCAGGGTCGCCAGGCCGGTACCGGCCAGACCGGCAGCTTCCCGAGCCCCACTCACCAGCAGGAGCGATAGTTGAGCCAGATGAGCCAGGCGGCACAGAACCTCAACTGGTTGATCACCAACTTCGTGGACAACACCCCCGGTGTGTCCCACACCGTCGTCGTCTCCGCCGACGGTCTCCTTCTGGCGATGTCGGAAGGCTTCCCCCGGGACCGTGCCGACCAGTTGGCGGCCGTCGCGTCCGGGCTCACCTCGCTGACCGCCGGGGCCTCCCGGATCTTCGAGGGCGGCAACGTGGCGCAGACGGTCGTGGAGATGGAACGCGGGTTTCTGTTTTTGATGTCCGTCTCGGACGGTTCGTCCCTGGCCGTGCTCGCGCACCCCGAGTGCGACATCGGCCTGGTCGGCTACGAGATGGCGCTGCTCGTCGACCGGGCAGGTGCGGTCCTCACACCGGACCTGCGGGCCGAACTACAGGGCAGTCTGCTCCACTGACCCATCCAGGATCCACCCCCCTCACCACATCACCGTCCGGCCGCCACAATCCCCCCACCGGCCCCGTCAGACGGCTTGCCCGACCGACTTGCTGTCCCGCCCGGAGGATTCATGACCCCGCCCACCGCCTCTCATGATCCGTACGCGGAGCCGTACGAGGATGAGGGCGACCAGCCGCTGGTACGTCCGTACGCGATGACCGGCGGCCGGACCCGGCCGCGCTACCAGCTCGCCATCGAGGCGCTGATCAGCACCACGGCCGACCCCGCAGCACTCATGGGGCTGCTCCCGGAGCACCAGCGCATCTGCCACCTGTGCCGTGAGGTGAAGTCGGTCGCCGAGGTGTCGGCGCTCCTGGCCATGCCGCTGGGCGTGGCCCGGATCCTTGTCGCGGACCTGGCCGAGGCCGGACTCGTCGCGATCCACCAGCCCGGTGGTGACGAGACGACCGGTGCGCCGGACGTGACCCTGCTCGAAAGGGTGCTCAGTGGACTTCGCAAGCTCTGACGGAGGGCGGGCGACCACCTCCGCGAAGATCGTCGTCGCCGGTGGCTTCGGCGTCGGCAAGACCACCTTCGTGGGAGCGGTCTCCGAGATCAACCCGCTCCGCACGGAGGCGGTGATGACGTCCGCCAGCGCCGGCATCGACGACCTCACCCACACCGGGGACAAGACCACCACCACGGTGGCCATGGACTTCGGCCGTATCACGCTCGACCAGGACCTGATCCTTTACCTGTTCGGCACGCCCGGTCAGGACCGCTTCTGGTTCATGTGGGACGACCTGGTGCGCGGCGCGATCGGCGCGGTGGTGCTCGTGGACACCCGGCGCCTGGCCGACTGCTTCCCGGCGGTCGACTACTTCGAGAACAGCGGTCTGCCCTTCGTGGTCGCGCTCAACGGCTTCGACGGGCACCAGCCCTACCAGCCCGAGGAGGTGCGCGAGGCCTTGCAGATCGGCCCCGACACCCCCATCATCACGACGGACGCCCGGCACCGGGCCGATGCCAAGAGCGCGCTGATCACCCTGGTCGAGCACGCTCTCATGGCACGGCTGAGGTAGCCCTCAAATCCGCCATGCCGTACGGCAGTTGTCGTAGACGCTCCGGAGCCGACCGTGGCCTTTGACACGGTCGGCCCCGGTGTTCATAACGTTTCGGCAGAGGAATCGGGTGGTATGGCCACGCGTGGTCGCCGTCCGGTGTCGCTGCGCACACACAGGCCCCGTCTTTTGACGGGGCTCGCTCTTTATGACCGTTTTATGTGGGGCTTACATCACATGGAATCCGCGCTTTCCGCTGTTTGGAAGAGCGCTGGCCGTCGTGCTGGAATGCCTGAACTGCCTATAAGTCAAAGACGTACTCAGTAGTACTGCGTACTGAATGGCGTACTGGGCTCTGAGACACTGCGGCACAACGTTGGTGCCCGCCGCCGAGAGGTTGTTGGTCGAGTGAGGCGAAGCAAGAACGGTCCCGAGCCGTCGGCGCGGGGCAACTTCACCCCGCCGCCGCGCGGAGCGGCGCCCGCCCCTGTGTCCGTACCCGAGCCTGCGGCCGCTCCCGCCTCGGGCGGCAGCCGTTTCTCCCCCCGCAACTGGCGGGTGCCCACCCGGCTGAACGCGATCCTGCTCATACCCGTGGGCGTGGGTCTGGTCATGGGCGGCTTCCAGGTGAAGAACTCGATCGACACCTGGCAGGAAGCCCAGGACGCGGAGAACACCGCGCGTCTGGTCCGGGCCGCCCTGACCTACAGCAACGCCATCACCAACGAGCGTGACGTGACCGCCGCGCCCCTGCTGCTGGGCAAGGGCCAGAAGGACCCGTCGGTCGTCGCGGCCCGCAAGGCCACGGACGACGCCGCGGACGCCTTCGACAAGGCCGCCCAGAACATGCCGAACCGGCCGGGCCTGGAGCGCCGCCTGGAGCGCTTCCGCAAGGTGGAGCCGGAACTCACGTCGCTGCGCGCCAAGGCCTACACCTCCAGCTTCAAGGGCGTGGGGACCGAAGAGGCCTACGTCAACCTGGAGCACCCGCTTCTGGAGTTCTCCAACGAGCTCGGCCTGGGCACCGGCAACATCACCAGCTACGGCCGCTCGGTCTACGCCATCGCACTCGCCAAGGGCGCGCTCTCCCTGGAGCGTTCCATCGGCATGCACCTGCTGGTCGCGCCGGGCCCGGGCAAGGACAGCCTGGCCACCCAGCGCACCGCCCTCACCTCGTACGCCTACCTGGAGGGCATCGCCATCCAGGAGTACCAGGCCGGCGGTACCGACGAGGACATCACCAAGCTCAACAAGTCCCTGGCGAAGGTGCAGACCGACGCTGCGGCCATGGTCAAGCAGGCCGCCGCGAAGGCCGCGGCCGAGAACAAGACCTACGTGCCGCCGCCGTCCAACCCGGTCGACATGATCACGGCGATGTCGCAGCTGCAGAGCACCGACCCGGCCGCGCGCGCCGTCCTCGCCCAGAAGGGCATCACCGCGGAGAACTGGTGGGCCGGCACCACCCTCAAGTACGAGGCGTACCGCAAGCTGGAGGAGGACAAGGCCGACACCGCGGTGAGCGAGGCCTCCGACATCGCGGGCAACGCCAAGCGTGACGCGCTGATCACCGGTGCCATCGTCATCGTGGCCCTGCTGCTCGCGTTCATCCTGGCCGGCGCGGTCGCCCGGCAGATGTCCCGCTCGATGCGCCAGCTGCGCAACGCCGCCTTCGGCATCGCCGAGCAGCGCCTGCCGATGCTGGTCGACCAGCTCTCGCGCACCGACCCCGGCCGGGTCGACACCCGGGTCGCCCCGATCCCGATCCACACCAAGGACGAGATCGGCGAGGTCGCCCGCGCCTTCGACCAGGTCCACCGCGAGGCCGTACGGCTCGCCTCCGAGCAGGCCCTGCTGCGGGGCAACATCAACGCGATCTTCACCAACCTCTCCCGGCGCAACCAGTCGCTGATCGAGGGCCAGCTGACCCTGATCACCGACCTGGAGAACAACGAGGCCGACCCGGACCAGCTGGAGAACCTCTTCCGCCTGGACCACCTCGCGACCCGTATGCGCCGCAACGGCGAGAACCTCCTGGTCCTCGCCGGCGAGGAGCCCGGCCGCCGCTGGGACCAGCCGGTCCCGCTGGTCGACGTGCTGCGCGCCGCCTCCTCCGAGGTGGAGCAGTACGAGCGCATCGAGCTGTCCGGCGTTCCGGAGGCCGAGATCCACGGCCGCGCGGTCACCGACCTCGTGCACCTGCTGGCCGAGCTCCTTGAGAACGCGACGACGTTCTCCTCCCCGCAGACCAAGGTCCGCGTCACCGCGACCCGGCTGCCCGACGGCCGCGTCATGATCGAGATCCACGACAAGGGCATCGGCCTGACCGCCGAGGACTTCGCGGACATCAACCACAAGCTCGCGAACCCGCCCACCGTGGACGCGGCGATCTCGCAGCGCATGGGCCTGTTCGTGGTCGGCCGGCTGTCCGACCGGCACGGCATCCGGGTTCAGCTGCGCCCCTCCGGCGAGCAGGCCGGCACCACCTCGCTGGTCATGCTGCCGGACGCGATCACCCACGGCGGTGGCGGCGAGCAGCAGATGAACCGCGACGAGTTCACCGTCTCGCAGATCATCCCGGAGCAGAACTTCCAGGGCGAGGACTTCAACACCGGCCTGCCGATGCGCACGGCCGCGGAGCTCGGCTTCGACGACACCCGCTACTCCGACGTCCCCGACGACATCCGCGAGCTCGACCCGGTCGGCCGCTCGCTGATGCGCGAGGAGCGCCGGGCCGCCCTGGAGGCCCAGAACACCCCGGGCCACCCGGAGCAGGAGTCGCCGGAGACCTCGCCGTACGCCGACGCCTTCGAGGCGCCGCAGGCCTACGACAACGGCCAGGGCGGCTACCCGGAGCAGCAGCAGACCGGCACCTTCGACCCGCGCCCGGCGTACGAGGAGCAGCAGCAGTCTCCGTACGAGGAGCAGCGCACCTCGTACGAGGAGCCGGCCCAGCTGCCGTCGTACGAGGAGCCGTACTTCGCGCCGAACGGCTCACTGCCGCCGAACGACCCGTTCTCGTCGGGCGGGGGCTACCCCGAGCCGGCGTATTCGGAGCCGGTCCAGGAGGAGCCCGCGGCCGCCCGTGCCGCCGCCCCGGACTCCTTCCCCGCCTTCGAGCAGCGCCGCTACCAGGACGACTGGCCGCAGCCCGACAGCTACCAGAACGGCTACCCGGACCAGTACGCTCCGGAAGCGGAACCTGCGCAGGCCGCTGACGCGGGTGAGCACGAACGCGTAGGCTTCGACCGTCCGGGACCGGCCCCCTCCACCGTCCACGAGCTGACCGACGCCGGGCTGCCCCGCCGCGGATCCTTCGCGAGCGGTACCAGCGGTTCGAACGGCACGCGGCACGTGAACCAGGAGCCGTCGGCTCCCGCTCCGGTTTCGGAGAACAATGGCGAGACCAGCAGCTGGCGTTCGGCGAACGACGAGCGCTGGCAGCAGGCCGCGCAGTTGCGCAAGCCCAAGGCGGGCGGGGTCACCTCCTCCGGCCTGCCGCGACGGGTGCCCAAGGCGAACCTGATCGAGGGAGCCGCCGAGAGCATCCCTCAGGGAGGCCCATCGGTCTCCCGCGCCCCGGAGGACGTCCGGGGCCGGCTGAGCAACCTGCGTCGGGGCGTCCAGCGCGGACGCAGCGCCGGCGCAGGCAGTGAAACGAACGGTCAGGGCTTCGGTTCTGACAGCACCTACAACCAGGAGCGTTAGTGTGAGCCCGATGAGCCAGGCGGCACAGAACCTGAACTGGTTGATCACCAACTTCGTGGACAACACCCCGGGGGTGTCCCACACGGTGGTGGTCTCCGCCGACGGACTCCTTCTGGCGATGTCCGAAGGGTTTCCGCGCGACCGCGCCGACCAGCTTGCGGCCGTCGCCTCCGGTCTGACCTCGCTGACCGCCGGTGCCTCGCGCATCTTCGAGGGCGGCAGCGTGAACCAGACGGTTGTGGAGATGGAGCGGGGATTCCTGTTCATCATGTCCATTTCCGATGGTTCCTCGCTCGCGGTCCTCGCACATCCGGAGGCGGACATCGGCCTCATCGGGTACGAGATGGCCCTTCTGGTGGACCGTGCCGGTACGGTCCTGACTCCGGATCTCCGTGCGGAGCTCCAGGGCAGCCTGCTCAACTGACAGACAGACGGTGCGTTTTGGCGTCCCGGGGCCGTAAGGTTTCGGGACGCGGCTCCACAGGGATGGGTGCCCGGCACAGTCGGAGGAGGAGAAAGTGGCAACACCCCCAGGCGGTTCGAATTCGGGCAACTGGTCGTACGGCCCTGCCCAGGGCCACGGCGACGGTGCTCAGAACCCGAACCGTTACAACTTCCCCTCCGCCCCGAGCCCGCGGCATCAGCAGCCGTACGCGCCGCAGGGACCCGGGCCGTCGCCGTACGACCAGCCGCCGGCGCCGCGTATCCAGCCCGTACAGCCGCAGCGACGCTCCCCCGAGCCGGCGCCCGCGGGGGCGTCGAACAATCCCCTGGTGCGTCCGTACGCCATGACCGGCGGCCGGACGCGCCCGCGCTACCAGCTCGCCATCGAGGCGCTGGTGCACACCACCGCGCAGCCGCACCAGATGCAGGGCCAGCTGCCCGAGCATCAGCGGATCTGCAACCTCTGCCGAGAAATCAAGTCGGTGGCGGAGATCTCCGCCCTGCTGACCATCCCTCTCGGCGTGGCCAGGATCCTCGTCGCCGACTTGGCGGAGGCGGGACTGGTCGCCATCCATCAGCCCGGCGGCGACGAGAACGCCGGCGGCCAGCCAGACGTGACACTGCTCGAAAGGGTGCTCAGTGGACTTCGCAAGCTCTAGCGGCGGTCCTTCCCGCTCCACCACCTCGGCGAAGATCGTGGTGGCGGGTGGCTTCGGCGTGGGCAAGACCACGTTCGTCGGGGCCGTTTCGGAGATCAACCCGCTGCGCACAGAGGCCGTCATGACGTCCGCTTCGGCAGGCATCGACGACCTCACCCACACCGGAGACAAGACGACCACCACGGTCGCCATGGACTTCGGCCGCATCACCCTGGACCAGGACCTGATCCTGTACCTCTTCGGTACGCCGGGTCAGGACCGCTTCTGGTTCATGTGGGACGACCTGGTCCGCGGTGCCATCGGGGCGATCGTCCTGGTCGACACCCGGCGGCTGGCCGACTGCTTCCCCGCGGTCGACTACTTCGAGAACTCGGGTCTCCCCTTCGTCATCGCCCTCAACGGCTTCGACGGCCAGCAGCCGTACAACCCGGACGAGGTCCGCGAGGCGCTGCAGATCGGCCCGGACACGCCGATCATCACGACGGACGCGCGGCACCGGGCCGACGCGAAGTCCGCGCTGATCACGCTCGTCGAGCACGCGCTGATGGCTCGGCTGCGGTAACCATCCCTGCAAAAGGGGCCCCTCCACCCGGAGGGGCCCCTTTTGTTGAACCGGTCCTCCGGTCCCGCACGGCATGCAGAAGGGCCTCTCCCGGCCGGGAGAGGCCCTTCTGCATGGCTTCAGGTCAGCGCCAGCTGTGCGGGGCTCGGAAGCCGCCCTCGCGTTCCAGGCGGCGCCAGCCGGCCTTCTGGCGGCCTCGGTGGGTCGGCTCGGTGGCGGGCTGGGCCGCTGCGCGGGCCAGGAGGACGGCCGTGATGGCGGCGACTTCCTCGGGGTCGGCGTGGCCCTTCTCGACGCGGATGTCAGGGGTGCTCATAGGTCTCAGTCTCCGTGAGAGAGGTTTCCGCGAGGGTGTCGCGGCGGGTCCGCTGGGTTACTGCGGGGGGTTGCCGTGCTTGCGGGAGGGCAGGTCGGCGTGCTTGGTCTGCAGCATGGCGAGGGAGCGGATGAGCACCTCGCGGGTCTCGGTCGGGTCGATGACGTCGTCGACCAGGCCGCGCTCGGCCGCGTAGTAGGGGTGCATCAGCTCGGACTTGTACTCCTTGACCATGCGGGCCCGCATGGCGTCGGGGTCCTCGGCCTCGGCGATCTGCCGCCGGAAGATGACGTTGGCGGCACCCTCGGCGCCCATCACGGCGATCTCGTTCGTCGGCCACGCGTACGTCAGGTCGGCACCGATGGACTGGCTGTCCATGACGATGTAGGCACCGCCGTACGCCTTGCGCAGGATCAGCGAGATCCGCGGCACGGTCGCGTTGCAGTAGGCGTAGAGCAGCTTCGCGCCGTGGCGGATGATGCCGCCGTGCTCCTGGTCGACGCCCGGGAGGAACCCGGGGACGTCCAGGAAGGTGACGATCGGGATGTTGAAAGCGTCACACATCTGGACGAAACGCGCAGCCTTTTCCGAGGCCTCGATGTCGAGGACGCCGGCGAGGGTCTGCGGCTGGTTCGCCACGATGCCGACGACCTGGCCGTCCAGCCGGGCCAGCGCGCAGATGATGTTCCGCGCCCAGCGCTCGTGGACCTCCAGGTACTCCCCGTCGTCGACGATCTCCTCGATGACCTTGGCCATGTCGTACGGGCGGTTGCCGTCGGCCGGGACCAGGTCGAGCAGGACGTCGGAGCGGCGGTCGACCGCGTCCGTGGGCTCCACCCGCGGGGGGTTCTCGCGGTTGTTCTGCGGGAGGAGGGAGAGGAGGTAGCGCACCTCGGCGATGCAGGTCTCCTCGTCGTCGTACGCGAAGTGACAGACCCCGGAGGTCTCGGCGTGCACGTCCGCGCCGCCGAGGCCGTTCTGGGTGATCTCCTCGCCGGTGACCGCCTTGACGACGTCGGGGCCGGTGATGAACATCTGCGAGGTCTCGCGGACCATGAAGACGAAGTCGGTGAGGGCGGGGCTGTAGGCCGCGCCGCCGGCGCACGGGCCGAGCATCACCGAGATCTGCGGGATGACACCGGAGGCCTTGGTGTTGCGCTGGAAGATGCCGCCGTAGCCGGCCAGGGCGGAGACGCCCTCCTGGATACGGGCGCCCGCGCCGTCGTTCAGGGAGACCAGCGGGGCACCGGCCGCGATGGCCATGTCCATGATCTTGTGGATCTTCGTGGCGTGGGCCTCGCCCAGCGCGCCGCCGAAGATGCGGAAGTCATGGGCGTAGACGAAGACCGTGTGGCCCTCCACCGTCCCCCAGCCGGTGATGACACCGTCGGTGTGCGGCTTCTTGGTCTCCAGGCCGAAGCCGGTGGCGCGGTGCCGGCGCAGCTGCTCGACCTCCCGGAAGGAGTCCGGGTCCAGGAGCAGCTCGATGCGCTCCCGTGCGGTCAGCTTGCCCTTGGCGTGCTGCGCCTCGGTCGCCTTCTCGCTCGGCCCGGCGAGCGCCTGCGCACGGATCTCGTGCAGCTCGGCGACCCGCCCGCGCGCGTCCGTCGGCTCACCCGTCGACTCACTCGGCGCCTCATCCAAAACGGTCATGTAGCGACCTTACGAAGGACACCGGGGAAAGCGAGCCGTCGACTCCGTACAGTCTCCGGCCCGTTTTCCTGGTACCACTGAACAGAACCCAAGGGGCATGCAGGCGTTCCGACTGCTCAGAGGGCCCTGGGCTTGTAGGGGTCGCACAAACCCGTCAGTCGAGAGTCAGCTCACATCGGTGCGTCGCACAGGACACGCCGGGGTGACGCGGCCCCTCGGGCAAGGGCCCGTGGCCAGGGTCTCGACCGAGTCGCCGGCCCACGACACCCCGCGCACCGGATGATCCCAGATGATCTCGACGGGTTCACCCGTTCGAGGGGTTCACCCCATCGGCAGGCGGGTGCCGACACTTCGCAGATGATGTTGAAAGCGCAAGGGAATAGGTCTACGGTCATCCTCGTTGAGTAGTTCAACATTCAACATCACCTCCGAGGAGCATGTCATGGCGAACGACCTCACCGCGCTGACCGGCGACTACACCATTGACGCGGCCCACTCCACGATCGGCTTCACCGTCCGGCACGCGATGGTCACCAACGTCAAGGGCAAGTTCAACGACTTCAGCGGGACCCTGCACCTGGACGGCGCCGACCCGTCCGCGTCGACCGCCTCCATCGACGTCAAGATGGAGAGCATCGACACCGGGTCCGCGGACCGGGACGGACACCTGAAGAGCGCGGACTTCTTCAAGACCGACGAGTTCCCCACCATGACCTTCCGCTCCACCAAGGCGGAGTCGCTCGGTGGCGAGGACTACCGCATCACCGGTGACCTGGAGATCCTCGGCACGACCAAGCCGATCACCATCGACCTGGAGTTCAACGGCGCCGCGAAGGACCCCTTCGGCAACGAGCGCGTCGGCTTCGAGGGCAAGGCGGAGATCAAGCGCTCCGACTGGGGCCTGACCTGGAACGCGGCCCTGGAGACGGGTGGCGTGCTGGTCTCCGACAAGATCAAGCTGAACTTCGACATCTCGGCGATCAAGACCGCCTGAGTCGTCACGCCTGCGCGCGCGGTGTCGCCGTACGGAGCCGCGCCAGGGCGGCCGCCAGTCTGGCCGCCCTGCCCTTGGGCGTACGGGCCGTGAGCAGGGCGAAGATCACCTGGTAGCGGTCGGTCCGGCCGAGGGCGTCGAAGGCGGCCCCGGCCTCGGGATCGCGCTCCAGTGCCGCCGCGAGGTCCTCGGGCACGGCGGCCTCGCGCTGTGAGGCGTACGCCGCCGCCCACCGCCCGTCCGTCTGGGCGGCGGCCACCTCGGCGAGGCCGGCGGGCCGCATGCGCCCGGCGGCGGTCAGTTCCGCCACCCGCCGCACATTGACCATCGACCAGAGGCTGCCGGGCCGGCGCGGCGTGATCTTCTGCAGGAAGCAACTCTCGTCAAGCGCCTTGCGCTGCCCGGTGATCCAGCCGTGGCAGAGGGCGACGTCATTGACCTCGCCCCAGGTCACGGAGACGATCCCGGACCCCTTCTTGGCGACCTTCACCCAGAGTCCGGGGTGCGGGGCGGGGTGGATCTCCAGCCAGGCGTCGAGGTCCGTGACGGAGGCGAAGGGCAGGGCTTCTCCGAGGTCATGAGCGGTCATGGCGACACCGTAGGCCGGTAGTAGGCCGAGAACTGTCCTAATCGTGGCGGTCCCGGGGTACGCGCGTCAGTGCACGCAGATGCGCTGTACGGCGCGGCTTATGTCGGCGAACTGGGCCGCGGTGGGTACGACCGGGGCCTGGCCCTCTCGGCGGGCGTTGCGCACGGTCACGAACAACAGGGGCGTTCCGAGCGAGGGCAGAGGCAGCTGGCAGTAGACGTTGACGCGCGTGTGCAGGACGAGGGCGTGACCGGGCGGGAGCACGGCGCCCCGGGCGGCCAGGGGCTGGAGAAAGCCGTCGTAGCCCTGTCTCGTTCCCGTGAACGTCACCGGGGAAGCGGATGCGATGCGCACGGTGATGCCGAAATCCAGGCTGTAGCGCTGCGGCATCTCCACGCCGGTGATCCGGACACTGGTGGCGGCGACCGGGTCGGGCGGCGCGGGCGGAGGGCGGGTGGCCACGGCGTACGCGAGGAGCGCGCCCAGCGCGAGAGCGCCGGAGGACACGGCGGCCGTCACCCGGACGCGGCGCGACAACGCCTGCCAGCGCTCCCGGAGCAGCGGACGGTCCGCGCCGATGTTCTCGACGACGTCCCGGTCCCGGCCCTCGGACGGAGTCACCATGGCCGGAGCGTAAGGGCGTGGGCCGGGCGATGGATACCGGTCCGACAGCCCCTTCTCAGCCCTCGCTCGGACGTACCGCGACCCTGGTCGCCGTGGGGCGCCTGCGACGTACCGGGAGGAGCCACCAGGCGGACGCCACCGACAGGGCCGCGCCGACGGCGATGCCCTCCAGGCGGGTCGGCAGCAGGTGTTGGGCGTCCTGGCCGAAGTAGCCGAGGAGGAGGGACAGGGCGCAGGTCATGCCGGCGGCCCAGTACGCGTAGTTGAAGGGGCGCAGGCACAGCGCGACCGCGAGGACGGCGAACATCAGCGCGACCGAGGCGGGCCCCGTGACGCCCGCCGCCGCCACCCCCACCGCGAGCAGCGTGCCCGCGCAGGCTCCCGCGAGCCGCTCGATCCCCTTGCGCAGTACGTCACCGCGGCCGCGGTTGCCGCTCGCGGCGACGTACGCGGTGAGGACGACCCACGGCCAGTGGTGGTCGAAGAGCAGGGCGCCGAGGGTGAAGGCGGCGGCGATCCCCGCCGCCATCTGCAGCGCCATCCGGGTGCTGGGGCGGGGGTGCAGCCGCGAGGGACGGCGCGGCGGCTCGGGAGCCGGTTCCGCGCGCCAGGGCCCGAACCGGTCGCCGAGCGCCTGCACCAGCCAGACGAAGGCGCACGCCAGCGCGCCGATCAACGCCGACCAGCCCCAAGTGACCAGCCCGCTCTGCGCCTTGGGCGGCAGCGCGGGACCCGGGACGACGAGGAGGGCGACCAGCGGGAGCGCCAGCAGCGTGCCGATCTTCGTGGCGGCGGGGCCGTAGCGGCGGATCCAGATGGTCAGCGCCATCCAGGCCGTGTAGACGGCGGCGCCGAGCGCGTAGTGGGAGGCGATCAGCCGGCCCAGGAAGATCGAGACGCCGGCCGTCGCGGGCAGCACAACCAGTGAGGTGAGGCGACGGCGGGTGTCGGCGGTGCGCTGTGTGGCGGACAGGATGAGGGTCAGGGAGACCGCGAGGACGAGGACGTCGGTGTGGAGTCCGGCGGCGCCTTCCAGGAACAGGGCGGTGGCCCAGCAGAGCAGTACGGCGGTCATTGTCAGCCCCGCTTCGTACGCATTGCGTATTAGTTTGGCGGTCACCTGACCGATACTACGGAGGGAAGCGCGAGTGAGGTAGTAAATAGTCGCGTACGATCTATGGTCATGGACCACCTTCCCGAAGCCGCCCGGATCCGGCGCGGTGTCATCCGGCTCAACCGTCGGCTGCGGCAGGAGCGCGGGGACGGGTGTCTCAGCCCGAACCAGCTGTCGGTGCTCGGTCATCTGCATCGGCACGGGCCCTCCACCCCCGGTGAGGTCGCGGCGGCCGAGCGGCAGCGGCCGCAGTCACTGACCCGGGTGTTCGCGGAGCTGGAGACGGAGGGGCTCATCCTGCGGGCACCGGATCCGAACGACCGGCGCCAGTCCGTCCTGTCCCTGACCGAGGCCGGGCGCCTCGCGGTCGAGGACGACATGGCCGAGCGGGACATGTGGCTGGCCCGTGCCCTCGGGACGCTCGGCGAGACCGAACGGGGGGTGCTGGCGCTGGCGGCGGAGGTGATGGAGCGACTGGCGAACGCGGAGGTCGAGGCACCGGGCGAAGAGGATCTGAACCCCCGCCCCTGACTCAACCCCGCTACAGGCGCGGCCCGCCGTCTCAGAACCCCCCGCCGAAGTCCCCTCCGTCGCCCCCGCCCCCGAAGTCCCCTCCCCCGTCGCCGAAGCCGCCGCTGAAGTCGCCGGGGTCGAAGTCCGCGCCCGAGACGTCTCCGCCGTCGTAACCGCCTGGGCCGCCGGGACCGCCGTACGTGTCGAAGTCGCCGTAGCCGGTGCCGTAGTCGGCCGCGTAGGAGGGGGTCGCCATCATGCTGCCGAGGAGGGTGCCGACGAGGAGGCCGGGCAGGAGGCCGCCGCCGAAGTAGCCGCCCGCCCAGGGGCCGTAGGCCGGGCCCGCGTCCCAGTAGGGGCGGCGGCCGTAGTCGGTGTCGACCTCGCGGATGACGGGGTCGCGGCCGTCGGCGAGACGGGTGGCGTCGGCCGCGCAGACCGGCACCTCGCGCGGGGCACCGCCCGGGGGCGTCCAGGTGGCGTCCGCGACGGACGGGCCGTGGCGCGGGTCGAAGAAGCAGGGCGGCCGGCGTTCGGGCAGCGGGCGCCCCTCGCGGCGGGCGGCGAGCTGGGCGAGGCTGAAGCGGCCGTCCTCCAGGGCCTGGGTGACGGACCGGACGTCCTCGGGTTTCAGCGCGGCGGCCATGGAGGACTTGGCCTGTTCGTAGGCGTCCAGCGCGCGTTCGTAGTCGGCGCGCATCGCGTCGTCCGCGCCCGCCTCCGCCGGGTGGAAGTCGAGCCGGTCCAGTTCCTCGCCGAACGCCGTGATGTCCTCGTCCACGACGACCCGCAGCCGCTCCAGCGCGGCCCGCTGCTCCTCGGCACGCCGGCGCCTGTTCCGCCGTACCAGCGCGTACGCTCCCCCGCCCCCGGCGACCAGCACCGCGCCCACGGTGATCAGCGCGGGGGCGGACACCCCGCCGCCGGAGGACCGGGGCCGCCAGCCGGAGGGTGCCGAACCGCCCATGTTGGCGAGGGCACGGTCGGCGAAGTCGGTCAGCTGGGTCTTCGCGTCCCGGTCCGGCCGCACGCTGGTGACCAGGTTCTGTACCGCGGTGCGGGGCAGGACCGCGGAGTCGGCGCGGGCGTCGAAGCGGTCGCCGAGGCGGATCGCGTACAGGCCGGTGATCCCGGTGGCGGTGCGGAGGTTCTGGAAGAGGTTCTGCGTGGGGTAGCCAGCGGGGAGGACGGCGACGAAGAGGGGCTTGTCGGCGTCCTTGATCTCCCTGGCGAGAGCGTCGGCGTCCGCCTTCGACACCTGCCCGGAGGCGGCCGGATCCACGTAGACGGGGCTCTCGCGCAGCGCCTGCGCGATCGCGGAGACGCTCGTGTCGGCCGAGGCCCGTGGCACGCCCGCCGCCAGGACGGTCAGCGCGGCGAGCAACAGGGCCACCAGCACCCCTGGGAGGCTTCGGGTCCAAGCGACGGCCTTCATGGTTCGAAGCTACCCGAAGCCTCCCAAAACTGGTCATCCGTGTAGGTGGCGGCAGGTGGCGGCCTTCCCTCAGCCGGCCCGGTAGGCCTCGGTCAGCTTCTGTACGGCCGCCCCGTACCGCCCGGTGAGCGCGAGGTGGTCCGCGTCGGCGAAGGGCTTCGCGATCGCCGCCGTGATGCCCTGGCCCACCTTCTCCTGGACGATCAGGCGGGCCTTGGTGACGAGCGCGCGGCCTGCCGCGTCCGCCCCGGCCCGTTCGGCGGCCGCCGCCGCGACGCCGAGCGCCTTCAGCGTGGCCGCGCCGCCCGAGGGCACCTTGGTCCCGGTTGTCAGGCCCCAGCCGTACGGGTACTGCGGGTCGTAGGAGGCGTCGCCGACGTTGATCGGCAGCTGGGCCTCCGACCTGGGCCAGGTGACGGGGAGTCGGCCGGTGAAGGGCCGCTTGCCGTAGAGGACGTCGGCCACTCCCTCGCCCTCGGTGCCGGGCAGCCAGGAGGCCACCAGCGCGTCGATCGCGCCGAGCCGGTCGCCGATCAGCTGGGGGCGCCCGGAGACGATCAGCACCGCGCACCTCATGGCGGCGCACACCTTGTCGACGGCGGCCTTGTCGGCGGCCGACAGCTGGAGGTCGTGGCCGTTGCCGACGTCTCCGACGCCCTCGGCGTACGGGGTCTCGCCCACGACGACCACGCCGACGTCGTAACCGGCCGTGGGCGCGGAGGCGTCCTTGGAGTAGGTGACGTCCCCGTCCTCGCGCATCGCGTCGAGGATGGTGGTGCCCTGGGTGTGGGTGCCGGAGGCGCCCTGCCAGGTGATGGTCCAGCCGCCGGTCTGGTTGCCGAGGTCGTCGGCGTTGGACCCGGCGACGTAGACCTTCTGGTTCTTCCTCAGCGGCAGGACGCCGTGGGCGTTCTTCAGCAGCACCTGCGACTCGGCGGCCGCCTGCCGGGCCACGGCCCGGTGTGCGGCGGAACCGATCCGGGAGGCGCCCGTGGTGTCGGCGTAGGGATGCTCGAAGAGGCCCAGCCGGAACTTCTGGGTGAGGATGCGCGACACGGCGTCGTCGATCCGCCGCTCGCTGACCCGGCCCGCCCCGACCTCGTCGGCCAGGGTGGCGCTGAAGTCCTTGTAGCCGTACGGCACCATCATCATGTCGACGCCCGCGTCGACCGCGGTGCGCACGTGCGCCGGGTAGTCGCCGGGGAGCTGGTCGATGGCGTTCCAGTCGCTGATGACGAACCCGTCGAAGCCCATACGGCCCTTGAGGACGCCGTTGATCATGTCGCCGCGGGCGTGCATCCTCACCGGGCCCTGTCCGTCGCCGAGGATGTCGAGCGAGGAGTACGAGGGCATGACGGTGCCGATGCCACGGTCGACGGCCGTCCGGTACGGCGCCAGGTGAACGGCCTCCAGTTGCTGCCGGGTGACCTTGGTGACGCCCTGGTCGATGGTGTAGGTGCCGGTGGTGGAGGAGCCGTACTCGGTGCCGCCGTCGCCGACGAAGTGCTTGGCGGTGGCGAGCACCTTGTCGTTCCGGCTCAAGTCCCGTCCGTCCGGGCGGCCTTGGAGGCCCTGGATGATCGTCTCCATGGACTGGACGAGGGCCGGGTCCTCGCCGAAGGACTCGTACGCGCGACCCCATCGTTCGTCGCGGGAGACGCAGAGGCAGGGCGCGAAGTCCCAGGGGATGCCGGTGACGCGGACCTCACTGGCCGTCACCGCGCCGATTTTCTCGGCGAGTTGGGGATCCCGGGTGGCGCCGAGGCCGATGTTGTGCGGCATGATCGTGGCGCCGGCCAGGTTGTTGTGGCCGTGGACGGCGTCGACGCCGTAGATGAGCGGGATCTGCAAGCGGGTTGCTCGGGCGCGGAGTTGGAAGCCGTCGATCATCCTGGCCCAGGCGGCCGGGGTGTTGGGCGTGGGGGTCGAACCACCGCCCGAGAGAAGCGAGCCGAGGTCGTACGCCGTGACGTCGGCGCCCTCCCCGACCGCCCCGCGCTCGGCCTGGGTCATCTGACCCACCTTCTCCGCCAGGGACATCCGGGAGAGGAGATCGGCGACGCGCTTCCTGACGGGCAACTTGGCGTCGAGATACGGCAGTCCGTGCGCGTCGATGACGATCTGCGGGGTCTCGGCGGGCGGTTTCGCGCCGGTGACGGTGAGCTTCAGCGGGATGGTCTCGGCCGTCTCGGCGGACCGGTCCTTCAGGGTCGGGACCGTGATGGTGCGCGTCGCACCGGAGGCGGTGCCCGCGGGGAAGGTGAGGGTGCCGGAGACCGGGGTGTAGTCCTTGCCGGGGGTGGCGGTGCCGTTGGTGGCGGTCTCGTAGGTGACGGTGACGGGGTCGTCGACGGGGGCGGATCCGGTGGTGGCGAGGGTGACCTTGACGGTGGCCGTGCCGCCTTCCCGCACCGGGTGGACTGCCGAGTCGGTCGTGACGCTCGCCCGCAGGGACTGGTCGGCCCTGCCGTACAACTCGACGTCGTCCATGGCGAACTCGCCCTTGACGCCGACCGGGAGCGTGACGGCGTAGCCCCACATCCGAGTCAGCCCCAGGACGTGGTCGATGCCGCCGACGGGCTGGTAATCGGTGCGGTAGACGAAGTCGGTGAAGGGGATCTCGATCTGCTTCCAGCCGGTGAAGTCGTCGGTGAAGGACGCCGTCCACAGCTCGGATGCCTCGCCGCCCGCGCCGCCGTCCTTGATCTCGAAGGCGACCTTCTTGCCGTTGTCCTGGCCGTCCCACCAGAAGCGGATGCCCTTGTGGGCTGACCAGTCGTGGGCGGGGGCGTCGGCCTCGTAGTCGTGGGTGAAGCCGCCGTAGCCGCTGATGTCGTAGGTCCCGGCGAGGACCTTCGCGCCCTCGGGCGCGTCGGACCGTGCAGCCAGCCGGAGCGCGGGCGGGTCGTCACTGTCACCGCCCCAGGTGAAGATCCCCTCGGCGGGCTGCGCGGCGAAGGGGACTTCGCCCTCGAAGCGGTCGACGGGGGTGGGGGCGGGGTCGTCGGCGGCACTCGCCGAACTCAGGGGCAGTGCGGCGGCGAGCAGGGCGGCGGAGACGAGCAGGGCGGTTCTCGGCATGGACCTTCCCTCGACTCTCAGGGTTCACTCGGAACTTAGCTCACGCCGTGAGTTAACTGAGGGCTCGTGGACCCGTCAAGACGTCGCGTCAGCCACGCCGTTGTGGTCCGTAACGGGATCGGTGCACAAGGATGGCCGTACGGCGTTCCGCCGATGGCATCGTCGAAGCATGAGACGTACGGGGGCGGCGGTGGCCGGGATCGCGGGTGGGGCGCTGTTGCTGAGCGGGTGCGGTGCTGTGGTCCTGCCGTTGGCGGCGGTGGAACTCGACGCCGACGGGGCGCCGAACGCCGTGCTGCGGCCCTGCGGCGACGACCTGATCCAGGGGCTGTCGCTCGCCGGGGCGCCGGCGGATTCCGAGAAGAACCTCTCCGGGTGGCGGGTGCCGGGCAGACGACATGGCTCCGACGCCGAGTTCCCACTGTTCTCACCGCCGGCCGACTGGCATGCCAAGGCCATCGGACAGCAACGGCCGGTGCCTGCGTACACCTATCAACTCGCGTTCGGGAAGGCCGAGTTCAACTACGAGTACACGGGCATCGTCACCTTCCGCGCCGCCGACCTCGCCCGGCTGAAGCCCGGCCAGGTCTGGGCCGACGACCGGGTCATGAGCCGCGGCGAGTTCGAGGGGCTCGCCGCGGGCTCCTGCTGAGGCGGGGCGGGTTACTCGGCCGGTTCGACCCCGGCCCGCAGCAGGCCGTAGGTGTACGCGTCCTCAAGAGCCTGCCAGGACGCGGCGATCACGTTCTCCGCGACGCCGACCGTGGACCATTCGGCCGTGCCGTCGGAGGTGGAGATCAGGACGCGGGTGGTGGACTCGGTGCCGTGGACGCCCTCGAGGATGCGGACCTTGTAGTCGACCAGGTCGAGCTTGGCGAGCTGGGGGTAGATCTTCTCGAGCGCCACGCGCAGGGCCCGGTCGAGGGCGTTGACCGGACCGTTGCCCTCGGCGGTGGCGACGATGCGCTCGCCCTTGGCGAAGAGCTTGACCGTGGCCTCGTTGGCGTGGGTGCCGTCGGGGCGGTCCTCGACGATCGCCCGCCAGGACTCGACCTGGAAGTAGCGCAGGGGCTTGCCCTGGACCTCGGAGCGCAGGAGGAGTTCGAAGCTCGCGTCGGCCGCCTCGTAGGTGTAGCCCCTGAGCTCGCGCTCCTTCACCCGCTCCACGACCCGGCCCACCAGCTCGCGGTCGCCGCCCAGGTCGACGCCCAGCTCCTTGCCCTTGAGCTCGACCGAGGCGCGGCCCGCCATGTCGGAGACCAGCATCCGCATGGTGTTGCCGACCAGCTCCGGGTCGATGTGCTGGTACAGGTCCGGGTCGACCTTGATCGCGGAGGCGTGCAGTCCCGCCTTGTGGGCGAAGGCCGAGACACCCACGTAGGGCTGATGGGTGGAGGGGGTGAGGTTGACGACCTCCGCGATGGCGTGCGAGATCCTCGTCATCTCGCGGAGCCTGCCCTCGGGCAGGACCTTCTTGCCGTACTTCAGTTCCAGGGCCGCGACCACGGGGAAGAGGTTGGCGTTGCCGACGCGCTCGCCGTAGCCGTTGGCCGTGCACTGCACGTGGGTCGCGCCCGCGTCCACGGCGGCGAGGGTGTTGGCGACCGCGCAGCCCGTGTCGTCCTGGGCGTGGATGCCGAGGCGGGCGCCGGTGTCGGCGAGCACCGTCGAGACCACGGCCTGGACCTGGGCCGGGAGCATGCCGCCGTTGGTGTCGCAGAGGATGACGACGGAGGCGCCGGCGTCCGAGGCGGCTCGTACGACCGCCTTCGCGTACTCCGGGTTCGCCCGGTAGCCGTCGAAGAAGTGCTCGCAGTCGACGAAGACGCGGCGGCCCTCGGAGACCAGGTGGGAGACGGTGTCGCGGACCATCTCCAGGTTCTCGTCCAGCGTGGTGCGCAGCGCGAGCTCCACGTGCCGGTCGTGGGACTTGGCGACCAGGGTGATCACCTCGGCGCCCGAGTCCAGGAGCGCCTTGACCTGCGGGTCCTCGCTCGCCTTGGCGCCGGCGCGGCGGGTCGCGCCGAACGCGACGAGCTGGGCGTGCTGGAAGTCGATCTCCTGGCGGGCACGCGCGAAGAACTCGGTGTCCCGCGGGTTGGCGCCGGGCCAGCCGCCCTCGATGAAGCCCACGCCGAAGTCGTCCAGGTGCCGTGCGATCGCGAGCTTGTCGGCGACGGTGAGGTTGATGCCCTCGCGCTGCGCGCCGTCGCGCAGGGTGGTGTCGAAGACGTGGAACGAATCGTCGAGCTCGCTGGTTGCGGTCATGGTGTCAAGGCTCCTGTGTTGGATCCCAGTGGATACGTCGTTACCGGAATGACCGGCTCCACCGTCCTCCCATGGTCCCTCGCGCTTTGCCTCCGGCTGAAGGTGGGCCAGAAAAGCGAAAAACCTCTCGCGGGTGCGAGAGGTCTGCGCGCGGGTCGAGGACGACGGCGTCCGCCCGTACCTGGTCGTACGTGGCGGTCACTGCGGACCGGCGCGCCTGCTGCCAATAATCATGGCGAACGAGAGCACGGAGGCAGTTTGGCACAGCCTCCGTGCTCGGCTCACCGTTGTCTCAGGATGCGGTCGATCACGTCAGGGTCGTGAACGAGGAAACGGACGGAGTCACGCGTCCGCGAGGAGGGTCTCGTCCAGGAACTCCCGTACGTGGCCGAGAACCTGCGCCCGGTCCCAGCCGCGCAGGCCCACGGCCACATGCACGGAGAAGCCGTCCAGCAGGGCCCGCAGCCGGGTGGCGCAGCGGTCCGGGTCGACCGGGCGGAACTCGCCCCGCGAGACCCCCTCCGCGATCAGCGCCACCAGGTCCCGGTGCCAGACACCCTCGATCGCGGCCTGCCGGTCGCGGGCGTCGTCGTCGGCGTTCTGCGAGCGGTTCCAGACCTCCAGCCACAGGGTCCAGTGCGGATCGCGGTGCCCGTCGGGGACGTAGAGATCCACGTACGCGTCGATCCGCTCACGCACCGGTCCGGTACGGCCCAGCAGGCGCCCCCGGTCGGCCCCGAGCCGGCCCTCGCTCCACTCCAGGGTCTGCAGCAGCAGCTCGTCCTTGGAGCCGAAGTAGTAGATCAGGTGCCCGCTGCTCATGCCGACCTCGCGGCCGAGGGCGGCCATGGTCAGCTTCTCCAGACCGCGCTCGGCGATCATCTCCATGGCGGCGGCGAGAATGCGCTCGCGCGGCGGGGCCGGGGTGCGCCGGGGCGAGCTCATACGGCGGCCACCCGCACCGCGCCCGGCAGGAAGTGGGTCTCGTAGGGCCCGGCGCAGTCGGAGAAGAGGGTCGCCACGACCACCCCGCATCCGCCGCACACCTCGTTGGGCCCCTCGCGCCCGGGCGCGCCACAGCAGCCGATCTCCTCGAGGGCGGGGTTGTCGGACAGCCACCCGCGGGTGTCCTCGGGGTGGACCACCAGGGTGTCGCGCGGCCCGGCGGAGATCAGGAACCCCGGTCCGTCGGGGTCGCCCATGCACGCGTTGCCCGGGTGCGCGGTGCCGCACCATTCCGGGTCCGGATGCGGCACGTACGGCGCCCCGCACGGCTCGGGGTCCACCGCGTACGTGCCGCGCGGCACGGTCGCGGGGGCGCGGCGCGAGCCGTCGGGGTTCTTGGCGCTGTCGTACTCCGGGCGGGGCGGTACGTCCGGGAGGGCGCGTGGCGGCTCGGTCAGCCGGGCTTCGCGGGCGGCGCGGATCAGCACGTTCACGCGTACGTTCTACCGGACGCCCACCCGCGGCTGCTGCTGGGTGACGCAGTGGATGCCGCCGCCACCGGAGAAGATCGTCCGGGCGTCCACCAGGGTCACCGTGCGCTCGGGGAAGAGGCGGCGGAAGATGCCGGCCGCGATCTCGTCGCGCGGGTCGTCGAAGCCGCAGAGCACGACGCCGCCGTTGCAGAGGTAGTGGTTGATGTAGGAGTAGTCGGCCCAGTGGCCGTCGGTCTCCAGGGCGGTCGGGGCGGGGACCTCGACCACCTCGAGCCGCCGCCCGCGCGCGTCGGTCTGGGCCTTGAGCAGCCCGATGACCTCCTTGGTGACCTCGTGGTCGGGGTGCGCGGGGTCCGGCTGGTGGTGCGCGACCACGACCCCGGGGCGGGCGAAGGCGGCCACGATGTCGACATGCCCGAGGGTCCCGAAGCCGTACGGGGGATAGTCGGCGGTCAGACCGCGCGGCAGCCAGATCGCCTTACGGGTGCCGAGCATCCCGTGGACCTCCGCCTCGACCTGCTCCCGCGTCCACCCGGGATTGCGCTCCGGACCGAGCTGGACCGTCTCCGTGAGCAGGACGGTGCCCTCGCCGTCGACATGGATCGCGCCGCCCTCGTTCACCAGCCGCGAGGCGTACGTGCGGGCGGAACCGGCGAGGTCCGCCACATACGCGGCGATCTTCGCGTCGTGCTCCCAGCGGGCCCAGCCCTGGGCGCCCCAGCCGTTGAACGTCCAGTCCACGGCGGCCAGTTCCCGTCCGTCGGTGAGGAAGGTCGGCCCGATGTCCCGCATCCAGGCGTCGTCGAGCTCGCGCTCCACGGTGTCGACGCCGGGGCCCAGCAGTGCCTGCGCGGCCGCCGACTGACCGGGGCCGCACACGACCGTCACCGGTTCGAAGCGGAGGATCGCGCGGGCGACGGAGGCCCAGGCCATACGGGCGGCGATGAGGTCATCCGGGTCGTCGAAGGTCGGGTTGGGGCCCGGCCATGCCATCCAGGTGCGCTGGTGCGGGGTCCATTCGGCGGGCATGCGGAAGCCGTCGGCGGCAGCGGTCATCGGTGGTCCTCAGAGGAAGTAGAGGCGGTTGAGGGAGACGGAGTCGGCGGGCTCGGAGCGGATCGGCTCCCCGTCGAGGGTGACGAGCCCGGTGCGCTGGTCCACCTCCACCGCTCCGGTACGGGAGTTGCGGCGCAGGTCGGCGGGTCCGATGCCGCGGGTGCCGCGGACGGCGACCCTGCGCCGGCGGGTCGGCATACGGTCGTTGCCCTGGTCGAGGGCGGTCTGGGCGACGAACGCCACGGAGATGTCGGCCGGGGTGGCGCCGTGCGCGCCGAACTGCGGGCCCAGGACGAGGGGTTCGCAGGTGTCGGTGGCCGCGCCGGGGTCGCCGACGACGCCGTACGCGGGGAAGCCGGACTTCAGCACGAGCTGCGGCTTCGCTCCGAAGTACTCCGGGCGCCACAGCACGATGTCGGCCAGCTTGCCGACCTCGATCGAGCCCACCTCGTGCGAAAGACCGTGTGCGACGGCCGGGTTGACGGTCAGCTTGGCGATGTAGCGCAGGACGCGCTCGTTGTCGTGCTCCTCGGGCGCGCCGAACTCGGCCTTCATCTTCCCGGCCATGGCGAAGGTACGGCGTACGGTCTCGCCGGCCCGGCCCATGCCCTGCGCGTCGGAGGAGGTGATGCCGATGGCGCCCAGGTCGTGCAGCACGTCCTCGGCGCCCATGGTCCCGGCGCGGATGCGGTCACGGGCCATCGCCGCGTCACCCGGCAGGTCGGGCTTGAGGTCGTGGACGGAGACGATCATGCCGTAGTGCTCGGCGACGGCGTCCCGGCCGAAGGGCAGGGTGGGGTTGGTGGAGGAGCAGATGACGTTCGGGACGCCGGCCATCTTCAGGACGTTCGGGACGTGTCCGCCGCCGCAGCCCTCGATGTGGAAGGCGTGGATGGTGCGGCCCTCCAGCACCCGCAGGGTGTCCTCGACGGACAGGCACTCGTTCAACCCGTCGCTGTGCAGGGCGACTTGGACGTCGTGCTCCTCGGCCACGCGCAACGCCGTGTCCAGCGCGCGGGTGTGGGCGCCCATGTCCTCGTGCACCTTGAAGCCGCTCGCCCCGCCCTCGGCCAGCGCCTCGACCAGGGGGGCCGGGTGGGAGGACGAACCCCGGCCGAGGAAGCCGATGTTGACCGGCCAGGCGTCGAACGCGCCGAACGCGTGCCGCAGCGCCCACGGCGAGTTGACGCCGACGCCCCAGACCGGACCGAACTCCTGGCCGATGATCGTGGTGACTCCGGAGGCGAGCGAGGCCTCCATGACGCGCGGCGACAGCAGATGCACATGGGTGTCCACGGCCCCGGCGGTGGCGATCAGCCCCTCGCCGGACACGATGGACGTGCCCGTGCCGACCACGACGTCGACCCCGTCGAGGGTGTCGGGGTTCCCGGCCCGTCCGATGGCCGAGATCCGTCCCTCCCGGATCCCGATGGACACCTTCCGGATGCCGAGCACCGCGTCGATCACGACGACGTTGCTGATGACGACGTCACAGGTCTCCCGGACGGCGGCGGCCTTGAGGTGCAGCCCGTCGCGGGCGGTCTTCCCGAAGCCGGCCAGGAACTCGTCGCCGTAACGCTGGGAGTCGGACTCGACTCGGACCGTCAGCCCCGAGTCGCCGAGCCGGATACGGTCACCGGCCCGGGGCCCGTGGGTGGCCGCGTACTCGTACGGCGTGAGCCGGCGAGCCTCGGCAGGATGCCCTCCGGGCCGACTCATCGCACACCCTCCACGCCACCGAACGCTCCGGGTGCGCCGGCCCGGCCCCGGGTCTCCGACCCGCCGGATGCGTCCGGTCCGCCGGTCCGGTCCCTGCTCTCCAACCCGCCGGACGCTTCCGATACACCGGTGCGGCTCCGGGCCTCCGACCCGCCCGATGCCTCGGACGCACCAGCCCGGCCCCGCGTCTCCGACCCGCCGAATACGTCCGGTGCACCGGTCCCGTCCCCGGTCGCCACCTCTCCGGACGCTTCCGATGCGCCGGTGCGGCCCCGGCTCTCCGACCCGCCCGATGCCTCGGACCCACCGGCCCGGCCCCGGCTCTCCAACCCACCGGACGCGCCCGGTCCCCCGGTCCGGTCCCAGGTCTCCACCTCTCTGGACGCTTCCGACGCGCCGGCCCGGTCCCGGCTGTCCAGCCCGCCGGCCCCATCCCTCGCCCCCGGCACGCCCAGGTAGCCGCAGGCCAGGGCGCGGTGCAGTGCCTCCTCGCGGGCGCCCGGCGTGTCCAGCGGGCCGTCGACGAGTCCGGCGAAGCCGATGGCGACCCGGGCGCCGCCGATCGGTACCAGGCCGACCTCCTGCGACTCCCCCGGCCCGAACCGCACCGACGACCCGGCGGGCACTGCGAGCCGCATGCCGTAGGCCTCGGCGCGGGCGAAGTCCAGGCGCGGGTTGGCCTCGAAGAAGTGGAAGTGCGAGGTGACCGAGACCGGCACGGTCGCGGTGTTGGTGACGGTGAGCCGCAGGACCGCCTCGGGGTCGGCGTGCGCGGGCCCCGGCAGCAGGGCGCCCGGCGCGTCCTCCCCCAGGCCGCCGCCGATCGGGTCGCTCACCACGGCCAGTCGCGAACCGTCGTCGAAGACGGCCTCGACATGCACCTCCGTGACGACGTCGGCGACGCCGGGCAGGACGTCGTCGGGCCCGAGTACACAGCGGGCCGCCTCGATCGCCTCCGCGAGCCGTTTTCCGTCCCGGGCGGCCTCGCACACGGTGTCCGCGATCAGCGCGGTCGCCTCCGGCACGTTGAGCCTGAGGCCGCGTGCCCTTCTGGCCCGGGCCAGCTCGGCGGCCCCGAAGAGCAGCAGCCGGTCGCGTTCCGTGGGGGTGAGTCTCATGGTGCCGCCCTCCTTTGAACGGCACTCTAAATGAAGAACCCCTATACAGGGAATTCCTGAGCACAGAAGGGGGCCCCTCGTATTGAGCGTCACTCAAAATAGAGGGCACCTTCCCCGTGCCGCGCGGAACCGACCGACGCCCGCACGGGGAAGGCACAGCGCATACGACTAGCCGAGCCGGTGCATCCAGCCGTGCTTGTCCTCGGACGTGCCCCGCTGGATGTCGAGCAGCGCCTCGCGCAGCTTCAGGGTGACCTCGCCGGGCTCGCCGCCCGCCTGCTGCCACTCGGCGCTCGCGCGCTTGACCGTGCCGACGGGGGTGATGACGGCCGCCGTACCGCAGGCGAAGACCTCGGTGAGGGTGCCGTTCTCGGCGTCCGTCTGCCACTGGTCGATGGAGACGCGGCCCTCCTCGGACGCGTAGCCGAGGTCGCGGGCGACGGTGAGCAGGGAGTCGCGGGTGACGCCCTCCAGGATGGAGCCCGTCAGCGACGGGGTGACGATCCTGTCCCCGTACACGAAGTACAGGTTCATGCCGCCCAGCTCCTCGACCCACTTGTGCTCGACCGCGTCGAGGTAGCAGACCTGGTCGCAGCCCTTGGCGGCGGCCTCGGCCTGGGCGAGCAGGGAGGCCGCGTAGTTGCCGCCGGTCTTGGCGTCGCCCATGCCGCCGGGGACGGCGCGGACGCGGTCCTCGGAGAGCCAGATGGAGACCGGCTTCACGCCACCGGGGAAGTACGCGCCGGCGGGAGAGGCGATGACCAGGAAGAGGTACTCGTTGGCGGGCTTGACGCCGAGGCCCACCTCGGTCGCGATCATGAACGGGCGCAGGTAGAGGGACTCCTCCCCGCCGTGCGCGGGGACCCACGCCTTGTCCTGCTGGACCAGCACGTCACAGGCCTCGATGAAGGTCTCGACGGGCAGCTCGGGCATGCCGAGGCGGTGCGCGGAACGCTGGAAGCGCTCGGCGTTCTTCTCCGGACGGAAGGTGGCGACCGCGCCGTCGGGCCGGCGGTAGGCCTTGAGGCCCTCGAAGATCTCCTGCGCGTAGTGCAGGACCATGGTGGCCGGGTCGAGGGAGATCGGGGCGTACGGGACGAGCTGGCCGTCGTGCCAGCCGCGGCCCTCGGTCCACTTGATCGTCACCATGTGGTCGGTGAAGTGGCGGCCGAACCCGGGGTTCGCCAGGATCGCCTCGCGCTCGGCGGTGGAGAGCGGGCTGGCGGAGGGCTTGAGCTCGATCGTGGGCGTCGTCATGAGTGGTTGTCCTTCACCGGTTGTGTAGTGACGGGCCGCGCTCACGCCCATGACTGCCAGTGGCCAGTGCTAGGACGTCCGAGCATTCCCTCATTCCGCGGCTCCGCGTTCGATTATCTCAAGCGGGGGGCCGGGGAAGAAAACGGCGTGAATGCGACCCAGGGGATGATGGTGGCACCCGGCGGGGGACATGCGAAAGCCGCCGGGTGCGAGGGACCCGGCGGCTTCGAGTGCTTTGCGCAGCGAACCGCCCGGTCAGCCGGCTACTCGTACGGCCAGCGCGTCGCCGATCTCGGACGTGCTGCGGGCGGGCTTGCCGGCGCGCTCGGCGAGATCGGCGGCGACCGCCGCGTCGATGCGGGCGGCCTCGGCCTCGTAGCCGAGGTGACGCAGGAGCAGGGCGACGGACAGGACCGTGGCGGTGGGGTCGGCCTTGCCCTGGCCGGCGATGTCGGGCGCGGAGCCGTGGACCGGCTCGAACATCGACGGGAACTCTCCGGACGGGTTGATGTTGCCGGAGGCGGCCACGCCGATGCCGCCGGAGACGGCCGCGGCGAGGTCGGTGATGATGTCACCGAAGAGGTTGTCGGTGACGATCACGTCGAAGCGGGCCGGGTCGGTGACGAGGTAGATCGTCGCCGCGTCGACGTGGATGTAGTCGGTGGTGACCTCGGGGAACTCCTGGGCCACCTTGTTGAAGGTGTTCGTCCACAGGTGTCCGGCGAAGGTCAGCACGTTGTTCTTGTGGACCAGCGTGAGCTTCTTGCGCGGACGGGCCTGGGCGCGGGCGAACGCGTCCCGGACGACCCGCTCCACACCGAAGGCCGTGTTCACGGAGACCTCGGTGGCGACCTCGTGCTCGGTGCCCTTGCGGATGGTGCCGCCGTTGCCGGTGTAGGGACCCTCGGTGCCCTCGCGGACGACCACGAAGTCGATGGCGGGCTCGCCCTTCAGCGGCGTGTCGACGCCCGGGAGCAGCTTCGACGGCCGCAGGTTGACGTGGTGGTCGAAGGCGAAGCGGAGCTTGAGCAGGAAGCCGCGCTCCAGCACGCCGGAGGGGACGCTCGGGTCGCCGATGGCGCCCAGCAGGATCGCGTCGTGCTTCTTGAGCGAGTCGAGGTCGGCGTCGGTGAGGGTCTCACCGGTGGCGTGGTAGCGCCGGGCGCCGAAGTCGTAGTCCTGGGTCTCCAGCTTCACATCCTGCGGAAGGACGGCGGAGAGGACCTTCAGACCTTCGGCCACGACCTCCTGGCCGATGCCGTCACCGGGGATCACTGCGAGATTGATGCTGCGAGACATGTCGGCACCCTACTCCTCGTCCCATGGGATGACATGGGGTGTCCGTCATACGGACATGAGCGCGCGCCTGAGCGTCACCGCGTCACCGCACGTTCACCCTTGCGTATGACGGCCGTTGGCATTCGCCGGGAAGGGTCATTCTCATGGACACACCCGATGTGGGCATCCCGCCGCGGCTCGCGCGCCGGATGAGCATGGCCGAGCAGCACGAGTACCTGCGGACGAGGCTGATGCCCCGGCGCACGCTGGTGACGGCCGGCGCGGTGGCCGCGGGCGGGCTGCTGACGGGCTGCGGTGGCGGCGGCGCGGGTGCGCGGAGCACGACGACCCCGTCGCCCTCCGCCTCCGCCGTGCACGGCTCCGTCGTCTCCCCCTTCGGCCGCCATCTCGCCTTCGGCGCCGACCCGAAGACGCAGATGCGGGTGTCCTGGCAGGTGCCCCTGGCGGTGCGCAGGCCGTTCGTGCGCGTCGGTCTCCGGCCCGACGACCTGAGCCGGCGGATCGCGGCCGAGGTCCGCGGTCTGCACACCCCGGGCGTCACGGGCGTGCGCCCGGCGCTGCAGCAGTACTACCTGCACGCGGCCCTGGACGGTCTGCGCCCCGGGACGACCTACTACTACGGCGTCGGCCACGAGGGCTTCGACCCCGCCGCCCCGGCCCACCGCTCGACCATCGCGAGCTTCCGCACGGCCCCCGCCGGCCCCGAGAGGTTCGTCTTCACGGCCTTCGGCGACCAGGGAGTCAGCCAGGCGGCGGCCGCCAACGACCATGTCCTGCTCGGCCGCAAGCCCGCCTTCCATCTCCACGCCGGGGACATCTGCTACGCCGACACCAGCGGCCAGGGCAGGACGTCGGACGGCTACGACCCCGCCTACTGGGACCTGTTCCTCAAGCAGAACGAGCCGGTCGCACAGTCGGTCCCGTGGATGGTGACGACCGGCAACCACGACATGGAGGCCTGGTACTCACCGGACGGCTACGGCGGCCAGCTCGCCCGCTGGTCCCTTCCCGACAGCGGCTTCGACGCGCGGACGGCGCCGGGGGTGTACGCGTTCACGTACGGCAACGTCGGCTTCGTGGCGCTGGACGCGAACGACGTGTCGTACGAGATCCCCGCCAACTTCGGCTACACGGGCGGGAAGCAGACGAGGTGGCTGGACGACAGGCTGGGCGAGCTGCGCTCGGCGAAGGACGTGGACTTCGTCGTCGTCTTCTTCCACCACTGCGCCTACTCGACGTCCTCGCACGCCTCGGACGGCGGGGTGCGCGCCGAGTGGCTGCCGCTGTTCGCCCGGCACCAGGTGGACCTGGTGATCAACGGTCACAACCATGTGTACGAGCGGACGGACGCCGTCCGCGAGGGCCGGGTCGGCAGGGCGGTCCCGATCGGCGCGTCGACGGACCCGACGAAGGACGGGACCGTGTACGTCACGGCGGGCGGCGGCGGCCGCGATCTGTACGGTTTCCCGTCCGGGGTGAAGGAGAGCTACGAGGGTCATGTGACGCGGCACGACCCGGTGGCGTCGTTCCGGTGGACGAAGTCCCGTGCGGAGCAGCCGGAGACCGTGGAGTGGTCCCGGGTGCGCTACCGGGGCTTCTCACTGCTGTCCGTCGAGGCGGAGGGCGGCGCGCGGCCGGTGCTCAGGGTGTCGGCGCTGGCGCAGAGCGGTGAGCGCATCGATCACTTCGAGGTGCGGCGCGGGGCGTGAGCCCGCGCCGCACCTCGCGGGTGCGGCTCCCGGTATCGGGGGTATTGCCGTTCAGTGACCGGTCGAACCGCCGTTGTCCCTGCGGTCCAGGGCGCGCTGGAGGGCGGCTGCGGCGTTCTTGCGGTCGGACTCGCTCGTGCGGGAGGTGTGACGGACTCGGCGGCGTGCGGTCGTCTCGGCCATGGGAAATCGACTCCTTCGACATCAGGGAGTGCGGAAAAAGGGGTTACGAGACGCCGGTGGGCGGGGAGCGCAGCCGCAGGGGTTGCCTGCACGGGGCGCGCTCACGACCGCCATTCGCTGGGTCGAGCGAGACGTTCGGCTTCTACAAAGTTAAGTGAGGAGACCCGGCCTGTCTCCACAATTAATCGGACTTCCTACTATCTGAGACGGCGGACCGGGTCACACCCCACTGACCTGCGGTTTCCCCCCGGGGTGTCCACCCCGGCCCGCCGACGCCACGATGGAGGGAAGCGACGATCCTGCCGTCGGACCGACCGGCGGCCCTGCGCCCGAGTTCGTACGCGAAGTCGATCGTCTCGGTCAGGGCGGCGTGCGGGCACAGCGCGTGCCGCAGGTCCGCCTCGAAGTCCCGCGCCCGGTCGCCGAGGGCCGCCCTGGACAGCACCGACGTCGAGAAGACGTTGCCGACCAGCGCCTCGGGGGTCCAGGTGTGCGAGGCCGGGAAGGAGAACTTGCCGAGGACCTCGAACCCGGCCCCCTCCAGCACCTCCCGGTCCGGAACCCGCCGGCGCTCCTCCTCGGCGCCCGCCGGGATCCGCCCTCCCACCCGGTCCGTCCAGCGGGTGACGACCTCGGCCAGGTCCCGCTGCCAGGGCAGGGCGCCGCGCCAGGGACTCTCCGACCAGAGCAGCGCCAGCCGGCCGCCCGGCCGCAGCCAGCCGTGGGCGCGTTCGGCGATCCGGTGCCGTGGCAGCCGGTGGAAGGCGTTGCCGATCGCGACCAGGTCGAACGCCCCGTCCGGGACGGCCAGTTCCTCGGCGGACGCGACCAGCGCCCGCACCTCCGCCGCCCCGGCCGCCTTCTCCCGGACCACCTCGATCATGTCCGGTTCCTGGTCCACGGCCCACACCTCGTCGAAGAACTCCCGTACGGCGAAGGCGATCTGGCCGGTCCCGCAGGCGAGGTCGAGGGCCCGGCCACCGGGGTCCGCGCCACCGCGCCGGACCAGGTCGGCGATCAGTTCGCCGGGGTACGGCACCCGGAAGCGCTCGTAGTCGAGGGCGGTCCCCCGGTACAGGTCGCGGCGGAAGGCCGGTCCGTCCACGGCGTTCACAGCACCGCCTTCAGCGCGTCGCGGAAGCCGTCGGGGTCCTCCACCCAGGGCAGATGCCCGGCATCCCGGAGGATCACCCGGCGCCCCCGGGGCAGGGCACGCTCCAGCGAGTCCACCGCCGAGCGCGGCCGGATGTCCCCGGCGCCGTCGACGATCAGTACCGGCAGGTCGAGGGCCGCGCAGGCGTCGTACAGCTCGGGCGTGCCCCAGGACCGTTTCGTCTCGGCGTTCAGCTCGCTGCCGCAGTCGACGTTGATGCCGAACCAGGGGTCCGCCATCCGCTCGGCGTGGGCCAGGGCCCGGTCCCGGTCCTCGAACTCGACGGACCACTGGAGTACGGCCCGTTCCCGGTTCTCCCGGGGCAACTCCCGCCAGCGGGCGAGCCGTTCGGGGCCGCTCACCGAGCCGGGCGAGGAGGGAGCGCTCGTAGGCGTCGTGCCAGTCCGTCGTCGGGCCGATGCCCGTGCCCGACACGTACACCAGCAAGCTCACCCGCTCCGGACGGGACAGGGCGTAGCTCAACGCCAGTTGTGCGCCCCAGGAATGGCCGAGCAGCGCCATCCGCTCCAGGCCGAAGTGCCGTCGTACGGCGTCCAGATCGGCCGTGAAGCGGTCGGTGGTCCAGGGCCCGGCGACCCGCTGCGAGCGCCCGCAGCCGCGCTGGTCCCAGCGGACGACGGGGGTGACGTCGGCCAGCAGCTCCGCCAGGTCACCGAACATGTCCCACAGCCCGGGGCCGCCGTGGCACAGCACCAACGGGTCCCCCGGACCCGACCTCGCCGCCCACAGCCGTACACCGTCGTCCGTGATCACGGTCTCCATGACCGCCAGTGTGCCGAACGGGCCGGGTCCACGACAGACCCGGCCCGTTCGGTTCCCACGGGCCTCAGCCCATGTGCGGGTAGGTGTAGTCGGTCGGCGGGACCAGCGTCTCCTTGATGGCGCGGGTCAGGGTCCAGCGCAGCAGGTTCTGCTGGGCGCCGGCCTTGTCGTTGGTGCCGGAGGCGCGGCCGCCGCCGAAGGGCTGCTGGCCGACGACGGCGCCGGTCGACTTGTCGTTGATGTAGAAGTTGCCGGCCGCGTAGCGGAGCTTGTCCATCGTGTACGCCGCCGCCGCACGGTCGCCCGCGATCACCGAGCCGGTCAGCGCGTAGTCGGAGACCGACTCCATCTGGGTCAGCATCTCCTCGTACCGGTCGTCCTCGTAGACGTGCACGGCGAGGAACGGGCCGAAGTACTCGGTGCGGAACACCTCGTTCTCCGGGTCCTCGCACTCGACGACCGTCGGCCGGACGAACCAGCCCACCGAGTCGTCGTAGGTGCCGCCCGCGACGATCGTGCACGCCGGGTCGGACTGCGCCCGGTCGATGGCCGCCTTGCTCTTCTCGAACGCCCGGTCGTCGATGACGGCGCCGATGAAGTGGGACAGGTCGGTGACGTCACCCATGGTCAGCCCGTCGACCTCGGCGGCGAACTCCTCCTTGAAACCGGAGTTCCAGATGGACGCCGGGATGTAGGCGCGGGAGGTAGCGCTGCACTTCTGGCCCTGGTACTCGAAGGCACCACGGGTGAGGGCGGTCTTGAGGACCGCGCGGTCGGCGCTCGGGTGGGCGACTAGGAAGTCCTTGCCGCCGGTCTCGCCGACCAGACGCGGGTACGAGCGGTACTTCTCGATGTTGTTGCCGACCGTCTTCCACAGGTACTGGAAGGTCCTGGTCGAGCCGGTGAAGTGGATGCCGGCCAGGTCGCGGTGGACCAGGGCGACCTTGGAGACCTCGACGCCGTCGCCGGTGACGAGGTTGATGACGCCCTTGGGCAGGCCCGCCTCCTCCAGCAGCCGCATGAGCAGCACGGCGGCGTGGGTCTGGGTCGGGGACGGCTTCCACACGACGACGTTGCCCATGAGGGCGGGGGCGGTGGGCAGGTTGCCGGCGATCGCGCTGAAGTTGAAGGGCGTGATCGCGTAGACGAAGCCCTCCAGCGGACGGTGGTCCAGCCGGTTCCAGACGCCCGGGGAGTTGGCCGGGGGCTGCTCGGCGAGGATCTGGCGGGCGTAGTGGACGTTGAAGCGCCAGAAGTCGACCAGCTCGCAGGGGGTGTCGATCTCGGCCTGCTGGGCGGTCTTGGACTGACCGAGCATGGTGGACGCGGCGATGGTCTCGCGCCAGGGGCCGGCGAGGAGTTCGGCGGCCCGCAGGATGATCGCGGCGCGGTCGTCGAAGGACATCGCGCGCCAGGCCGGGGCGGCGGCGAGGGCCGCGTCGATGGCGTCCCGGGCGTCCTGCTGGGTGGCGTGCGCGCCGGTGCCGATGACGGCCTTGTGGTTGTGCGGCTGCACGACCTCGAAGCGCTCACCGCCGCCGAGCCGCTTCTCGCCGCCGATGGTCATGGGCAGCTCGATCGGGTTCTCGGCCAGTTCCTTGAGCCTCGCCTCCAGCCGGGCCCGCTCGGGCGTACCGGGGGCGTAGCCGTGCACCGGCTCGTTGACGGGGGCGGGGACCTGGGTCACAGCGTCCATGGGATCCGTAACTCCTTGATGTTGAGCGGGTGTTGCGAGCGGGGATGGGCTCAGCCCGTGCTGACCATGCTGCGGACGAAGAACCGCAGGTTCGCCGGCTTCTCGGCGAGGCGGCGCATGAAGTAGCCGTACCAGTCGGTGCCGTAGGCGGTGTAGACGCGCATGCGGTGGCCCTCGGCGGCCAGGCGCAGGTGCTCGTCGCTCCGGATGCCGTACAGCATCTGGAACTCGTACTCGTCCCGCTTGCGGCCGGCGCGGTGGGCGAGTTCCTGGGCGATGGCGATCAGGCGCGGGTCGTGGGAGCCGACCATCGGGTACCCCTCGCCCTCCATGAGGATCTTCAGGATCCGCACGTACGCCTTGTCGATCTCGTGCTTCCGCTGGTACGCGACCTCGGCGGGCTCCTTGTACGCGCCCTTGACCAGCCGCACCCGGCTGCCGGCCGCGGCGAGCCGGCGGGCGTCGGCCTCGGTGCGGAAGAGGTAGGCCTGGATCACGCAGCCGGTCTGCGGGAAGTCCTGCCGCAGCTCCTCGTGGATGGCGAACATCGAGTCGAGGGTGGTGTGGTCCTCCGCGTCGAGCGTGACGGTCGTCCCGATGGCGGCGGCGGCCTCGACGACGGGCCGGATGTTGGCCAGGGCCAGCTCGTGGCCGTTGTCCAGGGCCTGCCCGAACATCGACAGCTTCACGGACATCTCCGCGCGGGTGCCGAGCTCCAGCTCCTTCAGCCGGTCGACGAGCGCCAGATAGGCGTCCCGGGCGGCGGCGGCCTGCTCGGGCCGGGTGATGTCCTCGCCGACGACGTCCATGGTCAGCTCCAGACCCCTGGACGTGAGGTCACGGACGATCGGCACGATCTCGTCGACCGTCTCGCCCGGGATGAAGCGCTCGACGACCTGCTTGGTCACCGGGGCCGCCGAGATCAGACGTCGCATCCGGTCGCTGCGCGACGCGGCAAGAATCACGGGACCCAGCACGGGGCACCTCCACAAACCAGCAGATAGAACCACCGTGAAACCTAAGGATCCCCCCGATCGTGGGCCATCGACAGCTGTCACGCATCCGTGCCGCAGATCTCAGACAGATGTATGAAGGCGGGGTCGGTGTGCGGGAGAATGCCCCTGTGACAGCCGATTACCTGAGCGGTGACTACCAGGAGCTGGTCGACGAGGTCTCGGAGCTGCTGGGCGTGCCGGCCACGCTGGAGAACCGCGACTTCGAGCTGATCGCCTTCGGCGCGTACGACAGCGAGGGCGAGCTGGACGCGTCGGCGCTGGACCCCGTGCGCACCCGCTCGATCCTCACCCGGCGCTCCACGGCCGCCGTCCGCACCTGGTTCGAGGGCTTCGGCATCACCCGGGCGACGGGCCCGGTCCGCATCCCGCCGACGCCGGAGGCGGGGGTCTACCGGGGACGGATCTGCCTCCCCGTACGTCATCGCGGGGTCGTCCTCGGCTACGTATGGCTGCTGGACTCCGATCCGGGCCCCACCGACGGGCAGCTGGCAGCCGCCATGGACGTGACCGTCCGCCTCGGCGCGCTGCTCGCGGACGAGGCGCAGCACGGGGCGGATCTGAGCCGGGAGCTGCGGGCGGTGCTGGTCGCCGAGCGCGACTGGCAGCGGGAGATGGCGGTGGCGGAACTGCGCACGGCGCTCGGTGCGCGCGCCGACGGCCACCACACGGTGGTCTGCGTGGCCCCCTGGCCGTCCGCCGACCCGGACGACGCCCCGTCGGTACGCACGGTGCCGGGCGCGACGGCCCTGTGCACCGTCCCCTGGGGCGCGACCTCCCAGTCCCTGGCCCTACTCGTCAGACTCCGCTCCCCGAACGTCCTGACCCCGGCCACGTCGGCGGCGACGCGGCTGCTGGAAAGGGCACGGCAGATGGCCGGGGACGCCGTGGCCGGTGGAGGAGGCGGCAGGTCGGGGGACGCGGCGACCGGGATGGGGGCCGGCGACCGGTCGGCACGGCAAGGGAACGGCGGCAAGGGCACGGGGGGCGTGCCCAGCGGTGCGCTCGGGGGCGAGCCGGGGGGTACGGCGGCCGGGACGGGGGTCAGTGACAGGGCAGCGCAGGAGGGAGGCGGCGGCAGGAGCCCCGGCGGCGCGCCCGGTGGTGCGACCGGAGACATGTCGGGGGGTACGGCAGCCAGGACGCGGGCCAGCGACACGGCGGCCGCCCGGCAAGGGGACGGCGGCACGAGCCCCGAGGGCTGGCCCAGTGGTGCGACCGGGGGCGAGCCGGGGGGTACGGCAGCCAGGACGCGGGCCAGCGACACGACGGCCGCCCGGCAAGGGGACGGCGGCACGAGCCCCGAGGCCTGGCCCAGTGGTGCGACCGGGGGCGGGCCGGGGGGTACGGCAGTCGGACGGGGGTCCGGCGGCGAGGCGGCAGCAGGACCGGCAGGTGCGGCAGCCGGGAGGGGCGGAACGGCGGCCGGCCGGCGGCCGGGAGGGACTGCGGCCGGGGGCGACGGTAAAACGGCCGACGGGCGGGCGGCAGGTGCGGCAACCGGAGGCGACGGCAAAACGGTCGGCGGGCACTCGGCAGGGGGCGCGACCAGGAGCGACGGCAAAACGGTCGGCGGACGCTTGGGAAGTGCGGCAGCCGGAGGCGGCGGTAAGGCGGCCGACGGGCGGGCGGCAGGCGCGGTGGCCGGGGGGCACGGTAAAGCGGGCGGTGTGGGGTCGGGAGGGGCCGCGGCCGGGATCGCTGTCGGGCGGGGCGGGCTCGCGGAGTTGGGGGTGGCGTGGCAGGAGGCCTCCGCGGCGGCGCGGGCCGCGCTCGCGGAGCCGCGGCTGGGGCCGGTCGCCGAGTGGGCGCGTATCGGCCCGTACCGCCTGCTGACGTCCCTGCCGCCGGACTCGGCCCACGACCCGGTCGTGGACGCCCTGCTCTCCCCCGCCCACCACGAACTCGCCCGCACCGCCGAGGTCTACCTCGACTGCGCCGGCCAGGCGGGCCGCACGGCCGCCGAACTCGGCATCCACCGCCAGACCCTCTACTACCGCCTCTCCCGCGTCGAACAGCTCACGGGCCTCGACCTGGACGACGGCGAGGACCGCCTGCTGCTGCACATGGCGTTGAAGGGGGCGCGCCTGTAGGCGGTTCGGCGGATCGGTGACCCGTCCGGCGTGCGGGCGTGTGCGGTGTTCCGACGCTGGTGTTCCGACCCCCGAACGGAGGACACGGGATGCGCGGTCCGATTCCTCCGCCACGTTCGTGCCCTGCGCGATCTGCCCGCCCGTGCGGCGGACCGCGCCCCAGAACCACGGCTCCCGCTGCGGCCCGTCGCCGAGACCGGCCGCAAGGCCATGACCTCCTCAAGTCGGCGGTCGACGACATGTGCGGCACGCCCCCTCACCGCGACATCCCCTGGCCCAAGCGCCGGCCTCATCCCGGCGCGGGCGTTCGCGGTGACGGCCGTACTGATGCTGCGGCCGGTCAGCTGCCGCTGACGCCCTCGATCACCTGGCGCAGACCTTCGGTGAGCACGTCGGCCTCCGGCGCGGTCTTCGGGTCGAAGGTCCACTGCGAGATGAGCCCCGACATCAGGGTCATGTAGAAGCGGCCGAGGGTGTCGGCGGTCTCGTCCGAGACCTCCTCCTCCGGCACGCCCTGCATCAGCGAGACCAGCCCCCGACCCCCCTCGCGCTGCGCGCGCGACAACTGGTCGCGGACCTCGGGCAGCCGGTCGCCCATGGTCATGATCTCCATGCTGAGCGGCCACATCGAGCCGGGTTGCCGCAGGGAGTCGACGATGTTCGACCACACCTCCCGGAACCGCTCCAGGGAACCGGGCGCGGCCGTGATGCCGGCGTCGCCCTCGAAGGACATTTCCTCCACCAGCGCGATGTACGCCTGGGCGAGCAGCGCGTCCTTCGACCCGTAGTGGTAGCCGATCGAGGCCAGGTTGGTCCCCGACTCCTTGACGATGTCCCGCGCGGTCGTGCGCAGGAACCCCTTCTCCAGCAGGCAGCGCTTGGCTCCCTCGAGCAGATCCTCACGGTGTCCCATAACCGTCACCCTACCGCCGATCCATACACCCGTCCTATACGAGTGACTTACACACACGATTTATACGCCCGTTCTAGACAAGCGTTTAGTACAGCCGTACAGTCACCGTCATGACGAACCCGACGGGCACCACCACAACCCCGGCCGGCACCCTCGCCGGCCGCCGCGAATGGACCGCACTGGGCGTGCTGATGCTCCCGCTGCTGCTGGTCTCGATGGACGTCTCGGTCCTGTACTTCGCCATCCCGGCGATCAGCGCGGACCTGGAGCCGAGCGGCACGCAGCAGCTGTGGATCTTCGACGTCTACGCCTTCGTCCTGGCCGGCCTGCTGATGACGATGGGCTCGCTCGGCGACCGGATAGGCCGCCGCAAGCTGCTCCTGATCGGCGCGGCGGCCTTCGGCACCGCCTCCGTCGTCGCCGCCTACGCCGACAGCTCCGAGACCCTCATCGCGGCCCGCGCGGTCCTCGGCGTCGGCGGCGCGACCCTGATGCCGTCGACGATGGCGCTGATCCGCACGATGTTCACCGACCCCGGCCAGCGCGCGAAGGCGATCGGCATGTGGTCCGGTGTGATGACGGCCGGCATCGCGCTCGGCTCGGTGATGAGCGGTGTCCTGGTCCAGTACTTCTGGTGGGGCTCGGTCTTCCTGGTCAACCTGCCGGCCATGGCGCTGCTGCTGGTGCTGGGGCCGTTCCTGCTGCCGGAGTCGCGCGACCCCGCCCCCGGCCGCTTCGACCGGCTGAGCGTCCCGCTGTCGATGGCCGCCGTGCTTCCCGTCGTCTACGGTCTGAAGGAGATCCCCTCCGAGGGCTGGCACGCGCAGTACGTCGTCTCGATCACCGTGGGTCTGCTCTTCGCCGCGGCCTTCGTCCACCGCCAGCGCACCGCGGCCTCACCGATGATCGACCCGGCCCTCTTCCGGGGCCGCGGCTTCGCCCCCTCGGTCGTCCTCAACCTCATCGGCTCGTTCGCCATGATGGGCTCGGCGTACTTCACGACGCAGTACCTGCAGTCGGTGCTCGACAAGAGCGCGATGGAGGCGGCCCTGTGGGCGCTCCTGCCCTCGGTGCCGATCGGCATGACGGCCCCGATGGCGACCGCCCTGGTCCAGCGAGGCGTCAACCGCGCCCACGTCGTCACCGCCGGCTTCGCGATCGGCGCCTGCGGCTACGGGCTGCTGGCCCTCGCGGACACCGACTCCCTCTGGCTGGTCCTGGTCGCGTGCGGCGTCCTGGCCTCCGGGATCGTCATGGTCATCTCCCAGATCACGGACCTGGCGCTGAGCAGCGCCCCGGTGGAACGAGCCGGCTCCGCGTCCTCCCTGATGGAGACCGGCGGGGAGTTCGGCGGCGCGCTGGGCATGGCGGTGCTGGGCTCCATCGGTACGGCGATCTACCGGCACGACATCCCGGCCTCGGCCCCGGACGCGGCCCGCGAGACCCTGGGCGGGGCGCTGGCGGTCGCCGACCGGATGCCGGGACTGGCGACGGCGGCGCGGGAGGCGTTCACCAACGGCATGCAGGGCGCGGCGATCGCGGGAGCGCTCCTGCTGGCGGGGGCGGCGGCACTCGCGGCGAGGGCGCTGCGGGGGATCCGGGTCGACGAGAAGTGAGCGACGCGAAGGGGGTCCAGCCGACCGACGTCGGCTGGACCCCCTTCGGGTTGTCGTGTGTCAGACCAGGTTCACGGAGCGGGCGAACGTCGCCCCGATCTCCGCTTCCACCTCGGCCAGAACCCCGGCGGGCACCGTGTCGTCCACGGTCAGCACCGCCAGCGCCTCGCCGCCGGCGACCGCGCGGGACACCTGCATGCCGGCGATGTTGATGCCCGCCTCGCCGAAGATGCGGCCGACCGTGCCGACGACACCGGGACGGTCCTCGTACCGCAGCACCACCATGTGGTCGGCGAGGGCCAGGTCCACGTCGTACTCGCCGACGGCGACGATCTTCTGCAGGTGCTTCGGGCCGGCCAGCGTGCCGGAGACCGACACCTCCTCGCCACTGCCGAGCGTGCCGCGGACGGTGACGACGTTGCGGTGGTCGGTCGCCTCCGAGCTGGTCGTCAGCCGGACCTCGACGCCACGCTCCTGGGCGAACAGGGGGGCGTTGACGTACGAGACGGTCTCGTCGACGACGTCCTCGAAGACACCCTTGAGGGCGGACAGCTCCAGCACCTTCACGTCGTGCTGGGTGATCTCGCCGTACACCTCGACGTCCAGCCGTACGGCCACCTCGCCCGCGAGCGCGGTGAAGATGCGGCCGAGGCGCTCGGCGAGCGGCAGACCCGGCTTGACGTCCTCGGCGATGACACCGCCCTGCACGTTCACCGCGTCGGGCACGAGCTCACCGGCGAGGGCGAGGCGCACCGAGCGGGCGACGGCGATACCGGCCTTCTCCTGCGCCTCGTCGGTGGAGGCGCCGAGGTGCGGGGTGCACACGACCTGGTCGAACTCGAAGAGCGGGGAGTCGGTGCAGGGCTCCTTGGCGTACACGTCGAGGCCGGCGCCGGCGACCCGGCCCTCCTTCAGCGCCGAGTACAGCGCCTCCTCGTCGACGATCCCGCCGCGCGCGGCGTTGACGATCCGCACGCTCGGCTTGACCTTGCGCAGCGCCTCGTCGCCGATCAGGCCGAGGGTCTCGGGGGTCTTCGGGAGGTGGACGGTGATGAAGTCGGAGACCTCGAGCAGCTCGTCCAGCGACAGCACCTTCACGCCCATCTGCGCGGCGCGGGCGGGCTGGATGTAGGGGTCGTAGGCGACGACCTTCATCCCGAAGGCGGACATGCGCTGCGCGACGAGGGCACCGATGCGGCCCAGGCCCACGACGCCCAGCGTCTTCTCCGCGAGCTCCACGCCCGTGTACTTGCTGCGCTTCCACTCGCCGTTCTTCAGCGCGGCGTTGGCCTGCGGAATGTGGCGGGCGGTGGCGACGAGCAGACCGCAGGCCAGCTCGGCGGCGGTCACGATGTTCGAGGTGGGGGCGTTGACGACCATCACGCCGGCCTTGGTGGCGGCGGAGACGTCGACGTTGTCCAGGCCGACGCCGGCTCGTGCGACGACCTTCAGCTTGTGCGCGGCGGCGATGGCCTCGGCGTCCACCTTGGTGGCGGAGCGGATCAGGATGGCGTCGACGTCGGCGATGGCCGGGAGCAGTTCGGCTCGGTCCGCTCCGTTGCAGTGCCGGATATCGAAGTCCGGGCCAAGCGCGTCCACGGTCGCGGGCGACAGCTCTTCAGCGATGAGTACGACGGGTTTCGAGCTCACGTGAGTCCTCACAAGTCCAATGCGGACGGCCGTCCCGACGGCCGCAGGCGGTGGAGGTTGGCTAGCCGCGTGGAAGACGCACGACGCTGTGGGCCTGACGCGTATGTAGTACAGCAGTCTAGTGGCGCGAGGGGAGTCGTCCTGCGCCTCGGCGGAAGGATCACCCGTCCGTGAAGCGACGGGTGGGACGACGGGGCCGGAGCAGTGCGCTCCGGCCCCGTCGTCGGAGACTCACGCCTCCTCGTTCACCCAGCTCATCAGCTTGCGGAGCTGCTTGCCCGTGGTCTCCAGCAGGTGCTCGGAGTCCTGCTTCTTGTACTCGTTGTACTTCTTCAGACCGCCGTGGTACTCGTCCATCCAGTTCCGGGCGAAGGAACCGTCCTGGATCTCGGCGAGGATCTTCTTCATCTCGGCCTTGGTGGCGTCCGTGATGATCCGCGGGCCGGTGATGTAGTCGCCCCACTCGGCGGTCTCGGAGATCGACCAGCGCATCTTCTCCAGGCCGCCCTCGTACATGAGGTCCACGATCAGCTTCAGCTCGTGCAGGCACTCGAAGTAGGCGATCTCCGGCTGGTAGCCCGCCTCGGTCAGCGTCTCGAAACCGGCCTTCACCAGGGCGGCGGTGCCACCGCAGAGGACGGCCTGCTCGCCGAACAGGTCGGTCTCGGTCTCCTCGGTGAAGGTCGTCTTGATGACGCCGGCGCGGGTGCCGCCGATGCCCTTGGCGTACGACAGCGCGAGCGCGAAGGCGTTGCCGCTCGCGTCCTGCTCGACGGCGGCGATGCAGGGAACGCCGCGGCCCTCCTCGTACTGGCGGCGCACCAGGTGGCCCGGGCCCTTCGGGGCGACCATGCAGACGTCCACGCCGGCCGGCGGCTTGATGAAGCCGTAACGGATGTTGAGGCCGTGACCGAAGAACAGGGCGTCGCCGTCGTTGAGGTTGTCCTTGATGGACTCCTCGTAGACCTGGGACTGGATCGGGTCCGGGACCAGGATCATGATGACGTCGGCCTCGGCCGCGGCCTGAGACGGCGTCACCACGCGCAGGCCCTGCTCCTCGGCCTTGGCCTTGGACTTCGAGCCCTCGTGCAGACCGACACGGACGTCGACACCCGAGTCACGCAGCGACAGCGCGTGGGCGTGGCCCTGGCTGCCGTAACCGATGACCGCGACCTTGCGGCCCTGGATGATGGACAGGTCGGCGTCGGCGTCGTAGAACAGCTCGGCCACTTTGGGTTCTCTCCTTGAGTGCAGGTGTTGCGTCCCACCGTATGACGGCGGGGGGAAGGGAAGTTTCGGGGTCTCGGTATACGGGCGGCCGAAACCGCCCGTACGGCCTTACGCGCTGCGGTCGAGCGCGCGCAGCGACCGGTCCGTGATCGAGCGGGCGCCGCGGCCGATGGCGATCGTGCCGGACTGGACGAGCTCCTTGATGCCGTACGGCTCCAGCATCTTGAGCATGGCCGAGAGCTTCTCGCTGCTGCCGGTGGCCTCGATCGTGACGGCCTCCGGGGAGACGTCGACGGTCTTGGCGCGGAACAGCTGGACGATCTCGACGATCTGCGAGCGCGTCTCGTTGTCGGCCTTCACCTTCACCAGAACGAGTTCGCGCTGAACCGCGGAACCGGGCTCCAGCTCGACGATCTTCAGGACGTTGACCAGCTTGTTGAGCTGTTTGGTCACCTGCTCCAGCGGGAGGTCCTCGACGCCGACCACGATGGTGATGCGGGAGATGTCGGGGTGCTCGGTGACGCCGACCGCGAGCGAGTCGATGTTGAACCCACGGCGGGAGAAGAGGGCGGCGATCCGGGCGAGGATGCCCGGGGTGTTCTCCACCAGGACGGAGAGCGTGTGCTTGGACATGGTCTGCTTCCTTTACGGCTCTCAGTCGTCTTCGTTGTCGCCGAAGTCGGGGCGGACGTCCCGGGCGGCCATGATCTCGTCGTTGGAGGTGCCGGCGGCGACCATCGGCCACACCATCGCGTCCTCGTGCACGATGAAGTCCACGACGACGGGACGGTCGTTGATGGAGTTCGCCTCCTCGATGACCTTGTCCAGGTCCTCCGGACGCTCGCAGCGCAGGCCCACACAGCCCATGGCCTCGGACAGCTTCACGAAGTCCGGCACGCGCGTGCCGCGGGCGTCGGGGTTGACGTCGTCCGGCCCGGAGTGCAGCACGGTGTTGGAGTAGCGCTGGTTGTAGAACAGGGTCTGCCACTGGCGGACCATCCCGAGGGCGCCGTTGTTGATGATGGCGACCTTGATCGGGATGTTGTTCAGGGCGCAGGTGGTCAGCTCCTGATTGGTCATCTGGAAGCAGCCGTCGCCGTCGATCGCCCAGACCGTCCGGTCCGGCGCGCCGGCCTTGGCACCCATGGCGGCCGGCACCGCGTAGCCCATCGTCCCGGCGCCGCCGGAGTTGAGCCAGGTGGCGGGCTTGTCGTACTGGATGAAGTGCGCGGACCACATCTGGTGCTGGCCCACGCCCGCCGCGAAGATCGTGTCCTCGGGGGCGAGCTGTCCGATCCGCTCGATGACCTGCTGCGGGGACAGCGAGCCGTCCTCGGGCAGGTCGTAGCCCAGCGGGTAGGTCTCGCGCCAGCGGGTCAGGTCCTTCCACCAGGCGCTGTAGTCGCCCTGGTGGCCCTCGCTGTGCTCCTTCTGGACGGCCTGGATGAGGTCGGCGATGACCTCGCGCGCGTCACCGACGATCGGCACGTCCGCGGCGCGGTTCTTGCCGATCTCGGCCGGGTCGATGTCGGCGTGGACGATCTTGGCGTACGGGGCGAAGCTGTCCAGCTTGCCGGTGACGCGGTCGTCGAAGCGGGCTCCGAGGGCGACGATCAGGTCGGCCTTCTGCAGCGCGGTGACGGCGGTGACCGCACCGTGCATGCCCGGCATTCCCACGTGCAGCGGGTGGCTGTCGGGGAACGCGCCGAGCGCCATCAGGGTGGTGGTGACGGGCGCTCCGGTCAGTTCGGCGAGGACCTTCAGCTCGGCGGTGGCCTGGGCCTTGATGACACCGCCGCCGACGTAGAGGACGGGCCGTTTGGCGGAGGTGATGAGCTTCGCGGCCTCACGGATCTGCTTGGCGTGCGGCTTGGTCACCGGGCGGTAACCGGGCAGGTCCATCACCGGCGGCCAGGAGAACGTGGTCTGCGCCTGCAGGGCGTCCTTGGCGATGTCCACCAGCACCGGGCCCGGGCGGCCGGTGGAGGCGATGTGGAAGGCCTGCGCGATCACGCGCGGGATGTCCTCGGCCTTGGTGACCAGGAAGTTGTGCTTGGTGATCGGCATGGTGATGCCGACGATGTCCGCCTCCTGGAAGGCGTCCGTGCCGATCGCCTTGGACGCCACCTGCCCGGTGATCGCCACGAGCGGCACCGAGTCCATGTGGGCGTCCGCGATCGGCGTGACCAGGTTGGTCGCGCCCGGCCCCGAGGTGGCCATGCAGACACCGACCCGGCCGGTGGCCTGCGCGTAGCCGGTGGCCGCGTGGCCGGCGCCCTGCTCGTGCCGGACCAGGACGTGACGCACCCTCGTCGAGTCCATCAGCGGGTCGTACGCGGGAAGGATGGCACCGCCGGGAATGCCGAATACCGTGTCGGCCCCGACCTCCTCGAGAGAGCGGATGAGGGACTGCGCACCCGTGACGCGTTCGGGGGCGGACTGCTGTCCTCCGGATCGGGGCCGCGGCTGCGGATGGGCCCCGGTGGCCTGCTCGGTCATCGTCAGTCTCTTCTCGATGCTGAGGGTTTTTGCGAGGTTTGTACGGTGTTCGGCTGCTGCACGAAAAGTGCCTGTGCAACAAAAAACCCCTCGTGCCGTAAGGCAAGCGAGGGGAGCGCGCCGGGTGGAGGTCGCTGAGCGATGGTGGGCTCAGCGTCAGCCGACGCGCTTTCCAAGTACGAGAATTCGGGTGCGCATGGCACTGACCCTCCCCCCGACGCGCACCACGTGTCAAGTGGGTGGGACGGGAGTCTCATTATGTGAGCGCAGAGCGGTTCCGCCTCCCAGAACGGCTGCCATACCCCCTGTGTACACCCCCGCCCCGCCGCCCGCGTAGGCGGGCTCGATGGGGCCGTGCGGAACCGGATAGCGGCCGGATCCGAGCGCTCTGCGCAACCGGTACTCGTCCAACGGGCCCGAGAACGCCATGCCCTGTCCATGGGTGCAGCCCATCGCGCGCAGGGTGACGACCTGTTCGGGCAGATCCACGCCGTCGGCCACGGACTGCAGCCCGAGATCGGTGGCGATTCTGAGCAGCCCGCTGGTGATCTTGTGCAGCCGCGCGGACTCGACGACGCCCTCGACCAGCCCTCGGTCGAGCTTCAGTATGTCGACGGGGAGTCTGCGCAGTGCCGTGATCGCCGCGTAGCCGCTGCCGAAGCCGTCCAGCGCGATCCGTACGCCGTGCCGGCGCAGGGCGCCCAGTCTGCGCTCCAACTCGTCCAGGGAGACCCGCGGATCCATGTCGCACAGCTCGATCACCAGGGACCCGGACGGCAGCCCGTGCCGGGTCAGCAGGGCCTCGATCGAACCGGCCGGCATCGAGCGGTCCAGCAGGCGCCGGGCGCCGACCCGGACCGCGACGGGCACGGCGAGCCCCGTCGCGGTGCGCTCGGCGGCCTGTTCGACGGCCTCCTCCAGCAGCCAGCGGCCGAGCTCGGCCGTCCGGTCGTTGTCCTCGGTGACCCGCAGGAACTCGGCCGGGGTGAACAGCACCCCCTGCGAGGACCGCCAGCGCGCCTGCGCCTCGACCGATGCGATCCGGCCGTCCTCCAGATTGACCACGGGCTGGTGCAGCAGCGTGAACTCGCCGTCGTGCAGCGCGGCACGCAGGCGCGTGGCCAGCTCCGCCTTGCGTACGACGTCCTGCTGCATCTGGGGCGCGTACAGCTCGACGCGGCCCTTGCCGCCCGCCTTGGCGCGGTACATGGCGAGGTCGGCGTTGCGCAGCAACTCGCCCGCGCCGAGGCCGGGTTCGGCGAAGGCGACGCCGATGGAGGCGGCCACGCGGACATCGTTGCCGCCGATGAGGTACGGCTGCGAGAGCGTGATCCTGAGGCGGTCGGCGAGCTCCAGGATGTGACGTTCGCGCGCGGTACGGTCCTGGGCGCCGTCGCCGACGATCAGGGCCGCGAACTCGTCGCCGCCCAGCCGGGACGCGGTGTCGCCGTGCCGGACCGCGTCCTGGAGTCTGCGGGCGGCCTGGACGAGCAGTTCGTCCCCGGCCTGGTGCCCGATCGTGTCGTTGACGGCCTTGAAGCCGTCGAGGTCGATGAAGAGGACGGCCGTGCCGCGCAGATGGGCGCCCCGGTCGGAGGCGCGACGGCCGGACACGGCCTGCTGGACCCGCTTGGTGAACAGGGCGCGGTTGGGCAGGTCGGTGAGCGGGTCGTGCTCGGCGTTGTGCTGCAGCTGCGCCTGCAGCCGCACTCTTTCGGTCACGTCCCGGCTGTTGAAGATGAGCCCGCCGTGGTGGCGGTTGACGGTGGACTCGACGTTGAGCCAGCCGCCGTCACCGGAGCGGAAGCGGCACTCGATGCGGGTGGTGGGTTCCTCATGGGGGCTGGCGGCAAGGAAGCGGCGCACCTCGTGCACCACGCAGCCCAGGTCCTCCGGGTGGATGAGACTGGCCAGTTCGCTGCCCACCAGTTCCTCGGCGGGGCGTCCGTAGACCCCGGCGGCGGCCGGGGAGACGTACCTCAGGACGCCGCTGGGCGCGGCGATCATGATGACGTCGCTGGAGCCCTGCACCAGGGAGCGGAAGTGGTTCTCCTTCTGCGCGAGTTCCTGGGTGAGGGTGATGTTGTCGAGGAGCATGATGCCCTGGCGCATCACGAGGGCGAGCACCACCGTGCCGCCGGTGATGAGCACGACGCGGTCGACGCTGCGGCCGTTGAGGACGTTGTAGAGGATCCCCAGGGTGCAGACGGCGGCGGCGAGGTAGGGCGTGAGGGCGGCCAGGGAACCGGCGATGGGCCGGGCGGCCGGGTACCGGCTGTGGTCGTCACCCTGCGCGGGCGCGTGGGGCGGGTGGGCGCCGCCGCGCCGGCCCGGCAGGTGCTCGTGCACCACGCGCGTGTGCCCTTCGTCCTCCTCCGCGCGCGTGTGCCGGGGCGCGGCCCAGGGGGCGTACGCGAAGAGCAGCGAACCGGCGAACCAGCCCGCGTCGAGCAACTGGCCCGAGTGGTAGTGGTCGCGCAGCAGCGGCGAGGTGAACAGGGCGTCGCACATCACCGTGAGCGCGAGGGCGCCGATGGCGGTGTTGACGGCCGTACGGTTGACCGCCGAGCGCCGGAAGTGCAGCGCCAGCACCATGCTGACCAGGACGATGTCCAGCAGCGGATACGCCAGCGACAGTGCGGTCTGCGCCACGCTCGGCCCGTCGAACTTGGCCGCCTGGGCGAGCGCCAGGCTCCAGGACAGGGTCAGCAGCGAGCCGCCGATCAGCCAGGCGTCCAGCGCCAGACAGACCCAGCCGGCCTTCGTCACGGGCCGCTTGGCGAGCACCAGCAGCCCCACGATGGCGGGCGGGGCGAAGCAGAGGAAGAACAGGTCGGCGTAGCTGGGGCTGGGCACGGGTTCGTCCAGGACCACCTCGTACCACCCCCAGACCGCGTTGCCCAGGGCCGTCATGGTCGAGGAGAGGGCGAACAGCAGCCAGGCGGGCCGGAAGCGGACACGGCGGTTGCGGGCGTACAGGAAGCAGGACACGGCTGCGGTCCCGGCCGCCGCGGCCAGTCCGAAGTCACCCATGATCAGCGCGAGTTCGCCAGAACCCCAGTCGAGCGCGGAACCGACGGCGTATCCCGCGCAGACCAGGGCCAGGACGAGTTGGCGGACCAGGGGGCGGCCGGCACCGGTGATCGGCGGCCGTGGCGGCCGCCCCGGCGAGGGCTGTGCCCGCACCGCTCCGTCCACAGTGGTCGTGAGAGGCGGCGGCGAGGTCACCGGGTCCTCCCGGTCCGCGCCGCCCCCGCGTCCCGCGAGCCCGGGTGCGCTGGGTGCGCCTGCGTCGTGCGGCTGCTGTGCCTGCGGTGGTGGTGGTCGTGTCGGCAGGCGTGATCGCTGTGGTGACCGCGTCTGCGCGCGGCCGTGCGCCAGGGTCGCCGCCGGCGGCCCCGCCGCGTCGGATCGCTCGTCCATAGGCCGTGCATCGCCCGTCGCCCCCCTCACAGTCTGAAATGTCCGTCCCCGGCGCCGAACAATGCGCGGCGCAGCCCCTGCTTCCGGACGATACACCAGTCTCGTTACTCAGGGACATAGTTCCTCTACGCTCCGTGACGAGCAGCGGCGATGCGAGCACGTACCGCGTCCGGAAGATTGTGGAACGTACCGGAAGCGGATGGCGCGCTGGTTGCGCGCCCGCGCTCGACAGCGCCCGCTCGTGCGCTACGCGCCGGTCGGACCCGTCGTAAGGATCACGTTGGCGAGGGGTTCACGGTTCACGAAACGTGTCAGCTGGTTGACGATGAGTCGCTTCGCGCGGGGCAGGAACGCCGAGGTGGGTCCCCCGACATGGGGGCTGATGAGCACGCCGGGCGCCTTCCACAGGGGGTGCTCGCGGGGCAGCGGCTCGGGGTCGGTGACGTCGAGGGCGGCGGTGATGCGGCCGCTCTCCAGCTCGGCGAGGAGCGCCTTGGTGTCGACGACAGGTCCGCGCGCGACGTTGACGAGGAGCGCTCCGTCCTTCATCCGGGCGAGGAAGTCGGCGCCCGCCAGGCCGCGCGTGGACTCGGTCAGGGGTGTGATCAGGACGACGACGTCCGCCTCGGGCAGCAGCCGGGGCAGATCGGTGAGCGGATGCACCGGGCCGCGCTCCGTGGTGCGCGCGGAGCGCGCGACGCGCACCACCCGCGCGACCTCGAAGGGCACGAGCCGGTCCTCGATCGCGGATCCGATCGAACCGTACCCGACGATGAGCACGCTCTTGTCGGCGAGCGCGGGCCGGAAACCGCCACGCCACTCCCCCAGTTGCTGACCCCGTACGAAGTCGGGGACACCGCGCAGGGAGGCGAGGATCAGCGTGAGCGCCAGCTCGGCGGTGCTCGCCTCGTGCACCCCGCGCGCGTTGCACACCTGGACGCCGGGGCGCAGGTGCTTCAGGCCCGGTTCCAGGCTGTCGATGCCGGCCGACAGCGTCTGGACCACCTCGACGGAGCCGAGTCGCGGCAGCGGCCGGACGGCGACCTCGGCGGGCTTCATGTAGGGGACGACGTAGAAGGAGCAGTCGGCGGGGTCCGCGGGGAAGTCCCTCTCGCCGTTCCAGAAGTGGTAGTCGGGCCCCTCGGGGAGGCCCTCGATCTCGTCCGGAGGAAGGGGAAGCCACACGTCAGCAGTCATGTCAGGAGGCTATGTCAGGCCGGTCGGGGCGCAGAGGTTAGGTTGGGGGGTCCGTAAGAAGGAGGGTCACGAGCAGGTGGAGCGCAGGACGATGGGCGCGGGGGCCCTCGCCGTGGGGGCCGTCGGCCTGGGGTGCATGCCGATGAGCTGGGCGTACAGCGGCTCGCGGCAGCGCGGCGAGGAGTCGCTCAGGGCGGTGCACCGGGCGCTGGACGCGGGCTCGACGCTCCTGGACACGGCCGACATGTACGGCCCGTTCACCAACGAGCTGCTGGTGGGGCGGGTGTTGAAGGAGCGGCGCGCGGACGCCTTCGTGTCGACGAAGGTGGGGCTGCTGGTGGGGGAGCAGCACATCGTGGCCAACGGCCGCCCCGGCTATGTGAAGCGCGCCTGTGACGCGTCGCTGCGGCGCCTGCAGACGGATGTGATCGACCTCTACCAGCTGCACCGCGCGGACCCGGAGGTCCCCGTCGAGGAGACGTGGGGCGCGATGGCGGAGCTCGTGCGGGCCGGGAAGGTCAGGGCGCTCGGGCTGTGCGCGGTCGGCGCGCGGGGCGGGCGGCGCTCGGGGGGCCGGCTGCACGACGCGACGATCCGGCAACTGCGGCGGGTCCAGCAGGTGTTCCCGGTGAGCGCGGTGGAGGCCGAGCTGTCGGTGTGGTCCCCGGAGGCGCTGGAGTCGCTGCTGCCGTGGTGCGAGGCGCGCGGCGTCGGCTTCCTGGCGGCGATGCCGCTCGGCAACGGCTTCCTGACCGGCACCCTCACCCCGGGCGAGGGTTTCGAACCGGACGACGTCCGCGCCCGCCACCCCCGTTTCACCGCCGAGATGATGGCCGCCAACCAGCCGATCGTGGCCGGTCTGCGCCGGGTCGCGGCCCGGCACGGCGAGGACGTGACCCCGGCCCAGGTCGCACTGGCGTGGGTGCTGGCCCAGGGCCGGCACGTGGTCCCGGTGCCGGGCACCAAGCAGGAGCGGTGGGCGGCGGAGAACGCGGCGGCGGCCGACCTCCGCCTGACACCGGAGGACCTGACCGAGGTGGCGAACCTGCCGGGCGCCCGCGGCTCGTGGGACTGACCCTGGTGCGCACCCGTGCCCCCGCCCGCCGACGGCCGCCGATGGGCTCCGCCTGATCGAGCGGCCGAGCCCAGCGAAAGCCGCCGCTCCCGTCGCGTCCGGTCGCCGATCGGATGGGGGCGATCGGGGGCCCAAGTCCGCCCCAAGCCGTCACACCCCCATCGCCGGTCGCCGGCCGCGCGTCAGGGCGATCGGGGGGGGCCGAGCCCGACGCGAGCCGTGACACCGCTCAGCACCGGTCACCAACCGCGCCAGGCGATCGAGGACCCAAGCCCGGCAGAAGCCGCCGCACCCGCAGCCGTCGGTGGCCGATCGAGCGCCAGGCGATCGAGGACCCAAGCCCGACGCAAGCCGCCGCACCCGCCGCCGGTGGCCGATCGAGCGCAAAGCGATCGCGGCACCCGAGACCGGCGAGAAGCCGTCACACCCCCAGCACCGGTCACCGACCGCGCCAGGCGATCGAGGACCCAAGCCCGGCAGAAGCCGCCGCACCCGCCGTCGCCGGTGGCAGATCGAGCGCGAGGCGATCGTGCAGCCCAAGCCCGGCGAGAAGCCGTCACACCCGTCAGCGCCCATTGCCAATCGAGCGCAAGGCGATCGTGGCGCCCGCGCCCGACGCAAGCCGTCGCTCCCCCCCATCGGCGGTCGTCGATTGGGCTTCGGGTGATCGGGAACCTGTGAGGCGCGGGCGGTGTATCACAGGTAGAACCTGCCGACGGGGCCGCCGTGTGAAGGGACCGAGACCGTGCTACGACGAGCTGTACCGGCCTTACTGGCCACCACCGCGCTCCTGCTGACCGCGGGCTGCTCCTCCGGCGGAGGCGGGGGCGGCGGGCCGGCGGGCGGGGACGGTACGACATCGGGGGGCACGTCGGCGAACGCGTCCCCGTCCCGCCGAACCGCCGATCAGGCGCCGCCCGCCAAGGGCTCGGTGAAGGTGCTGCGGACGGTCGCCACCGGCCTGAACAGCCCCTGGGGCCTGGCCCCGCTCCCCGGCGACGGCGGCCTGCTCGTCGCCTCCCGGGACCAGGGCACGATCACCCGGGTCGACGAGAAGACGGGCGAGAAGACCGACCTCGGCAAGGTCTCCGGGGTCTCCGCAGCCGGCGAGGGCGGCCTGCTCGGCATCGCCCTCTCCCCGGACTACGCCTCGGACCACATGATCTACGCGTACTTCACCTCGGCCTCGGACAACCGCGTGGTCCGGGTGCTGTACGACCCGAAGAAGCCGGCCGGTGAGCAACTGGGCGCCCCGGACACGATCTTCAAGGGCATCCCCAAGGGCTACATCCACAACGGCGGACGGATCGCCTTCGGCCCGGACGGCATGCTCTACGCAGGCACGGGCGAGAGCGGCAACCGCGGCCTGGCGCAGGACAAGAAGTCCCTGGGCGGCAAGATCCTCCGCCTGACCCCCGAGGGCGACCCGGCCCCCGGCAACCCGTTCCCGGACTCCCCCGTGTACACGTACGGCCACCGGAACGTGCAAGGCCTGGCCTGGGACCCCGAACAGCGCCTGTTCGCCTCGGAGTTCGGCCAGGACACCTGGGACGAGCTGAACGCGATCAAACCGGGTGACAACTACGGCTGGCCGGACGCCGAGGGCAAGTCCTCCGACGCGAAGTTCCACAACCCGATAGCCCAGTGGCACACCGACGAAGCCTCCCCGAGCGGTATCGCCTACGCCCAGGGCTCCATCTGGATGGCGGGCCTCAGGGGTCAGCGCCTGTGGCGCATACCCCTGGACGGCACGAAGGCCTCCGCCGACCCCCAGCCCTTCCTGGAGGGCGAGTACGGCCGGCTGCGGACGGTGGTCTCGGCGGGCGGCGACAAGCTGTGGCTGACGACGAGCAACACGGACGGAAGGGGCGACCCGAAGAGCGGGGACGACCGAATACTGGAGCTGCAGGTGAAGTGACCCCTCGGTCACTCCTCCTCAGGCGCCTCCGGCACCCCCGGCTCTTCCTCGTCCTGCTCCGGCCTGGGCGCGCGCACCACGACCTTTCCGGACGCCAGGTCTATCGGGCCGCGCCCCGGATCGTTGTCGCCGACATCCTCCCGGGTCAGCTCCAGCCGGTTCTGTTCGTCACGGGTGTGCTTGCGGCCCGGCGCGAACAGTTCCTCGAAAGCGTTGAACACGGCGCCTCCCTGTGCCGGTCGTCTCCAGCGTACGTCTCACCCCGCCGTCCGGGCGGTGCGCGGATCAGCCGGCGACAGCCCCACCCGATGCGCCACCGCCGCGGCCTCTCCCCTTCCGGAGACGCCGAGCTTGGCCAGGATGTTCGAGACGTGGACGCTGGCCGTCTTCGGGGAGATGAAGAGCTGCTCGGCGATCTGGCGGTTGGTGCGTCCGGCGGCGACCAGGCGCAGGACGTCGCGTTCGCGGCTGGTGAGTCCGAGGGCCTCGACGGGGTCGGCGGGCCGCTGGTCCGGGACGCGGTGCAGGGCGAGCCGGGCGCGCTGGGCGAGCAGCGTGACGGCGTCGGCGAGCGGGCGGGCGCCGAGGTGGCCGGCGACGGCGTGGGCGAGGCGGAGCAGTTCGGCGGCGCGGTCGCGCTCCTCCTCGCCGCCGTCCCGCAGCAGGGCCCCGGCGAGACGGTGGCGGACACGGGCGAGGTCGTAGGGCCGGTCCAGGCACTCGAAGGCGGTGACCACGTCCGACCAGGTGTCGGCGGTGTCCTCGTCCTCGGCGCGGGAGAGCTCGGCCCGCACCCACTTCTCGTGGGCGAGCCAGATGGGGGCGTCGGTGGTGGTCTTCTTGGCCGCGTCGCGGATCCGGTCCAGGACGGCGGCCCGGTCCTGGGCGGCGGCGGGCAGTGTGCGGGCGTCGGCCTCGGCGGTCGCGGCGGCGAGCAGCAGGGGCCAGCCGTCGCGCTGGGTGCCCGGCGGCATCCCGGCGTCCAGGGCGCGGGCGAGTTCGGCGCGGGCGTCCGGAAGGCGGCCCTCCCCGGCGGCGATGCCGACCGCGATGCCGGACAGCGGCAGCGTGTGCTGGGGCATGGGGTCGTGGGTGCCCAGGAAACCGCGCGCGGCGGCCAGTTGGCGGGTCGCCTCGGACAGGTCGCCCCGGCCGAGGGCGAGGCGCGCCAGACACATGGCGCCGCTGCCCTGCGGCTTCGCGCTGTGCCCGACCCGCAGGGCGCCCGCCGCCGCGTCGGCGGCCGCATCCCACAGGCCAAGGGAGTACGTCGCGTCGGAGAGGTTGGCCCACGCCCATGCCTCCGCGTCGAGCAGGCCGTACTTCCTGGTGAAGGCAATGCCCTCCTCGAGGAGCGGTACGGCTTCCCGGGTGCGGCCGACCGCGTCGAGCGCGGAGGGCAGATTCACGTAGGCCCGGCCGGCGACGTCGGCGACGCCCTCCTCCAGGGCCCGGTCCTTGACCTCGCACATCTCGGCAAGGCCGGCTTCGACCGAGCCCGCGCCGACCATGAGACCGCCGAGGGTGAGGCGGGCGTTGAGTTCGATCTCCCGGGCGCCGACCATGCGCGCGTACTCCACGGCGCGTTCGGCGGCGGAGAGAGCGTCGGGGCCGGGTTCGTGCAGCATCGCCCAGCCGGCGGCGTGGGCGAGGACCTCGGCGTGCACCTCGGAGGGCGGCAGACCGCGCACCAGGTCCTGAGCGGTGGCCAGCTCCCGCCAGCCGTCGCCGCGGGCCAGCGCCTGCACGAGATGGGAGCGCTCGACCCAGAACCAGGCGGCCCGCAGCGGATCGTCCTCGTCCTCCAGCAGGTGCAGCGCGCGCTTGGTGATCTTCAGGGCGCGTTCCCGTTCCCCGCAGAGCCGGCCGGCGCCGGCGGCCTCGGCCATGAGGTCGAGGAAGTGCAGCGGGGCGGTGGCCGGGTCGCAGCCGCAGGGGGCGTAGACCTCGCAGTAGTCGCCGAGGCGCAGGGCGGCCCGTACGTCCTCGGGGGCGGTGTCCCACAGGTCCATCGCCCGTTCCAGGAGCCGCAGTTGCTCGCTGTAGGCGTGCCGGCAGCGGGCGGCGACGGCGGCGTCCAGGACGGCGGGCAGAGCCTTGGCGGCGTCGTGGGCGTGGTACCAGTAGCTGGCCAGGCGCATGACGCGCTCGTCGGCCGGGACGAGGGTGGGGTCGGCTTCCAGGGCCTCGGCGTAGCGGCGGTTGAGGCGGGAGCGCTCGCCGGGCAGCAGGTCGTCGCTGACGGCCTCGCGGACCAGGGAGTGGCGGAAGCGGTAGCCGTCGCCGGCGGGCGTGGCGAGCAGGATGTTGGCGCCCACGGCGGCCCGCAGCGCCTCGATGAGGTCGTCCTCGGCGAGCCGGGCGACGGCGGCGAGGAGGCGGTACTCGACGGTGGAGCCGCCCTCGGCGACGATCCGGGCGACCCGCTGGGCGCTCTCGGGCAGGCCCTCGACGCGCACCAGGAGCAGGTCGCGCAGGGAGTCGGTGAGGCCGGTGCGGCAGCCCTCGTGGGCGGCGACGGCGAGTTCCTCGACGAAGAAGGCGTTGCCGTCGGAGCGTTCGAAGATGGCGTCGACCTGGTCGGGGTCCGGTTCGGCGGCGAGGATGCCGGCGATCTGGCGGCCGACCTCCTGCCGGTTGAAGCGGGCGAGTTCCACGCGGCGGACGGTGCGCAGGCGGTCGAGTTCGGCGAGCAGCGGGCGCAGCGGGTGACGGCGGTGGATGTCGTCGGCGCGGTAGGTGGCGAGGACGACGAGCCGGCCGGTGCGCAGGGTGCGGAAGAGATAGGCCAGGAGGTGGCGGGTGGAGGCGTCGGCCCAGTGCAGGTCCTCCAGGGCGACGACGACGGTGCGCTCGGCCGCGACGCGCTCCAGCAGGCGGGCGGTGAGTTCGAAGAGGCGGGCCATGCCCTCCTCGTCGTGCCGGCCGCCGGAGGCCTCGCCGAGTTCGGGCAGCAGGCGGGCCAGTTCCTCCTCCTGTCCGGCGGCCGCGGCGGCGAGTTCCCCGGGCAGTGCGCGGCGCAGGGCGCGCAGGGCGGTGGAGAAGGGGGCGAAGGGCAGCCCGTCGGCGCCGATCTCCACACAGCCGCCGAGTGCGACGACCGCACCCTCGCGGCACGCCGCGGTGGCGAACTCCTCGATCAGCCGCGTCTTGCCGACTCCGGCCTCCCCGCCGATCAGCAGCGCCTGCGGTTCGCCCGCGGCGGCACGGGCGAGCGCGTCGTTCAGCGTCCCGAGCTCTTCGGCTCGGCCGACGAACACCCGACTTACGGACCTGGTCTCCACGAGGGCGAGCATCGCATGGGGGTACGACGGGGCGGCACCGGTTTTCCCCTCGGCGACGGGGAGCGGACGCACCGCGGCCCCCACCGCGGGCAGGTGCGGTGAGGGCGTTCGCGGGGTGCTGCGCACGTTTCCTCGAGGGCGGCCCTCCCCCGCGGGGCCGCCCTCCAGGCGCACCGGGCTCATGCCGCGCGGGCCGACCGGAGCCTGCGGAGGCGGGGGGTATGGGACTCGTCCTCCGCGGCGTGGCGTGCCACGCGGCGGGCGGCCCGGCGGCTCTTGGCGGCCTCGCGCGCCAGGCGCTCCTGGTCGGCCTGGCGGATCAGTTCGGCGGAACGGAGCTGCGAGATCTCGTACTCGTACATGGTGTGTCCCTTGGGAGAGATGATTTCGGCTTCGCTTTCTGCGATGCCTCAACCTTCGTCTCCCAGGGGGGCCGGCCACATCGGGAGAGTTCCGCATCTTCGGCGGCCTCGGGGGCCTTAGACGCGCGGAAGGGGCCTCAGACGCTCCGTAAGGTGCTTACGGAGCGTCTGAGACCCCTCGGGACCTGCGCCGAATCAGCCCGCGGAGGGCAGGCCGAGCAGGACGTCGGTGTACTTGAGGACGGCCAGGAGCAGGCCGATGACGCCGAGGGCGACACCGCCCCAGGCGACCGACTTGATCCACGCGGCCTGCGGCTTGCCGGGGACGCCGAAGGCGGGACGGGCGAGGACGACGACGCCGACGACCAGGGCGAGCAGCGCGAAGACGCCGCCCCACAGGGCGCTGGTCTGCCACGCGTCGCCGTAGACCGCCTTGACCTGCTTGGCGACGCTCGCCGAGGACGAGGTCTGCAGCTGGCCCACGAGCGTCTGGCGGGCGGCGGCGACCGTACCGATCCAGCTGCCGGTCAGCGAGACGAGGCCGAGCGCGGCGGAGACGACGGCGCCCGCGCCCTGGCCGACGCCGGTGGGGCCCGCCTCCTCGTCGGTGCCCGCCTCGGCCACCTCGTCGGTTGCGGGCTGCTCCTCCTCGGCCGTGGCCTCGGTCTCGGTGGCGTCCACCGCCTCCTCGTCGCGCTTCACTTCGGCGGCCTCGGTCGTGCCGGCCTCGTCAACTGTCTTGGTTCCCATGTCTGGCACCGTACGGACGCTCTCTGAGAGGGGTCTTAATGATCGTTGTGTCCGGCACGCGCGCGTGCTTCACGCCACTCGGGGGCGAGGATCGACCACACCTCGAGGTCGTGCCGCACCCCACCATAGGGGTGCGCCTGTCGTCGTACGCCATCGCGGGTCATGCCCAGGCGCCGGGCGACGTTGATGCTGGGCACGTTGCCGGAGGCGGCGACCCACTCGACGCGGTGGATGCCGCGCTCCTCCACAGCCCAGTCGATCAGGATCCGCATCGCCCGGGTGACCAGGCCGCGCCCGGTCGCGGCGGGCTCCAGCCAGCACCCGACCTCGGCGTTGCCGGTCGCGGCGTCGAAGTTCAGGGTGAGTACCCCGCCGACGAGTTTCCCGTCGAGCCAGATCCCGTGGTGGGAGGCGGTGTCGGCGGCGCGCAGGTCGGCGTAGCGCTGGAGCGTCTCGCGGGCGGATGCCACGTCGACGACCTGGGCGCCGAAGGGGATGAAGCGTCCGATGAACCCCCGGCCGCGCTCCAGGTGTGCCAGGAACTCCTCGGCGTGCCAGGGTTCCAGCGGCCGCAGTTCGGCGCCGTCACCCAGTGGTATCGCGTACATCGCGCTGATCCCCCTCCGCCAGGACGTCCGCCACCTCGGCGTCCGTCGCGGCGGCCAGCCTCGCATGGGCGGCGCGGGACTCGGGCGGTTCGATGCTGATGCGGGGCAGGCGCTGGTCGAGCCAGCGGGGCAGCCACCAGTTGGCGCCGCCGAGCAGGTGCATGAGCGCCGGGACGAGCAGGGTGCGCAGGACGAAGGCGTCGAGGGCGACGGCGGAGGCGAGGGCGATGCCGAACATCGCGATCACGCGGTCACCGCTGAGGACGAAGGCCAGGAAGACCGAGATCATGATGACGGCCGCGGAGTTGATCACCCGGCTGGTCTCGGCGAGCCCGACGCGGACGGCCCGCCGGTTGTCCCCGGTCTCCAGCCACTCCTCGTACATCCGGCTGACCAGGAAGACCTGGTAGTCCATGGAGAGCCCGAAGAGGACCGACACCATGATCACCGGGAGGAAGGGCTCGATGGGGCCCGCGCGCCCGAGGCCCAGCAGTTCGCTCCCCCAGCCCCACTGGAAGATCGCCACGACGATGCCGAAGGCGGCGGCGACCGCGGCGACGTTCATCGCGGCGGCCTTCACCGGGATGCCGATGGACCGGAAGGCCATGAGGAGCAGCAGACAGCCAAGGCCGATGACGACGCCGACGAACAGCGGCAGCTTGCCGACGATGACGGCCGCGAAATCGTCGTAGGACGCGGTCACACCGCCCACCTGGATGTCGAGGGTGGTGCCGGTCTCGGCGCGCGGCAGCACCTCGGTGCGCAGCCGGTCGACGAGGTCGCTGGTCTTCTTCGACTGCGGTTCCGACGTCGGGACGATCGTGAAGTACGCGGTGTCGCCGCCGCCGTTGTAGGTGACCGGGGTCACCGAGGCGACGCCCTCGGTGATGCGGATGGTGGCGTCGAGGTTGTCGAGGGCGAGCTTGTCCTCGGCGCCGTCGACGTGCGTCACCAGGGTGAGCGGTCCGTTGACGCCGGGGCCGAAGCCGTCGGCGAGAAGGTCGTAGGCCTGCCGGGTGGTGGACGTTTTCGGGTCGTTGCCCTGGTCGGAGGTGCCCAGCTGGAGGGAGAGCGTGGGCAGCGCGAGGAGTGTCATCACGGCCAGCGCGACGACGCCGAGCACCTTGGGGTGGCGCTCCACGAACGCCGACCAGCGGTGCGCGAACCCGGTGGGCAGCTCGGGCTGGGGGCCGTGCTCCGCCAGCCGCCGCCGCTCGCGCCGGCTCAGGGCGCGCATGCCGATGAGGGACAGCAGGGCGGGCAGCAGCGTGACGGAGGCGGCGACCGTCAGGACGACGGTCAGGGAGGCGGCGATGGCGACGCCGTTGAGGAAGCCGAGCCGCAGGATCAGCATGCCCAGCAGCGCGATGCAAACGGTGGCACCCGCGAAGACCACGGCCCGTCCGGTGGTCGCCACGGCGTTGGTGACGGCCTCGGTGACCGACAGCCCGCGTTTGAGTCCGCGCCGGTGTCTGGTGACGATGAACAGCGCGTAGTCGATGCCGACGCCCAGCCCGATCAGCATGCCGAGCATGGGCGCGAAGTCGGCGACGGTCATCGCGTGTCCGAGCAGCCCGATCCCGGCGTACGCGGTGCCGACGCCGACCAGCGCGGTGGCGATAGGCAGCACGGAGGCGGCGAGCGAGCCGAAGGCGAGGAAGAGCACGACCGCGGCGACGGCCACGCCGACGATCTCGGCGGTGTGGCCGCCGGCCGACTCGGTGAGCGCGACGGCGCTGCCGCCGAGCTCGACCTGCAGCCCGTCGCCCGCCACGGCCTTCGCGGTGTGCACGACCGCCTCGGCCTCGGACTTCTTGATGTCCTCGGCGCCGTGGTCGAAGGTGATGGCGGCGTACGCGGTGTGCCCGTCGGCGCTGATCCGGCCCGCGCCCTGGCCGTCGTACGGGCTGCTCACGGAGGCCACTCCGGGCAGGTCCGCGATCTTGTCCAGGGCGCCGGTCATGGTCTGTTCGACGGCGGCGGCGCGCACGCTGCCCGACGTCACGTGCCAGACAACGGTGTCGCTGTCCCCGCCGAGCCCCGGGAAGCCCCGCTGCAGCAGCTTGGTGGCGGCGCCCGACTCGGTGCCCGAGGCCTCGTAGTCGTTCGAGTACGCGGAGCCGGTGACCGCGGCGGCGGCGGTGACCCCGCCGAAGGCGAGGAGCCACACCACGACCGCGACGAGGCGGTGCCGGACACACCAACGTGCAAGGGCTGCCACGAACGAGCTCCCAGGGGACGGTATGTGGATCTTTGACCGGGAACAGTCGTTCACGAGATGAACAGCCCGCAAAGAACGCATGAGCAATGCGAGGACCACTCTTGCAGGCAGAAGTGATCGTTTACGCCATTCGTGGGGTTATTCACAAGAGTGGGAGGCAGATCACAGGACAGTAACGAACACTCTGTCACCTCAGTCGAACTGGTCCCCCAGCGCCATCACCATCGCCCCGGCGACCAGCAGCCACAGCGCCCACCGGGTGCGCCCCCGGGAGCCCAGCACCCCCGCCAGCGCGCACACCGCCGCACCGAGCCCGTAGGCGGCCGGCACCAGGGCCGGCGCGGCGTTCATGGCCCGCACCACCGCGGCCGCCACTCCGGCGAGGGCCAGCAGCACCCCGGTGGTGGCCGCCGTCCAGCGGGCCCGGTGGGCGTCCTCGGCGGAATCCGGCTGCGGGAGGGCCCGGACAGCTGCTAGCTTCCGCTGGTCAGCCGTCACCGGCTCCTCGCCGACGACCGAAGCGGGTGCGTTGTTTGAAGGTCCGACCGAGCTCCTACGCATCGCCTTTCACTACGAGGATCATGAGGAGCCCGTTCACCGATGTCCGACAACAGGACCACGGACGACCGTCTCACTGACCGTGTGACCCACCCGCGTTACCCCCTCAGCAGCCAGTACGACGCCCGCTGGACCGTCGAGAACCAGATGGGCCCCAACGCCCTGTGGCTGCTGGAATGGCTGGCCCCCGCCCTCGGCCTGGACGCCCTGCGCCCCTGCGCGCGCGTCCTCGACCTGGGCTGCGGCCGGGCCATGACGTCGATCTTCCTGGCCCGGGAGTTCCACGCCCAGGTCACCGCGGCCGACCTGTGGGTCGCCCCCGACGACAACGCCCGGCGCATCGCCGAGGCCGGGTTCGCCGACCGGGTGCTGCCCGTGCACGCCGAGGCGCACGACCTGCCCTTCGCGGAAGGCGGTTTCGACGCGATCGTGTCGATCGACGCGTACCAGTACTTCGGCACCGACGATCTCTATCTGCCCACGCTGACCAGGCTGTTGAAGCCCGGCGGGCGGATCGGGATCGTCGTACCGGCCCTTCGTGAGGAACCGGAGGGAGCCGAGCCGCCCGAGCATCTGCGGGCCTGGTGGGAGCCCGACTTCTGGTGCTGGCACTCCGCCGGCTGGTGGCGCCGCCACTGGACGCGCGGCGGGGCCGTGGAGGTCGAGTCGGCCGACTGGCTCGAGGACGGCTGGCGCGACTGGCTGACGTGGTGCGAGGTGGTCGCCGAGGAGAGCCCGGAGGAGTTCCACCGCACGATGGCCCGCCGGGTCGGTGAGATGGTACGGGCCGACGAGGGCCGCACCCTGGGCTTCGTACGGGTCGTGGGACGCCGCACATAAGCGTACGGCCCCGGAGGTTCACACCTCCGGGGCCGCACCGCGCGCACCTCAGCCCTCGCTGACGCCCAGCTTCTCGAGGATGAGCTCCTTGACGCGGGCCGCGTCCGCCTGGCCGCGGGTCGCCTTCATGACCGCGCCCACCAGGGCGCCGGCCGCGGCCACCTTGCCGCCGCGGATCTTGTCGGCGACGCCCGGGTTGCCGGCGATGGCCTCGTCGACGGCGGCGGTCAGCGCGCCCTCGTCGGAGACGACCTTCAGACCGCGCTTGTCGACGACCTCGTCCGGGGTGCCCTCGCCCGCGAGGACGCCCTCGATGACCTGACGGGCCAGCTTGTCGTTGAGGTCACCCTTCGCGACCAGCTCGGTGACCCGGGCCACCTGCGCCGGGGTGATGGCGAGTTCGTCGAGGGAGAGGCCCGACTCGTTGGCGCTGCGCGCCAGTTCGCCCATCCACCACTTGCGGGCGGAGGCCGCGTCGGCACCGGCGTCGATCGTGGCGACGATCGCGTCCAGCGCACCGGCGTTGAGGATCGCCTGCATGTCGGTGGCGGAGATGCCCCACTCGGCGAGCAGCCGGTTGCGGCGGGCCAGCGGCAGCTCCGGCAGCCCCGCGCGGATCTCCTCGACCCACTCACGGGACGGAGCGACCGGCACCAGGTCCGGCTCCGGGAAGTACCGGTAGTCCTCGGCCTCCTCCTTCACGCGGCCCGAGGTCGTGGACCCCGTGTCCTCGTGGAAGTGCCGGGTCTCCTGCACGATCGTGCCGCCCGAGGACAGCACGGCCGCGTGCCGCTGGATCTCGAAACGGGCCGCGCGCTCCACGGACCGCAGCGAGTTGACGTTCTTCGTCTCGGAGCGGGTGCCGAACTTCTCGGTGCCGTTGGGGCGCAGCGACAGGTTCACGTCGCAGCGCATCTGGCCCATCTCCATACGGGCCTCGGAGACGCCGAGGGCGCGGATGAGCTCGCGCAGCTCACGGACGTACGCCCGGGCGACCTCGGGAGCGCGCTCGCCGGCGCCGACGATCGGCTTGGTGACGATCTCGATCAGCGGGATGCCGGCGCGGTTGTAGTCCAGCAGCGAGTGCGAGGCGCCGTGGATACGGCCCGTCGCGCCGCCCACGTGGGTGGACTTGCCGGTGTCCTCCTCCATGTGGGCGCGCTCGATCTCCACGCGGAAGGTCTCGCCGTCCTCCAGCTGTACGTCGAGGTAGCCGTTGAAGGCGATCGGCTCGTCGTACTGGGAGGTCTGGAAGTTCTTCGGCATGTCCGGATAGAAGTAGTTCTTCCGGGCGAAACGGCACCACTCGGCGATCTCGCAGTTCAGCGCGAGACCGATCTTGATCGCGGACTCGACGCCGGTCGCGTTGACGACCGGGAGCGAGCCGGGCAGGCCGAGGCAGGTCGGGCAGGTCTGCGAGTTGGGCTCGGCGCCCAGCTCGGTCGAACAGCCGCAGAACATCTTGGTCCTGGTGCCGAGTTCGACATGGACCTCGAGGCCCATGACGGGGTCGTACGACGCCAGCGCGTCCTCGTACGACACCAGGTCGGTCGTGGTGGTCACGGTGAAACTTCCCTCTCAGCCCAGCAGGACGTCGTCGTCGCCCAGCCGCTTCAGCTCGCGGTACAGGACGGCGAGGCCGGTGACGATGCCGACGGCGGCCACGGTCGCGTCGATCAGCCGCAGCGTGTCGTTCTCGGCCTTGGCCTTCTTGATCCGCTTGGCGACACCGAACGCGCCGACGGCGGTGGTGGCGATGGACACGTACGTACCGGACTTGGACTTCTTGAAGTCCTTGGCCTTGGACAGCTTGCTCACAGCGACGGAGCCTCCTCGAGGAGCGGGTGCCCCCACCTTTCCACGAAGGCGGCCTCGACGGCTGCGCCGACCTTGTACAGACGGTCGTCCTTCAGCGCCGGGGCGATGATCTGCAGACCGACCGGGAGGTTGTCCTCCGGGGCCAGACCGCAGGGCAGCGACATGGCCGCGTTGCCCGCCAGGTTGGTCGGGATGGTGCACAGGTCGGCCAGGTACATCGCCATCGGGTCGTCGGCGCGCTCGCCGATCGCGAAGGCGGTGGTCGGGGTGGTCGGCGACACGATGACGTCGACCTGCTCGAATGCCTTCTCGAAGTCGCGCGTGATGAGCGTGCGGACCTTCTGGGCGGAGCCGTAGTAGGCGTCGTAGTAGCCGCTCGACAGGGCGTAGGTGCCCAGCATGATGCGGCGCTTGACCTCGGGGCCGAAGCCCGCCTCACGGGTGATCGAGGTGACCTCCTCGGCCGAGTGGCTGCCGTCGTCGCCGGTCCGCAGGCCGTAGCGCAGGCCGTCGAAGCGGGCGAGGTTGGAGGAGCACTCGGAGGGGGCGATCAGGTAGTACGCGGAGAGCGCGAGGTCGAAGGACGGGCAGTCCAGCTCGACGATCTCGGCGCCCAGCTCCTTCAGCAGCGCGACCGACTCGTCGAACCGCTGGATGACGCCGGCCTGGTAGCCCTCGCCGCGGAACTGCTTGACGACGCCGACGCGCATGCCCTCGACGCTGCCGTTGCGGGCGGCCTCGACGACCGGCGGGACCGGGGCGTCGATGGAGGTGGAGTCCAGCGGGTCGTGCCCGGCGATGACCTCGTGCAGCAGGGCCGCGTCCAGGACCGTACGGGCGCAGGGGCCGCCCTGGTCGAGGGAGCTGGAGAACGCGACCATCCCGTACCGGGAGACGGCCCCGTACGTCGGCTTCACACCGACCGTGCCGGTGACGGCGGCCGGCTGGCGGATGGAGCCGCCGGTGTCGGTGCCGATGGCCAGCGGCGCCTGGAAGGAGGCGAGGGCCGCGGAGGAGCCGCCGCCGGAGCCGCCGGGGATCCTGGTGAGGTCCCAGGGGTTGCCGGTCGGCCCGTACGCGCTGTTCTCCGTGGAGGACCCCATGGCGAACTCGTCCATGTTGGTCTTGCCGAGGATGACGACGTCGGCGGCCTTCAGACGCTTGGTGAGGGTGGCGTCGTACGGCGGGATCCAGCCCTCGAGGATCTTCGAGCCGACGGTCGTCGGGATGCCCTCGGTGGTGAAGATGTCCTTCAGGGCGAGCGGGACGCCGGCCAGCGGGCCGAGCTTCTCGCCCCGCTCGCGCTTCTCGTCCACGGCCCGGGCCTGGGCGAGGGCGCCCTCGCGGTCGACGTGCAGGAAGGCGTGCACCTTCTCGTCGACGGCCTCGATCCGGGCGAGGTGGGCCTCGGTGACCTCGACGGCCGTGAGCTCGCCGGAGGCGATCCTCGCGGCGGTCTCGGCAGCGGTCAGCTTGATGATGTGGTCCGTCATGTCGGTCAGTCCTCCCCCAGGATCTGCGGCACCTTGAAACGCTGCTGCTCCTGGGCCGGGGCGCCGGAGAGCGCCTGCTCGGGGGTGAGCGACGGACGGACCTCGTCCGCCCGCATGACGTTCGTCAGCGGGAGCGGGTGCGAGGTCGGCGGTACGTCTTGGTCGGCGACCTCGCTGACGCGGGCCACCGCGCCGATGATGTCGTCCAGCTGTCCCGCGAAGTGTTCGAGCTCTTCGGGCTTCAGCTCCAGACGCGCCAGCCGGGCGAGGTGGGCGACCTCCTCGCGCGTGATGCCAGGCATGCAGCGTTCCTCTGGGGTGAGTGTGTGTGGTTTGGGGCTGGGGCTTGTCGGTCACCTTCCCGTCGTCCGCCCGAAGGGCGGGCCGCGCGGCAGACGGGAATGTGACGACAAGCCCCAATCCTAGGGGGCCGGGGGCTCTCGCCGTTAAACGGTTTCCCCGGCTCAGTGGCGGGCGTCCCAGGCCGGGCTGTGCAGGAAGTGGTTGTCGTACAGGTCCTGGACCTCCAGCAGGCTCTCCGGGGAGAGCTCGCCCAGGCGGATGCGCTGCAGGTGGCGGAAGTACTCGAACCGCTCGACGCCCGGGGTGATGACGATGAGCAGGTCCGCCGGGGCGCCGGGGGCGGCGGCGAAGGCGTGCGGGCGGTCCGGCGGGACGATGACCAGGTCGCCGCGTTCCGCGGTGACCACGTCGTCGCCGGAGAGGACCTCGGCGGCGCCGTCGAGCAGGTAGAACATCTCGGCGGAGTTGTGGTGCGTGTGCGGACGGGCGCCGTCGGCGCCCTCGGCGAGGGTGACGCGCACGGTGGACAGCGCGCCGCCGCTGGCACTGCTGTCGGCCAGCAGCCGTACGGCGACGGGGTCGCCCCCGACCACCTCGGCCTCGGCGTCACGGACCAGGACGGTTTCGTCGAACTTCGGTACGAACAGCGACATCTCTCGTTCCCCCTGTCTTGTCTGCGGATCGTCTGCGGATCGTCTGCGGATCGTCTGCGGATGCAGTCAGACCGCGAAGAGCAGTCCGGCACTGATCAGGACAATGATCGCCGTGGCGAAGTGGACCCCGTACGCCACGGCCTTGGTGCCGCCGTTGCGCAGGACTGTCACGCAGTCGCCGAACGGGATGATCGCCACGCTCAGCATGAGCCAGGCCTCGGCGTGCGCGCCGGCGCCGGCCAGCACGGCGAGGCCCACCACACCCAGCGTGCCGTCCCGCAGCCCCTTGATCGAGAGGTAGGCGCCGGCGTCGCCCGCGGGGTCGGCCGGGACGCCGTAACCGGCGGCGGCCGGGCCCGGCTGGAACAGGAACCGGTAGCCGAGGAACAGGCAGAACACGTTGAGCAGGATGGCCAGGGTGTAGGCGGTGACGGTCATGTCTCTTCCCCTTCGTCGTCTTGCTAGCAACGCTAGCGGCAAGAGCGAAGCTAGCAGAGCGTCGACAGATTGGCTAGCGCTGCTAGAATTTCTGGCATGTCGATTCAGACGCGCCGGGAGCGCGAACGAGCGGAACGGGAGCGGCTGATCGTCACGGCCGCCCGGGAGCTGGCCGAGACGGAGGGCTGGGACGCGGTGACGACGCGCCGGCTGGCCGCCGAGATCGAGTACAGCCAGCCGGTCCTCTACAGCCACTTCAAGGGCAAGGACGCGATCATGGCGGCGGTCGCGGTGCAGGGCTGCGCGGACCTGGCGGTGGAACTGCGCGCGGCGCGCACCGCGGCTAAGGACCCGCGCGAGGCGCTGGCGGCGGTGGCCGAGGCGTACACGTCGTTCGGGCGGCGGCGCCCGGCTCTCTACGACGCGATGTTCACCCTCGCCGTGGACCTGCCGTTCGCCACGCCCGAGGCTCCGGAGCCGCTGTGGGAGGCCTTCCGGGAGCTGGCCGCGGTGGTCGAGCCGATCGCGGCCGAGGGCGAGGACACGGGCCTGCTGGCGGAGACGTACTGGGCCGGACTGCACGGGCTGGTCACGCTGATGCGCAGCGGACGGCTGCCGGAACCGGCCCATGAGCAGCGGCTGGCGCTGCTGATCGGACACTTCACGGCAGCGCTCTGAAGCGCCGAAACCTTCTCGTAGTACGGCCGTACGGCCGTACTGGCCGGGAGGACTACTCGGCGGCCGGGAGAGCGGCCCGCGGCCGCTGCCAGCCCCGGGAGCCCCGGGCCCGCAGCCACGACGTCGTCTCCTCCGGCGGCATCGCGGCCGCGACCAGCCAGCCCTGTACGGCGTCACAGCCGAGGTCGCGCAGCCGTTCCCAGGTCTCGTCGTCCTCGACGCCCTCGGCGACGACCAGCAGACCGAGCGAATGGGCGAGGTCGACCGTGCAGCGGACGATCTCGGCGTCCTCGGGGTCGACGGCCAGCCGGGCCACGAAGGAGCGGTCGATCTTCAGCTCGCTGACCGGCAGCCGCCGCAGATGCACCAGCGACGAATAGCCCGTGCCGAAGTCGTCCAGCGACATCTTCACGCCGTGCCCGGTGAGACCGGCCAGGGTGTCGGCGGCGCGCTGCGGGTCCTCAAGCAGGACGTGCTCCGTTATCTCCAGTTGGAGCGCTCCCGCCGGGACACCGTGCCGGGCGAGACGGGCCGCCACCGAGCCGGCGAACCCGGGCGTGTGGACGTCCCGCGGGGAGACGTTGACCGCGACCGGCACGAACAGCCCCTGCGCCCGCCAGGCCGCCACCTGCCCGAGCGCCGTCTCCAGCACGTACTCGGTGAGGTGGGGCATCAGCCCCGACGACTCGGCGATCGCTATGAACTCGTCCGGCGGCACCTTCCCGCGCTCGGGATGCACCCAGCGCACCAGCGCCTCCAGGCCGGCCACCTGCCCGTCGAAGCGGACCTTGGGCTGGTAGTGCAGCTGCACCTCGTGCGCGTCCAGCGCCCGGCGCAGATCACCGAGCAGCCCGAGCCGGTCCGGGGTGTTGCAGTCCCGTTTCGACTCGTAGACCTCGACGCCGGTCCGGTCCCGCTTCGCCTGGTACATCGCCACGTCCGCCCGGCGCAGCAGGCCCTCGGCGTCCAGCGCGTGGTCGGGGAAGACGGCGACGCCCGCGCTGGCCTCCAGGACGAGGGTGAGTCCGTCGAGGTCGAGCGGGGAGCTGAGCGCGGACACCAGTCCGCGCGCCACCCGGGTCGCGGACGTGGTCGAGTCGGCGACCGGCAGTAAAACGGCGAACTCGTCGCCGCCCAGCCGCGCGGCCTCCGCCCCGCGCGGCAGGGCGAGCCGCAGCCGGTCGGCTATCTGCAGCAGCAGCCGGTCCCCGGCGAGATGCCCGAGTGTGTCGTTGACGGACCGGAAGCGGTCCAGGTCGATCAGCATGAGGGCGGACCGGGCGCCGATCCGCTCGGCGTCGTCCAGCGCGGTCCAGATGCGCTCCAGGAGCCACTGCCGGTTGGGCAGTCCGGTCAGCGGGTCGCGCAGCTGTTCCTCGGCCCGGGCCCGGGCTATCCACAGGGTGGAGTCGAGGGCGATCAGCGGGATGGCGAACAGCGGCAGCAGCACCGGCCGGGCGACGGCCACCACGCACACCAGTGGGGCGATGCCGAGCAGCGCGACCGCGACCAGGCCCTGTCTGACCAGGGCCGTACGGGCGACGGTGGGCAGTCCGCCGCGCCTCGGGGCGTGCAGGTACCAGAACAGGGTCCGGGTGACCAGGAGATACGCGGTGGCGACCAGCACCACCTCGGGGGCGGTGTAGACCGTCCAGCTCGCGGGGCTCCACGGCTTCTCGACGGACGGGACACGCCCGAAGGCGCCGAGCACCAGGGCTCCGGCGCCGATGCCGAGGATGTCCACCGCGCCGTGCAGCACGCCCTGCCGCCAGCGGTTGCGCCGGGCTATGCCGACCAGCACGACGACGGTGAGGCTGACCATGCCGGCCGGCACCCAGCCGTAGAGCAGCAGGACGGCGAGGGTGAGGGCGGCGCCGGAGCCGGTGCCGCCCCACCAGCGGGAGCGGCCGAGCATCACCAGGTGGCCGACGATGATGCCGGTCAGCACGGCCAGGGACCAGCCGACGGTGCCGGACGGGAAGAGGGCGTGGGTGCCGGTGAACGCCCGGTAGAACCCGGCGCCGAGCACGAAGGCGGCCGCCGCGACGACGCCCGCGGGCAGCGTGGGCCACGACTGGTGCCGTTCCTGGTCGGCGTCCGGGAGCGCGGGCTGGGGCCCGGTGGTGAGCTGGGGCACACCACGCACCTGTGTGGCGGTGTACTGTCCGGTGACGCGCCCCTCCGCGCCCGGATGCCCGGGGGGCCGCCCGGCCCATCGACTCGGCCGCCAGGCGCCTGCGCCCCGGCGCCCGCGCAGCCGTGAGTCCGGGGCGGCGCTCTCGGTCGGTTCCATTCCCGTCCCTCTCACAGCCGGCGGTGCCCACGCCAGGCGGCCCGATGTCCGACATCCATCCACGGCGCCGCGTTGGAAAACGCTTCCCCTCCGTTCCCGAAGAGCCCTTCGGGAACAACGGGGATGCCCCGACCGCAGCTGGGCACGGCAGGCGCACATCTCAACAGTAGGCCGCAGAAGGCTTCCGCGGGCAGCGGTCGTGGACGGTTGCCCGAATGCGCCCCGGCCACCCGTATGCATCTGGTATGCGCCGATCGGGTGGCCTTCAACCGCTACTCCTCTGTGGGAAGCGCAACTTCGGCGGCGGCGTCCGGTCCCTGGTCCAGAAGGACGCCGAATCCCTCCTCGTTCAGGACGGGGACCTTGAGCTGCATCGCCTTGTCGTACTTGGAACCAGGATTGTCGCCCACGACGACGAAGGACGTCTTCTTGGAGACGGAACCGGTCACCTTGGCTCCCCGGCTCTGCAGCGCCTCCTTCGCCCCGTCGCGCGTGAAGCGCTCCAGGGTGCCGGTGACCACCACGGTCATGCCCTCGAGCGGGCGCGGACCCTCGTCCTCGCCGCTGCTCTCCTCCTCCATACGGACGCCTGCGGCCCGCCACTTGCGCAGGATCTCCTGGTGCCACTCCTCGGCGAACCACTCCTTGAGGGAGGCGGCGATGATCCCGCCGACGCCGTCGGTGTTCGCCAGCTCCTCCTCGGTGGCCTGCTCGATGCGCTCGATCGAGCGGAACTCGCGGGCCAGCGCCTCGGCGGCGACCGGGCCGACGTGACGGATCGACAGGCCGGTCAGCACCCGGGCCAGCGGGCGTTCCTTGGCGGCGGCGATGTTCTCCAGCATGGAGACCGCGTTCTTCTTCGGCTCGCCCTGCTGGTTGGCGAAGACCGTGACGACCTTCTCCTCGCCCGTCTTCGGGTCCCGCTTGGGCAGACCGCTGTCCTGGTCCAGGACGTACGCCTTGATGGGCAGCAACTGCTCGACGGTGAGGTCGAACAGGTCGCCCTCGTCCCTCAGCGGCGGCTGCTCGGGCTCCAGCGGCTTGGTGAGGGCCGCGGCGGCGACGTAACCGAAGTGCTCGATGTCCAGCGCCTTGCGGCCCGCGAGGTAGAACAGGCGCTCGCGCAACTGGGCGGGGCAGGTGCGGGCGTTGGGGCAGCGCAGGTCGACGTCGCCCTCCTTCATGGGCCTCAGGGCCGTGCCGCACTCGGGGCACTCGGACGGCATCACGAACTCCCGCTCGCTGCCGTCGCGCAGGTCGACGACCGGGCCGAGGATCTCCGGGATGACGTCACCGGCCTTGCGCAGCACCACGGTGTCACCGATGAGGACGCCCTTGGCCTTGACGACGTCCTGGTTGTGCAGGGTCGCGAACTCGACCTCGGAACCGGCCACCGTCACCGGCTCGACCTGCGCGTACGGCGTGACCCGGCCGGTACGGCCCACGCCGACGCGGATGTTGATGAGCTTGGTGTTGACCTCCTCCGGCGCGTACTTGTACGCGATCGCCCAGCGCGGCGCGCGGGAGGTCGAACCGAGCCGGCCCTGCAGCGGGATCTCGTCGAGCTTGACGACGACGCCGTCGATCTCGTGCTCCACGGAGTGGCGGTTCTCGCCGTAGTAGGAGATGAACTCCCGTACGCCGTCGAGGTCGTCGACCACCCGGTTGTGCGGGGAGGTGGGCAGGCCCCAGGTCTTGAGGAGGTCGTAGGCCTGGGAGAGGCGGGTGAGGCCCTGGAACCCCTCCAGGACGCCGATGCCGTGGACGACCATGTGGAGGGGGCGGGTGGCGGTGACGCGCGGGTCCTTCTGGCGCAGCGAACCGGCCGCCGCGTTGCGCGGGTTGGCGAAGGGCTTGTCACCGGCCTCGACCAGGCGGGCGTTGAGCTCCTCGAACTTCTCCATCGGGAAGTAGACCTCGCCGCGGATCTCCACGACGTCGGGGACCTTGTCTCCCTTCAGCCGGTCCGGGATCTCCGCGATGGTGCGGACGTTGGGCGTGATGTCCTCGCCGGTGCGGCCGTCGCCGCGGGTGGCGGCGCGCACCAGGCGGCCGCGCTCGTAGGTGAGGTTGACCGCGAGGCCGTCGACCTTGAGCTCGCACAGGAAGTGGTAGTCCTGCTCGCCCAGCTCCCGGTGGATGCGGTCGGCCCAGGCGGCGAGCTCGTCGTCGTTGAATGTGTTGTCCAGGGACAGCATCCGCGAGCGGTGCTCGACCGCCGTGAACTCCGTCTCGTAGGAACCGGCGACCTTCTGCGTCGGCGAGTCCGGTGTCCGCAGCTCCGGGTGCTGCTCCTCCAGCGCCTCCAGAGTCTTCAGGAGCTTGTCGAACTCCGCGTCGCTGATGACCGGAGCGTCCTTCACGTAGTACCGGAAGCGGTGCTCCTCGATCTGCTCAGCGAGCTTCGCGTGCTTCTCCCGTGCCTCGGCGGGCACCGTCGTCTCCGCTTGCTTGTCGCCGGCCACCGTGTTGTCCTCCCGTTACTCTGGGTTGTCCGCGAGGGATCTCGCCGCCCGGACGCAGTGGGCGAGAGCCCGGCGCGCGTAGTCCGGGGAGGCCCCCGCGAGTCCGCACGACGGAGTGATGGTGACCGCCTCCGCGAGAAGCCCCGGTTGCAGCCCCAGCCTGCGCCACAGCGTCCTGACACCCATGACGCTACCTGCCGGGTCTGACAATGCCGTCTCCGTGCCCGGCACGACACCGGCGAAGAGCCGGGTGCCCCCTTCCACCGCCTCGCCGATCGTGTCGTCGTCACGTTCGGTGAGGAGGGCGAAGTCGAACGAGACCGCCGCCACGCCCGCCCGGCGCAGCAGGGCGAACGGGACGTCCGGTGCGCAGGAGTGGACCACGGTGGGCCCGTCGCTGTGAACCCCGAGGACGTCGCGGAGTGCGGACTCGGCGATCTGCCGGTCCACGGCCCGGTGGGTGCGGTAGCCGCTGGCGCTCCGCACCTGGCCGCGCAGGACGGCGGTGAGGGACGGTTCGTCGAGCTGCAGGACGACCTGCGCGCCGGGCACCCGGCGCCGCACCTCCGCCAGGTGCAGCCGCAGTCCCTCGGCCAGCGAGCCGGCGAGGTCGCGGCAGGCGCCGGCGTCGGAGAGGGCGGACTCCCCGTTGCGCAGCTCCAGGGCGGCGGCGAGCGTCCAGGGCCCGACGGCCTGCACCTTCAGCGGGCCCTCGTAGCCCTGGGTGAACTCCTCCAGCGCGTCGAGGTCCTCGCCGAGCCAGGACCGGGCGCGCTTGGTGTCCCGTCCCGGCCGGTCCCCGATCCGCCAGCCGCTGGGCTCCACGCGCGCGTACAGCTCGACCAGCATCCCGGCCGTGCGGCCGATCATGTCCGCTCCGGGTCCGCGCGCGGGCAGTTCGGCCAGGAACGGGAAGTCCTCGAAGGTGCCGGTGACGGTCTTGGCGGCCTCCCGGGCGTCGCCGCCGGGCATCGAACCGACGCCGGTGGCGGCGCCGAACTGGAACCCGGTCACCGTCCCGGCCTCACCGTCAGGTCGTTGACCTCCGCGTCCCGGGGCAGGTCGAGGGCCATCAGGATCGTCGTCGCGACCGACTCCGGGTCGATCCACTTCGAGGCGTCGTACTCCTTGCCCTCCTGCTGGTGGACCTTGGCCTGCATGGGACTGGCCGTGCGGCCGGGGTAGACGGAGGTGACGCGGACGCCATTGGCGTGTTCCTCGCCCCGCAGGGAGTCGGCGAGGGCCTTGAGGCCGTGCTTGGAGGCGGCGTACGCGGACCAGTCGGGGCTCGCGTTCAGTCCGGCGCCCGAGTTGACGAAGACGACGTGACCGCGGGCGGCCCGCAGCTGCGGCAGGAAGTGGCGGGTCAGCTCGGCCGGGGCGATCAGGTTGACGTTGAGCTGGTGGCGCCAGGACTTGGGGGTGAGTTCGCCAACCGGGCCGAGGTCGACCACACCGGCGATGTGCAGCAGGGAGTCCACGCGGTCCGGGAGCGTCTGGTGGGAGAAGGCCCAGGACAGCTTGTCCGGATCGGCCAGGTCGCCCACCATGGTCCGCGCCCCGGGGAACTCCGCCGCCAGCTCCTTCGCGCGGCCCGCGTCGCGCGCGTGCAGGACGAGGTCGTCCCCGCGCGCGTGGAGGCGGCGGGCGACGGCCGCGCCGATGCCGGAACCCGCTCCGGTGATCACATGTGTAGCCATGCCCGCCATGCTCGCACCCGCCGGCTCCTACTCGACGCCCTGCCCTGCGGCGGCAGCCGCTGATGTCACAGCTTCGAGATAAGCCAGCGCACCGACCGGTTCCTCGGCGAAGAACACCAGCTCGGCCAGTGGACGCGGCAGGAAGCCCTCGTCCTCCATGCGCCGGAACTGTTCCTTGAGGCCGTCGTAGAAGCCCGCGGTGTTGAGCAGCACGACCGGCTTGTCGGTGCGGCCGTGCTTCTTCAGCTCCAGGATCTCCGTCGCCTCGTCGAGCGTGCCGGTGCCGCCCACCATGATCACCACGGCGTCGGCCTTCTCCAACAGGAGCTTCTTCCGCTCAGCGAGGTCCTTGGCGATCACCATCTCCTCGACACCCGGGCGCACCTTGGAGGCCAGGAAGTCCACCGAGACCCCGCACAGCCGTCCGCCCGCCTCCTGCACCCCGTCGGCGACCACCTTCATCAGGCCGACGTCGGAACCGCCCCACACGAGGGTGTGCCCGCCCTCGCCCAGCAGTTTCGCGAACTCGCGCGCGGGACGGGTGTAGCGGTCGTCGAGGTCGGCGGCGGAGAGGAAGACGCAGATTCGCATGGGGCCACCGTACGCGGGAAGAACCGGCGGTCCGCGAGCGCTTTTCCTTCCATGGCCGAAGGACACGAGATCACCATCGAGCAGGGCGAGAAGCACGTGCGCGTGGTGCACGGCGACCAGGTACTGGCGGAGAGCGACCGGGCCCTCGTGCTGCGCGAGACGGGCTGTCCGGTGCGGTACTACATCCCCGCCGAGGACGTACGGCTCGACCTGCTGCAGCCCTCCGACACGCACACGTACTGCCCGTTCAAGGGCACGGCGTCCTACTGGTCGCTGCCGGAGGCGGCGGACCTCGTCTGGGCGTACCCGGACCCCAAGCCGGACGTGGCGCAGATCAAGGATCACCTCTGCTTCTACGAAGTCGAGGTGTCGTGAGCGATTAGTTCCGCGCCGTGGGGCAGTCTGCTGAGGCATGGACAAGAAGACCATTTCGCGCGACGGGACCCCCATCGCGTACCAACGCACCGGTGACGGCCCTTCGGTGATCCTGGTGAGCGGGGCGATGTCGACGGGGGCGACGGTGGCGCCGTTCGCCGTGCCCCTCGCGGACCGCTTCACCGTCGTCTCCTACGACCGCAGGGGCCGGGGCGCGAGCGGTGACACCAAGCCGTACGCGGTCGCCCGCGAGGTCGAGGATCTGGCCGCGCTGATCGAGGCGGTGGGCGGCGAGGCGTCGCTGTACGGCCACTCGTCGGGCGGCGCGCTGGTCCTGGAGGCGGCGGCGAGCGGGCTGCCGCTGCGTCAGGTCGGGGTGTACGAGGTGCCGTACGCCGTCTACGAGGGCGGTGCGAAGGAGCGGGCCGAGTACACCGACCACCTCACCGAGGCGCTGGAGCAGGGCCGGCGTGGGGACGCGGTCGAGCTGTTCCTGCGGCTGACGGGACTGGCCGAGGAGATGATCCAGGGCGCCCGCCAGTCCCCCATGTGGCCCGGCATGGAGGCCCTCGCTCCGAGCCTGGCGTACGACGACGCCGTGATGGGCGACGGGCTGGTGCCCGAGGGGCGGCTGGCCTCGATCACGGTGCCCGTGTTGTCCCTCGGGGGCGGCGCGAGTCCCGCCTGGATGCGCGAGGCGGCCCGGGCGGTGGCCGAGGCGGCGCCCCGGGGGACGTACCGGACGCTGGAGGGCCAGACGCACATGGTGGATCCGCGGGCGCTCGCGCCGGCACTGGCGGAGTTCTTCTCGTCCGCCCGTTAGGCGACGGCCGTGGACGCGCGCGTGGTCGTCGCGATGGTCGCCGAGCCCACCACGCGCGTGCCGTCGTACAGGACGATGGCCTGGCCGGGGGCGACGCCGCGGACCGGCTCGGTGAAGGTCACCTCCAGGGTGCCGTCGACGAGTTCGGCGCGGACCTCCGTCTCGCCGCCGTGGGCGCGCAGCTGGGCGGTGTAGGTGCCGGGGCCGGAGGGTGCCGTGCCGCACCAGCGGGGCTTGATCGCGGTGAGCCCGCTGACGTCGAGGGAGGCGGCGGGGCCGACGGTCACGGTGTTGTTCACCGGGGAGATGTCGAGGACGTAGCGGGGCTTGCCGTCGGGGGCCGGGGTGCCGATGCGCAGGCCCTTGCGCTGGCCGATGGTGAAGCCGTACGCGCCCTCGTGCGTGCCCACCTTGGTGCCGGACTCGTCGACGATGTCGCCCTCCGCCCGGCCCAGACGGGAGGCGAGGAAGCCCTGGGTGTCGCCGTCGGCGATGAAGCAGATGTCGTGCGAGTCGGGCTTCTTGGCGACCGCGAGGCCGCGGCGCTCGGCCTCGGCGCGGATCTCGTCCTTGGTCGTGACGGTGTCGCCGAGCGGGAACAGGGCGTGCGCGAGCTGCCTCTCGTCCAGCACACCGAGGACGTAGGACTGGTCCTTGGCCATGTCGGAGGCCCGGTGCAGCTCGCGGGAGCCGTCGGGGTTTTCGATCACCTTGGCGTAGTGGCCGGTGCAGACGGCGTCGAAGCCGAGGGCGAGCGCCTTGTCGAGCAGGGCGGCGAACTTGATCTTCTCGTTGCAGCGCAGGCACGGGTTCGGGGTGCGGCCGGCCTCGTACTCGGCGACGAAGTCCTCGACGACGTCCTCGCGGAAGCGGTCGGCGAGGTCCCAGACGTAGAACGGGATGCCGATGACGTCGGCGGCGCGGCGGGCGTCGCGCGAGTCCTCGATGGTGCAACATCCGCGCGCGCCCGTGCGGAAGGACTGCGGGTTCGCGGAGAGCGCGAGATGGACTCCGGTCACGTCGTGGCCGGCCTCGGCGGCGCGGGCGGCGGCGACGGCGGAGTCCACCCCGCCGGACATGGCGGCGAGGACACGGAGGGGGCGCTGCGGGGTGTCAGTCATAACCCTTCAAGGGTACGGGCCGTCGGGAACCGGAGCCCACGAGTATCCGTTGACGATCACAGGGGGACGGGAAGGGCGATCACATGGGGGACCGGGCGAAGGGCGCGGACGCCGACCGGCGGCTGGGGCGCCGTGCGCTGATCGTCGGCGGGGCGGTGGCCGCCGTGGGCACGGCCGCGCTGGCCCGCGAGGAGCTGTCCCATCTGTGGTGGCGGCTGCCGGGGGTGGAGCGGCCGCGGGTGGCGGGCGCGGTGGACTTCCGGGGCGCGCGGTGGATCGCGGCCTCACCGGCGAACTACCGGCGGGCGGACCGGCCGGACGACTACGCGATCGACCGGGTGGTCGTCCATGTCACCCAGGGCGGTTACACGAGCGCGGTCAAGGCCTTCGCGGACCCGGGCCACCAGGCCGCGGCCCACTACATCGTCCGCGCGGACGGGCAGGTCACCCAGATGATCCGCGAGCTGGACGTGGCCTTCCACGCGGGCAACCGGGAGTACAACGAACGCAGCGTCGGCATCGAGCACGTGGGCTTCGTGGAGCGGAGGTCGTCGTTCACGGACGCGATGTACGCCTCCTCGGCACGGCTGACCGCGGGGATATGCCGGCGGTACGGCATACCCGTCGACCGGGACCATGTCATCGGGCATGTGGAGGTGCCGGGGACGGACCACACCGACCCGGGGCCGTACTGGGACTGGGAGCGGTACATGGGGCTCGTCCGACGGGCCGGACAGACCCCGCCTCGGTGACGCAATCGTGACCCTGTGCGTACCCTCCGTGCTTCGTGTGTCCGATGCGTCCCCCACGGCGGAGGTGACCTGCGGCACGCCAACTCGACTCTTCTTCAACGGAGTTGAGCGAACGATCCCTTCACGGCGGCCGCACAGCCCACCCGGCCCGCTCCTAGGTTCGACCCAGTCCTCACACAGAACTCACGTCGACCATCCCGGTCCATGGCTGACATCACCGAGCCCGATGAGCGCACCAGCGACACGGGCAGCAGCAGCAAGTCCAGGCACACCAAGACCACCCGCACCTCCGGGGGCAAGGGTGTGCACCGGCGCAGGTTCCTCGGCGGCATGGCCGGGGTCGCCCTCGGGGCGGTCGCGGGCGCCGGTGGCGCCTTCTCCCTGCTGACCGAGGCGGGCAGGAACAGGGCGAGCGCCGCCACCAACACCGCCACCCTGACCGTTCCGGACCTCCTGGAGGGCACCACCTCCGGCAGCACGACCACTTTCACGCTGGAGGCGAGGACCGGCACCGCCGAGGTGGTGTCCGGGGTCACCAGCGACACGATGGGCTACAACCAGTCGTTCCTCGGTCCGACCATGAAGTGGACCAGCGGGGACACGGTCCTGCTCAACATCACCAACAGCCTGGGCGAGGACACCACCGTCCACTTCCACGGCGCCCACGTCCCGGCCAAGATGGACGGCGGCCCGCAGGTCGCCTTCGCGGACGGCACCACCTGGTCCCCCACCTTCACCGTCAAGGACGAGGGCAAGACGCTCTGGTACCACCCGCACGCCCTGGGCACCACGGCGAAGCAGGCGGTGCACGGCCTGGCCGGCATGATCATCGTGGAGGACGACTCCACCGCCTCCTCCGACCTCCCCAGCACCTACGGCACCGACGACATCCCGCTGATCTTCCAGAGCCTGGCCGCCGACAGCAGCGGCGACATCAAGTACAACCTCACCGGCTACCTGAGCAGCGGGCTGAGCTTCCCGCTGCTGCTGAACGGCACCAACGTCGACGACACCACGCTCACCTTCACGGCGACCAAGACCCGCACCCGGTTCCGCTGTCTGAACGCCTCGCCGTCGGACATCGTCACCATCCAGCGCAGCGACGGCGGCACGCTCAACCAGATCGCCACCGACCAGGGTTATCTCACCGCGGCCACCGAGGTGACCAGCATCCGGCTGGTGGCGGGGGCCCGCGCGGAGTTCGTGCTGGACCTGTCGGACGCGGTCACGCTCCAGGCCGTCGTCACCACCGGCTGGGTGCGCGGCGGCAGCGGTACCTACGACGTGCTCGCGATCACCGCGTCGGGCACGGACACCCCGGACGACCTGCCGAGTTCCCTCAACACGATCACCCGGTACGACACCAGCGACTTCACCGCCCGGACCATCACGCTCGGCCAGAGCGGCACGACCATGACGATCAACGGGTCGGCGGGGACGAGCATGTCGTCCATGGCGATGATCAGCACCACGCTGGGCGCCAAGGAGATCTGGACGATCAAGAACAGCACCCAGCTGGAGCACTCGTTCCATCTGCACGACGTGCCCTACCAGTTGATCTCCATCAACGGCGAGGATCCGACCGGCGTGGACCTCGGCTGGTTCGACACCTACGAGGTGGTCGGCGGCGGATCCATCGAGATCGCGATGGAGTTCACTGACTTCACCGACGACACCTACATGTACATGCTCCACTGCCATCTGCTGCAGCACGAGGACGAGGGCATGATGGCGTCCCTGATGGTGACGGAGAGTTAGCGCAGCACCCTCCGGCGAGCTAGGTGAGCCCGGCGGCTCGAGCGCGCTCGACCGCCGGGCCGATCGCCTTGGCGACCGCCTCGACATCCGCCTCCGTGGAGGTGTGGCCGAGGGAGAAGCGCAGGGTGCCGCGGGCCAGGTCCGGGTCGGTGCCCGTGGCGAGCAGGACATGGCTGGGCTGGGCGACGCCGGCGGTGCAGGCGGAGCCGGTGGAGCACTCGATGCCCTGGGCGTCCAGGAGCAGCAGCAGGGAGTCGCCCTCGCAGCCGGGGAAGGTGAAGTGGGCGTTGGCGGGAAGCCGGTCGACGGGATCGCCGCCGAGGATCGCGTCCGGGACGGCCGTACGGACCGCCTCGACCAGGCTGTCGCGCAGGGCGCCGATCTCGCGGGCGAACCACTCGCGCTGCTCGGCGGCGAGACGGCCGGCGACCGCGAAGGAGGCGATCGCGGGGACGTCCAGGGTGCCGGAGCGGACGTGCCGCTCCTGGCCGCCGCCGTGCAGGACCGGTACGGGGGTGTACTCGCGGCCGAGGACCAGGGCGCCGATGCCGTAGGGGCCGCCGACCTTGTGGCCGGAGACGGTCATCGCGGCGAGCCCGGAGGCGGCGAAGTCGACGGGGACCTGCCCGAAGGCCTGCACCGCGTCGGCGTGCAGCGGGACGCCGAACTCCTGGGCGACGTCGGCGAGTTCGCGGACCGGGAAGACGGTGCCGATCTCGTTGTTGGCCCACATCACGGTGGCCAGGGCGACGTCGTCGGGGTTCTTCGCGAGCGCCTCGCGCAGGGCCTCGGGGTGGACGCGTCCGTAGCGGTCGACCGGGAGGTACTCCACGGTCGCGCCCTCGTGCTCGCCGAGCCAGTGGACGGCGTCGAGGACGGCGTGGTGCTCGACGGGGCTGGCGAGGACCCGGGTGCGGCGGGGGTCGGCGTCGCGGCGGGACCAGTACAGGCCCTTCACCGCGAGGTTGTCGGCCTCGGTGCCGCCGGAGGTGAGGACGACCTCGCTGGGACGGGCGCCGAGCGCGTCCGCGAGCGTCTCGCGGGCTTCCTCGACGGTGCGCCTCGCGCGGCGGCCGGACGCGTGCAGGGAGGAGGCGTTGCCGGTGACGCTCAGGTGCGCGCTGAGTGCCTCGACTGCCTCCGGGAGCATCGGGGTGGTCGCGGCGTGGTCGAGGTATGCCATGGTGCGCACGATTCTACGGGGCCCGCTCCGTCGGGCCTCAGCCGTGTACGGCTTGCCCCGGCCTCAGAAGCTCCTTGCCCCGGCCTCAGAAGTTCCTTGCCCCGGGTTCAGAAGCTCCAGGAGATCGTGCTGTCCGCCTGCATGAAGGCGACCAGGACGACGAGGTCGGCGACGCCCAGGCCCAGACCGAGGAAGGCGCGGCCCCGGCGGGTGGTGCCGCGCCAGAGGGCGGCCGTGGCCAGGATGATCGCGATCGGGCCGAGGAAGACGTTCAGGACGAGCAGGCCGACGAGGCCCAGGATGAAGGAGGCCACGGCCATGCCGTCGGCGTCGCGGCGGGTCGGGGCGGCGTCGGGGCGGTCGGTGGCGCGGGCGGTGAGTTGCATGACGGGTCAGCTCCCGGCGGTCGTGGCGGTGGTGGGTCAGTGGCTGGTGGTGGTGTGGCGGCGACGGCCGTGCCGCTCACGGAGCGCGAAGATGCCGAGCCAGGCGGCGATGACGGCGGCGGCGACGAGGGTGAAGGCGAACGGCGCGTGGGCCACGGTGCCCAGGACGGCGCCGAACAGCAGCAGGGCGGCGACGAGGAACAGCATGGGATGGAACCCCCTTCGAGACGCCTCGGGGACGCCTCTCGTTACATTTCGGTGAACAGTTGTGGTTACAGTTGTTCACTGACTCCAGAGTCTAGCGCGTCTCACGGCTTTCCAAATCCAGAGAACAGTTGTTAACTGGATGACATGAGTCACACCCTCGGCATCCGGCAGGCGCAGAAGCAGAAGACCCGGCAGGCGCTCCTCGACGCGGCCCTCGGTCTGCTGGAGGAGCAGAGCCTGAGCAGCCTGGGCCTGCGCGAGGTCACCCGCGCGGTCGGCGTCGCCCCGACCGCCTTCTACCGGCACTTCCGCTCCATCGCGGATCTCGGCGTGGCCCTGGTCGAGGAGGCGCTGGGCAGCCTGCACCCGATGATCAGGACGACGGTGGCCACCACCGACGACAGTGACCAACGGATCCAACGCGCCGTCGAGTTGATCGCCGGTCATGTGAGCGAGTACCCCGCGCATGTCCGCTTCATCGCCCGCGAGCGACATGGCGGAGTCCAGCCGGTGCGCGAGGCGATACGGGACCAACTCGCCCGGTTCGCCGAGGAGGTGCGGGCCGAACTCGCCAAGGACGCGGAGTCCGAAGGCTGGAGCGACGACGACCTGCTGATGCTGGCCCATCTCTACGTGGACCAGATGCTGATCACCGCCTCCCTCTTCCTGGAGGCGATGGAGGCCACCGAGGAGGACCGCGAGCACGTCGAGCAGGTCGCCACCCGGCAGATGCGGCTCATCAGCATCGGACGCCACCACTGGCTGGATTGAGCCGTTCCGGATCGGACAACGCGCAGGGGCGGCACCCCCGTTCACCGGGAGTGCCGCCCCTGTCGTACGGCGTGCCGGGTCAGCTCTTGGTGGCCGCCGCCGTCGGCTGGCCGCTCGGGGCGCCGCTCGGCGCGGCACCGCCGCCGGGACCGCCCTGGCCGCCCCCGCAACCGCCCGTCCCGCCGCCGCCCGGGCCGCCCTGACCGCCACCCTGGGCACCCTGACCGCCGCCGGGCGCGCCGCTCGGCATCCCGCTGGGAGTGCCGGTCGGCCGGGCCGTCGCGTTGCCCGTCGGGGCGCCCGAGGGGGCACCGCTCGGCCGGCCCGAGGCGTTGCCGGTGGGCATCCCCGAGGGCGTCGAACACGCCTGCTGCTTCCCGGAGTTGCCGGTGCCGGAGGACGACGAGGAGCCGCTCGAGCCGCAGGCCGCCAGGACCAGGGGCGAGAGCGCCAGCAGGGCCACCGCGGGGACGAGACGCACACGCTTCATGAGGAACAACTCCAAGGAAGATGAGGGTGCCTTGAGAGCGGCACTCAACCAACGGGGCATTGGGCTTCCTTGGGGGCTGCCTGTCCCCGGCCTGTGACTCAGGTAAAGTGGACCTCAAGTCACCGCGCTGACCTGCTATTTCACCAGTCGACCCGGACTGCCCGCTGGTACAGCTCCGTGACAGAAGCAGCTGCTGCCGCCACCTCCGCGCGCACCTCCGGCGGCTCGAGCACCTCGACGTGGTCGGCGAACTGGAGCAGCTGACGCGCCTCGGGCACGACCCCGTACGACAGCCGTACGGTCACCCACTCCCCCTCGCCGTCGGTGTCCGGGAGTTCGGCGAGATGGGAGGCGTTCAGGCGCAGGAACATGTCCAGCCGGCCGCGCCGGACGCGCACCGTGACGTCGAGGCCGCCCGGCCGCTCCTCCACCTGGCGGCGCAACTCCTGCCAGACGTCCGCGAGTTCGACGCCCGGACGGCGCTTCACCGGCTCCTCCAGGACCGCGGCCGAGCGCACCCGGTCGGCGCGGAAGAGCCGCGGCTTCGCACCGCGGTCGGCGACCAGGTACCAGACGCCCGCCTTCGAGACGAGCCCGTAGGGGTCGACGGTGTACGTCCGCGGCTCCCGCTCGCCGCTGTGCCGGTAGCGCAGCCGCAGCCGCCGGTCGGCGAAGACGGCATCCTGCAGGACGTCGAGGTCGACGGGCCCCTGCGGGCCGCCCTTCCAGCGGGTGGCGTCGACCAGGATGCGGCGGGAGGTCACCTCGGCGGCCGGGCGGTGTGGCGCCGGGAGCGCGGCCATGACCTTGCGCAGCGCCGAGCCGAGGGCCGCGTCCAGCCCCAGCGCGGCGTGCGCGCCCTGCGCGGCCAGGATGAACAGCGCCCGCGACTCGTCGGCGGTCAGTCCCGTCACGTCCGTGCGGAACCCGGCGAGCAGCTCGATCCCGCCGTGCCGTCCGCGCTCGGCGTAGACCGGCACCCCGGAGGCCGACAGCGCCTCCACGTCCCGGTAGATGGTGCGCACCGACACCTCCAGCCGTTCGGCGAGTTCGCGCGCGGGGACACGGCCGCGGGTCTGCAGGAGCAGCAGGATCGACAGCAGGCGGTCGGACTTCACGGCACCAGAATCGCGCCGCGGGCGATCCCGTCGCAAATGTTGACGGAAACTGTCAGGTTAAGGGCGGAGTCTTCGAGCACCGGAAAGCACCGGACGGACACCACAGAGAGGCCGGCCATGAACGCCATCGACCCCCGCCCCGTCTACGCCCGCGCCACCGAGCAGGCGGCCGCGCTCATCGCGGCCGTACGGGCGGACCAGCTCGACTCCCCCACCCCGTGCGCCGAGTTCGACGTCCGCACCCTGCTGAGCCACATGGTCGGCGGCACCCTGCGGATCGCGGTCGTCGGCGAGGGCGGCGACGGCCTCGCCGTCCACCCCTTCGCGGAAGGAGTCGGCGACGACGAGTGGCCGGCCGCCTACGAGGAAGTGCGCGTCCGTGTCCTCAAGGCCTGGGAGGACGACGCCCGTCTGGAGGCGCCGGTCCGCGTGCCGTGGGGCGAGGTCCCGGGACGCGCCGCCCTCTCCGGCTACGTCATGGAGCTGGTCACGCACACCTGGGACCTGTGGGAGTCCCTCGGCCGGCCGTATGAACTCGACCCGGAGCCGGCCGAGTTCGCCCTCGCCGTCGCCCGTCGCGTCCTGCCGGACCCGGAGCGCGACGCGGACACGCCCTTCGCCTCGGTGGTGCCGGCCCCCGAAGGAGCCGACGCCTACGGGCGGTTGGCGGCCTGGCTCGGGCGCGAACCGCTCGTCCGGGCCTGAGCCCCGCCTATCCCAGCCTGACGCGCGCGAGCTGGCGGGACTGGGCGACCAGGCGGTCGGCGCTGTCCCAGACCTCGGCGTCCTCCTCCAGGAAGCCGCCGGCGAGGTTGCGGGTGGTGACGGAGACACGGAGCGGGCCGGGCGCGGGGCGGCAGCGCACGTGGGCGGTGAGCTCGACCGTGGGGACCCAGCCCTTCAGGCCGAGTTCGAAGGCGGTGGGCGGCAGCGCGTCCACCGCCAGCAGGAGGGAGAGCGGGTCGGCGTCACGGCCGTCCGCCAGGCCGAACCAGGCGCGCATCTCGCCCTTGCCGGAGGGCGCGCCGACCGCCCAGCCGAGGGTGGCGGGGTCCAGCTTGATCATCAGACGGTCCGTGATGGCGGAGCTGCCGGTGATCGGGGCGGGGCCGTCGGTGGGGCCGAAGCACTCCTCGATCGGCGGGATCGCGGGCGGCCGGGCCGTCGTACGGACGTCGTCGGGGAGGGCGCCGAGGTCGCCGTAGGAGGCGAGGACACGGATGCGTTCGACCTCGCCTCCGTCCTCGTCGTACTGGACGAGGGAGGCCTGGCCGGTGGAGAGGGTGCGGCCGGTGCGGACCACCTCCGTGCGGACCACGGCCGGGCCCGGCTGGGAGGCGGTCAGGTAGTGGGCCGAGATCGTGAACGGGTCGGAGTGCGGCAGGGCGTCCGCGAGGGCACGGCCCAGGACGGCCAGCAGATAGCCGCCGTTGACGGCGTTGACGATGGTCCAGCCGGCCGAGAGGTCGATGTCGTAGACCCCGTCGGCACGCCGGGTGAGCGCGGTGTCGCGGTCGAACTCGCTGTCGCCGACGGTGGCCCGGGCGGCGGGTGCGGAAGCTCCTTCTGGCATGGCTGAACGGTACAACGAGAAACTACTAAGCGGTAGCTTGCAGCGTTACGGCTGGATGACGCGCACCTCGCCTCCTGGGTGAGGCTCCGGCAATTTCTTGGTAAGTGTCCGATCCTGTCCGAAACCCGGAACCCCTCGTCTCCCTCTATTGGGACATGAGCCTCACCGGGACTCCGTTCCTCTACACACTGATCGTGCTGTTCGCGGTCGCCCTGATACTGCCTCTTGTCCTGTGGTCGCGGCTACGCGGGCCAAAAGCCCTGCGCGCCGCGGCCCGGATGCTGATGCTGCTGTTCGCGCAGGGGACGGCGGTCGCGCTGGTCTTCGTCCTCGTCAACAACGCCAACAGCCTGTACGACAACTGGGCCGACCTGCTCGGCACCGGCAACCATGTGCAGCAGGCCGCCAACCTCGGCGCCGACGGCACCGGCGGCATAGCGCTGAAGCGGTTGCCCAAGGTGAAGCAGGACTTCACCGCCGCCAGCGGCCCCGGCATGAAGGGGGTGCGCGAGACCCAGCTCAAGGGCCGCGTCTCCGGCGTGAACGCCGAGGTCTACGTATGGACTCCGCCGCAGTACGGCGAGGCGAAGTACAAGAACCACAAGTTCCCGGTCGTGGAGCTGCTGCCCGGCTATCCGGGTTCGGCGAAGGCCTGGTTCGGCTCGCTGCACGTCATCCGTCAGCTGGAGCCGCTGATGAAGAGCGGCCAGGTCGCCCCGTTCATCCTGGTGGCGCCCCGCACCAACCTGCTGGCGAGCATCGACACCGGCTGCGCGAACATCCCGGGCACGGTCAACGCCGACAGCTGGCTCAGCATCGACGTGCCGAAGATGGTCATGGACAACTTCCGCGCGGAGCCCGCGCCCCGGGGCTGGGCGACCGCCGGGTACTCGGCGGGCGGTCACTGCGCGGTGAAGCTGGCCGTGGCGCACCCCGACCGCTACATGGGGGCGATAAGCTTCTCCGGCTACAACGACCCGATCGGCGAACGCAACTCGCTCGCCGCCCAGAACCCCACGGTCCGGGCCGAGAACAACCCCTACCTGCTGCTGAAGAAGCAGCTCACCCCGCCCCGGATCGCGCTGTACATGTCCGGCCAGCCGCGCGACGGCTACGAGGCCGCCGTCGGCCTCGAACAGATCGCGAAGGCACCGACGACCGTGCACGTCGTCTTCATCCCGAAGAGCGCCGGCGGCCACAACATGGCGCTGTGGCGGCCGCAGGTCGTCCCGGCGTTCCGCTGGCTGTCGCTGGAGATGGGCCAGCACAAGGCGGGCCTGAAGGGCACTACTCCTCGCGAACCGTCGACCGGCGGTTCCACGCACGCGGCGCTCGCCAGTGGAACCGCATCGCGAGCAGGCGTAGGACGAAAGCCGTGAGCGCGGCCAGTCCACTGGTGAGGGGACCGAGGACGTCGTAGCGGATGCAGAGCACGACCATGGTGGCGCCGACCATCGCCGGGACCGCGTACAGGTCGCGGTCCCAGCGCAGCAGCGACGGCACCTCGTTGGCGAGTACGTCCCTGAGCACTCCGCCGCCGACGGCGGTGGCCAGGCCCAGGCAGGCGGACGCGGTGAGGCCCAGCCCGTACTCGTACGCCTTGGTCGTGCCGGCCACGCAGAACAGGCCGAGGCCGGCCGCGTCGAAGACGTTCACCCCGACCTGGATGCGCTCCACCTGCGGGTGCAGGAAGAACACCAGCAGGGCGGCGAGCAGCGGGGTGACGAAGTAGCCGAGGTCGGTGAAGGCGGCGGGCGGCACCGCGCCGATGACCAGGTCCCTGAACAGCCCTCCGCCCAGTGCGGTGACCTCGGCCAGCACGGCGATGCCGAACACGTCGAAGTTCTTGCGGACGGCCAGCAGCGCGCCGGAGATGGCGAACACGAAGATGCCGACGAGATCGAGCGTGTGCTGGACGGAGGGGCTGAACAGTTGCTGGAGCACCCCACATTCTTACTGGGGGCGCGTTTTCCGGTTCAGGGGCGCCTACAGGGCCGGTTTGCCCGGGGTGTAGAGCCACTTCTGGAACAGGTCGTCCAGCTTCTGTCCGGAGACCTTCTCGGCGAGCGCGATGAACTGGGCGGTGTTCGCGTTGCCGTACCGGTGGAGCTTCGTCCAGGTCGGCAGCAGCCGGAAGAACGCCTTGTCGCCGATGCGCTCGCGCAGCGCCTGGAGGGTCATCGCGCCCCGCTGGTAGACCGCGGAGGCGAACATGGTGTCGCGCTGCGGGTCGGCGACGACGGTCTGCCAGAAGGCGTTGTCGGCCGGGCGCGAGTTGTAGGCGGCCAGGAACGAGTCATGGGCGCTACGGGTGCCCTGGTGCTCGGCCCACAGCCACTGGGCGTAGGTGGCGAAGCCCTCGTTGAGCCAGATGTCCTTCCAGCGCTCCACCGACACCGAGTCGCCGAACCACTGGTGGGCCAGCTCGTGCACGATCGTGGTCTCGTTGCGCACGGCCGAGTACGCCGGCTTGCTCTGCACCTCCAGCGAGAACCCGGCCTCGGGCATGTCGTCGACGATCGCGCCGGTCTCCTCGAAGGGGTAGGGCCCGAAGACCTGCGACCAGTAGTCGGTGGCGGCGGCCGTGACGGCGTACACGTCGACGCTGTTGCTGTTCGCGAGCACCGGGTCGATGGCGACGTAGATCGGGATGCCGGACGGGGTCCGGCCGGTCTTCACGTCGAACTTCCCGATCGTGGCGGTCGCGAGGTAGGTCGCCATCGGCCTGCTCTCGCGCCAGTGGGCGTAGGTCGAGCCGCCCTTGTCGTACGTCGAGACCAGCCGGCCGTTGGAGACTCCGGTCAGGCCCTTGGGGGCCTTGATGCGGATGTCGTAGGTGGCCTTGTCGGAGGGGTGGTCGCTGGACGGGAACCAGGTGGAGGCGGCGTTGGGCTCGCAGGCGACGAAGACGCCGTCGGGGGTCTTCATCCAGCCGTAGTCGGAGCCGAACACGATGGGTCCGCTGAGGGGTTCGGGTACGCCGCCGTAGGTGACGGTGACCGTGAAGGTGCGTCCCTTGGGGAGAACTCCCTTGGGCCTGATGCGCAGTTCGTCGCCGTCGCGGGTGAACGCGGCGCGTCTGCCGTTCACTTCGACCCGGGTGACCTCCAGTTTCTGCAGGTCGAGATCGAAGGACGAGAGGGTCCGGGTCGCGCGGGCGGTGAGGGTCGTACGGCCGTCGAGGCGGTCGGTGTCCGGGTTGTACGCCACGTCGAGGTCGTAGTGCCGGGCGTCGAAGCCGCCGTTGCCGAGGTTCGGGAAGTAGGTGTCGCCGATGCCGGGAGCGCCCGGGGTCGGGGCGGGCGAGGCGGCGATGACGAGGAAGGAGGCCGCCGCTGTCGCGAGGGCCCCTAAACGTGCCGAACGGGAGAAGGCCATGGGTCGTCCCTTCGGTGCGTGGTCCGATTCAGCCGGATACGCCGACCCTGCCTCCCCCCATCCAGTCATGTACACGACTTTGCCAACTCGTCATGCGCTACTCACCGGTTGACTCCTGTTCCAGCCGGGACACGCGAAGGCCTCGGCAGTCCGTTCGGACTGCCGAGGCCTTCGCGTGGACGAGTTCGGCCTACTTCTCGCCGGTCTCCGGCTCGGCGGCCTCGGTGCTCTCAGCGGCTTCCTGGATCGCGGGGGCCTCCGGGGCCTCGGGGGTCTCCGCGACCTCCGCCGCCACCGCCGCCGACGTCTCCGCCGACTCCGCGAGGACCTCGTCGGCGACCAGTTCGGCCGCCTCCTTGGCCATGGTCAGCAGGACCGTGTCCTGCGGAGCCTGGTCCTCGAAGTTCTCCGGGTGGTGGCAGGCGACCTGCTGGCCGGGCTTCAGCTCGGTGAGCTTCGGCTCGGTGGTCTTGCAGATCTCCGTCGCCTTCCAGCACCGGGTGTGGAAGCGGCAGCCGCTCGGCGGGGAGATCGGCGAGGGCACGTCGCCCTTGAGCAGGATCCGCTCGCTCTTGGCGCTCTTGCGCCGCGGGTCCGGGATCGGCACCGCCGACATCAGCGCCTTGGTGTACGGGTGCATCGGCGCCCTGTACAGCGACTCGCGGTCGGCCAGCTCGACGATCTTGCCGAGGTACATCACCGCGATCCGGTCCGAGACGTGCCGGACCACCGAGAGGTCGTGCGCGATGATCACGTACGTCAGGCCCAGCTCCTGCTGGAGGTCGTCCAGCAGGTTGACGACCTGGGCCTGGATCGACACGTCCAGCGCGGAGACCGGCTCGTCCGCCACGACCAGCTTCGGGTTCAGGGCGAGCGCGCGGGCGATGCCGATGCGCTGGCGCTGACCGCCGGAGAACTCGTGCGGATAGCGGTTGTAGTGCTCGGGGTTGAGACCGACCACCGACAGCAGCCGCTGCACCTCCTTCTTGATGCCGCCCTCGGGCGTGACGCCCTGGAGCTTGAAGGGGGCGCCGATGATCGTGCCGATGGTGTGGCGCGGGTTCAGCGAGGAGTACGGGTCCTGGAAGATCATCTGCACGTCGCGGCGCAGCGGGCGCATGCCGCCGACGCCGAGGTGCGTGATGTCCTTGCCCTCGAACTCGACCTTGCCGCCGGTCGGTTCCAGCAGCCGGGTGATGAGCCGGCCCATGGTCGACTTGCCGCAGCCGGACTCGCCCACGACACCGAGGGTCTCACCGGCCCGTACCTCGAAGTCGAGGCCGTCGACGGCGTGGACGGCGCCGACCTGGCGCTGCAGCAGACCCTTCTTGATCGGGAAGTGCTTCTGCAGCCCCGTCACCTTCAGCAGGGTCTCGCCGGGGGCGGCGTCCTTGGTGAGGGTGGCACCGTCGCTCTTCGCGGGAGTGGTCACGGCTTTGTCCTCGCTCACAGCTTCGGCGCAATCTCTTCGGTCCAGATACGCTCCCGCTGCTCCTGCGTCATGTGGCAGGCGGCCCAGTGCCGGCTGCCGACCTCGGCCAGCTCGGGGCGGACCGTGCGGGTGACATTGTCCTTGGGGACGTCGGCGTACGGGCAGCGCGGGTTGAAGGCGCAGCCGGACGGGATGTTGATCAACGAGGGCGGGGATCCCTTGACCGGGATCAGACGCTCCTGCTGCTCACGGTCCAGACGCGGCATCGAGCCGAGCAGACCCCAGGTGTAGGGGTGGCGGGGCTCGTAGAACACCTTGTCCGCCGGTCCCCGCTCCACACAGCGGCCGCCGTACATCACCAGGATGTCGTCGGCCAGCTCGGCGACGACGCCCAGGTCGTGGGTGATGATGATGACCGCGGAGCCGAACTCCTTCTGCAGGTCCCGGATCAGGTCGAGGATCTGCGCCTGGACGGTCACGTCCAGGGCGGTCGTCGGCTCGTCCGCGATCAGCAGCTCGGGGTTGTTCACCAACGACATCGCGATCATCGCGCGCTGGCGCATACCGCCGGAGAACTCGTGCGGATAGTTGTCCACCCGCTTGTCGGGCTGCGGGATGCCCACCCGGTCGAGCATCTCGACCGCGCGCTTCTTCGCGGTCTTCTTGTCGACGTCGTGGTGGATGCGGTACGCCTCCACGATCTGCTGGCCGATCGTGTAGTACGGGTGCAGCGCGGACAGCGGATCCTGGAAGATCATCGACATCTCGCGCCCGCGCAGCTTGCGGACCTCGTCGGGGTCGGCGGACAGCAGCTCGGTGCCGTCCAGCCAGATCTCACCGGATATCCGCGCCTTGCGCTTGCCGTACTGGCCGGCGGTGTGCAGGCCCATGATGCCGAGCGAGGTCACCGACTTGCCGGAGCCCGACTCGCCCACGATGCCGAGGGTCTTGCCCTTCTCCAGCGTGAAGGAGAGCCCGTCGACGGACTTCACCAGTCCGTCGTCGGTCGGGAAGTGCACCTTCAGGTCGCGCACTTCCAGGAAGGACGTCGGGGCGGGGGAGGTGCTCGTGGGCTCGCCCACGGCCGCTCCGCTCTTGCTCAGCTCGGTCATGTGAGCCTCACTCGGGGGTCGATCACGGCGTACAGGACGTCGACCACGAGGTTGGCGATCAGCACCGCGAGAGAAGTGATCAGGGTGACGCCCAGAATGATGGGCAGGTCCTGGGTCTTGATGGCGTTGAGCACCGCCTGGCCGAGGCCGGGCAGGCTGAACGTCGTCTCGGTCAGGATCGCGCCGCCGATGAGGGCGCCGAGGTCCATGCCGAGCATGGTCAGGATGGGGGTCATCGTGGAGCGCATGGCGTGCTTGCCGATGACGACCTGCTCCTTGAGGCCCTTCGCGCGCGCCGTGCGGATGTAGTCCTCGCCGAGGATCTCCAGCATGGTGGCGCGGGTGATCCGGGCGTACATCGCCGCGTACAGGAAGGCGAGAGTGACCCACGGCAGGATCATGCCGCCCAGCCAGCCGGAGAAGCTGTCGGTGAGGGGCACGTACTTGCCGTCGATCCAGCCGAGGCCGTAGCTGAAGATCGCGAGCGACAGCAGACCCGTGAAGTAGATCGGGAGGGAGACGCCGCTGAGCGCGATGACCATCGCTCCGCGGTCCCACAGGCTGCCCCGCTTGAGGGCGGAGAGCACACCGGCCGCGACACCGAAGACCAGCCACAGCACCGCGGCACCGAGCGCCAGACCCAGGGTCACCGGGAAGCGGTCGGTGAGCACGGGCCAGACGTCCTGCTCGGTACGGAAGGAGTAGCCGAAGCAGGGCGCGGCGCAGTGGGTGACATCGCCGCCGGCCGCGTAGGTGCGGCCCACGAAGATGCCCTTGAAGAAGTGCCAGACCTGAACGAAGATCGGGTCGCTCAGTCCCAGCTTCTCGCGCACCGCTGCCACCGACGCGGGGTCGGCCTGCTTGCCCACGAAGCTTGAGGCGATGTCCACGCCCGCCCACTTGGGGACGAGGAAGAAGATGCAGAAGACCACCAGGATGATGACCACCAGCATCACTGCGGCGGCGAAGAGCCGCCTGATGAGGTAAGCGAGCACAGCTAACGGCCCGCCGCAGGACCGCGGGCCGCCGGAGGTCTTCCGGTGGCCCACGGTCCCGCCGCGCCGGCCTTCACCTGCCTTTCGTGCCGTTCGGCGGGTGTGCCGGGTTTACTTCGTGGACTTCAGACCGAGGTTGACGAAGTCGTAGTAGCCGCTGTACGCGTTCGACGTGTAGACGTTGCCGACGCGCGAGGAACGGAAGTTCAGCAGCCGCTCGAAGGTGAAGGGCAGGTAGTACGCGCCCTCGCTCACCTTGTGGTTGATCTGCGTGGCGATCGACGTCTTCTGCGCCTCGTCCTGCGTGGCGGTGTACTGGTCGAACAGGCCGTCGATCGTCTTGTCCTTGATCATGGCGTAGTTGTTGTTACCGCTCTGCAGGATGTAGTGGCTGTCCCACAGCGGCAGGCCGTAGCCCTGGACGGTCGGGAAGTCCGGACCCCAGCCCATGATGATGATGCCGAGCTTCTTCTTCGCCACGTTCGCGGGGGCGCCGATGATGCCGGAGCTCTGCGAACCGTCGTACTGGTAGATGTCGGCGTTGATGCCGGCCTTCTTCAGCGACGCCTGCAGGGACGTGGCCGTGGCCACCTCCTGCGCCTTGTTGTTGCGTACGGCGATGGTGGTGCTGAAGCCGTTCGGCTTACCGCAGGCCTTGAGCTCCTGCTTGGCCAGGTTGACGTTGCCGTTCTTGTTGGCGCCGGCGATCTGGTACGGGTCGTACTTCTGGCCCTCGCCACCCGCGACGGACGGCGGGAGCATGTTGGTGCCGATGTCGCCACCGGCGATCGGGCCACCGCGCGCGGTCTGGATCGACACGTGGTCGGCCGCGTAGATGACGGCCTTGCGGCAGTGGATGTTGTCGAACGGCTTGACCGTCTGCGGGAAGACCGCGTAGCGGATGAAGCCGGAGACCGGGTTGTCCAGGTTGCCCTTGTGCTGCTTCAGAGCGATCTGGCGCGCCTGCGGGCCGAGGCCCGTCTGGCTGGCGTCGATGTCGTAGTCGCCGTTGATCAGACGCTGGTCGGAGTCGTTCTGGTTGGACGAGATGTCCAGCGTGATCTTGTCCGGGTACGCCTTGCGGACCGGGTCCGAGGACGCCTTCCAGTTGGTGTTGCGGACCAGGACCAGACCCTTGCCCGGGCTGTACGACTGGAACTTGTACGGGCCGGAGGAGAAGGGGTGCAGCGTGTACTTGGCCTTGGTGTCCTTGTCCTGGCGGACCGGGGACGCCGAGACCATCGCCAGCACCTCTTCGAAGTCCGAGTTCGGCTTCGGCAGGTGGAAGACGATCGTCTTCGCGTCGGGCGTGGTGATCGCCTTCAGACCGAGCTTGTCCTTCGAGGTGTCCTTGTAGGGACCCTTGTAGGTGTTGTTCGGGTCGAGCATCTGCTGGATGTAGATCGGACCGCCGGACAGCACGTCCTGCGCCCACACGCGCTCGATGCCGTACTTGACGTCCTGGGAGGTGATCGGCTTGCCGTCCTCCCACGTGATGCCGTCCCGCAGGTGGAACGTGTAGGTCTTGCCGCCGTCGGCGACCTCGGGCATGCCCGTGGCGAGGTCCGGGGTGAGCTTGGCGCCCTCGGCACCCGGCGCGGTCTTGTACGTCAGCAGCTGACGGCTGTAGTAGCGCGCGAAGTCCCACATGAAGCCGTAGTAGCCGCGCGTGGTGTCCCAGAAGTCGGCGTCCTGGGTGCTGACGAACTTCAGGGTGCCGCCCTTCTTGACCTGATCGGCCTGGGCGACCTTGTTGTTCGCGGCGTCGAAGCCGGCGGCGCCGGACGACGAACCCCCGTTGTCGTTGCCGCCGCCGCACGCTGCCAAGGTCAGCAGCCCGGCGACCGCGGCAGCAGCGGCCAACGCCTGCTTGCGCCGCCCTGAGGTGCGTTGGGTAGTCACGATCTCGGATCCTCCGGATTTGATGAGAGACCCCGTGTTGGTGCCACGGGACGCTTGTGCGGTACGGCGGTTCAGCGGGAGCCCTTCGGGTCCAGCGCGTCCCGCACGCCGTCGCCGAAGAGGTTGAAGGCCAGAACGGTGATGAAGATCGCTACACCCGGGACGATCATGTACATGGGGTCCGAGTCGTAGTAGTCGATCGCCGTCGAGAGCATCTGCCCCCAGGACGAGGTGGGCGGCTTGACGCCCACGCCCAGGAAGCTCAGTGCCGCTTCGGTCAGGATGTTGGTGGGGATCATCATCGTCGTGTAGACGATGATCGGGGCGACGAGGTTGGGCAGCAGCTCCTTGAACAGGATGTAGAACCGCCCCGCGCCCAGGGACCGGGCCGCCTCGACGTACTCGCGCTCACGCATCGAGAGGGTCTGGCCGCGCACCACGCGTCCGATGTAGGGCCAGCCGAAGAAGCCGATGACCAGGATCATCACGAACACGCGCACGCTGGAGCCGTTCAGCCCGAGCATCTCGTCCGGCATGACGGAGACCAGCGCGATGATGAAGAGGAGCTGAGGGAAGGCCAGCAGACCGTCCATGACGCGGCTGATGATCGAGTCGACCCAGCCGCCGAAGAAGCCGGCCAGGATGCCGAGCACCGTGCCGAGGACGACGGCGACGATCGCGGACAGGAAGCCGACCAGCAGCGAGATCCGGGCGCCGTAGAGGATGCGGGCGAAGATGTCTCGGCCGTTGACCGGCTCGACGCCCAGCCAGTGGGTGCCGCTGACGCCGCCGAGCGACCCCTTGGGGGTGCTGAAGAGCGGGTCGATCAGGCTCTCGTGGTAGGCGTCCGGGTCCTGCCCGTACAGGCTGGCGATCAGGGGCGCGAACACCGCGACCACGATGAGCAGGAGCACGATGATGCCGCCCGCCAGGGCGAGCTTGTCCCGCTTCAGGCGCTCCCAGGCGATCCGGCCCAGGGAGCGTCCCTGTACGGCCTTCGCGTCGGCGCTGGCGACCGCCGCTTCCTCGGCCGCGCTCGGGGCCGCTTCCGCGGTCGGCTCGTGCAATGGTGCCGTCATCTGGCAGGGACCCCTCTTCGATTTCAACCGGCGGTAGCCGGCCCGCACTTGCCGCTGTGGCGGCGTGATCAGTCCTCGTACACGGGGACGAAGTCCCCTGGAGCGGGAGTCTTCAACGCTTTGGCGATCTGTTGCCAGACTTGGCGGTGAAAGGATGCGTAAACGTGATGCGGGCTGCGGGGTTCCGTTATCCGGACAGTGGGTAACGGGGGTCGGACAGGTTCTTTTCGGACATTTGACGCATCGAAGGATCTTAGGGCGTCATCTACGCGCGCAGATCACCAGAGGTCCGGTCTGGACCAGAAGACTCGTCTCAGTATGCGCCGTGCGCCGGCGGATAGCCGTATCCGGCCGCCGGAGCCTGGGCGGGCGCGGGCGCGTGGGCCTCGCGGTCGTAGAACGGACGGGCGCTCGCCCGCATCCACAGCGCCACCGGGTCGTACTCGTCGGACATCGCCACGGTCGACACGGGCAGGCCGTCGGGGACCGCGCCGATGGACTGCTGCATCATCGCCCGCACCGAGTCCACGGCGGGCGGACTGGTGTCGTAGACGTCGAGACCGATGGCGAGGTACGGCGCCCCGAGCGCCGGCTGCACCCAGGCGCGGCGCAGCGAGCGGACGGCCGGGGTGCGGTGGGCGTTCTGCGCGAGCAGGGCGTAGAACTGCGGGATCTCGATGGCCGGTTCCGCGAGCCGCAGCGGACCGGCGGGCTGACGCTCCAGGCCGGTGGCGATGCGGCGCAGATCCGGCCAGGGGATGCCGACGCCGCCGCCGGGGGCGTGCGGGTTGAGCCAGAGGCCGAAGTGGTCGGGGTAGAGGGCGCGGGCCACGTCGATCCCGTCGACCACCTCGTAGGAGCGGTTCCAGCCGCTGGCGGAGAGTTCCTGGGCGGAGGTGACGCACGGGGCGTAGCCGTAGCCGTCCACTTCCATGTTTCCGTACTGGGCGTCCGGAGCTCCCGCCTGGCCGTGCCACAGGAGCATCCAGATCTGGCCCTGGCCAGGGGTGGCGAGCGCCCTGAGCAGTGCCTCGTAGGCGTCGTAGCGCCCGGGCGTCACCTGGCGCAGCATCTGCTCGACGCCGCCGCTGAGGCTCGCGCTCACCTGACGTACCGCCCCTTCGAAGAGTTGCCCCGCATTGGGGGAAAGCTTAAGCGCCTGGCTGCTCGGGGCCTGTTGTGCGTGCGCGGGCCCAGGTGCGGCGTGGGAGTCGCCGCCGGCGGCTCAGAAGTGGTCCCTCGCATAGAAAGGGCGTACCCGCTCGCGCATCCAGACGGCCACCGGATCGTCGGTCACGTCCAGCAGGACCAGGTTGACCGGCCACTGGGTGGGGATCCTGGTCACCGCCCGGGTGAGGGCCTCCAGGGGAAGGGCCCGCAGATCGCCCTCCCGCTGGGAGAGTTCGACGCCCACGAACATCACCGGGTCGGCCGTTTCGATCGCGGCGAGGCAGCGGCGGGCCGTGGCCACGACACCGACGGCGGCGAACTCCTCGGAGGCCGCGGCCAGGAAGTCGATCGGGTCGTCCTGCCAGTCCGGTTCGTAGAGCTTGACGCGGCCGCCGGAGGCGGGGCCGTCCAGGGCGGTGCGGCCGACGCGGCACAGTTCGGCGACCGCGGCCGGCGGAAGGGGTATGCCGACCACGCCGTCGGGGTTGACCGCGATCCCCACCTGCGGGGGCAGACCGCGGGCGAACTCGACGGCCGGGGCGACGGTGTACGACAGATGACCGCCGACGACCTGGCGGAACTGCTCCTCTGAGCTGAAGACCGGGACAAAGGCCTGGCCCTCGATCTCCAGCGTGGGCACGTCGAGGGGACCGCTGAGCGGACCGCCGCCGCCCGGCAGCGGGATCCACAGGAAGCTGCGGCCGAGTACCTCGATGATCCGGCCGCCCGCGGTGGGGACGCCGAGGGAGGCCGAGAGCACCTCCTCCAGTTCGTTGCCCGGCCAGCCGCCGTGCGGATGGGGGTGTGCCTGGGCGGGAAAGTCCGCGGGGAGATCCGCTGGGAAGTCCATCTGTTGTGTCCGACCGTCTGCTGGGAACCACTGTGACCGGAAAGGCTAGCGGGTGGAACCGACGCGGGGTCAGCCCGTGAAGCCGATCCTGGTGACGACGTCCGCCGCGTCCCGGTCGAGGAGCACCGCCGAGCCGACGCCCTCGGGCAGTTCGCCGCGCTCGACGGAGCGGATCAGCCGGGCGGCAGCCGTGCGGTGGCGCAGGAAGGCGTAGCGGGAGACGCCCCGGCCTCGCTCGCGCTGGCCCGCCAGCGCCGCGTGCGGTGTGACGTCCAGGAGCAGCAGGTGCAGCGTGCCGCCGCGGCGGCGGGCCTCGCGGGCCAGCCAGCCGCGCACCCAGGACTGCGTACCGCAGTCGTGCACCACGACCCCCTCGCCGCCGCGCACGGCCCGGCGCAGGCCGGCGTAGTGGGCAAGACGGACCAGGGGGCGGTAGAGCGCGTACGGCAGCAGGGATGGCAGCCGGCGCTCCCAGCGGTCGCGGGCGTCCTGCGAGTCGACGCGGGCGGCTTTGACCGCGCGGGCCATCAGCGTGGACTTGCCGCTGCCGGGCAGGCCGGTGACGACGACGAGGTCACGGGGTCCGAAGAGCAGGGCGTGCGGGCTGCGGCCCGAGCGGTCGCGCAGATCGCGGACGACGGGAGCCGGGAGCTCGTCGCACCGCTCGCGGGCCGAGGCCGCGGGCTGCCGGGGCAGCGTGAGAGCCGAGGTCGTGGCGTACGCCGTGGGCCTGTTCACCGTGATCGTCCTCCCTGGGGGGTCAGGAAAGCTTGTCCCCACTGAATGTAAAGAGAAGGTAATGCACGGTGTCTCGCGGTTCCGTTCGGTTCCGGCCACAGGCCCGTCACAAAGAGCGGTCTGACGCGAGCGGACGAGGCATGCAATGATGTCCGCGCAACTGCATACCGGCCGTTTGAATCCGCGCGGGAGAGTCCCCAGCACGCCGACACGTCTGCGTCGCCGGGGCGCCGAAGGAGCAAGTCCCTCCCTTGAATCTCTCAGGCCCCGTTACCGCGCGGGCGAGGCACATCTGAAAAGCGGGCCGCCGTGCGGTGGCCCCACCCACGGTGCAAGCCCGTTCATTCGCGTGATCAGGGCGAACCTCTCAGGTACCGATGACAGATGGGGAGGAATGACCTCGCCCTGTCCCGTCATGCCCTGGGAGACGACCGTCCGATGAGCAGCACCGAACTCCGCCGTACCGCGCTCGATGCCCTGCATCGTTCGCTGGGTGCGACGATGACCGACTTCGCCGGCTGGGACATGCCGCTGCGCTACGGCTCCGAGCGCGACGAGCACCTGGCCGTGCGCACCCGGGCCGGCCTCTTCGACCTCTCCCACATGGGCGAGATCACCGTCACCGGCCCGCAGGCCGCCGCCCTGCTGAACCACGCCCTGGTCGGGAACATCGCGTCCGTCGCCGTGGGCCGCGCCCGCTACACCATGATCTGCCGGGCCGACGGCGGCATCCTGGACGACCTGATCGTCTACCGGCTCGCCGAGACCGAGTACCTGGTCGTCGCCAACGCCTCCAACGCCCAGGTCGTGCTGGACGCGCTGACCGAGCGCGCGGCCGGCTTCGACGCCGAGGTGCGCGACGACCGCGACGCCTACGCCCTCATCGCCGTCCAGGGCCCCGATTCGCCCGGCATCCTCGCCTCCCTCACCGACGCCGACCTCGACGGCCTCAAGTACTACGCGGGCCTGCCCGGCACGGTCGCCGGCGTCCCCGCGCTGATCGCCCGCACCGGCTACACCGGCGAGGACGGCTTCGAGTTGTTCGTGAAGCCCGAGCACGCCGTCGAGCTGTGGCAGGCGCTGAGCAAGGCGGGCGAGGCCGCCGGCCTGGTCCCCTGCGGGCTGTCCTGCCGGGACACCCTGCGCCTGGAGGCGGGCATGCCGCTGTACGGGCACGAGCTGAGCACCGAGCTGACGCCCTTCGACGCCGGGCTCGGCCGGGTGGTGAAGTTCGAGAAGGATGGCGACTTCGTGGGCCGCGAGGCGCTCGCCGAGGCCGCCGCCCGCGCCCAGGAGAACCCGCCGCGCGTCCTGGTCGGCCTGATCGCCGAGGGCCGCCGCGTCCCGCGCGCCGGGTACCCGGTCGTGGCCGGCGGCGAGGTGATCGGCGAGGTCACCTCCGGCGCCCCCTCCCCCACGCTGGGCAGGCCGATCGCGATGGCCTACGTCGACGCGGCGCACTCGGCGCCCGGCACGTCCGGGGTCGGTGTGGACATCCGAGGCAGCCACGAGCCGTACGAGGTCGTGGCACTGCCCTTCTACAAGCGGCAGAAGTAGAGACTGTGCGGGGGCCCCGCTCCGGGGCCCCGTCCGCCTGCCCGCCGCCCGTCCACCTCCCCAGCAGTCCCCCGGCATTCCTCATCACCCGCGTACAGGAGAATTCAGGCTATGAGCAACCCCCAGCAGCTGCGCTACAGCAAGGAGCACGAGTGGCTGTCGGCCGCCGAGGACGGCGTCTCGACGGTCGGCATCACCGAGTTCGCGGCCAACGCGCTCGGCGACGTCGTCTACGCCCAGCTTCCCGAGGTGGGCTCCGCCGTGACCGCGGGCGAGACTTGCGGCGAACTGGAGTCGACCAAGTCGGTCAGCGACCTGTACTCCCCCGTCACCGGTGAGGTCACCGAGATCAACGAGGACGTGGTGAACGACCCGTCCCTCGTCAACTCGGCCCCCTTCGAGGGCGGCTGGCTCTTCAAGGTGCGCGTCGCCGAGGAGCCCGCCGACCTGCTCTCCGCCGACGAGTACACCGCCCAGAACGCCGGCTGAGGAGCAGAGGCCGAATGACCGTCCTGAACACGTCCCTGCACGAGCTCGACCCGGAGATCGCCGCCGCGGTCGACGCCGAGCTGGTGCGCCAGCAGTCCACCCTCGAGATGATCGCCTCGGAGAACTTCGCTCCGCTCGCGGTCATGGAGGCGCAGGGCTCGGTCCTCACCAACAAGTACGCGGAGGGCTACCCGGGCCGCCGCTACTACGGCGGCTGCGAGCACGTCGACGTCGCCGAGCAGATCGCCATCGACCGCCTCAAGGAGCTGTTCGGCGCCGAGTACGCCAACGTCCAGCCCCACTCCGGCGCCTCCGCCAACCAGGCCGCCCTGTTCGCGCTGGCCCAGCCCGGCGACACCATCCTCGGGCTCGACCTCGCCCACGGCGGCCACCTCACCCACGGGATGCGGCTGAACTTCTCCGGCAAGCAGTTCAACGTGGTGGCCTACCACGTGGACCCGGCGACCGGACTGGTCGACATGGCCGAGCTGGAGAAGCTGGCCAGGGAGCACCGGCCGAAGGTGATCATCGCCGGCTGGTCGGCGTACCCGCGTCAGCTGGACTTCGCCGAGTTCCGCCGGATCGCGGACGAGGTCGAGGCGTACCTGTGGGTCGACATGGCGCACTTCGCGGGCCTGGTGGCGGCCGGGCTGCACCCGAACCCGGTGCCGTATGCCGACGTCGTCACCTCCACCACGCACAAGACGCTCGGCGGCCCGCGCGGCGGCATCATCCTGGCCCGCGGCAAGGACTTCGCGAAGAAGCTGAACTCCTCGGTCTTCCCGGGCTTCCAGGGCGGTCCGCTGGAGCACGTGATCGCGGCGAAGGCGGTGTCCTTCAAGGTCGCGGCGAGCGAGGAGTTCAAGGAGCGCCAGCGGCGTACGGTGGACGGTGCGCGCATCCTCGCCGAGCGGCTGACGGCTGCCGACGCCCGGGAGGCCGGGGTGAACGTCCTGTCCGGCGGCACGGACGTGCACCTGCTCCTCGTCGACCTGCGCGCGTCCGAGCTGGACGGACAGCAGGCCGAGGACCGTCTCCACGAGGTCGGCATCACGGTCAACCGCAATGCCGTCCCCGACGACCCGCGTCCGCCGATGGTGACCTCGGGCCTGCGGATCGGTACGCCGGCCCTGGCGACCCGCGGCTTCACGGCCGAGGACTTCGCCGAGGTCGCGGACGTCATCGCCGAGACGCTGAAGGCGCCCTCTCCCTTCGGGAAGGACGACGCGGAGGCGCTGAAGGCCCGGGTGAAGGCGCTTGCCGACAAGCACCCGCTGTACCCCGGCCTGAACAAGTAGTTCCCCGGTGGGGGCACCCGACGACGTGTGCCCCCACCCTTTCCGGAGGAGTTCCCGTGGCCATCTCGGTCTTCGACCTGTTCTCGATCGGCATCGGCCCGTCGAGCTCCCACACGGTGGGACCGATGCGCGCGGCCCGCATGTTCGCGCGCCGGCTGCGCAACGAGGAGCTGCTGGGCTCCGTCGCGTCCGTACGTGCCGAGCTCTACGGCTCCCTGGGCGCGACCGGCCACGGCCACGGCACCCCCAAGGCGGTGCTGCTCGGCCTGGAGGGCGCCTCCCCGCGGACGGTGGACGTCGAGACGGCGGACGACCGGGTGGAGCGGATCAAGGAGTCGGGCCGTCTCCGGCTGCTCGGCACGCACGAGATCCCGTTCTCCTTCGACGACGACCTGAAGCTGCACCGCCGCAAGGCCCTGCCGTACCACGCCAACGGCATGACGCTGTGGGCGTACGACGCCTCGGGCGCCGAGCTGCTGTCGAAGACGTACTACTCGGTGGGCGGCGGGTTCGTCGTCGACGAGGACGCGGTGGGGGCGGACCGGATCAAGCTGGACGACACCGTGCTGAAGTATCCTTTCCGCACCGGTGACGAGCTGTTGCGCCTGACGAACGAGACCGGACTGTCGATCTCCTCGCTGATGCTGGAGAACGAGCGCGCCTGGCGCACCGAGGACGAGATCCGGGCCGGGCTGCTGGAGATCTGGCGGGTCATGCGGGAGTGCGTGACGCGTGGAATGTCCCGCGAGGGCATCCTGCCGGGCGGTCTGAAGGTCCGCCGCCGGGCCGCCGTCTCCGCCCGCCAACTCCGGGCCGAGGGCGAGCCGTTGGCGCACGCCATGGAGTGGATCACGCTCTACGCCATGGCCGTGAACGAGGAGAACGCGGCGGGCGGACGGGTCGTGACGGCACCCACCAACGGCGCCGCGGGCATCATCCCGGCCGTCCTGCACTACTACATCAACTTCGTGCCGGGCGCCGACGAGGACGGGGTGGTGCGCTTCCTGCTGGCCGCGGGCGCGATCGGCATGCTCTTCAAGGAGAACGCCTCCATCTCCGGCGCCGAGGTCGGCTGCCAGGGCGAGGTCGGCTCGGCCTGCTCGATGGCGGCGGGCGCGCTGGCCGAGGTGCTCGGCGGCTCTCCCGAACAGGTCGAGAACGCGGCCGAGATCGGGATGGAGCACAACCTCGGCCTCACCTGCGACCCGGTCGGCGGCCTCGTCCAGATCCCCTGCATCGAGCGCAACGGCATGGCGGCGGTGAAGGCGGTCACGGCGGCGAAGATGGCGATGCGCGGCGACGGCTCCCACAAGGTGTCCCTGGACAAGGTCATCAAGACGATGAAGGACACGGGGGCGGACATGAGCGTGAAGTACAAGGAGACGGCCCGGGGCGGGCTCGCGGTGAACATCATCGAGTGCTGAGGCAACCGACCCGACCTGGAAGTTCGCGGCTCTCTCGGTCACTGTGCCGGTCCGCCCTGACCGTCAGCCACTCCCGGGATGTAGCAAATCGCCCCCTAAGGTCCCTAGAGGGGTGCTATTCGATACATGAGCGCTGCGGAGAACTCGCGTTTGGAGCAGCGGCTGGCCGCCCTCGCCCCCACCTCCACGACGGCGCAGGCACGCCAGGCCCTGCTCTCCCCTCGCGATCTGGCGCACTTGGTCACGGAAGGCGAGATAGACGAACTGTCCCGGGGTGTGTATCGGCGGGCAGACGCCCCGGAGACGGCACACGCAGATCTTCTGGCCGTATGCGCACGGGCCCCTCGCGCCGTCGTATGCGGTGAATCCGCCCTCGCCCTGCACGAGCTGATCGACGACATCCCCACAGCAGTACACATCGCCGTGCCACGCGGTACCCGCCGCCCCACAATCGCCTACCCGCCGACCGTGGTGGCGCAGTACGCCTCAAAGACCTTCGCCCTCGGTGTCGAACGGTTCGAAGCAGCCCCGGGAGAGACCATCCCCGTGTACAACGCGGCCCGCAGCGTCGTCGACGCGATGCGCCACCGCAGTCGCCTAGGCGAGACCCTCGCCCTGTCCGCACTCGGCCGCTACCTGCGCCGGAGCGGACGCGGCGGGGTCGGCGAACTCCAGTACATCGCACGCGAGTTGGACGCTCTTGCCGTCGTCCACCCCGCCGTAGAGGCGGTGCTCGCCTGATGGCCAACCCCACCCGCGGCACCACCGCCGGCCGCGTCTGAAACGACCTGCGCAAGCTGGCCCGCCGCAACAGCCGGTCCACGGACGAGGTCATGGTCGAGTACGTCCTCGCACGGTTCCTCTATCGCCTGGCCTCATCGCCCCTGGGCCGGGAGCACTTCGTCCTCAAGGGTGGCCTGCTGCTCGCCCAGTTCGGCGCACGTCGAATGACCCGCGACATCGACATCCTCGGCCGCTCGTTCCCAGGCACAGAAGCCGAGATCATCCACAGAATCGCGGCCATCGCCGATTTCATCACTCGCTGAGGTCGTCGGCCCATTGCCCGGTCCCGCTGCCAGCGCTTGTAATCCGACCACTCCCGGTGCCGAGCCCCAGGCTCCACCAGCCCGTGACGGACCAGGATCCGACGAGTCGACCCGCGACGACGGCGATGACCCGCCGCTGTGCGGAGCCACCGTCCACTGACGTTGCCGTCAACTACTGCCGTCGCCGCACGCAGAAGCCCCGCCAGGACACTTTCCCTCAGCGGAGATCCTGCGCGTACAGCAGGCCTCGACAGTTAATCAACACGGGAACCGCCGCCATCCACCGTTCCCTCCAGCGCACCCGCACCGGCGGACTGACCGTCCTGCAAACCAAGACCCGCGCATCCGAACGTCGCATCGTCCTCCCCACCGAATGCACGACTCGCTGAAGATTCACCGAGAACAACAGGAGGAAGCACGCCGGGCCGCGGGAATGGACTGGTCGGACAACGGCCTCATGTTCACCACCCCCACCGGCAGCCCTCTCGAACCCGCCAACCTCACCCGCAGCTTCAGCCGACTCCTCAACCGGGCCGGGCTCCGCCGCATCCGCTTCCACGACCTGCGGCACTCGACCGCCACCCTGCTTCTGGAACAGGGCGTCGACCTCGTCGTGATCAAGGCGTTGTTGGGTCACGCCCACATCGGCGTCACCGCTGGCGTCTACGCCCACGTCCGACTCCGCCTCCAGCGCCAGGCCATCGACACCCTCGGCAACGCCGTCAGGTCGACCGATGGCGACCACGACGACCCACCCGCCGCAGCCGTCGTGCGCTGAGCGTTGCCGTCAGCGTTGCCGTCAAACGACTCGGGGCCCTGCTGGAAGTCAGCAGGGCCCCGAGCTTCTTTCGCCGCCAGAATGGAAGCGCTTCTTACGCTCTGGCGCGCCACAAGACGAATTCAGCGGCGCGTCAGAAGTCCGTGTGCGCCTCGTTCCATGCGCGCTCGAACTCTTCCGGAGTAATCACTTGGGCAGTGAACTCCGGTTGACTGGAAATTTCCTCCAGTGGCGGGAAAGGGATTTCCGAGAGGCCGGCAGTTGCAGTTTCGAAACTCTCGTCCGCCCATTCGGATCGACCGTCCCGATAGAACTGCACCTTCCGAGTCTCATATCCGTCGTCGCCGAGTTCGCTGAGATAGAGCACAGGATCATCAGCGAAGTCGTGAACCCATGCGACCTTGACGTACCTCACCTCTAGTTCCTTCCAGAGCTGAGGATGCGGCCGGTTAGATCGAGTGGCCCGCTATTTGGGATCACGAACACTCCTGGCCTCCCTTCCACTACGTCTAGCCCTCTGACGTCGATTTCGATGTAGTGAGTGAACTTACGTCCAGCCCATGGGACCCGCAAGAAAGCTGCTGAGAGCTGTCCGAGCGTCTTCGTCCCGGGCTGGATGTCCGTCAGGTACTGGCCATCTCCATAGCGAGCATCCTTCGGGTTGTTCGCCTTCAGGGAAGGTCTCATCTCGCCACTCGAAATGATTCCGTCGTGCCCCGCTTCATTCGTGTAATGGTAGAGACTTTGCGGCCCCTCAGAGGCAGCCTCCGCGGCCTCACCACAGTTATGCACGAGTACCGGAGTAGCCCCCGCCAGCACATAGTACGTGTGCTACGCGACCCCTCTCTGCCTGCGTTTTCGCAGGTCAAGCAGTGTTCGACGGTCCGCTGAGGTGCGGGTTCGGCCGGGGTTGTTCGTGGTTGTTGCCGTCACTACTGCCGTCAGTCAGAGATCCAGACCCGGTCTGGATCTCTGGACTATTTGAGGTGCTCGGTGAGGTCGTCCACGGTCCAGTCGGCCTGGCGGAGGATGGAGCGGAGGGTGCCGGGCGCAAGAGAGCGGTGCAGGGGCACGATGACGGTGCGGTCGTCCTTGCGGTACTTGGCGTGGCTGCCCCGGGTCGCGATGTGGCTGAAGCCTGCGCGTTCGAGCGCCTTGGCGATCTCGGTGCCGGACAGGCCGTGGGGGACGGCGGGGCTCATGCGACGCGGACCTCGACCGGCGCGGTGATCACGTCGGCGACGACCTCGGGGGCGGGGGCGTCCTCGAAGTACAGCTCCAGCGCCTCCCGGAGGTTGGCCAGGGCCTCCTCGATGCTCTCCCCCTGGCTGGTGACCTCGACCTGGAGACAACGGGCCACGTACCACTCATCCTCACGGATGACCGCGGCGGTCAGATGCAGTGCGTGCGTCATAGATGAAAGTCTGGCATGCCGAGCGCCGCCGCCAGAGGTCTTCCGGTAGCGGCTCACCTCATGCGGTGAGCCTCCGGAGACGCGCGGTCGGGGGCTGCCCCTCGCCCGAGGCGACGCCGGCCACCGCCCTCGGTGGGCCCGGCGGCGGATGTGAGGGTCGGCCCCCTGGTCGGCCCTGTGCCTGCGATCCGGCCGTAGGACGGTCGTCGGCGACAACTTGCTGTGCGACGCGCAAGGACTCCACGCCCACAACCTGCGCCTGGTGGCACCAGGTTGGGCCCCGCTCGCGCCTGGGTCCGACCGTCTGCCAGCACCTCGCGAGGTCCTCGGCTGCTCGCCCGACGGTGGATCGGTCGGCGATGTTCGGCCAGTTCAGGCGGGCGGGCGCCGCCTTGAACCTCGCAGAGAAAATCTGAACGCACGTTTCTCTCGCCGCCCGCGCGGCGATTCAGCGGTCTCGCTCGGTGCCGCCCGCTTCCAGGGCTTCGACGCGGGCGCGGAGGTCGGCGAGCTGCTCGACGGCCTCGGACAGTGCCTGCTCCAGTGCCTCAACGCGGGCTGCCGTCCCGCCTGCGGGCCCGGTCTTCCCCTCCGGTTGATCGAGGTCATCAGTGTCAGCGTGGTGGGCGACGAAGGCGCCCTTGCCGGGGCGCGAGACAGCCCAGCCGTCCTGTTTCAGCAGGGCCATGGCCTTCTGCACGGTCAGGCTGGAGGCCCCGAACTCCCGCATCAACGCGGTCTGCGTCGGCAGTGCGTCCCCCGGCTTCAGCCCGCCGGAGCGGATCCGCTCCCGCACGGTCTCGGCGATGACCTCGAACGTCAACGGCACCCCGCCGCCCGCCGGCCTGCGCCCGCGCCGCGTCGTCATCACGCCCGCCACCCCCGCTTTCCGTGCCCATTACCAGCAGATTCCGGCCCGTCCAAACCGGGAGACCGGCCTCACACTACCCGCGTCCCGCCACCCACAGAAAGGAATGAGGAGGGATGTACTTGAATGTGCCCGTGGGTCGATGTTAACGTCACGCACCCGCCGGTGATCACCACCGCGCCCACGCGGATCAGACCTTGCTGGTCCCGGCGTCCGCGCCCCCTACGAGGCGCCCGTTCCCCTGTGAGCCGATCGCTTCGGCCTGCCCGCGCACCCCGCGCCGCCCCTCCTCACGTTCCGCCTTCCACCGAAAGGCTCATCCACGCATGTCCGCACCGCCCCAACTCCCTTGCTGCACAACCACTCCCGCTCGCACGCATCCGTCATCGGCGTTCAGCACGCCGACCGGCCCAGCGGAGGCCACCGACCCGGCGTCCGTTGGACGGTCGGCGCTGGAGCGCCGGGCCAGGCTGACCGGCAGGCTGGCGAAGCTCGCCGCCACCGGCCACCTCGCACCCCTCGCACGACAGATCAGCACCCTCGGCGGCTGCGCACACCCGATCCGCCTCACCGGACACCGCACCCGTCTGGACAGCACGACCGGCGAGATCCTCGACCGCCTCGACTCCGGCCAACTTCCGGCAGGCGAACTGCTGGTCCGCTGCGGCAACCGTCGCGCCACCCGATGCCCCGCCTGCTCCACCGTCTACCGCTACGACACCTACCAACTCATCGCCGCAGGCCTTCGCGGCGGCAAGACCGTCCCCACCAGCGTCGCCGCCCACCCGCGCGTCTTCGCCACCCTCACCGCACCCGGCTTCGGCCCCGTCCACAACCAGCCCGACACCGGCCACTGCCACTGCGGCCAGGTCCACTCCGACGACGACCGGCTGCTGGGCACCCCGCTCGACCCCGAGGGGTACGACTACACCGGCGCGGTGCTGTGGAACGCCCACGCCTCAGCGCTGTGGGCACGCTTCACCACCCACCTGCGCCGGGAGATTGCCAAGGCGGCGGGGCTGACTCAGCGGGCCCTGCGCGATTACGCCACCCTCTCCTACGCCAAGGTCGCCGAGTACCAAAAACGCGGCCAGGTCCACTTCCACGCCGTCATCCGCCTCGACGGACCCACCGGCCCGGCAAGCGAACAGCCCGCCTGGGCCACCACACAGCTCCTCGACCACGCCGTCCGCGCCGCCGCCACACGCACCCGCGTCGTGCATGAGGGCCAGCCGCAGCAGCCCGCCGGAGACGCACCCGGGGCCCGGGCAATTGGCCGGGGCGATCGGTTGGTGTTCCGGTTCGGGCGGCAGATCGACGTCCGCCCGGTCCGCGGCACCGACTTCACCGGCGGCGGCCCGGTCACCGACCGGCACGTCGCCGCCTATATCGCCAAGTACGCCACCAAAGGCGCCGAGACCACCACCGGCACCCTCGACCGCCGACTCCGCCTCCTCGCCGAACTCGTCAAGTACGACATCACCGACCACGCCCGCCGCATGATCCACACCGCCTGGCACCTCGCCACCCGTCCCCAGCACGCCCACCTCCGCCTGCGGCAATGGGCCCACATGCTCGGCTTCCGAGGCCACTTCTCCACCCGCACCCGCCACTACTCCACCACCCTCGCCCACCTCCGAGCCGAACGCACCGCCTGGCGAAACGGTCAACCTGATACTCAGACCCCAGCCCCAGCGTCGGCTCAGACGCAGGCCGGTCAGACAGGCGGCAGTCCGGTCGGTGATCGCCCCGGACACTCCACTGACCTGGCCGCCGATCACCATCCCGGTCGCCGCAACATCGCCGGTCGGCGCGTGGACTCGGATACAACGCTGGTCATCTCCCACTGGCAGTACGCCGGAACCGGCCTCCTGCCCGAACTCGAACACCTCTCCAACCTCCTGGCCGCGAAACGGCAGACCCGGCCTAAGCAACCGCCCCGCACCCGACGCTCGGACCGCCCTGTTGACCGGCGCGGTCACCAGGGCGGTCACTCCACTCATCGGCTGGCCCGTGCCGTCCGGACGGGGGCCGTCGCATGACTGCCAACACGGAACTCCTCACCGTCCCCCAAGTCATGAAGCGCCTCCAACTCGGCCGCACCACCGTCTACGACCTCATCCGCACCCGCCAACTCCCCTCCATCACCCTCGGCCGAGCCCGCCGCATCCCCACCCACGCCCTCACCGACTTCATCCAAACCCGCCTCGACCAGGAAGCCGCCGCCTGATGACCACACCCCGCGACACCCCCGCCTCCCGCCGCACCCGCGCCAACGGCGACGGAACCGTCTACCAGCGAAAAGACCGCCGCTGGGAAGCCGCCGGATACGTCCTCGCCCCCGGCAACACCCGCAAACGCGTCCGCGTCTACGGCAGCACGCGCACAGAGGCACTGGCCAAACTGACCGAGAAGATCGCCGCCAGCAACCGCGGCGTCCCCGCCGTCACCGTGCAGGGCAGCCTGGCGGCCTTTCTGACGTACTGGCTGGAGAACGTCGCCGTCCACCACCTCCGCGAGACCACCCACACCCGCTACACCGCCGTCGTCGAGCAGTACCTCATACCGGGCCTCGGCCGGAAGAAGCTCTCGAAGCTCACCGCCAAGGACGTCCGAACCTGGCTGAACGCCCTGCGGACCGTCTGCCAATGCTGCGCACGCGGCATCGACGCCCGACGCGACCCCAACGCGCAGACCAGCCGACGCCCGCGCTGCTGCGCCATCGGCCAGTGCTGCCGCAAGCGCCTCTCCCCGGTCACGCTTGCCTACATCCATTCCGTGCTCAAATCCGCGCTGGAGCACGCCGTGCGCGAGGAGGAGATCCCGCGCAACGTCGCCCGCAACGTCCGCACCGGAACCCCCCGCCCCCGCCGCTTCAACCCCTTCACCGCCGACGAGGCCCGGCAGTTCCTCGCCGCCGCACAGGGGCACCGGCTCGCCGCGCTCTTCGAGCTCGCCCTGCGCACCGGCCTGCGCAAGGGCGAACTCCTCGGTCTGCGCTGGGAAGACCTCGACCTCGACGGCGGCACCGCCAGCATCCGCCGCACCCTCCAGCGCACCACCAGCCGAGGACTGGCCACCCTGCCCACCAAGACCATCAGCTCCGAGCGGCGCATCGCCCTGCCGGCCCCCTGCGTCACCTCCCTCCGCGCACACCACGCCCGGCAAGCGAAAGAGAAGGAGCAGGCGAGCCCGAACTGGCAGGCCAGTGGTCACGTCTTCACGCGGCCGGGTGGGCACCCGATCGAGCCTGCCACCCTCACCCGGCACTTCCACGCACTGCTCCGCGAGGCGCGCCTCCGGCCGGTCCGGTTTCACGACCTCCGCCACTCGACGGCAACGCTGCTCCTGGAGCAGGGCGTGGAACTTGTCGTCATCAAGGAACTGCTGGGCCACGCTCACATCGGGGTGACCGCGACGGTGTACGCACACGTCCGCCTCCGCCTCCAGCGACAGGCCATCGACCTCCTCGGCCACGCCCTCGGCACCCTCGATCAGCCTTCTCCCGAGCCTGCCGACGGCGACGACCCACCGCTTTGTGCAGCACCCGTCCGCTGACGTTGCCGTCAACTACTGCCGTCAAACCCCAGAGGCCCCGTCGGAAAATCATTCCGACGGGGCCTCCTTTCCATCACCAAGGGCTATTCCTGCCGCACTTTTGCAAGTTTATGAAAGGCGATCTGGCCGTCGACAATCTCATGGAGAGAATCAACATTCCCAGCCTTTACCGATAGCCCCTCAAGCCATTCATCTCCCGAGGTCCAATTAATCGGAAGTCGCGACTTAGGCCACTTCCTCAGAAGCTCCTGTGCGAGCTGGATGCTCTCCTTGGCAATATCAACTGAGCCACTTGCCGCAGGGATGAGGACGCTATCCTCAACTTCATTCACCGCAGGCGGGCCACCTTGGGCTTGCCGAGAGACCGCAAAGGCACGCAACTCTCGGACGACGTCCTCAACCGTCGGCGGCAAATCCAAACTCAACCGCGCCTGCTCGGTCAGTCGCCTAGCAGCGTCAGAGCAGTCTTCCACGTGGCGAGAGAAAGTAACGGCCTCCTGCACCCCTGAGCTCGTGACGAGACGCTGGCCAAGAGTCAGGGAGATGACTGGAAACTCTCGGGTGAGAGCATGGATGTGCACGGTCGGGAAGTATGCATCGCCCGAGGTAGATCGGTCGAGCGTGACCCCCTGAAGCGCAGGGCCAATACGCCTAAGCAGCCTCAAAGGCTGCCAGACATCGAAACCCGGGTACAGAGCCGCCCAGTCCTTAGTAACCCGTTTGACGGTCGCTGCATCCACCTTGCTCACGGGTTCACCTCCACTGTCAGATTCACGCCCGGGACATTTAGGACATTCTTGTCCGCTTGCCACTTTCCGATCCCTTGACCGGGGTTCCTGACGAACTTGTAGTCATACACGATACCTGCGGCCGGATCGAACACATCTGGTCGGGCACTCCCTGCCGTGCCTCTCGGAACGGGCACCCCTCCCAAGTAGCTTTGTTCGGTAATCAGACCACGATTTCCATAGATGCCCTGGTAGCGAGTGAGGAGAGTGTCGGCATAAGCATGCTTAGCAGTACCCGAGACCGCCCCGCTGCCGCCCAGTCGGGCTTGAGCGCGAGTGGCAATCGCTTGCACGAGGTCCGCATTAGAGGGATTCGTCGAGCCGTTGCAGGAGCAGGCAGCTCCATTCGGAGCAGTTCCACCATTGCAGTTATGGACCAAGATCGGCGTGCCGCCCGCCACGACATAGTACGTGTGCACCATGCTGACGGTGAGGTTGTGGACCGTTGCGTCCAGCGCCGTCCAGCGCTCGACGGCCGTGATCTGGACCAGTGTGCCGGCGCTGGTGCGCAGCCATTCGCCCGACTTGAGGTCGGTCGCGGCAATCCAGTCGCCGAGTTCCGGGACCCAGAAGGGGTGCGTGTCGGTCGCGGTGATGGCCGCGGTCTTGGAGCCCTTCTTGCCGTCGGTGTCGATGGTGACCTTGACCAGGTGCTTGACGCCCTTGCCGAGGATCTCGGCAGTGACCGTCCGCGCACGGGTTTCGCCCGTCTCCGGGTCGGTCGCCAGGACCTTGTCGCCGGCCTTGACGTCCTTGATCGCCTTGGTCGAGCCATCGGCCATCAGGACCTTGGTGTCCGGTGTGAAGCTGTTGGGCACCGGGCAGCTGGCGCCCTCACCGCCCGAGCCACCGCCGTCGCCGCCCGAGTCCTCCTTGCCCGACCCGTTCCGCGAGCCGCCGGACTTGTTCTCGGCCTTGCCGCCGCCCTTCGAGCCCTTGGACTGGGCCTGGGCTCGGGCCTTGACCTGGACCGGGTTGCCCTTGGCGCCCTTGGAGCCTGTGTGTGCCTTCTTCTTGACCGCTTCGGCGGCACGTTTCGCGGCTTCTCTCGCCTTGCGTTTCGCCTCCGCCGCCGCCGCTTCCGCGGCCTTCTTCGCCCTGATCAGCGCTGTCTTGGCCGCCTTGGCCGCCTTCATGCCGATCTCGGCCGCGCGCTTGGCCGCCTTGAACGCCTTGACCGCGCTCATGGTGCCCTTGAAGGCGCGCCACATCTTCTTGCCCTTGGAGAAGACGCTGGTCCACGGGATGGCGTCCATCAGGAGGCTGCCGCAGGCCCACAGGTCGCCCTGGGTGAAGCAGCCGACGACGTCGTTCCAGCCGATGAACTCCTTGAACACGGCCCAGCCGGTAGCGAGGATCACGTCGCCGATGGAGCGGTTCAGGGTCTTCTGGTACTCGGCGATCTTCGCGTCCAGCGCCGCGATCGACGCGTCGAAGCTCGATGCCGAGGACGTCAGGCCGGACGGGTCCGAGTGCGTCACCGGGTTGTTGTTCGCGTACGAGTAGCCGTTCGCCTGCAGCGGGTCGCTGTCGTCCAGGACCGGGTCCGCCGAGATGAAACGGCCCGTGCCCGGGTCGTACTCTCGGGCGCCCATATGGGTCAGGCCCGTCTCCACATCGTCGTCACCCGTGTGGAACCCGGTGTGCGAGCGCGGGGAGAGGTTCGCGGCGCGGTCCTCGCCCCACGGGTCCCTCCTCGCGACCCGGACACTCATCCCGCCATCCAGGCGGACCTCCGCCAGCGGGGTCCCGTTGAGGTCGGCCGCCTGGGCGAACAGATGCTCGCTGACGCCGGCCGTGGTGGCAGAGCCCTCGCGGTAACGGGTCACCGACGGACCGCCGACGCCCGCGTAGCTGCGCTCGACGTAACGGACCTTGCCCGCCGTGGTCAGCGACACCTTCGTGTCGGGCAGGTTCAGCACCGCGCCCGCACTGGTGCGCTCCAACAGGCGGTTGCCCATGGCGTCATAGACGTACGTCGTCTTCGAAGCCGGCTTCCACAGCTGGGTGGCCGCAGTCGAACTGCAGGCCGCCAGGGTCAGGTCCGTGCCGACCGTCGACGCCGGGGCCGACAGGCACAGACCCGTCGAAACATGCTTGACCTGGCCGGTGCTCAGGGTCTGCCAGCGCTGCGCCGCCACGGTCTTGTCGCAGGACTGGATCAGGGCGGCCGCCCCGGCGGCGGTGCCGTTCGGCTGGACGCAACGCCCGCCCACGACCAGCTGACCGATCGTCGCGTCCTCGACCGTGCCGTCGTTGTTGGTGTCGGCGGCCTGAAGGCGGAAGTTCTGCGCCTTGCTGCCGTTGCAGACGTAGATCTGGATGGCCGTGCCGGCGGTGGCGCTGCCACCGGCCAGGTCCAGGCACATGTCGCCGGTCCCGATCCAGGCTCCGGAACCATCCGCGCCGAAGCCGGTGACCGACTCGGCCTTGCCGTCCCAGGTCCAGGTCATGGTCTGGGCGGTGTCGCCGCCGGTGGAGCGGGTCTCCATCTCGCCAGCGGCGTCGTACGTCTGGGTCGAGCGGGTCTTGACCGCCGCGCCCGCCGCCGTCGTCGACGACGTGGTGTACGAGGTCAGCGTGTGCGGCTGGTCGTTCTTCGCCGTGTCGCTGGTGCCGTAGGCGTAGTCCGTGACCACGTCGCCCGTGGTGACGCGCGTGCCCGACGTGAAGGTCGGATCGGCCTTGTACGCCGTCTTCCTGGTGCGGTTGCCGAGGACGTCGTAGTCGTACGACTGCCAGTAACCGTCGTTGTTGGAGGAGACGTTGACCGTGCCGTCGGAGTAGACAGGCTCGGCCGACGACTTGCCGGTGGCTGTGCAGGCGCCGCCGCCCGGTGTCGTCCAGGCCTCCTTCAGCTGGCCCAGCACGTCGTACTTGAAGCACTGCTGGTCGGTCGTCGTGCCCATGCGGTCCGCGACGGACAGCACGTTGCCCGACGGGTCGTAGCTGTAGGAGCGCTTGCTCACCTCGCTGCCGGGGACGACCGCCGTGTCGGGGGTCTCGGCCTCCCGGACGAGCCTGCTGGTCCGCAGCTCACCGGTGGACTCGTTGAAGGTGTTCTCCTGCCACAGCCGGTGGCCCTGCTCGCCGATGGTCGAGCGCAGCACCTGGCCGTAGGGCGAGTAGGAGGCCTCGGACGTGTACCAGTCCTTGCCGGAGACGGAGGTCGGCAGACCCGCCTCGTTGTACCGGGTGACCACGTCCTCGGCGTCGAGGCCGCCGGCCGCCGGGGTCGTGTACGTCTCCAGCTGGCCGTCGTCGTTGTACTTGTACGAGTACTTGTACTGGGTGGCGAAGCCGTCGGCGGTCAGTCCGGCGGTGGTGCCCGGGGGCAGCGCCGTGGTCATGTCCGTGGGCTGGTAGTCGGTCGTGTAGCCGCCGATGGTGGTGGTGTACGCCTTGCCGTCGGTGTAACGGGTCGCCGAGGAGAGCTGGCCCTTGCCGCCGGTCGCGCCGTCGTAGGCGTACGTCTGCGCGAGGGTCGCGGTGGTCGAGCCCTTCGGGGTGACCTTGACCTGCTCGACGCGGTTCAGGCGCTCGTAGGTGTACGCGACGGTCTGGCCGCGGGCGTCGGTCGCCTTGTCCACACGGCCGTAGGCGTCGTAGTCGGTGTGGTTCGCTCCGGTGTCCGGGTCCGTGGTGTCGGTGACCCGGCCCAGCGCGTCGTACTTCCACGTCCGCGTGTTGCCGACGTCGTCGGTGCTGGTCACCATGTCGCCGCGGAGGTCGTACTCGTAGGTCGTGGTGATCGCGCCGGCTTCGGTCAGCGAGGTGTCGCTGAAGGTGTCCTGGCGGGTGGTGCGGCCCAGCGCGTCGGTCCACACCCGGGAGGCGGGCGTGCCCTTGGGCTGGCGGACCACCGTGTAGTCGAGGCCGTACTCGTAACGGGTACGGCGGTCGGTGCTGACGTGCGCCACCGAGCCGTCGCTCTTGTAGTACGTCTCGCCCGTCTGCGCGAAGGAGGTGTGCACCGGCGTGACCGTGAGAATCCGGCCCAGGCCGTCGTACGTGTACGAGGTCGCGTTGGGGACCAGCGACTCGGAGGCGGGGACGACGAGTTCGGTGTCCGGGTCGCCCTCCATGTAGTAGGCGTTGCGGGTGTAGCGCACCTGGCCGGCATTGTTGTGCAGGGTGTCGGTGATCAGGCGGCCGCCGCCGACCGCCGGAGTCTGGGTCTGCCGCTCGCGGCCGAGGCCGTCGTAGATCGTGGTGGAGGACTCGTACTTTCCGTCGCCCGCCGCGGTGCCCGGGTTGTCGGAGAGGGACTCCGTCACCACCGACACCGGCTTCTTCGGGTCGATGTTGTAGGCGTAGCGGACCGTCGGGTCGTCGGTGGCGGTCTGGGTGGCGTCCCAGGCGGCGACGGCACGGCCCAGCGGGTCGTACTCGTACGTCTCGACGCGGTTGTTGGCGTCCGTCGACTTGATGGTGACCCCGCGGCCGGGCTCCAGGACGGTGGTGTCGGTGAAGCCGGCCACGACGGCGCCGCTGACGACCTTGTTGCCGGTGACCGTCTCGATCGAGTAGACCTGACCGCTCGACGGCGTGTACGTCGTGGTGTTGTACACGCCGGTCGGGTCGGTGACCTTCGTGACGCGGCCGGTCGAGTCGTACTCGGTGCGCGACTCGGGGTTCGTGGTCTCCCAACCCGTGCCCGCGCCGGTCGGTGCCTCCGTCTTGGTCACCAGGCCCTTGGTGGGCGCGGCGGTGGACGAGGTCGCGCCGTCGTAGAACATGCGCGAGGCGCTGACCAGCGTGGAGCCCGTGGAGCTGGACACGTCCGTGGAGCAGGTGCTGGTGCCGGTGGTGGTGACCGTCTGGGCGACCAGGCCGACGAGGTAGTTCGTGCCCGAGGTGTTGTGCACATAGGAGGTCGCGGTGCACGACTCGTCGCCGGTGACGGCCACGTCGCCGTACTCACGGACCTTCGTCGGCAGACCGTACGTGGAGTCGTAGTCGGTCTGCGTGGTCACCGTGTGCAGCGTCAGCCCGTCCGCGGCCTTGCCCGAGGCCTTGGAGATGGTCGAGGTCTTGCCGAGGGTGACCCGCTCGGAGATCACGTCCGGGCCGTCGGTGCGGTTGCGGGTGGCCAGCCGGACCGGGGCGTCGGGGAAGTTGACGGTCCGCGCGACCCAGCCGGTGGCGGTGTCCGAGGACGCGTCGGGGTAGGTCAGTGACTCGGCGACCATGCCGGCGTACGCCTTGCGGTCGGTCGCCAGCTCCGCGCCGCTGACGTCGGTCACGACGAAGGAGCGCTTGACGTCGTCCGACGACTTCTCCGGGGTGTCGTCGGCGAGGACGTCGTCGTTCATACCGCGGAAGTAGCGGGTGACCGACTTGGAGGCGACGCTGCCGCCGGCCGCGTCCGTGGTGCCGGTGGTCGTGGTGACGACCGGGTAGCCGCGGAAGTCGTCCCAGGTCCGCTTCTTGGGGCGGGAGAACTCCGACTGGCTCTTGGCCCACAGCGCGCCGTCCACGGCGTCGTCGTAGGTCTCGTACTTGTACGTCGTCACGATGTCCTGCGCGTCGGCGAGGCGCGGGAACTCGGTGATCTTGTCGACGACGTACTTGTGGAACCAGGAGATCCGCTTGTCCTCCAGCTCGCCGTCGGCGTGCCAGTACGCCGGGTAGCAGAGGGAGTGGTTCTTGTCGATGGCCGGGCGGTCGGAGCCGGTGAGGCACTTGCCCTCGGGGGCCTTGTAGTCGACGTGCGTGCGGCCGCCGTACTCGGAGACGACGTCCTGGATGCGCAGCCGCGCGAACAGCGGGTTGGTGTCGGAGGAGCTGTTCCTGACGCGGTTGGGCAGCGGGTTCTCGTTGTGGCCGAAGGAGACCGGGTTGAGGCGGTCGGTGGAGCCGTCCACGGCGTAGCCGGTGCGGGTGATGCCCTCCAGCCAGAGCGCGGTGTACTCACCGGTCAGGTTCCAGGGGAAGGACTGCTTCAGGCCCCAGGAGTCGACCTTCGACAGCGAGGTCGTGGTCGCCGTGTCGCCGTCCAGGCCGCAGGCGTTGCGCTGGCCGGTCTCGTTGCCGTCGGCGTCCGAGGTGTACTCGGTCAGCTTCACGCCCTGCTCGCGCTGGGTGCAGGCGTCGACGGAGGCGAGGCGCTTGCGGGACCAGAAGGTCGGGGCGTACGTGCTGCACTTCTTGCCGGTCGCGCAGGCGAGGTCGGCGGGGGTGTCGAACCAGGGGCGGGTCCGGTCGGACTGCTTGGAGTCGAAGTTGGTGTTCGAGCACGCCACGTTCAGGGCGGGGTCCTCGAAGCAGCGCTCGCGGGCGTTGAACTTCACCCGGCCGAGCGGCTCTTCGGAGAAGAGGGTGGTGGCGCGCTGACCGTAGTCGATGTGGGAGAGCCAGCCGGCACGGTCGTACTCGACCGCCTTGGCCTCCTTCATGTTGCGCGCGTAGGCGTTCTTCTCCTTCTCCCACCACAGCGACATGGCGTTGCCGGTGCTGTCCACGACGTAGTCGAGCTGGAAGCGCCAGCCCTGGTCGCAGAAGGAGTCCGCGAACTTCGCGGCGTAGCAGGGGTCCTCGGAGTGGTTGCCGGCGACCGGCACGTTGAGCACGGAGTTGGTCTCCGGCTTGCCCGAGGTCCAGCCCGGCAGCCGGTTCAGACCGAAGTAGTACTGGGTGCCGTCGTCGGTGGTGACGCGCCAGAACTCGCCGTTGTTGTCACCGTTGTTGGAGCCGTCGATCCCCGTGAGGGCCTTGTAGTCGGCCGCGGTGAGCAGCTCGACCCGCATGTTCTCTCCGCGGGCGCCCTTCCACTCCTTCGTGGTGTCGTCGCGCACCAGCTCGGTGGTGGTCCCGTTGAGGGAGAGCACCGCGTTGTACGAGCCCCAGCACTGGTCGCCGGTGAAGTGCTTGTCGTTGTTGGCGTTCGCGGTGTCGGCGGCGCAGCCCACGAAGGTGCGGGTGATGGCGCCGGGGTTGTAGTCCCAGCCCTCACCGACCCAGGAGACCTGGTTGTTGGTGGAGGACGTACGGCCGTCGGAGGTCTGCGAGTTGTAGCTGAGGGTGACGTTGGGCGCCGGTCCGGCCGGGACCTGCGGGGCGGCCATCGTGTAGGAGTAGCTGAAGGCGCCGGAGGAGCCGCCCGCCGTCCAGGAGCCGGCCGAGACGATCGGGCTGGCGGAGAAGTCGCCGCCCGCGCCGGCGCCGTAGGAGCTGCCGACGAGCAGGCCGCCGCCGGAGGAGTCGGCGATCTGCTGTACGGCGTCGGCCGCGTTCTCGTGCCACACGGCGGAGTCGACGCTGCCGGCGTCCCTGCTGACCGCGGTGTTGGTGGTGGACTGCGCGGCGACCGACTGGAGGTCGGCGGTGTCCAGGGTGACGTTGACCAGGGTCTCGGGGACCTCGACGGTGGTGTCGGTGGATCCCGAGACCTCGTCACCGGCGGTGTCCTCGCCGGTGTCCGCCTCGGAGCCCGAGGAGTCACCGGCGTCGAGCGCCACCGTGGCGGTGTCGCCGGTGCGCTCGACCTCGGTGGTCACCGGGATGCCGGTGGAGCACTCCTCCAGGTCGGGCGTGGTGGCGTAGCAGGCCGGCATGAGCGTGAAGGAGAGCCGGTCGAGCCACTGGGCGCTGTAGGTCTCGGCGAGCTTGGTGGCGTCGATGGACAGGACCGCGTCACCGGTCGCGGTGTCGGGCGCGTCGACCGCGAGCAGGAAGCCCTGCGCGCCGCTCGCGACGGCGTCGGCCTCGGGCGCGGCGGCGACGCTCCACTGGCCTTCGAGGGCGTCGACCTGCGCGGAGCTGGCGCCGTCGGGGGCGCCGACGCCGATGGACATCGTGCCGTCGGTCGACTTCGCGACCTCGGTCGTGCTGCCCGCGGTCAGGTTGTCGACGGTCTTGCTGCCGGAGGCCTCGGGCACCTCGGCTGTCGCGGCAGGCGTGTACGCCGCTTGCGGATCGGTCGCGGCGGAGCCGGCGAGCTCCTCGAGCTTGTCGGTCAGCGTCTCGTCGACCGGGACGGCGTCCGTCTCCTGCAGGTCCTCGAGCTCGACCGCCGTACGGGGGTCGTCGGGGCCGAACGCCAGGGCGCCGGGCAGGAGGGTGACGTTGAGGGCAAGGACCAGACCGGCTACGACACCGACCCGCGTTCTGCGACGGACCAGGCGTTCACGCGGCGATCTCGCCAGCGAACCCCTGCCGCACCAGGACAGCACCGTACGCACGGCCAAGTTGACCTTCCCCCGTCACAAACCATCAGAACCGCTCAGGCGGCAATGGCACTTGGTGAGCAATGACTTACAGACCGAGCACGAAATAAAGACATCGTGAAGATCCACGTCAAGGTGTGCTGAATCTGTGTTAGCTATGTCACTGATCAAAATCAGACAAAGAATGGCAAAGAAATACCCCAGAGCTCTTTGCACGGCTGTTGCAAAGTGCGCCTGCGCAGAAGGGTGTTGATCTGGCCGGGAGGAGCTGTTCATACTCCAACCGCCCGATCCGGCGCGTCGCGCGCTCGCTACGGCTTGTCACCAGGCCTTAAGGGCACACCGGAAGAGCCATGCCGCAGCGGCGCCCGCCGCACCGCGGCCCAGCCTGTTGTGGAGAAGGGCCCCTTGAGCGACCTCGACACCGCCACGGAACCAAGTCCCCCTGGCAGAGGGCGCGTTCGGCGTGCCCTGGCCGCAGCCGTCGCACTTGCCGTGCTGACCGGCGGCGGCGCGCTGCTCGTGCTGCGGGACGACGGCGACACCGTCTCCGACGCCAAGACCAAGCGGGCCGCGCAACCGGTCGACGAGGACGAGGCCCAGCGCCGGGCGCGCAAGAGCGGCAAGAAGGTCGAAGTCGCAGCGCTGACCGACGAGTTCTCGACCACGTACGCCAACCCTGACGGAACGTTCACCTACACGGTCTCCGTCGCCCCCCTGCGCGCGAAGAACGCCCAGGGGAAGTGGGCCCCGGTCGACACCGGCCTGCGCAAGGACGGCAAGGGCTGGCACACCGTCAACAGTCCTTATCCGGTGACGTTCTCGGCCGGCGGGAGCGGTGGAGCCGACAAGGCGTCGGCGCGCACGTCCGGTACGACCGTGCAGTCGGCGGTGTTCCGCACCGGAAGCGGAAGCGGCACCGCCGAGCAGGTCGACGACTCTGCCGAGACCTCGTGGACGCCCCTGCTGACGATGACCGCCGAGGACCACGAGATCGGGTTCGAGTGGCCGGGCGAGCTGCCCGAGCCGGTGGTCGAGGACAACCGCGCGCTGTACGAGGGCGTCCTGCCCGGCGTGGACCTTATGCTCTCCGCGCGCGACACCGGCTTCACCCACGTCCTGGTCGTCCACACGCCCGAGGCCGCGGAGCGGCTCGCCGCCGACCCGCCGCGCTACCGGGTCACCTCGTCCACTCTGTCCTTCAGCCTCGACCCCGGCACCGATGTGCTGATGGCGAAGGACGCCGAGGGCAACGAGATCGCCGTCTCCCCGACGCCGTTCCTGTGGGACTCCGCCGGGACGCACACCATCGAGGCCGAGGAGAGCGACACCGCCGCCCAGGCCGCGACCGGCACCAACGAGGACCCCGAGGTCGTCGAGGAGGCACCGGCGCGCGCGAACCCGGACGACGTCCCTGCCGACGAGGTGCCGAACGAGAATCCGGACGACACCAAGAGCAACGCCGACCCCGTTGCCTACGACGGCGTGCCGGCGGCCGCCACCGACACCCTCGCCCTGCCGGCAGTGAACGGCCCCGGTGAGGGCGCTCACGCCACTACCGCCGGAGCCGAGTTCGGCGACGGCGTGCTGACCATCACCCCGCCGAGCGCCTACCTGTCGGACACCGAGGACCTGACCTACCCGCTGTTCCTCGACCCCTCGACCACCGGCATCCGCGCCAACTGGACCACGGTCTACAAGCGGTATCCGAGCTCCAGCTTCTACGACGGCGCGAACTACAACGAGGACACGAAGGAAGCCCGCGTCGGCTTCGAGCGGGAGACCTGGGGCACGGCCCGCTCGTTCTTCCGCATGAAGCTGAAGAACTCCATCAAGGGCGCCGACGTCTCCAGCGCCACCCTGAAGGTCCTGGAGACCCACTCCTGGTCGTGCAGCAAGCGCACGGTGCAGCTGTGGGGCACGGGTGACTTCACCTCCAAGACCACCTGGAACCGCCAGCCGTCCTGGAAGCGGAAGATCACGTCGAAGTCCTTCGCCTACGGCTGGAAGTCCAACAGCTCCTGCCCGGACGCCTACGTCAACTTCACGGTCACCTCGCTGGCCCAGGACGCCGCCGACGACGGCGTGACCAGCTTCAACCTGGGCCTGGTCGCCTCGACCTCGTCCTCCGCGCCGACCGGTTCCTCCAGCGGTCTGGAGACGGACACGTACTCCTGGAAGAAGTTCAAGGCCGAGGGCGACAGCTCCCCGACCATGTCCATCACCTACAACCGGAAGCCGAACACGCCGACCTCCGTCACCATGAGCCCCGGCTCCTGCGACACCTCCGCCTCGCCGTACATCAAGGTCGGCAAGGCGGACACCATCACCATCAGCGGCAAGGCCACCGACCCGGACAGCGACCTCGCCAAGCTGGAGTTCCAGCTCTGGCAGACCGGCAAGGCCGACACCACGACCAAGACCTTCACCAAGGCCGTGGACGACGGTGAGGTCGGCGGGGTCTCGATCAAGTCGTCCCTGTCCGCCGGCGTCACCTACTCGTGGCGGGTGCGGGCCTGGGACGCCAAGGTCAGCAGCGGCTGGGCACCCACCGGCGGCGACGGCGTGTGCCGGTTCACCTACGACACCGACCTGCCCGACTCCCCCGCCCCGGTCGAGTCGACCGAATTCCCGGGTGACGACGACGGCGACAGCGAGCCCGACGTCTGGTCCGCCAAGCCCTTCGGCAACAGCGGCAGCTTCACCTTCGCGGTCGGCTCGTCCTCCGAGACGGACATCGTGAAGTTCGTCTGGTCCATCAACTCCACCAGCTACGCCGGCTACGCCTGCTCGGGTGGCGCCCAGGGCACCTCGGGCGGTCTCACCAAGTCCTGCACCACGGCCATCAAGACGGCCACCATCACCGGCATCAAGCCCCCGGCCGCCGGACCCAACACCCTGTACGTGAAGTCCGTGGACGCGGCGGGCAACATCTCGCCCACCGCCCGCAAGTACTTCTTCTACGTCCGTCCGCGCACGACCGCGGACGGCCCCGGCGACCTGAACGGAGACGGCGACGCCGACTTCGCCCATGTCACTGCCGCCGGAAACCTCTGGATCGACTCGGTTTCGCAGGACGGCACCTGGGTGTCCAGCGCCTTCGGCACCCACAACAAGGGCACCCTGATCAAGGACGGCGGCACCGCCCCGCACATCTGGGACGGGACGAGCACCTACGCCCTGGTCACCCACAACGGTGACTTCGCCCCCGGTGACGGCGTCACCGACTGGGTGGTGCGCACCCCCGAGGGCCGACTGTTCCTCTACCCGGGCGACGGCTACGGCGCGATCGACGTCAGCAAGCGCGTCGAGATCCGCCTGCCTTCCAACGCCCCCGCCCCGTCCACCTTCTCGGAGATCAAGTCGGCGGGCGACATCACCGGCGACGGCCAGCCCGAGCTGTTCGTGGCCGGCGGTACCGCAGGCGCCGAGCTGTGGGTCCTCAGCGGCTACAGCGGCGGAACGTTCAGCACGGCCACCAAGATGACGTCCTCCGCCTGGGGCGCCACCGAGCGCGACTTCGTCGCCATCGCCGACTACAACGGCGACGGCGCGGCCGACATGACCTACCGCACCGCGGCCGGCAACCTGATCCTGCGCAAGGGCGTCCTGGACAGCGGCGGCGTGGGGACGGTCCTCACCAGCCTGGGCACGTCCGCCGCGAGCCTGGACGGCGACGACACCTACGCCTCCGCCACCTTCACGTACGCCGCCTACCCGCTGATCTACGGCACGCCCGACACCACCGGTGACGGCATCCCCGACGTGTGGACGACCAACGCCGCCGGAGCCCTGCTCCTCTACGAGGGGGGCGCCACCGGCGTCGGCTCGGCGACCACGCTGAGGTCGAGCGGCTGGGACACGGTCCAGCGACTGGGCTGATCACCTACGACACCGGAAACGCCTCCGCCCCTGCCACCCCAGGCAGGGGCGGAGGCGTCTCGGGCGGACGCACGGCCCCGGCAAGCGCTGAGAACGCTCGGGCCCTGGTCGCCCCCCTTGTCCGTGAAGTACAAGGAGACGGCGCGCGGCGGGCTCGCGGTGAAACATCATCGCGTGCTGAACTCCCCTTTGCCGTACGGAAGTCGACGTTCCCCTCAGGTCTACCGCTCAGTAACCGCATGGCCCTACGCTTCGGCCAACTCGGTCGAGGTGAAGGGGAATTGGCCCATGCGGGTGGTGAGACGGCTGGCGGCGCTCTTGGGCGCCGCCGCGATGCTGGTGGGGGTGCCCGGCAACGCGCACGCGGCGTCGCCGACGTTCGCGCAGACGACGACGATCGGTACGCACAACGCGTACGAGAAGGACAAGTACACCTACTGGGCGCAGGCGTTGGACTCGGGTGCCTCGCTGCTGGAGCTGGACGTGTACGCGGACAGCGTGAACCGGCGGTGGCGGGTGAGCCACAGCAACCCGCTCGGCGACGACAACAACTGCGAGTACGCGAGCAAGCCCGGCGACCTCTACAGCAAGAACCGCAACCAGGACCTCGGCAGCTGCCTGGACAACATGGCGGCCTGGGAACAGCTGCACCCCGACCACGCGCCGATCGTGGTGAAGGTCGAGATGAAGGTCGGCTTCAACAACGACGTCGGTCTCGGCCCCGACGAGTTCGACACCCTGGTCTCGCAGAAGCTCGGCAGCAACGTCTACAAGCCGGCCGATCTGCTGGGGTCCTCGTACTCCACCCTGGACGCGGCGGCGAAGGCGAACGCGTGGCCGACGCGGGACCAGTTGAAGGGCAAGTTCATCTTCGAGCTGATCCCCGGCACGGTGGAGGAGTCCAACCCGTTCGACCACTACTGGACGGACGAGGAGTACGGCGACCATCTGCGCGACCTGTACGCGGCGGGCAACATCTCGGCGGCGCAGGCCTTCCCGGCGGTGCTCGGCGCGGCGAACGGCGACCCGCGCACGTCCCGTTACGACGCCTCGATCCGCCCGTGGTTCGTCTTCTTCGACGGTGACGCGGCGACGTACGTCAACAACGGGTACGACACGTCGTTCTACTCCGCGAACCACTACATCCTGATCATGACGGACGCGTACGGCGTCTCTCCGGCGATCTCCTCGACCGACCCGACGGACGCCGAAGTGGCCGCCCGGCTGGCGCTGTTGGCGGCGGACCACGCGAGCATCATCACCTCGGACTGGTCGGCCAAGTCGGCGTCCGTGCTGAGTTCGGTGGCCGCGAGAAGTTGACGTCCTAAGGTATGGGGTGCCGCAAACTCCTGTCCGCACCATGGAACTTCAGGGAGTCCCCCATGCTGCACGGTATCGACGTCAGCGCCTACCAGTCCTCCTCGTACGCCACGGACGGCCTCTCCTTCGCCTTCGTCAAGGCGACGGAGGGCCGTTCGTACGTCAACCCGAGACTGACGGCCCAGACGAAGACGGCCCGCGACGCCGGACTGGTCGTCGGCTTCTACCACTTCCTGTGGCCGGGCAACCTCGACGCCCAGGCCGAGTACTTCGTCCAGCACGCCCCGGAGCGGGCGGGCGACATCCTCGCCGTCGACTGGGAGACGACCAGCTCCGGCACCCACGCGAGCAACGCGGAGAAGGACCGCTTCATCCGCAAGGTGAAGGCGCTGCGCCCGAAGAACAGGGTCCTGCTCTACTGCAACCGCGACTTCTGGCTCAATATCGACGACACCTCGTACGCCGGTGACGGCCTCTGGATCGCCGACTACGTCACGGCGGGCAAGCCCCGCATCAAGGCCACGTGGCGCTTCCACCAGTACACCAGCGAACCGCACGACAAGGACGTCGCCGACTTCGCCGACAAGGCTGCGCTGAAGAAGTGGGCCGCCGAGGGCTGAGCGGCCCACGGGCAGAGCTAGCCGCGGAAGTCCGCCGGGCGTTCCGGGGACGCCTCCGCCAGGGCTTTGGTGACTCCGGCGACGCCCTCGCGCAGGCCGTAGACCGGGGTGCCGGGCTGCTGGCGCCAGGAATCGGCGAGGGTGCCCGAGTCGACCGTGTCGAAGCCGAGTTGGTCGATCAGGTCCCGTACGACGCGCTTGGCGGCCTCGTCGTCGCCGGCGACCGGGAGGGCCATGCGGTCGGGGTCGCCGGCCGGGCGGGGCCGGTCCAGGATGTCCTGGGCGAAGGTGCCGTTGAAGGCCTTGATCACGGTGTGGCCGATCTGCCGCGCGGTCCAGGCGCTCTCCGTCAGGCCCTCGTCCTCGATCCCGGCGATCCGGCCGTCCCGCTGCTGCGGGTAGTAGTTGCCGGTGTCGATCACGGTGACGTTCTCCGCGGCGCCGTCCAGCAGCCCGGCCGGCAGGTCGGGGACCGCCTTGAGCGGGACGGTGACGACCACGACCTCGGCGCCCCGCGCCGCCTCCTCGGCGCGCACCGCCGTCGCGCCGGTCTCCTCGGCGAGCGCGGCGAGCGTCTCGGGGCCGCGCGAGTTCGCGACGGAGACGTCGTGGCCGAGGGCGGTGAGCCGCCGGGTGAGGTTGCCGCCGATGTTGCCCGCCCCGATGATGCCGATCTTCATGACTGGCCCTTCCATGGTCGATGCACACGCATACGTCTCACGGGCGTCAACCTGGGCGGTCCGCGGACTATTCCGGGGGGGGACCGGACGGATGACGGTACTCAGACCCGTACGACGATCTTGCCCGTGTGCCCGTGTGCCCGTGTGCCCGTTGGACTCCACCAGGCGACGGGCGTCCCGGACACGGTCGAGGCCGTCGAAGACCTCGCCGCCGACCGGCCGGAAGCCGCCGTCGGACAGCCCGGCGGCCAGGAAGGCGGCGGAACGGCGACGGCCCGCCGGGTCGCCGGTGAGGACTTGGTTGGCGTAGGTGTAAATGGTGAAGGGCCAGGTCCGGGGAATTTCGGCGGCGCGGAAGGGACCGTCGGCACGAGAAAGGGGGCGCCCGTCGGCGCCCCCTTCACCGTGCGCGTCGACCGCGCGCGTCACTTGTTCAGGTAGGCCCAGAACTCGTCGAACGACAGGACCTTGTCGCCGTTCAGGTCACGCGTCTTGATGATGACCTCGGCCACCGACTCGGTGACGTTCCAGTCGCCCTCCTGAGCGAGAGCGGCCTTGAACTCGGCGGCGGTGATGACCCCGTCGCCGTCGGTGTCGATCCGCTCAAACTCCTTGCGCGCTGCTTCGATGTCCGCCACCGATCCGCCCCTTTTTGTCGCGTTTCCTCTGTCTTACCGGCGTACTGCCGCAGGTCAGACTAACCGCCCGTGCGCGCCCGCAGCGCGGCCCCCACCCAGGCGAACTCCTCGGCGTAGGTGTGCACGGGCGTTCCCTTGAGGATGCCCAGCAGTTCGCGGTAGCGGGCGAGCCTCGGGTTGTGGGTCGCGTCGACGCGCTCCAGGACCGCGGCGTGGTCGGTGTCGCCGAGCAGATCCCGCAGAACCTGGTCGGCCTGCGGCGACTCGGGATCGATCCCGCGCTCGCGCGCCTTTCCCACCAGTTCGACCAGCCGCTTGGCGAACCACCTGGACGCCCCGGCCGGGGTGTCGGGGCCCCGTCCCGCGTGGTTGAGCTCGGCCGCCCTGCGCATCTGCGCCCGGAATTCCGGGTCCTGCACCAGTTCGGCCAGCTCCACCCAGGCGTCGACCTGTTCCGGTGTCGGGTCGTCCGGGAGGTTCACGGCGGTGTTCCGCATGCGCTCCCGGATGTCCGGGTCCGCGAGGTCCAGCCCGTGGAACATCTCCTCCACGAACTCCTCCATGATCCGCCTGCGCTCGGCCGCGGACAGCCGCGCGAGTTTGTTCATCAGGGTCATCTCCTCCGCACTCGAACCACGTCGTGCCACGGTCGACAGCACCGCGCGGGTCACCCTCAGCGAGCTGATCTGCGCGTCCAGCGCCGCCACGTGCGCCGCCGCGACCTCCGCCACCGTCCGCTCGCCGTCCAGCACCCGGCGTACGTCGGTGAGGCCGAGCCCCAGCTCGCGCAGGGTGCGGATCAGTTCGAGGCGGGCCGCGGACTCGGCGTCGTAGAGCCGGTAACCGCCCGCGGAGCGGCCCACCGGGGTGAGGACGCCCGCGTCGGACCAGTAGCGGATGGTGCGCACGGTCAGTCCGGTGGACCGCGCCAGCTCGCCGATGGTGAAAAGCCCGGTGCTGTCATCGATCATGTCTGCGAGTCTGGGCCTTCCAGTGGGTGGAGACTCAAGGAGCGCCGTCATGGAGACTTTGCGGGACATTCTCGACGCGGCGGCCCGCGGTGTCCTCCCGCCCGCGGACGGAAGCACGACGGTCGTCCCGCAGGCCTGCGAACGGGACGCGGGCGTCCTCGCGTTCACCGCGCACGCCGTCGTCTTCACCGACGAGGATCCCGACTGGGTGAACGACGCCCTGCGCGCCGCCGGCTGCGACGCGCTCGCCGCGCCGATGAACCCCCGGTTCCTGGCGGCGTTCATCGAGCGCACGGGGCGTACGGCCGAGACCATCGACGCGATGCTGGTCGGCGGGCCGCTGCCGGGTGAGCCGCCGGTCGCGCTGCGGGAGATCGAGGACGGCGCGCATCCGCGGATCGTGTACGCCCGCGGCCGGCGCGACGACGTGCGGGCGTGGACGACGGACGGCGGGGTGCTGGTGACGGGCCGCGGGGTCGGCGGCCGGCTGGAGGTGTCGGTCGAGGTCGACGAGGCGGTACGGCACCGGGGACTCGGCCGCTCGCTGGTGAGGGCCGCCCGGCATCTCGTCGCCGAGCCGCTGTGGGCCCAGGTGGCGCCGGGGAACGCCCGCAGCCTGCGGACGTTCCTGGCGGCCGGCTACCGGCCGGTGGGCGCGGAGGCGCTGCTGCTCGAGCGTGGCTGAGTCAGCGGAAGATGCCGGTGTGGCCGAGGGAGTAGCGGCCCGGCTGGGGGTAGACCGCGAGGCCGTGCGGGCCGCTGCCGACCTTGATGCGGGCGAGTTGTTCGCCCGTGCGCGTGTCGATGGCGTACACCTCGGCGTTGTAGCGGCCGGACAGCCACAGCACCTTGCCGTCGGCGGAGACGCCGCCCATGTCGGGGCTGCCGCCGTGCGGCAGACGCCACTTCTTGGTGAGCCTGTTCTCGGCGAAGTCGAAGACGGAGATGGTGCCCTCGCCGCGGTTGGAGATGTACATCTCGCGCGAGTCGCGGCTGATGTAGAGGCCGTGGGCGCCCTTGCCGGTGGGCAGGAGGGACGGCTTGGCGAAGGTGTCGCCGTCGAGGATCCACACGCCGTCGGCCATCATGTCGGCGATGTAGAACCGCTTGCCGTCGGGCGAGATCTTGACGTCCTGCGGCATGGAGCCGTGGAACGGCAGCTTCTGCTGCCCGATCACCTTCATCTTCTCGGTGTCGACCTTCAGCAGTTCGCCGCTGAACTCGCAGGAGACGATGAAGTAGCGGCCGTCGGCGGAGAAGTCGGCGTGGTTGACGCCGTAGCAGCTGACCGGGACCGTCTTCACCCGCTCCATGGTGTGCGCGTCGCGGAAGACGAGCTGGCGGTCGAGGGAGGCCATCACGATGGCGTACTTGCCGTTCGGCGTGAAGTAGAGGTTGTACGGGTCGTGCACGTCGACCGGCTTGCCCGCCTTGCCGGTGCGCGGGTCGATGGGGGTGAGGGTGTTGCCGCGGTCGTTGTTGACCCACAGCGTCTTCATGTCCCAGGAGGGCACCACGTGCTGGGGCTGGACGCCGACCGGGATCGTCTCGATGACCTGGTACGTCTTCGGGTCGATGACCGAGACGGTGTTGGAGTTGGTGTTGGGGACGTATACCCGGGACGGGAAGTCCCGGACGACCGGGGAGAGCCGGTTCGGGCGGTCCGCGGCGTACACGTCCTTCGGGTCGAGGACCGGGGGCATGCCGGGCAGCCCCTGCACGGCCTTGGGCTGCGCCGGGGCGACGGGCGCCTTGCTGCCGAGCGCCTCGTCCTTGTGCCCGCTGGAGCCCTGACTGCAGGCGGCAAGGGAGGCGAGGGCGACGGTCACGACGAGGGCGTGGGCGATTCGGGTGCGCTGCATTCGGGGGCGTTGCGTTCGGGTGCGCTGCATCAACTGAACAACTCCGTGGTGGTCACCGCGGCCAGACCGCGGTGGGCGAGTCCTTCCAGTACGGCGGGGAGGGCGGCGACCGTGTCCGGATACCCGAAATGCATACTCACCACGGAGCCGCCCCGCACCTCGGCCAGCACCTTCCGGGTGATGGCGGTGGCGCCGGGCCGCGTGTAGTCGAGCGAGTCGACGTCGTACGACAGGACGTGCGGGTACCCGGCGTCCCGGGCCAGACGGGCGACCAGGGGGGAGGCCTGCGGGGCGCGGGAGGGGCGGAACCAGGTGCCGATGGAGCCGGTGAGGTGCCGCAGGCGGTCGGCGCACGCGGTGATCTCGGTACGGGCCTCGGCCTCGGACATCGTGTCGATGGCCAGGTGCCGTTGGGTGTGATTGCCGAGGTCGTGGCCGCCGTCGAGGATGCGGCGGGCGATGTCCGGATGCTCGTCCAGCCAGGTGCCGACGGCGAGCACGGTCAGGTGCGCGCCGCGCTTCTCGGCCTCGGTCAGCAGGGAGTGGGCGATGGCGGGGTCGCCCTGCCCGTGGAAGGTGAGGGCGACCCGGGGGCGGGTGCGGGGGCCGTGGGTGAGCTGGGCGGGCTCACCCGGGTAGCGGCGGGGGCCGGGGGCCGCTTCCGGGGCCCGGGCCGAGGGGTCGGGGGACGTCGTGGGCGACGCGGCGGACGCGGGATGTGCGACGGCGCCGTGCGTGGCACATCCGGCGGTGAGGGCGCCTGCGGCGAGGAGGCCGGCACCCGTGCGCAGGGCCGTGCGGCGGTCGGTCGGGGTCACCCGCACCATTTAAGGGGCGTCAGGTAAGAAAACGGCTGATTGCCACGATTGGGGACGATTTCCGGTTCGCGGCGAGCATAATCCCCCGCCGGACCGCACCCGGCCCCCGGGCCTGTCTGACAATTCCCGTCGTCCGCCCGCCGGCGGCCCGCGCGGCGTCACGGGCAAGGGCCACGTGGGCGGTTCGGCAACACGACTGAGGGCGCCCCATCTCGGTGAGCGCGTGCCAGGCGTCGCACGGCAGGCGTCGCACGGCAGGCGTCGCGCGGCAGGCGGGAGCTGTCAGACGGGCCCTAGCGGTCGGGGACGCGCATTTCGAACCAGGTTGTCTTGCCGCGGGGGAGCAGGTCGACGCCCCAGCGGTCGGCGAGCTTGTCGACCAGGAACAGGCCCCGGCCGCTGATGTCCATGTCCTGAACCGGCATCAGACAGGGCAGCCCCCGGGAGGGGTCGCGGACCTCGATGCGGATCCAGCCCCGGCGGCGCCGCATGCGCAGGCCGAACACCCGGGCGCCGGTGTGCCGGACGGCGTTGCCGACGAGCTCCGAGACCAGCAGGACCGCGTCCTCGGTCATCTTCGGGGTGAGCCCCCAGTGCCGGAGCACCACGACCTGGGCGAGCCGGCGGGCGGTGGCGGCGGACTCGGGGCGGGACGGCAGGGGGACCTCGGCCTCGGTCGGGTTGCCGAACAACTCCAGCGCCTTGAGCGCTCGTTCGTCCTCGACCGCAGGCGACCAGCGCGCCGCGGTCGCACGGCCCTGTCCCCGCGGCTGTTCGATGCCCTCCAGCCCCGCCATGCCCCCCATCATGGCCGCCCACGGGGCTCTCCGGGGCCGTTCCGAAGGAATACACCCCCCGGAGCCTGTCATTCCGAACCCGTCGATCGGCATATGCCAGAGGCAGTTCGGCGGCCTCAACAGCCTGTCTGACCTGCGGCGAAGGCTCTGCTGAAGGCAATCGACGGGGCCCCTCGGCAAGGCAGACTTAAGGTTGCCTTAAGGCTCCCATAAACCGCCCCAACGAGGGACCCCGGATCAGACACCGCGTCAATTGCAAGGGGTTCAGAGGAACTTCGCCTTGCCGGGCCCCTCCTCCACGAAGCTGCGCATGCCCCGCTCCCGGTCCTCGGTGGCGAACAGGCCCGCGAACCAGTTCCGTTCGACCGCGAGTCCGGTCTCGATGTCCGTCTCCAGACCGGTGTCCACCGCCTCCTTCGCGGCCCGCAGCGCGAGCGCCGGGCCCTGCGCCAGCCTCGCCGCCCACGCGTGCGCGGCGGAGTACACCTCGTCGGCCGGGACGACGCGGTCCACCAGGCCCAGGGTCAGCGCCTCGTCCGCCTTGACCATCCGGCCGGTGAAGATCAGGTCCTTGGCCCTGGACGGGCCGATCAGCCGGGACAGCCGCTGGGTGCCGCCGGCGCCGGGGATCAGGCCGAGCAGGATCTCCGGCTGGCCGAGCTTGGCGTTGTCCGCGGCGATCCGGTAGTCGGCGCACAGGGCGAGCTCGCAGCCGCCGCCGAGGGCGTAGCCCGTGATCGCCGCGACCACCGGCTTGGGGATGCGGGCGACCGCCGTGAACGAGTCCTGCAGGGCGCGGGCGCGCAGGACCATCGCCGTGTGGTCCATGTTCTGCATCTCCTTGATGTCCGCGCCCGCGGCGAACACCTTCTCCCCGCCGTAGACGATCACGGCCCGGACGTCCGCACGCCGGGTCGCCTCCTCGGCGAGCTCCTTGAGCCGGTCCTGCGTGGCGACGTCCAGGGCGTTCATGGGCGGCCGGTCGAGCCGGACGGTGCCGACGCCTTCGGCGACTTCGAGATTCACGGTCATGAGGGCAGGTTAACGTGCGCTAACGACATCGGCCCCGGTGCCGTAGCTCACACCGGGGCCGTACGTCGGCGGTCGTCTACTTCTTCCAGTCGCTCCAGGACATGTTCCAGCCGTTGAGGCCGTTGGCCGGGTCGACCGTCCTGTCGTCGGAGTTCTTCACCGTGACCACGTCCCCGACGAGGGAGTGGTCGAAGAACCAGGCGCCCGGCAGACCGCGGTCGTAGCCGCCGCGCTCGTCGCGCAGGCCGATGCAGCCGTGGCTGGCGTTGTAGTTGCCGAAGGCGCCGCCGCCCCAGTAGTTGCCGTGGGCGAAGGTGCCGGAGTCGGTCAGGCGCATGGCGTCCGGGACGTCCTTGATGTCGTACTCGCCGCCGTAGCCGACCGTGTCGCCGTTCATACGGGTCACCCGGAGCTTCTCGCTGATGACCATCTGGCCGTTCCAGGTGTCGTAGCCGGGCTTGCCGGTGGTGACGGGCAGGGTCTTGAAGACCTTGCCGTCGCGCATCACCTTCATGGTGTGCTTCTTGGCGTCCACGATCGAGACCTGGTTGCGGCCGATGGTGAACTTCACGGTCTTGGCCTGCTTGCCGTAGACCCCCGGACGGCCTTCCACGCCGTCGAGGTTCAGGCTGACGGTGACCTTGGTGCCGGACTTCCAGTACTGCTCGGGCCGGAAGTCGAGGCGGTCGTTGCCGAACCAGTGGCCCTCGACGTCGACGGCCGGCTCGGTCTTGATGCTGATGGCCTTCTCGACGTCCTCGGGGTGCGTGATGCCCCGGGTGAAGCGGATCGAGAACGGCATCCCGACGCCGACCGTGGAGCCGTCCTCGGGGGTGAAGCTGCCGATGAAGGTGTTCTTCGGAGTGAGCGTGGTGAAGCTGGAGTCCTCGGCGGCCTGCCGGCCCTCGGAGTCCTTGGCGACCGCGTGCACGGTGTACTTGGTGGACGCCGCCAGATGCGTGGCCGGCGTCCAGGAGGCGCCCCCGTCGGTGATGGACCCGGATATCGCCTCGCCCTTGGCGTCCTTGACCTCGACCTGCGTCAACCTGCCCTTGCTCGCCGTGACCTTGAGGGCGCCGCTGGTGTCGACGGAGCTCGCGCCGTCCTTGGGGGCGATGGCGACGACGGCCTCGGACTGCTTGCTCTGCGCGCTGTCCGCGCCCTTGCCCTTGCCGTCACCGGAACCGGACCCGGAGCCCGAGCCGCCCCCTCCGCACGCGGTGACGGTGAACAGCAGGGCGCCGAGTATCAGCGCCGGCACCCCCTTGCCCCTCCGGCTGCCCCGCTGACGCGCTCGGCTCCCGTGTGCGTCCCCCGACGCCCCCGATATCGGTCGCACGTTCAACTGGTTCTCCCCTCCCGGGCCTGGTCAGGCCCCTCCCCTGTGCGCCAGGCGAGCGCATTGGCGCATATTAACCGCAGGGTTTTGAGATTCGTGTCAGCTGAAGGTCACCGTTCTGTCGCAACATCAACTGCCCGCTTTCCACTCCTTCCACCCCATGTTCCACCCGCCGAGTCCGTTGTCGGGAGCGACCTTTTTGTCATTGCTGTGGACGACCTCGACGACGTCCCCGACGAGACTGCGGTCGAAGAACCAGCCGGCGGGGGTGTCGGAGCCGCCGCCCTTGACGTCCCTGAGCCCCACGCAGCCGTGGCTGACGTTGACGTGTCCGGGGGCGTCCGGCGCCCAGTAGTTGCCGTGGACGAAGGTGCCGGAGTCGGTCAGGCGCATGGCGTGCGGGACGTCCGGGATGTCGTACTCGCCGCCGAAGCCGACCGTGCGGCTGTTCATGCGGGTGACCTCGAGCATCTCCATCACCACCATCTTCCCGTTGTAGGTGGTGTGCTCGGGCGAGCCGGCCGTGATGGGCACGGTCGCCAGCAGCGCGCCGTCCCGCCGTACCTCCATGGTGTGCCGGGCCGCGTCGACCAGGGAGACCTGGCTGCGGCCGACGGTGAAGGAGAACGTCTTGTACTGGATGCCGTAGACGCCCCGCGCCCCCTCGACGTCCCGCAGCCGCAGATCGACGGTGACCCGGGTGCCGGGCTTCCAGTAGTGCTCGGGGCGGAAGTCGAGGCGGTCCTTGCCGAACCAGTGCGGGCGGATCTCGACGGGTGGGCGGGCGGTGACCCGGATCGCCCGCTCGACGGCCTCGCGGTTGTCGATCTCCCGGTTGAACCCCAGGGAGACGATCATCCCGGTGCCGACGACCGCCCGGTTCTCGGGGGTGACGTACCCGACGAACCGTTCGTCGGGGACGTAGGTGGTGAAGGTCGTGTGCCGCGCGGATCTGCGTCCGTGGCCGTCCAGTGCGACCGCGTCGACGGTGTACTTGGCGGCCAGCGCGAGACGCGGGTCGGTCGGCTCCCAGCGCAGTCCGTCGTCGGAGACGCGGCCGGGGACGTCGGTGTCCTGCGCGTCCTGGGACCTGACGACCTTCACCGACTCAAGACGCCCGCTGGGCACCCGGACCACCAGCCGCCGGTCGGGGCGTACGTCCTTGCTGCCGTCGTCGGGGGTGACGCGGATGACGTCCTCGGGGGCCGGGGGTTTGCCGAACACCTCGTCGATACCGCCGCCGTGCGAAGTGCAGCCGGCCAGCAGTCCTGCCCATGTCAGTACGGCGGCCAGCGCGGCCCCCGCGCGCCGCGCGCGCCTGTGTGCATGCCTCACGGACTCCCCAACGATCAGGCACGCCCCGGGGAAACGTGAGTGCGAGGCAAGGTCTGGGCAGAACTGTGGGGAGGGCGACGCGAAGGGGAGCCGCGGCCGGGACGCCGTGCGCTCCTGCCAGGTCGTTCCGGGAGCCGTGGGAGGCGGTCTGGTGTCCAGCGCAGCCGAGCAGGAGGCGGTGACGGAGGAGCGCGCCGCTCCGGCCGCCGCCGTGAACGGGGCACCGCGCAGGGTGCCCGCGGTGCCGGTGCGGCCGGGTGCGCCGACGCCGCTGGGGGCCAGGTTCCGGGTCGGTCCGGACGGGGTGGCGGGGACCAACTTCGCGCTGTGGGCCGGCGGGGCGGAGGCGGTGGAGCTGTGCCTGTTCGACGAGGGCGGCAAGGAGACCCGGGCTCGGCTGACCGAACTCACGCACGAGATCTGGCACGGCTTCGTGCCGGGGGTCATGCCGGGGCAGCGGTACGGCTACCGGGTGCACGGCCGCTGGGACCCGTGGACCGGCGGCCGCTGGAACCCGGCGAAGCTGCTGCTCGACCCGTACGCCCGCGCGGTGGACGGCGACTTCGGCCTGCCGCCCGAGGTGTACGGGCACGTCCGTGACTGGCCGCAGCAGCATGTCGCCGACACCGTCCGCGACGACCGGGACTCGGCGCCGTACGTCCCCAAGGGCGTCGTCGTCCACGACGACGACGACTGGTCGGACGACCGCCGGCCCAAGACCCCGTGGGCGGACTCCGTCATCTACGAACTGCACGTGAGGGGCTTCACCAAGCTGCACCCCGGCATCCCGGAGGAGCTGCGCGGCACGTACGCCGGTCTCGCGCATCCGGCGGCGGTCGAGCACCTGGTGAAGCTGGGCGTCACGGCGGTCGAGCTGCTCCCCGTCCACCAGTTCGCCCACGAGGACCACCTGCTGCGCCGGGGGCTGAGGAACTACTGGGGCTACAACTCCATCGGCTACTTCGCCCCGCACGCCGCGTACGCCGCCTCCGGCACGACGGGGCAGCAGGTCGGCGAGTTCAAGCGGATGGTGCGCGCGCTGCACGCGGCCGGCATCGAGGTGATCCTGGACGTCGTCTACAACCACACGGCGGAGGCGGGCGAGCTGGGCCCGACGCTCTCCCTGAAGGGCATCGACAACCGCGGCTACTACCGGCTCCAGTCGGACGCGCGGCGCTACGCCGACTACACGGGCTGCGGCAACACCCTGCACGTGGTCCAGCCGCACGTCCTGCGCCTGATCACCGACTCCCTGCGCTACTGGGTCACCGAGATGGGCGTCGACGGCTTCCGCTTCGACCTGGCGGCCGCGCTGGCCCGCTCCATGCACGACGTCGACATGCTGTCGCCGTTCCTCGCGGTGATCGCGCAGGACCCGGTGCTCAGGCGGGTGAAGCTGATCGCCGAGCCGTGGGACGTGGGCTCGGGCGGCTACCAGGTCGGCGCCTTCCCCTCGCTGTGGACGGAGTGGAACGACCGTTACCGCAACGCCGTGCGGGACTTCTGGCGGGGCGCGCTGCCGGACGTACGGGACCTGGGCTACCGGCTGTCGGGCTCCAGCGACCTGTACGCCTGGGGCGGGCGCCGCCCCTACGCCTCCGTCAACTTCGTCACCGCGCACGACGGCTTCACCCTGCGCGACCTGGTGTCGTACGAACGCAAGCACAACGAGGCCAACGGCGAGGGCAACCGGGACGGCACCGACGACAACCGGGCGTGGAACTGCGGGGCGGAGGGCGAGACGGACGACGAGCGGGTCCGGGGGCTCAGGCGCCGTCAGCTGCGCAATCTGCTGACCACCCTGCTGCTGTCGACGGGCGTGCCGATGCTGGTCGCCGGCGACGAACTCGGCCGCACGCAGCGGGGCAACAACAACGCCTACTGCCAGGACAACGAAATCAGCTGGCTGGACTGGGAGTTGCTGCAACAGCCCGGCTGGCGGGCGCTGTTCGACCTCACCTCCCGGCTGATCGCCCTGCGCCACCGGCATCCGGTGCTGCGCCGCCGCGCCTTCTTCTCGGGCCGCGCCCACTCCGCGGACGGACTGCGCGACCTGGCCTGGTTCACCTCCCGCGGCACGGAGATGACCGAACGCGACTGGTACGCGCCCGCCGGCACGCTCGGTATGTACCTCTCCGGCCGGGACATCCCGGGCCGCGACGAACACGGCGACCCCGTCCTCGACGACAGCTTCCTCGCCGTGCTGCACGCCGGCGACCGTCCCGTCGCCTTCCAGCTGCCGGGTCCGCCGTGGGCGGAGCGGTACGAGGTGGTCGTCGACACGTCGAGGGAGTCGCAGGCGGAGGAGCCGGGGGTGGAGCACCGGGCGGGCACGGTGGTGACGGTGCCGGCGCGGGCGGTGTTGCTGTTGCGGGTGGTGGGCTGAGGCCCTGCCCGGACTGGGTTGAGGCCCTACCCGGACTGGCCGAGGATGCCCCGCTGGTACGCGGTGGCCACCGCCGCCGCGCGGTCGCTGACGCCCAACTTGGTGTACAGGTGGGTGAGATGGGTCTTCACGGTCGCCTCGCTGATGAACAGTTCGCGGGCGATCTCCCGGTTGGAGGTGCCCCGGGCGACCAGGGCGAGGACCTCGCGCTCGCGGATGGAGAGGGGTTCGTTGCCGGGGGCGCGGACGGCGGAGACCAGGCGGGAGGCGACGGCCGGGGACAGGACGGTACGGCCGTCCGCCGCCGCCCGGACGGCGCTGAACAGCTCGTCGCGGGGGGCGTCCTTGAGGAGGTAGCCGGTGGCGCCGGCCTCGATCGCGGGCAGGGTGTCGGAGTCGGTGTCGTACGTCGTCAGGACCAGGATCCTGGCGCGGGCGCCGCGCCGGGTCAGCTCGCGGATGGCGTCCACTCCCCCGCCGGCCGGCATGCGCAGGTCCATCAGGACGACGTCCGGGTCGAGTTCGGCCACGCGGTCCACGGCCTCGACCCCGCCCGAGGCCTCGCCGAGGACGGTGAAGCCGGGCGCGGACTCGAACATGCCGCGCAGGCCGTCGCGCACGACCGGGTGGTCGTCGACGATCAGCAGGGTCACGAGGTCACTGGTCATGGCGGACCAACGGTACGCGAGCCGACAGCGCCGTGCCGTGCCCCGGCTCGGACTCCACGGTGAGCGTGCCGGCGATGCGTTCGGCGCGGGCCCGCATGCCGTCGAGGCCGAAGCCGCCGGTGCTGGTGCGGGCGGGGACGGTGAGCGGCTCGAAGCCGGTGCCGTCGTCGCGGATGTCGAGGATGACCTCCTCGCCGAGGAAGGAGAGGGTGACGCCGACCCGGGTGGCGCGGGCGTGCCGGGCGGCGTTGGACAGGGCCTCCTGGACGATCCGCAGCAGGGTGGCGGAGACCTCCTCGTGGAGCTGTTCGGCGGTGCCGGTGACGGTGAACTCGGCGCGCACCCCGGTCCGTTCGCCCCATTCGGCGACGGTCTTCTTGAGCGCTTCGGGCAGGCCGTCGTTCTCCAGGGCGACCGGGGCGAGGTTGTGCACGGAGCGGCGGGCCTCGCCGAGGCTGTGCCGGGCCAGTTCCATGGCGCGGTCCAGGTGTCGGCGGGCCGGCTCCCGTTCGGGGGTGTTGGCGACGACCTGGAGCTGGGCGATGATGCCGGTCAGGCCCTGGGCGATGGTGTCGTGGATCTCGGCGGCGAGCCGCCGGCGTTCGTCGGCGACGCCCGCTTCCCGTGCCTGCACGAGGAGTTGGGCGTGCAGGGCGGCGTTCTCGTCGAGCGCCTGCTGCAGGGCGGCGTTGGTGCGCTCGAGTTCGGCGATGGTCTCCTTGCGCTCGTGGGAGCGCCGGGTCTCCTCCGTGGTGAGGTGGGCGACCACCATCTGCAGTCCGGAGTTGAAGGCCAGGAGCGCGGCGAACACCAGCCACTGGAGCCCGCTGGTGAACGGCATCCCGCCGGTCTGCGCCGCGGCCACCGTGATCGCGCTCGCGAACAGACCGAGCCGCTGCCACCTGCTGCCCGGGATCGTCTCGTCGGCGTCCATGTAGCCGCTGGCGGCGTAGAAGGCGAAGAACGGGTTGAGCCAGGTCAGGGCGAAGGCGAGGGCCCACCGGACCACGTAGTACACCGTGCCGAGCCGGGACGGGGTGCGGGCCGGGTCGGGCCGGCGCAGCCGGTGTCCGTGCCACAGCAGCTGGAGGACGACCGCGCAGCCGACCAGGGCCCAGCCGGTGTACCACTTGGCCGGATGGGCCTCCGGGTCGGCCATGGCGATCGCGGGAGCGAGACCGGTGGCGAGCAGGGCGTAGGGCCCCCAGGTGTGCAGTTGGTCCCAGCGCCGCTCGATTTGCCGGTCCCTCGCCGTCATGTCCCCAGTCTGCACGGCCCCGTCCCTACTCCCAGCGGAACCAGCGGCCGGCGGCGCCGGTCAGCAGCAGGATCCACACCACCAGCACTCCCAGGTGGCCCCACCCCGGCCAGTGCCCGGCGGCCGCCCGGTTCAGCGCCTGCGCCGCCGCGCCGAAGGGGGTGTACCCGACGATCCTGCCCATCAGACGCGGCATGGACTGCACCGGCAGCCAGACCCCGGCGCAGAACATCGCGGGGAAGAACACGGCCGATCCGATCGCTCCGGCGATCTTCGTCGTGCGGGACAGCGCGGACACCACCGATCCGAGGGCGAGGGCGGCCAGTACGGCGAGGACGAGCGCGAGGCCGTATCCGAGCGGCTGCTTCGGCAGGCGTACGTCGAAGCCGAGCCGGCCGACCGCGAGGGCGAGCAGCGCCGACGCGAGGGCGGCGGCGCCGTACACCACCATCTGCGCGGACAGCAGGGCGGACGGGCGGACCGGTGTGGTGGCCATCCGGCGCAGGATCCCGCGCTCCCGGTAGCCGGTGAGGGTCTGCGGCATGGACTGCAGGCCCCCGACGATCAGACCGAGCAGGACGGCCACCGGGACGTAGACGTCGATGGTGCGCAGTCCGCCGAGGTCGCTCTGGTGCTCCCGGAACCCGGGGATCGAGCCGAGGATCACCAGCAGCAGGGTGGGGAAGAGCAGGATCCAGAAGACGGCGCCGGGTTCGCGGCCGAAGAGCCGGACCTCGGTGCGCAGTACGGCGGTGCTCATGACGCTGTCTCCTTCGTGTCGGCCTTCGTCAGGTCGAGGAAGGCGTCGTCGAGCGTGGCGTCCACGACGCGGAGCTGGTGGGCGGTGACGCGGTGGCGGGCGAGGAGGGTGATGACGGCGTTGACCGTCTCGTCGGTGCCGGCCAGCGTGATCCGGCCGTCCTTGTGCTCGACGGACGCGAGCGCGGGGAGGGCCTGGAGGTCGGCGTCGTCCAGTGGTGCGGACGGGGTGAAGCTGATGACGGTGGCGCCCGCCGAGCGGCGGATCAGACCGGCGGGGGTGTCCAGGGCGGCCACCCGTCCCTGGTCGATGACGGCGATCCGGTCGCACAGCCGCTGTGCCTCCTCCATGAAGTGGGTGACCAGCAGGACGGTCACCCCGCTCGCCCGGACGTCCTCGATGAGCTGCCAGGTGTCCCGGCGGGCCCTGGGGTCCAGGCCGGTGGTGAGTTCGTCGAGGACGACGACGCGCGGGTTGCCGACCAACGCCAGGGCGATGAACAGGCGTTGCTTCTGACCGCCCGACAGCTTGCCGAACCGGGTGGAGAGCTTCGGGGTGAGGCCCAGCCGCTCGGCGAGCGGCGCCCAGTCGAGCGGGTGCGGATAGAAGGAGGCGTACAGCCGCAGTGCCTCGCGGACGGTGAGCTTGGGCTGCAGCTCGCTCTGCTGCAGCTGGGCGCCGAGCACGCGGGCCACGCGCGCGTGCTCGGCGACGGGGTCGAGGCCGGTGACGCGGACGCGGCCGCCGTCGGGGACGCGCAGCCCCTCGACGCACTCGACGGTGGTGGTCTTGCCGGCGCCGTTCGGGCCGAGGATCCCGAAGATCTCGCCCTCCTCGACGGCGAAGGAGACGCCGTCGACGACGGGCCGGCCGCCGTAGGACTTGCGCAGTTCGCTGACTTCGATGACGGACATGGCAGCAGGTTCGCGGTGGGCGGCCCGCCGCCACATCGGCCGTCGCGCTCGAAGGCGCATCAACCGATCGGTTGATGCCGCTGTACGACCCCTCGAACGCGCAGGTCGTAGGACCAGCGGCCGAGACCGGTCCGGCCAAAACTCGGTGGGCGTTGTCAGTGCCGGTCCGTAGGCTCGCCTTGATGCCCACGACACGTGCAACCACCAAGGACCGATCGGCCGTACGCACCCTGCTGCGTCTGTGGCCCTATGTCCGGCCCGTGCGGGCGCGGCTGCTGACCGCCGCCGTCGTGGCGATCCTCGCCTCCTGTGTGGGTCTGGTCATCCCGCTGGTCCTGAAGTGGATGGTGGACGGTCCGGTCGCCGACCGGGACCCGGCCGGCGTGTGGCTGGGGGCGCTGTACCTGCTGCTGCTCGGCGTCGGGGAGGCGGTGCTGTTCGGGCTGCGGCGCTGGCTGGTGGCCCGCCCGCTGTCGAGCGTCGAGGCGGGCATGCGGGCGGATCTGTACCGGCATCTGCAGCGGCTGCCGGTGGCCTTCCACGACCGCTGGGCCTCGGGCCAGTTGCTGTCGCGGGGCACCACGGACCTGATGCTGCTGCGCATGTTCCTGGCCTTCCCGCTGACGTTCCTGCTGGTCAACGCCGTGACCATTCTCATCGGCGTGGTCATCATGGTGCTCCAGGACTGGACGCTGGGGCTGGTGATCCTCGGTCCGGCCGTGCCCGTGATGGTCATGTGCGTGATCTTCGAGAAGCGGTACGCGCATGTGGCGCGGCTCGCGCAGGACCAGGTCGGCGATCTGACGACGGTCGTCGAGGAGAGCGTGCTCGGCATCCGCATCATCAAGGGGTTCGGCCGGCACCGCAGCCAGGCACGGGCGTTCCGGGAGCTGGCGCGGACCCTGCGGGGGACGGAGCTGCGCAAGGCGGGGCTGCTGGCGACGATCTGGGCGGTCGTCGTCACCCTGCCCGAGGTCGCCATCGGCGCGGCGCTGGTGGTGGGTTCGGTGCAGGTCGCCGACGGCTCGCTGACCGCGGGGACGCTGGTCGCGTTCCTGTCGACGGCCCTGGCGCTGCGCTGGCCGGTGGAGTCGATCGGCTTCCTGCTGGCGATGAGCCAGGAGGCGGCGACGGCGACCGAGCGGTACTTCGAGGTGATGGACGAGGCGCCGGAGGACCCCGCCGCCGGCGCCACCGCACGGCCCTCCGGGGAACGCGGACTGCGCTTCCACGACGTCCGCTTCCGCTACCCCGACGCGCCGCCCGACTCCCCGCCCGTCCTCGACCACGTCGACCTGCACATCCGGCCCGGCGAGTCCATGGCCCTCGTCGGCGCCACCGGGAGCGGCAAGACGACCCTCACCGCGCTCGTCCCCCGCCTGCACGAGGTGACGTCCGGCCGCATCACCCTGGACGGCGCGGACATCGCCGCCATGTCCCGCGAGGAACTGCGCGCCCAGGTCGCCATGGCCTTCGAGGAGCCCACGCTCTTCTCGGCGAGCGTCGGCGAGAACGTCCTCATGGGCGCGGGCGACAGCGCGGGGGACGCCGAGCTGAACCGCGCCCTCGCCGTGGCGCAGGCCGACTTCGCGCACGCCCTCCCGCAGGGCACCGACACCCAGGTCGGCGAGCAGGGCCTCAGCCTCTCCGGCGGCCAGCGGCAGCGGCTGGCGCTCGCGCGGGCGGTCGTCGGCAGACCCAGGTTCCTGGTCCTGGACGACCCGCTGTCCGCGCTGGACGTGCACACGGAAGCCGCCGTGGAGGCCGCCCTGCGGGACGTCCTCGCCGACACCACCGCCCTGATCGTGGCCCACCGCCCCTCCACCGTCCTGCTCGCCGACCGGGTCGCCCTGCTCTCCGGCGGCCGCATCACCGCCGTCGGCACCCATCACGAACTGCTGCGCACCAACGCCGAGTACGCCCATCTGATGTCCGGCACCGAGGAAGCGGAGGACGAGCGATGACGGCCCCGACGACGTCCGTCCCGACGGCCGACGACGAACCGGACCTGCCCCGCCCCAAGGACGCCGACGACCCCTTCGACCGGGACGTCCTGCCCACGCCCCCGGGCGCCACCCGCGCGCTGCTGCGCTCCCTGCTCGCGCCCATGAGGGCCCGGGTCGCCTTCACCAGCTTCCTGCTGCTGCTCCAGCAGGCGGCGGTGCAGGCGGGCCCGCTGCTGGTGGCGTACGCGATCGACAGCGCCGTACCGGCGTTCCGGCGCGACGACCACGGTCCGCTGATCGCGGTCGGCGCCGGGTACCTGCTGTGCGCGCTGGTCTCCGGCGGGCTGCAGTACGCGTTCGTCATCGCCTCCACCCGCGTCAGCCAGGACGTGCTGCTCGACCTGCGCGGCCGGATCTTCCGTCACGCCCAGGCGCTCAGCATCGACTTCCACGAGCGCTACACGAGCGGCCGTCTCATCTCCCGCTCCACCACGGACGTCGAGTCGCTGCGGGAGCTGCTGAACGAGGGTCTGCAGGAGCTGGTGACGGTCGTCCTGTCGTTCGTCTACATCTCGGCGATGCTGCTCTGGCTGGACCTCGGCCTCGGCGCGGTCGCGGTGGCGTCCTTCGTGCCGCTGTATCTGCTCGTACGGGTCTACCGGCGGCGTGCGGTGCGGGTGTACCGGCTGCGCTCCACCGCCATCGCCGCCGTCATCGTGAAGTTCGTCGAGACGATGAACGGCATCCGCCCGGTGCGCGCGTTCCGCCGCGAGGACGCCAACGACGCCGACTTCCGGGTGCTCAACCGGCGGCACGAACGGGTCAACGGCGACGCCCTGCTGGAGATGGCCCGCTATGTGATCGGCTCCCGCCTGGTCGCCAACACGGCGGTCGCGGTGATCGTGCTGTGGGGCGCCTACCGGGTCGCGGGCGGCTCGCTCGAACTCGGCGTGCTGGCCGCGGCGGTGCTCTATCTGCGCCGCCTGTACGACCCGATCGACCGGCTCGGCATGTTCCTGAACTCCTACCAGTCGGCGGCCGCCTCCCTGGAGAAGATCGCCGGGCTGCTCGCCCAGACCCCGTCCGTCCCCGCCCCGTCCGAGCCCCGGGAACTGCCGCCGCTGAAGAGCGAACACCCGGGCCGCGAGGTCGTCTTCGACGGCGTCCGCTTCGGCTACCGCACCGGCGGCGAGGTCCTGCCCCGCTTCGACCTGACCCTCCCCGCCGGGCAGACGGTCGCCGTCGTCGGCTCGACGGGCGCCGGCAAGTCGACGCTGGCCAAGCTGCTCGCCCGCTTCTACGACCCCTCCGACGGCCGGGTGCTCCTGGACGGCGTCGACCTGCGCGACCTGGCCGTGCCCGAACTGCGGCGCGGGGTGGTGATGGTGACGCAGGAGGCGTTCCTGTTCTCCGGCACGGTCGCCGAGAACATCGCCATCGGGCGGCCGGACGCGACGCGGGAGGAGATCGAGCGGGCCGCGAAGGCGATCGGCGCGCACGAGTTCATCAGCTCCCTGCCCGACGGCTACGACACCGACGTACGCAAGCGCGGCGGGCGCATCTCGGCCGGCCAGCGCCAACTGGTCGCCTTCGCCCGGGCCCTGCTCGCCGACCCGGCCGTGCTCATCCTCGACGAGGCGACCAGCTCCCTCGACATCCCGGGCGAACGGGCCGTGCAGCGCGCCATGCTGACCGTGCTGCGCGGCCGTACGGCCGTGGTGATCGCGCACCGGCTGTCGACGGTGGAGATCGCGGACCGGGTCCTGGTCATGGAGCACGGCCGGATCGTCGAGGACGGCACCCCGGCCGACCTCATCGCCGGCACGGGCCGGTTCGCCGACCTGCACCGGGCCTGGCGCGACAGCCTGGCGTGAGAACCGCACTGCCCCGGACCGGGGATTAATTCGATGGGCAACCCGTCCTCACCGTCGGTAACCTCCAACTCCGCCGGTGCACGAGGAATCCGCGGATCGGGGATCGGAGATCGGGGATCGCGGATCCGGGATCGGGGAAGCATGATCGACGCGTACGAGGAGCCGGGCGAGCCCGACTGTCGCGGCGGCGCCCGCTATCTGCTCTGGCTGGTGCGCTGCCAGCCCGGCCGCTCGCTCGCCGGGGCCGTGCTCGGCAGCGTCTGGATGGTGCTGCTGGCCGCCACGCCGTACCTCCTCTCCCGGGCGATCGACCAGGGCCTGGAGCCCGGCGACTACCCGGCCCTCGCCCGCTGGACGGCGGCCCTGTTCGCGGTCGGGGCGTTCAACGCCTGGCTGAGCATCATGCGCCACCGCACGATGACCCGGGTGCGGATGGACGCCAACTTCCGCACCGTGAAAGTGATCGTGGGACAGGCGGTCCGCCTGGGGGCCGCGCTGCACCGCCGGGTGGGGGCCGGCGAGGTCGTCACCATCGGGGTGGGCGACGTCCAGACGATCAGCCAGTCGCTCACCGTGGTCGGGCCCGGGGTCGGCGCCGTCGTGGCGTACCTGGTCGTGGCCGGCCTGCTGCTCGCCGTCTCGCCCCTCATCGCGGCGGTCGTCCTGCTCGGCCTCCCCCTCATCGTCGTCCTGGTCGGACCGTTGCTCGCCCGGCTGCAGGGCGCCGAGACGGAGTACCGGGAGCGGCAGGGCGTCCTCACGGCCCGTATCGCCGACCTCGCGGGCGGACTGCGCGTCCTCAACGGCCTCGGCGGCAAGGGCTTGTTCGCGGACGCCTTCCGGCGCGACTCACAGCGCCTGCGCCGCCAGGGCTACCGGGTCGGCGCGGTCACCAGCTGGGTCCAGGCCCTCGGCGTCGGCCTGCCCACCCTCTTCCTCGCCGTCGTCACCTGGCTCGCCGCCCGCCTCGCCGCCCAGGGCTCCATCAGCATCGGCGAGTTGGTCTCGGTCTACGGCTATGTCGCGGTCCTGGTGGGCCCGGTGGCCTTCTGGGTCGAGTGCGGCTACCAGATCAGCCGGGGCCTGGTGTCGGCCCGCCGGGTCGTACGGTTCCTGCGCCTGGAGCCGCTGACGGACACCGGCACCCGCGACGCGCCCGCCGAGCCCTCGGCGCTGCACGACCCGCAGTCCGGTGTCCGGGTGGCCCCGGGCCGCCTCATCGCCCTGGCCTGCGCCCGCCCGGCCGACGCGGCCGCGGTGGTCGACCGCCTCGGCCGCTACACGCCCTCCACGGCGACCTGGGGCGGCGTCCCGCTCGACGAGATCTCCCTGAAGCAGGTCAGGGAGCACATCCTGGTCGCCGACCACGAGGCCGACCTGTTCGCGGAACCCCTGCGGTCCCTGCTCGCCGGACGCCAGGAACGCCGTGAACAGGACATCGAACGGGCCATCCACGCGGCGGTCGCGGAGGACATCGTCCAGGGCCTCCCCGACGGCCTCGACTCCCCCGTCGACGCCCAGGCCCGCAACCTCTCCGGCGGCCAACGCCAACGCGTCCGCCTGACCCGCGCCCTGCTCACCGCCCCCGAGATCCTCCTCGCCGTAGAACCGACATCGGCCCTGGACGCCCACACGGAGGCCCGGGTCGCGGAACGGCTGAGGGAGGCGAGACAGGGCCGTACGACCCTGGTCACGACGACGTCCCCGCTGGTCCTCGACCGGGCGGACGTCGTGTACTTCCTGGTGGACAACAAGGTCGAGGCAACAGGAACCCACCGCGAACTCCTGGACGGCGAACCGCAATACCGAGCACTGGTGGCCCGGGACGAAGACTCCGAGGACGTTCTCAGATGACGGATGTGAAACCCCCTCAGGGGCGCGGGGCTGTATCAACCAGCGGCTCCGCCGCGGGGCGCGACCAGCCCCCACGCACCCGCACCCGGCACACAACCGACACCAAACTCCCCGTAGCCGCCTCCCAAGACGTCCGCCAAGCAATGATCCGCCTCCTCCGCGCGGACGCGAAGGCATTCACCGCCACCCTCACCCTCAACGCCTTGGCCGCAGCCGCAGGTCTCGCCGGCCCCTACCTGGTGGGCCGCATCGTCGACGACGTCCGCGCCGGCAAGGGCGTAAGCGCGGTCGACCACCTCGCCCTCGCCATCCTGCTCTGCTCCCTCGCCCAGCTCCTGCTGGCCCGCTGGGCCCGCTACACCGGCCACCGCTTCGGCGAACGCACCCTCGCCCGCGTCCGCGAACAGTTCGTCGACCGCACCCTCGCCCTCCCCGCCGCCGCCGTGGAACGGGCCGGCACCGGCGACCTCACGGCACGCGGCACGGCGGACGTCGCCCTGGTCGGCACCACCCTGCGCGACGTCGGCCCGGACCTGCTCGTCAACGGCGTGCAGGCGCTGTTCCTGCTCGGCGCGGTGTTCGCGCTGAACCCCCTGCTCGGCGCGTGCGGGCTGCTCGGGCTGGCCGGCATCTGGTGCGCCCTGCGCTGGTATCTGGCCAGGGCGCGGGCCGGCTACCTCGCCGAGGGGGCCGCCACCTCCGACGTCGCCGAGATCCTCGCGGCCACGGCCTCCGGCGCCCGCACCGTCGAGGCGCTGCGCCTGGAGAAGCGCCGTGTCTCGGCCAGCCGCGATGCCCTGGAGACCTCCCGCCGTACCCGCCTCCACACCCTGTTCCTGCGTACGGTGTTCTTCCCGTCGGTCGAGATCTGCTACCTCGTCCCGGTCGCCGCCGTCCTCCTCGTCGGCGGCCTGCTGCACGACCGCGGCACCCTCAGCCTGGGCGCGGTCGTCACGGCGGCGCTGTATCTGCAACGGCTCAGCGGCCCCCTGGACGAGATCCTGATGCGGGTCGAGCAACTGCAGAACAGCGGCGCCTCGTTCGCCCGCGTGGAGGGACTGGCCCGGGCCCCGCGCACGGAGACGTCGGACACCGCCGCGCCGGCCGGCGACCGGATCGACGTGAGGGGCGTGCGGTACGCCTACGACCGGGGCGGCGAGGTGCTGCGCGGGGTCGACCTGACGGTGCGGCCCGGTGAGCGGCTGGCCGTGGTCGGCCCGTCCGGCGCGGGGAAGACGACCCTCAGCCGGCTCCTCGCGGGCGTCGACGCGCCGACCGAGGGCACGGTGACCGTGGGCGGGGTGCCCGTCGTCGAGCTCGGCCCCGAGCAGCTGCGCCGGCAGGTCGTCCTGGTCACCCAGGAGCACCACGTCTTCCTCGGCACCGTCCGCGACAACCTCCGTATCGCCGAACCGGCCGCCTCCGACGAGGAGTTGTGGGCGGCGCTCACGGCGGTGGGCGCCGACGAGTGGGTGCGGGAGCTGCCGGACGGGCTCGACACGCGGCTCGGCGACGGGGGACGCCGTACGGACGGCTCCCAGGCGCAGCAACTCGCCCTCGCCCGGGTGGTGCTGGCCGACCCGCACACGCTGATCCTCGACGAGGCGACCGCGCTGCTCGACCCGACGACCGCCCGGCACACCGAGCGGGCCCTGGCCGCCGTGCTGGAGGGCCGTACCGTCATCGCCATCGCGCACCGTCTGCACACCGCCCATGACGCGGACCGCGTGGCGGTCATGGAGGACGGCCTCCTCACCGAACTCGGCACGCACGAGGAGCTGGTGACCGCGGACGGGGCGTACGCGGCGTTGTGGCGGACCTGGCACGGGTGACCGCGCGCCACGGCTGACCGTGCGCCACGGACGCCCGGCGGCCGGTACGCCACCGGCGCCGGGCGACCGGCCAACGGTCCGCATACCGAACATGAACCACCGGACAACGAACCATTTCCGGCCAACTTCCTGATGCGGTCCTGACAGAAACCGCAGACTGCTGCCACCCTTCCCACAGCTTCAACACAGCAACCCCACAGCTCCACCCCCAGTTCTGCCCGGACGGTCGACCCACCGTCCGGATCTCCCCTGGCCGCGCGACCCCGCGGCCATGCAGAAGGAGTCAGTGTTGAGAAGCAGTTCCTCTCGCAGACGCACCTCCCCCACCGCGCACCGCCGGGCCGCCGCCGTGGCCCTCGCCGGGGTCACCGCCCTGCTCGCCGCGGCCGTCCAGTCGGGCGCGGCGTCCGCCGCCCCCGCCCAGAAGACGCCGTCGGCCGCGGTCAGGGGCAACCCCGCCCACGCGGCCGTGCACCTGACCCCCTCGCAGCGCGCCGAGCTGCTGCGCGACGCCGACACCGCCCGCGCGCAGACCGCTCGGGACATCGGCCTGGGCGCCAAGGAGAAGCTGATAGCCCGGGACGTCGTCAAGGACGCGGACGGCACCGTGCACACCCGCTACGAGCGCACCTACGCCGGACTGCCGGTCCTCGGCGGCGACCTGGTCGTCGACACCGCCACGTCGGGCGCCACCAAGGACGTCATCAAGGCGACGAACGCGGCGATCAAGGTGGCGGACCTGACCCCGGACATCACGAAGGCGGCCGCCGAGAAGCAGGCCGTCAGCCGGGCGAAGGCCCTCGGCGGCACCAGGGCGAGCGCCGACGGCGCCCGCAAGGTCGTCTGGGCCGCGAGCGGCAAGCCCGTCCTGGCGTACGAGACCGTCATCGGCGGCTTCCAGGACGACGGCACGCCGAACCAGCTGCACGTCGTCACGGACGCGACCACGGGCAAGAAGCTCTTCGAGTACCAGGGCATCGAGACCGCGACCGGTGTCGGCAACACCCAGTACAGCGGCACGGTCTCGCTGACGACGACCCAGTCGGGCTCCAACTACACCCTGACCGACGGCGACCGCGGCGGCCACAAGACGTACAACCTGAACCACGGCACGTCCGGCACCGGCACGCTGTTCTCGCAGACGTCCAACACCTGGGGCAACGGGACCACGTCGAACGCCGCGACGGCGGGCGCCGACGCGCACTACGGGGCCGCGGAGACCTGGGACTTCTACAAGAACACCTTCGGCCGCAGCGGCATCAAGAACAACGGCGTCGGCGCCTACTCCCGCGTCCACTACGGCAACTCGTACGTGAACGCGTTCTGGGACGACAGCTGCTTCTGCATGACCTACGGCGACGGCTCCGGCAACGCGGACCCGCTGACCGCCATCGACGTGGCCGGCCACGAGATGAGCCACGGCGTCACCTCGAACACCGCCGGTCTCAACTACAGCGGCGAGTCGGGCGGGCTGAACGAGGCCACCTCCGACATCTTCGGCACCGGCGTGGAGTTCTACGCCAACAACTCGACCGACGTCGGCGACTACCTCATCGGCGAGAAGATCGACATCAACGGCGACGGCACCCCGCTGCGCTACATGGACAAGCCCAGCAAGGACGGCTCGTCCAAGGACAGCTGGTACTCGGGGCTCGGCAACCTGGACGTGCACTACTCGTCCGGTCCGGCCAACCACTTCTTCTACCTGCTGAGCGAGGGCAGCGGCGCCAAGGTCATCAACGGCGTCAGCTACGACTCGCCCACCGCGGACGGGCTTCCGGTCACCGGCATCGGCCGGGACAAGGCGCTGCAGATCTGGTACCGGGCGCTGACCACCAAGTTCACGTCCACCACCAACTACGCCTCCGCCCGCACCGGCACCCTCGCGGCGGCCGGTGAGCTGTACGGCACCACGAGCGCCGAGTACAAGGCGGTGCAGGACGCCTGGGCGGCCATCGCGGTCGGCTCGCGCTCCGGTGGGGGCGGCGGAGGCGGGACGTCGTACGAGAACACGACACCCGTGTCGATTCCGGACAACGGGCCCGCCGTCACCTCCTCGATCACCGTCTCCGGCAGGAGCGGAAACGCGCCAAGCAACCTTCAGGTGAGCGTCGACATCTCGCACACCTGGCGGGGCGACCTGGTGATCGATCTGCTGGGTCCGTCGGGCACCGCGTACCGCCTGAAGAACTTCAGCTCCTCCGACTCGGCGGACAACGTCCAGGCGACCTACACGGTCAACGTCTCGTCCGAAACCGCCAACGGGACCTGGAAGTTGCGGGTCCAGGATCAGGCGGCGCAGGACGTGGGGAAGATCAACAGCTGGAAGCTGACGTTCCCGTAGACCGCGGGTGACGGCATCGAAGGCGAGTGCGCCGCCCCGGGGGCCCGACTCCCCGGGGCGGCGCCCGTTTACATTCCTGAAACGTTCACCGGGGAGTTGCTTTTCGGCCAACATCACGTCGGGGTCATGACATGTACGCGCCCCGGTGCCACGCTTCCTCACAACCGCCGCACAACTTCACTGCACCCCTCCTCCGGCCGCCCCACGCCGGGCGAGGACTCCCCCACCACAAGGAGCTTGTGTGACCCCCCTCTACGCGCGTCACAAGCGCTCGACTCTGGCCATCGCCACCGCCGTTGCGGCCGGAGCCCTCCTCGCCACCGGTCTGACCACCGGTGCGGCCTCCGCCCAGACCCAGGCGGGCACGGCCATCGCCCACCCGGCCGCCGCCCCGACCCTGCTGTCGGCCGCCGCACGCACCTCGCTCATCCAGAAGGCCCAGGCCGACGTCGCCGAGACGGGCCGGCAGATAGGTCTCGGCGCCAAGGAGAAGCTGGTCGTCAAGGACGTCGTCAAGGACGCCGACGGCACCGTGCACACCCGCTACGAGCGCACCTACGCGGGCCTGCCGGTCCTCGGCGGCGACCTCGTGGTGCACACCTCCAAGGCCGGCAAGGCCGAGGGCGTCACCAGAGCCACCAAGGCGGCCATCAAGGTCGCCTCGCTCAAGCCGCAGATCACCGCCGCCAAGGCGGAGAAGCAGGCGGTGTCCGCCGCGAAGACCCTCGGCTCCGCCAAGTCCACCGCGGACGGCGCCCGCAAGGTGATCTGGGCCGGCTCCGGCACGCCCGTCCTCGCCTACGAGACGATCGTCGGCGGGCTGCAGGACGACGGCACCCCGAACCAGCTGCACGTCATCACCGACGCAGCGACCGGCAAGAAGCTCTTCGAGTACCAGGGCATCGAGAACGCGACCGGCACCGGCAAGACGCTGTACTCGGGCACGGTCAGCCTGACCACCACGCTGTCGGGCTCGACGTACTCGCTGACCGACGGCTCGCGCGGCAACCACAAGACGTACAACCTGAAGCACGGCACGTCCGGCACCGGAACGCTGTTCACCAACACCACCAACACCTGGGGCACCGGCACCGCCTCCAGCTCCAGCACCGACGTGACGGCCGCCGCGGACGCGGCCTACGGCGCGCAGGAGACCTGGGACTTCTACAAGGCCACCTTCGGCCGCAGCGGCATCAAGAACAACGGCGTCGGCGCCTACTCCCGCGTCCACTACGGCAGCAACTACGTCAACGCCTTCTGGGACGACAGCTGCTTCTGCATGACCTACGGCGACGGTGACGGCAACACCCACCCGCTGACCTCGCTGGACGTGGCCGGCCACGAGATGAGCCACGGTGTCACCTCGAACACCGCGGGCCTCAACTACTCGGGCGAGTCGGGCGGTCTGAACGAGGCCACCTCCGACATCTTCGGCACCGGCGTGGAGTTCTACGCCGCCAACGCCACCGACCCGGGTGACTACCTGATCGGCGAGAAGATCGACATCAACGGCGACGGCAGCCCGCTGCGCTACATGGACAAGCCCAGCAAGGACGGCGGCAGCGCCGACTACTGGTCCTCGTCCGTGAAGAACCTCGACGTGCACTACTCGTCGGGTGTCGCCAACCACTTCTTCTACCTGCTGTCCGAGGGCAGCGGCGCGAAGACGGTCAACGGGGTGAGCTACAACTCGCCGACGTACAACGGCTCCACGGTCACCGGCATCGGCCGGGCCAAGGCGCTGCAGATCTGGTACAAGGCGCTGACGACGTACTTCACGTCGACGACCAACTACAAGTCGGCCCGCACCGGCACGCTGAGCGCCGCGGCCGCCCTGTACGGCTCCGGCAGCACCGAGTACAACGCGGTGGCGGCCGCGTGGTCCGCCGTCAACGTGAGCTGACCCGAGGGGGGTTGGCGGGCGGTACCCGGGACGACGGCGGTCCCGGGTACCGCCCTACCCTTGTGTCCCATGTCCTTCACGTACCAAGACGTCGGCGCGAGTCGTCGGGCCGGCTTCTGCCCGCCGGGCTTCCACCCCCTGCATGTGCGCACCCGGATCGGTGAGGGCGAGAAGGTCTTCCGCCGGGCGGCCGACGCGGTGCTGACCTGGGAGATGCACCGCGAGCTCGGCGTCGGCATCGACGCGGCAGCGGAGCGCGCCGCACCGGACGTCGACGTCACCGTCACCCTCGCCGGCGTGATCAAGGCGCCCTGCCGGGTCGTCTACACGGTCGAGGAACCCCGCCGGGCCGGCTGGGCCTACGGCACGCTGGCGGGCCACCCGGAGTGCGGCGAGGAGGCCTTCCTGGTGGAGCGCACCGGCGACGGCACGGTCTGGCTGACCGTGACCGCCTTCAGCCGCCCCGCCAAGTGGTACGCGAAGGCCGGCGGCCCGGCGACCCGGGGCCTGCAGAACGCCTACGCCCGACGCTGCGGGAAGATCCTGCGGAAACTCTGCGCCGACGTCTCGGAGTGGTGACCCCTCGCACGCGTCGCAGCGGGGCCGGCGGTCACACGGGCATCACTCGCGCGTGCTGGTCGCGCAGCGCCGCCCAGGCCCGCTCCTGAGCCGGCCCGGGCATCGCGGGGGCGGGACGGCCGGCCCGGTCGATGAGCACCAGGGACGTGGCGACGAAGCCGAGGCTGAGGGACCGGAGGATTCCCTGGTCGGTGGTGCCGAACCGGTCGACGACCGCGGCGCAGAGCGCTCCGAAGTCCCGGAAATCGATGACGCACACACCGTCGACGGGGTCGCCGATGCCCGAGTCGACGTCGAACACGTGGGAGAAGACCTCGGCGGTCCCGACGAAGGCACGAGCCACTTCGGAACTGGGGCACCAGAGGTCCCGGCCGGGTTGGTCGCTGGAACGAAAACGGAACGTCACTGGCGGCTCAGTCCAGGTCCATGCTGTGGGTCTGCCGGCGGTGGGGCTGTGTCACGAGGGCCAGCCGCCGGGGAGGCCAGATGTCCTCCCGCTCGCTGAGGCTCAGCTCGCCGTCCTTGCGGAGCAGCCAGACCACCTCGAACTGGAAGTGCAGCACGGCGTCGCCCTCCACGCGTGCCAGCAGGGGCGCGACGAGCCGGATCATGTCGTCCTGCTGGTCCGCGACCTCGACTCCCTTGGCCATGCGGAATCCCACGGCCACCGTGGGGGTGAACCCGAAGGCGGTGACGACCGGGTGCCACGGCTGCGGCGGCCGCTCCGCGACCACACGGATCCAGGTGCCCAGTCGGGTGGGGGCTCCTTCCTCGACGAGCCGCTCCCCCGTGACCGACGCGTCGAAGAGCCCGGTTTCCCTGCCGATTTCCTCCAGCCGGGTCGCAACCTCCTTGGCGGACACGGGGGTCGCGAGATCAAGGTCGTATTCGATCGCCATACGTTCTTGTTCCTTCCTTCCCTTCGGCGACTACGGGTAGAGGTGGACCACGTTGCCCTCGCGGTCGATCACCATGACCTCTTTGAGACCGTTCATGGGCCAGCTCTGGAACTGCGACCGCAGCGCGCCGAGGTCCGCGTCGCTGTCACCGAGGTTCAGCACCACTCGGTCCGTCTGACCCGCGTCCACCTTCTTCTGGACGGCGGTCCAGATGGAGCGTGGGTTCTTGGCGGTCGGGGCGTAGTTGTCGAAGACCTTGCCCTCGACGCGGAAGTCGGGATTCTTCCCGTTGATCGTACCCGGGGTCTGTTCGACGTCGTATCCCTGTCGGGCCAGGGTGTCCGCGGAATGCCGCTCCCGTCCCTTCGCGCGGATCGTCTCGGCGTCGTCGTTCTTGCTGAGCGATTCGGGCCTTCCACGGGGCTGGGCGGTCGGGTCGGGCTCTCCCGACGGCTTGGTCCGGTCGGCCTCGGCCGCGGTGTCCCAGTCGCCGCCGGCGGAGCCGCCCGACCCGTCGGACGTCATGTCGACCCGGTCGGGACCCGCCGCGTCGCTCACGATGCTTGCCATACCGGCACCGGCCAACGACACCCCGACGGCTATCTGGGCCGCGGCGGCGACGTTGATCGGGATGCCAAGCGCCGCCCCGATCCCGGTGGCGTCCAGCAGGACACCGCCGGCCTCCTCGCCCGCGCCCAGCACCGTCAGGCCGAGACCCAGGACGACCGACGCCGTGGAACCCGGGTCGTGGATCATGGCATTGCCGAGGGAGGCGAGATCCGAGACGACGGTCATGCCGACGTCCTCCAGGAAGTCCCCGACCCCCGAGACGACAGAGTCCACCGCGTGGTCGAACTTGTCCCATCCGGAGTCGTGCATGCCGTCATGGGTGATGGCTCGGTGGATGACCCCGGCGGCCTTCCGCGCGGCCGTGTCGCGGACCTCCTTCGCGCGCCGCAGTGCCGCCTTGGCACTGCCGAGGTCGGCCGCGGCCTGATCCCGCTTCTTCTTCAGCCGCACGAGTTCGGGGTCGTCGTCCTTGGTGTCCGACGGGAGGGCCTCGATGCTCCGCACCGCCGACTCGTGCTCCTCGTGCGCGGTCCGTCCCGCCTTGAGGGCCTTGTCCGCCAGTTGCTGCGCGTGTTCGAGAGCGCCGGCCCAGTCGTCGGTGCAGTCCGGGCGAACCCGCGTCCCCATGGCGCTCGCGGCCTTGTCGTAGCGGTGGTACGCCTTGCGCAGCGGCTTGAGGGCGTCGTGCGCCGTGTCGCGGAACGCGTCGGCCGCCTTGGACTTCCACGCGTCGACTCGGCAGAGAGCCTCCACGTCCCCCGCTTCACGCTGGATGTCGTCGGCGACCTCGCGCAGCGACTGCCCGAGCAGGGCGATGGCGTCCGGGTCTCCCGGTACCGGATCGCCGTCCTCGTCGAGCACGGCCCACTCGTCGACCGCAGGACGCCTCACTTCGCGCCCCGGCCGTGTGCGGCCCGTGCGTCCTGCTCCCGCAGGGCCCGGGCGAGCTCGGCATCGACGGCGTCGTAGCTCTTGGCGGCTTCCCACGTGATGACGCCGAGCTTCCTGATCTTCTCCGCGAGATCCTTGCGGTGGATCTTCCAGTTGTCGGCGAACTCGTCGAAGGCCTCGACGACACGCTGGTCGCCCAACTCGGCGGCCGAGAAGTCCTCGGCGGGATTGGCCCGGCCGGTGAAGGAGTCGTAGATCCTCTGCAGCGCCCGGGAGCACTCGCGGATGCGCTTCGTGTCCGCCTTCACGTCACTCATCGATGCCTCGCACCGACATGCGACCCCGCCCCCGGGACGTCACTCCGTGCACATGTCATCCCCCGACCGTAGTGATCGCGTCCCTGCGAGAGGTATGGCGGAACCACGAATCGAGCAAAGCAGACGTCAAGGGCGGGCAAAGGTCGCCCGCCCTCGCGCCGTCAGCGGAACAGCACCCCCGCTCCCTCCGCCGTCTCCTCCGACGGCACCGTCACCAGGCCCAACTCCGTGCTGGAGGCGAGGAGTCGGTGGGTCGGGAGGATGCGGACCGTGTAGCCGAAGGGGCCCGTGCGGTCCAGCGACAGCGGCCCCTCGTAGAGCCAGCGGCCCTCGGGGTCGGGGCCGCCCGCCGGCTTGAGGGGGACCGTGGTCGCGTCGGCGATGCCGTCCTGCGAGTCCACCCGGCCCGAGACCACCTGCACCTCGACGTCCTCGGGGCCGAGCTCGCCGAGCCCGACGCGCACCCGCAGCCCGAGCGTGCTGCCGAGTTCCGCGGTGGTCGTGGCGACGGAGGTCTCGACATGGTCGAAGGTCACCCCGTGCCAGGCGGCCCGCACCCGCCCCTTCCAGGCGGCGAGTTCACGCGCCGAGTCGGGGTCCAGGGCCCGGTGGGCGTGCGCGGCGGGCGTGTAGAGCCGCTCGACGTACTCGCGGACCATCCGGCCGGCCAGCACCTTGGGGCCGAGGAGCGTCAGCGTCTGGCGGACCATCTCGATCCAGCGTTCGGGCAGCCCGTGCCGGCCGCGCTCGTAGAAGCGGGGCGCCACCCGCTGCTCCAGGAGGTCGTAGAGCGCCGCGGCCTCTATGTCGTCCCGGCGGTCGGCGTCCGTGCCCACACCGTCCGCCGTCGGGATCGCCCAGCCGAAGTCCGGCTGGAACCACTCGTCCCACCAGCCGTCAAGGACCGAGAGGTTGAGGCAGCCGTTGAGCGCCGCCTTCATGCCCGAGGTGCCGCAGGCCTCCAGGGGGCGCAGCGGGTTGTTGAGCCAGATGTCGCAGCCGGGGTAGAGCTTCTGCGCCATCGCCATGCCGTAGTCGGGCAGGAAGACGATGCGGTGGCGCACCCGCGGGTCGTCGGTGAACCGGACCAGCTCCTGGACCAGGCGCTTGCCGCCGTCGTCCGCCGGGTGCGCCTTGCCCGCGACGACGATCTGGACGGGCCGCTCGGGGTGGAGCAGCAGGTCCATCAGCCGGTCGCGGTCGCGGAGCATCAGTGTCAGCCGCTTGTACGACGGGACCCTGCGCGCGAACCCGATGGTCAGGACGTCGGGGTCGAGGACGCCGTCGATCCAGCCCAGCTCGGCCGTCCCGGCGCCGCGCTGCCGCCAGGAGGCACGCAGCCGGGACCGCACCTCGTCCACCAGCTGCTCGCGCAGGTTGCGGCGCAGCTCCCAGATGTCCTGGTCCGGGATCTCCGCGACGGCGTCCCAGCGGTCCGAGCCGCCGACCGTCAGCGCGTCCTCGGTGCGCTGGGCGCCGATCTGCCGGGCGCCGAGCCGGAACACCTCGGGGGCCACCCAGGTGGGCGCGTGGACCCCGTTGGTGACGGAGGTGATCGGCACCTCCTCGGGGTCGAATCCCGGCCAGAGTCCGGCGAACATCTCCCGGCTGACCTGCCCGTGCAGCAGCGAGACGCCGTTGGCGCGCTGGCCGAGGCGCAGGCCCATCACGGCCATGTTGAACAGGTTGGGCTCGCCCCCGGGATAGGTCTCCATGCCGAGCTGGAGGATCCGTTCGACGTCGATGCTCGGCAGCTCCGCGTCGGAGCCGAAGTGGTGGGCGACGAGTTCACGGTCGAAGCGGTCGATGCCGGCCGGCACCGGGGTGTGGGTGGTGAAGACGGTCCCGGCCCGGACGGCCTCCAGCGCGGAGTCGAAGTCCAGCCCCCGGGCGCACAGTTCGGCGATGCGCTCCAGGCCGAGGAAGCCCGCGTGCCCCTCGTTGGTGTGGAAGACCTCCGGCTCCGGGTGGCCGGTCAGCCGGCAGTACGTCCGTACGGCCCGCACCCCTCCTATGCCGAGCAGCATCTCCTGCAGCAGGCGGTGCTCGCTGCCGCCGCCGTAGAGCCGGTCGGTCACCCCGCGCTCGCCGGGGTCGTTCTCCTCGACGTCGGAGTCCAGCATCAGCAGCGGGACCCGGCCCACCTGGGCCAGCCAGACGCGGGCGTGCAGCCGCTTGCCGCCGGGCAGCGCGAGGGAGACCTGGGCGGGGGTGCCGTCGTCCTCGCTCAGCGGGGCGACGGGCAGCTCGTTGGGGTCGAGGACCGGGTAGTGCTCCTGCTGCCAGCCGTCCCGGGACAGCGACTGGCGGAAGTAGCCGTGCCGGTAGAGCAGGCCCACGCCGATCAGCGGAACGCCCAGGTCGCTGGCCGCCTTGAGATGGTCGCCGGCCAGGATGCCCAGGCCGCCGGAGTACTGCGGCAGGGCCGCCGTGATGCCGAACTCGGGTGAGAAGTAGGCGACGGCGGCGGGCAGTGCACCGGACTGCGCCTGGTACCAGCGCTCACCGGTCATGTAGTCGTCGAGATCGTCCCGCACCGCGCCGAGCCGGCGCAGGAAGCGGCGGTCCTCGGCCAGCTCCGCGAGGCGCGTCGGGGAGACACCGCCCAGGAGCCGTACGGGATCGCCCTCCGAGGCGGCCCAGCGTTCGGGATCGACGGACTGGAAGAGGTCACGGGTCTCGGCATGCCAGGACCAGCGCAGATTGCGCGCCAGATCACCGAGCGGCCGGAGGGGTTCGGGGAGAACGGGACGGACAGTGAATCGCCGGATCGCCTTCACATTCCACCTCGGCATACGTGCACAACAGGAGGACGCACGGCGGTGTGCGTCCCGTCGTCAATATCGACGGTATCGGGGAGAGGGGTTCCACAACCACGGGACACCCAAGCCTGCCGCACAGTCGTACACAGTCCGGAAATCACCGCAACCTTCTCCCGTCGGCCATGGCGGACATGGCCGATTCCGCCCCGTAGGCCCCCTTGTGGCGTGTGTCACCGCACGAGAGGCTGCCAGGTGCAGTCGAAGGAGGGGGAACTCGGACATGGCACGGACGCGCACGCTGCGTCTGCGCCGGCTGGGGGGTCTGACCGCGGTGGCGTGTGTCGCCGCGCTGTCGTCCGGCACCCTGCCCGCGCACGCCGCAGCTCAGGGGCGGATACTCGGCGCCGGTGGGCCCGGCTCCGTCAGCGGAAGCTATCTGGTGACGCTCAAGGGGGGTACGAAGGCCCCGTCGGCGGCCGGAAAGGGCATCGCCGCGACATACGGGGCGAGAATCAGCCAGACCTACGGCACGGTCCTCAACGGCTACGCGGTCCGGGCGAACGAGAGACAGGCCCGGCTCCTCGCGGCGGACCCGCGGGTCGCCTCGGTCGTCCAGGACACCCGCGTCGCCCTCGACGGGCCGCAGAAGAACCCGCCGTCCTGGGGCCTGGACCGGATCGACCAGCCGTCCCTTCCCCTGGACAGGGCCTACGCCTGGCCCCGGTCCGCGGGCGCCGGGGTGACGGCCTATGTGATCGACACCGGTGTCCGGATCACGCACAAGGACTTCGGCGGGCGGGCGAGCTACGGCTGGGACTTCGTCGACGACGACCCGACCGCCGCCGACGGCAACGGCCACGGCACCCATGTCGCCGGCACCATCGCCGGCCGGACCTACGGGGTGGCCAAACAGGCGAAGGTGGTCTCCGTCCGCGTCCTCGGCGACGACGGCTCCGGTACGACCTCGCAGGTCATCGCGGGTATCGACTGGGTGACCAAGCACGCCCGCAAGCCCGCCGTGGCCAATCTCAGCCTGGGCGGCGCCCACAACGCCCAGCTGGACGCGGCCGTACGCAGCTCCATCGCCTCCGGCGTCACCTACGTCGTCGCCGCGGGCAACGACGGGCTGGCGGCCGCCCTGTACTCCCCGGCGGACGTCAAGGAGGCCGTCACGGTCGGCGCGACGGACCAGAAGGACGCACGGGCGGCCTTCTCCAATTTCGGCTCGGCCGTCGACCTGTTCGCCCCCGGCGTGTCGATCACCTCGGCCTCGTACACGAGCGACACCGGGAAAGCCACCTTCTCCGGTACGTCCATGGCGACTCCGCACGCCACGGGCGCGGCCGCCCTCTACCTGGCCGGCCATCCGAAGGCCACACCGGCCCAGGTCGCCGGGGCGCTCGTGAAGCTGGCGGTGCCCGGAAAGGTGTCCGGGCGGGGCCTCGGTTCACCGGACGAACTGCTGCAGGTACCGCCCTCGTAGGGGCACAGTCCCGGACTCGTCATCGAGGCGTCCGGTTTCCGGCCCCGTTCGTTCACGAACGGGGCCGGTCTTGTGCGTAGACATACGCGTGAGTAGTTAACAAAGTGCCGGATTGCCCACCCGAATAGGGTGGGAAGGCTCCTCCGGTACACCTGCCCGTCCCTCGGGTACTCCGGAGAAACACCCAGCACCACCACACGCAGGACCCACCTCCCCACACCCATCCGCCCACCACCTGTATGACGCGGACAGGAGCGGTCATGCCCGCCACGCACCACTCGTCAGCACCCCCGACACCCAGCACCGAAGCGCCTCCCGTGCGCCCGGCCGATTCCGGACCGCCGGCCCCGGAGCCATCCTCCGCGGGCGACACCGCCGGCATCGGGCGCATACCGGTCCTCGACGTCCGCCCGGTCGTCCAGCACGGCCGCAGGCCCGCGAAGGCCGTCACCGGGGAGTCGTTCGAGATCTCGGCCACCGTCTTCCGCGAGGGGCACGACGCGGTCGCCGCGAACGTCGTCCTGACCGATCCCGAGGGCCGTCCGGGCCCCTGGACGCCGATGCGCGAGCTGGCGCCGGGCACCGACCGCTGGGGCGCGACCGTCACCGCGGGCGCCCCCGGGCGGTGGACGTACACCGTGGAGGCCTGGGGCGATCCGATCACCACCTGGCGCCATCACGCCCAGATCAAGATCCCGGCAGGGATGGACACGGACCTGGTGCTGGAGGAGGGGGCCCGGCTGTACGAGCGGGCGGCGGACGGTCTGCCCCCGGCGGAAGGCGACACCGTGCGCGCCGCCGTCGCCGCCCTGCGGGACGAGACCCGGCCGCCCACCGCCCGGCTGGCGGGGGCGTTGACGCCGGAGGTGGACGCGGTGCTGGCCCGGCATCCGCTGCGGGAGCTGGTGACGGCCTCCGAGACGCTGCCGCTGCTGGTGGAG
>NZ_JAKWBE010000012.1 GCF_022513565.1 Streptomyces gilvus | reverse complement strand
ACCGGAGGCGTCCTTCCAGTTGAGGAGCTGGTTGGCCATCATCATGATCCGCGTGTTGAGGATGCCCGACCAGGAGTCGCGGTTCTTGCGGTCGATGTCAATTCCGTCACCTGCCACGATCATCAGCAGCTTCTCAGTGACGGCGTGAATGTCGGTGGACTTCGAGTTGCGAGCGTCACCGACGACGGCGAGCGGCTTCCCGATGAGCGGCGCCAAGCCGAACTGTGTGGTGAACGAGTTGAGCGTCGGGCCGGCCACGTTCTGACGGCCCAGCAGGCTGGACAGGACCGTCGCGATGGTGCCCTTGCCACTGCGGCGAGGGCCGATGATGAACATCATCTTCTCGTGCCGGCCGTCGCCGTTGAGCACGCAGCCGAACCACTCCTGGAGCAGGTCCTTCGAACCCTGGTCGCCCGGCCAGAGGGACTCCAGGAACGAGTCCCAGCGCGGGCAAGTGGCGGTCGGGTCGTACTCGAACGGCAGTGAGTAGGTCACGAGGTAACGCGAGTCGTGCTCGTGCCGCTGACCGCTGGCCAGGTTGAGCATGGTGTTGCGGAGGGACGTCAACTTCTCCTGAACGGGCGCCTCCGGGTCGGCGTAGGCGGGCAGCCAGGACTGCGCGGGAAACACCAGCCGTGACCCGGGATCCACCGACTCATCCACGGCGCTGATCGACTCCAGGGCTCGCACGACGTCCTGCACCCTGGTGCGCGTGGGGTTCCACGGCTTGGCGACCTGCTCCTCGTCCTCCACCTGGTTGCCCTGGGCGTCTCGACGACGGCGGGTGACGGTAGCCATGTACTGGGCGTCACCCAGCACTCGCCAGAGGGAGTCCTCCACGCTCTTCCGGCTGACGGCCTGGTAATGAGTACCGACGTGGTCCCACCACTCGCCTCGCCAGAAGATGGAATGAGACACGCTCTGACTACCGTGGTAGTGAACCAGGTCCCAGCGAAGCTTCAGTTCCCTGGCCACCTGCATCGGCAGCGTCGGGGCCGAGAAGAACCCGACCGCGTTCCGGGCCATCGCCTCATGAGCGGCAACCGGCAGCTGCTCCATGAGGATCCGAGCGGCCTCACTGACCTCCTCGCTGATGAGCGGGTCATCGGTCTCAGCCGCTTCATCCAGCAGCTCCGCGGCGATCGCTGTCTGCGCCTCCGTGGAGAGCTCCGCCTGTACCGAGTTGCCTCGGTCGTCGAACGGAAGCTCTGCGGGCTCAGGCTGACGCTGAATGACGGTCCAACTCATCGCGATGCGCGTCATCTCGGCACGCTCCTGGTCGGTCAGCTCCAAGTCGTCGTGCACCGCGTGGAAGTCCTCCGGCTCCCCGCCGGTGGCATCCATCGCCTCAACGGAAATCGTCATCGGGTCACCTCTCGGGTCTCAGTTCCCGAGGAGATGCGATACGTGTTAGAATGACTACTGAGAGTCACGGTAGGTTCCTTTCGACTGAGTTCCGGTTTCCGCTCGCTGGGTGTGGTGATCGGCTACATGAGCGCCTCCCTTCGGGGGGTCGGTCGTCCTCTCGCTGCGAGCGATGACGGCTGTGAGCGCGACTGCCATACGGGTTGGTGAGGCCCGAGGCGGCGGTGAATGCGTGGAGATGAGAGCCGGGCGGAGTGATGACCGCCCAAAAAGAACGAGCCAGGAGCAGCCGGTTGGTAGCCGGTCGCATTCCTGGCTCGCGTCGTTCCTGGGGTACTACTGTCGCGCCGTGGTGAGGGGCGCGGGGTCTGCGGATGGATCAGGCGGCGGTCGCGGTCGTCAACTGCTTGACCGCGTCCTCGATCACCTGGCGCATGAAGGCAGCGCGGGTGAGGCGCCGTTCGGCGGCGAGACGACGAATCGTCAGGTCCATGTTGGGGGTCATCGGCACGCCCGCGATGACGGTCTTTCGATCTTCTGCAGCGATAGTGGGCATTTCCTACCTCCTGAGATCATTTTACTAACTTGTCATGACCTCGTACACTTCAAGTGGTGATCACTGCTTATCAACGTCGGTACGGGTTCACGCGGATCATCACCGCCCGTGGTGCCACGCGGTGGTACTCCAGTTCCGCCACGAGAGCCGTGCTTGGCCGGCCATCCCAGGACAGGTCGGCGTCCATCTCGATCAGCACCCGCTGCTTGCACGACCCCTCGCAGGCCAGGCAGTCACCACGACGCAGCTTTTTCGTCGTCGGCGAGAACTTGGGAGGCCGCCGCACCTCCGCGAGCCGCTTGAGGGCCGCCTTCTCGTCCCGCGTCAGGCCGAAGACGACCGCGACGCGGTTCGTGCGGCACCACCAGGTCCCGTTCAGCGCCTTGTAGCCCGCGAGGGAACGGCCATTGACCATGACGCGCCCCTTCGCCTTGAACTCGGTCGAGAGCCAGTCCCGACAGCTTGAGAGGGACCCGAGGCCAGCCTTTGAGCAGTACCGGGCGACGGCGTCCAGGCTGACGTGCGCTCCGGGGGTCACTGGCCGGCCTCCACGAGCCCGAGAACCTCGCCCAACTGATCCAGCAGCGCTCGGAGGGCACCGACGGACAGCTCGGCGTCATCAAGGTCGCGCAACGCGGTCACCTCGTCGTCAAAATGGGTAAAATCAGACATGATTGACGTCATCTCCCTGTCGATCAGCTGAGGACGGTGATTGCAGCACCGTCCGAAACGGCGGAAGCCGCCCCGTTGGGGGCGGCTTCCGTTGTCTCTTCCTGAACCTCGTGGGGCGCGATGGGCGATGGCGGCGGCCCGCCGTGGAGCATCGCTCGCTCTCTCAGCCACGCGACCGGCACCCGGAGCTGCTGGCCGACGCGCACGGCGGGGATCTCGCCCAGGTCGATCGCGCGATAGACCGTTCGCCGGTCGACGTGGAGGATCTCGGCGGCCTCGGTGACCGTGGCGAACCAGCGGCCGTGAAGGCGCTCGGCGGCGTTCACTCGTCGGCTTCCTTCTCAGCACCCTCATTGTCGAGGGGGACGATCTCCACCGCGCCGTGGTCAATCGTGAAGCCGTCACCGCAGGGGCACGGCACGAAGGTCACACGGACCTCTCGCACCTTGTGTCGGTTGACGTGAGCCCGTCCGTCACGGTGCGACGACTCCTTGACCAGGGATGCATGGAGCTGCGCCAGGTTTCCACTGACGTTCAGCGCAAAGTGAGGCCGGGGCCGATCACGTCCGCCCGCGGAGTACTCGACGATCGAGACCTTGCCTGTCTCGCTGTCCCCACTGGGAATCTCAGTCATGTCCGCTCCCTCTCGATCACGCGGAGGGAAGCCACTGGAACCACGGAAGCCACCACGGCATGGAGCGGTCCAGAAGCTTCCTGTTCCGCTCCTCGGCCGGGTGGCCTCGGTTCGTCCGTGACTGTAGTGACGAAAAGGCCGTCGGCGCAAATCAGTTGATACGGTCATATCGCCGACCCTCGCCCGGCGCCCTCCTGCTCGTCTCGGAGCTGCGCCAACGCCTCGTAGTACCTGACCGCCGCGTCACGGTCGCGAGGCAGGTGACGCTCCTTCTCGCATCGATAGAGCGTCACCCGCGAGATGCCGCCGACTCGCTCAGCGAGCTTTGCCGGACTGAGGCCGGCCTTCTCGCGGATCTCCCTCGCGGTGCCGTTTTCCAACCACGTCAGCAGTCGCCCGCGCCGCGTGTTCGTTGTCGTGTCCATGATCCTATTGTAACTATGAGTGAGCAACTCGTCCAGCCTCTGACCAGGGAATTGTGACTCTCCGTGTTCACTTACTGCGCATGTTGAGGTAAAATTAGGGCCAGGGCGCTACGCAGCGTAGCTGGCCCTAGTTGGGAAGACCCGGGAAACGAGAGTTCCCGTAAACAACGGAACGGAGAGTGTCATGAGCACACCAAGGAAGCCGCGCCGCAGCCCAGGAGAGGGCGGCGTGTACGAGTACCGCCTCCGCAACGGTGAGAAGCGGTACTACTGGAAGGCGACGATCCAGGTCGGGAACGAGCGCAAGCCCGTCGTCCGGCGGGGCTTCAAGACCCGTACCGAGGCCGCGAAGGACATGCGCGAGGCCCTCAAGAAGAGCGACGACGGCATGTACGCCGACCCCGGCAGGGTCACCGTCGGCGAGTGGCTGGACACGTGGCTGGCCGGCCTCCGCACCTCCCCCGGCACGCGTCAGTCGTACGGCCAGATGATCCGCGTCACGCTCAAGCCGCGAATCGGTGACGTGAAGCTGGCCAAGCTCTCGTCCACGCGCATCAACGCCCTCTACCGCGAACTGGAGGAGAGCGGGAGCACCCGAGGGACCCCGCTCGCGCCGCGCTCGGTGCGCCTGGCCGCCGCGGTGCTGAGCATGTCGCTCAGGGCCGCCGTGGAGGCCGAGCCGCCGCTTCTCAGCAAGAACCCCGCCGCCAGGGCCACGCCGCCGCGCCTCGACGACCAGGAGGCCTCCACACCCCAGGCGTGGTCATCGCAGCAGCTCGACGCCTTCCTTACCTGGGCGGCGGAGCACGACCCGGAGCACGTGGCCTTCTGGTACGTCGCCGCCACGACCGGCATGCGGCGTGGGGAGCTCCTCGCGCTCGACTGGCGGGACGTCAAGGGGGACGTGATCAGCGTCTACCGCAACGCTCGCCCGGGTCCAGGGGGCAAGCCGGTGCTCGGGCCGACGAAGACCCGCAAGTCCCGCACCGTCGACCTGGACGACGAGACCGTGGCCGTTCTCAAGGCGTGGCGGGCCAGGCGCGGCGGGCTGCACCTCAGGCTCGCCCAGGACGGCTCGCCCGTCTTCGGGAACGAGAACGGGCACCGGCTCACCCCCAAGACCGTCAGCGCCGCGTTCGACCGCGCCGTGGCCCGGTGCCGCAAGGCCCTCGGGGAGGACGCGCTCCCGCGCCTCACGCTTCACGGTCTCCGGCACACGATGGTCACCATCTGGCTGACGGCGGGCGTGCCGGTCAAGGTCGTCGCGGAGCGCGCGGGCCGCACCGTGGCGATGATGCTCACCACGTACGCGCACGTCATCCCGGGCTCCCAGGCAGCCGCCGCGAAGCAGGTTGCGGCCCTTCGCCGGCCGGCCGCACCGACGGGCGACGATGCCGCTGCCGACAGGCCCAATCTCAGGGTCCTCAAGGGTAAAAACCCTGGTCAGAGTGCATGATCAGTATCACTGAGGTATCACGGGCCTGGAAAACGCCAGGTCGCAGCCCTAGGACCAGGGTCGACGGCATAAGACCAGCTTATGCCCTGATGGCGTGGTGGGCCGCGCTGGTCGTGTACGACTGGCTCGCGCTCGGGTCGTACGCCGGGCTCGTGGTCGCCTGGGCGACGGCCGCCGTGCCCACCGCGCGCGGTCTGGTCAGCGGCGGGCTGCTCGCAGCGCCTCGCCCAGCGCCTGCGGGGCCTCGGCCAACGACGGCCCGTACCACGTCAGATGCCGTCCGCTGACCAGGGCGCAGGGCACCCCGGGGAAGGCCTCGGGCCCGTCGTCGGCGGTGAAGCGGTAGGGCTCGTCGGGGAGGACGACGAGGTCGGGGGCGGCGGCCCGCAGCTCGTCGAGCGGGACGCGCGGGTAGCGGTCCGGGTGGTCCGTGTAGAGATGGTCGACGCCGAGGCGGGCGAGGACGTCACCGGCGAAGGTGTCCCGGCCCAGCACCATCCAGGGACGGCGCCAGATCGGTACGACGGCCGTCGTACGGGCGTCCGGGACCGGCAGGGAGGACCACGCCTCCTCCGCCTCCTCCAGCCATCGCGGCCGGGATCCGGCGCCGCACGCCTCGAGCACCCTCGCCAGTTCCCGGAAGGCCTGCGGTACGTCCCGCACCTCGGTGACCAGGACCTCGACGCCCGCCTCGCGCAGGGCGGTCAGGTCGGGCCCGCGGTTCTCCTCCTCGTTGGCGATCACCAGGTCGGGCGCGAGCGCGAGGACGGTGTCCAGCTTGGGGTTCTTGGTGCCGCCGATACGGGGGACGTCGAGGTGCGCGGGGTGGCTGCACCAGTCCGTGACGCCGACCAGGGCGCCGGGGACGGACACCGCCACCGCCTCGGTCAGCGAGGGCACGAGCGAGACGACACGGGGTGTCACCGGCGCGACCGGTCCCGGACCGCCTCGATGTGCTCGGCCACCGCGACGACGATCACGCGCGTGTCCGACACGGTCGCCCGCCAGCGGTGCCGCACACCGCCCGTCAGGTACAGGGTGTCGCCGCGGCCGAGCCGGTAGGCCCGGCCCTCCGCCTCGATCTCCACGGCGCCGTCGGCGACATACATCAACTGGTCGTTGCGGTACTGGAATTCACGGCCGGCGTCGTGGTCGCCGACGAACTCCGAGGCGTGCATCTGATGGTGACCGCGCACCAGCGAGCGCACCGCGGGTTCGAGCAGCGGCTCGACGGCCTCTGCACGGACGACGTCGACGCTGCACGCCGGGTCGGCCGCGGCGAGGAGCTCCACGGCCGTCGTGCGCAGGGCGTCGGCGACCTTCTCCAGGGACGCCCGGCTGGGCCGCGCCCTGTCGTTCTCCACCTGGCTCAGGAAGGGCACGGACAGGCCGCTGCGCTCGGCCACGACGGCGAGGGTGAGCTCGAGCGTGCGACGGCGGCGCCGCACGGCCGCGCCCACGCGCAGGGGCTGCTCTTTGTGGTCGCCCATCGCTCCGGCTCCCTCCTTCGCTCGTCGCCCGGTGTGCCGTACTCCTGATGAGTTCTCTGCACCTTACGCAGGTTCGGCAAACCGTTTCATGCGCCCGTCACACACTGGTAAACAACGCATGCGGTCAATCCGCCAACTCTCGCCAGTAGACCAGTTCCCCGCCTTCACCGGGCGGGGATTCCTTCTTCGGGACGAAGACGCTGGCCGGCGGGGGCGCAGGCCGTCCGGGCCGGGCGCCGGAGCGAGACGGGCTCCGGCAGCTCGCGGGGAGCGCGCGCCGCGCACGGCGGGCGCTCCCGGCGGCGAGGGCGCGGGCGCATGACCGCCGCCACCGGCCCTCGCCCGGCACGGAAGTCGCTTCTCTCCTTCCAATGCGCGGTGAGCCCCGGGTGTTCCCGTTCGCGGCCTGGTTTTCACACCGCGATCAGGGCTGTGATCAGGCCTTGCGGGTGGTGGCCCGAAGTCCCTTGACAGCACGCGGAGTTGGCGGTTCAGCAGGCCATAGGGTCGTTGTGACAGCGCCGTCGCGCGCCGTGACGAGGTCAGCGGGGTACGGCGGCGGGGCCGGGGACGCCGGCGTTTCCGGCCGACGCGGCGTCCGGGCTTGGGCGAGGGCGTAGCGCTATGTGGTTGGCCGGATCCTTTCCGTACCCGGAGGCGAACCGGTTCGCGGGCGATGCGTAGGATCACCGCCGCGTACTTCACACGGATCACGGGGGACCTGTGGAACGACCGGACGACACCATCCCGTCAGCGCTGCGCTTCGCGGCCGAGCTGGTGGCCTGGGTGGCGACGCCCTGGGCGCTGTGGCCGTACTCCTGGGCGCTGTCGGTGCTCTCGCTGGTGGTGCTGATCGGTCTGCCGGCCGTCTTCTCCACCCCGGGTGACAAGCAGAAGGTGATCGTCGCGGTGCCGGGGTGGGTCACGATCCTGTTCGTGCTGCTGGAGCTGGGTGCCGCGGTGGCGTCGGCGTGGTGGGTCTGGCCGGTGTGGGCGGCCGTCCCCGTGACACTCCTCGCCACGGTCGCACTCGTCACCGAGCGGCCCCGCTGGCGATGGCTGCTCGTCGGCGGGTGACTGTCGGTCCCGTGCGGCATGATGCGAGCGTGACCGGACGACTGATGCTTCTCGACACCGCCTCGCTCTACTTCCGCGCCTACTTCGGCGTCCCGGAGTCCGTGAAGGCTCCGGACGGCACGCCGGTGAACGCCGTGCGCGGCCTGCTGGAGTTCATCGACCGCCTGGTCAAGGACCACCGTCCCGACCATCTGGTGGCCTGCATGGACGCCGACTGGCGCCCGCAGTGGCGGGTCGACCTGATCCCCTCCTACAAGGCGCACCGCGTGGCCGAGGAGCACGAGGCGGGCCCGGACGAGGAGGAGGTACCGGACACGCTGTCGCCGCAGGTGCCGGTCATCGAGGCGGTCCTGGACGCGCTCGGCATCGCGCGCGTGGGAGTGGAGCCGTACGAGGCGGACGACGTGATCGGCACGTTCACGGCGCGGGCGAAGGGCCCGGTCGACATCGTCACCGGCGACCGCGACCTGTACCAGCTCGTGTCCGACGCGCGCGGAGTGCGGGTGCTGTACCCGCTCAAGGGCGTGGGCACGCTGCAGCTGACGGACGAGGCGTGGCTGCGCGAGAAGTACGGGGTGGACGGGCCGGGGTACGCGGATCTGGCGCTGCTGCGCGGCGACCCGAGCGACGGCCTGCCGGGCGTGCCCGGGATCGGTGAGAAGACGGCCGCGAAGCTGCTCGCCGAGTTCGGGGACCTGGCCGGGATCATGGCCGCGGTCGACGATCCGAGGGCGAAGCTCACGCCGTCGCAGCGCAAGCGGCTCGACGAGGCACGGCCCTACGTCGCCGTCGCGCCGAAGGTGGTCAAGGTCGCCGACGACGTTCCGCTGCCGGACGTCGACACGGCCCTGCCGCACGCTCCGCGCGACGCGGCGGCTCTGCGGGAGCTGGCGGCCCGCTGGGGGCTGGGCGGCTCGTTGCAGCGGCTGCTGACGACCCTGGGCTCGTGAGCGACCTTCTGGTTTTGGTAATGCTCGCCCACTTCGCGGTGTTGCCCAGGGGAGAGGTGCTAACTTAGGTAAGCCTAAGCAGGAAGCATGGGAGGCCGTCATGGCAGAACGTCCGGCCCGCAGGCCGCGCAAGCCGCACTCCGCGCAGGTCGTCCGTACTGAACGGCTGACCCCGCACATGCAGCGCGTGGTCCTCGGCGGCGAGTCTCTCGCCGGTTTCGCGGCGGACACCTGCACCGACCACTATGTGAAGCTGCTGTTCCCGCCGGCCGAGGGCATCACTTATCCCGAGCCCTTCGACATGGAGCGCATCCGCGAGGAACTGCCGCGCGAGCAGTGGCCGGTGACCCGGACGTACACCGTGCGCGCCTTCGACCCCGAGTCCCTCGAGCTGACCCTGGACTTCGTCATCCACGGCGACGAGGGCCTGGCCGGCCCCTGGGCGATGCGGGTCCAGCCGGGTGAGACCGTGCGCTTCATGGGTCCGGGGGGCGCCTACGCTCCCGATGTGAACGCCGACTGGCATCTGCTGGTGGGGGACGAGAGCGCCCTGCCGGCGATCGCCCGCGCCCTGGAGTCGCTGCCGGGCGGTGTCACCGCCCACGCCTTCGTCGAGGTCTCCGGTCCCGAGGAGGAGCAGAAAATCGACTCCGACGTGGACGTCGTCTGGCTGCACCGCGGTGACCGGCCGGTCGGCGGGCTGCTGTGCGAGACCGTACGGGGGCTGGAGTTCCCCGAGGGCCGGCCGCACGCGTTCGTGCACGGCGAGGCGCACTTCGTGAAGGAGTTGCGCCAACTGCTGCGCGTCGAGCTGCAGATCCCGCGCGAGGACCTGTCGATCTCCGGTTACTGGCGCCTCGGCCACAACGAGGACGGCTGGCAGGCATCCAAGCGGGAGTGGAACGCGCGCATCGAGGCGGAGCAGGAGGGCGCGGAGCCGGCGGCGTGAGACGTCCGAAGGGGGCGGCGCCCGTGCCGGGTGCCGCCCCCTTCGTCGTGCTCACACCTTGGCCGTGCTCACACCTTGGCCCTGCTAACACTTTCGCCGTGCTCACACCGATCGCTGGTAGGACCGGAACGTCCGGATCGACAGCCACACGGTCACCACGGCGAGCGCCAGCAGTCCCCCGCCGCGACTGAGCACGTCACCCCGGTCGGGGTGCTCCGACAGGGCGGAACGGCCCGCGACCATGGCGCAGTTGAGCGGGTTGAAGTCGGCGATGTGCCGCATCCAGGCGGGCATCTGCGAGGGCGCCATGAAGGCGCTCGACAGGAACGTCAGCGGCAGCAGCAGGAAGGTGTTGATGCCGATGATCGACTCCCGCTCCCGCACCAGCATGCCGAGCGCGTTGGACAGCGCCCCGAAGATCGTGCCGAGCAGCACGGAGGCGAGGACCAGGACCGCCACACCGCCCACGCCGCCGGGGTAGTCGGCCCCGCCGGCCAGGGCGAGCAGCACGATGACGACCGACTGGAACGCGGTGACCAGGCCGTTGTTGACGACGACGACCTTCTTGAAGAGGCTGCCGAACAGGAACAGCCAGATCACCGGCTGGATCAGCGTGATGATCGCGTGGGCGGGCTGCCAGCTGAGCACCATGAGCTGCCCGAACACATCGCGACCGTCGACGGCCGTCAATACACACGATGTATCGCGTTCGGTAGTGCATAGCAAGAGCGTGAGGAGTTGGGCCCGGCCCGGACACGGCGGCGTGACGCGGGCGAAACAGGCCGTCCCTAATTTCTGTCGCCTGACAGGAATCAGCTCGCAGGAACCGCGCCGAAGGCAGGTGCCGCCGTGCCGTCAACCGACCATTCCCTCGCCGAGTTCGGCTATCGCCAGGAACTGCACCGCAGCCTGGGCCGGTACGCCTCCTTCGCGGCCGGGTTCTCCTTCATCTCCGTCCTGACGACGGTCTTCCAGTTCTTCGCCTTCGGGTACGCCTTCGGCGGCCCGGTCTTCTTCTGGGCCTGGCCGGCGGTACTGGTCGGCCAGCTCCTGGTGGCCGCGTGCTTCGCCGAACTCGCGGCCCGCTACCCCATCTCGGGCGCTGTCTACCAGTGGTCCTCGCGCCTGTCGAACGTCACCTTCGGCTGGTTCGCCGGCTGGATCATGGTGATCGGGCAGATCGTGGTGGTCGCGGCGGCGGCCCTGGCCCTGCAGATGGTGCTCCCGGCGATCTGGTCCGGCTTCCAACTCGTCGGCAGCGACCCGGCGGTGACCTCGACGGACGGCGCGGCGAACGCGGCGGTGCTGGGCGTGCTCCTGCTCGCGCTGACCACGGTGGTGAACATCGTGGACAACCGCGTGATGTCCATGATCAACCGCGTCGGCGTGACCGCCGAGATCATCGGCGCGGTCCTGATCGTCGTCCTGCTGCTCACCCACTCCAAGCGCTCCCCCGGCATCACCTTCCACACCGAGGGCGCGGCGAGCTCCGGACTGCTGGGCGCGCTGCTGGTCGGCTCGTTCACGGCGGCGTACGTGATGATCGGCTTCGACAGCGCGGGCGAGATGAGCGAGGAGACGCACAACCCCCGCCGTACCGCTCCCCGTACGATCCTCACCGCGCTCGGCGCCGCCGGCCTGCTGGGCGGTCTGGTCATCCTCGGCGGACTGCTCGCCGCGCCCAGCCTGACCGACGGGCACCTGGGCGTCGACGGACTCAGCTACGTCCTGACCAGCCGCCTCGGCGACGGTGTCGGCAAGGTGCTGCTCGCCGACGTGGTCGTGGCCATCGCGGTGGCGACCCTGGCGATCCAGACGGCGGCCTGCCGCATGCTCTTCTCCATGGCCCGCGACGGACAGCTCCCCTTCTCCCGCCGCCTGGCGCACGTCAACCCGCGCACCGGGATGCCCAGCGCCCCCGCGGTGGTCGTCGGCGTCCTCGCGGCGGCCCTGCTGCTGCTCAACTTCGCCTCCCCGGACGCCTTCCTGGCCATCGGCACGACCTGCATCGTGATGCTGTACCTGGCGTACGCGATGGTCACCGGCCCGCTCCTGGTCCGCCGTCTGCGCGGCGAGTTCAGCTCGCGCGGCACCGACGAGACGGGCGGAAGGCTCTTCTCACTCGGCCGCTGGGGCATCCCGGTCAACGCCCTCGCCCTGCTCTACGGCCTCGCCATGACCGTCAACCTGGCCTGGCCCCGGGCGGCGGTGTACGACCCGGCGGGCGGCCACTGGTACTTCCAGTGGTTCACGGTCCTGTTCCTCGCCGCCACGCTGCTGGCGGGCGCCGGGTACCGGGCGTACCGCAGGACGTCGGAGGCGGGAAGTCCCGTACCGGAGCCGGCGGTTCAGGAAGCGGCGGTCTAACGGGCCACCCAGGCCTATCGGACCACCGAGGCGGTGCCACCCACCGGGATCCGCCGGTCGATCAGTCGCTGTTCTCGCGCAGGCGGGCGTGCAGGTGCATGTCGTGCCAGCCGTCCTGGTGGTAGGCGGCACGGCGCCTGGTGCCCTCCAGGGTGAAGCCGGTCTTGGCGGCGACGCGGCAGGAGGCCCGGTTGGCGGTGGCGTGCAGGAGTTCGAGGCGGTGGAAGCCGATCTCGTCGAAGGCCCAGCGGGTCAGGGTGTTGGTCGCGCGGCCGGCGACGCCCTGACCGCGGGCCGCCGCGGTGGTCCAATACGCGACCTTGGCCAGTGCCTCGACCAGCCGGATCTCCCGCAGCGCGACCCGCCCCCTCAGCCGGTCGGTCTCCGCGTCGACCACGGCCCACTGGGCGTTGCGCTCACCCTCCCATTCCTTCTGCCACTCCCGGATCCACCCGGCGGCCTCCTCCTCGGAGTCACTGCGCCGGATGTGCCACTGATGCATGAGCGGATCCTGGAACGCCTCGTGCACGGCCCCCGCGTCCTCCCCCCGCCAGGGCCGCAGCACCAGCCCGTAACCGGTGGACAGCACAGGCTGCGGCCCCCGAGCGAGGGCCCCCTCGGGCAACACGACATCGGCGGTGAACGGCATGTACGGCATCCTGCCAAGCGGGGGGTGCGGGGGCCCAGCGGTTTTTCTACGGAGACACCGGTGTGAGGTTCGCGGGATGGAGCTGGCCGGTCACACCCGAGCCCAGGGCGCTGGCCGTGTACGCGGTATAGCGGCCGTTTATTCGGCTCCAGTCATAACTGCCGCGTATCCATGTGATCATGGCGTTCGTATAGCGCCGGACATTGTCGGTCTCATCGCTCGTGAGCCCGAGACGGGAGCAGAACAGGGGAATCCGTTTCGCTTGCGCGAAAAGTCTGGCGACCGCCGACTGGACGAGGGCGACGGCCAATTCGATGGCTTCCGGCCGGGAGCAGTCGCGTTCCCGTACAAGGCAGTGCACCAGATTCGGATCGCCCCGCGCGTCGTCGTTCTCCAGGGACATCACTTCGTTGATGAGTTTGACCGCGTCGACGGCCGCTTGTCGCATGGATTCCAGATGGCTGCCGTGCCAGACGAGCAGTGGGATCTCGAAGTGCCCCACCCTCTCGGCCAGATCCAGCGACGGCACCAGGCCGAGCGTGCGGTGGCCGATCCTCATCCGGGTGGCGTAGTCCTGCGGGACCCAGGTACGTCGGTCGATCTCCTCGGTGAGGTTTCCCGTGAGGTAGTCCACCCAGTTGTGAGCGGCCCGCTGCCGCCATTCCTCGGACATGCCGATCCCGGCCCGGGACCAGATGTCCGCGAAAGCCCTCACGAGGGGTGCGTCGTGCCTGCCCGCCTGCGGCACGGGGTCGCGGAGGAGGGCGATGAGCCGGCGGCACACGTCGACGGCTTCCTCGGCCCTGTGCCCCGCGGGGACGTCGAAGAGGTCGTCGAACAGGAAGAACCAGCCCATGGTGTCGAAGGCCAGATCGAGGTCGTCACCCTCGACGTCCGGATAGCTGTAGGCGGCCAGGTCCGCCACCGCGGAGAACACATAGCGCTGGGCGGCCTTTTCTCCCAGCACCAGTTCCTGGCGGCGCATCCAGTGCAGATTACGTTCCCTTGCGGCCGTCAGACCGGAGTTCAACCGAAAAGATATGGGCAACTCGATGGTGACGTTCTGGGGCATGAATCTCTCCCAGTTCTGCTCAAGGTGCTTTTCTCCGTGGCCAGATCACAACGCTGAATACGCGGCCGACGGGGCGCCTCGCCGTCGGGTGCGGGGACGTCGGACGTCACGTCGACGACCTCGCCAAGTGCTTGGATGGAGCAGTCTCAGCCTGCAGGCGATTTCGCGGCAGACTAACAGATGTATCTACCAAGCGGCGAGGGCGAGTTGGTCACCGTGGAGTACGGGCGCCGGTGCGCGCCCCTGCGGTCGGGCGTCGGATCAGTGGACGCGTCGGCACCAAGCCCCTCCCCCGGGCCGCCCTCGTACGCCGCTGGACCACACCGTGCCGACAGCGCCCGTCCCACAGTCCGTCTCTGGTCCACGTACATCACCCCACGCGCCCGGTCCACACAAGGAGCGGGCCGCTGCAAGTCCGCTTGCACGACGTGGACGAGCCATACAACTGTGCCAGCCCCGTGCCGACGCGGGAAGGCGCACGCGTCTACGTGCCGATGCGTACCCGACCTACGATGTGCGCCCCCGAACAACACCCCACTCACTACGTGCCATCGAGGGAAGCGCACGTCACACACCTCGCACCCCCGGTGCGCCCCACCGGCCGTACGGCGCCACCTCGTACGCTTGATCATGATGAGACGCCGTACCCCGCCCCCGCCCTCTCCCCTGCCGCAGCGCGACGGGGTGGATCCTGTGCGGGTGCGGTTGCCGGCCGAGGGCGCCTGGGCGACCGTACGGGATCATCTCGTGGCGCGACTGGCGGCCGGCGCCGGTGTGATCGACGAGATGCTGGAGGCGGGACGCATCGTCGATGCCGACGGTCGCCCGGTGTCGCGTGAGACGGCGTACCTGCCAGGCATGTACGTGTGGTTCCACCGCGAGCTGCCCGACGAGGAGCGGGTGCCGTTCGCGATCGATGTCCTCTACCGGGACGAGCATGTGGTGGTGGCCGACAAGCCGCACTTCCTGGCCACCACGCCCCGCGGCAGCCATGTCGCCGAGACGGCCCTCGCGCGGCTGCGGCGGGAGCTCGGTGTGCCGACGCTGGGCGCCGCCCACCGCCTGGACCGGCTGACGGCAGGCTTGGTGCTGTTCACCGTACGGCCCGAGGAGCGCGGCGCGTACCAGTCGCTGTTCCGCGACCGGCGGGTGGGCAAGGAGTACGAGGCGGTGGCGGCGTACGACCCCGGGCTGGACCTGCCGCGCACCGTGCGCAGCAGGATCGTCAAGGAGCGCGGGGTGCTGGCCGCTCGTGAGGTCGAGGGGGAGCCCAACGCCGTCAGCCGGATCGAGTTGCTGGAGCACCGCCGCGGACTGGCCCGGTACCGGCTGCTGCCGAGTACCGGCCAGACGCACCAACTGAGGGTCCACATGAGCGCCCTGGGGGTGCCGATCCTCGGCGATCCCCTCTATCCGGTGGTGACCGGCCCCGTGCCGGCCGGTGACTTCCGGCGCCCGCTCCAACTGCTGGCACGGGTACTGGAGTTCACCGATCCGATCACGGGCCGCGAGCACCGGTTCGTCAGCCCGCGGGTGCTGCGGGCCTGGTCGTCGTACGACGAGTGGGCGAAGTGACCTCCGCGGTCCGGTCGGTCACTCGCCGCGCCACCAGCGCAGGAAACGCTGGAACATGCCCGGCCGACGGGCCGGTTCGGGCGTGGGGACCGGCGTGGATGTGGGCGGCACGGCCGGGACGGGAGGCTCCGGGACGGTCGCCCGGGGCAGCGATGTGCCCACCTGCCAGTCGCCGGGGCGCTGTTGCGACGCCAGCGGATGTGCGGGTCGCGCCATGACGTCCTGCTGGGGCTTGGGCGCGAACTTCACCGGGAGTTCCACCAGATGCCGGTTGGAGATGGTCTCCCGCCATCGCAACTCGTCTTCCTCGCAGGCGAGTTGGACATCGGGCAGACGCGTCAGCAGCGCGTCGACGCCGACGTCGGCGATGGCGCGGCCGATGTCCTGACCCGGGCACTCGTGGGATCCGCCGCCGAAGGCGAGGTGGGAGCGGTTGCCCTGCATGTTCGCCGTGAGGTCGGGCCGGACCCGCGGGTCGACGTTGCCCGGCGCGATGCCGAGGATGAGCGCGTCACCCTTGCGGATGCGCTGCCCACCCAACTCGGTGTCCTGTTTGGCGACGTAGGGCATGACGGTGCTGAACGGCGGCTCGTCCCACAGGGACTGCTCGACCGCCTGCGGCACCGTCATCTGGCCGCCGCTGAGCCGGGCGCGGAATCCGGGGTCGGTGAGCACCACGCGCAGTACGTTGGCGAGCAGGTTGGCGGTGGCCTCGTACGACGCGACCAGGATGATGCGCAGGTGCTGGCCGACCTCGTCGTCGGTGAGTCCCGCCGGGTGGTTGATCAGATGGCTGGTGAAGTCGTCCTGGGGATCGGCCCGGCGGCGGGCGGTGAGCCGCATCAGGACGTCCATGAGGTACGCGTTGCTGGCGATCGCGGTCTCGGTGCCCTTGGGCATGTCACGCGCCGCCTGCACGATGCGGTCGTTGTACTCCTCGGGCATGCCGAGGATCTCGCACATCACCATCATCGGCAGATGCTCGGCGAACTGGCTGACCAGGTCGGCCCTGCCCGTCTCGCAGAACTCGTTGACGAGGTGCTGGGTCGCGCGGTTGATGTGGCGGCGGATACCGCGGTGGTCGATCGTCGACATGGCGCCCGTCACGGCACCCCGCAGCCGCTGGTGCTCCTCGCCCTCGGCGTGGACGCAGATGGGCTGCCAGGCGAAGTGCGGCATGAGCGGATGGTCGGGCTTGACCGTGCCGTCCTGCAGGGCGGTCCACAGCCGGGTGTCACGACAGAACTGCGACGGCGAGCGCACCATGTGCATGTTCTCGCTGTGGCCCAGGACGACCCAGATCGGAACGTCCTCGTGCAGCAGCGTGGGAGCCACCGGCCCGTGTTCGCTGCGCAGCTTCTCGTACAGGGCCCCCAGGTCCTCCGCCTCAGGCCCGTAGAGCCGCCGCAACCCACCCGGCCCGATGCCATGCGCCGGGCAGCCCGGGGGTGGGGCGGTGGTGGGGGTGTCCGTGGTGGGGGGGAAGAGGGGGTCTGGGGTCACGATGCTCGCTCCGAGAGGGAAGTGATCCGGGTACGTCCGAAGGTGAGGTGATCCGGGGTACAAGAGGGTGACGGCTCACGCCGGGGCCTTGGTCATCGCCAGGGCGTGCAGGAAGCGCAGCAGGGTCATCAGGACGTCCCGGCTGGAGGCCCGGCGGCGGGCGTCGCACTCGACGATGGGGATCTCGTCCGGCAGGTCGAGTGCCGTACGGAGTTCGTCGATGGGGTAACGGGGCGCGTCGGGGAAGGTGTTGACGGCGACCACGAAGGGCACCCCGCGTTCCTCCAGCCGCCCTATGACGTCGAAACTGACCTCCAGTCGGCGGGTGTCGACCAGCACCACCGCGCCCAGCGCGCCGTCGAACAGGCCGTTCCACAGGAACCAGAAGCGTTCCTGGCCGGGAGTGCCGAAGAGGTACAGCACCAGTTCTTCGGTGATGCTGATGCGGCCGAAGTCCATGGCGACGGTGGTGGCCGTCTTGGTCTCCGAGCCGAAGTTGTCGTCGACGCCGATGCCGGCCTGTGTCATGGTCTCTTCGGTGGTCAGCGGCCTGATCTCGCTGACGGAGCCGACCATGGTCGTCTTGCCGACGCCGAATCCGCCCACGATCACGATCTTGACCGCTGCCGCGGCCGTGTGCGGCAGCTGGTCCTCGGTGCGTGGGCCGGGGATGGTGTCAGAGCCTTTGAAGTCCATGCATCACCGCTTCGAGGAGGGAACGGTCGGCGACGGACTGGCGCACGATCGGTGCGCGCGCCGTCACCAGGCCGGCCGCCAGCATGTCGGTGAGCAGGACCGTCATCACGCTGAACGGCAGGTTGAGATACGCCGAGAGCTCGGCCACGGACAGGGGGGTGGTGCAGAGCCGGAGCAGCGCCGACTGCTCGGGCGTGGCGGACGGCGGGGGGTCGGCGCGCGCCACGATCAACGTGACGAGGTCGAGGTCCTGGTCGCGTTCGCCGTCGCCGTCCGGCCCGGCCACCACGAAGAGCCGCTCCGGTTGTCTCGGGGTGCCGGGTGGGGCCGGCGGTGGCGACGGTTGTTCCTTGAAGCGGCGCCGCCGGCGTTGCGGAGGAGTCATACGGTCTGCCCGTTGCGCCGGGGCGGACTGGTCAGATGGGCGCCGATGCGGGCGACGAGGTCGGACATCCGGTTGCTCATCAGGCCGGGTTCGGCGAACGTGTCGGAGAGCACGGCGAGGTAGGCGTTGGCGCCCGCGGCCATCAGGTAGAAGTAGCCGCCGTTGATCTCGATGAGGACCATCTTCATCTTGCCGTCGCTGTTGGGGATCTCCTGGGCGACGGCGCTCGCCAGACTCTGCAGGCCCGCGCAGGCCGCGGCGACGCGGTCGGCGGTGTCCGGGTCGCCGCCGTAGCGGGCGATGCGCAGTCCGTCGGCGGAGAGCACCACGATCATCTCGATGCCCGGTACGCCGTCGTGCAGGTCCTTGAGCAGCCAGTCGAAGTTGGCGCGCTGCTGGATCACGTGAGGTCTCCCTCGTCATCGGCCTCGGCGCGGGCCTCGGCGCGGGCCGGTCGGGTTCGCGGTTGGAGTGTGAGCGGGTCGGGCTTGTCCTTGAGGCCGTTCCAGAACGCCTCGACCCAGGCACCGGGTGCGGGCTCGTCCTCGGCCGGTTCGGGCTCGGGCTCGGGCTTCCGCGTCGACCAGACGGTCGGCCGGCCCTCCCGTTCGGCCCGTTCGATGGCCTCCTGCTCGGCGATCCGCTGGCTGAGCGGGGTCTTGACGCGGCTGCGGCGCTGCGGCAGCCCGCCCGCGGTCCACTCGGTGACCACGGGGACGTCGTCCTCCATGGAGACGCCGACCGGGTACTTGGGGTTGGTGGGGCGCCGCTTCTTGGGCGGGCGCTGGGGGCCTTCGAGCGCGTCGTCGGGCTTGGGCGCGGAGGCGGCGCCGATGCCGTGGGCGAGTCCGGGCGCGGGGTCCTCGGTCATCATGTCGCGCGGCACGATGAGGACGGCGCGGACGCCTCCGTACGCGGAGGAGCGCAGCGAGACCTGCATGTCGTACGCCGTGCACAGCCGGCCGACGACGGCGAGGCCGAGGCGCGGGGACTCGCCGAGGTCCTGCAGGTCGGTACCCTGCTTGGCGCGTTCGAGCATGCCCTCGGCCCGGGCGCGGGCCTCCTCGCTGAGGCTGACGCCGGCGTCCTCGATCTCGATCGCGACCCCGGTCTGCACCTCGCTGGCGGTGACGTGCACCTTGGTCTGCGGCGGCGAGTAGCGGGTGGCGTTGTCGAGGAGTTCGGCGGCCGCGTGGATGACGGGTTCGACGGAGACGCCGTTGATGTTGACCTTGGCGATGGAGTCCAGGCTGATCCGGCGGTACTCCAGGATGCGGGACATGGCGCCGCGCAGCACGCTGTACAGCGGGACGGGTTCGGGCCACTGGCGGCCGGGACGGCCGCCGCCGAGCACGGAGATGGAGTCGGCGAGACGGCCGATCAGCATGGTGCCGTGGTCGATGCGCAGCAGGTCGTCGAAGACCTCGGGGTTGCGGCCGTGGTCCTCCTCCATCTCGCGGAGTTCGCTGGCCTGCTGGTGCACGATGGCCTGGACGCGCCGGGCGACGCTGACGAAGGAGCGGGCCGACGAGTCGCGCAGGGCTTCCTCGTGGTCGACGATGTCGACCATCCGCTGGACCAGGGCCGCCTGCGCCGGGGTGAGGTCGCGGTACGAGGGGTCGACGTCGCCCAGGCTGCGAATCACCTCTCTGGGTGAAACGCCGATGCGCAGCTGGTGGATGGCGGCGGGAGTGATCTCCCGGCCGAGGCGCACGATCTCGTGGTCGTGTGCGGCCACGCGCTGTTCCAGGTACGCGATGTGACGGCTGCTCTCCTCGCGCAGGGCCCGCAGACGGCGGCCGCGTCGTACCGCCTCGGCCGCCGTCGCGATCACCAGGAGGGTGGCGACGGCGCCGCACCAGCCGACGGCGGCCCTGGCGGGCTCGGTCACCGCGGCGACGGCGGCGCCGGTCGCCGCGGCCATCGCTATCGCGGGGAGCAACAACACGCGCGCGTAGGGAAGTTCACGGCGCCCGGGCGGGGACTGAACACTCACCATGTAGGCCCTCTGAAACGAATCGACGGGGAGTCGCACATATGGGGAACAAGCGCACGAATACGGTTCAACTCGGTGCGCCGCGGGCGAGCTTAGTCCGACCAGATCATCGCCGTGTCATATTCAGCAAGCACCTGAAACCGGGCACGGGACCGGAGTACTCTCGGCCCATTTACACGCTGAGCCCCCGATCGCACACGGTGCGTGACGGCGTACGGGCGTACGAAGTTGACTCACCGTGACGGGTGAAGATCCCCTTCCGGGGCGGCCGTTCAGACCCCGGCGATACGCAACGCCGCGTCCGCCGTGGCCTCCGCGAACACCGACACCGGCCGCTCGGGGTCGGAGCGGTGGACCAGGATCACGCCCTCGATCAACCCGAACAACAGGTCCGTACGGAGGTCGAGCTCGCTCTTGGCGAGCATGCCGCCGGCCGGGGTGGCGGCGAGCAACTGCCGGTAGGCGTCCTTGAGTTCGGCGCGCACGGCATGGAAGCCGGCGAACCGCTCGGCCCGCACCTCGGGCAGCAGATAGAGGCCCCCGAGGTTGTGCGGGCCGCCGCACAGCAGCTCGACGTCGGTGCGGCACAGGTCCCACAGCCGCTCCTCGGCGGGCCTCGCGTCATCGGCGAGCAGCCGGCGGGCGTACGTCAGCGAGGGCGTGACCGTGGACTCCAGCAGGTCGGCGAGGAGTTCCTCCTTGCCCGAGACGTAGTGGTACATCGAGGCCTGCCGCATGCCCGCACGCTCGGCCACCGCACGGGTGGTGGTGGCCGCGTAGCCCCGGGTGGTGAACAACTCGGCGGCGGCCGCGAGCAGTTCGTCGCGCGGCGAGAGCCCACTGTCCGGCCGCTGCGCGGCCCGGGGCCTGCCGACCCGGCGCCCACCCGTCGTTCCCATGTGTTCGATCCTCGCACACCACCTGGTACGACGACCCCCGGGGCGATCTTGGTGAGGGCTCGGTAACCGACCGGCAACGCGCGGGCAATCCCGGCGACCCGGCCGCCTCCTAATTTCTGTCGAGCGACAGAAATGACCGGAACAGCACGACCCGCAAGAGACGATCCCGGAGCCGGAGGTCCCGCGATGGCGACAGCGACCACATACGGAGCCCGCGACCACGCGCGCGCCCAGGAGGGCGCCCGTGCCGAGACCATGCCCGTCGTCCCGGCCGCCGACTGGCCGAGCCCGCCCTGCGAGGCCGGCCATCTGGTGTGGGCCGAGACGGTGGCGGGCGGCAACTACACGCACCTTGTGCTGGCCCGGGGCACCGAGCTGCGCCTGACCGACCTGCGCGGCGACGCCTGCGCCCATCTGCTGCTGTACGTCGCCGACCGCCCCTGGGAGCGGCTGAACGTGGCCGACACGGTGAAGGTGCAGTGGAACGCCTACCTCGGCGAGGGCCGGCTGCTGCTGTCCGACCAGGGCCGGGTGCTCGCGTCGGTGATCGCCGACACCTCCCACCGCCACGACGCCCTGTGCGGAACCTCCACCCTCGCCCGCAACACCGGCCGCTACGGCGACGGCACCCCGCAGTCCGACTCCCCCGCCGGCCGCGAGCTGTTCAAGCTGGCGGCCGCGAAGAACGGCCTGGAACCCCGCGATCTCCCCCCGTCCCTCTCCTTCTTCCAGGGCGTCGAGATCCGCGACGACGGCGCCCTCGACTTCACCGGCTCGACCGGTCCCGGCGGAAGCGTCACCCTGCGCGCCGAGCAGGACCTCACCGTGCTGATCGCCAACGTGCCGCACCCCGCCGACCCCCGGGAGGAGTACGTCAGCACCCCGCTGGAGGTCCTGGCCTGGCGCGCGGCACCGACCGCGCCGGGCGCCCCCCTGTGGGAGGCCACTCCCGAGGGCCGTCGCGCCTTCCTGAACACCGCCGAATTCCTCGCCGCGAGGGGGCTCGCATGACCACGAGCACGCCGACACCCGTCCACACGACCGTCGTCGCGGCCCGGGCGGCCTGGTCGTCCGTGATCCGCACCGGCCAGACGCTGACCATCACCGACCTGCACGGCAACCAGGCCGTCGACTTCCTGGCGTACGACGCCCACGACACCTCGGTCCGCTACAGCGCCCCCGACACCGTCCAGTCGCAGGGCGGCATCTTCCTGACCACGGGCAGCGTGCTCATGAGCAACGAGTACACACCGCTGATGACGGTGGTCGAGGACGAGGTGGGCCGGCACGACACGGTCGGCGGCGCCTGCTCCAAGGAGTCGAACACCCTCCGCTACGGCCACCACACCTGGTCGCAGCACGCGTGCGTGGACAACTTCCTCGCCGAGGGGGCCAAGCACGGCCTCGGCAAGCGGGACCTGGTCTCCAACATCAACTGGTACATGAACGTGCCGGTCGAGAAGGACGGCACCCTCGGCATCGTCGACGGCATCTCGGCCCCGGGCCTGAAGCTGACCCTGCGCGCCGAGCGGGACGTCCTGGTCCTCGTCTCCAACTGCCCCCAGATCAACAACCCCTGCAACGGCTTCGAGCCGACGGCGGTGGAGATGACGATCGCCGGAGCCGTCCGATGACCTTCGACACGCTGCTGGTCGCCAACCGCGGCGAGATCGCGGTCCGGATCATCCGCACCGCCCGCGAACTCGGTCTGCGCACCGTCGCCGTGTACTCCGACCCGGACCGCTCGGCACCCCACGTCCGGCTCGCCGACGAGGCGGTGCGGCTCGGCCCGGCGCCCGCGAAGGAGTCCTACCTCGACGCCGACCTGGTGCTCAGGGCGGCCAAGGACACCGGCGCGGGCGCCATCCACCCCGGCTACGGCTTCCTCTCCGAGGACGCCCTGTTCGCCCGGCGGTGCGAGGAGGCCGGGATCGTCTTCGTCGGCCCGACGCCGGAGCAGCTGGAGCTGTTCGGCGCCAAGCACACCGCCCGGGCGGCCGCCGAGGCGGCGGGCGTGCCGCTGGCACCGGGGACGGGGCTGCTGGGATCGCTGGAGGAGGCGCTGAGCGAGGCGGCCGCCATCGGCTACCCGGTCATGCTCAAGGCGACCGGCGGCGGTGGCGGAATCGGTATGTCGGCATGTCGATCGGCGGGGGAACTGACCGACGCCTGGGACCGGGTGCAGCGCGTGGCCGCCGCCTCCTTCTCCTCGGCCGGCGTATTCCTGGAGCGCCTGGTGGAGCACGCCCGCCATGTCGAGGTGCAGGTCTTCGGCGACGGCGAGGGCCGGGTGGTCACCTTCGGCGACCGCGACTGCTCCCTCCAGCGCCGCAACCAGAAGGTCCTGGAGGAGGCCCCGGCCCCCGGCCTGCCCCCACACGTCCGCGCGCACCTCACCTCCTCCGCACGCGATCTGTGCGCCTCCGTCGGCTACCGCTCCGCCGGAACCGTCGAGTTCGTGTACGACGCCGCGCGCGAGGAGGCCTCCTTCCTGGAGGTCAACACCCGCCTCCAGGTGGAACATCCGGTCACCGAGGAGATCTACGGCGTCGACCTGGTCGCCTGGATGCTGCGCCTGGCCCGCGGCGAACGCGACGTCGTGCGCGAACCCGGCCCGCCGCGCGGCCACGCCGTCGAGGCCCGCCTCTACGCCGAGGACCCCTCGCGCGAACACCGGCCCAGCGCGGGCCTGCTGACCAGGGTCGAGTTCCCTTCGGGGGTTCGCGTCGACGGCTGGGTGGAGACGGGTACCGAGGTGACGACGTCGTACGACCCGATGCTCGCCAAGGTGATCGCGTACGGCCCCGATCGCGCCCACGCGCTGCGCCGGCTGCACGAGGCGCTGGCCCGCACCCGCGTCGACGGCATCGAGACCAACCTGGGACTGGTCCGCGCGGCCCTGAAGGACGAGGGGTTCAGGGCGGCCCGGCACTCCACGGCCACGCTCGCCTCGGTGAGCGACCCGACCCCGCGCATCGAGGTCGTCGCCGCCGGCACCCTCACCACCGTCCAGGACTGGCCGGGCCGCACCGGCTACTGGCAGGTCGGCGTGCCGCCGAGCGGCCCCATGGACGACCGGTCCTTCCGGCTCGGCAACCGGGCGCTGGGCAACGAGGAGGGCGCCCCCGGCCTCGAATGCACCTTGCGGGGACCGTCGTTGCGGTTCACGCACCCGACGACCGTCTGCGTGACCGGCGCCCCGGCCCCCGTCACGGTCGACGGCGCCCCGGTCGGGCAGTGGGAGCCGGTGACCGTGCCGGCGGGCGCCGTACTGGAGGTCGCCGCACCCGAACGACACGGCCTGCGGACCTACGTCCTGTTCGCCGGCGGCCTCGACGTCCCGGCCTTCCTGGGCAGCGCGAGCACCTTCACCCTCGGCCGCTTCGGCGGCCACGGCGGCAGGGCGCTCAGGACGGGCGACGTCCTGCACGGAGGGACGGTCACCGAGGCAGCCCCGGTCACCGACCGCCCGGACTTCACGGCCGACTGGCGCATCGGCGCCGTCGAAGGCCCGCACGCGGCACCGGAGTTCTTCACCGAGGATGACATCCGCGACTTCTACGCCGCCGACTGGAAGGTCCACTTCAACTCCGCCCGCACCGGCGTCCGTCTGGTCGGCCCCAAGCCCCGCTGGGCCCGAACCGACGGCGGCGAGGCGGGCCTGCACCCGTCCAACATCCACGACACCCCGTACTCGGTCGGCGCCGTCGACTACACCGGCGACATGCCGGTGCTGCTCGGCCCGGACGGCCCGTCCCTCGGCGGGTTCGTGTGCCCGGCGACGGTGCTGAGCGGCGAGCGCTGGAAGCTCGGCCAGCTGCGGCCGGGCGACACGGTGCGCTTCGCGCCGGTGACCGTGGACGGCTCGGCCCGCCCGGAGATCGTGGACGGCGGCATCCTCGCCCGCGACGGCGACGTGACGTACCGCCGCAGCGGCGACGACAACCTGCTCGTCGAGTTCGGCCCCATGCAGCTGGACCTGGCGCTGCGCATGCGGGTGCACGCCCTGATGGAGGCGGTGGCCGCCGACGGCCCCGAGGGCATCACGGACCTCACCCCCGGCATCCGCTCCCTCCAGATCCAGACCGACCCCACGCGCCTGCCCCAGCACGAACTCCTCGCCGCCGTACGGGAGATCACGGCCACCCTCCCGCCCACCGACGAACTCGTCGTCCCCTCCCGCACCGTCCACCTCCCCCTCTCCTGGGACGACCCGGCGACCCGCGAGGCGATCGCCCGTTACATGGCGGGCGTCCGCGACGACGCCCCCTGGTGCCCCTGGAACATCGAGTTCATCCGCCGCGTCAACGGCCTGGACTCGGTGCACGACGTCCACGACACGGTCTTCGCCGCCGAATACCTCGTACTCGGCCTGGGAGACGTCTACCTGGGCGCCCCCGTGGCCACCCCGCTGGACCCCCGGCACCGCCTGGTGACCACGAAGTACAACCCGGCCCGGACCTGGACCGCCGAGAACTCCGTCGGCATCGGCGGCGCCTACCTGTGCGTCTACGGCATGGAGGGGCCCGGCGGCTACCAGTTCGTGGGCCGTACGACCCAGGTGTGGTCGGGATGGCAGCAGCGCGGCGCGTTCGAGCCCGGGTCGCCCTGGCTGCTGCGCTTCTTCGACCGGATCAAGTGGTATCCGGTGGACGCGGACGAACTCCTCGACCTGCGTGCCGACATCACGTCCGGCCGTTTCGTGCCGCGCATCGAGGAGGGCACCTTCTCGCTCGCCGAGTACCAGGCCTTCCTCGCCGACAACGCCGAATCCATACGGGAGTTCAGGGACCGGCAGCAGACGGCCTTCGCGGCGGAGCGGGACGCGTGGGAGGCGGCGGGCGAGTTCGCGCGCGCCGAAGCGGCCTCCGCACCCGCGGCCGCCCCGGCCGAGGTGACGGTCCCGGCCGGAGGCCGTCTCGTGGAGGCCGAATTCGCCGCCTCCGTCTGGCAGTTGAACGTGCGGCCCGGAGACGAGGTGACGGCCGGGCAGCCGCTGCTCGCCCTGGAGGCGATGAAGATGGAGTCCAGGGTGCACGCGCCGATGGCCGGTGTGGTGGCCGAGATCCTGGCCAGGCCCGGCGACCAGGTGGAGGCGGGGACGGCACTGCTGGTCCTGGCCCCGGCGACGAACTGAACGCTCCGGCCGACGAACCGAAGGAGGCACCGACCATGTCCGCTCTCACCCGAGTCCGCGCCGCCTACGCCCGCATCGAGGCCGTGGACCGCCCCGAGATCTGGATCGACCTGCGCCCCCGGGAGGAGGTCGAGGCGGAAGCGCGGACCATCGACGCCCGCACCGCCTCCGGCGCCCGACTCCCGCTCGCCGGACGCCTGTTCGCCGTCAAGGGCAACATCGACGTGGCCGGCCTGCCCACCACCGCGGGCTGCCCGGCGTACGCGTACCACCCGGAGACCGACGCCCCGGTCGTCGCCCGGCTCCGCGCGGCCGGCGCGATCGTGCTGGGCACGACGAACCTGGACCAGTTCGCGACCGGCCTGGTCGGCACCCGCTCCCCCTACGGCGCGGTACGCAACGCCCACGACCCGTCCCGCATCAGCGGCGGCTCCAGCTCCGGCTCGGCGGTCGCGGTGGCCCTCGGCATCGTGGATCTCGCCCTCGGCACCGACACGGCGGGCTCGGGCCGGGTCCCGGCCGCCTTCAACGGCATCGTCGGCCTCAAACCGACCCGCGGCCTGGTCCCCACGGAGGGCGTGGTCCCCGCCTGCGCCTCCCTCGACTGCGTGACGGTCTTCGCCCGCACCCTCCCGGAGGCCGAACAGGCCCTGGCATTCATGACCTCCCCACCGGCCCGCGAACTCCCCGCCCTCCCCCAGCGCACCCCGGGCCCCTGGCGCATCGCGGTCCCGGCACCCGACCGACTCGGCGAACTGGACGAGGGCTGGGCGCAGGCGTACGAGGCGGTTGTGGACCGACTGTGCTCCACGGGCGCCGACGTACGCACCCTGGACCTGACGCCCTTCACCGAGGCCGCCGCGATGCTGTACGAGGGCGCCTTCGTCGCCGAGCGCTACACAGCGGTGGGGAGATTTGTCGACAAGGCGTCAGCCGACGGCATCGAGGGCCTGGACCCCACGGTCGCCGGCATCATCACCCGCGCCCGGGACATCCCCGCCCACCAGCTCTACGCCGACCTCGACCGCCTGGCCGCCCTCCGCTCCCGCGCCCTCGCCGAACTCTCCGACGCGGACGCCCTCCTCCTTCCCACGACCCCGGGCCACCCGACCCTCACCGAAGTCGCCGCCGCCCCCCTCGCCTCCAACGCCCGCCTGGGCCGCTTCACCAACTCCACGAACCTCTTCGACCTGGCCGCGGTCGCCGTCCCGGCAGGCTCGGTGAACGGCCTCCCCTTCGGCGTGATGCTGATCGGCCCGGCCTTCACGGACGAACGCCTGGCGAGGGTCGCCGCCTCACTCCAGCCGGAAACCCGGGTGGCGGTAGTCGGCGCCCACCTGACGGGCCAGCCCCTCAACCCCCAACTCCTGTCCCTGGGCGCCCGCTTGGACCGCACCACCACGACGGCCCCGGTCTACCGCCTGCACGCCCTGCCGACGGACCCACCGAAGCCGGGTCTTGTGCATGCGGGCGAGGGCGGCGCCGAGATCGAAACGGAGGTGTGGCGCCTACCGGCAGAAGGGCTGGGCCAACTGCTGACGACACTCCCCCGCCCCATGGCGCTGGGGAGCATAGAACTCTCGGACGGAACCCGGGTTCCCGGCTTCCTCTGCGAACCAGGCGCATTGGCCGACGCCGAGGACATCACGTCCTACGGAAGCTGGCGCTCCTATCTGAACAGACGGTGACGGCAACGCCCTTGGGGGCGCGGGGCTGTGTTGAATCTGCGGCCGCCGCGTGGGCGCGACCAGCCACAATGAACCCCGCACCCGCCAACGAACCGTCACCCCACCGACGAGTAGGCCACAACCCCCCGCAGCAACAGATCAACAGCCTTACGCGCATTCTTCGCGACCGTGGCCCCCTCGCCACCGGAGACAGGGGCCGCGGCCGAGATCTGCCCCAGCACGTCGATCACCTGCTTGCACCACCGCACGAAGTCGCCCGCCGGCATCTCCGCCTCCCGCAGCACCTCGTCCAGCCCCTTCCCGGAGGCCCACATGTACGCGGCCCAGGCGAAGCCGAGGTCCGGCTCGCGCTGCCCGACCCCCTCGGTCTGCGTGATCCGGAAGTCCTCCTCGAGCGCGTCCAGCCGCCCCCAGATCCGCACCATCTCGCCGAGCGCGGCCTTGGCCTTGCCCGACGGCAGCTTCGGCGCCATCGCGTCGTCCCCGACCCGCGCCTCGTACACCAGCGCCGAGACACAGGCCGCGAGCTCCTCGGGACCGAGTCCTTCCCAGACGCCCTCCCGCAGGCACTCACTGGCCAGCAGATCGAGCTCGCCGTACAGCCGTGCCAGCCGCTTGCCGTGCTCGGTGACCTCGTCGCCGCGCAGGTAGTCCAGCTCGGTCAGCAGCGCCACGATGCGGTCGAAGGTCCGCGCGATCGTGTTCGTGCGGCCTTCGATGCGCCGCTCCAGCTGCGAGGTGTCCCGCAGCAGCCGGTGGTACCGCTCGGCCCATCGCGCGTGGTCCTCGCGCTCGCTGCACCCATGGCAGGAATGCGCCCTGATGGCGGTGCGCAGGCGCGCGATCTCCCGGTCGTCGGCGGCCTGCGAGCGCTTCTTGCGCGCGCGCTCCGGCGGGATGTGCCCGGCCTTGGTGCGCAGCGCGGAGGCGAGGTCCCGACGTGACTGGGGCGAGCGCGGGTTGAAGGACTTGGGGATCCGCATCCGCTCCAGCGCCTCGACGGGCACCGGGAAGTCCATCGACGCCAGTCGCTTGACCTGCCGCTCGGCGGTCAGCACCAGCGGTCGCGGCCCGTCGTGGTGTTCGAAGCCGCGGTGCCCGTTGGACCGTCCGGCCGGCAGTCCGGGGTCCAGTACCAGGGCCAGACCGGCGTACTTGCCGGTCGGCACGTGGATGACGTCGCCCGGCTTGAGCTTCTCCAGCGCCACCGCGGCCTCCGCGCGCCGATCCGCCGCTCCCTGCCGGGCCAACTCGGTCTCGCGGTCCTTCAGTTCGCGCCGCAGGCGGGCGTACTCCTCGAAGTCGCCGAGGTGGCAGGTCATGGAGGCCTTGTAGCCATCCAGGCCCTCCTCGTTGCGCTGCACCTGACGGGAGATCCCGACGACCGACTTGTCGGCCTGGAACTGCGCGAACGACGTCTCCAGCAGCTCGCGGGAGCGGTGCCGCCCGAACTGCTCCACCAGGTTGACGGCCATGTTGTACGACGGCTTGAAGCTGGAGCGCAGCGGATAGGTGCGCGTGCCCGCGAGGCCCGCCAGGTGCTCGGGGCTCATCCCGCGCTGCCACAGCACGACGGCGTGGCCCTCGACGTCGATGCCCCGCCGGCCGGCCCGGCCCGTCAACTGGGTGTACTCGCCGGGCGTGATGTCGGCGTGCTGCTCGCCGTTCCACTTGACGAGCTTCTCCAGCACCACCGAGCGCGCGGGCATGTTGATGCCGAGCGCGAGCGTCTCCGTGGCGAACACGGCCTTCACCAGGCCGCGGACGAACAGTTCCTCGACGACCTCCTTGAACGTCGGCAGCATGCCCGCGTGATGGGCCGCTATGCCCCGCTCCAGGCCCTCCAGCCACTCGTAGTACCCGAGGACGTGCAGATCCTCGGTCGGGATGGACGCGGTGCGCTCCTCGACGAGCGCACGCACCTTCTCCCGCGCCTCGTCGTCGTTGAGCCGGAGGCCGGCGTACAGGCACTGCTGTACGGCCGCCTCGCAGGCCGCGCGGCTGAAGATGAAGGTGATGGCAGGCAGCAGGCCCTCGGCGTCGAGCCGCTCGATGACCTCGGGACGCCCCGGCGTCCACACCCGCGAGCGCTGGCGGCGCTCCCGCTCCCGGTCCGCCTCGCGCATGGCGCGGCCACGCCTGCGGTCCTGGTACGACGGCCGGCTCGCCTCCATGCGGGCCAGACGCGTGAGGTCGGGGTTGACGGCCTTCTTGCTGCCCTCGCCCTCCTCGAAGAGGTCGTACATCCGGCGGCCGGCCAGCACGTGCTGGAACAGCGGCACGGGCCGGTGCTCGGAGACGATCACCTCGGTGTCGCCGCGGACGGTGTCCAGCCAGTCGCCGAACTCCTCGGCGTTGGAGACGGTCGCGGAGAGCGAGACCAGGGTCACCGACTCGGGGAGGTGGATGATCACCTCTTCCCACACCGCTCCGCGGAAGCGGTCGGAGAGGTAGTGCACCTCGTCCATGACCACGTGGCCGAGGCCGAGGAGGGTCTGGGAGCCGGCGTACAGCATGTTCCTGAGGACCTCGGTGGTCATCACGACCACCGGCGCCTCGGAGTTGACGCTGTTGTCGCCGGTGAGCAGGCCGACCTTGTCCGCTCCGTAGCGGCGGCACAGGTCGGCGTACTTCTGGTTCGACAGCGCCTTGATGGGTGTCGTGTAGAAGCACTTCTTGCCCTGCTGGAGGGCGAGGTGGACGGCGAACTCGCCCACGATCGTCTTGCCGGAGCCGGTGGGCGCGGCGACCAGCACGCCCTTGCCCGCTTCGAGTGCCTGGCAGGCCTCGATCTGGAAGGGGTCCAGGCCGAAGTCGTACATCTCGCGGAAGGAGGCGAGCGCGGTGGCCTGCTCGGCAGCGCGCCTACGGGCAGCCGCGTACCGCTCGGCCGGTGAGAGGTCCTCTGTCATCGTGCTTTCGAGCGTACCGGGCCCCACTGACAACAGGACGATCATTATCCGGAACCTTGGCCGTCAAACACCGAGAGGTGCCCTCGTCCCGGTGGACGGTGGGCACCTCTCGGACCGCGCTCGACGAGCGGGCGCTCAGGTCACGTCGTCGTAGCCATTGACCCGGTCCGTGGTGGCCTGCTCGGGCAGTGCCCGGCTGGCCGAGACGGTCTCGACCTCGCCGATGTCCTCGGGGGTGAGGTCCAGGTCGGAGGCCTCGTCGTCGGCGGGGCCCATCTCCTCACGACGGCGCTTGCGCTTGTCGTTGAAGATCGAGAACACGACCGCGCCGAAGTACAGCACCCAGATCGGTCCGGCCAGGGCCAGCATCGACAGTGGGTCCGTGCTGGGCGTCGCGACCGCCGCGAAGACCGTGATGCCCAGGATCATCGCCCGCCACCAGCCGAGCATCCGCTGGCCGCTGAGCACCCCGGTGAGGTTGAGCATGATCAGCAGCAGGGGAAGCTCGAAGGAGAGCCCGAAGACGATCACCATGCGGGTGACGAGCTGGAGCAGGTCGTCGAGCGGGAGCAGGTTGCTCACGCCGTGCGGGGTGAAGTCGATGAGCACCTTCGCCGTGGTCGGCAGGACCTTGTACGCGAAGAAGGCGCCGCCGAAGAACAGCGGGACGCCGGTGCCGACGAACGCGTAGGCGTACTTCTTCTCGTGCCGGTGCAGTCCGGGCGCGACGAAGGCCCACAGCTGGTACAGCCAGATCGGCGAGGCGAACACCACGCCGGCCATGAGGGACACCTGCAGGGCCAGCGTGAAGGGCGCCAGCAGACCGTTGATCGTGATCTGGGCGCACGGGTGAGAGCTGGACTTGGACTTGGCCAGCTGCTCGAAGGTCTCCCCGCACCCGACCGAGTCGAGGACCGGCTTGGTGAGGAAGTTGATGATGTCGTTGTAGAAGAAGGCGGCGACGATCGTGATCACGACGATGGCCAGCATCGCCTTCGCGAGCCGGTTGCGCAGCTCACGAAGGTGGTCCGCAAGGGGCATCCGCCCCTCGGGATCCTTCTCCTGTTTGCGGGCAGACTTGGGCAACCCACGTCCTCATCTCGTGCGGCAGGCCGGAGGTGTCCGGCCCTGCATCAGGCCTTGGTGGAGTCCGTCGGCTCGGTGACCGGGCGCGAGCTGGTCACGTCGCCAGGGGCGGCCTGGATGGTGCGCTGAGCGGGGGGCTGCTCGCCGGTGTTCGGCGGGCCGGCCGGGGTGGCCGGGGTGTTGCCCTCCTCCTTCATCGCCTTCGCCTCGCTCTTGAGGATGCGGGCGGACTTGCCGAGCGAGCGCGCCATGTCGGGAAGCTTCTTCGCGCCGAACAGCAGGACGATGACGACGAGGATGAGAATGATCTCGGGGGCGCCGAGCCTTCCGAACATAAGTCTTTACCTTCTCACCGAGGCGGCTGGGGTGGGGTGCTGTCCGACCGGTCGGACACATGTCCGATCGATCGTGTTGACAGCGATCGTAACGCTCAGGGGTAAACGTGAGGCAATCCCCGTGCGTACTCCCGGTCCGCGGTCCGGGCCTCGTTCTCCGGGCCGCGACCAGCAGCGTACCCGTCACTGTGGCTCCGGTGACAGGTCGAAGTGACCCAAACCGCCTGCGGCGCAGGACTCACATGGCTCGCGCAGCGGGACTCACAGGGAGTCCACGGCCCGCGCGGTGCTCACCGCGGCCCGCTCCAGGTCCTCGGCGGCCCGGTTGATCCGCCGCGCCGAGTCGCTGACCTGCCTGCCCAGACGCTGTGCCTCCACGAAGACCCGGACGGCGAACACCCCCAGGACGGCGAGACCCAGAAAACCCATGGCTACCGCGAACATCGGCCAGAACATGACGCCGAGACTAGACCTCTCTACGGCGTGTGCAGCCGCAGGGTCCTGACCCCGCCGCCGGTGAGCAGTTCCACGATCCGCTCCCCGGCCGGCTTGCGGACCGCGGCTCCGCAGTCCGGGCAGGTGAAGGAGTAGAACGTGGAGCGGCTGCTGGCGCCGATGGCCAGTCTGAGGGCGTTGGCGGTGAGCTCGAAGCTGCCCCGGCAGTCCGGGCAGCCCGCCTTGAACACCACCGGGGCCACACTTCTCATCCCGGCGAAGGCGGCCGCCACCGACATGCCCCGCACATCCGACACCGACGACTCGCTCACAGCCCTTGCTCCCTCTTCCCTGGTCGTTCGCGTCCGGAGCGCCTCGGCCGGAGCCGAGGGGCGACCGTGCCCAGCCCCGCGGGCGCTCGCCCCCGGGCACCGGCGTCCTCCGGCTCACTCCCGACGGTCGTGAACCGAGTGCTCCTGATCCGTGCCCCGCGCCTCGACCCCGTCGTACGCCGCGAGCGCCTCACGGGCCGCCCGGCGGGCGCTGGCGGCGAGGTCGGGCGGGGAGACGATCCGGCCGTCACGGCCCAGCCGCAGCGCCAGCCGCCGCAGCGACGCGGGGTCGGGGGTGCGCAGGGTAATACGCAGCCCGCCGTCGGCAAGCTCATCGGCGCTGTCGTGCGGGTAGTACTCGGCGACCCAGCGGCCGCCCGGGCCGACCTCGACGACGACCTCCGGGTCCTCGGCGGCCGGCTGGACCAGCCCCTCGGACAGGTCCCTGAGCTCTATCTCGGGCGGCGCGGACGGCTCGTCCAGGATCTTGATCTCGGCGACCCGGTCGAGCCGGAAGGTGCGGCGCGCCTCGGAGCGCCGGCACCAGGCCTCCACATAGGTGTGCCCGACGCTGACCAGGCGGATGGGGTCGATCTCCCGCTCGGTGACCTCGTCACGGGCCGGCGAGTAGTAACGGATCCACAGCCGCCGCCGCTCGGCAATCGCCCGGTCGACGTCCGCGAAGACCCCGCCCTCCGCCTCGAAGGTCACCGAGAGGCGGGCGCTGGCGCCGGCCGCCTCACCCGCCGCGGCCTCCACCTTGGCGGTGGCCCGCAGCAGCGCCTGCCGGTCCCCCTCACGCAGACCCGGCAGCGTGGACACCGCGCGGGCGGCCACGAGCAGCGCGGTCGCCTCGTCGGCGGCCAGACGCAGCGGCTCCGCGGTCTCCTCCCCGAGGGCGGCCGGGTTGTGCCACCAGATGCGCTCGCCGTCGGTGTCGATGTCGAGGAGATCGCCGCCGCGGAAGCTGGTGCCGCACATGGGCAGCACGTCGAGGTCGGAGACCAGCTCGTCCTCGGTGATGCCGAAGGCGCGCGCCACGTCCTCGACCCTGGCCCCGGGGCGCTCCTTCAGATACGTCACCAGGGAGAGCATCCGCCGGGTCTGGTCGATGGCGTTGACGGGCCTGACCGGTTTGCCTGCCACTGTCCTGCTCCGCTCCCCCTCAGCCCTTGGCCACGGCCCGCAGCCGGTCCACGACGTCCGCCCGCAACTCGGCCGGCTCCAGGACCACCACGTCCGGACCGAACTCCACCAGCCAGGCGTCCAGCCCGTGCCCGTACGGAATCTCCAACTCGTCCCACCCGTCGCCGAGTTCCCGCACCGAGGTGGCCTTCGCCCGAAGGGGGTACCCGGCGTCCGCGCGCAGCCGGATCAGCGCGGAGCGGTCGGCGGTCTCCCCCGCCCAGCTCGCGACCGTCTCGCGGACGGTGACGACATCGGGGATCTCGGCGGTGAACCGCCCGCTGCGGCTGCGGACCTTGCCGGTGATCCGCGACAGGCGGAAGACCCGCTCGGCACCCCGGTCGCGGTCGAAACCGGCCAGATACCAGTGGCCGCGCCAGCACTCCAGCGCCCAGGGCTCCACGTGCCGGGGCTCGGGGTGGGCGGCGTTCGCCTTGCGGTAGTCGAAGACGACCGGCCGGCGGTCGCGGCAGGCCAGCATCAACGGCTCGAACGCGGCCTCGTGGACAGGGATGCGCGGCTCCAGGGCGCCGTGGGCCTCGTACGGGTCGACGTCCTCGGGCAGTCCCGCCGCGCGCAGCTTCTGCAGGGCTCCGCTGGCCGCGCCGGCGAGCCGCGCCTGCTGCCACACCTTGGCGGCGAGACCGAGGGCAGCCGCCTCCTCGGCGTCCAGCGTGATGGGCGGCAGACGGTTGCTGTCGCGGCGGGCGAGGTAGCCGGTCTCGCCGTCGAGGTTCTCCACCGTCTCGATGACCAGGCCGAGTTCACGCAGGTCGTCCTTGTCCCGCTCGAACATGCGGCTGAAGGCGTCCTCCGAATTGGCCTCCAGATAGGCCTCGATGGACTCGCGCAGCTCACGCTTGCTCAGCGGCCGCCGCGTCCCGAGCAGGCACAGCGCCAGGTTCATCAGCCGCTCGGCCTTGGCAATGGCCATCGACGCCCTTCGCCTCCCTATGGTCCTTTACGACGATGACCGTACCGCCCCGAAGTGGCGTGGCAAAAGCCGAGGGCCCATGCCCGAGCAGGCATGGGCCCCAGGTGATCGGGTCCGGTCGGATCCGACGGTCAGACGGCGACCAGGTCCACCACGAAGATCAGGGTCTCGCCCGGCTTGATCGCCGGGGTCGGGCTCTGGTTGCCGTAGGCGAGGTGCGCCGGGATGGTCAGCTGACGGCGGCCGCCGACCTTCATGCCCTGCACGCCCAGGTCCCAGCCCTTGATGACCCGGCCGCCGCCCAGCGGGAAGCGGAAGGGGGTGCCGCGGTTCCAGCTCGCGTCGAACTCCTCGCCGGTGCTGAAGGCGACGCCCACGTAGTGGACGGTGACGGTCTGGCCCGCCTGCGCCACCGCGCCGTCGCCCTCCCAGATGTCCTTGATCTCGAGGTCCGCCGGGGGCTCGCCGCCCGGGAAGTCGATCTCGGGCTTCTCGATGCTCACGTCTCTAGCTCCTGCTTGTCTGCGGAAAGGCAACACGCACAGTCTTACATCACCGGCGCATCACATCTTGGCCAGGACGTCCACCGAGAACACCAGCACCGAGTCCTTCTTCAGCCCACTGCCCGCCGGCGGGTTGTCACCGTAGCCCAGCTTCGGCGGGATGACGATCAGGACGCGGCTGCCGACCTTCTTGCCGGTCAGACCCTGCGCCCAGCCCTTGACGACCTGCTGCAGCGAGAACGACGTCAGCGCCTTGCGGCTGTACGTCGAGTCGAACTCCTTGCCGCTGTCCCACACCACGCCCTTGTACTGCACGAGCACGGTGTCCTTCGCGCCGACCACGTCTCCGTCGCCCTCGATGACGTACTTCGCCACCAGCCCCGTCGGCGCGGTCGCCTTGGGAATGTCGATCGAGGGGGCCTTGCCGTCGGTGTTGGTGCCGACCTTCGGCAGCTTGGGATCGCTCTGCGGGACGTCGGCGCCCTTGGCGGAGCTGGTCGCGTTGAACGCTCCCTGGATGTCGGCGACGAAGACCAGCGTGTCCGTCCCCTTGATGCCGGCCTGCGCGTTCCCCGTCGTGCCGTACCCCCAGGTGGGGGGCACCGAGAACAGGACGCGGCTGCCGACCTTCTTGCCGGCCAGGGCGTAGCGCCAGCCGTCGATGATGCTGCCCTGGGCGAGCTGGATCAGCAGCGGGGTCTTACGGTCGTAGGAGTTGTCGAAGACCTTCGCGGTGTCCCAGATCTGGCCGAGGTAGTGGGCCTGGATGTAGTCGTTCTCCGCGACGGTCTTGCCGCTGCCCGCGATCACCGTCTTCACGGCCAGCTGCTTCGAGGGCTCGCCGCTGCCCTTGGCGACCGTCGGCTTCGTGCCGAACGCCGTGCCCGCCGTGATGGCCGGCAGCGGCCCGTCGACGATCTTCGGCGGCGGCGCGGCGGACGTGGCCTGCGCGGAGGGCGACGCGCTGTCGCTCGCCTTGCTCGAGTCGGACTTGTTGTCGTCGCCGCATCCGGCGAGCGTGACCAGTCCTGCGGGTACGGCGATGAGTAGGGAGCGTCGGCGCACGGTGGGGGCCTCGTATCGATCGATCTTGGTTGATTGGCGTGCGCGCAACTCTACGGCGTGAGAAGGGCGCCGCACGGAAAACGTGCGGCGCCCGTGTTGCGTTCCGGTGTTCACCGGAACGGGTTGCTCACATTCCGGCGATGAGCTTCTCCACCCGGTCGTCCACCGACCGGAACGGGTCCTTGCACAACACCGTGCGGTGGGCCTGGTCGTTGAGCTTGAGATGGACCCAGTCGACGGTGAAGTCCCGGCGCTGTTCCTGAGCCCGGCGGATGAAGTCGCCGCGCAGCCGGGCCCGAGTGGTCTGCGGCGGAACGGACTTGCCCTCGAAGATCTTCAAGTCGTTGCAGATACGGGCCGCCTGGCCCTTCTTCTCGAGCAGGTAGTACAGGCCACGACGACGGTGGATGTCGTGGTAGGCGAGGTCTATCTGCGCGACCCGCGGATGGGACATGGTCATGTTGTGCTTGGCCCGGTACCGCTCGATGAGCTTGTACTTCATCACCCAGTCGATCTCGGTGCCGATCCGGTCGAGGTCCTCCGCCTCGATCGCGTCCAGCGTGCGGCCCCACAGCTCCAGGACCTGCTCGACGGTGCCGGTGCGGATGCCGCGGCGCTCGCAGAAGTCCACGGCCTTCTCGTAGTACTCCCGCTGCACCTCCAGGGCGGAGGCCTCGCGGCCGCTGGCCAGGCGCACCTTGCGCCGGCCGGTGATGTCGTGGCTGACCTCACGGATCGCCCGGATCGGGTTCTCCAGGGTCAGGTCGCGCATCACGGTGCCCGCCTCGATCATGCGCAGCACCAGGTCGGTGGCGCCGACCTTGAGCAGCATGGTCGTCTCGGACATGTTCGAGTCGCCCACGATGACGTGCAGCCGGCGGTAACGCTCGGCGTCCGCGTGCGGTTCGTCGCGGGTGTTGATGATCGGCCTCGAACGGGTCGTCGCCGAGGACACGCCCTCCCAGATGTGCTCCGCGCGCTGGCTGACGCAATAGACGGCCCCGCGCGGGGTCTGCAGCACCTTGCCCGCCCCGCACAGCAGCTGCCGCGTGACCAGGAACGGGATGAGGATGTCCGCCAGCCGGGAGAACTCCCCGTGCCGGGCGACGAGATAGTTCTCGTGGCAGCCGTAGGAGTTGCCGGCCGAGTCGGTGTTGTTCTTGAAGAGGTAGACGTCGCCCGCGATTCCTTCCTCGTGCAGGCGTCGTTCGGCGTCTACCAGGAGTCCTTCCAGAATGCGTTCGCCGGCCTTGTCGTGGGTGACCAGTTCGGTCACGTTGTCACATTCGGGTGTCGCGTATTCCGGATGTGAGCCCACGTCGAGATAGAGGCGGGCGCCGTTTCGCAGAAAGACATTGCTGCTGCGGCCCCATGACACGACACGGCGGAAGAGGTACCGCGCCACCTCGTCGGGAGACAGGCGGCGCTGTCCCCTGAACGTACATGTGACGCCGTACTCGTTCTCCAGCCCGAAAATGCGGCGGTCCATGAGTGAACATTACGCCCGATCCCCTGAACTGAAACGGGGTTCGGCCGCACGGTTTGGATCATTTTCCGATGAAGCCGCAACGACCGCCCGCCCGGCGGGAGCTGCGAGGACCCTCCCGGTGGCCAGCAGAACCAGCAACGACACACCCCCCGCGACACCGGGCACGACGAACCCCCACAGGGCCCCACCCGCCTCGACGACCGGGCCCGCGAGGCCCGTTCCGACCGAGGCGCCGACAGTGAACGTCGTCACCAGCCAGGAGAACGCCTCCGTGACCGTCCCGCTCGGCGCGTGCCGGTCGACCAGGACGAACGCGCAGGCAACGCAGGGCGCCAGGAACACCCCCGCCAGCACGGTGAGCAGCACCATGGCGACCGCACCCGGCATGAACGTCAGCGGCAGATAACACACCGCCAGAAGCGCCACCAGCACCCGCAGTCGCCGGGCCGGCTCGCCCGTCCACCGCCGCGCCCCGTACACGGTGCCGCCGATCAGCGCACCCAGCCCGAGAGCGGCCATCAGCCAGCCGTACACCGCGTCACCGCCGTGGTCGTCCGCGTACGGCACCGAGGCCACCGTGATCGAGCCCAGCGCCATGCCCACGAACAGCAGCGCGCCCAGCAGGGCCAGCAGCCCCGGAGAGCGCAGGGCGCCCAGCCAGTGCGCCTCACGCGGCGCCGAGCGCCACGCACGTGAGGGCGGCGACACGACCACGGACAGGGCGCCGAGCACACCGACGGCGTTCACGATCAGCAGCGCCGCCTCGGCCGACCACAGGGAGACACAGAGCGTCACCAACAATGGGCCCACCGTGAACATCACTTCCTGCGCCACCGCGTCCATCGCGTACGCCGTGTGCACCTGCTCCTCCCGGCCCAGCACCGAGGGCCACAGAGCCCGCAGACCGCCCTCCAGGGGCGGCGTCAGCAGCCCGGCGGCCGCCACGCACGCGTAGGCGAGCGGAAGGGGATGGGTGCCCGTGACGGCGAACCCTGCCATGGCGAGGGCCGAGGCGAGCACGGCGGGCAGCTGGACGCGCGGCTGCCCGTGCAGGTCCACGAGCCGCCCCAACACCGGCTGCCCGACCGCGTTGGCGACGCCGTACACGGCCGCCAGCCCGCCCGCGAGGCCGTACGTGCCGCCCTCCGCGCGCACGAACAGCACGATCGCGATCGCGGCCGTGGCATTGGGCAGCCGGCCCACCAGCGTGCCCACGAGAAGGCGCGCCGCGTGCCTCGCCCTGAGGATCTCCAGGTATCCCTCGGCCATGCCCGCCTCCAAGTGTTACGTATAACCCCGTCGCTCATACGTACCATGAGCGCTGTTCACCCGTCCAGACAGAAGGAGCGACCCACGGTGGCACGCAACGGCACGCGCCCCACCAGCCGTGACGTCGCACAAGCGGCCGGAGTCTCCCAGGCAGCCGTCTCACTCGTCCTCGGCGACAAATGGCGCGGACGCGTGTCCGAAGCCACCGCGGAGCGAGTACGAGAGGCCGCCCGCGAACTCGGGTACCGGCCCAACCTCGCCGCCCGCAACCTGCGCCTCGGCCGCACCCGCACCGTCCTCCTCGTCGTCCCGGCCCTCACCAACGAGTTCTTCGCCGGCGTCTACACCGGCGCCGCACGCGTAGCAGCCGACCACGGCTTCGGCGTCGTCCTCTACCCCTCCCCCCAAGGCATCGGCCCGGCCAAAGACCCCTTCGCCTCCGCCCAGGCAGCCCTCGACGGCGTCATCGCCTCCTCCATGGCCGCCGACGCCCTCAGCGCCATCCGCGGCGACCAACTCCCCCTGGTGATGCTCGACAGCGACCCCGAGGGCAGCCTGGGCGCCGCCACCGTCAACCTCGACATCACCGACGGCGTACGCCAGATCGCCGACCACCTCCTGAACCTCGGCCACCGGCACTTCCTCCACCTGGCCGCCGACGTGCCCTCCTGGACCTTCGACGTACGCGCACGTGAACTCGCCACCCGCCTCGCCGCCCTGCCCGGCACCACCCTGCGCACGGCCCGCGCACCCATCACCATCGACGACGCCCGCACCGCCGCCGAAGCAGCCCTCTCCGCCCCCGGACCCCGGCCCACCGCCCTCGTCTGCGACGACGACAAACTCGCCGCCGGCGCCTACAAAGCCGCCCGACGCCTCGGCCTGCGCGTCCCCGACGACCTCTCGGTCACCGGCCTCGACGACCTCGCCCTCGCCACCGCCCTCGACCCCGAACTCACCACCGTCCACCTGGACGCCGAACTGTTCGGCGAGCACGGCATGCGCGCCCTCCTGGCCGTCCTGGACGGCCACGAACCCGACGCGGGCGACATCCCCGTCCATCTCGTCGTACGAGGCTCCACAGCGCCCCCCAGCGGCCCCTGAACGCCCTGTGCCCCGGCCGCGTCGACGGCCGGGGCACACAAGGGGTGAGAAACGGAGCGGAACGGACTACTCCTCGTCGGAGCCCTCCGTGCTGCTCTCCGCCTCGGTGGACGCCCCGTCCACCTCCAGCAGCCGGGACAACTGACGGCCGACGATACGCTTGAACTTACGGGCCTGCGGACGCGTACGGTCCAGCACCGCCACCTCGAGACGCTCCGCCGGGATCTCCCGCTGCGTCCCGTTCGACTCACGCGACAGGGCCTTCACCGCCAGCTTCAGCCCCTCCGCGAGGGACATGCCCTCCCGATGCTCCTGGTCCAGGTAGTTGCTGATCAACTCCGCGTTGCCACCGACCGCGACCGAACCGTGCTCGTCCACGATCGAACCGTCGTGCGGCAGACGATAGATCTGATCCCCGTCCGGAGTCTCACCGACCTCCGCCACCACCAGCTCCACCTCGTACGGCTTCTCACCCGCCGAGGAGAAGATCGTGCCCAGCGTCTGGGCATAGACGTTGGCCAGACCACGAGCGGTCACATCGTCACGGTCATAGGTGTAACCACGAAGATCGGCATACCGCACACCACCGATCCGCAGATTCTCGTACTCGTTGTACTTACCGGCGGCCGCGAAACCGATCCGGTCGTAGATCTCGCTGAACTTGTGCAGCGCACGGGACGGGTTCTCGCCGACGAAGACGATGCCGTCGGCGTACTGCAGCACGACCAGGCTGCGACCACGGGCGATGCCCTTGCGGGCGTACTCCGCCCGGTCGGCCATGGCCTGCTGAGGTGAGACATAGAACGGCGTCGACACCGGTTATCCGTCCCTTTCTGTCGAAGTCAACTGGATCACCTTCACAAGAAACCGGCCGCCGCTACAGCAGCGCGGCCCGCGGGCCGTCGGGCTGCTCGAGGCGCCGCTCCAGGATCGAGCGGGCGATCTCGGACGACTCGTCCTCGGTGAGCCGACGGAAACCGTCCTCGGTGATCACGGTGACGATCGGGTAGATCCGGCGGGCGACATCGGGACCACCGGTCGCCGAGTCGTCGTCTGCCGCGTCGTACAGAGCCTGCACCACCAGGGTGGTGGCCTGCTCCTCGGTCAGGTCGTCACGGAAGAGCTTCTTCATGGCACCGCGCGCGAAGATCGAACCGGAGCCCGTCGCCGCGTAGCCGTGCTCCTCACTGCGGCCGCCCGTCACGTCGTAGGAGAAGATACGGCCCTTCTCACGGTCCACGTCGTAACCGGCGAAGAGCGGGACCACGGCCAGGCCCTGCATGGCCATGCCGAGGTTGGAACGGATCATGGTCGACAGTCGGTTCGCCTTGCCCTCCAGGGACAGCTGCGCGCCCTCGACCTTCTCGAAGTGCTCCAGCTCCAGCTGGAACAGCTTGACCATCTCGACGGCGAGACCGGCGGTGCCGGCGATGCCGACCGCCGAGTACTCGTCGGCGGGGAAAACCTTCTCGATGTCGCGCTGGGCGATCACATTGCCCATGGTGGCCCGGCGGTCACCGGCGAGCACGACCCCGCCCGGGAACGTGACGGCGACGATCGTCGTCCCGTGCGGCGCCTCGATCACACCCTGCGTCGGGGGCAGTCGCCGGTTGCCCGGCAGCATCTCCGGCTGGTGCTCGGACAGGAAGTCCATGAACGACGACGACCCAGGCGTCAGGAAGGCAGCTGGTAGACGCCCGGTGCTACGAGTGTTGGCTTCCACGCGATTCCTTCCACATAAGCAGCAGCCCGCCTTATGGCATCGGGCCGATCCTTGAACTGCCCCAGTGCGGCATTGCAGCTGAAGCACAGTACGCCTCGGACCCTACCCGTCTTGTGGCAGTGATCCACATGCTCCGGCACAGCTGCCAAACATATGCAGCAGACGCCCCCTTGAGAGGCAACCAACGCGTCACGCTCGGCTTCGGTGATGCCGTACTGCCGCTTCAGATGTCCAGCGCGAGCCTTGTTTGCCCTGCACGCCTTACAACTCGTCGAGAGACCGTCGGATGCAGTCGCATTGCGATGCCACTCGCTGTGCGGCTTGATCTCGCCACAACTGCGGCAGAACTTGTGGCCCTCGGGGGTCTCCACCCGAGGGCGGATCTTCTTCCCCTTGGCTAGCTGCCGCTCCTGGTGATACTCCGCCCAGCATTTTCGGCAGTACGCCTGCAGCCCGTCGCGAGCCGACTTGTTGCTTGCGAAGGCTGCTCGCGGCTTAGGTTCCTTGCACCGCGAGCAGCGCTTCGAGTCACCTTCGATCACCGATCCAATTCCCCCCGCAACCTTCGATTCGAAGGCTACTGGCCGCCCTTCTGAACGAAACTACGGACGAAATCCTCTGCATTCTCCTCGAGGACATCGTCGATCTCGTCCAGGACGGAGTCCACGTCGTCGCTCAGCTTCTCGTGGCGCTCCTTCAGGTCCTCGGAGCCCTGCGCCTCTGTCGCCTGCTCCTCGACCTCTTCCGTGGAGCGCGTCGCCTTCTGCTGGCCGCCGCCGGTGTCCTTGGTCGCCATAACCCTCACCCCGCTCGGTTCGACGTTCTTGATCAGACCCTACAAGCAGGGTCCGACATCGGCCCCGCATTCCCTCAACGTACGGGGACCACCTCGATGATTCCCTTGTGCCGACTTTTCCACCCTGCCGGGCGGAGACGGCCCGGGTACCCGCTCAGCCGCCCGACAGCACCCTGACCAGGTCTTCCGCCGTGCGGCAGCGGTCCAAGAGCTCCTTGACGTGATTTCGCGTTCCGCGAAGCGGTTCGAGGGTTGGGACGCGCTGGAGCGAGTCCCGCCCCGGGAGGTCGAAGATCACGGAGTCCCAGGAGGCGGCCGCGACGTCGTCCGCGTACTGCTCGAGGCAGCGTCCGCGGAAGTAGGCGCGGGTGTCCTCCGGCGGCTTCGTGCGGGCCTGCTCGACCTCGTCCTCGGTCAGCAGCCGCTTGATGCGTCCGCGGGCCGCCAGCCGGTTGTAGAGGCCCTTCTCGGCCCGTACGTCGGCGTACTGCAGGTCGAGGAGGTGGAGCTTGGCGGCGTCCCAGTCGAGGCTGTCACGGCGCCGGTAGCCCTCCATGAGTTCCCGTTTGGCGACCCAGTCCAGCTCGCCGGCCAGGCTCATCGGGTCGTTCTCCAGGCGGTTGAGGGTGTCCTCCCAGCGGGCCAGGACGTCCTTGGTCTGTTCGTCCGCGTCGGCTCCGAAGCGCTCCTCGACGTACTTGCGGGACAGCTCGTAGTACTCCATCTGGAGCTGGACCGCGGTCAGGGTGCGGCCGCTGCGGAGGGTGACCAGGCGCTGGAGCGTCGGGTCGTGGGAGACCTGGTGGAGGGTGCGGACGGGCTGGTCCACGGCCAGGTCGACGGCGATGAAGCCGTCCTCGATCATGGACAGGACGAGTGCGGTCGTGCCGAGTTTCAGGTAGGTGGAGATCTCGGAGAGGTTGGCGTCGCCGATGATCACGTGCAGGCGGCGGTACTTCTCGGCGTCGGCGTGCGGCTCGTCCCGGGTGTTGATGATGGGGCGTTTGAGAGTGGTCTCCAGGCCGACCTCGACCTCGAAGTAGTCGGCGCGCTGGCTGAGCTGGAAGCCGTGTTCGTGGCCGTCCTGGCCGATGCCGACGCGGCCGGCGCCGGTGACGACCTGGCGGGAGACGAAGAAGGGCGTGAGGTGGCGCACGATGTCCGAGAAGGGGGTCTCCCGTTTCATCAGGTAGTTCTCGTGCGTGCCGTAGGAGGCGCCCTTGTTGTCGGTGTTGTTCTTGTAGAGGTGGATCGGCTGGGCGCCGGGGAGCTGGGCCGCGCGTTCGGCGGCCTCGGCCATGATCCGTTCGCCGGCCTTGTCCCAGAGGACGGCGTCGCGGGGGTTGGTGACCTCGGGGGCGCTGTATTCGGGGTGTGCGTGGTCGACGTAGAGTCGTGCGCCGTTGGTGAGGATCACGTTGGCGAGGCCGATGTCCTCGTCGGTGAGCTGGCTGGCGTCGGCGGCTTCGCGTGCGAGGTCGAAGCCCCGTGCGTCGCGCAGCGGGTTCTCCTCCTCGAAGTCCCAGCGGGCCCGGCGGGCCCGGTGCATCGCCGCCGCGTAGGCGTTGACGATCTGGGACGAGGTGAGCATGGCATTGGCGTTGGGGTGGCCGGGGACGGAGATGCCGTACTCCGTCTCGATGCCCATTACTCGCCGTACGGTCATGCGGCCCTCCTTGCCCGGCGGCGCCCTCGGTCGGGGGCGCCGCTCAAGTACCGCTGGCGCTCCGGTGCGTGTGCGGTGCCCGTCCCCGCACTGCGCGACTCGGCGGTACCGAAGAGCCTAGAACGGCTTTGCGCTGGTGGGGAGATCATTTGCGTCATTGCCTTGCTCGCCTTTTACTCCGAGCGTTCGCCGGAAAAACAGTTGGCTGCGGGTACCCCGTTGAGGGCACCCGCAGCCGCCCTGTGTTTACAGGTACTGACCGGTGTTCGCCACCGTGTCGATGGAGCGTCCGGTGTCCGCGCCCTGCTTTCCGGTGATGAGGGTACGGATGTAGACGATCCGTTCGCCCTTCTTTCCGGAGATCCTGGCCCAGTCGTCCGGGTTGGTGGTGTTGGGCAGGTCCTCGTTCTCCTTGAACTCGTCCACGCATGCCTGGAGGAGGTGGGAGACGCGGAGGCCCTTCTGGTTGTGGTCGAGGAAGTCCTTGATCGCCATCTTTTTGGCGCGGCCGACGATGTTCTCGATCATGGCGCCGGAGTTGAAGTCCTTGAAGTAGAGGACTTCCTTGTCACCGTTGGCGTAGGTGACCTCCAGGAAGCGGTTTTCCTCGGATTCCGCGTACATGTGCTCGACGGCTGTCTGGATCATGCTTTCGACGGTGGTCGACTTGCTTCCGCCGTGTTCGCCGAGGTCGTCGGCGTGCAGGGGGAGGCGTTCGGTGAGGTACTTGCCGAAGATGTCCTTGGCGGCTTCGGCGTCCGGGCGTTCGATCTTGATCTTCACGTCGAGGCGGCCGGGGCGCAGGATGGCGGGGTCGATCATGTCCTCGCGGTTGGAGGCGCCGATGACGACCACGTTCTGCAGGCCTTCGACACCGTCGATCTCGGCGAGCAGCTGGGGGACGATGGTGTTCTCCACGTCCGAGCTGACGCCGGAGCCGCGGGTGCGGAAGAGGGATTCCATCTCGTCGAAGAAGACGATGACGGGGGTGCCCTCGCTGGCCTTTTCCCGGGCGCGCTGGAAGACGAGGCGGATCTGCCGCTCGGTCTCGCCGACGTACTTGTTCAGCAGCTCGGGGCCCTTGATGTTGAGGAAGAAGCTCTTGCCCTGGGCCTGGCCGGTGACCTCGGCGACCTTTTTGGCCAGCGAGTTGGCGACGGCCTTGGCGATGAGCGTCTTGCCGCATCCGGGCGGTCCGTACAGCAGGACGCCCTTGGGCGGCCGCAGTTCGTGCTCCTTGAACAGGTCGGGGTAGAGGTACGGCAGCTCGACCGCGTCGCGGATGGCTTCGATCTGGCCGCCGAGGCCGCCGATCTGCTCGTAGCCGATGTCGGGTACTTCTTCGAGGACGAGTTCCTCGACCTCGCTCTTCGGAACGATCTCGTAGACGTAGCCGGATCGGGGTTCGAGCAGCAGGGCGTCGCCGGGGCGGATGGTGACGTCCAGCAGCGGCTCGGCGAGCCGTACCACCCGTTCCTCGTCGGTGTGCCCGAGCACCAGGGCGCGCTCGCCGTCCTCGAGGATCTCCTTGAGGGTGACGATGTCCCCGACGCGCTCGAACTCCATGGCCTCGACCACGTTGAGCGCTTCGTTGAGCATCACTTCCTGGCCGCGCCGGAGCTCTTCGAGGTCGACGCTGGGGCTGACGTTCACCCGGAGCTTGCGGCCCCCGGTGAAGATGTCGGCCGTGCCGTCCTCGTTCGCTGCGAGGAAGACACCGAAGCCGGCCGGTGGCTGTGCGAGCCGGTCGACCTCCTCCTTGAGGGCCACGATCTGGTCGCGGGCCTCACGGAGCGTGTTGGCGAGTCGCTCGTTCTGGGCGGACACGCCGGCCAGGTTGGTCTGCAGCTCGACGATCCGCTCTTCGAGAATCCTCGTGTGTCGCGGAGAGTCGGCGAGCTTGCGTCGCAGGACGGCGATCTCCTGCTCAAGGTAGGCAATCTGCCCGGCCGGGTCGTCGGACCCGCGTCCCGGGCGGATGCCGCGGTTCATGTCGTCGTCGTGGGCTGCCACGGTCCTCACCTCCTCCAAGGGGAGCTGGACGCTTCCAGACCCTACCTGGGTGGGTGTCGATTGAAACCCCTAGATCACAAAGACGGTCGGGGTGTGTCCGATCTTCACCCTTGCGCTCTCCCTCACGCCAGGGGAATACCCACCGAACATGATTGGAAAGCTGCCGGAGGTAGGGTCACAGTGTTCAACACCCGTCAGAGCTGGCCGGATTCCCGCAGGCTCGACTTGTAAACGGCAGGAGAGATGAGCGTGCAGCAGGAGGCCGTGGCCGACGGCGAGGAACTGGAGGTCTGGATCGACCAGGACCTGTGTACGGGCGACGGCATCTGTGCGCAGTACGCGCCTGAGGTGTTCGAGCTGGACATCGATGGTCTGGCCTATGTGAAGGGCGCGGGGGACGAGTTGTTGCAGGTGCCGGGGGCCGCGACGCCGGTGCCGTTGCCGCTTCTCACGGATGTCGTGGATTCGGCGAAGGAATGTCCGGGTGAGTGCATTCATGTCCGCCGTGTTTCGGACAGGGTCGAGGTCTACGGTCCGGACGCTGAGTGATGTAACGGGTACGGGCCGTTACGACTGTCTGATTTCTCACACGTGCGCGTGGCGGCTCTCAGACGCTGTGGGTGCCGGCGGGTGTCGAGCGCACGAACGAGCCGTTCTTCCACTGCCACTTCACGTGGTCGGTGATGTCGGGGCAGCAGCGGGGCACGTCGTCGGACGAGTATCCGTAGACGGTGGCGGTGACGGCTCCGTCGCGTACGTCGAAGTCACTGACGGTGTCGCCGGTCTTGGGGGCGAGGAGGGTGGCGACGACGCGGGGCTTGCCGTCGGTCGCGCGCGTGATGACGTAGACGCCGTCGGGTGGGGTGCCCATGGGGGCGTCGCAGTGCACGACGGCGACGGTCTCGGGGTTGCCGTCGCCGTCGAGGTCTCCGCTGGCCTTCTTCCGTACGACCGCTTTGACCGGGCCGCAGGTGATCGGGAAGTCCAGTCCCGCCGTGCCGGGCGCGGTGGCCGGGTGCGCGGCCTTGGTGCGGGGGCCGGCGGGCTGGGCCGCGGTGGCCGGGTTGGGCTGCAGGAGCGAGGAGAGCGCCATCACTCCGGCGACGGCCGCGGCGGTGGCGACCCAGTGGATCGGGCGGGTCTGGGTGTGCGCGAGTTCCGGAACGGCGGATTGCTGCACTAGGAGCGTCTCCTGGGAGGGCTGTGCCGGTGGGAGTGGCCTGCATCGTGCCACACGTCACAGTGGGGTGGAACGCCGGGGTCCGGGGTGCCGAACAAGGGGCTGCCCGGATCGTACGGTTTGTGGCGGGGTGTCAAGCTAAAGGCGCTGCGGCGGAGTTCCGTACGGTTTTGGGGAACTCCGCCGCAGCGCCGGGGCGTTGACTGCGGTACGCGGTCGCGTCAGCGGCCGCCGCCTTCGGCGTTGGGTCCGGCGTAGTCCTCGCCGTAGGCGCCCTTGGCGGGGCGGCGGCGGCGCATGGGGGGCTCGACGCCGTCGGCGAGGCGGCGGGCGGTGAGCAGGAAGCCGGTGTGGCCGATCATCCGGTGGTCGGGGCGGACGGCCAGGCCCTCGATGTGCCAGTTGCGGATCATCGTCTCCCAGGCGGTCGGCTCGTTGAAGCAGCCGATCTCGCGGATGGACTCGACGGTCCGGGCGAGCTGGGTGGTGGTGGCGACGTAGCAGCACAGGATGCCGCCGGGGACCAGGGCCTTGGAGACGGCCTCCAGGCACTCCCAGGGGGCGAGCATGTCGAGGATGACGCGGTCGACGTCGGTGTCGGACAGGTTGTCCTGGAGGTCGCCGACGGTGAGCTGCCAGGCGGGGTGGGGGCCGCCGAAGTAGCGCTCGACGTTCTGCTGGGCGATCTCGGCGAAGTCCTCGCGGCGCTCGTAGCTGTGCAGCATGCCCTGGTCGCCGATGGCGCGCAGCAGGAAGCTGCTGAGCGAGCCGGAGCCGACGCCGGCCTCCACGACGCGGGCGCCGGGGAAGATGTCCGCGAAGGCGAGGATCTGCCCGGCGTCCTTGGGGTAGACGACGGCGGCCCCGCGGGGCATGGACAGGACGTAGTCGGGGAGCAGGGGGCGCAGCGCGAGGTAGGCGACGTTACCGGTGGTGCGGACAACGCTGCCCTCGGGAGCGCCGATCAGTTCGTCGTGCGGGAAGGAACCCTTGTGGGTGTGGAAGTTCTTCCCGTCCTCGAGCGTGAACGTGTAGTGGCGGCCCTTGGGGTCGGTCAGCTGTACCTGGTCCCCGACCTTGAAGGGCCCGCGCCTGCGGGCGGCACCGGTCGGTTCGGACATGTGAACAGCCTACCGGGGTTTGGGGTGGCCGCCGACCACTAGGACGGTCTGGCCATCGCCTTCACGAAGGCGCGTTCCACGTCCGCCGCGGACAGTACGCCGTAGATCTCGCCGGTCTCCTCCACGACCAGGTACTCGGTGGCGGGGGTCGCGCGCAGGGCGTCGAGCAGGTCCTCGCCGGCCAGTTCCGCCGAGACGCGCATGCCGTCGGTGAGTTCCTGGGCGAGGCCGCTGACCGCGACCCAGGGGCGGCGGTGTTCCGGTACGCCGACGATGGCGGCCTCGCGGACGAGGGAGAGGGGGGCTCCGTCGGAGTCGACGACGACCAGGGCGCGGGCGCCGGCGGCGTTGGCCCGGCGCAGGGCCTCGGAGAGGGGGGTGTCGGTCTCCACCGGGACGGCGCGCCGGGTGAGGTTGCGGGCGCGCAGCTCGGGGAGGTGTTCACGCAGGCGGGCCATGCGGAGGCTGTTGCCGGCGCCGGTCCAGATGATCGCGGCGAGGATCGCGGCGAGCAGGGCGTCGGTGACGGTGTCCATGCCGACGCTGTCCTCGGCGGTGGAGCCGAGCGCGCCGGACTGGGTGAGCAGCGGGAGGCCGATCAGTACGGAGACGGCGAGCGCGCGGCCGACCCAGGCGGCGGCGATGGTGCCGCTCATGGGCTTGCCGGTGATCTTCCACACGACCGCGCGGAGCATACGGCCGCCGTCCAGGGGGAGGCCGGGCAGGAGGTTGAAGACGGCCACGATGAGGTTGGAGATCATCAGGCCGGCCAGCAGGACGCCGGGGACGGTGCCGGGTTCCACGGGCTGCAGGGCGACGTAGAAGATCCCGGCGAGGACGAGGGAGAGCAGGGGGCCGACGAAGGCCAGTACGAACTCCCTGCCCGGGGTCTCCGCCTCCTTCTCGATCTCGGAGACTCCGCCGAAGAACTGGAGCTGGATGCGGCGGACGGGGAGCTTGAAGCGGAGCGCGGCGACCGTGTGGGCGAGCTCGTGGACGAGGACGGAGGCGTAGAAGGCGACGGCGAAGAAGAGGGAGACGAGGTAGCGGGCGGCGCCGAGTTCGGGCAGCACCCGGTCGAGCTGTCCGCCGAACACCCAGGTGATCAGCGCGGCCACGAGGAACCAGCTGGGGGCGACGTAGACGGGCACACCGAACGGACGGCCCATGAGGAGCCCGCCCCGGGGGGACTCGGGCCGCTGGGGCGGAGGGTTCTTGACACCGCCGTGGGCGACGGAGCGGTCCGGGTGGGTGTCGGGGCCGTGGTCGGGGCGCGGTCCGTGGCCGTGGCCTGTGTGGTCGGTCCGCGCGGCGGGGCGGTCCGGGTGCGCGTCGTGAGGGGTGTGGGAGGCGCGCTCGGGGCGGTCGGCGCCCTGACCGGGTGCGTGACCGTGGTCCTGGTCCTGGTCCGGGACGTTGGGCGCCTCGGGGTCGTGCTGGTCGCCGGTGCCGGGAGCTTCGGCGGCGGGCTTCTGCCCGTCAGGGGCGCTCGCGGGGTGCGGGGACGCGCCGGCGCCGTCCCCTGCCTGGGACTTCGGGCCGTCGCCGGCCTCGGGTTCGCGCTCGGAGGACTCGCTGCCCTCTCCGTCAGCAGCCGCGCGCGGGTCAACACCGCCCTCGGTGCTGTCGGCGGCCGGGCCCCCGGGGTGGGGCCCGTTCTGTTCCTCGGCCGGCGGTGTCTCCGTGCTGTTGCCCATCGGCGGGTCCCCCTCGGCCGGTTTCGTCGTCTTGGTGGACCGGGGAGGGTCCGTGGGGGGGCGGTCGGCCGGGGTGGCTGAGGGGGTGGCCGGGGCCGCAGGCCCTGCGTGGTGCTCGGCCGGCTCGTCGGTGCCGGGCCGCGGCTGCCCGCTCCCGCCGCTCTGGTCCACGATGTCCCCTCGTTAGAAGCGTCTTCCGCGCCTGCACGGCGGAAGGGTCTCGGGTCGATGGTATGCGGCCGTCGCGGCACGTTCCGCCCCGGCACCCCCGTGTTTCCCCGCCGGCCGCCGCCGTCCCGGTCGCGGCTGGGTGACTGTCAGTGGCGGGCCGTATGGTCTGGGGTCATGGAGACGAGTACGGAGGGCGCGGCGCAGGCCAGGGGCGAAGCCGCCGCACAACCGGATCCGCAGGTGGCGGCCGGGGGGACGGCATCCGCCGCGGTGCCGGAGGCCGAGGCGGAGGTGGAGACGCTGCTGGAGCCGACCGCGCCTTTGGGGGGCGACGCGGCAGCGGCAGCACCAAGCGAACCTGAAACGACGGAGATAGACGCGGACGAGGCAGCGGTGACCGGTGCCCTCTCGATCGCCGGCGCCCAGGACACAGGCGCTGACGAGGCGACCGCCACCCCACCCGTCGCCGTACCCCCCGCCGGTCTCTCCCCCTCCCGGGCCAGTGACTTCATGCAGTGTCCCCTGCTCTACCGGTTCCGGGTGATCGACCGGCTGCCCGAGAAGCCCAGTGAGGCGGCCACGCGCGGGACGCTCGTGCACGCGGTGCTGGAGCGGCTGTTCGACGCGCCCGCCGGGGAGCGGACCGCGCCGCGGGCCAGGGCGCTGATCCCCGGCCAGTGGGACCGGCTGAGGGAGAACCGGCCCGAGGTGGTGGAGCTGTTCGCGGACGATCCCGGTGGGGAGCGCCTCGCGCGCTGGCTGGGCGAGGCCGAGCAGTTGGTGGAGCGCTGGTTCACGCTGGAGGACCCGACCCGGCTGGAGCCCGCCGAGCGGGAGTTGTTCGTCGAGGCCGAGCTGGACTCGGGACTGAGGCTGCGCGGGATCATCGACCGCGTGGACGTGGCCCCCACCGGCGAGGTGCGGATCGTCGACTACAAGACGGGCAAGGCCCCCCGCCCCGAGTACGCGGAAGGCGCCCTGTTCCAGATGAAGTTCTACGCCCTGGTGGTGTGGCGCCTGAAGCGGGTGATCCCGCGTCGGCTGCAACTGGTGTATCTGGGCAGCGGCGACGTCCTGACGTACGACCCCGTCCTCGCCGACCTGGAGCGCGTCGAGCGCAAGCTGCTCGCGCTGTGGGAGGCGATCCGGCAGGCGACGGAGTCCGGTGACTGGCGGCCGCGTCCCACCAAGCTGTGCGGCTGGTGCGACCACCAGGCCCACTGCCCGGAGTTCGGCGGCACTCCCCCGCCGTATCCGCTGCCGGTGAGGGCGGTCGGGTCCGTGGACGTCGCACAGGGCAGAATGGGGCCGGACTAGCGAAGGAGAGTTACGTGGCCATCCGCGTCCTACTGGTCGACGACCAGCCGCTGCTGCGTACCGGCTTCCGGATGATCCTGGAGGCGGAGCAGGACCTCGCGGTCGTCGGCGAGGCCGGAGACGGCCTCCAGGCCCTCGACCAGGTGCGGGCACTGCAGCCCGACGTGGTCCTGATGGACATCCGGATGCCCCGGATGGACGGGGTGGAGGCGACCCGGCAGATCACCGGGCCCGGGCGGGACGGGCCGGCGAAGGTGCTGGTGCTGACCACCTTCGATCTCGACGAGTACGTGGTGGAGGCCCTGCGCGCGGGGGCCAGCGGCTTCCTGCTGAAGGACGCGCCGGCCAACGAGCTCGTCCAGGCGATCCGGGTGGTGGCCGCGGGCGAGGCCATGCTGGCGCCGAGCATCACCCGGCGGCTGCTCGACAAGTACGCGACCCACCTGCCGTCCGGTGACGAGCCCGTGCCGGACACGCTGGGCACGCTCACCGAGCGCGAGGTGGAGGTGCTGAAGCTGGTGGCGCGGGGGCTGTCGAACGCGGAGATCGCGGCGGACCTGTTCGTCAGTGAGACGACCGTGAAGACGCACGTGGGCCACGTCCTGACGAAGCTGGGGCTGCGCGACCGGGTTCAGGCCGCGGTGTACGCGTACGAGAGCGGGCTGGTGCGCCCCGGCGCGCAGTAGAGGGCGTACGCGGGTAGAAGGCGTAGGAAGAAGGTCGTACGACGAAGGGGGCCGCTCGCTGTCGCGAGGGGCCCCCTTCGTGTTGTGTCAAAAGGCCGGTGGCCGGCCCCGCCACTACGGGCAGGACCGGCCACTGGTCACGCATCCTCAGGGAGGTCAGTTGCTGGTGCCCCGGCCGAGCTCCCAGAGCTGAAGGGTGGACGAGGAGTTGAGCGCGTAGGCGGTTCCCGTCACGTCGTCGCGGGCGGCGACGTACTGCTTGCCCTGCCACAGCGGAAGGATCGGCACGTCGTCGGCGACGATGTCCTGGATCGTCGTGAGGTCACCGGAGGCGGCGATGCGGTCGGCCTCGCGGCGGGAGTCCGGGATCAGGGTGTTGATGATCCTGCTGTTCTTGTACGGCAGCTTCAGGAAGTTGTCCGTGTCGAGGAACGGCGCCAGGTAGTTGTCGGGGTCCGGGAAGTCCGGGAACCAGCCCATGCCCCAGACGTCGTACTGGCCCTTGCGCTCGGCCGGGACGAAGTCGTCCCACTTGGTGCCCTGGATGCTGACGTCGAACAGACCGCTGTCGTTGAGCTGCTTCTGCAGGATCTGGAATTCCTTGGCGGTGGCCGAGCCGTAGTGGTCGGTGGTGTAGTGCAGGGTCAGCTTGACCGGCGTGTTGATGCCGGCCTTGATCAGCAGCTGCTTCGCCTTGGGGACGCTCGGGTCGCCGTACTTGTTGAAGAACGAGTTGGAGTGACCGGTGACGCCCGCCGCGACCAGCGAGTACAGGGGGTCGGCCTGGGTGCCGTAGACCTTGGAGACGAGCTCGCCGCGGTTGATCAGCTGGGCCATCGCCTGGCGGACGGCCTTGTTCTTCACCGAGGGCGCGTCCGTGTTGAAGGCGAGGTAGCGGATCTCCAGGCCGGACATCTCGACCAGGTCCTCGCTGCTGTTGGTGCCGGACGACAGCTTCTGGATGAGGTCGGGGGACATCGTGCGGGTCATGACGTCGATGTCACCCTTGTCCAGGGCGGTGCCCATGGCCGAGGCGTCGTCGTAGGAGACCATGTCGACCTTGGAGTTGTTCACCTTGAGCGTCCCCTTGTAGTTGGGGTTCTTGGTGAACGTGGCCTTGACGATCGCGTTGTCCTTGACGTCGGCCGACAGGGTGTACGGGCCGGAGCCGTCGACGTCGAAGCCGTCGCGCAGCTTGTTCTTCTCGTAGTCGTCCGGGTTGACGATGCCGGCGACCGGCGTCGACAGCCTGTACGGGAAGGTGGCGTCGGCGGTCTTGAGGTGGAAGATGACCTCGTTGTCGCCCTGCGTCTCGACGGTTTGGATGGTGCTCAGCAGGGCGGAGACGCCGGAGTCGGCCTTGATGGCGCGGGCGCGGTCGATGGAGTACTTCACGTCGGCCGCGGTGATCTTGTCGCCGTTGGCGAACTTGAGGCCGTCGCGCAGGGTGCACGCGTAGCGCTCGTTGCCGCTGTCGGTGAAGCCGCACTTCTGGGCGGCCTCGGGCACCGGGTCACCCTCGCCCTTGGGCTGGATCATCAGGGTCTGCACGGTCTGGCGCAGGATGTTCCAGGTGCCGACGTCGTACGCGTACGCCGGATCCAGCGGCGCCGGGGCGGCCTTGGTCACGGTGAACCGGTCCGTGGTGCCGACGACGATGGCGTCACCGCCGCCACTGCCGCTGCCGGACCCTCCGCAGGCGGCGAGCACGGGCGCCAGCAGGCCGGCGACGGCAGGCAGCACCATGGTCTTGCGGTTCATGCTCGTGATTCTCCAGAGCTGTTCAGGTCCGTGTATCCGGCATGCAGGGGTGTCGCGGCGGAACACGGGGGTAGGGGCGGGGTTCTCGCGACGAGATTAGTCCGCACCTGCACGGGGACCCGCAGTCACCGGAGTTGAGGCGCCATCACGCAGTGAAACCGGGTGTGGACAGACCGAAAACCCTTCGGGGGAAGGATTAGTGCAGCCTTCCATCAATCAGGACACAAAGGCCTGCCTGATCATGGAAAACAGGGGCAACCTGCACAACCGACCGTGACTGTCGACCCCCGTGCAAGTGGGGAACCTCACATATCCAACGGGCGGTAACAGTACTGGAATTCGGTCATCCGTTGGAAAGCTAATTCCCTTTCCGTCATCAGTCGGTGATCAGACCCCGGAGAAATGCCAAGTCGACCTCTTCCAGGGAGCCCACGACGGTTCTGCGGACGGCGGGGGCGATCGGTGCCACGGAGGGCACCACCACGACATGGCAGCCCGCGGACTCGGCCGCGGCGACGCCGGTCGCGGTGTCCTCGACGACCGCGCATCTGGCCGGATCCACGCCGAGCCCGGCCGCGGCGGTCAGATACGGGTCGGGGTGCGGCTTGGTCCGGGGCACCTCGTCGCCGGCCACCGACAGCGCGAAGTGCTGCGGCCCGAGCGAGGTGAGCACCCGGTCGATGATGCGCCGGTGGGAGGCGGAGACCAGGGCGGTCGGGATCTCGTACTCGGAGAGTTCGGCGAGGAGTCTCGCGGCGCCCGGCATCAGCGGCAGGGCGCGGTCGATGCGGTCCTCGAAGCCCTGGTTGAGCAGGACCGTGAGCTCGGCGAGCTCGATGTCCGCACCGGTGGCCTCGATCAGGAACCCCGCGCTGCGGGTCATGGGACCGCCGACCACGACATGGCGCCAGGAGTCGTCGAGGGCGTGGCCGAGGCGCGCGAAGATCTCCACCTCCACGTCCCACCAGAAGCCCTCGGTGTCCACCAGGGTGCCGTCCATGTCGAGGAGCACGGCCTGCAGGGCTGAGCCTTCGGCCGTACGGGTTCCGAGCGCGGGGACCGTACTGGTCATCCGGGCGCACCTCCTTGAGGGACGATCAGGCCGGTTCCCGCGCGGGGAACCGGCCTGCAGTGGACCGACCAGTGTACGTCTCTCGCGGCGGAAGCGCCTCGTTTATCCGGCGCGCTCCGGGGCACACCGTCACTACCGCCGGGGGCCGCCTTGATGTGCGCCGATGCGCTCTCGGACGGCCCTTTTCGACGTGCCTCTCAGCGGGCGTTGAAGTACTTCGCCTCGGGGTGGTGGATCACGATGGCGTCCGTGGACTGCTCCGGGTGCAGCTGGAACTCCTCGGACAGGCGGACGCCGATGCGCTCCGGTTCGAGCAGGTCGGCGATCTTGGCGCGGTCCTCCAGGTTCGGGCACGCTCCGTAGCCGAGCGAGAACCGGGCGCCACGGTACTTCAGGGCGAACATGTCCTCGATGTCGCTCGGGTCCTCCCCGGAGAAGCCCAGCTCCGAGCGCACGCGCGCGTGCCAGTACTCGGCGAGCGCCTCGGCCAACTGCACGGACAGACCGTGCAGTTCGAGGTAGTCGCGGTAGGAGTTGGCCTCGAAGAGCTTCGCGGTCTCCTCGCCGATCCGGGAGCCGACGGTGACGACCTGCAGTCCGACGACGTCGGTCTCCCCCGCCTCCTGCGGACGGAAGAAGTCCGCGAGACAGAGGCGGCGGCCACGGCGCTGGCGCGGGAAGGTGAAGCGGGTGCGCTCGTTGCCGTGCTCGTCCAGGATGATCAGGTCGTCGTCCTTGGAGACGCAGGGGAAGTAGCCGTAGACCACGGCGGCTTCGAGGAGGTTCTCGGTCTGCAGCCGGTCCAGCAGCCCGCGCAGCCGCGGCCGGCCGTCGGTCTCGACGAGTTCCTCGTACGAGGGTCCCTCGCCGGTGCGGGCCTGCTTGAGGCCCCACTGGCCCTTGAACAGCGCGCCCTCGTCGAGCCAGCCGGCGTACTCCTTGAGCTGGATGCCCTTGACGACGCGGGTGCCGAAGAACGGCGGGGTGGGGATGGGGTTGTCGGTGGCCACGTCGGAGCGGACGTTGCCCTCCACCGGCTGCTCGTCCACCTCGGCGGACGCGGTGGCCCGCACCCGGCGCTGCTTCAGCTCGGGCAGTGCCGCGCCCGGTACGCCCCGCTTGACGCCGATCAGGGCGTCCATCAGCCGCAGCCCCTCGAAGGCGTCCCGGGCGTAACGCACCTCGCCCTGGTAGATCTCGTGCAGGTCCTGCTCGACGTAGGCGCGGGTCAGGGCGGCGCCGCCCAGGATGACGGGGTAGTCGGCGGCCAGACCGCGCTGGTTGAGCTCCTCCAGGTTCTCCTTCATGATCACCGTGGACTTCACCAGCAGCCCGGACATGCCGATCACATCCGCCTTGTGCTCCGCGGCCGCCTCCAGGATCGCCGCCACCGGCTGCTTGATGCCGAGGTTGACGACGTTGTAGCCGTTGTTGGACAGGATGATGTCGACCAGGTTCTTGCCGATGTCGTGCACGTCCCCGCGGACCGTGGCCAGCACGATCGTGCCCTTGCCGGCCTCCTCGCCCTCCACCTTCTCCATGTGGGGTTCGAGGTAGGCGACCGCGCTCTTCATCACCTCGGCCGACTGCAGCACGAACGGCAGCTGCATCTGCCCCGACCCGAACAGCTCGCCCACGACCTTCATGCCGTCCAGCAGGGTGTCGTTGACGATGTCGAGGGCCGGCCGCTCGACCAGGGCCGCATCCAGATCCTGCTCCAGGCCGTTGCGCTCGCCGTCGATGATGCGCCGCTTCAGGCGCTCCTCCAGCGGCAGCGCGGCCAGCTCCTCCGCCTTGCCCGCCTTCAGCGACTTCGCCGTGGCCCCCTCGAACAGGGCCATCAGCTTCTGCAGCGGGTCATAACCCTCCGCTCGCCGGTCGTAGATCAGATCCAGCGCCGTCTGCACTTCTTCCTCGCTGAAGCGGGCGATGGGCAGGATCTTCGAGGCGTGCACGATCGCCGAGTCCAGACCGGCCTTGACGCACTCGTCCAGGAACACGGAGTTCAGCAGGATGCGGGCGGCCGGGTTGAGGCCGAAGGAGATGTTCGACAAGCCCAGCGTGGTCTGCACCTCGGGGTGGCGGCGCTTGAGCTCACGGATCGCCTCGATCGTGGCCAGGCCGTCCTTGCGGGACTCCTCCTGCCCGGTGCAGATGGTGAAGGTCAGGGTGTCGATGAGGATGTCCGACTCCAGGATCCCCCAGTTGCCGGTCAGGTCGGCGATCAGCCGCTCGGCGATCTCGACCTTCTTCTCCGGCGTGCGGGCCTGGCCCTCCTCGTCGATGGTCAGCGCGATCAACGCCGCCCCGTGCTCCCGCGCCAGCCGGGTCACCTTCGCGAAACGCGAGTCGGGGCCGTCGCCGTCCTCGTAGTTGACCGAGTTGATCACAGCGCGGCCGCCCAGCCGCTCCAGACCCGCCTCGATGACGTCGACCTCGGTGGAGTCCAGCACGATCGGCAGGGTGGAGGCGGTCGCGAACCGGCCCGCCAGCTCCCGCATGTCCGCCACACCGTCCCGGCCGACATAGTCCACGCACAGATCCAGCAGGTGCGCGCCCTCCCGGATCTGCTCGCGGGCCATCTCCACACAGTCGTCCCAGCGGGCCGCCAGCATGGCCTCGCGGAACTTCTTCGACCCGTTGGCGTTGGTCCGCTCACCGATCGCCAGATAGGAGATGTCCTGCCGGAAGGGCACCGACTGGTACAACGACGCCGCACCCGGCTCCGGACGCGGATCACGCTCGGTGGGGGCGAGTTCGCGGACCCGTTCGACGACCTGGCGCAGGTGCTCGGGGGTGGTGCCGCAGCAGCCGCCGACCAGTGAGAGGCCGTACTCGCGGACGAAGGTCTCCTGCGCGTCGGCGAGCTCCGGCGCGGTCAGCGGGTAGTGGGCGCCGTCCTTGCCCAGGACCGGCAGACCGGCGTTGGGCATGCAGGACAGCTGGACGCGGGCGTGGCGGGCCAGATGGCGCAGGTGCTCGCTCATCTCCGCCGGACCGGTCGCGCAGTTCAGGCCGATCATGTCGATGCCCAGCGGCTCCAGCGCGGTCAGCGCGGCACCGATCTCCGAGCCCAGCAGCATCGTGCCGGTCGTCTCGACGGTCACGGAGACGATCAGCGGGACGTCGTAGCCCGCGGTCTCCATCGCCCGGCGGGCGGCGATCACCGATGCCTTGGTCTGCAGCAGGTCCTGGGTCGTCTCGACGAGCAGGGCGTCGGCCCCGCCGGCGAGGAGGCCCTCGGCGTTGTGCTGGTAGGCGTCGCGGATGGCGCCGAAGGTCGTGTGGCCGAGGGTGGGCAGCTTGGTGCCCGGGCCCATGGAGCCCAGCACCCAGCGCTGCCGGCCGTCCCGGGCGGCGAACTCGTCCGCCGTCTCGCGGGCGATCCGGGCGCCGGCCTCGGACAGCTCGGCGACGCGTTCGGCGATGTCGTACTCGCCCAGGGCGGTGAGATTGGCGCCGAAGGTGTTGGTCTCGACGCAGTCGACGCCCGCGTCGAAGTAGGCCGAATGGACCGAACGGACGATGTCGGGGCGGGTGACGTTCAGGACCTCGTTGCAGCCTTCGAGGTTCTGGAAGTCCTCGAGGGTGGGGTCCTGGGCCTGGAGCATGGTGCCCATCGCTCCGTCGGCGACCACCACACGGGTGGCGAGGGCCTCACGGAGCGCGGACGCACGGGTCCGGCTGTCGGCGGAAGGGGTCAGTGGCGACGAGGCCATGAAAGGGGCTCCCTTGAGTGCGACGGCTGTCGGCTTTGCGTGGTCCCCGGGTCTTCCCAGGGAGGGCGCACGCCGCCAGGGTAGCCGGGTCCCGTCCGGGATGGTGGGGCAGTCCACGGGACGGACCAGGATGGCGGCAGGTCACCGACGGGACACCGGTGACGCAACAGATGTCCACCGACCATTAGCGGTGGGTCGGCATCGACCGGTAGTGTTCGACATTGCCGAACAGCGGCAGCGGCGCCGTAACTCGGCTGTCGAAGGGGACGGAGGCAGGACGGCGATGGCACGGAACATCCAGTCGCTCGAACGGGCGGCCGCGATGCTGCGGCTGCTCGCGGGCGGCGAGCGACGGCTCGGCCTCTCGGACATCGCCTCGTCGCTGGGCCTCGCCAAAGGCACCGCCCACGGCATTCTGCGCACGTTGCAGGCCGAGGGTTTCGTCGAGCAGGACGACGCCTCCGGGCGCTATCAGCTGGGCGCCGAGCTGCTGCGCCTGGGCACCACCTATCTCGACGTGCACGAGCTGCGGGCGCGCGCCCTGGTGTGGACGGACGACCTGGCGCGGTCGAGCGGCGAGAGCGTCTATCTCGGCGTGCTGCACCAGCAGGGCGTGCTGATCGTGCACCACGTCTTCCGGCCCGACGACAGCCGGCAGGTGCTGGAGATCGGGGCGATGCAGCCGCTGCACTCCACGGCTCTGGGCAAGGTGCTGTCGGCGTACGACCCGGTGGCGCACAGCGAGGCCGTCGAGGCCGACCGCAAGCCGTTCACCGAGCGCACCACGTGCGACCTGGAGGACTTCGAGCACATCCTCGACATCACGCGCGCGCGTGGCTACGCGTCCGACGTCGAGGAGACCTGGGAGGGCGTGGCGTCGGTCGCGGCGCCCATCCACGACCGGCGGCGGATGCCGGTGGGCGCGGTCGGCATCACCGGGGCGGTGGAGCGGCTGCGCCGGGACGGGGAGCTGCGTCCGGAGCTGATCGCGGCGGTGCGGGACTGCGCACGCGCGGTCTCGCGGGATTTGGGCGCGGGGCGCTTCTGAGGGGTCGTACACCTGTACGAGCAGGGGTGGGTGAGGGCCGGGGCGCGGTGGTGTGCCCCGGCCCTTGTTGTTACTCGCCAGTACCCGTCTGACCTGCAAGATCGACTGCTCACAGCAATCAGTAACGATCGCGTTTTCGGCCGTTCTTTCGACAACCGAACTCTTGACGAGCGCGTAACGCCCCGGCAAGACTCCCGTCCATCGGTCGGCATTGTCGAACACCTACCGGCAATACGCGTTAGAGTGTGACAACGCCAAGGGCCGACACCGCTCTCACCCCGAGGGCAGCTCGAACCTCCGGAGGGACCCGGGGTTCGGTCCCCTGGACGAAGGACTAAGGAGTCGCGGGTGTCCAGCTCCGACATCTTCATCGGCGAGACCATCGGTACCGCCATACTCATCCTGCTCGGCGGAGGCGTCTGCGCCGCCGTGACGCTGAAGGCCTCCAAGGCCCGTAACGCCGGCTGGCTCGCCATCACCTTCGGGTGGGGTTTCGCCGTTCTGACGGCCGTCTACACCTCGGCACCGCTCTCCGGCGCGCACCTCAACCCGGCCGTGACGCTCGCCCTCGCGCTCAAGAAGAACGGCATCGAGTGGAGCCAGGTCCCGGTCTACTGGGGCGGGCAGCTGCTCGGCGCCATGATCGGTGCGGCTCTGGTCTGGATCGCCTACTACGGCCAGTTCCACGCGCACCTCACCGACCGGGAGATCGTCGGCGGTCCGGGTGCGCAGGCCACCGCCGCGAAGGCCGTCGAGGCGCAGGAGAAGGGCGCCGGCCCGGTCCTGGGCATCTTCTCCACCGGCCCCGAGGTCCGCGTAGCCTGGCAGAACGTCGCCACCGAGGTGATCGGCACCATCGTGCTCGTCCTCGCGGTGCTCACCCAGGGTCTCAACGACAGCGGCAAGGGCCTGGGCGTCCTCGGCGCCCTGATCACCTCGCTGGTCGTCGTCTCCATCGGTCTGTCCCTCGGCGGTCCGACGGGCTACGCGATCAACCCGGCCCGTGACCTGGGCCCGCGCATCGTGCACGCCCTTCTGCCCCTGCCCAACAAGGGCGGCTCCGACTGGGGCTACGCCTGGATCCCGGTGGTCGGTCCGCTCATCGGCGGCGCGATCGCCGCGGGCCTCTACAACGTCGCTTTTGCCTGAAGCAACTCGGTAGACCTTCCCCCTAACTCACGGAACCCCAGGAGCACACAGTGACCGACGCGCACACCGCCGGCCCCTTCATCGCCGCCATCGACCAGGGCACCACCTCCAGCCGCTGCATCGTCTTCGACCGGGACGGCCGTATCGTCTCCGTCGACCAGAAGGAGCACGAGCAGATCTTCCCCAAGCCGGGCTGGGTCGAGCACAACGCCAACGAGATCTGGACCAACGTCCAGGAGGTCGTCGCCGGAGCCATCCAGAAGGCCGGCATCACCCGGGACGACATCAAGGCCATCGGCATCACCAACCAGCGCGAGACCACGCTGCTGTGGGACAAGAACACCGGTGAGCCCGTCCACAACGCCATCGTCTGGCAGGACACCCGCACCGACGCCCTGTGCAAGGAGCTCGGCCGCAACGTCGGCCAGGACCGCTTCCGCCGCGAGACGGGTCTCCCCCTCGCCTCCTACTTCGCCGGCCCCAAGGCCCGCTGGCTGCTCGACAACGTCGAGGGCCTGCGCGAGCGCGCCGAGCGCGGCGACATCCTCTTCGGCACCATGGATACCTGGGTCATCTGGAACCTCACCGGTGGTGTCAACGGCGGCAAGCTCTACACCGACGTCACCAACGCCTCCCGCACCCTGCTGATGAACCTCCACACCCTGGAGTGGGACGAGAAGATCGCCGAGTCGATCGGTGTGCCGCCTGCGATGCTGCCCGAGATCCGCTCCTCCTCCGAGATCTACGGCGAGGTCACCGGCGGCAAGCTGGGCGAGCTGCTCGGCGGCATCCCGGTCGCCTCCGCGCTCGGCGACCAGCAGGCGGCCCTGTTCGGCCAGACCTGCTTCTCCGAGGGCGAGGCCAAGTCCACGTACGGCACCGGCACCTTCATGCTGATGAACACCGGTGAGAAGATCATCAACTCCTACTCGGGCCTGCTGACCACGGTCGGCTACCGCATCGGCGACGACAAGCCGGTCTACGCCCTGGAGGGCTCGATCGCCGTCACCGGTTCGCTGGTGCAGTGGATGCGCGACCAGATGGGCCTGATCTCCACCGCCGCCGAGATCGAGACGCTCGCCCTGTCCGTCGAGGACAACGGCGGCGCCTACTTCGTGCCGGCCTTCTCCGGTCTGTTCGCCCCGTACTGGCGCTCCGACGCCCGCGGTGTGATCGCCGGTCTGACCCGGTACGTCACCAAGGCGCACCTGGCCCGCGCGGTCCTGGAGGCCACCGCCTGGCAGACCCGTGAGATCACGGACGCCATGACCAAGGACTCGGGCGTGGAGCTCGCGGCCCTCAAGGTCGACGGCGGCATGACCTCCAACAACCTGCTGATGCAGACCCTCTCGGACTTCCTGGACGCGCCCGTGGTGCGCCCGATGGTCGCCGAGACCACCTGCCTCGGCGCCGCCTACGCCGCCGGTCTCGCCGTCGGCTTCTGGACCAGCACGGACGACCTCCGCGCCAACTGGCGCCGGGCCGCCGAGTGGACCCCCCGCATGGACGCGGACGCCCGCGACCGTGAGTACAAGAGCTGGCTCAAGGCCGTCGAGCGGACCATGGGCTGGCTCGAGGACGACGAGAGCTGACGAGAGTTCCTGACGGCTCTCGCACGCTCTGATGAGGAGTAAGAACCCGAAATGACCAGTCAGTCCACCCTCCAGTCCGTGCCTGCCCTGGGGACGCACCCGGCCTCCGGCTCGAACCCGAGCCGCGCCGAGACCCGGGAGCAGCTCGCCAGGGCGTCGTACGACCTTCTCGTCATCGGCGGCGGCATCCTGGGCATCTCCACCGCCTGGCACGCCGCGCAGTCCGGCCTGAGGGTGGCTCTGGTCGACGCCGGCGACTTCGCCGGCGCCACCTCCTCCGCCTCCTCCAAGCTGCTCCACGGCGGTCTGCGCTATCTGCAGACCGGCGCGGTGAAGCTGGTGGCGGAGAACCACTTCGAGCGCCGTGCGGTCTCCCGCCAGGTGGCCCCCCACCTGGCGAACCCGCTCACGTTCTACCTCCCCGTGTACAAGGGCGGGCCGCACGGCGCCGTGAAGCTCGGGGCGGGCGTCTTCGCCTACTCCGCGCTCTCCGCGTTCGGTGACGGCGTGGGCCACCTGCTCTCCCCCGCGAAGGCGGCGCAGGACGTGCCGGAGCTGCGCACCGACAACCTCAAGGCCGTCGCGGTGTACGGCGACGACCAGATGAACGACGCGCGCATGGCGCTGATGACGGTCCGCGCGGCCGTCGAGGCGGGCGCCGTCGTGCTGAACCACGCCGAGGTGACCGGCCTGAGGTTCACGGGGGGCCGGGTGACCGGCGCGGACCTCAAGGACCGCACGACCGGCGACGAGTTCGGCGTGAACGCCCGGCTGGTGCTCAACGCGACCGGGCCGTGGGTGGACCACCTGCGCCGGATGGAGGACCCGAACGCGGCCCCGTCCATCCGCCTCTCCAAGGGCGCGCACCTGGTCCTCAAGCGCACCTCGCCCTGGAAGGCGGCGCTGGCCACGCCCATCGACAAGTACCGCATCACCTTCGCCCTCCCCTGGGAGGACATGCTGCTGCTCGGCACGACCGACGAGGAGTTCGAGGGCGACCCGGCGGACGTCACGGTCACCGAGAAGGACACGGCCCAGATCCTGGACGAGGCCGCGTTCTCGGTCCGGGACCAGCAGCTGAGCCGTGACCTGATCACCTACTCCTTCGCGGGTCTGCGGGTGCTGCCGGGCGGTCCCGGCGACACGGCGAAGGCCAAGCGGGAGACGGTCGTCACCGAGGGCCGGGGCGGCATGCTGTCCGTCGCGGGCGGCAAGTGGACGACCTTCCGGCACATCGGCCGCACGGTCATGAAGAAGCTGGAGGCGCTGCCGGGCGCCCCGCTCGGTGACGACTTCGAGCCGATCGCCTCCCTGCCGAAGAAGCTGCCGCTGCCCGGTGTCGCCAACCCGCGCGCGGTCGCCCACCGTCTGCTGGTCGACAACCCGGCGCCGGGCCCGCGGATGGCCGCCGACACGGCGAAGCACCTCGCGACGCACTACGGCTCCCTGGCCTTCGACATCGCCCGCCTGGCGAACGACAACCCGGAACTGGGCGAGCGGGTCCACCCGGACGCGCCGGAGATCTGGGCGCAGGTCGTCTACGCCCGCGACCACGAGTGGGCCCAGACCCCGGACGACGTGCTGCGCCGCCGCACGACGCTGACGATCCGCGGCCTGGCCACGGACGAGGTGCGGGCCAAGGTGCAGGACCTGCTCGACAAGGAGTAGCCGGCCCGCCGGGCAGGGGGCGGCTCCCCGCCGACGGAGCCGCCCCCTGCGCATGACCAGGTTTGCCCTGGCCTGAGACTTCACCGTCCCGTTCAGTCCGGTGAACCCCCATAATGTCGTCGTAAGACATCGGATGTCTTTACGGCGCACGGGAACGACAGGGAGGCCGGACATGGCAGTCACCGACGAGGCGATCGAGAAGATCAAGGGAATGATCGTCTCCGGCGCGCTGCGCCCCGGCGACCGGCTGCCGAAAGAGAGCGAACTCGCCTCCGAGCTGGGCCTTTCCCGCAACTCCCTGCGCGAGGCGGTACGCGCCCTGTCGCTCATCCGGATCCTGGACGTGCGGCAGGGCGACGGCACGTACGTGACCAGTCTGGACCCGCAACTCCTGCTGGAGGCGCTGAGTTTCGTCGTCGACTTCCACCGGGACGACACGGTCCTGGAGTTCCTCGCGGTGCGCCGCATCCTGGAGCCGGCCGCGACCGCGATGGCGGCCTCCCGGATCAGCGAGCAGCAACTGGACGCGCTGTCGGCCCAGTTGGACAAGCTGGGCGAGGCGCCGTCGGTGGAGGAGCTGGTCGCCTGCGACCTGGACTTCCACCGGGGCATCGTGCAGAGCTCGGGAAACTCCGTGCTCTGCTCGCTGCTTGACGGTCTGTCGGGGCCCACCACCCGGGCCCGGATCTGGCGCGGCCTGACCCAGGAGGACGCCGTCAGCCGCACTCTGCACGAGCACCGCGCGATCCTCGCCGCCCTGCACGACCGGGACGCGGAGGCGGCCCGCTCCTGGGCGACGGTGCACATCGCGAGCGTGGAGCAGTGGCTGCGGTCGACGCTCTGAACGGCTCCCCGCGCCGGGGTGGCCCGGGGTGGCGATCTTGGGTGTTCGAGGGGCTCGGACGGGGCAGTGATCCGTTCACTCCCCCGTGCAAGGGGGCTGCGGGCGCCCCCGCCGGACGCCGTAAGGTTGGTGGGTCAAGCGAGGGCACGTCGGAAGGAGGCCTGGGTGATCGAGCTCGAGGGGGTTCCCGAGCTGATCGACCCGGTCATGGTGGCCGCGTTCGAGGGCTGGAACGATGCCGGCGACGCCGCCTCCACCGCGGTCGCGCATCTGGACAGGGAGTGGAAGGGCGAGGTCTTCGCGGCGCTGGACGCCGAGGACTACTACGACTTCCAGGTGAACCGCCCCACGGTGTGGATGGACGCGGGGGTGCGCAAGATCACCTGGCCGACGACGAGGCTGTCCGTCGTCCGCGTCGGCGGCGAGAAGCCGCGAGATCTCGTGCTCGTCCGCGGTATCGAACCGTCCATGCGGTGGCGCTCGTTCTGCAACGAGCTGCTCGGCTTCGCGCACGAGCTGGGCGTGGAACTGGTGGTCGTCCTGGGCGCCCTGCTCGGCGACACCCCGCACACGCGTCCGGTCCCGATCAGCGGGACCACGTCCGACCCGGACCTGGCCCAGCGGATGGACCTGGAGGAGACCAAGTACGAGGGCCCCACGGGCATCGTCGGCGTCCTCCAGGAGGCCTGCACGCACGCCGGCGTACCGGCGGTGTCGCTGTGGGCGGCCGTACCGCACTACGTGTCGCAGCCGCCGAACCCGAAGGCGACCCTGGCCCTGCTCAACCGGCTGGAGGACCTGATCGACGTGCGCATCCCGCTGGGCGAGCTGCCCGAGGACGCGCGTGCCTGGCAGGTCGGCGTGGACCAGCTGGCGGCCGAGGACAGCGAGGTCGCCGAGTACGTCCAGACGCTGGAGGAGGCCCGGGACACGGCGGAGCTGCCGGAGGCGTCGGGCGAGGCGATCGCCCGCGAGTTCGAGCGGTATCTGCGGCGCCGGGACGGCCATACCAAACCCCCGACGACACCGCCGAAACCGGGCGGCGAGGACGACGAGTCCTCCGAGGAGTGAGAAGAGGGTCACCAGGTGACCCGCCCCTCTTCCGTGCCAGGCCCGGCTACAGAGCCACGCCCAGCAGGGCGTCCACGGCGCGCGAGACGACACCGGGGGCGCCGGTGTCCGTGCCGCCCTCGGCGTCCTGGCGGGCGGCCCAGCGGTCGACCGCGGCGAGCGCGGCGGGGGCGTCCAGGTCGTTGGCAAGAGCCTCGCGGATCTCCTCGACGAGGGCCTCGGCGGGCGGGCCGTCGGGGCGGGAGACGGCGGCGCGCCACCGGCCGAGCCGGCGCACGGCGTCCTCGAGGACCAGGTCGGTCCACTCCCAGTCGGCCCGGTAGTGGTGGGCGAGCAGCGCGAGCCGTATGGCGGCCGGATCGACGCCGTCCCGGCGCAGCTGGGAAACAAAGACCAGGTTGCCCTTGGACTTGGACATCTTCTCGCCGTCCAGGGCGACCATGCCGGCGTGGACGTACGCCTTGGCCATGGGGAACTCGCCGGTGAGCACCTGGGCGTGGGACGCGCCCATCTCGTGGTGCGGGAAGGCGAGGTCGGAGCCGCCGCCCTGGACGTCGAAGCCCATGCCGAGGTGGTCGAGGGCGATGGCGACGCACTCGATGTGCCAGCCGGGGCGGCCGGGGCCGAGGGAGGCGCCGTCCCAGCTGGGCTCGCCCTCGCGGGCGGCCAGCCACAGCATCGGGTCCAGCGGGTTCTTCTTGCCCGGGCGGTCCGGGTCGCCGCCGCGCTCGGCGGACAGCAGCCGCATGGCGGCCGCGTCGAGGTTCGAGACCTTCCCGAAGTTGGGGTCGGCCCCGACGGAGAAGTAGATGTCGCCCTCGAGTTCGTAGGCGGCGCCGGCGTCACGCAGCCGCTCCACCAGCGGGACGATGCCGGGTATGGCCTCGACGGCGCCTATGTAGTGCCGCGGCGGCAGCATCCGCAGGGCGGTCATGTCCTCGCGGAAGAGCGTCGTCTCCTTCTCGGCGAGGGCGACCCAGTCGACGCTGTCCCGCTGCGCGCGCTCCAGCAGCGGGTCGTCGATGTCGGTGACGTTCTGGACGTAGTGCACCTGCCGCTTGGTGTCGAGCCACACGCGCTGCACGAGGTCGAACGCGTTGTAGGTCGCCGCGTGCCCCATGTGGGTCGCGTCGTACGGGGTGATGCCGCAGACGTAGATGCGGGCGACGGGACCGGGCTGGAGGGTGACCAGACCGCCGGTCGCGGTGTCGTGGATCCTCAGGTCGCGGCCCTGACCAGGCAGGGCGGGGACCTCGGAAGCGGGCCAGGCATGCATGTCATGAGCCTAACCGGACGGATGTTCCGCATACGAACCGGACCGGGCCGGATGGCCGGTAAGGCGCTCTTGCGTGTTACCGGACAGTCTGCTCCTAGACCGGAGGCCAGGGAATGGCCGGCCACTCGCCGGAGGGCTCCGGGTGCGTGCCGGTCTCGAGGAGTACGGCGACACGCGCGCGCGTGGCGTCGAGTTCCGCCGCGGTGATCAGGGCGGACAGCCGCCCGGCCAGCGCTCCTTCGGCGGTCAGGGCCTCCTGGAGAGCCTTGAGGGCGTCGACCGCCTCCGGGGTCAGGGGCTCGCCCGCCCAGCCCCACAGCAGCGTCCTGAGTTTGTTCTCGGTGTTGAAAGTCACTCCGTGGTCGATGCCGTAGAGACGACCGTCCTCGGTGGGCAGCAGATGACCGCCCTTGCGGTCGGCGTTGTTGATCACCGCGTCCAGCACCGCGAGCCGGCGCAGCCGCTCGTCGTCGGCGTGCACCAGAAGGGCGGTCTTGCCGTCACCGACCTCGGCGAAGCCGATGGCCTTCCAGCCCGGTTCGGGCTCCTCGGCGTCCACCAGGGCCAGCAGGTCGGCCTCGCCGGTCGCCTCGATCCACAGCTGGACCATCCCCTCGCCGTAGGGTCCCTCGCGCAGCACGGTGGGCGGGATCAGGCCCCAACCGGTCGCCTCGGAGACCTCGTAGGCGGCCACCTCGCGCTGGGCGAGGGTGCCGTCGGGGAAGTCCCACAGGGGCCGCTCGCCGGCCACCGGCTTGTAGACGCAGGTGGCCTCCCGGCCCTCCTGGGCGACGGTGCAGTACAGGGCCGCGTTGGACGCGTCGCGGATCCGGCCGCGCACCGTGAGCTCGCCGTGGGTGAGCAGGTCGGCGAGCGGTTCGTCGGTCGTCACGCTCCGCGGCGGTATCCGTTCTGGCGCGGACATACGTGTCCTTCCGGGTCCAGCGGGAGGCTGCACAGCGGGCACGGCGGCCGCCCGGCGTTGACGACGTCCAGGGCGCGCTTGGCGAAGGCTCTGGCCTGCGCGCCGGTCAGCCGGACCCGCAGCATCGGGGGCCCGTTCTCCTCGTCCTGCAGCAGGCGCTCCTCGGCCTCGGCGAGGTCCTCCTCGGAGTCCGCGTCGAGTTCGACGAGGGCCTGCGCCTCGACGATCATGCGCTGTTCCTCGCCGTCCCAGGCGAGGGCCATGGTGCCGACCCGGAACTCCTCCTCGACGGGGGTGTCCAGCGGTTCGGTGTCGGAGATCTCGGTGGGTGCGACGGCCGGGACGGCCGCGTTGCCGCCACTGCGCCGTACGACCTCGTCGAGCAGTTCGTCCATGCGCTCGGCGAGGGCGGCGACCTGGGTCTTCTCCAGGGCCACGCTGGTCACCCGGGAGCCTGCGGTGGCCTGGAGGAAGAACGTACGGCGTCCGGGCAGCCCGACCGTGCCCGCCACGAAGCGGTCCGGCGGGTCGTAGAGGAACACCTGACGGGACACGTCCTGTCTCCATGGGATCGGTGTGTACGGGGACGTCTGTGTGAGCGCGTTTGCGTGAACCGCTTCACCCTACTGCGCCCGACGATCACGGTGCGCCCGCACCGCCCCCCACCGGGGCGTCGTCGGCCGGGGGTTCCTCGGGCGGCGCCAGCGACGCGAGGTCTCCGGTGTCACCGAGCCGCACGAGGAAGGGCCTGAGGCGGGTGTAACGGATCGCTGTGATGGAACACGGTTCTACGGAAATCCTCTGGAAGAGGTCGAGATGAAGTCCGAGTGCGTCCGCCACGAGCGACTTGATGATGTCGCCGTGCGAGCACATCACATAGACGGCGCCGGCGCCGTGGTCGCGCTCCACGCGCGCGTTCCACTCGCGTACGGCCTCGGCGGCGCGGGTCTGCATCGCGCGCATCGACTCGCCGCCGGGGAACGCGGCGGCGCTGGGGTGCGCCTGCACCACCTCCATCAGCGGCTCGTCCTTGAGTTCGGCGAGCTTGCGGCCGGACCAGTCGCCGTAGTGGCACTCGCCGATGCGCTCGTCGGTGTGGACGGTGAGTTCCGGCCGGGCGTCGAGCAGCGGCCGGATCGTCTCCTGGCAGCGCTGCAGCGGGCTGGTGACGACCTCGGAGAGCGGCAGGGCGGCGAGCCGGCCGGGCAGTGCGGCGGCCTGCGCGGCGCCGCGCTCGTCGAGGGCGACGCCGGGCGTCCAGCCGGCGAGCACCCCCTCGGTGTTGGCGGTGGATCGTCCGTGCCGGATCAGGAGAAGCGTGGGCATGCGGCCCAGGGTAGGCATACGCCCGCACGTGGCGGGCGTGCGAGGAGGGGAGAAGACGCTCTGTGATCGTCGACTGCGCCATCTACACCCACGGACAGCGGACGGAGGGCCCGGAGGACCTCTCCGACGCGCTGGCGGACGCACGGGCGGCGGGCGGGTTCGTCTGGATCGGGCTGCACGAGCCGTCGGAGGACGAGTTCGACCTGGTCACCCAGGAGTTCGGGCTGCATCCGCTGGCCGTGGAGGACGCCCTGAACGCCCATCAGCGGCCCAAGCTGGAGGTGTACGACGACTCGCTCTTCCTCGTCCTCAAGCCGGTCGTGTACGAGCCGGACAGTGACCGGGTCTCCACCGGCGAGGTCATGATCTTCCTCGGTGACTCCTTCGTGGTCACCGTCCGCCACGGCGAGGGTGCCCCGCTGAAGGCGGTGCGCAAGCGGCTGGAGAACGAGCCCGGACTGCTCGGGAAGGGACCGACCGCGGTGCTGTACGCGGTCTCGGACGCCGTGGTCGACCACTACCTGGAGGTGGGGACCGAGCTGCAGAACGACCTGGAGGAGCTGGAGGCGGAGGTCTTCACCCCGGACGTCGGCGGCTCGCGCAACACCGCGTCGCGGATCTACACCTTCAAGCGGCAGGTGATGGAGTTCCGCCGGGCGACGGGCCCGCTGGCACTGCCGGTCAACCGGCTGGCGGGGACGGGGCAGTACGGCGCCACGGTGCCGTTCGTCAACGAGAAGGCGCGGCCGTTCTTCCGTGACGTCGGTGACCATCTCGCGCGCGTGAACGAGACGGTGGAGGGCCTGGACCGGCTGGTCTCGGACGTGCTGTCGGCTCATCTGGCCCAGATCAGCGTCCGGCAGAACGACGACATGCGGAAGATCTCCGCGTGGGCGGCCATGGCCGCGGTCCCCACGATGATCGCGGGCGTCTACGGCATGAACTTCGACCACATGCCCGAGCTGCACTGGGTGTGGTCCTACCCGGCGGTGATCGTGATCATGGCCGTCCTGGAGGTGCTGCTGTACCAGACGTTCAAGAAGCGGGGCTGGCTGTAGGGCCCTTCTGATGGATCCTGGCTCAGGCGAACTCGGCGGCGGTGCCGGCCGGTCCGCCGAGGGCGTCGCGGCGCTCGGGCATCCGCAGGCTCACCATGCGCCGCCAGCCCGCGATCCGCTCGTAGGCGTAGACGGCGTGGATGCCGGCCGCGAGCAGCGCCGACTTGGCCCGCGGCCAGCCGAGCAGGCGTCCCATGTGGTCCATGACCGCGAGGCTGACGTCCCGGTAGACGCGGATCTCGGCGAGGGCGCACTCCCGCAGGGTGCGCTGGATGGCCCGGCCGTGACCGGCGCGCGCGAGCCGCAGCAACTCCTCGTGGCAGTAGGCGAGATGGTTGTCCTCGTCGTGGGAGATCATCCTGACCGCGCGGCCGATGTCGGGGTGGTCGGCGAAGTACCGGCGCAGCAGCTCCATCTGCTCGGAGGCGCGCTGTTCGGTGACCCGGCTGTGGGCGAGGTAGGTGACGAGGTCGTGCACGGTGAGCGTCTCGTCGACCCTGAGCTTCTCGTGGGCGAGACCGATGCCGTGCCGCTCCAGGAGCATCGTGTAGTCGGTCTCGGGCGGCACCGGGACCGCTTCGAGCCCTCGTTTCCTCATCAGGGCGTTGAAGATGCGCCCGTGCTTGTCCTCGTCGGCGCCGTGCCGGGCGATCTTCGGGGCGAGGTCGCGTTCACCCTCGGGTACGAGGGCCGCGATCCGGCCGTTCTCCCAGCCGCCCTGGGACTCCCCGCTGGCCGCGATGGAGCAGAACAGCGCGAAGGACGCGTCGTCGTCGAGGATCTCCTGGAACAGACTCTTGGCCGAAAGCATAGAAAGAGTCAAATGGCCCAACTGGGGCATCGCAACAGCTATGGGGGACAACTCCGCCAAAAGAAGGAGCGACAGGGTCACGCCGGGGGCGTAACCGCGTGGGCGACGGCGCGTTGTTCCCCGTGACGGCCGTGGCGGGGAAGACCCCCGAGCCCCCACCACGGCCGTAGAGACGTCATGCGAGCCCGGCGCGCTCCAGGGCCTCCGTGCCGGCGCGCAGCGAGGCGATCCGCTCCTCGAGGGTGAAGCCGGCGGGGTTGAGGGAGAGGGTGGTGACTCCGGCGGCCGCGTACTCCTTCATGCGGTCGGCGATGCGGTCCACGGAGCCCAGCAGCGTCGTTCTGTCGATCAGCTCGTGCGGGATGGCGGCCGCGGCGCCCTGCTTGTCGCCGGCCAGGTACTTCTCCTGGACCTCGGCGGCGGCCGCCTCGAAGCCCATGCGCTGGGCGAGCTGGTTGTAGAAGTTCTGCTTGGCGCTGCCCATGCCGCCGACGTAGAGCGCGGTGTAGGGGCGGAAGGCGTCGGCGAGCGTGGCCACGTCCTTGTCCTCGCCGAGGGCGAGCGGCAGGGTCGGGTGGACGTCGAACCCGTCCATGGTCTTGCCGGCCTTCTCGCGCCCGGCGCGCAGGTACTTGATGGTCGTCTCCTCCAGGTGCTGGGCGGAGGGGAAGATCAGCAGGGCGCCGTCGGCGATCTCGCCGGTCTGCTCGAGGTTCTTGGGGCCGATCGCGGCGATGTACAGCGGGATGTACTCACGCTCGGGGTGCACGGTCAGCTTGATCGGCTTGCCCGGGCCGCCGGGCAGCGGCAGGGTCCAGTGCTCGCCCTCGTACGTCAGCCGCTCACGGCTCATGGCCTTGCGCACGATCTCGACGTACTCGCGCGTGCGGGCCAGCGGCTTGTCGAACTTGACGCCGTACCAGCCCTCGGAGACCTGGGGGCCGGAGACGCCGAGACCGAGGCGGAAGCGGCCGCCGGAGAGGGAGTCCAGGGTGGCCGCGGTCATCGCGGTCATCGCGGGCTGCCGGGCCGGGATCTGGAAGATGGCCGAGCCGACGTCGATGCGCTCGGTCTGGGCGGCGACCCAGGTGAGCACCGTGGCCGCGTCGGAGCCATAGGCCTCGGCGGCCCAGCACACGGCGTACCCGAGGCGGTCGGCCTCCTGGGCCACCGCGAGGTTGTCCGCGTCCATTCCGGCACCCCAGTAGCCGAGGTTGAGCCCGAGCTGCATGCCGATTCCCCTTACCGATCAGTAACGTCCCTGTGGAGCTGACAGTAGCGCGGCTTGCGCGGGCATGGGGTGTCACGTCCCGCACAGTGGCGGCGACGCGGGGTGCCGGGCCGGGAAACTGGTCGTCCACAGGCCCCCACACGGCCAGTTCAGGCCAGTAATGTCGGCGTTCATGGAGCAGAGGCATCTCGGCCGTACCGGCCTTCGCGTGTCCCGCATCGGACTCGGCACGCTCACGTGGGGCAGGGACACCGACGAGCACGACGCCGCGGACCTCTTGAAGACCTTCTGGGAGGCGGGCGGCAGTCTCGTCGACACGGCGGACGTGTACGGCGACGGGGAGGCCGAGTATCTGCTCGGACGCCTGATAGAAGGGCTGGTTCCGCGCCGGGACCTGGTGATCTCGACCAAGGCGGGCAGCGTGCCGGACCCGGACCGCCGTGTCGACGGCTCCCGCGGCCATCTGCTCTCGGCCCTCGACGCCTCGCTGGCCCGCCTCGGCACGGACTACGTCGACGTGTGGCACATCCACGCCTTCGACCCGTACACCCCGCTCGACGAGACCCTGCAGGCCCTCGACCTGGCGGTGAGCAGCGGGCGCGCCCGCTATGCCGGGGTGTCCAACTTCTGCGGCTGGCAGCTGGCCAAGGCGGCGACGTGGCAGCTGGCGGTGCCGGGGGCGCGCACACGGCTGGCGAGCACGCAGATGGAGTACTCGCTGCTGCAGCGGGGCGTGGAGCGCGAGGTCCTGCCGGCCGCGCTGGACCTGGGCATCGGGCTGCTCCCGTCCTCGCCGCTGGGCCGGGGAGTGCTGACCGGCAAGTACCGGGGCGACACCACCCCCGCCGACTCCCGCGGCGCCTCCGAGCACCTGGCGCCCTTCGTCGCGCCGTACCTCGACGACACGGCGAGCCGGATCGTCGACGCCGTCCGGACCGCGGCCGACGGGCTCGCCGTGACGCCCCTCCAGGTCGCCCTCGCCTGGATCCGCGACCGGCCGGGAGTGACCGCGCCCGTCATCGGTCCGCGCAACGCGCAGCAGCTCACGGCGGCATTGTCAGTGGAGGCCCTTAGTCTTCCTGACGAGATCTGCCGGGCTCTCGACGATGTGTCGGCGCCCGTGCACCGCTATCCCGATCACGACTGGAGCACGCTGTGAGCACGGAGCCCGAGACCACGGAGGAGAACGAGCCGGGGACACCGGGCGGCACACGCAAGCCCGACACACCCAAGCCCCCTACGGCGCCGGGCGCCACCGGGTCGAAATCCGCCGGGACGGCTGAGGCGGCGGGTGAGGAACCCGGAGCCCGGCCGACTGCACCCGGCAACATCGGGCCGGAATCCGACCAGGCGGCTGAGACGGCGGGTGAAAAGACCGCGGCTCGACCGACGGACGCGGGCGACACCGGGGCTGCATCCGACGGGACGGCCGAGACAGCGGGTGAGGAACCCGGAGCCCGGCCGACTGCACCCGGCGACACCGGGCCGGAATCCGACCAGGCGGCTGAGACGGCAGGTGAGAAGGGCGTGGGTCGACCGGCGGAAGCGGGCGATGCCGGGCAGCTGTCCGCCGGGACGGCTGAGGCGGGGCCTGGCAGCGCCGGGCCGGCGTCCGACGAGGCGGGCGGTGGGGAGAGCGGTGCGCAATTGTCCGAGGCTCAGGCCGAGTTGGTGGCTCAGGAGATCGAGCGGGAGCGGATCGAGCGGCGGAAGGCGGAGAAGAAGGGGCCCATCGAGAGCGGGGGCAAGCTGAGCGGTAAGGCCGCCGATCTGCTGGCCGCCGTGCGGGCCGTGGAGAGCGGCGCCAAGCCCATGGCCACCGCCTTCACCGAGCCCGCCCCCGCCCCGCGCAGGCCCGCGCCGGAACCGGTAAGGCGCCCGCAGCCGACGCCGGAGGCCGCCGCGCCCTCGGCACCCCCGGCGGAGAACGTCGAGGCGGTACGGGGCGTGCTGACCGCCGGCGGCGCACCCGAGGCGCTCGCGGCACAGGTCGCCGCCGCCCTGGGCGAGGGAGCGGACGAGCGGCTGCGGGCGGACCCCTGGCTGCTCCTGCGGGTCGCCGGTGTGCGGCCCGAGCAGGCCGACGGTTTCGCGCGGGCGCTGCTGGGCGCGGACGCCGGGCCGGACGACGAGCGACGGGGCCGGGCGCTGACGGGGTGGCTGCTGGAGCAGGCGGCCGTCGCCGGGCACACGGCGCTGGAGATGCCCGCGCTCACCGCCGCGCTGGCCCAGCGGGGCGTGCCGGACGCCGACGCCGCGGTGCAGAGCGCCGTCGCGGAGGGCGAGGCGCTGGTCTTCCAGGACGCCCTGGACCCGCGCGCGCCGGAGCCGGCGGACGACGAGGAGAGCGAGGAACGGCCGGTCCGTGTCCTTGTCGGCCTGGAGCGCCTGGCCCTCGCCGAGGAGAGCCTCGCGGACGGTCTGGCCCGGCTGGTCAACTCCGTGCCGAAGGAGGATGGTTCGGCCGAGGAGTGGGAGGGCGCGGCGGCAGCGGCGAAGGGTTCGACCGCCGAGCTGATCCGCTCGGTCGCCGCCCACGGCCTGGTCCTGCACACCGGCGGCGAGGCGTCCCTCGCCGAACCGGCGGCGCTGCTGCGCACGGCCGACGCGCTCGGTCTCCGCGCCTGGGCGGCGGCCCACACCCCGACCGGCCGCGACCGCTTCGTCCGGCTGTGCGGCGCGGCGGGCGGGCCCGCCACGGACAGTCCGGTTGCGGGCGGCGCCTCGGAAGGTGCCCGTGCGACGGCCCCCGGCGGCCCCTCCTCGACGGCCGGCTCCACGCAGGCCGCACCCCCGGTCGCCACCGTCGCCGGCCTCCTCTCCGGGGCCGAAGGGCCCGGCCGGGATGCCGACGGCGCGCTCGACCTGGACTTCCTCGTGGTGCTCGACGCACCTCAGCTGGACATCGAGAGCGCCGCCCTGCTCGTCGAGTCGCTGCCGGACGGTGCGCGGCTGGTGCTGTCCGGGGATCCGTCGGTGCTGTGGTCGGCCGGCCCCGGGAGGGTGTTCGCGGATCTGCTGGCCGCGCGGGTCTGCCCGCAGGTCGCCTCACGGACCCCGGACCCGGGCCCCCTCGGCGAGCTGGTCTCCGGCATCGGCGTCGGGGAGCTCAACCAGGTGGATGCGCCCGGCAAGGAGGTCGTGATCGTGCCGGTGCGGGACGCCGGCGAGGCCGTGCACCGCACCGTCCAGCTGGTCGCCGACTCGGTGCCGCGCGCGATCGGCGTCCCAGCCGAGCAGACCCAGGTGATCACTCCGGGCCACGGCGGAGCGGCCGGCACCCGCGCCCTCAACGCCGCGCTCAAGGAACGTCTCAACCCCGGCCCCGGCCGCTTCGGCGGCTTCGACCCCGGCGACCGCGTGGCCTACTCCCCCACCCCGGGCCGTACCCTGCCGGGCCGGGTCGTCAAGGCCGACGCGGACGGCCTGCACCTGTCCTGCGCGGGCGGCCCTGTCGTCGTACCGAAGGATCGGGTGGAGCAGTCCGTGCGCCATGGGTGGGCGCTGACCGCGCACCAGGCGGTGGGCATGCGCTGGCCGGCGGTGGTCGTGGTCCTCCCCGGGGACGCCGCCCAGGCCCTCAACCGACCGTGGGTCTACACGGCGTTCGGCCGGGCGGACCGCCACCTCTCCGTGGTCCACGGCGCGGAACAGGCACTGGCCAGAGCGGTGTCCGAGATCCCGCCCAAGCCGCGGACGACCCGCCTGCCCGTCCTCCTGGCGACCCAACTGCCGACGTCCGGCTGACCGGAGCCCCACTCGGGGACATACGACGGCGGCGGCCACGGAATCATCCGTGACCGCCGCCAGGCCCGCCTCGCGGTGAACGTCAGCGATCGATGTCCAGGGGCTCCAGATCCTCGTCCCCGTCGAGCTCCCCGTCGAGGTCGCCGTCCAGCTCGCCCTCCAGGTCCTCCTCGAGATCGTCGTCCAGCTCGTCGTCGAACACCGCGCTGACGTCGAACCGGCAGATCACGCTCTGCGGATCGGCCCCCTCGAACGGCGCCTCCAGCCACTCCCCCGCCTCGGCGGGATCCTCCGCGGCCGTCACCCACAGCGTGGAGTCGCCCTCCTCCAGCCCGAACTCCTTGTGCCGCGAGGCGATCTCGTCCGGCTCGAACTCGCCGAAGAGCACCCCCAGCGCCCCCGGCACCGTGCCGGAGACCTGCGTGCCGTCCTCGTCCGCCGCCTCCACCCGCTGCGCCTGGGCCAGCAGCCGCTGCGGCTCCACCACGGTGTAGTCGCGGCGGATCAGCACGCTGAGCGCGTTCGGCTCCTCCGGCCCCGTGTACGGCGGCAGGGAGTCGTCTGCGCCGGGGATCTCGAAGGGGGTCACCTCGTCGTAGCGGTCGTAGAGCAGCTCGTCGTACGCCTCGGCGGCCGCCGCCAGCTGGTTGAACGCCTCGTAGACGGCCGGGTCGTCCTCACCCGACCTGCGTTCGACCGCCGCCAGATGACGGTCGAGCGCGGTCTTGACCGCCTCGGCGGCGGCGCGTACCTCGGCAGCGGTGGGCTGCGCAGCATCAGACATAGTGCAGACGCTATCCGTACCTGGCCCCAGCCCGCACAATAGATGCGATGCCGGAATACGAATTTGTCGACGTGTACGTGCCTCGCGGGGTGTCCCGCAAGGAAGCCACACGCCTGCTGACGGACCATGCCGAGTACGGACACTGGGAGTTGGACCGCCTCAGCCTGATGCGCGACGGCAGCCGCAGGGTGCGGCTGCGCCGGCGGATCATCCGCCAGGTACGAGCCACGTGGTGAGCTGAGACGGCGACGGAGACCGCGCACACGGAGCGGGCCCCACCGAGGCGGGGCCCGCTCCGTGACGCGTTCACGCGGTGCTACGCCCTCGCGCGGGACCTGCGGTAGAGGACCGTGCCGCCGAGCAGCGCGCCCGCGCCCACCGGGAGCAGGACGCCCAGCGGCAGGTCGCTGCCGGTGTGGGCGAGCTGTGCGCCGCCCAGGGGGCTGCTGACCGTCTGGGTGCCCGGGTGGTTGACCTTCGAGGAGCCGCCGGGAGTCGTGCCGCCCGGCGCGGACGGCGTGGACGGCGTGCCCGGGGCGCCGGGGTTCCCGGGCTGCGTCGGACCGCCGGGCTGGCCCGGAGTGCCGGGACTGCCCGGCGTACCGGGCGGCGTCTGCTGACCGCCCCCGGGAGGCGTGTCCTGACCGCCGCCGGAGCCGCCGTTGGCGCAGTCGTCGCCCGTGGTGGCGTTGCCGACGCCGACGACGTCGACGGTGTTGCCGCACGCGTTCACCGGCACGTCGATCGGTACCTGGACGTGGTTGCCCGAACCGACGCCGGGCGAGCCGCTCGTGTGTCCGCCGGCCTGCGAGCCGCCGCCTCCGCCGTGGTTGGCACACGTGTTGCCCACCGCGGGGTTGAGCACCCCGACGACGTCGACCGTGTTGCCGCACGCGTTCACCGGCACGTCGATCGGCGCCTGGACGAGGTTGCCCGAACCGACGCCGGGCGAGCCGCTCGTGTGTCCGCCGGCCTGCGAGCCGCCGCCTCCGCCGTGGTTGGCACACGTGTTGCCCACCGCCGGGTTGAGCACCCCGACGACGTCGACCGTGTTGCCGCACGCGTTCACCGGCACGTGGACCGGAACTTGCACCGTGTTGCCCGACAGCACGCCGGGCGAGTCCGAAGCGGAGCCGGCCGCCCATGAGTCGGCATGGGCGTAACCGCCCGCGGCGGCGAGGACGCCGGTCGCGGCCGCCACGGTCATCAGGCCCTTGCGGGTGGCCTGTCGCATTGCTGAACTCCCTGCCTTCGATATCTGACCTGGGTTTCGCGGACCTGAATCACGCGCAAGGCCGGTCGCCCCCGGGGCACATGGTGTGTGCCCCGGAGCCGACGGGCGTGCACGGACGACCCTCAGTGGGCCGAGGTCACTGGTTGACGCAGGTGTTGCCGAAGGCGGGGTTCAGCAGTCCGATCACGGAGACCGTGTTGCCGCAGACGTTCACCGGGATGTGCACGGGAACCTGAACGACGTTGCCGGAAACGACACCCGGGGAGTGCACCGCGGCACCCTGAGCGCCGGAGTCGGCGACGGCCAGGCCCGCACCCGCGAGAACCAGACCACCGGTGGCAGCCGCAGCAGCGACGACCTTCTTGATCATTATTCCTCCTTGTTGGCAATGCGATCCCAAGTAGCGGATCGCATCACCTGTAACGAGGAGGGAGTAATGGAGCTACGAGCTTATGAGCGGATTCACTCTTCCCAGTCAGTTCCGTACAGGCTGGCGATTACCGGGGTCACGACGCGTCGATGAAACGGTCGAGAACGCGCACGCCGAACTTCAGGCCGTCCACCGGGACCCGCTCGTCGACGCCGTGGAACATGCCGGCGAAGTCCAGCTCCGGGGGCAGCCTGAGCGGCGCGAAGCCGAAGCCGCGGATGCCGAGGTCGTCGAAGGACTTGGCGTCCGTCCCGCCGGAGAGCATGTACGGGATCGCCTTGGCGGTGGGGTCCTCGGCCAGCAGCGAGGACTGCATGGCCTCCACCAGGGCGCCGTCGAAGGAGGTCTCCAGGGCCTTGTCGGAGTGCACGTCCTCGCGACGCACCTTCGGGCCGAGGATCCGGTCCAGGTCGGCGAGGAACTCCTCCTCGTGCCCCGGCAGGAAGCGTCCGTCGACGTGCGCGGTGGCCTCGCCCGGGATGACGTTGACCTTGTAACCGGCGCCCAGCTGGGTGGGGTTGGCGGTGTTGCTCAGCGTCGCCCCGATGAGCTTGGCGATGCCGCCGAGCCGGGCCAGCGTCGACTCCATGTCCTCGGGATCCAGCTCGGTGCCGAGCGCGTCGCCGAGTTCGTCGAGGAAGGCACGGGTGGTCTTGGTGACCCGGACCGGGAACCTGTGCCGACCGAGGCGCGCGACGGCCTCCGAGAGCTCGGTGATCGCGTTGTCGCGGTGGATCATCGAGCCGTGGCCCGCCGTCCCGGCGACGATCAGCTTCATCCAGTGCATGCCCTTCTCGGCCGTCTGGATCAGATAGAGCCGCCGCTGCTCGCTCACCGTGAACGAGAACCCGCCGACCTCGCTGATCGCCTCGGTCACGCCCTCGAAGAGGTCCCTGTGGTGGTCGACGAGGTGCCGGGCGCCGTACGTGCCGCCGGCCTCCTCGTCGGCGAGGAACGCGAGCACGATGTCCCGCGGGGGCCTGCGCCCGCTCCTGAGCCGGTCGCGCACGACGGCGAGGGTCATCGCGTCCATGTCCTTCATGTCGACGGCCCCGCGCCCCCACACGCACCCGTCGGTGACCTCGCCGGAGAAGGGGTGGTGGGTCCAGTCGTCGGCGTTGGCGGGTACGACGTCCAGGTGGCCGTGGATCAGCAGCGCGGGCCGGGACGGGTCCTCGCCCTCGATGCGGGCCACGGTCGAGGCGCGGCCCGGGTGCGATTCGAAGATCCGCGGTTCCAGTCCGACCTCGGCGAGCTTCTCGGCGGTCCACTCGGCGGCCTTGCGCTCGCCGGGCCCGGAGTGGTCGCCGTAGTTGCTGGTGTCGATCCGGATCAGTTCGCGGCAGAGGTCCACGACCTCGTCCTCGCCGGTGACGGTCCTGGTCGTGTCCGTGTCGCTCACGCTGCTTCCTCCCGCTGTCACTGCTGGTGGTTCCCCTCATCCTCCCTCCGACCCGGGCCGGGCCCCAAGGCCGGGCCCGGCCCGTCACACGCCGTTCACGCCGGGGCGGGGCCGCGACGGGGGGTGATCGGGCACCCCCGGGAGCCTGGTAATGTTTCCTTCGTCGCCGCGGGGGAAACTCCGCACGACAGACACCTTGTCCGGGTGGCGGAATGGCAGACGCGCTAGCTTGAGGTGCTAGTGCCCTTTATCGGGCGTGGGGGTTCAAGTCCCCCCTCGGACACCAGCCGAAGACCCCGGCCGCTCAGCGGCCGGGGTCTTCGTGCGTCCCCTCCCGCCTGTCCGCGAAGCATCCTCACCCTCGGTGTGGGGCATCTCTCCCCTGTGTGAAGATCACCAGGTCAGAGGGCGTTGACGGCGTTCCGAAGCCGCCGGACGGGTGCTCCCGGGTGGCCGATCAGGGGGCATGTACCTAGCGTCGTACTAAGATTTCCGGTTTGTTACGGAGCTGGAGGAGGACAACCCCAGGCAGACCTGCGGGCCCGCCAGCGCCCCGGAGGCTTCCGGGATCGAGACGCGAGGACCGATGGCAGCCATAGACGAGAGCAGTGCTCTCGGCCTGCTCGACGAAGAGCTCAGCGCTGAGATCCAGCAGCAGTTCGGTGACACCGCACGTTTTTCGGGAGGTCAGGCGGCCTCCCCCCGCACGCTTGTCGACATCTTCGACGCGTCCGTGCGCTCGTACCCGGACGAACTCGCCCTGGACGACGGCACGGTCCAGCTCACCTACCGGGAACTGGCCGGCGAGGTCGAGCGGCTGCGGCGCGAGCTAGCCGCGGTCGGCGTCGGACTCGGTGACCGCGTGGGCGTCCGCGTGCCGTCCGGCACCAACGACCTGTACGTGGCGATCCTCGCCGTGCTGGCCGCGGGAGCCGCCTACGTCCCGGTGGACGCCGAGGACCCCGACGAGCGGGCCGAGTTGGTGTTCGGGGAGGCCGGGGTGCGGGCCGTCGTCGGGGCCGCGCACGAGCTGACCGTCACCGGGCGGGGTGACGTGCCCGCCGCCCGCCCGGGTATCGAGCACGACGCGTGGATCATCTTCACCTCCGGCTCGACCGGCAAGCCCAAGGGCGTCGCCGTCAGTCACCGCAGCGCCGCCGCGTTCGTCGACGCCGAGGCCGCGCTGTTCCTCGCCGAGGACCCCATCGGTCCCGGCGACCGGGTGATGGCGGGCCTGTCGGTCGCCTTCGACGCGTCCTGCGAGGAGATGTGGCTGGCCTGGCGCTACGGCGCCTGTCTGGTGCCGGTCCCGCGCTCGCAGGTCCGCAGCGGCGCCGACCTGGGTCCGTGGCTGGTCGAGCAGGAGATCACCGTGGTCTCCACCGTCCCGACGCTCGCCGCGCTCTGGGAGCCGGAGACCCTCAACGACGTCCGTCTGCTGATCTTCGGCGGCGAGGCCTGCCCGCCGGAGCTGGTGCAGCGCCTGGTGACGGAGGGGCGCGAGGTCTGGAACACCTACGGGCCGACCGAGGCGACCGTCGTGGCCTGCGCCTCGCTGATGAGCGGCGAGGAGCCCATCCGCATCGGTCTGCCGCTGGACGGCTACGAGCTGGCCGTCGTCGACGAGGCCGGGGCGCCCGTGCCGATGGGTGAGAGCGGGCAGTTGGTGATCGGCGGGGTCGGTCTCGCCCGGTACCTGGACGCCGAGAAGGATGCGGAGAAGTACGCGCCCCTCGAATCGCTGGGCTGGGAGCGGGCGTACCGCAGCGGTGACCTGGTGAAGGCCGAGCCGGAGGGGCTGGTGTTCCTCGGCCGCGCCGACGAGCAGATCAAGCTCGGCGGGCGGCGGATCGAGCTCGGCGAGGTGGACGCCGCGCTGCAGGCGCTGCCCGGGGTGGCCGGCGCGGCCGCCGCCGTGCGCACCGCCCGCAGCGGCAACCAGCTCCTCGTCGGCTATGTCGTCACCCAGGACGGCTGGGACCACGCGGCCGCGGTGGAGAAGCTGCGCGCCGAACTGCCCGCCGCGCTCGTGCCGTTGATCGCCCCCGTCGAGGACCTGCCGACCCGTACGTCCGGCAAGGTCGACCGCAACGCGCTGCCCTGGCCGCTGGAGGGTCTGGAGACCGGTGGTCCGGCCGAGCGGCTCTACGGCACCGAGGCGTGGCTGGCCGAGCAGTGGACGGAAGTCCTCGGCATCCCGGTCACCGGCGCCCGCGACGACTTCTTCGCGATCGGCGGCAGCAGCCTGGCCGCCGCCCAGCTGACGACGAGGCTGCGCACCCGCTACCCGAGCGCGGCCGTCCTCGACATCTACCAGCAGCCCACGCTGCGCAAGCTGGCCCGCCATCTGGAGGCGTCGGCGCAGGACGACGGCGCCCGGCGCACGATCGCCCCGGTGCCGGTCCGCGCCAAGGCGGTCCAACTGCTGCTCCTGGTGCCGCTGTTCACACTGCTCGGTCTGCGCTGGACGATCGTGCTGGCCGCGCTCGGCAATCTGCTGCCCGCCTGGTCCTGGCTGCCGACGGCGCCCTGGTGGCTGCTCGCGCTCGGCGGCGTCGCGCTGTTCAGCCCGCCCGGACGGCTCGCGATCGCCGCGGGCGGCGCCCGGCTGCTGCTGCGGGGCGTCGAGCCCGGCCGGTACGCGCGCGGTGGCGGTGTCCATCTGCGGCTGTGGACGGCCGAGCGGCTGGCCGAGTTCAGCGGGGCGACCACGCTGACCGGTTCCTGGCTGGAGCGGTACGCCCGCGCGCTGGGCGCCAAGGTCGGCCAGGACGTCGACCTGCACTCGCTGCCGCCGGTCACCGGCATGCTCAAGCTGGGCCGGGGCGCCGCCGTGGAGTCCGAGGTGGATCTGTCCGGCTGGTGGCTGGACGGCGACCGGCTGGAGATCGGGCAGGTCAAGGTCGGCGCGCACGCCACCGTCGGCACTCGCAGCATGCTCTTCCCGGGCGCCCGCGTCGGCAAGCGCGCCGAAGTGGCCCCCGGTTCCGCGGTGAACGGGCAGATCCCGACCGGCCAGCGCTGGGCGGGCGCGCCCGCGGTCAAGCTGGGCAAGGCCAAGCGGAACTGGCCCAAGGAGCGCCCGCAGCGCGGCACGTACTGGCGGGTGATGTACGGCCTGACGGGCCTGGTGCTGTCCGCGCTGCCCCTGATCGCGGGCGGGGCCGCCCTCCTCGTGGCGTACGCCCTGATCGATCCGGCCGCGCCCCTGCGCGGTGCGGCGGTCGCCCTCGTCCCGGCGACGCTGGCGTTCGGGGCGGCGTACGCGCTGCTGATCCTCGTCGGCGTGCGGCTGCTGAGCCTGGGCCTGCGGGAGGGGACGTATCCGACGCACAGCCGGACCGGCTGGCAGGCCTGGACGGTCACGCAGCTGATGGACCGCTCGCGCGAGACGCTGTTCCCGCTGTACGCCGGGCTGGTCACGCCGGTGTGGCTGCGGCTGCTGGGGATGCGGATCGGGCGGGGCGCCGAGGTGTCCACCGTGCTGGCGCTGCCCAGCCTGACGACGGTCGGCGAGGGCGCGTTCCTGGCCGACGACACGCTGACCGCGCCGTACGAGCTCGGTGGCGGCTGGTTGCGGATCGGGCGCGCGGAGATCGGGCGGCGGGCGTTCCTGGGGAACTCCGGGATGACCGCGCCGGGGCGCAGCGTGCCGGACGGCGGGCTGGTGGGCGTGCTGTCCGCGACGCCGAAGAAGGCGAAGAAGGGCAGTTCCTATCTGGGGCTGCCGCCGGTGAAGCTGCCGCGGAACGCCGAGAGCGGCGACCAGAGCCGGACGTACGACCCGCCGGCCCGGCTGCTGTGGGCGCGCGGGCTGGTGGAGCTGTGCCGGATCGTGCCGGTGTTCTGCTCGGCGGCGATCGCGGCCGGTACGGCGGCCGTGCTGTGTCTGCTCGGGCCGTGGGCCGCGCTGCTGTCGGGTGTCGTGCTGCTCGGGGCCGGTGCGGTGGCCGCGCTGGTGTCGATCGTCGCGAAGTGGCTGCTCGTGGGCCGGCACCGCACCGGGGAGCACCCGCTGTGGAGCGGTTATGTGTGGCGCAACGAGCTCGCCGACACCTTCGTCGAGGTCGTGGCGGTGCCCTGGCTGGCCGGTTCCGTGCCGGGCACGCCGGTGATGACGGCGTGGCTGCGCGGGCTCGGCGCCCGGATCGGCAAGGGTGTCTGGGTCGAGAGCTACTGGCTGCCGGAGACCGACCTGGTGACCCTGGAGGACGCGGCGACCGTGAACCGGGGCTGCGTCCTGCAGACCCACCTCTTCCACGACCGGATCTTGCGGACGGATACTGTTGTTCTCCGTGAGGGCGCCACGCTGGGCCCTGGCGGGATCGTGCTGCCCGGCAGCATGATCGGGGCCCGCACCACCCTGGGTCCCGCGTCGCTCGTCATGGCCGCGGAGTCCGTTCCGGACGACACCCGCTGGCTCGGCAACCCGATCGAGGCATGGCGTCCCTGAACGCGGGCCACTGGGAACCGGCCGCCGAAGGGGCGCGCCGTGGTCGGGAGGCGAAAGGTGTCGCGTGCGGGGCACCGGCGGGAGCGAGTGGTTCGACGGCGCAGGGAGCAGAAGCGGCAGTGGCAGTTCAGCAGTCGGGTGGTTCGGACCCGTACTTTCCGGAACACGGTGATGGCCGTTACCGCGTGCACCGGTACGAGCTCACGCTGGACTACCGTCCTGGTCCCAACCGGCTGGCGGGCAGTGCCCGGATCAGCGCCATAGCGGGTCGCTCGCCGCTCGCCGAGTTCACTCTGAACCTGGCCGACTTCAAGATCGGCCGGGTCAAGGTGGACGGCCGCCCGGCGCACTACACGCATCGCGGCGGCCGGCTGCGGGTCCGTCCCGCCAAGCCGGTCCGCCCGGGTGCCGCCTTCCCGGTCGAGGTGCACTGGTCGGGCAATCCCAAGCCGGTCGCCAGCCCCTGGGGCGGGCTCGGCTGGGAGGAGCTGGAGGACGGGGCGCTGGTGGCGAGCCAGCCGATCGGGGCGCCGTCCTGGTACCCGTGCAACGACCGGCCCGCCGACAAGGCCTCGTACCAGATCTCGGTCACCACTCCGTCCGCGTACGCGGTGGTCGCGGGCGGGCGGCTGCTGACCCGTACCACCAAGGCGTCCACCACGACCTGGGTGTACGAGCAGGCCGCGCCGACCTCCAGCTATCTCGTCGGTCTGGCGATCGGCAAGTACCAGACGGTGCTGCTGGGCGATCCGGGGCCGGGCGGGGTGCCGCAGCACGGGCACATCCCGGCGCATCTGCTGCCGGAGTTCTCCCGGGACTTCGCGCGGCAGCCGCAGATGATGGACCTGTTCCAGGAACTCTTCGGGCCCTACCCGTTCGACGAGTACGCGGTCGTGGTGACCGAGGAGGAACTCGATGTGCCCGTGGAGGCACAGGGGTTGTCGCTGTTCGGCGCCAACCACGTGGACGGGGCCCGGGGTTGGGAACGGCTGGTGGCGCACGAGCTGGCGCACCAGTGGTTCGGCAACAGCGTGTCCATCGCGGACTGGCGGCACATCTGGCTGAACGAGGGGTTCGCCAAGTACGCGGAGTGGCTGTGGTCGGAGCGGTCCGGCGGGCGCAGCGCGCAGCAACTGGCCGCCGCGGCGCACCGGTTGCTGTCCTCGCGGCCGCAGGATCTGCGGCTGGCCGATCCGGGACGCAAGTCGATGTTCGACGACCGGCTCTACGAGCGCGGCGGGCTGGTGCTGCACGCGGTGCGCTGCGCGATGGGCGACGAGGCCTTCTTCCGTATGCTGCGCGGCTGGGCGGGACTGCACCGGGGCGGGGCGGTGACGACCACGACGTTCACGGCCCACGCGAACCGCTACGCGGACGAACCGCTGGACGGCCTCTTCGACGCCTGGGTGTACGGCACCCGGCTGCCCGCGCTGCCGTCCCAGATCCCGGCGCGTCCCACGCACCCGCCGACCAACGCCGAGTCGGCGTAGGCGGGCGGGCCGGGCAGAATGGCCCCCATGTCCCGACGCCCCTCGCCGTCCCGGCGGCAGCACGGTTCCGCGCCCGTCCGCGCCGCCTCCTGTCCGTGCGGTCTTGCGGAGACGTACGACAAGTGCTGTGGCCGCTTCCACCGGGGTGAGGCGGCCGCACCCACGGCCGAGGCGCTGATGCGCTCGCGCTACAGCGCGTTCGTCCGGCGGGACGAGCCCTATCTGCTGCGCACCTGGCATCCGCGGACCCGCCCCGCCCGGGTCGACTTCGACCCCGGGATGCGCTGGACGGGCCTGGAGATCCTGGCCACCGCCGACGGCTCGCCCTTCCACACCACCGGCACGGTGACCTTCCGCGCGTCCTTCAGGGGCGGCACGCTGCACGAGCGGAGCCGCTTTGAGCGGGTGGAGGGGGCTTGGGTGTACGTGGACGGGGAGTTCCTCGAAGACTAGGGCTGGTTCCAGGGCCTAGAGCGCGCCGAGTTCCCCGTACAGGCGGACGCAGGTGTCGGTTCCCCGGTGCAGGCTGCTGAGGGCGAAGCGTTCGTCGGGGGCGTGGATGTTGTCGTCGGGGAGGCCGAAGCCCAGGAGCAGTGTCCGGGTGCCGGCGGTTGCGGCGAGGTCGCCGACGAAGGGGATGGAGCCACCCGAGGGCAGCAGGAGGGGCGGCCGGCCGAAGACGGGGGTGGTGGCCCGGCTTGCGGCGGCGACCGAGGGATCACGGAGGTCCATGCGGTACGGCCCGCAGGAGAAGAGCGGTGTCAGCCGCGCCCTGACCCCGCGCGGGACGCGCTGCGCGAGATGGGCGCTCAGGGCGCGGAACACGGTGGCCGGCCGCTGTCCGGGCACCAGACGGATACCGAGGTCGGCGCGGGCCCTGTGCGGGACGGCGGCGCGGGCCGCGGCTTGCAGGGCGGTGACGACCACGGCCGGGCGGACGGTGGCCCGTTCGAAGGCGGAGTGGCCGGGTTCGCCGTGTCCGTACCGGAGTCCCGCCGGGGCGAGGAACCGCTGGTCGGTCGGTCCGTCGCGGGCGAGGCGGGCGCGGGTGTCCGGGTGCGGGGGGCGTACGTCGTCGTAGAAACCCGCGACGGCGACACGGCCGTCGGGCCGGTGCAGGCTCGCCACCAACGCGCACAGCACCTGGGCGGGTTCGGCCACCGCGCCTCCGTAGGCACCGGCGTGCAGGTCGGTGGCGGGTCCGGTGACGTCGAGGCGGACGGCGAGGGAGCCGCGCAGGCCCGTGACGAGGACGGGGGTGTGCGCATCCCGCATCCGGGTGTCGGAGACGACGGCGAGATCGGCGCGCAGGAAGGCGGGACGGCCAGGCAGGTGGTCCCGGAGTGCGGGACTGCCGATCTCCTCCTCGCCGTCGAGGACGATCCGCAGGTTGACGGGCGGGCCCCCGGTCGCCAGCCAGGCCTCGATCGCGGCGAGTTGGGCGACGAGCTGCCCCTTGTCGTCGCCGGCCCCGCGGCCGTGGACGTACCCGCCGCGGACCGTGGGGCGGAAGGGGTGCGTGGCCCAGGCCGATCGGGGTCCGGCCGGCTGGACGTCGTAGTGACCGTAGACGAGCACCACGGGGGCGCCGGGTCGCCGCAGCCATGCGCCGGTGACGTACGGCGCGACGCGCCCCGCCCGCACGGTGACCGCGTCCAGACCGATGCGGCGCAGGTGCGCGGCGAGCAGCTCGGCACAGGCACGCAGGTCGGCGCGGTGGGCGGGGTCCGCGCTGACGGTGGGGTGGCGGATCAGGTCGCGCAGGAGGGCCAGGGAGCGGGGGCGACGGGCGCGCGCATGCCGGAGGGCGGCGGCCGTACGAGCGGAACCCGTACGGCCGCCCCCGAGTGGCACGCTCCCGCCGGGAACGTGGACCGCGGCAGCGGGCCGAACCGTTTCCCCGGGGGCTCTCCGCGCGCGGTCGGCGCCGGTCTCACCGCTTCGGCTCACACACGCGCCCCGTTGAGCGGTGCGGTGACACGGCCCCGTGTCCCGCCGGCCGGACCCGTGCCGCGGACCGCCGGCGGGGCCGGCGGCCGGGGGCGGGTGACGCGTTGGGCGCCTGCGACCGGCGCGGCGGAGCGGTCCCAGGGCATGCCCCGGCGGTCCTCCTGGCGGACGGCGACACCGAGCGACTGGGCACTGGTGAGCCATTCCTCCGCACTCTCGGCGATCTCCAGCAGGAGCGTCTCGAACTTGGCGCGCTGGGTCTGCAGCAGATGCGGCTGGGCCAGCCAGCGCAGGACCTCGCGGCCGGCGATGCCCATGCGCTGGCGCGGTGAGGTGACCAGGCGCTCGCCGAAGTACTGGGCGAGCACGATCTCCACGACGTCCCAGGCGGTGTCGGCGCCGTACAGCCGCCTGATGTCGTCGGAGCCCAGGATGCGGTAGGCCTCGTCGAGGAGTTGCATGACCTCGACGCGGAGCACGTTCACATGGCCGTACGAGGTGAACTTCAGGTTGTTGCGCAGGTCCAGGCCGGCCCGGCGGACCACGGCGATGCTGCCGAAGCTCGGGTCGTAGGCCCGCTCGCGCACCACGTCCGCGATCCGCTTGTCGCGGTGGAAGAGCGCGACCTGGTTGACGAAGTGCTCGAAGAGGCCGTGGAAGTCGCCGTTGGCGCGGGATCCGGAGGGGACGGGCGCCCTGCCGTAGCCGAAGGCGCGGCGGTAGGCGGCCAGTCGGTCCCGGCGCGTGTAGCGCAGCACCTCGCGGCGGTCGAACTGGTAGAGCGCGTAGGCGCCCGCACCGCTGGACAGGTACACGGCACCCGCGCGGAACAGCTCCTGGAGTTTCTGCACGGCGCGGAACACGCCGATCATCTCGTGCTGGTAGATGTAATAGAGGTCGGCCATCGCCACGAGCCGCTCGGACGACACCGTCTCGTCGTACGGCTCGATCGCCTGCGGCAGCCTGGTCTTGCCGAGGGCGTCGGCGGCCTGGTCGCCGATGCCGACCAGTTGGGCGAGGCCCTTGTCCGGCGGCGGCTTCTGCTCCAGGTCGGCCTTGACCGCGGACTGCAGCAGGTCGTCTATCTGCTTCGTCAGCACGTCCGCGAGCTGCGGATCTGCGACGAGCTGCGCGGACAGCCGGTCGGTGACGGTCTCCCGGAGGGCCGCGATGCGGTCGAGGAAGGCCTGGTAGTCCTGTTCGTTCGCCATGGGTCTCCTCCGTCAGGTCGTCAGCGCGTCGACCGTGTTGCTGCGGACGGCGCCCGGGTTGACCACCGTGATCAGCCAGGTGATCGGAGCGGCCGGCGTGCCGCTGGGCAGGAAGCCGAAGGTGAAGGTCGCCCGGCTGGACGGGCCCAGGACCACCGGCCTCGTGGCGGGGAACTCCCCGAACTGCGGCCGGCCCGCGGCGGTGAGCACGGCCTGCGAGCCGGGGACGAAGCCGCGCCCGACGACGGTCACGGTGGCGGGCAGCCCGTCGCCGCCGGCACTCGCGGCGTCGACGAAGACGATCTCCACGGCCTCGGGCCGCTGCACGGCACTCGCGAGCCCGCTTGCGTTGTCGAGTTGTCCGCCCAGTTCGCGCAGTGCCCGCAGGACGCGCGGGGTTCGGATGCCGTCCGGCAGCGTGGGGTCGCCGCCCTGGTTCGGTGGGGTGGTGACCAGCTGCGTGGTGAGACGGATCAGCCGGGCCAGTTGGTCCAGCACGGGCGCGATCGCGATCACCCCGTCCTTGCCGGCGTCCTGGATGAGCCGGGGGCCCTCCATGGTGGAGACGCGCACCACCCAGTCCAGCAGGTCGGACAGGAGGATCGGCGGGGTGGGCGGGGTGGCGTCGCCGAACCGCAGCTGGATGGTCTGGCGTTGCGCCGCGTCCACGAAGACCGAGTCCAGGGCGAAGACGGTCTCCTCCACGGACTGGGCGACGACGTCCAGACTGCGGGAGAGCTGGATGAGGACGGTGCCCAGCGAGGTCTGCGCGGTGGTGCCGGCGAACAGGTCACGGTCCTTGTCCCAGCCGGCGGCGAGCGCGAGGACGTGGTCGACGACGATACGGAAGTTGGTGACGATCCGTTCCTCGTCGAGCGTTCCGATCCGTGCGCTGGACAGGCCGAACCGGTCCCGCAGCTGGGCGAGTTGACCGCCCACGCTGTCCGGATCGAGACGGGTGCCGGGGTTGCGGGAACCGAGGAGCAGCACGAACAGCTCGTCCACGCGCTGGATGCGCGGGCCGCCCTCGACGGCCAACTCGTCGACGAGCTCGCCCAGTTCGGCGCGGATGATGGACCGGACCGCCTCGGTGTCCTGCGGGTCGGCGGCCGGGTCGAGCGGGGTGAGGCCGTCGAGCAGCGGGGTGATCTGGTCCAGCGCGTTCTTCGCCCGCTGGTAGATGCTCGCCTGTGCGCCGGTGAGGGCGCCGAGGTCGGCCTGAACGGCGTAGCCGCGGGGATGCCAGGTGAACTCGGTGTGGCCCTGGACGTCGCGGAGTTCGAAGGCGCCGGCCAGCGCGGCCTGGAATCCGGAGGTGTTGGAGCCCGGCCGCCAGCCGAGCACGTCCCGCAGGGCGCCCTCGACGGTCTGTCCGTACGACGATGCCCGGTCGGCGGTGCCGGAGCCCGCGGCCCGGCCGCCCGAGGTGCCGATCTCCTCGGTGAGCACCGGGAAGGTCGACAGGTCGACCAGGTTCTGGTCGGGGGCGGGCGGGGGCGTGGGGCCGGGCGGGCCCGAACTGCCGTTGACGCGGTGTGTGATGTCCATCCGGGTCGTGGAGTGCACCTCCACCGGGAAGCGGCGCACGGGCCTGCCGTCCTGGCTGACCACGCTCAGCAGGAACCTGCCGGCGGTGGGCGCGGCCCACTCGTAGCGCCCCTTGTCGTCGGTCTGGGTGGTGCCGAGCCGGGTTCCACCGTCGGCGCTTCGAATCTCGACGGTCGCGAAGTCGAGGGGTTGTCCGTTCTCGTCGCTGACGAAACCGAAGACGATGTGCGGTTCCTCGCCGAGGACCAGGTCAGGTGCCTCGTTGGTGCGCTGCTCGGCGACGGTCGCGGTGACGCCCTCGGGCGGGTCGGCGACGAGGCTGCGGCCGCCGACCGTCACCGGTGAGCGGGCGAGGGAGACCGTCCAGGCGCCGGCCGGCAGGTCGGCGACGGTGTAGCGGCCGTTGAGGTGGGTCTTCGCCCGCTCCAGGCGGTCGTTCTGGCGGGCGGCGATCTCGACGCCGTTCAGGGGCACGCCCGCGCGGTCCGTCACGAGGCCGGTCAGCGTGCCGGTGGCCGTCGTGGACAGCTCGAAGGCGAAGGAACCGGACAGGTCGAGGTCGTCGCCCGCACGGACGGTGAGGTTGGCGCGGTGCTGTCCGGGCACCGCGACGACGGAGCGCCGGGTGGTGCCGTACGTCGCCGCGGTGGTGTCGACGACGGCGACGGTGTAGCGGCCGGCGGGGACGTCGTCGAAGACGCAGGTCGTGTCGAGGGAGTCGGTCGCCCGGCGCACCGGCTCGGTGTCGGGGTCGTCGTGCCGGGTCAGTTCGAGGACCACGCCGGACAGCGGGGTGTCCTTGAGCCGGGGCGTGACGGTGAGCCGGGCCGGGGCGGGGCGGTAGTACACGTCGATGCCGTACTCCGGCGGTTCGCCGCCCTCCACGCCGGCGCGGTCGGCCTCGAAGGTCCCGTCTCGCGCGACGGCCCGGGCGCCGGGGTGGTCGCAGGGGATGACGGTGACGCGCTCGTCCGGGCAGGCGGCGTACACGGCGCCGTCGGCGCCGCTGAAGAACGGCTTGCCCTGCACCTTGAGCTCGGCGCCGTCGAGCGGCTCGCCCGACTCGAAGAGGGCGTGGAGCAGGAAGAGCCGTTGGTTCTCGGCGGGCAGGAGCACGATCTCCGCCTCGGCGGGCCGGTGTTCGCCCACCTCGATGTGGTGGCGGTCGTCGGTGCCGCCGTGGACCACGAGCGCCCTGCAGAAGGCTCCCGCGCCGTGCCGGACGCCGACCTTGTACCGGCCGGGCGGCACGTTCTCGTGCCGCAGGAAGCCGTGCTCGTCGGAGGCGTGCAGCGTGATCGGCCCGCGGTGCCCGCCGTGGCCCTCGTCGCCCTTCCCGCTCCGCGGTGCGTCGCCGTGCGTCAGCTCGATGACGACGCCGGAGGGGGTGGGCCAGCCGTCACGCCACCGGTGGGGCTTCTTCTCGTTCACGCGGCGCGGGCTGAGGAAGACCCGGATCGTGAGCTTCGGCATCGTGCTCTCCTTTCTCTCCAGGTCAGCGGCGTAGGCCGGACGAGGAGCGCATGGGGTCCTGCTGGGTGACGGCGGGCGCCGTGCGGCCCGCGGGCTCGAACCGGGTCATCGCCGTCACCGTCATCGCCGCGCCAGTTCCGTGTAGAAGTTGCGGGTGATCACGCCCGGGCGGGCGAGACGGCGGTCCAGGGCGGAGCGGGTGGCGCCGATCAGGAAACGGGCCGGGATGATGCCCGGGTCGGTTCCGGCGGCGAGGCGTTCGGCGGCTTCCCGCTGCATGGCGTACTCCTTGGTGCCGAAGGGCAGCACCTGGGCGAGGCTGCGGCGGCCGAGTTCGGGGAACGCCCGGAAGCACAGGGCGTCGACGACCGCGGGGTGGGCGGCCTCGAAGGTGGCCAGCAGCTCGCGGGGCAGGGTGCCGGCCCGCGGGTCGGGATAGATCGCGGCCCACAACCGCCCGTACCGCTCGGCCTGTTGCTCGAAGCCCATCCGCCGCAGCAGCTCGATCGAGATCCAGGCCCGGAACCAGGGCGTCGGATGCGGACCGTGCGGGCTGTATGTCAGGACGGTCGCCGGGGCGCGGCCGATCACGTCGAGCAGGGACCCGACCACGGCGGGGCCGCCGAGCAGAAGGGCGCACAGGTCGGCGTGGATCTCGCGGTTCCAGCGGACCCAGGTGCGCACGACGGCGGGCGGGCAGCCCTCGTCGAGGAGTCGGCGGGCGATCGCACGGGGGACGGCCTTGTCGAGGCCGAGGTCGCTCTGGAGGTTGTGGGAGACCTCGTGGAGCACCGCGCCCAGGGTCCAGGGATTGACCAGGCGGTGGTAGGGCAGTTGGACGAGCGGGAAGGGGTTGAGGCGACGGCCGAGGCGGCGCAGCGGGATGCCGCGGCGGAAGGTGGCCGGGGAGAAGCCGGTGCGCATGAAGGAGAACGGGGGCGGAGCCGGCAGCGGCTTGGCCTCGCCGACACCGAGGTAGGCGGCCTGATAGCAGGACAGGGCGATACGGTCGCACGCCAGCAGGGCGTCCGCGAACACGGACTGGCGCTGGCCGAACAGCTCGAAGTAGAAGTCCCAGATCCGCTCGACCTCACGCACCCAGTCGTGCGCCTGTTCCTTGGCCGTCAGCAGCCGCTGCAGCTGCCGGGTCGCGGGCCGCGCCTCGGCAGCGCGGGCCAGCTCCCGCACCTGCTCGCTCTGCCGCAGCAGTTCGGCACGCAGTTGTCCCAGCAGGGCGTTGACGGCCTGCAGATGGCCGGCGGTGGGCGCCGCCGCCCCGTTCCCGAACTCCCCCGCCCGGAAGGGGCGCAGGGCCGCGGCATGCCGGGTGACGTTCAGCCCCTGTGCGCGGAGCCACGGTCGACGGACGGGGACGACGACGGGAGCGGAACGCGCGGGGCGACCGGACTGGACGACGGCGGTGCCCGGATCCGGTGTACGGAGCGGAATCCCGGGGGCGCGACGGGCCTGCCCCCGGGGGCGGGCGGGGATGGCGCCGGCGGCGGCCATCCTGGGCTGTGCGGCCGGCACCGGACGGGCTCCTGAGTGAGGGGCGCCCGAGCGAGCCGCGCCCGAGGGAGAGTCGCCCGTACCCGATGTACGGGCCCGGTCGCGGGCCGTCGGCGCGCTCATCGTCGGCCTCCGGCTGAAATCCGGGAGCGGACCGCGCCCCGGGACCGCAGCCGCCGTACGGCACTTCGCGGCGTCCGCCCCGGGTCGGGCGAGGCGGCGAGGTGCGGGTTTACGGAAGGGACTTTCCGGGCTGCCCGGTAGCACGGCGTGGCTGCGGTCATCGTCGGCCTCCGTCAGAAGCCGTAGGGCCTGCGGGGGCGGGCCGGGCGATAGGCGGGGACCGGGACCCACGCGATGGACAGGGCGGGCAGACCGGCGGGCGGGGCGGCCACGCGGCGCGGCCCGTACCGGCGACGCGTCGTCGGGACGACCGCCGGCCGTCCGCGCAGTCCGGGGCCGCTCACGCTCGTCGGGACGGCCGCCACCGAGCGCACGGCTGCGGCCGAGACCGGCGCCAGCGCGGGAGCACCCGACCGTACGGCCTGGTGGTACCGGCGGTCCATGGTCCGGGCCCGCCGCAGCACCGCACGGCGCCTGCGCGGGTCGGACAGGACCGCCGCCGTCTGGCCGGCCAGGGTGCGGGCGGCCGAGCGTGCCGTGACCGGGCGGCCCCGGGCCACCTGCCGGGCCAGACTGCTGGTGGTGCGCACGGCGATGGTGGGGAGCGCCCGGACCAGGGGCCGTGTCGCGGGACTGCGGCGCAGGGTGCGGGTCACGCCCGCGAGGCCCCGGACGAGTTGCGGGGCGTGGCGGATCACGGCCGGCGCGGCCCGGCGCACCAGGCCCACGGCGATGGGCGCCAGCGCGCCGATGAACGCCTCGGCCTCCTCCTCGGACTCCGCCTCGGCGGCGGCATGTCCCAGGTGCTCCATCAGGGCGTCCGGGTAGATCCGCCGAAGGGGATTGGCCATCCCCTCGGACTCGTACTCGAACTCGCCCTCCTCCTCGTACTCGTGGAGGGCCTCCTCCTCGAACTCCCTGTGATGGAGGCCTTCTTCCTCGAACTCCTCCTCGAACTCGTCCTCTGCCTCGAAGAGATACTCCTGCTCCGGGCCCCCGCCGCTCAGTGAGCCCAGTGCCGAGCGCGCCGCCCGGCCGGCCAGTCCCGCGAGGGAGGACAGGAACTCCTCCCCTTCGAACTCGCCCTCGAACTCGCCTTCGTACTCGTTCTCGAACTCGTTCTCCAGGGCGCCTTCGTCCTCGTACAGGTTCTCCCACTCCCCCTCCAGCTCGGGGAGCGGCGCCGCGCCGGACGTCCTGGGGCCGGCACCGTTGGTGGTCGTGCTCATTGGCCGTAGTCCTTCCTGTGGCTCAGCGCGGGGCCGAGTAGCCAGGGCGGCGGGGCCGCGCGCCCGCGTAGGGGCGGCGGGTCCGGGCGGCGGGGCTGGTGGCACGGACCGCGGTCGCGGCGCGCACGTTGCGCTGCAGCGCCCGGGCCGTCTGCTGCGGGCTGCCCAGGACGCGCCGGGTCTGTCCGGCCATGACACGGGCGGCGGTACGGCGGTCCGCGGGCCGGCCGGCCGCGGCGCGGGCGCCGAGGACACGGGCCGTGCGGCGGACGATCAGCGGCACGGCACGCACGGCGGGCCGCGTGGCACGCTGCCGTCGCAGCAGCCTGGTGAGGACGCAGGTGGCCCGCACCAGATGCGGCAGCAGCCGGCGCAGGGCCGCCCGGTCCCGGGCGGACAGCGCGGAGACGGTCGCGGCACCGATCATCGCCTCGGCCTCGGCCTCGGTCCGGGCCTGCGCCGCGACGGCGGCCATCATCTCCGCCAGCGCCTCCTGCTGGGTCAGCGGCCGGGTCGACTCCTCCTCCGCCTCCGCCTCGAACTCGGCCTCGCCCTCCTCCTCGTAGAGGTACTCCTCCTCGAACTCGCCCTCGCCCAGCGCCCGGGCGGCGACGCTCCCGAGAGCCCCGCCGAGGGGTCCGCCGATCGCGGTGCCCACCATCGGGGCGGCCACCCGTGCGACCTGGCGCAGGATCGGGGCGGCGCGGCGGACGAAGGAGCGGATCCGGCGGAAGAAGGCCTCCTCCTCGGACTCGCCCTCCTCCTCGAACTCGCCCTCCCACTCGCCTTCGTACTCCCCCTCGAACTCGCCCTCGCCCAGGAGTCCGCCGAGCGCACCCGCGATCCGGCCGAGGAACTCCTCGCCCTCTTCCTCGCCCTCTTCCTCGTAGAGGTACTCCTCCTCGCCGGCGCCCTCGAACTCGCTCTCCAGGGCGGCCTCGTCCTCGTACTCCAGCTCGGCCTGGCGCATCTGCATCGCCGCCTCTCGTTACGCGGTCGGAGAACTCACCCTGGTCATGGCGGAGTTGGCGTACCAGTCGCACGTCCTGCGGTCGGCCGTACCGGTCGGGTTCGGATGAGCGTCCCTCGGACGTGCTACACGCAAATGGGGCACAGGGGGGCCTCGCCCGCTGTTAAAGTGCGCTCATGCCGACGGGCGTGGAACCGGGTGAGATCCCGGCCGCTGAAGGCAAGGGGGCTGGCGATGACGGACGGTGCGGGTACCGGACTACTGGCCAGGGAGCGGACCGCCGCCGAAGTCGAGGCGCTGGCGGTGGAGTTGATCGCCAAGCTCGCCGCCGGTGACGGACATGTGCTGCTGGACATGGAGATCGACGGGGTACGGTGCCTGGTCATGCGCGGCGACCGGACGGGGCCCGTGTCCTTACTGAGCCCGCGCGAGCTGGAGATCGCCCGCATGGTCGCCTGCGGTCACCCCAACAAGACGATCGCCTCGGTCCTGGAGATCAGCACCTGGACCGTGGCCTCCCATCTGCGCCGCATCTTCATGAAGCTCGACGTGACGTCCAGGGCGGCGATGGTGAGCCGACTGACCTCGGCTGATCCGCAGCTGACGCCCGATTCCGTGGAGCTTAGGTAGTCCTGGTTTCCCGATGGGACCGCCGGTGCCGGCAGGACGGGGCGAACTGGCTCGAGGTCTTCGGCGAGAGCGATCCCGTATCCGTCCCGCCGGCAAGCCTGTTCCCCACCGACCCGGATGCCCGGCGGGAGTTCACCGCTTCCGCTCCTCCTGCCCTAGGGCGCCAGGATGTCCAGTTCCTGGAGGGCGCCCACCGTGATCTCACGGGTCAGTTGTTCCGCGCGGGTGGCGTCGCCCGCGCGGACCGCCTCGGCGACCTGGACGTGGAGGGTGACGGCGGCGGGGTCGGGGTCCTCGAACATCACGTCGTGGTGGGTGCGGCCGGAGAGGACCTCGGCGACGACGTCCCCGAGGCGGGCGAACATCTCGTTGCCGGAGGCGGCGAGGATCGCGCGGTGGAAGGCCACGTCGTGGACGAGGTACCCCTCCAGCCGGTGGCCGCGGGAGTTGGCGACCATGCCGAGGGCGCACTGGGTGAGTTCGGCGCACTGTTCGGCGCTGGCGTGCTTCGCCGCGAGACCGGCGGCGACCGGTTCGACCGCCGAGCGCAGCACGGTCAGTGAGCGCAGCTGACGGGGGCGGTCGGCGCCGGCCAGGCGCCAGCGGATGACCTGCGGGTCGTACACGTTCCACTCGGCCTTCGGGCGCACCGTCACGCCCACCCGCCGGCGCGATTCGACCAGGTGCATGGACTCCAGGACCCGGACGGCCTCCCGCATCACCGAACGTGAGACGTCGAAACGCTGTGCCAGCTCGTCGGTGCGCAGAACGCTGCCCGGCGGGTACTCGCCCGCTGTGATCGCGGGGCCGAGGGTGTCCAGTACATGGCCGTGCAGCCCCCGGCCCGGTGTGCTCATGCACTCAGAGTACGGGGTGGATCACAGAGACAAAAAGTCAGACTTATTTATGCCAGGGTCTTGAATTCGTCGTACCTAATCGGTTTCAGTTACCTCGACATCATGTGTCGAAGAGGACAGTGAGGCAGCGATGAGCACCCCCCATGTCGTCGTGGTCATGGGCGTCGCGGGCACCGGGAAGACCACCATCGGTCCCCTGCTCGCGGCGCGGCTCGGCGTTCCGTACGCCGAGGGCGACGACTTCCACCCGCAGGCCAACATCACCAAGATGTCGGCCGGGATCCCGCTCGGCGACGAGGACCGGTGGCCGTGGCTCGACGCCATCGGCGCCTGGGCGCACGAGCGGGCCGGGCTCGGCGGGGTGGTCAGCAGCTCGGCGCTGAAGCGGTCGTACCGCGACCGGCTGCGCGCCGCCGCCCCCGGTGTCGTCTTCGTCCACCTCACGGGCGACCGCGCCCTGATCGAGGACCGGATGTCGCATCGGCAGGGTCACTTCATGCCGACGGCGCTGCTCGACTCCCAGTTCGCCACGCTCCAGCCGCTCCAGCCGGACGAGGCGGGTGTCGCGGTGGACGTCACCGGCAGCCCCGAAGAGATCACCGAACGGGCCATGAAGGCGCTGAGCGCACTCCCCCACCCGGCCCGGTAACACCCCCTACCCGACTCCCCGTACCTGCAAGGGAACACCGTGACCAGACTCAGCGTCGAGATGCTGGCAGCGGACGCACCCGAGCCGATCACCTCGGCCGGCCACGCTCAGCTGGGCATCGCCGTACTCGTGGGCATCGCCGTCATCGTCGTGCTCATCACCCGGTTCAAACTGCACGCCTTCCTGTCCCTGACCATCGGCTCGCTGGCGCTCGGCGCCGTCGCGGGCGCCCCGCTGGACAAGGTCATCACCAGCTTCACCACAGGACTCGGCACCACCGTCGCGAGCGTCGGTGTGCTGATCGCCCTGGGCTCGATCCTCGGCAAGATGCTCGCCGACTCCGGCGGAGCGGACGAGATCGTCGACACGATCCTCGCCAAGGCCGGCGGCCGGGCGATGCCCTGGGCGATGGTGCTCATCGCCTCGGTCATCGGGCTCCCGCTGTTCTTCGAGGTCGGCATCGTGCTGCTGATCCCGGTCGTGCTGATGGTCGCCAAGCGCGGCAACTACTCCGTGATGCGCATCGGCATCCCGGCGCTCGCCGGTCTGTCCGTGATGCACGGTCTCGTCCCGCCGCACCCCGGACCGCTGGTCGCGATCTCCGCCGTCAAGGCCAACCTGGGCGTGACACTGGCGCTGGGCATCCTGGTCGCCATCCCGACGGTGATCATCGCCGGCCCGCTGTTCTCCAAGGTCGCGGCCCGCTGGGTGGACGTCCCGGTCCCCGACCGGATGCTGCCGCCGCGCGCCTCCGAGGAACTGGAGAACCGCCCCGGCTTCGGCGCCACCCTCTCGACCGTCCTGCTGCCGGTCGTGCTGATGCTGTCCAAGGCCCTGGTCGACATCATCATCGACGACCCGGCGAACCTCACCCAGCGCGTCTTCGACGTCATAGGCAACCCGCTGATCGCCCTGCTCGCGGCGGTGCTGGTCGGCATCTTCACCCTGCTGCGGCCCGCCGGGTTCGGCCGGGAGCGGCTCACGCCGCTGGTCGAGCAGGGGCTCGCGCCCATCGCCGGCATCCTGCTGATCGTCGGCGCGGGCGGCGGCTTCAAGCAGACGCTGATCGACACCGGCGTCGGCCAGATGATCCTGGACATCTCCAAGGACTGGTCGATCCCGGCGCTGCTGCTGGCCTGGCTGATCGCGGTGATCATCCGGCTCGCCACCGGTTCGGCGACGGTGGCGACGGTCTCGGCGGCCGGTCTGGTCGCCCCGCTCGCGGCCGACATGTCGACCACGCACACCGCCCTGCTGGTCCTGGCCATCGGCGCCGGCTCGCTCTTCTTCAGCCATGTCAACGACGCCGGTTTCTGGCTGGTGAAGGAGTACTTCGGGCTGAGCGTCGGCCAGACCATCAAGACCTGGTCCGTCATGGAGACGATCATCTCCGTGGTCGCGGGCGGCCTGGTCCTGCTCCTGTCGCTGGTCATCTAGCTATGAGTACGAGGATGAGTCACCCCCTGTTCGACATCAGCGGCCGCAGGGCCCTGGTCACCGGCTCCAGCCGGGGCATCGGGCTGGCCCTCGCCCGGGGCCTGGCGGAGGCCGGCTGCACGGTGGTCCTCAACGGCCGGGACGCCGACCGCCTCACCAAGGCGGCCGCGGAACTGCCCGGGGACGTCCACACGGCCGTGTTCGACGTGACGGACGGTCCCTCGGTGAAGGCCGGCCTGGCGGACGTCGAACAGCGGGTCGGCCCTCTGGACATCCTCGTCAACAACGCGGGCATGCAACTGCGCGCCCCGCTCCTGGAGTTCACCGACGCCGACTGGCACCGCATCCTGGACACCAACCTCACCAGCGCCTTCCTCGTCGGCCGGGAGGCGGCCCGGTACATGACGGCCCGCGGTCACGGAAAGATCGTCAACATCTGCTCGCTGCAGAGCGAGGTGGTCCGCCCCGGCATCGCGCCCTACGCGGCCACCAAGGGCGCGCTGAAGATGCTGACCAAGGGCATGTGCGCCGACTGGGGCCCGCACGGTGTGCAGGTCAACGGCCTGGGTCCGGGCTACATCGAGACGGAGCTGACCGGGCCCCTCGTCGAGGACGAGGAGTTCAGCGCCTGGGTGCGCCGCCGCACCCCGGCCGGCCGCTGGGGCCGTACCGAGGACCTCGTGGGCGGGGTGCTCTTCCTGGCCTCGCCCGCCGCGGACTTCGTCGGCGGGCAGGTGCTGTACGTCGACGGCGGCATGACGAGCGTGCTGTGAAGGGGGCCGCGGGGATGCTCGGTTGTGTGATCCACGGTCAGGACGACCTGCGCGTCGAGGAGCTGCCGGTCCCCGAACCCGCCCCCGGGCAGGCCCTGGTGGCCGTCCGCTACGGCGGGGTCTGCGGGTCCGACCTGCACTACTGGAGGCACGGCGGGGTCGGCGACTTCCGTCTGAGGGAGCCGATGCTGCTCGGGCACGAGGTGGTCGGGACGGTCCTCGCGTACGGCTCCCCGTCCCCCGCGAGTCCCGCTGCCGGTACGGCCGTCGCCGTGCACCCGGCCAGTCCCTGCGGTGCCTGCCCGGAGTGCGTGGACGGACGCCGGAACGTCTGCCGGGACACCCGCTACCTCGGCAGCGCGGCCCGCTTCCCCCATGTACAGGGCGGTTTCGCGGCCCGGGTGGTCGTCCCCGCCGAGCAGGTGAGACCGCTGCCGGAGGGGCTGGAGTTGCGCCGGGCGGCGCTCGCCGAGCCGCTGTCCGTCGCCCTGCACGCGGTGCGCCGGGCCGGTGCCGTCAGGGGCAGGCACGTCCTGGTCACCGGGGCCGGGCCCATCGGCTGTCTGGTCGTCGCTGCGGCCCGGGCGGCGGGCGCCGCACGGATCACGGTCACCGACCTGCTCCCCGCCGCCCTGGAGTACGCCCGCCTCGCCGGCGCCGACACCGTCGTACGGGCCGACGACCCGGACGATCCCAGGTGGCCGTCCGAGGTGGACGTGGCCGTGGAGGCGTCCGGGGTGGCGGCGGGGCTGGACACGTGTCTGCGGCTGGTGCGGCGCGGCGGGGTCGTGGTCCAGCTGGGGATACTGCCGCCCGGGCCCTCTCCCTTCGCCGGCAATCTCGTCGTCAGCCGGGAGATCGAGCTGCGGGGCGCCTTCCGCTTCGACACCGAGTTCGACGATGCGCTGCGGCTGCTGGCGGCCGAGCCCGCGTTCGACGGGCTGGTCAGCGCGGTGGTCCCGGTGCGGGAGGCGGGGGCGGCCTTCGCGCTGGCGGCGGACCGCAGCCGCTCCTGCAAGGTGCTGCTGGACTTCGGGACTTCCTGAACATTCCCCAAGAATCAGCCCAATACGGCTTCCCCGGGCGCGTGGCCGACCGCATGATGAGGAGATCCCCGGGCCTGGGAGCTCCGGGGGCGGACCGTGTCGGGGGGCGTGATGGCGGTTTCCCTCGGGATGCGTATCTCGGGGCTGCTCGTGGCGGGAGCGGTGGCGGTGGCCGTCGCGGCCTTCGGCGGTGACGGGAGTGGCAGCCCGGACGGCGGGGGCGGCAGCAGCTCCATCGTGACCACCGGTCCGTCGGTCACCGACGGCCGCACGGCACCGCCCTCCCCGACCCCCCGCCAGTCACCGGCGGGGGAGGCCGAGGGGACCGTACGCCCGGACGTTCCGCGCCACCGTTCCGGCGCCGCGGCTCCCCGCCGCGACTCTCCCGCGTCCTCCCCCAGCCACAGCAACAGCCTTCCTCTGAGCGCTGGTTGGCTTCCGCCCGGCCCGGTCTCCCCGAACGCCGACCACGCGCCCGACCCGGCCAGTGTGTACGACCAGCTGAGGGACCCGGGCCGGTGCCGGGACGCCCGCACGGCCGTCCCGGCGGGCTCCGCCGACCCCGAGTGGCGGGTGCTGCGGGCTCTGGCCACCGCCTGTCTCGCCGTGCAGGGCCGGGGCGGGAGTTGGGCGACGGTCGCCGGGGAGTACACCGCGCTGGCCGGCGAGATCGACACGTGCAAGGGACGCGCCGCCTACGCCGTCCTCGGCGGGCTGCTGGAGCTGCACCGGCTGCATCCTCACGCCAGCGTGCGGCTGAAGGCCTCCTCGGGCTCCGCGCCCGCGTGCGCCTACCGGATCGCCGGGGTGGACACCGAGGTGGCCCAGCCCGGCGACACCGTCGGGATCGAGCTGCACGGCACCTACTTCGACCCCGCCGAACTGCCCGCTTTCGCAAGCGTGTCCATCGGCGGGCGCGCGCTGCCCGTGCCGCCCGTGCTGCGCTCCGTGTCGGGCGACGCAGTGGTGCTGTCGGCGGTCGTACCGGTCCTGGGCGCCTATCCGGCATCCGTGGACGTGGTCGTCCGGTACGGCGGCACCGAAGCACGTCTCAAAGATGCCTTCACGGTGGTGGCGCCCACCGTCACGGTCCCGTCACCGGGCCAGAGCTCGCAGCCTTCGGAACGACCCGGCTCACGGACGCCAGAGAGGGTGTTCGCGCTTCGCCCACTCCCGGCTCACCTTCCCCGTCCGTAGGCCGCCGCGTGCCTCCGGGTCGCCGATCGCCATGCCGATGTGCCCGGCGATGACGATCCCGATGGTCAGCGCCAGCCAGTCGTGCACGAAGGTCGCGCTGGTGCGCCACACGATCGAGGTGAGGTGGGTGAACCACATGATCAGGCCCGTGCCGAGCATCACCAGCGTGGCCCCGGCGATCCAGGACGCGTAGATCTTCTGACCGGCGTTGAACTTCGCCGCCGGACGCGAGGAGCGGCGCTTGTCGCGGCTGACGACGGCGAGCAGCCAGGTCCGGTCGTGCGGCCCGAAGCGGTTGAGGTGCCCGAGGTCGGCGCGGAAGTGCCGGGAGACCAGGCCCACCAGTACGGGCACCGGCAGGGCGAGCCCGGCGCACTCGTGGACGCGCACCACCAGCTCGCGGCGGCCGACCAGTTCCGCGAACTGCGGGATGTAGAGGAAGGCTGCCGTCACCACGCACACGCCCATCAGCGCGGCCGTGGTCCGGTGCACCCACTTCTGCACCGGGCCGAAGCGGCGGACCTCGGTGGCGGCCGGGCTGTGCGCCTCAGCTCGTAGGGTCATCGTCGCGTCCGTTCGACTTGCCGACCCAGGCGTCGACGTCGTAGCCCCGGTGCTCCCAGTAGCCGCGCTCCACGCGCTCGGTGACGGTGATGCCGGAGAGCCACTTGGCGGACTTGTAGAAGTACATCGGCGCCACGTACAGGCGGACCGGGCCGCCGTGGGCGTGGCCGATCTCCTTGTCCTGCATGCGCAGCGCGACCAGGACGTCGGAGCGGCGCGCCTGGTCGAGGGTGAGGCTCTCGGTGTACGCGCCGTCGAAGCAGGTGAAGTGGACCGCCCCGGCGCCGGAGCGCACGCCCGCCGCGTCCAGCAGGTCGGACAGTCGTACCCCTTCGAAGGGGGTGTCCGGGACCCGCCAGCCGGTGACGCACTGGACGTCCTTGACCAGCCGGGTCTGCGGCAGGGCGCGCAGGTCGTCGAGCGTGTAGGTCTTCGGGCGGTCGACCAGTCCGCCGACGGTGAGGCGGTAGTTCGAGGCGTTCTTGTGCGGTACCGAGGTGGTGACCGAGTAGTAGCGGAAACCGCCGCCGTTCGGGAGCAGACCGGTCAGGCCGGTGGGGTCCTTGCCGGCCGCGGCGCCGAGGAAGCTCTCCAGGGCGTTCTGCAGGGTGGGCGCGGTCACCACGCCGAGGGCGCCCAGGCCGATGGTGCCGAGCAGGACCCGGCGGCCGACCGGGGTTCCGCGTTGCGGGGGCGGCGCCGGCTTGCCCGGCTCCTCGGGTTGTTCGGGGTTCACGTATCCATTCGAACACCCGCGGGCCCGGCCGGACCAGGAATCGCGGGTGCTCGTCAGGGTTCCGTAAGCACTTCTTACGGCGTTCTCAGAAACGCGCCGGTGCGATGGCGTCGGCGCCGCGGTGCTACGCCGTCTCCTGGGCCGCCTTGTCCAGCTGGAACGCCTCGTTGCCGAGGCCGATGCGGGCGTGGGCCTCGGGTGCGCGCGAGCGCAGGAGAAGGCCCTGGAGGAGACCGACGACCAGGGCGAGGCCGATGGTGCCGGGCAGCACCCAGCTCAGCGCCGAGTCGGGGCCGGCGCCGACCAGGACGTCGAAGTCCTTGACCGTGTAGCCGGCGATCACCAGCAGGGCGACGGCGGCGAGTGCGGAGGTCACCAGCCGCCAGGCCTGCGCGGCCACGGCCCCGCGCCGGGCGAAGAAGACGATCACCGACACCGAGGCGGCCGCCATCAGCACGATCACCCCGAGCGCGCCGATGTTGCCGAACCAGGTGAACAGGTGCAGCACCGGCGCCGTCGGATCGCCGGTGGGCTTGTCGTCGGCGACCGCGAAGACGATCACGATCACCGCCGCGACGGCCGTCTGCAGCAGCGAGCCGGTGCCGGGGGCGCCGCTCGTGCCGGTGGTGCGGCCGAAGGCGCGCGGCAGCAGGCCCTCGCGTCCCATGGCGAAGGTGTAGCGGGCGACGACGTTGTGGAAGCTGAGCATGGCCGCGAACATGCCGGTCACGAACAGCACGTGCAGCACGTCGGTGAAGGTCCCGCCGAGGCGGGAGTCGGTCAGCGAGAAGAGCATGCCGGCGCTCTCCTTCTGCGCCACGCCGACGACCTGGGAGGGTCCCGCGGCGACGGTCAGCGCCCAGCAGCTGACGGCGAAGAAGACGGCGACGCCGCCGACCGCGAGGAACATCACGCGCGGCACCAGGATGTGCGGCCTGCTGGTCTCCTCCGCGTACACGGGGGCCTGCTCGAACCCGAGGAAGGCCGCGATGCAGAAGCACAGGGCGGTGCCGACACCAGCGCCGCTGAGGGTGTCCGGGTTGAAGGCGTGCAGCGACAGGCCCTGCTTCGCCGGGTCGGCCACCGCCGCGACGTCGAAGATCACCACCAGGATCACCTCGACGATCAGCAGCACGCCCAGCACCCGCGCGTTGAGGTCGATCTTCAGCCAGCCGAGCGCGCCGACGACCGCCAGCGCCACCAGCGCCGGTATCCACCAGGCGATGTCCAGGTGCGCGTAGGTGGAGAACAGCCCGGAGACCTCGAAGCCGAAGATGCCGTAGATGCCGACCTGGAGGGCGTTGTAGGCGACCAGGGCCACCAGGGCGGCGCCGGCGCCGGCGGTGCCGCCGAGGCCGCGGGAGATGTAGGCGTAGAAGGCGCCCGCGTTGTGGACGTGCCGGCTCATCTCGGCGTATCCGACGCTGAAGAGGATCAGCACCACGCCGAGGACGACGAACAGCAGCGGCTGGCCGACGATCCCCATCACCGCGAATGTGGTGGGCATGACACCCGCGACCACCATGAGGGGGGCGGTCGCGGCGAGCACGGACAGCAGCAGACCGCCCGTGCCGAGGCGGTCGGCCCGCAGGGCGCGCTCCTGGCCCTTGAACGTGCTGATGCCGGCGGCGGGTCTGCTCGCGCTGGATTTCTCGGTGGTCATAGGTGGACCGTCCTCGGGTCGGCGTCGGGTATGTCAGGCCGTGCCGAGCGCGGCGGTGCGCGCGGCACGGAAGGCGGGGTACGGATCGCGGTCGGGGTAGGACCAGGGGGCCGCGGTGGCGTGCTCGCCGATCCGGTGGAAGAGGGCGGCGGCCTCGGCGCCCCGGCCCTCGCAGACCTTGGCGTGGGCCAGGAAGTTCAGGTCGACCAGCCGGCGCGGGTGGCCCTCGTGCTCCCACTCCAGCCACCAGTCGAAGGCGGCCTTCATGACCTGCCGGGCCCGGCGTCCGGTCCAGTGGCGGGAGGCGGCGGGGTTGGCCGGTTCATGGCCGTGGGCGGCGAGGACGCGGTAGCGCTCGGCGTGCGCGATGACCGGCAGGACGGCGAGCGGGGAGTCGGCGGGGGCCTGTTCGGCGGCCCAGTTGGCGAAGTCGTAGACCTCGTGCAGCGGGTCGGGGCCGGTCTCGGCGTGCCGTTCGGCGAGGCGGGCGACCATCAGGTGGTGGGCGTGGTGGTGGTCGGCGTACCGGGCGCGGATCTGGCCGAAGATCCGCTCCGCCTCGTCCCAGGAGTGCTCCAGCAGGAGCAGTCCGAGCCAGGGCGTGGGGTCGGCGGGCAGCAGGGCCGCGGCGCGTCGGCAGGCCTCGCGGGCCTGGTCCGGCTTCTCCTTGCCGCGTGCGGCGCGCTCGACCAGGGCCAGCGCGAGAAGCAGGGCCCCGTCGCCGGAATCGGGTTCGGCGAGCAGCCAGTCCCGGGCCCAGGCGGCGGCGTGCCGCTCCTGCGCGAGCACGACCGCCCGGTGGCCGCGCCCGTCCCAGTCGTCCCCCGTGTGCACGAGCAGCGACCGCGCCACCTGCCACCGCCCCTGCGCCAGGGCGGCCCGGGCGGCGACGAGCTCGCCGTCGTCGAGCGCCGCGTCCATGACCTGGGCCGCACGTTTGCGGGCCCGGCCGAGGGGCGGTGGGGGTGGAGTCACCTCGGTCTTCCTCACGCGGCACGGTCGGCGTAGGGCTGCGGACTGCCTTCGACTGATCACGCACAGCAAACCGGCAGCCAATGGTTTACGTCAAGGGCCGACGAGCTCTTACACGCGTCAACTTCCGTTGCTCCAGTGGTAGTTGACATTCGGCCATCCGGGGCGCGGACGCGGGTCCGGTCCGGCGTGTGGCGTACGCCATGGCGACCGCCCCCGTTCGCCCCGCACCATGGCCGGACGGCCGTGTCACCGCCCTCGACCGACCCTTGATCGTCGGCGCGAAGTGACGGGTCCACCGCCCGAATACGGGGACTCCCAGGGGCACGCCGGGCACTGGGACGCTACAGTCACCCAAACGCCCCCGTAGCCCGGCCCAATGATCGAGGTACGCAGCGTGTCGGTTCTGGTTCTGGTCCTCGCCGTGAGCGCGGCATGCTGCCTGGGCTTCGGCTTCGTACTCCAGCAGAACGCGGCACAGCACGCACCCCTGGGCGACTTCCTCTCGCCCCGGCTGCTCCTGGACCTGATGCGGGTGCCGCGCTGGCTGGGCGGTATCGGGCTGATGGTGGTCGGGATGGTGCTCGGCGCCGTCGCGCTGAGCGAGGGCGAGATCTCCCTGGTCGAGCCGCTCCTCGCCACCAATCTGCTGTTCGCGCTGGCCCTCTCCCGCCGCCAGACCCGGCAGCCGCTAGGCCGACAGGGCTGGACCGGACTGGCGCTGCTCGCGGGCGGTGTCACGGCCTTCATCGTCGCGGGGCAGCCCCGCGGAGGCAGCGCGCTCACCGACCCCTTCCGGCACTGGCTGATCATCGGCGCCATGCTCGGACTGGCCCTGCTCCTGACGACGTACGCCAAGCGTTCCCGGCTCAGCGCCGCCCCCGTGCTGCTGGCCCTCGCCGCGGGCGTGCTCTACGGCGTCCAGGACGCCCTCACCCGGATCAGCGGCCAGCGCTTCTCCGCGGGCGGCTTCACCGAGCTGTTCACCACCTGGCAGCCCTACGGCGTGGCCGCGCTCGGCGTCACGGGCCTGATCCTGGTCCAGAGCGCCTTCGAGACGGCGCCCCTGCGGATGTCCCTGCCCGCCCTCACCGCCGCCCAGCCGCTGGCCGGCATCCTGTGCGGGGTCGGCTTCCTGGGCGACCGACTGCGCACCGACACCGGCGCCCTGGCCTGGGAGGCGGCGGGCCTCGCGGCGATCGTCGGCGGCATCGTCCTGCTGGGCCTGCACCCCTGCATGCCGACCGGCACAGCCAAGCCCGAACGAATCCGGGACCTGCAGCCCAACTGACACCCCCTGCTCTCGGCACCCACACCGCCGAACCCGGCAGCCACTCCCCCGCCACGCCGGACCACCACTGTCGGCGGACGGAGCCACGGCCTCCGCCGTCGCGAGCCAACCACGCCACACCCACCGCCCCGTTCCGGGGGCGAGCCCGAGCGGATCCGGGACCTACAGCCGAACTGCCCCCTCTCTCTCGGCAACCGCGCCGCCGGTCCGGCAGCCGCTCGGCCGTCGGACCTGACCCGACGGCCCCTGCTCGCGAACGGCGTCACGGCCCCCACCGTCGCGCGCCGCCCCCACCGCGCCGACACGGCCACCGAGCCCGTCCGGGGACGAGCCCGAGCGAAGCGGGAACCTGCAGCCGAATGGCTCCCACTCTCGGCACCCGCGACGCCGAACCTGGCACCGCTCGGCCGCCGACGGGACCCGACAGACCCCGCTCGCGGAAGGCTTCACGCCCCCCACCATCGCGGGCCAACCGCACCGCGCCGGCACGGCCACCGAGCCCGTCCGGGGACGAGCCCGAGCGGATCCGAGACCTGCGGCTGAACTGACGTCGGTCCGCTCCCGTGCCGTCGGCCTCGGTAGGCGCTCGGCTGTGACGGGGGGGGCTGGTTGGATGGTCGTATGACGAACCCGGCAGACGAGATCCTCGACATCGTCGACGAGCACGATCAGGTCATCGGCCAGTCTCCGCGCGGCGAGGCGTACGCGAAGGGGCTGCGGCACCGTTGCGTCTTCATCCAGGCCCGGGATGCCGAGGGCCGCGTCTTCGTCCATCGCCGCACCCCGACCAAGCTGGTCTTCCCCTCCCTGTACGACATGTTCGTCGGCGGTGTGGTCGGCGCGGGCGAGTCCTACGACGAGGCGGCCCTGCGCGAGGCCGAGGAGGAGTTGGGGGTGAGTGGCCTGCCCGCTCCCCGCTTCCTCTTCAAGTTCCTGTACGACGACCGCGCCGGCCGCACCTGGTGGTCGGCGGTGTACGAGGTGCGCTGCGAGCTGCCGGTCCGACCCCAGGTCGAGGAGGTGGCCTGGCACGACTACCTGCCGGAGGCCGAGGTGGAGCGGCGGCTCGCGGACTGGGAGTGGGTGCCGGACGGACTGGCCGCGTTCGAACGTCTGAAGGCGCACCGGATAAGGTCCTCGACGTGATCGACTTCGCACGAAACGTCCGGCTCTGGTTCGCCCCCGAGCAGGTCCGAGAGGAAGGCCACACCCCCGACTACCGCTTCTCCCTGGCCAACGAGCGCACGTTTCTCGCCTGGCTGCGCACCGCCCTCGCGCTGATCGGCGGCGGCTTCGCGGTGGACCAGTTCCTCCCCGACCTGCGCTGGGCCTGGCGCGTCGGCCTGGCACTCGCCCTGCTCGGAGCCGGCGTGCTGTGCTCGCTGCGCGCGGTCAACCACTGGATGCGCTGCGAGCGGGCCATGCGCCGGGGCGAGGACCTCCCGGTCTCCCGCTTCCCGGCCCTGCTCGGCGTGGTCGTCGCGATCGTGGCCCTCGCCATGGTCGTCGTGGTCCTGGTCGGGTGGGAGGGATGAGCACGGCCGAGACCCGCGACCCCGGCCTGCAGCCGGAACGCACCCGCCTGGCGTGGCGTCGTACCACCCTGGCGAGCACCGTGGCCGCCGTCCTCGCCATGAAGACGGCACTGCACGGCGGCGTCTCCGCGGTCGGGGTCGTCGCCTGCGCCCTGTGCTGCGTCCTCTGGCTGGCCTTCCTGCTCCTGGCCCACCACCGCATCCGCGCCCTCGCGGCGGACACGGTCCCCGAGGTCCTCGCCCCCCGCCATGCCACGGCCGCCATCCTGTGCACGGTGGCCATGGCGGTGTGCGGGGCGGCGCTGGTGTTCTGACCATGAGCGGCGAGACCATGAGCGGCAAGACCATGAGCGGCAAGACCCTGTGCGGCAAGACCCTGTGCGGCGAGACCCTGTGCGGCGAGACCCTGTACGAGCAGCGTCGGCGCGGGGTGGCCCCGGTCACTTTGGGTCCTAACACTGGACGACATACCGACCAGTCGGCATGATGGGGCGAGTCCCGTTCACGCGCCCGCGAAGGAGCACCGATGAGCCCCGATCATCCGCCAGGCCTCGATCTCGACCGGCTGCGCTCCCTGCTGGAGCGCGAGCGGCCCGGTCTGGTGCGGGGGCCGCTGAGCGGCCGGCTGATCGAGGGCGGACGCTCGAACCTGACGTACGCGCTCTCGGACGGCACCTCGAAGTGGGTCGTGCGGCGGCCGCCGCTCGGCCATGTCCTGGCCACCGCGCACGACATGAAGCGTGAGCACCGGGTGATCAGCGCGCTGCACCCGACGGAGGTGCCCGTGCCGCGTCCGGTGCTGCTGTGCGAGGACGAGGAGGTGCTGGGGGCGCCCTTCTACGTCATGGAGTTCGTCGACGGCACCCCGTACCGCACCGCCGGCCAGCTCGCCCCGCTGGGCCCGGAGCGGACCCGGGGCGCGGTGCTGTCGCTGGTGGACACCCTGGTCGAGCTGCACGCGGTGGACCCCGCCGAGGTGGGCCTCGCCGACTTCGGCCGCCCCGAGGGCTTCCTGGACCGCCAACTGCGCCGCTGGGGCAAGCAGTTGGACGCCTCCCGCAACCGCGACCTGCCCGGCATCGACGAGCTGCACGCCGAGCTCGGCCGCCGCCTGCCGTCCTCCCCCGCACCCACCGTCGTCCACGGCGACTACCGCCTGGACAACGTGCTGATCGGGGAGGACGACAGGATCAAGGCCATCCTCGACTGGGAGATGTCCACCCTCGGCGATCCGCTCACCGACCTCGGTCTGCTGGTGATGTACAGCCTGCCGCTCGGGATGCCCGACTCCCCCGTCTCGACGACCGCCGAGGCCCCCGGCCACCCGGCCCCCGCCGAGCTGGTCGAGCGGTACGCGGCCCGCTCCGGGCGGGACGTCTCCGCCGTCTCCTGGTACACGGCGTTCGCCTGGTTCAAGCTCGCCGTGATCCTCGAGGGCATCCACTACCGCTACACCCTGGGCCAGACGGTCGGCCGGGGCTTCGACCGCATCGGGGGCCTGGTCCCCGTCTTCATCGAGCACGGCCTGACGACCCTTCAGGAAGGCTGATCGGACATGGACTTCGCGTTCGACGCGCGCACCGAGGAGCTGCGCGCCACACTGCTCGCCTTCATGGACGAGTACGTCTACCCGGCCGAGCCGGTGGCGGAGGAGCAGCGCGCCGCGCTCGCGTCCCCGTGGGACACCCCGGCCGTCGTCGAGGAGTTGAAGGCCGAGGCGCGCAGGCAGGGCCTGTGGAACCTCTTCCTCCCCGACGCCGAGTACGGCGCCGGCCTCACCAACCTCCAGTACGCCCCGCTCGCCGAGATCACCGGCCGCAGCCCGCAGTTGGCGCCCACCGCCCTCAACTGCGCGGCACCGGACACCGGGAACATGGAGGTGCTCGCGCAGTTCGGCGACGAGCAGCAGAAGAAGCAGTGGCTGGAGCCGCTGCTGGCCGGTGAGATCCGCTCGGCGTTCGCGATGACCGAGCCGGAGGTGGCCTCCTCCGACGCCACCAACATCACCACGCACATCCGGCGCGAGGGCGACGAGTACGTCGTCACGGGCCGCAAGTGGTACATCTCCGGGGCGATGAACCCCGACTGCAGGATCTTCATCGTGATGGGCAAGACGGACCCGGACGGGCCCGACATCCGCCGCCAGCAGTCCATGGTCCTGGTCCCCCGGGACACCCCGGGCGTCACCGTCGAGCGCGCGATGCAGGTCTTCGGCTACGAGGACCACTACCACGGCGGCCACGCCGAGGTGGTCTTCGACCAGGCGCGCGTGCCGGTCACCAACCTGATCGGCGAGGAGGGCGGCGGCTTCGCCATCGCGCAGGCCCGCCTCGGCCCCGGCCGGATCCACCACTGCATGCGGCTGATCGGCATGGCCGAGCGCGCCATCGAGCTGATGTGCCGCAGGGCCGTCTCGCGCACCGCGTTCGGCAAGGCGCTGGCCCAGCAGGGCGTCGTGCAGAACTGGATCGCCGACGCGCGCGTGGCCGTCGAGCAACTGCGCCTGCTGGTGCTGAAGACGGCCTGGATGATGGACACCGTCGGCAACAAGGGCGCCCACACGGAGATCCAGGCCATCAAGATCGCCACCCCGCGCACGGTCGTCGACATCATCGACCGCGCGATCCAGCTGCACGGCGCGGGCGGCGTCAGCCAGGACTTCCCGCTCGCCGAGCTGTACGCGGGCGCCCGCACCCTGATGCTGGCGGACGGCCCGGACGAGGTGCACCAGCGCTCGCTGGCCCGCCGGGAGCTGAAGAAGTACCTGTGATTCCGAAGTACCTGTGATCCCGGCGGTCCGCTAGGGACGCAGAGCCCGTAGGAGGAGGTCGGCCAGGTGGTCGGCGACCTCCTGCGGGCTCATCGGTCCGTCGGGCCGGTACCAGGTCGACAGGTGGTGGACGGAACCGAAGTGGTAGTCCACCACCAGGTCCGCCGGGGTGGCCCGGGAGAAGACCCCGGCCTGCTGCCCCTCCTCGATCAGCGCACGGAAGCGCTCGTGGTAGCGCCGCCGCTCGGCGCGCACCTGCTTGTTCTTCTCCGGGCTGAGGTGGTGCATGGAGCGGAAGAAGATCATCGCGTCGTCGAGGTTCTCGATGGTCGTGACGACGACGTCCGCCGCCGCGCCCCGCAGCCGCTTCTCGATCGGCTCGTCGGCGTTGGCGAAGGCGTCGAGACGCTCCTGCTGGACGCGCAGCACGCGCGCGTACACCTCGTGCAGGAGGTCGTCCTTGGAACCGAAGTAGTGGTACAGCGCACCCTTGGTGACGCCGGCCGCCTCGACGATCTCCTGCACGGAGGTGCGGTCGTAGCCCTGCTCGGCGAAGAGCCGGGTGGCGGCGGCCAGCAGCCGCTGCGGGACGGGCGTACCGTCTCCGTCCGTCGTCCTGGGCACTGTGCCGCCACCTGCCTTCCGGGCTTTCCGCCGTGTTCCGGTGTTCTATTCGCTTGCTCGCCTGCGGGAACGAAGCTCCCGACGGAGGATCTTCCCACTCGCCGTCTTCGGCAAGTCGGGCAGGATCTCCACCTGCCGCGGGTACTTGTAGGCGGCCAGTCTCTCCTTGCAGTACACCGCGAGTTCGTCCGGGTCCGTCTCGGCGCCCGGACGCAGGCTGATGTACGCCTTGACGGTCTCGCCACGGTACCCGTCGGGCACCCCGACCACGGCCGCCTCGCGCACCGCCGGATGCGTGTACAGCACGTCCTCGACCTCGCGCGGCCACACCTTGAAGCCGGACGCGTTGATCATGTCCTTCTTGCGGTCGACGACGTAGAGCCAGCCCCGCTCGTCCATGAACCCGATGTCACCGGTGCGCAGTTCGCCGTCCGGGAAGGTCTCGGCGGTCGCGTCGGGGCGGCGCCAGTAGCCGGGCACGACCTGCGGCCCGCGGACCAGGATCTCCCCCTGCTCGCCGAAGGGCACCTCGCGCCCCTGGTCGTCCACGATCCGTACGACGGTCTCCGGCCCCGGCAGGCCCACGGCCAGCGTCCCGGACACCGGGTCGACCGGCGCTTCCAGACCGGGCGGCACGGAGGCGCACGGCGCGGTGCACTCCGTCAGCCCGTAGCCGTTGCGGATGTACGGCCCGAAGCCCGCCCGGAACCTCTCCACCAGCGCCGGCGGCACCGGCGCGCCCCCGCTGGAGATGTTGACGAACGACGAGAAGTGGTCCGGCGTGCAGTCCGGGTGCGCGCCCAGCGCCATGAACGCGGTCGACGGCCCCACGGTGTAGTGCGGCCGGTGCTCGGCGAACGCCTCCAGCACGACCCCCGCCTCGAAGCGGTACGTCAGTACGAGCGTCCCGGCGCTGTTGAGGCAGGCGCCGAGCTGGCACACCATCCCGGTGATGTGGAACAGCGGTGCGAGCGCGTAGTAGACGGGCGCGTCCGGCAGGGCGAGCCCGGTCCGCTGCCGCTCGGCGTTGTACATGATGTTGCCGTGCGTGTTGGTGGCGCCCTTGGGCGTGCCGCTGGTCCCCGAGGTGTAGCTGATCAGCGCGATGTCGGAGGGGCCGGGGTCCCGTCCGGCCGGCGCCTTGTGTCCCGCCCGCGCCACGGCCACCAGGTCCTCGGCGTCACCGGCCCGCGGCAGCCGCTCGAAGCCCAGCACACGCGCGTCGTCCCGCGTCTGGAAGTCCAGCTCGCACCCGGTCAGCACGATCCGCACCGGCGAGTCGGCGGCGGTCTCGCGCAGATACGACTCCCAGGCGCGGTCGGAGCAGACGAGCGCCGCCACCTCGCCGTCGCGCAGGACGTGCGCGACCTCCCCCGACGTGTACATGGGGTTGACGGGCACCACGACCGCCCCGGCCTTCCACGCCCCCAGCAGGGCGAGCACGAAGTGCGGGGAGTTCTGCAGCAGGATCGCCACCCGGTCACCGCGCTCCAGCCCCTGGGCGGCAAGGTACCCGGCCACCGAGTCGCTGAGTTCGTCGACCTCGCGGTAGCCGAGCCGCCCGTCGAAGTAGGCGAGGAAGTCACGGTCGGGCGCCTCGGCGACGGACCGCCGCAGGGCGTGCACCAACGAGTCGGCCGGCTCGACGGGCGCCCGCTGGGCGTCGTTCAGCAGCGCCACCCACGGCTTGTCCGCGTAGCGCGACCCGCTCATCGCACCTCCTCCCACTTCTGCTGGATGTGGTTCATGCTGGTCAGCCACTGGTCGGGGCTGGTGGCCCTGGCCCGGTAGTACCCGGCGACCTCGGGGTGGGGCAGGATCAGGAACCGGTCCTCCGCGATCCCCTTGAACAGCGCGTCCGCCACGTCCGCCGGTTCGATCGCGGTCGGCTGCAGCACCAGGTTCCCGGCGCTCCCGGTGGCCGCCAGCATGTCGGTCCGCACCCCCTGGGGACAGATGGCGTGCACCTTGATCCCCCGGTGCCGGTACGTCAACGACAGCCACTCGGCGAAGGCGTAGGCCCCGTGCTTGGTGACGCTGTACGAGGGCGCCCCGATCATGGTCAGCAGCCCGGCGGCGGACACGGTGGAGACGAAACGGCCCGTTCCGCGCTCCAGCCACCCCGGAAGCAGCGCCTCGGCGGCACGCACATGCGCCATGACGTTGACGTCCCAGGCGGTCGCCCAGGACTTCTCGTCGGCGGACAGCCCCTGGGCCCCGTCCTCGAAGGCGACCCCGGCATTGGCGCAGTAGACGTCGACGACCCCACCGAGGGCGTCCCGCGCGTCGCCGACGATCGCGGAAGCGTCCCCGGGCACGGCGATCCCACCGATCTCAGCGGCGATCGCCTCGGCCCGCTCCCCGTCCAGGTCATTGACGACGACCCGGGCCCCTTCAGCGGCGAACCGCCGGGCAAGCGCGGCCCCGATCCCGCCTCCGGCCCCGGTGACGACGACTCTCGCATCCCGCACGGCTTCCACCATCGGTCTCCTTCGACTGCGGCTCGGCTCCATCCCCGCGACGGCCAGACTAACCGGTCGGTATGTGTCAAGGAAGGGGTGACTGCCACGCCCCAAGGGGCGCGGGGCTCTCTAGAAATGAGTCCATAGAACCGGGTCACGCCGTATGGCCAACCTTGTCCCCGAGCAGGACGATGCGCCCACAGCGCATCGCTACGGGGGACGAGGGGGCCGTGATGGCACAGCCGACCATGAGTGTGACTCCTTACTGGGAACTGACCTTCGACGCGGACGGGGACGTCGACCCGCAGGAACGGGACCGGCTGCTCACCGAGGTGACGCGGCGCGGCGTGCGCGATCTGATCGTCTTCGCGCACGGCTGGAACAACGACCGCTCGGGCGCGACCCGCCTCTACGACCACTTCTTCGCACCCGTCCCGCACCTCGCGCCGCAGGCGAGGATCGGGTACGTCGGCGTCGTCTGGCCGTCGATGCGCTTCTGCGACGAGCCGATCCCCGACTTCCCGAAGTCCGTGGTCGCCACGGAGGCGGAGACGGCACCCGGGGACGCGCTGGACAAGGACACCCGGCACGCGCTGCTGGAGACGTTCCCCGGGCGGGCCACGGTCGTCGACCAGATCGCGCGGATGCTGGAGCAGCGGCCCGCGAACGGGGTGGAGGAGTTCGGCAGGCTGGTGCGGCTGCTGGTGGAGGTCGTACCGGGCGGGCCGCAGCCGCTGTTCGCGGCGGACACGCTCGCGGAGGGCGTCCCGCAGAGCGAACCGGTGCTGTTCACCGGGGACACCGAGTCGCTCTGCCGCGACTTCGCGCAGGCACTGGCCTCGCTCCGGTCCGGTGCCGGGGCCGAGGGCTTCACGCTGCCCAATCCCTGGGACGGGGCGAAGGAACTGCTGCGGCAGGCGACGTACTACGCGATGAAGCGGCGCGCGGGGACGGTCGGCGAGCGCGGGCTCGGGCCGGTCGTCGGGCGGCTGGCCGCCGCCGCGCCCGAGGTGCGGGTGCATCTGGTCGGGCACAGCTTCGGCGGGCGGCTGGTGTCGTTCGCGCTGGGCGGGCTGCCCGAGGGCGTGCGGACGGTGAAGTCGGTGACGCTGCTCCAAGGGGCCTTCTCGCACTACGCGTTCGCGACCCGGCTGCCGTTCGACGCGCGCGCGGGAGGGGTGCTGCAGGGCCGGCAGAACCTGATCGACGGTCCTCTGGTGTGCTGCTACTCGCACTTCGACTCGGCGCTCGGGACGCTGTATCCGCTGGCCTCCCGGATGGCGGGTGACGCGGAGGGTGTGGTCGAGGGGTTCGGCCTGGGGTCGCTGCTGGGCGACAAGTGGGGGGCGATGGGGCGCGACGGGGTGCAGGCGGTGCCCGGTACGCGCGCGTACACGCTGTCGGACGCGCTGGCAGCCACGCTGCCCGCCTCGGGGTGCGTCAACATCGACGCCGCCGAGGTGGTCAGGCGTGGCGGCCCGCCGTGCGGGGCGCACAGCGACATCGTGCACCCCGAGCTGGCGCGGGTGGTGCTGGCGGCGGGCCGCGTCCGCTGACCCGCCGCCCGCCGGGTCACCGGTGCGAGGTGTACTCCACCACCTGCTGGAAGGTGGGCCGGTTCTGCCAGCTGATGTTGTAGTGCTTGATGCCGCCCAGGGTGCGCTGGACGATCGAGTCGGCGCACCACTGGTCGCCCGCCGAGCACAGCGAGTCCCCGGGGTAGACGGTCGACGCGGACTCGCCGGCCGCCGTCCTCAGGGTGCTGATCAGGACGTCCCGGCAGCCGCTCACGGTGCCGTCGCCGCAGAACTTCTGCGTCAGGCCGCCCTGCACCGACTGTCCGAGCACCGCCCGGATGTCCTTGTCGACATAGCTCCACCAGCCGTACTGGAAGGAGCTTCCCGCGTGTGAGCCGGTGGGCCCGTGCGCGGCCGACGGGGACTCGTCGATGGGCAGGTTGTTGGTGATGTCGGTGTACAGGTCGCTGCCGAGGCCGGGCTGGAACTCCGCCTTCACCAGCAGCGGCCACCAGGCGTCCAGGATGCGGATGGCGTCGGCGTTGGCGTACGTCTTGGAGCCGGCCGAGGTCTCCGTGCGCTTGCCGCCCGCGGTGACCCAGGCCTGCAGCTTGCTCACCGCGGCGGCGGCCGTGGAGTCGGTCACCGTACTGCTGTTGATGACCTGGAGCAGCTTGGGCAGCACGTCCTCGGCGCGCAGGTCGGTCAGGGCGGCGTCGGCCATGGCCTGCACCAGCTTGGTGCGGGTCACCCCGCCGGCCGCGACCAGCTTCTTGACCCGGTCCTCAAGGAGGTTGCCGCGGTGCACGGAGCCGTCGCCCCAGCTGGCGGTGGTGTAGTTGAGGGCCTGTTTGTTGTTCCAGGAGATGTAGTAGTCCTGGTCGACGGAGTTGGGGTGCTGGGACGCGGGCGTGTAGTCGGCGGTGTTGGTGGTCGGGTCCCAGTTCTGCCACTCGTAGGCGGCCTGTCCCCACACCGGGAACTCGGGGTCGACGCCGCTCGCGCGCACCGGGTTGTCACCGCTGTTGTAGTACGCGGTGTGCTGGGAGTCGGCGTAGAACCAGTTGAAGGTGTAGTTGATGTGCTGCGCGGCGGCCTGGAAGTCCGCCGGTCCCTTCACGAAGCCGGGGTCGTTGAGCATCTGGAAGCCGATGATCGAGTCGGCCTCGTGCATGTAGGAGGAGCGCAGGGTGGTGTAGGCGACCTTCTTGCCGCCGACGGTCGCCCGGTACTCCACGGGTCCGTACTTCGTCTTCCACACCCGCATGGTGTACGAGCCCGCGGCCGTGCCGTCGGCCGTGGTCGGCTTCCATGAGTTGGTCTGTTCGACCTTGTCCATGGCTGTGCAGGTGCCGTGGTACAGGTAGTGGTAGTCGTCCTGGCACAGCTCGACGGCGTAGGTGTCGATGATGTCCTGGCCGGAGGTGGTCGCGGACCACGAGTAGTCCTGGCCTCGGCCGAGTTCGACGTACATGCTCAGGCCGGCGAAGGAGGCGCCGCGGGCGCTGATGCCGGGGCCCTGGATCTCCTGGAGCATGAGCAGCTGGGGGGCGAAGTAGCCGGTCTGCGGTCCGAAGACGGCGATGGGGTGGCCGCTGGCCGTGTACTTCCCGCTGACCACCAGCGCGTTGGACATCCCGCGCTTGGCGGAGCTGAGGGCGGTCGCGGTGGCGGCCTGGGAGGCGGCGTTGGCGCTCTGGCTCGCGCCGGTGCCGGTGGCGTCGTAGACCAGCGGCTCGGTGGTCACCGAACCGGCGTCGGGCAGGGCCTCGCCCTGGGCGGTGGCCGGCTTGGTTCCGTACGGGAAGCTCTCGCCGTTGTGGACGGTGACGACGGCCTCGGGGTCGTTGCGCTCGCGGAACGCCTCCCAGACCTTGGTGCCCTGCTCCACGCCGAACTTGGACTGGGCGGCGAGCAGGGAGATCGCGTTGTTGACCTCGCCGCCGCCGCCGGAGCCGAACAGCGAGCCGATCACGGAGGCCAGCGCCACCAGGTCGGTGATCTTGAAGTGGTCGATCGTGCCGGCGTTGGTGATCGAGTCCTTGTGGCCGGTGAGGACGTACTCGCCGGGGAAGTAGCGGCCCGAGTCGGAGGCGTCGATGTAGGAGTTGATGCCGGCGAGGTAGGCGTTGGCGTCCGCGAGGGCCTGCTGGCCGCGGGCGCCCGCGTTGGCCACGGCGTTGTCGATCTGCGCCTGCAGGTCGGCCTCGCTGTACGGGGCGTTGCGGTAGAACTCCTGCTCCAGGCCCTGGTTGGAGGCGGCGCCGCCCGCGAAGGTGGTCAGCTGGCCGCGGCCCACGTGCCGGAAGACGTCCATCAGCCACAGCCGGTCCTCAGCGGCGGCATACCCGGCGCCGAACTCGGTGCCGTATCTGGTGGTACCGGTGATGTGCGGTACGCCCGTCTTCTTGTCGCGGACGATCGTCACATCGGTGCGGCCCGCCGGCTTCTCCGTGGAGGCGACTTGATCGGAAGCGACCCCGAACGACGCGTCGTTGAAGAAGTTGTTGATCTTGGCGTCGGTCAGACCGGAGTACCCGGTGGCCAGGTTGGCGTAGGGGCCGAGCTGGTCCTCGGCGTGGTCGGGCTGGGAGCCGAAGGCCTGGTTGAGGAGGATCTGCGCGAGGGTCGCGTTGCCGTTCTCACCGGGCGGCAGGATGTCGGAACACTGGCCGCCGCAGTAGTCGTTGGAGGCCGCCGCCGAGGCCGGGGCCTGGGCCAGTGGGGACAAAAGACCCGCAATCAGGACGCATATGGATGCGGACTTCAGGAACCCGGTGAGTCTGCCGGGAGTTCTCAATCTGTCGAGGGTGGTGCGCACGGTACGCCGGGGCATGGCGGCTCCTGCCGATGAGGGGTGTGCCGGGACGTTACCGCCGGTATCCCCGGGATTGAAGATGAACAATCGTCAAGTTTTGGAAGTCGGCGCGTCGACTTATGGAGGCCATCGGAAATCGGATGGAGCCGAATCGTGTGTCGATACGTCTATTCGGCGACGTCGCGCGAAGTCGAGTGAAGTCGAGCGAAGTCGGCTGAAGTCGGAGTGAAGTCGGGTGACATCCGCGTGCGACGACGCCGAAGTGACCGAAGTACAGGTGCAGGTGTGACGGAGGTGCAGGGCGATGGCCGGTTTCCGGAGTCTGGCGAGACAGGTCCGTGACCCGCGGTGCGATCTGGCACTGCGGCGGTACTCACTGCGCAAGTGCCTCGAGCGGTTCGCTCCTTACGGGCACAGGGCGACCTGGGACCATTTGTGCTCCCGGGCAGGGTTCGGTCCCGAGGACCGCTCCCCCGACCCAGCGCGGCTCGTGGCCGCACTGGAGGAACTGGAGGAGGCGCGTTCGGTCTGGCTGGCCTACGAGGTCGAGTTCGCCGAGCGGCGCCGTAAGGAGAAGCACGACGGGCTGCGCCGGCCGGGCAGTGTGGACGACTGGCACCGGCTGACCTGGGGCGGCTTCGGAGTGGCGTGGTGCGACGACCCGCGGGTTCACCCCCGTGAGCCGCTGGCCGAGGTACTGCGCCGGCTGATCTCCGCGCTGGAGCGCGAACCGGGCGCCCAGTGCCCGGTCTGCGGCACGGAGCGGCTGATCTGGACCTACGACCTGGACCACGAACCCTCCTCGGGTCCGGTCTGCACGCACTGCGGAATCCTGGTGCCACGGCCCGTGCTCAAGCCCGAGGCCCTGGCGGACGCACGGCGCGGAAGGCTGCTGGTGTCGGCCTAGCACGGCGGGGGTGCGCCGGGGATGCCGCACCCCCTGTTTTCCACAGGCGCGTTGTCCACAGGCGGGGGCCGCTCGCGCACCGGTGTCGGTGGCGGCCGGCAGGCTTGGGGCATGGTGCAGGTGTGTCTCAACGGACCGCGGCAAGCGGCCGACGGCGCGATGGTTCCGCTGACTCCGGAGGCGATGGCCGAGTCGGCGGCGCGGGCGGTCGCGGCCGGGGCCACGGACGTCCACGTCCACCCCAAGACCCCGTGTGGACGGGACTCGTTGTCGCCCCGGGTGCTCGCGCCGACGCTGGAGGCGATACGGGCGCGGGTGTCCGTGCCGGTCGGGGTGACCACGGGCGCCTGGGCGGAACCGGATCCCGCGGCGCGGCTCGCCCGGATCCAGGAGTGGACGGTGCTTCCGGACCACGCGTCGGTCAACTGGCACGAGGAGGGCGCGGAGGAGATCGCCGCCGCGCTGATCGAGCGTGGCGTGGGTGTCGAGGCGGGCGTCTGGTCGGGCACGGACGGCGCCGCCCGGTTCGCCGGCTCGCCCCTCGGCCCCCGGGTGTTGCGCGTGCTCGCCGAGGTGACGGACACCTCGCCGGACACGGCCGAGGCGAGCGCCCATGCCCTCCTGGCCGAGCTCGGCACGGCACGGGGGCGTCCCGTGCTGCTGCACGGCGAGGACGGCGGGGCCTGGCCGGTGCTGCGGCTGGCGGGGCGGCTGGGCCTGCTGACCCGTATCGGCCTGGAGGACACCCTGCTGCTGCCTGACGGCGAACGCGCCCTGTCCAACGCCCAGTTGGTGGCGGAGGGACTGCGCCAGTACGGCGGCGCGCGACGGTAGCACCCGTAAATCCGCTCGCTCCACCCTTTTCCGGTCCGGACAGTTGGGAGGCGATGAAACCGAACTGAGCGACCCAGGAACCGAGGAGTCCCATGTCGACGCTGCGCGTCACCGCCGAAGTGCTGACCGTCCACGAACACCCCGACGCCGACGCTCTCGAACTGGCCCAGGTGGGTCTGTACCGGGCGGTCGTCGCCAAGGGCGCGTACCGCACCGGCGAGGCGGCCGTGTACATCCCCGAGCAGGCCGTGCTGCCGGCCGGGCTGATCGAGGAGCTGGGGCTGACCGGGCGGCTGGCGGGTCCGCACTCCGACCGGGTGAAGGCGGTCCGGCTGCGCGGTGAGCTGTCGCAGGGCATCGTGTGCCGGCCGAAGGCGCTGGCGGACATCGACCTCGCGCGGGCCGCGCTGGAGGGCACCGACTTCGCGGAGGTGCTCGGCATCACCAAGTGGGTGCCGCCGATCCCGCCCACGATGAGCGGCGAGGTCGAGTCCGCGCCCGATCTGCTGCCCTGGGTGGACATCGAGAACCTCCAGCGGTTTCCGGACATCTTCACAGCGGGCGAGGATGTGGTCCTGACCGAGAAGCTGCACGGTTCGGCCTGCCTGCTGACGTATCTCGCCGACGCGGGCCGGGTGCACGTGTCGTCCAAGGGGTTCGGCGCCAAGTCCCTCGCCCTGAAAGAGGATCCGCGCAACCTGTACTGGCGTGCCGTGCGCGGACACGGTGTCGCCGAGGCCGCGGCGCGGCTGGCCGAGCGGCTGGGGGCACGCCGGGTCGGGATCTTCGGCGAGGTCTACGGAGCGGGGGTCCAGGACCTCACCTACGGCGCGGACGGGCGGCGCGAGAGCCTGGGGTACGCCGTCTTCGACGTGTCCGCGGAGATCGACGGCGCCGTGCGCTGGCTGGACGCGGCCGAACTGCTGGACGGGGAGCTGCCGTCGGTGCCCCGGCTGTACGAGGGGCCGTACGACATCGACCGGGTGCTGGAGATCGCGAGCGGCCGGGAGACCGTGTCGGGGCGCGGGCTGCACCTGCGCGAGGGGGTCGTCGTCCGGCCCGCCGTCGAGCGGTACAGCCCGGTGACCGGTGGACGGGCCATCGCGAAGGCGGTCAGTCCGGCGTACCTGACCCGGAAGGGCGGGACGGAGTACGAGTGAGGGGGCACAGCGCTTGGCGGGGGCGGCGCGGTTCTACCGTTGCCGCCCCTGCCGGCTCCCCCGCCGCTCCACCATGAGCCGCGAGCCGGTCAGCCGGTCGCCGAAGACGTCGTCCGGGTTGGACAGGACGCAGGTGTCCAGGGAGAGGCAGCCGCAGCCGATGCAGTCGGTTAGGTGGTCGCGGAGGCGGTTGAGCTGGGTGATGCGCTGGTCGAGTTCGGAGCGCCAGGCCTCCGAGAGCCGGGCCCAGTCCTCGCGGGTGGGGGTGCGTTCCTCGGGGAGTTCGGCGAGGGCCTCGCGGATCGTGGCGAGGGGGATGCCGACGCGCTGGGCGGCGCGCACGAAGGCGACCCGGCGGAGGGTGTCGCGGTGGTAGCGGCGCTGGTTGCCGGCGGTGCGCCGACTGGTGATCAGGCCCTTGGACTCGTAGAAGTGCAGGGCGGAGACGGCGGCGCCGCTGCGCGCCGCGAGCTGGCCGACCGTGAGCTCGTGGATCTTCTCTGGGATCTGGGGCACTCATCGAACCCTACCCACCCCGTCCGGGCCACGATCCGTTGACAGAGCACCCCGACCCGACCATGCTAAGCAGTTGCTTAGACAATGTGGCGGGACATCAGCGGTGTGGACACAAAGGCACCGTGGACACAGAGGCACACAGGAAGGCCGGGACATGGCAGAGCCGAGGATCTTCTCCTCCGCCGACGAACTGAAGGCGGCGGTGGGCGAGCAGTTGGGGTACAGCGACTGGCTGGAGATCGACCAGAAGCGGATCGATCTGTTCGCGGACGCGACCGGCGACCACCAGTGGATCCACGTGGACCCGGAGAAGGCAGCGGCGGGGCCCTTCGGTACGACCATCGCCCACGGCTATCTCACCCTCTCGCTGCTCCCGCTCTTCGGTCCGCAGCTGATCAAGGTCGAGGGCGTGAAGATGGGCGTCAACTACGGCACCAACAAGGTCCGCTTCCCCGCCCCCGTCCCGGTCGGCTCCCGGCTGCGCGCGACGGCGACGATCAGCAAGGTCGAGGACGTGCCGGGCGGTGTCCAGGTGTCCGTCGCCTTCACCGTGGAGCGCGAGGGCGGGGACAAGCCGGTGTGCGTCGCGGAGTCGGTGTCCCGGTACTACGCCTGACGGGCGCCTACTTCGAGGCCCCGACCATCCGCAGCACGAGGTCGGCGTAGAGCGCGCCGACCTCGTCGGGCGTCCAGGGGCCGTCGATGCTGAACCAGCGGGCCACGTCGATGCAGAGCGAGAGCACCGCCAGGGTGGTGCCCTTGACGTCGAGCACGTCGAACTCGCCGGACGCGATGCCGTCCTCGATGATCCCGCGCACCTCGGCGTCGCACTGCCGGCGCAGCGCGACGATCTCGGCGCGGGCCTCCGGCCCGAGCGAGTCGAGCTCGTACTGCACGACCCGCGCGGTGGTACGGCCGCCCGCGTGCCAGCGGACGAAGGAGCTGACGGCGTCGGCGAGCCGCTCGGCCGCGGTGCCCTCGCGCCGGGCCGCCGTCCGCAGGATGTCCAGCGCCTTGGTGTGGCCGATCCGGCTGATGCGGTGGAGCAGCTCTTCCTTGGTCTTGTAGTGGATGTAGAGCGCGGCCGGGCTCATCCCGGCCCGGCCCGCGATGTCCCGGGTCGTCGTGGCGTGGTACCCGCGCTCGGCGAAGGCCTCCACGGCGGCGACCAGCAGCCGCCGGGCCGCGTCGGGCGTGACCTCGCCCCACGGCGCCACTTCGCCGCCGGCCGTCTCCTCCGCCGTACTCATCGCTCGCTCGCCCCTCTCGCCGACGTGAGCTCCTACCATACCGCCGAAGGTGAGCGAGCGCTTAGAGTCCCCGTTCAGGGCGGTCCACGGTCCGGCCGGTCAGAGCTTCTCGAACGGGTGGAAGGCGCGCTCGGTGGCCTCCTGCCGGTCGCGGATGACCTTGGCGAGGGTGAAGGCGGAGGTCACGAGGTACAGGACGGCGATGCCCAGGAAGGCCCGGACCCAGGCGTCCGCGTTCAGTTTGAAGATGCCGATGGCGGTCGCGGCCATGGCGACCGCGAAGGAGGCGACGGCCTGGCCGTAGAAGGCGGCCGTGTTCTGCTGCTTGCCCGGTGTGTCACTCATGGGGACAAGCGTCGGCGGATGCGGCCGGTCCCACATCCGCCGAAGTACCTAGGCAGTACTCAGAGCTGAGGGCGCTTCAGAAGGCGGAGACCCCCGTCAGCGCGCGCCCGATGAGCAGCTTCTGGATCTGGCTGGTCCCTTCGTACAGGGTCATCACCCGGGCGTCCCGCAGCAGCTTGCCCGCCGGGTACTCGTCGATGTAGCCGTAGCCGCCGAAGACCTGCAGCGCGTTGTTGGCGGCGCGCACGGCGGCCTCGGAGGCGAACAGCTTCGCCTTGGAGGACTCGACGGCGAAGGGCCGGCCTCGGTCGATCAGGTCGGCGACCCGCCAGGTCAGCAGCCGGGCCGCGTCCACGTCGACGGCGATGTCGCTGATCAGCTCCTGGACGAGCTGGTGATGGGCGATGGACCTGCCGAACTGCTCGCGCTCCCCGGCGTACCGCACCGCGGCGTCCAGTGCGGCCTGGGCTATGCCCACGCACCCGGCGGCCACCGACATCCGCCCCTTGGCGAGGGCCGACATGGCGACCGAGAACCCCTTGCCCTCCTCGCCGAGCATCGCCGAGGCGGGCACGCGGACGGCCTCCAGGGCGAGTTCGGCGGTCGCCTGGCCGCGCAGGCCGAGCTTGCCGTGGATGGTGCGGCGGGTCAGACCGGGGGTGTCGGCGGGGACGAGGAAGGCGGAGACCCCCTTGTGGCCGGGCGCGTCCGTGGAACGGGCGAACAGCAGCACCACGTCGGCCCAGGTGCCGTTGGTGATGAACATCTTGGTGCCGTCGATGACGTAGTCGTCGCCGTCCCGCACGGCGCGCGTGGTCAGGTTGCCGGCGTCGGAGCCGGTGCCGGGCTCGGTGAGACCGAAGCAGCCGACGTACTCGCCGGAGGTGAGCCCGGGCAGCCACCGCCGCTTCTGCTCCTCGCTCCCCCAGGCGGCGATCGTCTTCGCCACCAGTCCGAGCGAGACGGACACGATCCCGCGCACGGACGAGTCGCCCCGCCCCAGCTCCTCCGTCACCAGGCAGTAGGCGAGGTGGTCACCGCCCGAGCCGCCGTACTCCTCGTCCACGGTCAGCCCGAGGAAGCCGACCTCGCCGAGCTTCTTCACGACGGCCCGGTCGACCTCCTCGGCCCGGTCCCACGCGACGACATGGGGAGCGATCTCGCGGGCGACGAAGTCCCGGGCCAGCTGCCGTACGGCCGTCTGCTCCTCGCTCAGCCCCAGGTTCACCACGGGATCACCCCACTTGAAATCCGTACCTTTGACATCCGCACATTTAAATTAGCACTGCTAGTTTCCGTTCGCAGCCCTACTATGTGCGCCATGGCCCGACCGCGCAAGCCCCTGCTGAGCACCGACCGGATCGTCGAGGCGGCACGTGCGCTCGTGGACGCGGAGGGCCTGGCGGCCGTCTCCACCCGGCGGCTCGCGGCGCAGCTCGGGGTCAGCGGGCCCTCGCTCTACAACCACTTCCGCACCAAGGACGAGATCCTCGAAGCGGTCGCCGACTCGGTGAGCGCGCAGGTCGACCTGTCGATGTTCGAGGACGGCCGCGACTGGCGGACCGCGCTGCACGACTGGGCCGTCTCCTACCGGGACGCCCTGCGCGACCACCCCAACATCGTCCCGGTCCTCGCGACGGGCCCCGGCCGCCGCCCGGCCGGTCTGCGGCTCGCGGACGCGGTGTACGGCGCGATGGTCGACGCGGGCTGGCCTGCGGCCCAGGCGACGTCGATCGGCGCGCTGATGCGGTACTTCATCATGGGCTCGGCGCTCGGCTCCTTCGCCGGCGGCTTCGTGGACGACGCGACCGCCTACGACCCCGCCGACTACCCCCACCTCGGGCAGGCCCACCTCCTCGCCGAGCAGCAGGAGAAGATCGACGAGCGGGCCTTCGAGACGGGTCTGACGGCACTGCTGGACGGCCTTTCCCAGCAGTACGAGCAGGTACGGCGGCCGGTGTAGCGACCGTTCGGTGACCGCCGAAGTGTCCGTAGCCCATCCTGGGACGCATGACCACGAGGGATCCCCAGGCACCGCAGCTGGCCCGGCTGGCCGCGCTGATCGCCGACGAGACACGGGCCGCGTGTCTGCTCGCGCTGCTGGACGGGCGGGCGTGGACCGCAGGTGAGCTGGCCCGGCACGCCGGGGTCGCCCCGTCGACGCTCAGCGAACACCTCGGCAAGCTCGTCACGGGCGGCCTGCTGGCGGAGGAGCGCCAGGGCCGGCACCGGTACGTCCGTCTCGCGGACGCGCGGGTCGCCCAACTGGTGGAGGACCTGGCGGCACAGGTGCGGCCGTCAGACGCCGTACGGCCGCGCGGGCTGCGGGCGTCGAGCGCGGGGTCCGCGATGGCGCGGGGGCGGACCTGTTACGACCATCTCGCGGGGCGGCTCGGGATCGCGGTGACCGACGGACTGACCGCACGGGGGCTGCTGCGCCAGGACACGGGGTTCGCCCTCACGGATGCGGGGGTCGACTGGTTCGCCGGGGTGGGTATCGCGCTGGACCGCGGGGGCCGGCGTCCACTGGCCCGGGCGTGCCTCGACTGGACCGAACGCCGCGTGCACCTGGCCGGTGTGGCTGGGGCGGCGTTGTGTCGGCATGCGTTCTCGGTGGGGTGGTGCGTGCGGATCGGTACCGAGCGGGCGGTGAAGGTGACGGAGGTTGGTGAGCGGGCCTTGTGGGAGCAGTTGGGGATCGAATCGGGGGCGTTGCGGTGAGGCCAAGGGGGCGGGCGGATCGGTGGTGTGCCGGGTGCGGGTGAGTGGGGGTTGTTCGCGCAGTTCCCCGCGCCCCTGGAGAGGCGGCCGCTGCTTCCGGGGCGCGGGGAACTGCGCGACCGGCCACAGGCGACCCGCACCCGGCACACACCCCAGCCGTCCACCCCACTGGCCGTCCACACCCCACCGTCCGATATCCGCCAGCCCCGTCCCCACCCCGTGCCTAGCCTCAGGAGCATGATGAACGCCAGCCCGATCACGAACCGCACCGGCGTCCGAGCGGCGGCCGCCGCCGCCGTGACCGTCGTGCTGTGGGCCTCCGCCTTCGTGTCGATCCGGAGTGCCGGAACCGCCTACTCCCCCGGCGCCCTCGCGCTGGGACGGTTGCTGTCCGGCTCCGTCGTGCTCGGCGTCATGCTGGTCGTACGGCGGGAAGGGCTTCCGCCGCGCTCGGCCTGGCGGGGCATCCTGATATCCGGCGTCCTCTGGTTCGGCTTCTACAGCGTCGTGCTGAACTGGGGCGAGCAGCAGGTCGACGCCGGCACCGCGGCCCTGGTCGTGAACATCGGCCCCATCCTCATCGCCCTGCTCGGCGCGAAGGTCCTCGGCGACCCCATGCCGCCCCGGCTGCTGGCCGGCATGGCGGTGTCGTTCGCCGGGGCCGTCGCCGTGGGGCTGTCGATGTCCGGCGAGGGCGGTTCCTCGGTGCTCGGTGTCGTCCTGTGTCTGCTCGCCGCGATCTCGTACGCGGCCGGAGTCGTCGCCCAGAAGCCCGCTCTGAGACAGGCCGGCGCCCTCCAGGTGACGGCCTTCGGCTGTCTGGTCGGCGCGGTGCTGTGTCTGCCGTTCGCCGGGCAGCTGGCCCACGAGGCGGCGCACGCACCCGGGTCGGCGACGCTCAACATGGTGTACCTGGGGGTGTTCCCGCTGGCCCTGGCGTTCACGACCTGGGCGTACGCCCTCGCCCGTACGACCGCGAGCCGCATGGGCGCGACGACGTACGCCGTCCCCGCCCTTGTCGTGCTGATGTCCTGGCTCGCGCTCGGCGAGGTGCCGGGGCTGCTGACCCTCGCGGGCGGGGCGCTGTGCCTGGCCGGCGTCGCGGTGTCCCGCTCGCGGCCCCGGGCGACGGCGCGCACCGCCGTACCCGAGCCGCAGCGCGAGGAAGTGCCGTGAGCCGGGTCGGTCTCAGAAGACCACGAGCGCCCGGCCGCCCTTGCCCGCGAGCATGTTCTCGAAGGCGGCCGGGATGCCGTCCAGGGCGATCCGCTCGGTGACCAGCGCGCCCAGGTCGAGGCGGCCGGAGCGGACGTGGTCGGCCAGGACCGGGAGGTCCTTCGCCGGGTCCGTGTTGCCGTAGACGCAGCCCGAGAGGGTGCGGCCCCAGTGGAAGAGCTCCAGTGCGTTGAAGGTGACCTGCTGGTCCTTGCCGCCGATGCCGACGACCGTCGTACGGCCGCCCCGGCGGGTGGAGTCCCAGGCGGTGCGGATGGTGGCCGCGCGGCCCACGCACTCGATCGCCGCGTCGACGCCCTGCTTGCCGGTCAGCCCCCGGATCTCGCGGGCGGTGTTGTCGGACGCGAGGACGTAGTCGGTGGCGCCGGCCGCTCGCGCCAGCTCCTCCTTCTGCGGGGAGACGTCGACCGCGACGATGCGGGAGGCTCCCGCGATACGGGCCCCTTGCAGCGCCGCCAGGCCCACTCCCCCGACGCCGTACACGGCGACCGTCTCGCCGGGCCGGACCTTCGCCGCGTGGTGGACGGCGCCGTAGCCGGTGAGGACCGCGCAGCCCAGCAGGGCGGCGTCGGTGAGGGGGACGCCGGCGGGGAGGGGCAGGACGCAGCCCGCCGCGACGACGGTCTCCTCGGCGAACGCGGCCACGTTGAGCCCGGGATGCAGCTCGGTGCCGTCGGCGGTGCGGGCATACACGTCCGCCACGCCGTTCAGGGCGTTGGCGCACAGCCAGACCTCGCCCAGTGAGCAGGCGTGGCAAGTGCCGCAGGAAGGCGCCCAGTTGAGGACCACCTCGGCGCCGGGGGCGACGTGGGTGACGCCCTCTCCGACGGCGACGACCGTGCCGGCGCCCTCGTGGCCGAGCACGGCGGGCACCGGCACCCGCATGGTGCCGTTGGACAGGGACAGGTCGGAGTGGCACACCCCGGCCGCGGCGAGCCGCACCCGGACCTGGCCGGGGCCCGGGTCGGGCAGCTCGATGTCCGTGATCTCCAACGGGTCGCCCACTGCGGGCAGTACGGCTGCGCGAACCACGGAAACGCTCCTCAGAACTGCAGGGACTTGGTCTGGAGGTACTCGGCGAGACCGTGCGTGCCGAGTTCGCGGCCGACGCCGGACTGCTTGTAACCGCCGAAGGGGGCGAGGGGGTTGAAGCGGCCGCCGTTGATGTCGACCTGCCCCGTCTCCATCCGGCGGGCGAAGGCGACCGCCTCCGCCTCGTCGCCGGCCCACACGGCGCCCGCGAGGCCGTACACCGTGCCGTTGGCGATGCGCAGGGCGTCCTCCTCGTCCTCGTAGCGCAGGACGGACAGGACCGGGCCGAAGATCTCCTCCTGGGCGACGGTCATCTCGGGAGTGACGTCCGCGAGGACGGTCGGGGAGACGAAGTAGCCCCGCTCGCGCGGCGATTCGGGTCCGCCGGCGACCAGCCGCGCTCCCTCGGCGACACCCTTCTCGATGTAACCGAGCACCCGCGCCTGCTGTTTGGCGTTCACCACGGGGCCGATGCGGGAGCCGTACTTGGCGGCGGCGGTGGCGGCCATTTCGACCGCCTCCTCGTACTGGTCGCGGTGCACCAGCATCCGGGTCCAGGCGCTGCACGTCTGGCCGGAGTTGGACATGACGTTGGCGACGCCGACGTTGACCGCCTTGGCGAGGTCGGCGCTCGGCAGGATGACGTTGGCGGACTTGCCGCCCAGCTCCAGGGCGACCCGCTTCACGGCCGCGCCCGCCGTCGCGCCGATGCGCCGCCCCACGGCCGTCGACCCGGTGAAGGAGACCAGGTCGACGTCCGGGTGCTCGGCGAGGGCCTGCCCGGCGACCGGTCCGAGCCCGGTGACCAGGTTGAAGACACCGGCCGGCACGCCCGCCTCATGGACCGCCTCGGCGAAGAGCTGGGCGACCAGCGGGGTGTCCTCGGCGGGCTTCAGCACGACGGTGCAGCCCGCCGCGAGCGCCGGGGCGACCTTGGCGACGATCTGGTGGAGCGGGTAGTTCCAGGGCGTGATCGCGCCGACCACGCCGACCGGCTCCAGATGGACCGTCGAGTTCCCGTGCCTCTCCTCGAAGGCGTACGTCGTCGCGAGGTCGGCGTACGAGCCCGCCACGGCGATCGGCACGGCGGCGTGGACGTTCTGCGAGAACTGCGGCGGCGAGCCGAGTTCGGCGGTGACCGTCTCGGCGATCTCGTCCTTGCGGGCGACGAGGACGTCCCGCAGGGCGGCCAGCCGTGCGCCCCGCTCGGCGGGCGGGGTTGCGGCCCAGCCCGGGAAGGCGGCGCGGGCGGCGCGTACCGCCGCGTCCACGTCCTCGGCCGTCCCCGCGGGGACGTGCCCGATGACCTGCTCGTCCACCGGGTTCACGACGTCGATCACGTCCCGGCCCGCGGCGGAACGCCACTCCCCGTCGATGTACATGCCGTCATGTGCCTTCATGGTGCTCCTCAGGGCAGCGCCGTGGTTCGCGTCCCAACCTACCGACAGCCACATAAACTAGCGGCGGTAGTTTTGAAACGCCAGACACCGCGGTCCCCGGGGACCGTCAGCCGTCGAGATCCGGCAGCCTCGACGGGGACGGGCAGATCCGCTCACCGTGCCGGTCGAAGACGAACAGGTGGGCGATGTCGACCAGCAGCGGCACCTGGAGCCCCCGGCGCAGATCGATGTCGGGCGTCGTGCGGACCACCAGATCACCGGGGAGACGCGGCTCGGCCGGAGCGGGGGCCGGCTGCGTGTCCCGCGACTCCTCGTCGTCGAGCACCACCACGGGCCCGGCGCGCAGCGCCTCCGCCCGGTCCTTCAACCGGCCCAGGACGCTCGTCCCGCCGCGTCTGCGCCGGGACTGCCGCCCGGGGCGCGGGGCCTCCAGGTCCGGTACGACGGCGGGCTGGGAACCGGTGTTGAAGTGCACCAGCACCTCGTGCCCCTGGAACTCCACATGCTCGACCAGTCCGGTCAGCGGCACCTCCCCCGGCCGCGCGGAGCTGTGCTTGGCGATGCGGACGGCCTCCGACCGCAGGCCGACGATCACCTCCCGGCCCTGCTGGACCCGGAGCAACTGGTGGTCCAGGGACAGCGGTTCGGGCAGCCGCAGGAACTGCTTGCCCAGGCTGATGGTCATCGCGCCGTCCAGCGGGGCCCGCACCAGCCCCCGCAGCAGATTGATGCGCGGGGTGCCGATGAAGGCGGCGACGAAGACGTTGCGCGGCAGGGCGTAGACCGCGCGCGGGGTGCCCACCTGCTGCAGGACGCCGCCGCGCAGTACGGCGACCCGGTCGCCGAGCGACATGGCCTCGGACTGGTCGTGGGTGACGTACACCGTGGTCACACCCAGCTCCCGGGTGAGCGCGGCGATCTCCGCGCGCAGGTGGTTGCGGAGCTTGGCGTCGAGGTTGGACAGCGGCTCGTCCATCAGGAAGGCGGAGGGGTGGCGGGCGATGGCCCGGCCCATCGCGACCCGCTGGCGCTCGCCGCCGGAGAGCTGGCTGGGGAAGCGGTCCAGGAGGTCCTCGATGCCGAGCATGCGGGCGGTGGCGTCGACCCGGGGGCGCGGGTCCTCGCCGGGGTTCTCCACCCGGAGCGGGAAGCCGATGTTGCCGCGGCCGGTCATGTTCGGATAGAGGGCGAAGTTCTGGAACACCATCGCCATGTTCCGCTCGGACGGCAGCAGTTCGCCCGCCTCCTCGCCGTCGAGCAGCAGCCTGCCCTCGGTGATCTCCTCCAGTCCGGCGATCATCCTGAGCACCGTGGACTTCCCGCAGCCGGAGGGCCCCAGCAGGACCAGGAACTCGCCGGGCCGGATGTCCAGCGACAGCCGGTCCACCACGCGGACGCCCCGCGTGTAGGTCTTGGTCACGTCGTACAGAGAGATGGCGCGTGTCATGTCCGGTGCCCCCGGGGGCTGCAGGCGCTGGTGCTCCGCCGTCCGATGGCCTCGTGCGGGTCGTACGAGGTCCGTGGGTCACGGAAGTTAACGGAATGTGCGCGGCCGGGGGAAGAGTCAGGGCGGTCCGGTTCGAGCCGTGAGAAAGCGGATGACCGGGTTCAGTGTCCGGCCGGGGCGTCGAGGGTCTGTGTGAGGTGCGCGAAGACGACGACGTTGCTGGTGTAGCCCGTCCTGCGGGTGTAGAGGCCACCGCAGGTCAGGACCCGGAGTTCGGGGCGCCGGCTCGGGCCGTACACCTCCTTGTCGGGGAAGTGGGCCTTGTCGAAGACCCGTACCCGGTCCACGGTGTAGACGGCGGTACGGCCGTCGGCGCGCCGGGCCTCGATACGGCCGCCGCGCGGGACCTGCGCGAGGGCGGCGAAGACGGCGGGGCCGGTCGTGGTGTCGCGGTGGCCGACCGCGATGGCGGTGCCGTTCTCGCCCGGCGAGGGCCCGTCCCGGTACCAGCCGACGAGCTTGGGCTTGCCGAGCGGCGGGGTCTCGAGCTGCCGGTCGCGGCCGAGGCTCAGCCCGATGACCGGCGCGTCGATCCCCAGGGCCGGTACCCGCAACGCGGTCGCCGGCGAGCGGGGCAGGGGCTTGGGCGGGACGGCCGGTTCGGCCGAGGCCTTCCCCTCGGCGGCCGCGGAGCCTCCGGCGGCCACCGGGGCCGGGTCGGCGGGGGCCTGCGCGGACGCCCCGGCCCTGGCGGACGCATGCGGCTGGTGGTCGCCCCCGCACCGGACGACCGTCACCAGGACGGCCACGATCGCGGCCGTCCTGGTGAGGCGGTAGGCACGGGTGCGGTACCAGGGCCTGCGTGTGCGCCTACGCGGCACCATGCGAGCGGCGGCGGAGGATGCGGACGTACACGCCCGCGCTGATCGCGACGAGTCCGACGGCCGCGGCCGCGCTCAGCGGGGTGTACGCCTGCACCGTGTCGACGAGACCACCGCCGCCCGCGTGCACGCCGCCCTTCGGCCCAGGGTCCTCGTGGCCGCCCCCGGAGCCGCCCCAGGACCCGCTGCCGGGGCCCGCCGCCCCACGGCCGTGGTCCTCGATGGTCCGGCCCGGGTCCTGGGCCCGGTCGTGGTCGCGTCGGCTGTTGCAGTCGACGACGAAGACCTTCTCCTTGGGGGCGACGGTGGGGGTGGGGGTGGGGGCGCCGGGGACCGGCGGGATGGTCCACTGCAGCGTGTACCTGCCGTCGGCCAGGCCCAGGGTGTCGGTGTGGCCGGCGCCGCCGGCGAGCGCGATGGAGCCGCTCACGGTCGCCGCCGTGGGCAGCGGGGGCTGCGCCTTGATGGTGTAGTTGACGGTCGGCAGGTCGCCGAAGTTCGCCGCGTCCAGGTAGAACCTGCAGACGACGGGATCGTCCTTCGAGACACCGTAGGGCACCCGCTCATTGTGGATCCTGATGTCGGCTCCGTCTCCGGGGGCGGCCATGGCGGCCGGTGCCGCGGCCAAGGTGGCCCCTGCCGCGGTGAGGACGGTGAGGGCCGCCGCGGCGCCGAGGCGGGCGCCGACGGCGGACGGGGGCATCAAGGTGGGCATGGATGTTCCTCCGAGTCAGACGATTTTCACACAAATCGCTCTTTCACCTGACTCTCTTTCACATCCGCTCCACGACAGGCGGGCGTCCTGCCCGACGCGCCGTCAGATATCGCTCGACCGGCGCAACGGAGTGCCGGCCCGGCTCTCCCGGCGCACGGCCGCGGCCCCCGGACCGCCGCCCGGAGCCGACGACGACCGCACCGCCACGCCCGCCGACAGCAGCAACAGCCCGCCCAGCATCACGAACGGCGCCGCCACTCCGGCGACCCCCGCGACCAGCCCCGCCGCGGCCGGCGCGGCCACCTGGCCGAGCCGGTTGCCGGTCAGTCGCAGCGCGAGGGCGGTGGAGCGGGCGCCGTCGGGGGCGGCCTGCACGACCGTCGTCATCGACAGCGGCTGTCCGACGCCGAGACAGAAGCCGAGCGCGGCCAGGATCAGACCGAGCCCCCACACCGGCACCGGCAGGGCGATGCCCGCGCACAGCAGCGCGGCCAGCAGACAGGTCAGCGTCAGCAGCAGGGGGCGGCCGAGCAGCCGGAGCAACGGGGTCAGCACGAGCCGGCAGGCGATGGTCGCCCCCGCGCGCAGACTGAGCAGCACGCCGATCACCGCCGGCGCGATGTCCCGGGGCTGGCCGACGACCGGGAGATACGCGGTGAGGATGTCCGTGGCGGAGAGCACCGAGAGGCTGACGAGCATGCCCGCCGGGACACCCCGGGCGCGCAGGATGCCGCCGACGGGGACGCGATCGCCTTGTGGAGTACGGGACTTGAGGGCCGTACGGTCCTCGATGCGCCACAGCGACGTGAACGCGACGGCCGCGCCCGCCCCCGCGACCACCAGGGCGAGTGCGCTCGTGCCCGCCATGTCGGGGCCGCCGATCAGCGCGCCCGCGGCGATCGGGCCGACGAGCTGGCCGAGGGAGGCGCCGATGGTGAAGTGGCCGAAGTTGCGGTCCTGTTCGTGCGGCGCGGACTGGCGGGCGACCAGGGACTGGGCGCCGATCACGAAGCAGAGGTGGCCGAGGCCCATCACGCCGCTCCAGATCGCCATCGCCCACGGGGAGCCCGCGAGTCCGCTCAGTGCGCAGCCGCCGGCGATGAGGACGACGCCGACGGGCAGCAGGGGTGCGCAGCGGCCGTGGTCGGTGCGCCGGCCGAGCGGTACGGCGGCGAAGAGGGGGAGCAGGGCGTAGACGCCCGCGATGACGCCGACGGCGCGCTCGTCGGCGCCCAGCGCCAGGGCCCGGTAGGAGACGGCGGGCCGGGCCATCGACACCGCCCCCTGCGCGAAGGAGAAGGCGATGACGAGGCGGAGCAGCCAGCCGCGGTTTCCACCGGGCCTCATGGGTCGAACCTCCGTGGTGCGGTCAGATGATGCCGAAGGCAATCCCTGCCCCGAGCACGACCAGTGATGTGAGCGCGGCCCACTTGACCACGAACCTGGTGTGGTCGCCGAACTCCACCTTGGCCATGCCGACCAGGACGTAGACGGCCGGGACGAGCGGGCTGGACATGTGCAGGGGCTGGCCGACGAGGGAGGCGCGGGCGATCTCCAGGGAGGAGACGCCGTGGGCCTGGCCGGCCTCGGCGAGGACGGGGAGGATGCCGAAGTAGAAGCCGTCGTTCGACATGAAGTACGTGAGCGGGATGCTCAGGACGCCGGTGACGAAGGCCATGTGCGGGCCCATCCCATCGGGGATGTTGTCCACCAGCCACTTCGCCATGTGGTCGACCATGCCGGTGCCCTGCAGGACGCCGGTGAAGACGGCGGCGGCGAAGACCATGCCGGAGACGTTGAGGACGTTCTCGGCGTGGGCGCCGAGGCGGGCCTTCTGGTCGGGCATGTGCGGGAAGTTGACGGTGAGCGCGAGCGCGGCGCCGAGCAGGAACAGCACCGGGATCGGCAGCCACTCCATGATCATGGCGGTGAGCAGGGCGACCGTGAGCAGCGCGTTGAACCAGTAGAGCCTGGGCCGCAGGGTGGGCCGGTCGGGGTCGAGGCCCTGGAAGCCGTCGTCCTCGGGCCGCTCCGGGAGGTCCGTGCCGGTGCCCGAACCGCCGCCGCTCCTGGGGCTCTTGCCGCTACCCGCGCCGACCAGCGCCGTCTCCTGCTCGGCGGGCTCCTCCACCAGCGCCTCGTCCAGCGTCAGCACGCCGAGCCGCTTTCGCTCTCGGCGGCCGAGGACGTACGCGAGGGCGATCACGAAGAGCAGGCCCACGGCGAGTGCCGGGATCATCGGCACGAAGATGTCGCTGGCGTCGAGCTTCAGCGCGGTCGCCGCGCGGGCCGTCGGACCGCCCCAGGGGAGCGTGTTCATCACGCCGTTGGCCATCGCGGCCACACCGGTCATCACGACCAGGCTCATCTTCAGGCGCTTGTAGAGCGGGTACATCGCCGAGACGGTGATCATGAAGGTGGTGGAGCCGTCGCCGTCGAGCGAGACGATCGCGGCGAGGAGCGCGGTGCCGACGACGATGCGGAGCGGGTCGGCCTTGCAGAACTTCAGGATTCCCCGAACGATCGGGTCGAAGAGGCCGACGTCGATCATCACACCGAAGTAGACGATCGCGAACATGAGCATCGCCGCGGTGGGCGCGAGGCTGGTGACGCCGTCGATGACGTAGTCGCCGAGTTTGGCACCCTTGCCCACGAACACGCAGAACAGCGCGGGTATGAGCACGAGTGCCGCGATCGGCGACATCTTCTTCAGCATGATCAGGACCAGGAAGGTCGCGATCATGGCGAAGCCGAGGATGGTCAGCATGAGTGGATACCTAACGTTCGCCCTTGAACATCCCACCGGGCAGGCGGTGCGACGACGTTAGGTCCGTTCAAACGGCGTTAACAAGTAGTTGACCTGTGAGCAATAAGCGCAAAACCGCAGGTCACGGCTTTGCTCAGGTCAGACCGCCACGACGGCCGTGACCTCGACGGGCACTCCGTTGAGGACCGCGTTGCCCGACAGCGGGTCGAGGAGGCTGCCGTCGAGGAGCTGGTTGACGTTGACGCCGGGGTCGGTGGCGGCGTGGCGCAGCCGGGTGCCGGGCCGGTCGTGGCCCCAGCCGTGCGGCAGGCTCACCACGCCCCGGCGCACCCCGTCGGTGACCTCGGCGCGGGCGGTGACCTCTCCCCCGGCGCCCTTGACCCGCACCGGCGCCCCGTCGTCCACCCCGAGCCGCTCGGCGTCCTCGGGGTGGATGTGCAGGGTGCAGCGGTTGGAACCGCCAGTGAGGGCGGGGACGTTGTGCATCCAGCTGTTGTTGGACCGCAGATGCCGGCGTCCGACCAGCACGAGTCCGTCGGGGCGCTCGCGCAACGCCTGCCTGAGGCGGGGCAGATCGTCGGCGATCGGCTGCGGCAGCAGCTCGACCTTGCCGCTCCTGGTCTTCAGCGGCTGTGGAAGGCGGGGGCGCAGGGGGCCGAGGTCGATGCCGTGCGGATGCGCGAGCAGACGCTCCAGGGACAGCCCGTCCGGTCGTACGCCGAAGCCGTCGCCGTAGGGGCCGAGGCGCAGCATCATGTCGAGCCGCCGCTCCGGGCCGCTGACGCCGGTGAGTTGGGCGGCGAGTTCCTTGGTGTCGCGGCCGTGCACGGGCGAGTGGGGCTCCTTGACGGCCTTGCCGAGGGTCTGGCCGACGACCAGGTCGTCCACGGCGGAGGGGTCGGCGCCGTGCATGCCGGTCGCGGCCAGGATCAGCCGGGCGAGGATCTCGGTCTCGGCCATGCGGCCGGGCTCCAGCGGGACGGCGGGGCGGCTGTAGCGGACCTGGTTGCGCACGGCGAGGGTGTTGAAGGCGAAGTCGTGGTGCGGGCTCTGGGAGGGCGGGGGCGGCGGCAGGACGACGTCGGCGTGGCGCGAGGTCTCGTTGAGGTAGGGGTCGACGCTGACCATGAAGTCGAGGGAGTCCAGGGCCTTGTCGAGCCGGTCGCCGTCGGGCGCGGAGAGCACGGGGTTGGTGGCGACGGCGATCAGGGCGCGGATCGGCTCGCCCTCCGCGGTCGCCGTGTCGATCTCCTCGGCGACCGCGGAGAGCGGCAACTCCCCTTTCGCCTCGGGGTGCTTGCTCACCCGTGAGTGCCAGCGGCCGAGGGCGAACCCGTGGCCGGGTCCGGCGGGTCGGGGGGTCCGGTCCGTGGCCGCCTGCGGGAAGAGGGCCCCGCCGGGCCGGTCGAGGTTGCCGGTGAGGACGTTGAGCACGTCGACGAGCCAGCTGCCGAGGGTGCCGTACGGGACGGTGCAGCTGCCGATGCGTCCGTACACGGCGGCGGTCGGGGCGGCGGCGAGTTCGCGGGCGAGGGCGCGGACGGTGCCGGCGTCGACGTCGCAGGCGTCGGCGACGGCCTCGGGCGTGAAGTCCCCCACGGCGGCCCGGAGTTCCTCGACGCCTTCGACGTGCGGCGCCAACTCGCCGAGTTCCACGAGGCCTTCCGCGAACAGGACGTGTGCCATCGCCGCGAGGAGCAGGGCGTCGGTGCCGGGGCGGATCGCGATGTGCCGGTCGGCGAGCTTCGCGGTGCGGGTGCGGCGGGGGTCGATGACGGTGAGGGTGCCGCCGCGGGCCTTGAGGGCCTTGAGCTTGCCGGGGAAGTCGGGGGCGGTGCACAGACTGCCGTTGGACTCCAGCGGGTTGGCGCCGATCAGCAGCAGATGGCCGGTGTGGTCGAGGTCGGGCACGGGGATCGCGTTGGCGTCGCCGAAGAGCAGTCCGCTGGAGACGTGCTTGGGCATCTGGTCGACGGTGGAGGCGGTGAAGACGCTGCGGGTGCCGAGTCCGGCGAGCAGGACCGGCGGATAGAGGGCGCCGGCCATGGTGTGCACGTTGGGGTTGCCGAGGACGACCCCGACGGAGTTCGGCCCGTACCGCTCGACGACGGGACGGATGCCCGCGGCGACCGCGTCGAAGGCCTCCTCCCAGGTGGCCTCGCGCAGCTCCCCGTCCCTGCGCACCAGCGGTGCGCGCAGCCGGTCCGGGTCGCCGTCGACGGCGCCGAACAAGGCGCCCTTGGGACAGATGAACCCCTTGCTGAAGACGTCGTCCCGGTCACCGCGGGCGCCGGTGACCCTGGTTCCCTCGATGGTCAGCGTCAGCCCACAGGTGGCCTCGCACAGGGGGCAGATTCGCAGGGCGGTGCGGGACACGGGTCCTCCCGGGGCAGCGGTGCCAGTTCCAGGGGAGCATACCGACCGGTATGCACGGAGGGGAGTCCTCTTGGGGGACGAGGTCGCAAACCCGCGACCCCGGCTAGTCCAGAACCCGCGCCAGATAGGCCCGCAGCATCTCCCGGGCCTCCTCGATGATCTTCTCGTCGCCGTCCGGGGCCACCCGGAAGGCCAGGTGGACCAGGGTGTCCGCGGTCTCCACGGCGATCAGGAAGGTGCGGCGCAGATCGTCGTCCGGTTCGCGGTCCAGATAGCCGGAGAGCAGGTCGGTGAGGCGGTCGGCGACACGGTGGTTGGGTTCGGCGTGGCGGGAGCCCACCGGGATCTGGTTGCCGAAGTCGACGAGGGAGAAGCCGGGGGCGGTGCGCTTCATGGCCAGGTACTCGTCGAGCACGGCGTCCATGGCGGTGCGCCAGCCTCCCTCGGTGGACTCCTTCAGCCGCTCGGTGACGCGTTCGGTGAAGCGCTCGAGGTTGCGCTGGGCGAGGGCGTCGGCCATCTGCCGCTTGTTGCCGAAGAAGCGGTAGACCGAGCCGATGGGGACGCCCGCGCGCAGTGCCACGGCACGGGTGCTCAGGTCGTCGTAGCCGACCTCGTCGAGGAGGTCGGCGCAGGCGTCGAGGATCCTGGTCAGCCGTTCGGCACTGCGCCGCTGCACGGGCGCACGGCGTAGCGATGTCGCGTGGGGCACGGGTTTCATGATGCCTTTCCGACGCGGTCCGGTGAACCTCGCCCCTCGGTACGGAGATCGATGCCGGACGCGCTCGTCGCGGCCTTGTCCGGTGTGGCGCGGGGTCCGGCGGAGCCGGCCGATGTCCTGCCCGACGGGGAGGGCGCCTTCGGAGTCGCGCTCGGAGTGCCCGAGGCGCCCGGTGTCCCGCCCGGTGTCCCGCCCGGCGTGGTGTCCGGCCCCGACACCGTGATGTCGGCCGTGCTCTGCACGGGCTTGCCCTTCACGGCCCACGCCGTGCCGTCGTCGGCGTACAGCCGGGCGGTGACGTGGTGGGTGCCGTGGGTGACCAGGCGGGCCGGGAGGCGGTAGGCGGTGCCGCGCAGCCGGGTGACGGGCCGGTCGTCGACGAGCAGGGAGGCGAAGCCGCGTCCGGCCACGGGCGTCGCCCTGGTGCCGCCGGGCGAGAAGCGGAAGTGGTGGACGGTCAGCCGTACGTCCCAGGTGTTGTGGGCGTCCGGCAGCACCTCGATGCCGACGTCGGGAGCGTCCTTCTTGTCCACCTGGCGCAGCCGCCTGCCCTGCGGGTCGGTGTCGTCGAGGAGCTTGCCCACCGGCGACGTCGACGTCTCACCCTTCCCGTCCGTCCTCCGGTGCGCGTCGCCGGCCCCGCAGCCCGCGGATCCGGCCAGCAGCAGGACACAGGCCGCGAGCACGGCAAGGAGTCCCCGCGTCCACGACATGCTCGGGAGCGTAGAACACCGGTACGACAGGCGAATCCACCTGGAGTCTTGTTCTGGTTCCTCCCTGATGAGGAGGGCCGGAGTCCCCTTGCGCCGGCCAGGACGCAATCCTATGGTGATGCATAGGAATCACGTCGCGAGGGAGCGGCCATGAGCGGGGACGCGCGCAAGACGGCGGAGGGGCTCGCCTACCTCTCCGGTTTCGGCAACGAGCACAGCTCGGAGGCGGTACCCGGCGCGCTGCCCGAGGGCCGCAACAGCCCGCAGCGCGCCCCCCTCGGCCTCTACGCGGAGCAGCTCAGCGGCACGGCGTTCACCGAGCCGCGCGCCCACAACCGCCGCTCCTGGCTCTACCGCATCCGCCCCTCGGCCGCCCATCCGGCGTTCACGGAGACGCACAACGGCTGGATCCGCACGGCTCCCTTCACGGAGTCGGTGCCGGATCCCAACCGGCTGCGCTGGGACCCCCTGCCGGAGCCCACGGCGGGCACCGACTTCCTGGCCGGACTGTGGACCCTCGGCGGCAACGGCGAGGTCACCCAGCGCACCGGCATGGCCGTGCACCTCTACCACGCCACCGACTCCATGGACCGCGTCTTCAGCGACGCAGACGGCGAGCTGCTGATCGTCCCGGAGCGCGGCGGACTGTTGCTGCGCACGGAGTTCGGGCTGCTGCACGCGGAGCCGGGCCATGTGGCGCTGATCCCCCGTGGGGTGCGCTTCCGCGTGGAGCTGCTGGACGCTTCAGCCCGCGGATATGTGTGCGAGAACTACGGCGCCCCCTTCCGCCTCCCCGATCTCGGCCCGATCGGCGCCAACGGTCTCGCGGGCGCCCGCGACTTCCGCGCGCCTGTCGCCGCCTACGAGGACGTCGAGGGCCCGGTGGAGGTGGTCAACAAGTTCTGCGGCAACCTCTGGACGGCCACCTACGACCACTCCCCGCTCGACGTGGTCGCCTGGCACGGCAACCACGTCCCGTACGTCTACGACCTGCGCCGCTTCAACGTCATCGGCAGCATCTCCTACGACCACCCGGACCCGTCGATCTTCACGGTGCTGACCTCCCCGTCGGACACCCCCGGACTGGCCGGCGTCGACTTCGTGGTCTTCGCACCGCGCTGGCTGGTGGGCGAGGACACCTTCCGGCCGCCGTACTTCCACCGGAACGTGATGAGCGAGTACATGGGGCTGATCGAGGGCGCCTACGACGCGAAGACGGCCGGAGCGGGGGGTTTCGTGCCGGGCGGCGGCTCGCTGCACAACATGATGTCGGCGCACGGCCCGGACCGGGAGACGTTCGACCGGGCGAGCGCGGCGGAGCTGCGGCCGCAGAAGATCGACGACGGGCTTGCGTTCATGTTCGAGACGCGCTGGCCGGTCCTGCTCACCGCGCACGCGGCCCGGGCGGACCATCTGCAGCCGCACTACGACGACGTGTGGCGGGGACTGGAGCGCCACTTCCGTCCGTTGCACTGATCGCCCCCGACCGGTACGGATAGCCCGTGACCTCCTTCGCCCCGGACTCGATCGTCCTGAACCGCAAGCTGCCGCTCTGGTACCAGGTCTCGCAGTCCCTGCGCGCCTCGATACTCGGCCGCTCGCCCCAGGACCCCCTGCGGCTGCCCACCGAGGAGCAGTTGGCGGGGCACTACGGGGTCAGCGTGCTGACCATGCGGCAGGCGCTGAAGGAGCTGGAGGACGAGGGCCTGATCACCCGGCACCGGCGTCGCGGCACCTTCATCGAGCCCGGCGCCCGCCGGGCCGCCCCGGTGCGGCTGCTGGGCTCGGTCGACGCGATCGTGGCCCAGCAGTCCGGCATGACGACCGAGCTGCTGGACCACGGCAGCGCCCCCGTGCCGCCCGAACTCGCCGAGTTCTTCCCGGAGATCGACGAGGTGGCCACGTACCACCGGCTGCGCGGCGACGAGAAGACGGGCGAGCCGACCAACCACGCCCGCAACTACGTCCGCACCGAGCTGGCCGCCCGTATCGACCCGTCCGACCTGGTGCGCTGGCCGATGACCAAGGTGCTGCGTGATGTGGCGCTGGCGGACATCGGCCGGATCACCGACACCGTGGAGGCCCGGCTGGCGGACCCGGAGACGGCCCGCCTGCTCCACGTCCCGCTGCTCAGCCCGATCCTGCACTACACCGGCGTGGTGTACGACACCGACGGCCGGGTGCTGGACGTGACCGTGATCCACTACCGCGGTGACCGCTTCTCCTTCTCGGTCACCCTGGACGCCACGTGACCTCACCGGCCCCCCGTCCCTGTCGGCGGAAGGTCGTACGATGCCCAGCGTGACGCACGACGACGCTCCGCCGCTGGCGGACCTCATGCCGTGGTCCGTCGCACCGCCGCGGCTCGGCCGGGGGTGGCCGACGGGCCCCGACGCGGCATCCCTGAAGGCCCGCTGGGACGCCCTGCTGAAGGCCGACGGCCCGGACCGGGAGGCCCTGTTCGAGCCGACGCGCTCCCGCACACCGCACACGCCGGTGGGGCAGCTGCCGGGGCAGTCGAGCGGCACGGAGAAGCTGATCCGCGCCTCCGGTCCCTGCCCCGAGCCGGTACGGGTCCTGCACGCGCCCTTCGACGAGCAGTGGCTGATCCCCGACCACCGCCTGATCGACACCGCCCGCCCGGAACTGTGGCGGGTGGCGGACGAGCAGCAGATCTTCGTGGTGGAGACCCCCTCGGAGACGGACGGTCCGCATCTGCTCGCCACCTCCCACCTCCCCCTGCTCCGCCCCGGCCGCGTCCGCCCCCTCTACCGGCGCCCGGGCGGCACGGAACCCAACCTGGCGCCGGGCCTGACGGAACATCTGGGCGCCCGGCTGGGAACAGCCGTGCGGGCGCCGGACGTGCTGGCCTGGATCATGGCCGCGGTCCGCCGGGACCTCACCGTGCCCCTCCCGGAGGATGTCGAACTCTGGGCCCGGGGCGTGGAGTTGGGCCACCGACTGCTGTGGCTGATGCGGCGCGACGGGGACCGGCCCAAACTCCCCGGCGGCCGCCGCCCCTACGTCCGCGCCCCGCTCCCCTCGCGTCCCCTCACCCTCGGCTACGACCGCGACGAGGAGACCCTGCTGCTCGACGAGGGCCGCATCTCCCCCGTGCCGCCGGAGGCCTGGGACTTCGAGGCGGCCGGAGTCGGGGTCCTGGAGCAGTGGTTCGGCGCGCGGACGGCGGAGGCCGAGCCGGGCACCCTGTCGGCGATCCGCCCGGCGACCTGGCCGCAGGCGTGGACGTCGGAACTGCTGGAGCTGATCACGGTTCTGGCACTGCTCGCGGAACTACGGCCGCGGCAGCGGGAGTTGACGGTCACCGCGTCGATCACGGCGACCGAACTCGGCACGGCGGGCGTCCTGCCGGTGCCGGAGAGCTCCCGCAGACCGGCCTCGGTCTTCGACCACCACGAGGAAGGCCCGGAAGGCCAGTTCGCGTTGATCTAGCTTCTGGCGGGATCGAACGCGTCCAGCACCCGCGCCAACGCCAACGCGAAGACCGCGTCCATGTCGATCGGTCCCGGATCCTCCGTGAACGCCGCCGCCATCCGCGGGTACGCCCCGCTCGCGATCTGGCTCCCGAGATACGCGATCCGCACCTCGTTCTCCTGCTCCTCGGACCACGGCAGGTTCCGCGTCCGCTCCGCCGCGTCCAGCTCGGCCGTCACGTACATCGTCACCACGCCGTTGAGCAGCCCGATCAGCTGCATCTTCATGCCGTACGTCATGTCCTCGAGCGGATCCAGGCAGGCCAGGCAGTGTTCGAGGTAGCGCAGGGCGTTCGGGCTGAAGCCGTAGACCGGTGACATCAGCCGCGGGAGCCAGGGGTGGCGGTGCATGAGCGTCCGCGTCTGCTGTGCGACCCGTGTCATGTCGGCCCGCCAGTCCCCGCTCGGCTCCCACGGCTCGTGCTCCCCGCTGACCGCGTCCACCATCAGCTCGTACAGGTCCTCCTTGCGGGGGACGTAGTTGTAGAGCGACATGGTCCCGCAGCCCAGCTCGGCCGCGACATGCCGCATCGACACCGCGTCCAGGCCGCCCGCGTCGGCGAGTCTCACCGCCGCCGCCGCGATGTCGGCGCGGGTGTACGCCGGTCTCGGCCCCCGCCCCGTCCGCTCGGGCCGGGCCCAGATCACTTCGGGTACCGCCGCTCGGCCCGCCATCGATCATCACCTCGGCCACCATCGTAGTTACGTACACCGTACGTAGTGCGCTATGGTCGACCTATGACTTCTACGTACGCTGTACTTAGTGAAGGTCTGGAGAAGCGCTTCGGCGACGTGCGTGCCGTGCGCGGGCTCGATCTCGCGGTCGCCGAGGGCACGGTCTGCGGGATCCTCGGGCCGAACGGGGCGGGCAAGACGACGGCCGTACGGCTGCTGACGACGCTCCTGCGGCCGGACGCCGGGTCGGCCCGGGTGGCGGGGCACGACCTCGTCCGGGAACCCGCGGCCGTACGCCGGCACATCGGCGTCACCGGCCAGTACGCGTCGGTCGACGGCGACCTCACCGGCCGGCAGAACCTGCGGCTGTTCGCCCGGCTGCACCGGGTGCGGGACGCGGCCGCCCGCGCCGACGAACTGCTGGAGCGCTTCGGGCTCATGGAGGCGGCGGACCGGACCGCCGCCACCTACTCCGGCGGGATGCGCCGCCGGCTCGACCTCGCCGCGAGCCTCATCCGCCGGCCCGCCGTCCTGTTCCTGGACGAGCCCACCACCGGGCTCGACCCGGCCAGCCGCAACCGGATCCGGGACGCCGTGCGCGAGCTCAAGCGGGAGGGCACGACCGTGCTGCTGACCACGCAGTATCTGGAGGAGGCGGACCAACTCGCCGACGACATCGCCCTGGTGGCCCGCGGGCGGGTCGCGCACACCGGGTCGCCCGCCCAGCTCAAGGCCCTGATCGGGTCGTACGCGGAAGCCGTCGTCGGCCACGAGGACGCGCTCACCGGGGCGGCGGCCGTCCTGGACCGGCTCACCGGCGCCGAGCCGACGTTCGACCGGGAGCGCAACGCGGTGGGCGCCGTCACCACCGACCCCACCCTCACCCTCCCGCGCCTGGTGCGCGAACTGGACGCGGCGGGCGTGCCGTTGATCGACGCGAGCCTGCGTCCGCCGACCCTCGACGACGTCTTCCTCCGGCTCACGGACGAGAGCCCGGACGACTCCCCGGACCACAAGGAGCTTGCGGCATGAGCGCGTTGACGTACGACGGCCTGGCGATGGTCGGCCGGCAGCTGCGGCGGGTCCGCAACAGTCCGGGCCTGGCCGTCCTCACCCAGGTCATGCCGATCAACATGCTGCTGTTCTTCGGCTACGTCTTCGGCAGCGCCCTCGCGATGCCCGGCCGCGAGTACCGGTCCTTCCTGGTGCCGGGACTGCTGGTGGCGACGGCCGCGGGCGGGATCATGACCGGGATGTTCCAGGCGGCGGCCGACTCGCACCGGGGTGTGATGGACCGGTTCCGCACCATGCCGGTGAGCCGGACGGCCGTACCGCTCGGACAGGCGCTGGCCGATCTCGTGATCACGGCGATCGGGACGGTGCCGCTGCTGCTGGTCGGGCTCGCGGCGGGCTGGCGGATCGAGGGGTCGCCGGCCGGGACCGTGGGCGCGGTGGGGCTGCTGCTGCTCTTCCGGTTCGCCTGCACGTCCCTGGGGATCTGGCTGGGGCTGCTCACCCGCAGCGAGGACGCGGCCGGGCAGCTCGGCGCCTCGACCTTCGTCCTGCCGCTGCTGTCCAACGCCTACATCCCGACGGACGGCCTGCCGGGCTGGCTGCGCGTCCTCGCCGAGTGGAACCCGATCAGCGCGGTCACCACGGCCCTGCGCGACCTGTTCGGGAACGCGCCGGTGCCGTCGGGTGCCGCCTGGCCGGTGGCGCATCCGGTCGCCGGGTCACTGCTGTGGTGCGCGGCGCTGATCGCCGTGTTCCTGCCGCTGGCCGTGCGGAGGTACGCGCGCGGGGAGCGCTGACCTCCACGGCCGCCGACGCGGGCGGGGTCGGACCGGGGTACGGAGCGGGTGGGTCGTACCGGAGGTGACGGATCAGGGACGTGGCCGCGCCCGGGCGTGAGCCCGGGCGTCGCCGCATGCCGTGGGGATGACGGACGACGAGATCGCAGCGCTGTGCCGGACGGCGCGACGACCCGGGCGCGGCCCTTGCCAGGCGGACGCCGGTGTCGCTCAGCGACCGCCGAACAGCGAACGCGTGAGCCGGCGCAGTGGCGCGAACAGCGAGACGCGGCGGACCCGCGCACCCCGGTCGCTGCGCGTCTGCGTGGTGTCACGAGCGGTCAGTTCGAGCATCAGCGAGGTCGCCTCGGCCGTCTTCTGCTGCGGCACGGCGGGACCCGCCAGCACCGAGAGATGACGGTCCAGCCGCGAACTGCTCGCGCTGCTCCCGTAGGTGATCGCAGGGACCCTGGCCCTGCTGCGCACTGTTATCTGTTCCATGTCACTCCCCACCCGTACGAGTCCACCCGGCCCGGGCAGGGTAACCCTATCGCCCCGACCGGGCACTCGTGTATCGCGGTCACAGGATTCACCTTCCCCGTAAGGGTGTTGACGACGCCTCTGCCGTCACTCTCCGAATCCAACCGATTTCAGGGCGAGTTGGACAATCGGCTGGCTGGTGGGCTGCGGCGAGCCCCCGTCGGGCTCGACGGTCACTGCGAGTGATGTAGCAGACTTGTTGAGACCGGTCGCGACCAAGGGCGTGTCGCCGCCGCCGAAGAGCCCCAGGGAGCGTGGTTGCGCGCCGGGGCGCATGAGCCACAGCTGGTGCACCCGTCCGCCGGGCGGGACGGCGTATCCGCTCAGCGTGACGATCGCCTGTCCCTCGGACGCGGAGGCGACCACCGCGAGACCTCGCCCCTGGGCGTCCGTGCCGGTACTCGCGCGGGCGTCCGGAGCTGCGAGAACGTGGGCGATCTCACGTGACTGCGCCCGCTCCGCGTCCAGCCGGTCCTGGGTCCGGTTGGCCTGGACGGCGAAGAGCGAGGCGACCACGAGGGCCGCGGCGGCCGTCGCGGTGGCGAGCGGCGCGAACAGGGAGCGGCGCCCGCGGGGCGCACGGGAGCGTACCGGCGGTGGCTGCGTGCCCCAGACGTGGGGCGGCAGCTGGGGCGTGTGCTCCCGGGCCGGCCCCTGGTCCTGCGGAGTGGCGCGTACGGCGGCCAGCACCCGGTCGCGCATCGCGGGCGGCGGCTGGGCGGCGGTGGACCAGGCGAGACGGACCGTGTCCTCGGACAGCGCCCGCACCTCGGCGGCGCAGGAGGGGCACGACTTCAGGTGCCGCTCGAAGCGCACCCGCTCGGCGGGCTCCAGGGCGTCGAGCGCGTAGGGGGCGGCGAGCGAGTGCAGATCCTCGCGGCCCAGCATCCGGTCGAGGAGACTCATGCGACACCTCCCAGGCACTTGCGCAGCTGGGTGAGTCCATCGCGCATACGGGTCTTGACGGTGCCCAGCGGCAGCGAGAGCCGCTCGGCCACTTCACGGTACGTGTAGCCGTCGTAGTAGGCGAGCGTGACGGACTGGCGCTGCAGCGTCGTGAGGCGGTCCAGGCAGCGGCGCACCAACTCGCGCTCCAGGCCCGCCTCGACCTCCTCGGTCACCTGGTCGAAGGCGGTGCTGTGGGCCCGGCGGGCCTCGCGCTGCTCGCGTTCGCCGGCCGCGCGGGCGCTGCGCACCCGGTCGACGGCGCGGCGGTGGGCGAGGGTGAGGATCCAGGACAGCGCGCTGCCCCGGTCGGGGTCGAAGCGGGCGGCGGAGCGCCAGAGTTCGAGCAGGACCTCCTGCGCCACCTCCTCCGACTGCGCGGGATCGCGTACGACACGGCGCACCAGCCCGAACACCGGCCCGGACACGAGTCCGTACAGCGCTTCGAAGGCCTTCTGGTCGCCGTCGGCCACGAGTACCAGAAGCTCGTCCGCCTCCACTCGGTTCCCCTCTCCACGGCCGCATGAGCCCCGTCCTGTCACACCAGGCATTCGCAACGAACGCACCTCCGGATGGGGTTACGGATGAGCGGGCCCGAAAACGCGGGTGTGCGTCCGCTGAAACAAGATCTCAAGTTCCGCGTAAGAACGTTTGGGATTCGACCAATCCACCCTGCCGACCGCTCCGAATCAGCGTTCGTCAGGCAAGTTGGGACTGAGGACGGACGGCATGACAACTGACTCCAGGAGCGGCGCGGGACGCAGGAGCATCGCGACCCTGATAGCCGGCGCACTGGCCGCGGGAGGGCTAGCGGCGGCCGGCGTGGCAACGCTGGAACCGGGGGCGGCATCCGCCTCCAGCCACCGGGAGGCCCCGCTGATCTCGGGGCAGCCGCAGTACGACAACACGGACCTGTACGCGTTCGTCAGCCCGGACAAGCCGGACACGACGACGCTCATCGCCAACTTCATCCCGTTCGAGGAGCCGGCGGGCGGCCCGAACTTCTACCAGTTCGCCGACGACGCCCAGTACGACCTCCACATCGACAACAACGGGGACGCGCAGGACGATCTGCTGCTGCGCTACACGTTCAAGACGCAGACGAAGAACAAGAAGTCGTTCCTGTACAACACGGGCGTCGTCAGCAATCTGGCCGACCCCGACCTGAACATCACGCAGACGTACGACATCGAACTGGTCAAGCTGAAGCACGGCAAGGCCGTGTACCGGTCGAAGCTCGCCGACGACGTTCCGGTGGCGCCGTCGGACGTGGGCAAGGCGTCGATGCCGGACTACGGCAAGCTGCACGACCAGGCGATCTACAAGCTTCCCAACGGCGCGCAGACCTTCGCCGGACAGGCGGACGACCCGTTCTTCGCGGACCTGCGCGTCTTCGACCTGCTGTACGGCGGGAACCTCTCCGAGGTCGGGCGGGACACTCTCAAGGGCTACAACGTCAACTCCATCGCCCTGCAGGTACCGACCGACATGATCACCGAGTCGAAGAAGCAGCCGGTCGTCGGCATCTGGTCGACCGTGCAGCGCAGGAACGCGCAGGGCTACTACGAGCAGGTCTCCCGCCTGGGCAACCCGCTGGTCAACGAGGTCGTCAACCCGATCAAGGACAAGGACAGGTTCAACGCGTCCTCGCCCGCGTACGACGCGCAGTTCCTGAGGAACGTGACCAACCCGGAGCTGCCGAAGCTCATCGAGGCGATCTACAAGATCAAGGCGCCGTCGGAGCCGCGCAACGACCTCGTCGACGTGTTCCTCAAGGGCGTCAAGGGCCTCAACCAGCCGCCGTACGTGAAGCCGGCCGAGGAGCTGCGCCTCAACACCTCCATCAAGCCCACCGCCTCCCCGAAGCGGCTCGGTGTCCTCGACGGCGACAACGCGGGCTTCCCGAACGGGCGTCGCCTCACGGACGACGTGATCGACGAGGCGCTGCAGGTGATGGAGGGCGAGCTGGTCGGTTCCAAGAACGACCTGGGTGACGCGGTCGACAAGAACGACAAGGGCTTCGGCCACTCCTTCCCCTACCTGGCCAACCCGACCTCCGGCTCGCGCGGTGCCACCGCCAAGGGTGTCAGCGGCGGCAACGACGTCAAGAACCAGCTCGGTGACGCGCTGCAGCCGGCGAGCGCGGGCGGCATGGACAACACCACCCTGATCGCCGCCTCCGCGGGCGGCGGCGCGGCCGGCATCGCCCTGATCGGCGCCGGGCTGATGTGGTGGCGCCGGATGCGGAGCCGGGTGTACTAGGCCGGCCCCGAACGGAGGTCGGCGAGCCGCACGCCGCGGCACCCCGGCCCCGACGACGGAGGACCGGGCGGTTCTTCGGAGCGGCCCCGCCCGGTCCTCGGCCACCCACCGACTGGCGTGGCCCGCACACCACGTCCCCCACGGTGCGGGCCGCGCCGCCCACAACGTCCGTACACCGCAAGCCGATTGAGGAGAGGGCATGGCCCCGCGCACGAACGACACCGAGCCGGAGCGGGAGAACGGCCCCGCGCCGGTCACTCCCCCCGAATCCGCGGTCGCCCCGCCGGTCGAGAACCACCGGCACGCCACGATCCCCTCGACCCCGCAGCCCGACGCGAACTCCTCACTCACGGAAACGACCAGGAACGCGGAGGCGGCAGCCACGACGCCGGGCCATGAGACGGACACGGAGCCGCACGCGGCCAGGGACACCATGGTTTCCCGGGACTTGGAAAGCGACGGACAGCCACTCGCCACGAAGGGCGCGGTGATGTCCCAGGCCCCGCAGACCGACCCGCAGCCCCCCGTCACGCCACTCCCGGCTGCGAAGACCCCCACGGAGCCGCCCGCGCCAAGGAAGGCCGCGCTGCCTATGCCGGTGGCGAACGAGGGGGAAGCGTCGGACGCGGAGGGCGTCGCGGCTTTCCCGGGCCCGCGGACAGATGCGCAGCCCTCCGCCACGAGGAAGGCCGCTCTGCCCACGCCGGCGGCGAACGAGGCCGAGCCATCGGACACACAGCACGCCACGCCTTCCCCGGGCCCGCGGACCGATACGCAGCCACCCGCCACGAGGAAGGCCGCGCTGCCCACGCCGGTAGCGAACGGGGTCGAGTCGTCGGACGCGGAGGGCGTCTCGGCTTCGCCGGTCGCTGCGAGCGGTGCGGGGGAACCGGCGGGCGAGACGGTTGTGGGTGACGGTGACGAGCGAGTCGCCGCCGTGCGGCGGGTGGCTGCTGCCGGGCGGCGGTTGCGGGTCGTGCAACTCGGCGGCACCGCCGTGCTGTTGGCCGTCGCGCTCACCGCCGGTTCGATCGCCTACGGGGCCATGCGGGACAAGGCCGCGAGCACCCCGGTCGCGGCGGCCCCCAGCGCCATCTCCCCGGCGCTGCTCTCCAGCGGCAGCATCGACGCGAGCATCGCCGCCCTGCAGGCCCAACTGCGGACCCAGCCAAGGGACTACGGCAGCTGGGCCTCCCTCGGATTGGCCTACGTCGAGCAGGCCCGCACCAAGGGCGACCCCTCGCGCTACCCGCAGGCCGAGAAGGCACTGAAGCGCTCCCTCCAGGTGAAGCCCGGCAACGAACAGGCCCTCACCGGACAGGCGGCCCTGGCGGCGGCCCGCCACGACTTCAAGGACGCCCTGGCCTACGCGGACCGGGTCCTGAAGGAGAACCCCTACAGCCAGAACGCCCTCTCCTCCCGCATCGACGCCCTCGTCGAACTCGGCCGCTACGCCGACGCGTCGAAGGCCGCCGACACCGCCGACTCCCGCCGCCCGGGCGTCCCGGTCTTCACCCGCTACGCGTACGTCCACGAACTGCGCGGCGACGTGAAGACGGCACGGCGGGTCCTGGAACAGGCCCTGGCCACCTCCACCACCCCCGGCGACATCTCCTACGTCGCCGCCCAACTCGGCCTGCTCGCCTGGAACCAGGGCGACTACCAAACAGCCCTCACCGACTACGCCCGCGCCCTCGCCGCCGACGAGAACTACCTCCCGGCGCTCGAGGGCCGCGCCCGCGCCCAGTGGGCGACCGGCGACAAGGAGGCCGCGATCAAGGGCATGGAACTGGTCGTCGCCCGCTATCCGCTGCCCCAACCCCTCGTCGAACTCGGCGAGATGTACCAGGACCGCGCCGCCAGGGGTGACGAGACCAAGGCCCGAGAGCAGTACGCCCTGGTCGACGCCTGGATCGCCCTCGCCCGCGCGAACGGCGTCAACGCCGACCTCGACACCGCCCTCGCCGCCGCCGACCACGGCGACAGGGCCGCCGCCCTGCGCGCCGCCCGCGCCGAATGGGCCCGCCGCCACACCGTGCACACAGCGGACGCCCTCGCCTGGGCCCTGCACGTCAACGGCAAGGACGCCGAGGCCCTGCCCTACGCCCGGCAGGCCACGGCCACCGGCTACCGCAACGCCTCGTTCATCTACCACCGCGGCATGATCGAACGCGCCACCGGCCACACGAAGGACGCCCGCGCCTCCCTGGAGGCCGCGCTGAAGCTGAACCCCGGCTTCTCGCCGCTGGGCGCCCGTGAGGCCCGTAAGGCACTCAAGGACCTGGAGGCGGCAAAGTGAGCTGTCGTCGTCTGCTCGCCTCCACAGCCGCCGTCCTCACGGCGGCCTGCGCGCTCGCGCTGGCTCCTTCCACCAGCGCGAGCGCGCATCCCCTCGGCAACTTCACCGTCAACCGGTACGACGGCCTGGTGGCCGCCCCCGGCACCCTGCGGGTGGACCACGTCGAGGACCTCGCCGAGATCCCGGCGACCCAGGCCAAGCCGGACCTCGAACGGCTCGGCATGTCCGAGTGGGCGAAGGAGCGGTGCGCGAAGGCGGCCGAGGCCAGCAAGGTCACCGTGGACGGCCGCGCCGCCGCGCTGACCGTCGACAGCAGCACGGCACGTCTGCGCCCCGGCCAGGCCGGTCTGCACACCCTGCGTGTGGAGTGCCGGCTGACGACACCGCTGCCCAAGGACGAGAGCGTCCGGCTCGGCTTCCACAGTGCCGGGCTGACCACGGGACCCGGCTGGCGCGAGATCACCGCGCGCGGCGACCGGATGACGCTCACCGCGACGGACGTACCGAAGACGTCCGTCTCCCATGAACTCACCAGTTACCCCAAGGCGTTGCTCTCCTCCCCCGCCGACACCTCCTCCGCGACCCTGCGCGTGCGGCCCGGCGGCCCCGCACTGGCCCCGGAGAAGACGGAAGCGCCCGGCGCGTCCATCCTCCCCCGCGGCGCCGACCGCTGGACGCAGGACCTCAACAACCTGGTCGCCCGTAACCACCTCACTGTCGGCTTCGCCGCGCTCGCCCTGCTCATCGCGATCGTCCTGGGCGCGATGCACGCCCTCGCCCCGGGCCACGGCAAGACGCTGATGGCGGCCACGGCGGCGGCGCGCGGCGGCCGGGCCCGCCTCAGGGACGTCCTCCCGCTGGCCGCCTCGGTGACGGTCACCCACACCCTCGGCGTCGTGGCCCTGGGCATCCTGGTCACGGCCGGCTCCGCGGCGACCCCCTCGGTGATCGCCTGGCTGGGCCTGGCGAGCGGGGTCCTGGTCCTGCTGGCCGGTGCCAATCTCGTACGCCGGGCCTGGCGCAACCGCGCGCCCGCGCATCACGCCCATCACATCCACCACGATCATCACGATCATCACGATCATCACGAGAAGGCTCCCGCACCGGAGTTGGAGCTGGTGGGCGCCCACGGCGCGACAACGGCGACGGAACACCCCCACCACCATCACCACGAGCACGACCACCAGCACGAGCACCACCATCACCATGACCACGGCCACACTCACGACCACGACCACGGCCATCACAGCCACACCCACGACGACGCCACCGTCGAGCACACCCACGGCGGCTTCACCCACACCCACTCCACCGCCCCCACCCTGCGCGGCACGATCCTCCTCGGCTTCGCCGGCGGCATGGTGCCCAGCCCCTCCGCCGTGGTCGTGCTGGTCGGTGCGGCGGCGCTCGGGCAGGCCTGGTTCGGGCTGCTGCTCGTGGTGGCCTACGGCATCGGGCTCGCCCTCACTCTCACCGCGGCCGGGTTCGCCGTGGTGAAGCTGGGTACGGGAATGAACCGGGTGCTGGACAGGCGCCCCCGCTGGACCACGCACCCCATGGCGGCCCTGCTGCGCAGGACCGCACCGCTGGGATCCGCCCTGGTCGTCGTGGCCCTGGGGGCGGGGCTGGTCCTCAAGGGGGCGGCATCCGCACTCGGATGAGCTACTTTGTGAATGAATCAGGTCAGATGCCGTGGGGGGCGTCGGTGTCCGGAGAACCTGGCAGGGAACGTGTGATCGCGGGCCGCTACCGCCTCCTGTCCCCCCTCGGTGAGGGTGGCATGGGGACGGTGTGGCGGGCCCGCGACGAGGTGCTGCACCGCGAGGTCGCCGTCAAGGAGGTGCGCGCTCCCGCCGGTCTGCCGACCGGGGACGTGGAGCGGCTGTACGCCCGGCTGGAGCGCGAGGCGTGGGCGGCGGCCCGGGTCGCCAACCGCAATGTCGTCACGGTCTACGACGTGGCCACGCAGGACGGCCGGCCCTGGATCGTCATGGAGTTGGTCCGCGGTATCTCGCTGGCGGAACTGCTCGACGCGGAGGGCCCGCTGGACCCGCGGCGGACGGCGCACATCGGCGCCGAGGTGCTGGCCGCGCTGCGGGCCGCGCACGCCGCCGGGGTGCTGCACCGGGACGTCAAGCCGGCCAACGTGCTGCTGTCCAACGACGACCGGGTGGTCCTCACCGACTTCGGCATCGCGCAGGTCGAGGGCAGCTCGGCGCTCACCATGACGGGCGAGGTGATCGGTTCGCCCGAGTTCCTGGCGCCGGAGCGGGCGCTGGGCCGTACGCCGGGGCCGGAGTCCGATCTGTGGTCGCTCGGCGTGCTGCTGTACGCGGCCGTCGAGGGCAACTCCCCCTTCCGGCAGAACACTCCGCTGAGCACGCTGCGGGCGATCGTCGACGAGGAGCTTCCGCCGCCGCACCGGGCCGGGCCGCTGGCCCCGGTGATCGAGGGGCTGCTGCGCAAGGACCCGGCGCAGCGGATGTCGGCCGAGCGGGCCGAGCAGGATCTGCGGCTCGTCGCGGCCGGGGGCACGCCCGGCGCGGACTGGGCGCAGGCGTCGTCGTACGCCCCGACCGTCGCGGCCTTCCCGTCCCCCTCGCCGACCCCGCCGATGCCCTACCCGACGGCGCGGACCCGGCCGACGCCCTCCTCCGGCACCACGGTGGCCCCGGCCCCGCCGGAGCGCGGTCGCCGGGCCGGTGTCGTCCTGGTGACCGGCGTGGTCGTGCTGGCGCTGGCCATCGCCGGGCTGACGTACGCCCTGCTCAACCGGGACAACGGCGGGGGCCAGGGGAACAACGCGGGCAGGACCCGCACCGAGAGCGGGACTTCGCCGACCGCCACCGGCACCGCGCGGGGAGGCGGGGCGCCGAGTTCCTCGCCGAGTGCGAGCAGTGGCCGTACGACGGTTCCGCAGTCCGTGAGCGTCACGCTGGCGGGGGCGAACACCGACTACTCGGGGACGTGTCCGCCGTCGAGGTCCCAGGCCCCCACGTTCACCGCCACGTTCACGGTCGGGCGTGTTCCGGCGACGGTGACCTACCGCTGGGTGACGAAGAACGACTCGCTGGCCGGCGGGTGGAAGACGCTGTCGTTCCCGGCGGGCGGGGGAAAGACCCGGCAGGACCGGCAGTTCATCACCACGCGGGACAGCGAGGGGACCTTCCAGGACGTGATCAGCGTGGAGGTGCGCGATCCGGTGGGCGCGACGTCCAACTCGGTTCCGTTCTCGCTGAACTGTGTGGCGGAGACCCCGACGGGCGGGGCCTCCCCCAGTACGTCCGCCTCACCGACCTCGTGAGGGTCAGACCGCTGCGGTCAGTACGGGCAGATAGCCGCCCGACTGGCCGGCGGCGGTCGGGTGGTACGACTCGCCGATGCTCAGCAGGTTGAGGCTGTGCAGCCAGGAGCCGCCGGAGCAGATCTCGTGGCCGGTGAAGGTGGTGCGGACGTCGCCGAAGGCGAAGCCGTGGTCGGCCGCGGCCTTGTTGATGGCGGTGTCCAGGTAGTCCGCCGCGTCGTTGATCGCCTTCCGCTTGGTGTCGGAGAGGCCGACGCAGGTCGTGCCGAGCCGGTAGAAGCGGGGGTAGCCGAGAGCGACCACGCGGGCGTTCGGGGCTTTCGCGCTGATCGCCGAGTAGACCTGGTCGAGCCGGCCCGGCAGCGTGGAGTCGACGTACGCCTTCGCGGTGTTGATCCGGGAGAGGCAGGAGCTGTCGGACTGCAGGACGCAGGTGGTCATGACGTCGGAGAAGCCGGCGTCGTTGCCTCCGATGGTGATGGAGACCAGGCCGGTGGCGGTGCTGAGCGGCCCGAGTTGGTTCGCCAGAACATCACCCGTACGGGCGCCGGAACAAGCGGTGAAGTCGAACGTCGAGGGTGAATGGGCCGCGGCCCAGAGGTAGGGGTACGCCTTGGTGCTGCGGTCGCAGTCGCCGCTGGAGCCGATGTAGCTGCCCGCGCCGACTCCCGAGGAGTAGGAGTCGCCGAGGGCCACATAGCCCGTGGCGGCGGCCTGCGGGGACGCCTGCGCCGCCGTGACCCCGGTGAGGGCCGTGCCGGCGGCGAGGAGGATCGAGCTCACGAAGACGGCAAATCGGGAACGTCTCATGGAACCTCCCTTTAGCAGGATCTCTGCCATAACCGTCGTACCAACTACGCGTGTTGAGGGGAAGTGTCCATGTCAAGCTTTTCGGTGCAGCGGGAAACGAACCGGACGCCCGGGAGACAAACGGGAGGCACAGGGAACAGGCATGTGCCTTGTTCGCGCCTTGACGCCCCCAGTTCGCCTGCGCGACATTGAAGTCCGGCATCCGGCGCGCTGGGGGGCAAAGTCGCCAATGCAGACCATCCGTATCAAGAGACCGTCGGACGACAGCGGCACAGAGCGGGCGGGACCCGGTCCGGGGAGGGACCTGAGGCCTCTGCTCGCGGGGGCCGCGACGGCCGTGGGGGTGTTCGGCGCCCTGCTCGCGCTGTTCGACTCCGGCTCCGCGCTGCGCGGTCCGCTCACCCTGTTCTTCCTGCTCGCGGCGCCGGCGACCGCCATCGCGGCCGCGCTGCGCGGGCTGGAACCCTTCGGCCGCACGCTCGCCGCCGTCGCGGGCGCGGTCGTCATCAACATGCTCGTGGCTCAGGGCATGTTGGCCGTCCACCGCTGGTCGGTACATGGCGGGATCATTGCCGTGACCGTCATCAGTTGTGCACTTCTACTTCTAAGTTGTGTAACGGTCAAACCAACAAAAAGGTGAGGCTTGACTCCAGGCCTTGCCATACGGGTTCAATCGTCAATACCGTCGTACATCTCACCCGCATCGGACCATCACACAGCGGCTCCAGGGGAGGGCTCAGGACCGCGGTGGCTTCCGGGGCGGGGCGCGGTAGGGGGGTGCCGTGCTCGGTGACCGCACTTGTGACCGAGTCGTGCCGCGCGGTCGGCTGCCGTCATTACGGCAGACGGCCAGTTCTGCCAGCTCGCTTCGGCGTGCACGGAGTTCCTTTTCGTCATGCTCAGGCGTGAACCCCCCTTTCGAACCGGACACAAAACCGGGCCGCCCAGGGGCGGGCGGTCCACCGGACGAGAGGGACCAGACTCATGAGTTCCGTACTGCGGCCGGCCGCCACGGGCGAGGGCCCGTCAGCCGCCGCCCAATACCGGCCGATCTCCTCGCATCTGGCCATCGCACCACCGGTGAGCGTGGTGATTCCCGCGATGAACGAGGCGGAGAATCTCCCCTACGTCTTCAAGACACTGCCGGACTGGATACACGAAGTGGTCCTGGTGGACGGCAACTCCACGGACGACACCGTGGAAGTGGCCCGTGAACTGTGGCCGAAGGTCAAGGTCGTCGAGCAGCGGGGCAAGGGCAAGGGGGACGCCCTGATCACCGGGTTCGAGGCCTGCACCGGCGACATCATCGTGATGGTCGACGCGGACGGCTCGGCCGACGGCGGTGAGATCGTCTCGTACGTCTCCGCCCTGGTCTCCGGCGCCGACTTCGCCAAGGGCTCACGCTTCGCCAACGGCGGCGGCACCGACGACATGACCTTCGTCCGCAAGCTCGGCAACTGGGCGCTGTGCACGATCGTCAACCGCAAGTTCGGCGCCCGCTACACCGATCTCTGCTACGGCTACAACGCCTTCTGGCGGCACTGCCTGGACAAGATCTCCCTCGACTGCACCGGCTTCGAGATCGAGACCCTCATCAACATCCGGGTGGTCAAGGCCGGGTTGAAGGTGCAGGAGATCCCCAGCTACGAGTACCTGCGCATCCACGGCGCCAGCAATCTGCGCGCCGTGCGGGACGGGTTCCGGGTGCTGAAGGTCATCCTCAAGGAGCGCTCCAACCGGCGGGAGCTGCGCCGGCAGGAACGCCATTCGCCGATGCTGGACTCGGTGCGGGGAGAGGTGTCTTGAGCGATCTCGACGTCTCCGTCGTGATCTGCGTCTACACCGAGGACCGCTGGGAGGACATCCTCGCCGCGGTCGCCTCGGTGCGCGCGCAGTCACGGCCCGCTCTGGAGACCCTGCTGGTCGTCGACCACAACCCGACCCTGCTGGAACGACTCACCAGGGAGTACAAGGAGACCGCGGACGTACGGGTGCTCGCCAACGCGGGCCCGCGTGGCCTGTCCGCCGGCCGCAACACCGGCATCGCGGCCTCCCGCGGCGAGGTGCTCGCCTTCCTCGACGACGACGCCGTGGCCGAGCGCGACTGGCTGCGCCGCTTCACCGAGGCCTACACCGATCCCCGGGTGATGGCGGTCGGCGGCCGCACGATGCCCGTCTGGGCGTCCGGCCGCCGTCCGGCCTGGTTCCCGGAGGAGTTCGACTGGGTGGTGGGCTGCACCTACCGGGGGCTGCCGCCGGGCCGGGTGCGGGTGCGCAACGTCCTCGGCGGAAACGCTTCCTTCCGTCGTACGGCGTTCGACGCCGCGGGCGGTTTCGCGACCGGCATCGGACGCGACGGCGACAAGCGGCCGCTGGGCTGCGAGGAGACGGAGCTGTGCATCCGGCTCAGCCGGTGCAGGCCCGAGGCCGTCCTGCTCATCGACGACCGGGCGGTGATCCACCACCGGGTGCCCGCGGCGCGCGAGCACTTCCGGTACTTCCGCACCCGCGCCTACGCCGAGGGACTGTCCAAGGCGCTGGTGGCCCGCAGTGTGGGCGCGGACAAGGGGCTCGAGTCCGAACGCCGGTACACCACCCGGGTGTTGCCGGCCGGGGTGGCGCGCGGGCTGCGGGACGCCGTACTGGCCCGGCCGGGCGGAGCGGGGCGGGCCGGGGCCATCGTCGCCGGGGTGCTGACGGCGGCGGGCGGATACGTCGTGGGGAGCGTGCGGGCCCGCCGGGGCGGGGCCACGTTCTCGGTGGCCGGGATCGAGGGGGGATCCGATGACTGAAACGCCGGTGCCGATCCTGATGTACCACTCGGTGGCGACCGCGCCGAACGACGCCACGCGTGCGCTGTCGGTCGCGCCCGAGGCGTTCTGCGAGCAGATGGCGATGATCGGCGACCTCGGGCTCACCCCCGTCGGCACCGCCGCTCTCGCGGCCGGTTGGCGCACGGGGCGCCCGCTGCCGCCGCGTCCCGTCCTGATCACCTTCGACGACGGCTACGAGGGCGTGCACCGGCACGCCCTGCCCGTGCTCGCCAAGCACGGCTTCGCCTCGACCCTGTTCGTCTCCACGGGCTGGATCAAGGGCGCGTACGACACCGGGGGCGGCCTCGACACGATGCTCGACTGGGACCAGGTGCGCGAACTGGCCGCGGTGGACGTCGAGATCGGCGGCCACAGCCACACCCACCCGCAGCTCGACCAGCTCGCCGACGACAGGCTGCGCTACGAGCTGAGCCGGTGCCGCGAGATCGTCGCCGACGAACTGGGCACCGCCCCGGCCTCCTTCGCCTATCCCTACGGCTACTCCAGCCGCCGGGTGCGCGAGGCCGTCCGGGAGAGCGGGTACGCCCAGGCGCTCGCCGTCGGCAACGCGCTCGCTCGCCGCCGCCAGGGCCCGTACGCGCTGCGGCGGGTCACCGTGCGCCGCAGCACCGGGATCGAGGAGTTCGGACGCCTTCTCGAAGGCCGTTCGATCGCCCGCACCTTCGCCGGGGACCGTGCCCTCACCAAGGGGTACGCCCTGGTCCGCAGAGCACGTCAGGTCCGCCGGAAGGCCATCCGTTCCCGTGTCTGACACGACGACCACGACAACCGAGGCCCAGCCCCCGACCGAGGCGCCCGAGCAGCCGGGGCGCCGTCTTCGGCTGCCCGGGCTTCGCCGGTCCCAAAGCGGCAGCCCGCTGTTCCGCAACGCATACGCCCTGATGCTCAACACCGGTATCTCCGCGGTGCTGGGCCTCGGGTACTGGCTGGTGGCCGCCCGCTACTACTCCGACACGGCGGTGGGCCAGGGCTCGGCCGCGATCGCCGCGATGAAGCTGCTGGCGGGCCTGACCGCGGTGACCCTGACGGGCGCCCTGGCCCGCTTCATCCCGGTCGCCGGCCGCAGCACCGGGCGCTTCATCTTCCGTACGTACGCGGCCAGTTGCGTCGTGGTGTCGTTCGCGGCGGGCGTCTTCCTGCTGACGCTGGACACCTGGGGGCCGTCGTACGCCTTTCTCCACGGGGCGGTCAAGGGCCTCGGCTTCATCATGGCGGTCGCCGCCTGGAACCTGCTCACCCTGCAGGACGGGGTGCTGACCGGGCTGCGCAGCGCGCCCTGGGTGCCCGTCGGCAACACCGTCTTCTCCGCGGTGAAGCTGGCGCTGCTGATCGGGCTCGCCGCCTCGATGCCGACGACCGGTGTCTTCCTGTCCTGGGTCCTGGCGATCGCCACCTCCGTGGTGCCGCTCGGCATCCTGGTCTTCCGCAGACTGGCGCCCCGGCATGTCAAGGCGACCGAGGACCACGCGAAGCCGCCGACGGTCAAGGAGATCGGCAGGTTCCTCGCCGGCGACTACACGGGCTCGCTGTTCTCGCTCGCCGTGGTCTACCTCGTGCCGGTCATCATCGCCTCGCAGGTCAGCTCCGAGGACAACGCGTACTTCTACATCACCACCACCATCGGCGGCACCATCAACCTGCTCGCCATCAACATGGGCGCCTCGCTGACCGTCGAGGGCTCGCACGACCCGGCCCGGCTCGCCGCCAACACCCGGGCCGCGCTGCGGCGGATGGCCCGGATCATGCTGCCGATCTGCGGGCTGCTGTTCCTCGGGGCGCCGTACATCCTCGGCGTCTTCGGCTCGGGCTACGCGGATGCGGCGACCCCGCTGCTGCGCTGGTTCGCGGTCGGCGCGCTGCTGAGGGTCGTGATGGAGACGTACTTCGCGGTGCTGCGCGCCCAGAGCCGCACCGCCGGACTGGCCTGGCTGCAGGGCCTGTTGTGCGTGCTGGTGCTCGGGCTGACCCTGCTGCTGCTGCCCCGGATGGGGCTGACCGGCGCCGGTGTCGCCGAGATCTCCTCGCTCGCCGTGATCGTCACCATCGCCGCGCCCAAGCTGTACCGCACGGTGAAGGCCGCCCCGGCCGAACTGCCCGCGGACGCGGCGCCCGACGGGGACCTCGCCGACCTGGGTGCGCGGGACGTACCCGCGAGCGAGAACCCGCGCCGGCGCGGACCGGCCTGGGCGCTGGACACCGACACCCTCGCGCTCGGCATCCATGTCGACTTCGACCACCAGGAACGGCGCCCCGACGTGCGCCCGGGACCGGGCACCCCGCCCACCGGCACGCCCGTCGTCCGCCCGGACCACCGGCCGACCTGGGCGAAGCAACCGCAGGTCGGGCTGCCGGTGGAGGAGCGGGAACCCGGTTCGGAGGCCTCGCTGGGGCCGGCCGAGCTGGAGATCGACGCGCCCTTCGAGGCCGGACTCGCCGAAAAGGGCGTACAGGAGCCGTCGCCCGCGCAGGCGGAGACACCCGTACAAGAGGAAGAGGTGCGCGAGCCCGAGCCGCCCGCCCTGTCCTGGCGTCAGCGGCTGCGGCCCACCCGGCTCGGGCTGGTCCTGGGCTGTCTGCTGGTCGCCGCGCTGCTGCTGTACTGGGTGCCCGCGCTGCGGCTCGGCGAGAGCGACCTGGACCGCATGGGCGGGCTCGGGCTGATCTCGGTCCTGCCGCTGCCGACGCTGGTCGGGGCCGCGCTGCTGGTCGCGGTGTTCGGCTCGCTGCTGTGGCTGGGCCGCGAGCACAAGGCGCTGCTGTTCGTCACGCTGCTGGCGACCGTGGTGTCACTGCACGCTCTGCCCGCGGTGATCGAGACCGAGCCGCGCTTCCCGACGGCCTGGCAGCACCTGGGCTTCCTCGACTACATCGACCGGACCGGGTCGGCCGTGCCCGACCTGGACGCGCGCTGGAGCTGGCCGGGCTTCTTCGCGGTCGCCGCGTTCGTGACCAAGGCCTGCGGGGTCACCGACCTCACCGACCTGATCCGCTGGTGGCCGCTGACCATCCAACTCCTGTATCTGGCACCGATGTTCCTCCTCGTCCGCTCGATGCGGGCGAGCTGGCGCGCGAAGTGGACCGGCATCTGGATCTTCGTCCTCAGCGGCTGGGTCGGCCAGGACTACTTCTCCCCGCAGGGCTTCACCTACCTGCTCTACCTGGCGTTCGTGGCGATCCTGCTGGTCTGGTTCCGCGAACCGCGGGTGATCTGGACCAAGCGGCGGCCCGGCGAGGCGGAGGTCGAACCGGCGAACCGGCGTCAGAAGGCCGTCCTGCTGGCCGTGTTGATCGGCCTGTTCATGGCGAGCGTTCCCGCCCACCAACTCACCCCGTTCGTGATGCTGGGCGTGCTCGCGGCGCTCGTCCTGGTCCGCCGCTCCGAACTGCGCGGTCTGCCCGTCCTGTTCGCCGTGGTGGTCGCGGTGTGGATCGGCTTCATGGCCGAGCCGTACTGGTCCGGCCACTTCGACGAGCTGTTCGGCGGGGTCGGCGGGGTCGGCAGCAACGTCTCCACCTCCGTCTCCGGCCGTATCCAGGGCGGCAGTTCGACCCACAGGCTCGTCCTGTACGCGCGTGTGCTGCTGGCCGGCGCTGTGATGCTGTTCGCCTGCTGGGGCTGGTGGCGCCGGCGTGACCACAAGTACCGCGAGCGGTCGCTGCTGGTCCTCACCTTCGTCCCGTTCCTCGGCTTCGGCATGCAGTCCTACGGCGGCGAGATGGCGCTGCGCGTCTTCATGTTCGCCCTGCCCGGCGCGGCCCTGCTGGCCGGTCTCGCCCTGTTCCCGCGCACCGGCGTCACCGCCGAGGAGCGGGACAAGGACCGGGTGAGCCTGGCCCCGCTGGCGGCCCTGCTGGCCGGGCTGCTGCTGATGGGCGGCTTCCTGGTGGCCCGCTGGGGCAACGAGCCCTTCGAACGGGTCCGGCCCGGTGAGGTCGCCGCCATGAACTACGTCTACGCCCACGACAAACCGACGGTCCGTCTGCTGTGGCTGAGCAACGACACCGTCAACGACGTGACCCCGGCGATGCCGTGGGGCGCGAAGGACATGGAGCGGGTCGACTACGTGCCGACGCTCGCGCCGGCCGACCCGGTCCTGGTCTCCAGCCTGGTCAAGGCCCTCAAGGACGCGGGGCCGAACTCGTACCTGATGATCAACGCGGGCCAGGTGACCTACCTCCAGATGGACGTGGGCTACTCGGCCACCTGGGAACCCCGGCTGATCCAGAACCTGGACCGGCGGCCCGAGGTGAAGAAGGTGTACGACAACGCGGACGCGACGATCTACGCCCTCAGGAAACAGCCCGAGGGCAAGGTGCCCAAGCCGGACCCGGGTCCGATCGGCCCGCAGATCACCTGGACGCCGTGGTCGGTCGTCGGCGCCCTCGCCGCCCTCGCGCTGATCCTGATGCTGACGGCACGCGAGGTCCTCCGGGTCGCGATGCGCCCCAGCGTGCGCCAACTGCGCCTGCTGCAGAGCAGTTTCTGGTTCTCACTGCCGCTCCTGGCGGTGCTGCTGGCCTCACTGGTGCAACGGTTCCTGAGCCTGAAGTGAGATCGCGTACGGGGTGAAGCGGCCTACGGCCCTACCGCTTGAGCCACTTCACCTCGTACGCCTGCATCGCGAACCGCTTGCCGTCGACCTGGGCGCTGATCGAGCGGTCGAGGGTGTTGACCACCAGGACGGTTCTGTCGCTCGCCAGCACCCGGACGTTGGGCACGTCGTCCGGTGCGACGGACACGGTCGCGTACCTCGTGCCGGGCCGGAACGCCTGGTTGAAGCGGGAGACCAGGTCGAACATGGGCAGCTTCTGTCCGCCGCCCGAGCCGTCCGTCGGCGTCCACAGGCAGCCCGCGCAGGTGTCGCCCTTCTCGTCCTCCGGGTTCCAGTAGAAGCCCGAGGACGCACCGCCCTTGGCCATCGCGATCATCCCGGCGGCCTGGACGGCGACCCGGTGCGTCTCGGACCAGCCCTTGCGGTCGTCGTTGCCGTCGGCGGGCTCGACGTAGTACTCGGCCCACCACAGCGGCAGGTCGTGCGTCTGCCGCCGCACCCACTCGCCCACGGCGGTGAGCTTGTCGGTGGCCCCGAACTCGTCCGGCTTCATCTCGTCGTCGTTGGTGTAACTGGAGCCGTCGACGACGACGAAGTCGGCGCCCGCCTTGTGCTCGTTCCAGTAGTCGAAGGCGTCCAGGACCCGCTGGTCCATGGCGCCCCAGGGCCCCTTGAAGGTCGCGGAGGCCTCGTCGTCGCGCGGGTCGACGCTGTCCATCACCAGGTACGGCCCGCCGACCATGATGTCCTTGTCGACCTTCTTCAGCGCCCGGTAGACGAGGTTGTAGAGCCGGGTGTACCCCTCGTAGTCCCAGCGGCCCTTGGCGTTGTTCCAGAAACCCTTGAACTCGTTCCAGACGATGAAGTGCCGTACGTCCGGATAGCGTTTCGCGACGGTCGCGGCGAGCGCGGCGAAGTCGGCGTAGTGCTGCGGCTGCGGGGCGGTCTCCAGCGCGGACTGGCTCCAGTCGGTGTTGTCGACACCGGCCTTGCCGCCCTTCATCCAGTCCGGGGCGCAGCACAGGGTGACGACCGGGGTGCCGCCCGACCTGCGGATGAAGTCGATCCGGCGGTCCATCGCGCCGAAGTCGTAACGGCCCTTCACCGGCTCGGGGTTGTCCGCGCCCCAGCCCATGAGCGCCTGGTCCTGCGGCACGCCCCCGGCGTCCTGGATCAGCTTCTCGACCCGGTCGGTCGCGGTGGAGCTGCCCTCGTCGGCGCTGTACTGGGTGTGGGTGAAGCCCCAGCCGACCTCGGGCCTGTCCTGGTCCGGCGGGGTCACCGGGGTGCCGTGCACCGTGGCGCCGTTCTTCGAGGTGCCCTTGGTGCCGCCGCTGTCCGGAAGCGTGTTGAGGAGGGTCACGACCAGCGCGAGTGCGGCGACGCCCACACCGAGCAGCGCGGTGAGCCGCCACCGCCGAGCCCCCGAAGTCCACCCATGACGTCCCATCGAGGCCAACAGTAACGGGAGGAATGCCCGCCAGGGCAGGTGTTGCACCCACACAGCTCTGTAACAGGACGGAGGGGATACAACAGGACCAGCCGGTCACGGCCGACACACCCGGCGCACCACGGAAACCGGGTGCACGCGGGGCGCCCGTGCCGGATCATGGACGCCATGTCTGCGAACCCACACGACGCGTTGCCGATCCGGCTCAACGTCGACGACAGCGACTCGCCGTCCGACGTCGTCGACGCGCTGTTCCTCGGCCGCTTCGCGACGGGCGAGCAGCCGTACTCGCACGCGGCGAACATCGACCGGGTGCGCTCCGGGGCGACGCTGCTGCCGGCCGGCGCCCGGGTGCTGCGCGTGGCCCGCGACGACGACCGCAGCGCGACGCTGGCCGAGGGCGAGGGCTGGACGGTGCTGATCTCCCGCTGGAACCGGGGCGCGGACGTCACGGTCACGGCGACCAGCGCGGAGCTCGCGAAGAAGATCCTCGACCAGGCCACGGACGGCGCGGCCGACGAGCCCGAACCCCAGCCGGAGAACGTGACGATGGGCTTCTGGTACGTCTCCCCGAGGCGCGGCCCGCACCGCACCACCCGGCAGATCTCCGCGGGCACCTGGGACGAGGTGCGGGAGAACTACACGGCGCCGGTGGCCGAGGCGATGGACCGCCTGATGAAGACGACACCGGAGGACATCGCCGGCCGCCTGCTGCTGCTCCACGGCCCGCCGGGCACGGGCAAGACCTCGGCGCTGCGCACCCTCGCCCGCTCCTGGCGGGACTGGTGCCAGGTCGACTGCGTCCTGGACCCCGAGCGCCTGTTCAGCGACGTCGGCTATCTGATGGACATCGCGATCGGCGAGGACGACTCGACGGGCAAGGGCCGTTGGCGGCTGCTCCTGCTGGAGGACTGCGACGAACTGATCCGCGGCGAGGCCAAGCACACGGCGGGCCAGGCGCTGTCCCGGCTGCTGAACCTCACCGACGGACTGCTGGGGCAGGGCCGTAACGTCCTGGTGGGCGTCACGACCAACGAGGACCTGGAGCGTCTGCACCCGGCCGTGGTCCGCCCCGGCCGCTGTCTGGCCCGTATCGAGGTGGGCAGGCTGACCCACCGCGAGGCGGTCGGCTGGCTCGGCACGGAGGAGGGCGTCGGCCGCGAGGGCGCGACCCTGGCCGAGCTGTACGCGCTGCGCCGGGGCACCTCACCGACCTCGGTGCCCGACCCCCGGGACGGGGCGGACGCGGGGCTGTACCTGTAGTGCTTTCATGGACGGTATGACCCTGTTCGTCGGGACGTCGGGGTGGCAGTACAAGGACTGGCGGGGCGTGCTCTACCCCGACGGGTGCCCCACGCGGCTGTGGCTCGAGGAGTACACGGCGCACTTCGCGACGGTGGAGATCAACAACGCGTTCTACCGGCTGCCGACGCGGGAGACCTTCGAGACGTGGCGGGAGCGGGTGCCGGGTGACTTCGTGGTCGCGGTGAAGGCGAGCCGGTACCTCACCCACATCAAGCGGCTGCGGGAGCCCGAGGAGCCGGTCGACCGTCTGATGACCCACGCGGCGGGTCTCGGGGACCGGCTGGGCCCGGTCCTCCTCCAGCTCCCGCCCACCCTGAAGGCCGACCCGGGCCTGCTGGACACCTGCCTCGGCTGCTTCCCGCCGGGCACCCGGGTCGCGGTCGAGCCGCGGCACGAGTCATGGTGGACACCGCAGGTGCGCAAGGTCCTTCAGACCCGGGGCGCGGCCCTGTGCTGGGCGGACGTCCTCTCCCGCCCGGTGACCCCGCTGTGGCGCACCACGGACTGGGGCTACGTCCGCTTCCACCAGGGCCGCGCCCAGCCATGGCCGCACTACGGCCGCCGGGCGCTGGAGACATGGGTGACCCGGATCATGAGCACCTGGGGGACGAACGAGGACGTCCACGCGTACTTCAACAACGACCCGACGGCAGCGGCGGTACAGGACGCGACGACGTTCGCGAAGGCGGCCCGAACAGCGGGCCTCCGGGTCACCCGCACCCCGTCGCTCTCGCCCCGCTGACGTGCCGGATCCCGCTCAGCCCTCCCCGTACCCCGCCCGCAACGCATCCCGCACCGCGGCCAGCGCGTCGGCCTCCGCCAGCCCCAGCCGCCGCGCCCGCTCCACGTACGCCTGAGCCGCCGCCGCGAGCTCCCGTTCCGCCGCGGAGCCCGCCGCCGCCACGTACGTCCCGTTGCGGCCCCGCGTCTCGATCACCCCGTCGCTCTCCAGCGCCCGGTACGCCTTCGCCACCGTGTTCGCCGCCAGCCCGAGCGACTCGGCGAGCCCCCGCACGGTCGGCAGCCGGTACCCCACCGGCAGCACACCGGTCCGCGCCTGCTCGGAAATCTGCGCCCGCACCTGCTCGTACGGCGCGGCGCTGTCGTCGATGTGGATCTTCAAGGTCACGGCCCGATTGTCCCGTACCCGCCCGAAAATGGGAGGCACCCTGGCTCGACCTCCCCGTAGCGTGCGCCTTCATGACAGCAACCGTGCGCGACCTACGGCCCGACGACCGGAAAGACCTCGAGGACTTCGCCCTCATCCGCCATCTCGGCCTCCCGTACGTCATGTGGACCGCCGACGCCATCCGTCACCGCCTCCTCCACACCCACCCGGACGCGAAGGCCCGGGCGCTGGTGGCGGAGGAGGACGGCGAGATGATCGGCACGGCCCAGATCGGCCTCGTCCACGACAGCCCGCAGCCGGGCCAGGGGTACCTCAACATCTACGTGCACCCGGACCGGCTCCACCGCGGCGCCGGCCGGCTCCTGGTCCAGGCGTCCGAGGAGTACCTGATCGCGCACGGTGCGACGAAGCTGTTCGCGTGGGTCCTCGACGAGCCGGCCAACCGCGCCTTCGCCGAGCACCACGGCTACCGCGCCAGCCGCTCGGCCGGCTTCCTCCGGCTGGACCTGGCGAACGTCACGCTGCCGCCCCTGCAGGACCCCCCTCCCGGCACCGAACTGCGCACGGCCGCCGACTTCGCGGACGACCCGCGCCCGCTGTTCGAGCTGGACGCCGAGACGACGGCGGACGAACCGAGCGATGTCGACACCGAGTTCACGGACTACGAGGTCTGGATCGAGGAGAGCTGGAAGCACCCGAACATCAACCTCGACCTGACCACGGTGGCGGTCGTCGACGGCCGCCCCGCCGCCTTCACCGTGGCCTACACCGACGGCACCCGTTACTTCACCGCCATGACCGGCACCGCACGCGCCTTCCGCGGCCGGGGTCTGGCCAAGCTCGCCAAGAACCACTCCCTGCACCGCGCCCGCGCCGCCGGCTTCACCGAGGCCCACACGGGCAACGACGCCGGAAACGGCCCGATGCTCGCGATCAACAAGTGGCTGGGGTACGAGATCTCCGCGTCGGAGGTGCGCTTTGTCCGCGAACTCGGCTGAACCCGCCCGGCGGTTGAACGTCGTCCTCGTCAAGGCGGGCCGCACGAAGATCGGTTACGAGGCCGACCTCATCCACCCCGACGGCGACCGGATCGCCGTACGCGCCCTCTGGGCGGGCGAGGGGGTCCGTGACTTCGGGTTCGTGCGCTTCGAGAAGGGCGACGTCTTCACCGAGTACTACTGGCGGGACCGCTGGTACGCGGTGAAGGAGGTCCGTGACGCCGAGGGCGGGCTGAAGGGCTGGTACTGCGACGTCACCCGGCCCGCGGTCCGCTTCGGCTCGGAACTGATCGTCGAGGACCTCGACCTGGACCTGTGGCGCTCGGCCGACGGCAGGGACGTACGCCGGCTGGACGAGGACGAGTTCGCGGCCAGTGGCCTCGCGGACAGGGACCCGGAGGCGGCGGCAGCGGCGGGCGCGGCCCTGGACACCCTGGAGCGGCTGGCCCGCGAGGGCGGCTTCGACGCGCTGTTGGCCTGAGGCGCCACCGCCTCACACCAGCGACGCAGCCTCACACCAGCGCCACCACCGCGTACCGCTCGTCCTCGACCGGCCCGCCCCACAGCGCCGCGTCCTGCGACAGCGGCTCCACGCGCACCACCTCGGCCAGCGGCTCGACGAGCCCGGCAAGCGTGCCGGCCGGGATGCCGGCCGGCGTGACGGTCCCCCACACGCCCTCGATCAGCACGAGCCGCCCGCCCGGCCGCAGCAGCCCCCTCCAGTGCCGCAGCGCGCGGCCGGGATCGGGCAGGGCCCACAGCACATGCCGTACGAGCACCACGTCGAAGCGCTGCTCCCCCACCGGCGGTGCCGCCGCGTCGCCGAGGAGGAACGCGGCGTCACGTCCGGCCAGTTTGGCCCGCGCCAGCTCGACCATGGCCGGCGAGCCGTCCACGCCCGTGACGCGGTGTCCCTGCTCGGCCGCGAGGAGCGACAGACTGCCCGTGCCGCAGCCGAGGTCGAGGACGTCCGAGGACCTCGCCGGCAGCCAGTCACCCAGCCGGCCCGCCCAGGCCCGCCGCACCTCCGGATCGCGCAGTCCGTGGTCCGGCTCGTCGTCGAAGGAGGCGGCCTCGGCGTCCCAGTCCAGGCCGGAAGCCGCGCCCGCCCCGGTCAGAGCTTCACTGTCGTTCGTCATGTCCCCCAGAGTGACACCCGCCACTGACAGTCGAATCGTGACAGCCGCCACTGACAGACCCGCACCGATGAGTCACTCTCCCGAAAAGGGTCTACCTCCGTGAGAACGCGGAACCCGGTAGGCACTGAAGGAGGCAGCCATGCGCCGGACCACTGTGCAGAAGCCCCTGAAGAAGACGGACTCGCGCAGGGTCCGCGAGGAAGCCGACGAGCGTTCCGCCGGACGCCCGGAGGTGCGCAAGGACATCGCGAGAACGTGGTGGCCCGACGGCTGAGAGCGGTCAGTCGAGCCGCTTGCGGAAGTGGACACGGTCGTAGGGGCCGTCCACCCGCCGCTCCACGGCCTCGTAGCCGAACTTCGGGTAGATCTTCTGGTTCTCCCACATCATCGCGTTGGTGTAGAGCCTGACCTCGGGCAGCCCGAGCGCACGCGCGCGTGCCTCGACGAAGTCCAGCAGCCGTCGCCCCACGCCCGTGCCGTGTGCGTCGGGGTGGACGGCGATGCTGTCGAGGAACAGATGGTCGTCGCGCTCCTCCAGCACGACGAGCCCGATGACGGGATCGCCCGTCACGAACACCTTCCCCGCGGCCACGTTCGCCGCGTGGTCCGCCTCCATGGGCACCGGCACCACCCCGATCCGTTCGATGTAGGGGTGGTACGCGGCGTCGGTCACGGCTTTCACGGCCGCCACGTCGGCGGCCCCGGCCGCCCGGATCCCGTCGTCCGCCATGCCGGCCACGCTCCCTACCTGATCCCAGTCTCAGCACTCCCTTAACGCGAGCATAAGGATCTCCCTCGCCCGTCCCCAGCAGGCGATTTCACGGTTTCTCCGGGCTAGCTTCTGATCACACCCCACGGGATTCGCCCAGGACCGTTCCGAGGAGATTCCGCATGCCCGCACGCCTCCGCCAGGCCGTCACGATCGCCGCCCTCGGCGCGAGTCCGCTCGCCCTGACCGTCCTCTGCGCCGTCCCCGCGTCGGCGCACGGGACGATGGGCGACCCGGTCAGCCGGGTCGCGCAGTGCTACGCGGAGAACCCGGAGAGCCCGACGTCGGACGCGTGCAGGGCCGCGGTCGCCGCCGGCGGCACCCAGGCGCTCTACGACTGGAACGGCATCCGCGTCGGCGACGCGAACGGCCGCCACCAGGAGCTGATCCCGGACGGCAGGCTGTGCGGCGCGGGCAACGAGGAGTTCAAGGGCCTCGACCTGCCCCGCGCGGACTGGCCGGCGACGGGGGTGCGCGACGGCTCGTACACCTTCAGGTACCGCGTGACCGCCCCGCACAAGGGCACGTTCACGGTGTACATCACCAAGCCGGGCTACGACCCCGCGAAGCCGTTGGCCTGGAAGGACCTGGACCTGTCGGCCCCGGTGGCGCAGGCCACCGACCCGGTTGCCGCGAACGGTTTCTACACGTTCTCCGGCACCCTCCCCCAACGCTCGGGGCGGCAGCTCCTGTACGCGGTCTGGCAGCGCTCGGACAGCCCGGAGGCCTTCTACTCCTGCTCGGACGTCACCTTCGGGGGCGGCGGCGCCACGGCCACCGACTCGACACCGGCTCCGACCGCCTCCGCGCCCTCCGACCGGCAGATCGCGGCCGGTGCCGACAAGTCGACGGTCGAGCACCACGGTCACGGCGACCAGGACGCCGCCACGTCGGCCGAGCCGGCCGCCGCCGACACGCCGAAGGCGGCCGGTGCCGCGGAGAACCTCGCCGCGACGGGGGGCGGTGGCAGCACCCCGTACCTCGCGATGGGCGGTGCGGCGGTGCTCGCGCTGGGGTCGGCGGCGCTGTTCGCCTCGGTCCGCCGGCGCGCGACGACCTCGGGCCGTCGGTAGACCCCACGGGGGGCGGGGCCTGTCCGGCGGCTCAGGTCGGACAGGCCCCGTTCGTGCGTCAGCTCAGCACGGACGCGCAGGTGGTCCGGGTGGCGTGCGCCGGGTCGAGCGCGTTGGCCACCTCGTGGAAGGCGAGCCGGTCGCTGAGACCCATCAGGACGTGCTCGGAGAGGTCGAGCGAACACAGGTTCTGGATGAGGACGTTGTGCACGTCGGAACCGCTCAGGAACTGACTCGTGTACGGCGTGACGACCTCGTCGTACTTGCTGGCGATGACGGTGTAGTGGACGCCGGGGACGGTGTCGCCGCCGGCGTTGAGCTTGGTGAGGAAGGCGGACCCGACGATCTGGTCGGCGAGGCCCGGAACGGACGAGGACAGCAGGTCCGACGCTCCCGGGAAGTACGGCAACAGGTTGGTGAGGCCGTCGAGGTCGGTTCCGTGGTTGTCGGGTGCGATGCCGACCAGCGCGTTCACCTTGGCGGCTCCGCCGAGGAACCTCAGGTAGTAGCGGGGCATCATGCCGCCCTGCGAGTGGCCGACGACGTCGGCCTTGGCGGCTCCGGTGGCGGCGAGCACCTTGTCGACGAAGGCCGAGAGCTGCTCGGCCGACTTGTCGATGGGGCCGAGGCCGTAGAAGACGGGGACGCCGGAGAGCTGGCCGTAGTCGAGGGAGAAGACGCAGTAGCCGCGGCTCTCCAGGTAGGGGGCGAGGCCCAGCCAGTTGTCGACCGAGTTGCCGAGGGTGCCGTGGACCAGGACGACGGGGCGGGGGTGGGCGGCGGAGGACTTGCAAGAGTAGTCGTTCCACCCGCTCGTGGGAGCGGCCGAGGCGTGGGCGGCGGTGGCGGGGACGAGGGCGACCGCGGCGGTCAGCAGCGCCGCGGCCAGGGGTCTGAGCACTCGGTTCCAGGGCAGCATCGTGTGATCTCCTTGCGGCTCAAGGGAGTTGCGATGGCCTTACGCCCTGTGATCCGGATCACGAAGGATGCTGTTCACTCGTCAAGTTACGAGCGAGTAGTGCAAGTGTGAAGTTACGCGTCAGTAAAAACTTCCAGTGATAACTGACTCGGCAGTTGCGCCTGTTGAACCGTCACCAGGCGGGCCTGACAGGACCATAGGGCGCGATCCGCCACAACTGCTCCCACAACGCCCGCACTTCACTCTCCCCGAGTACGTCCGCCCACCCCCGCACCACCTCGGCGGCCGCCTCCTCGGCGGCCCGGGTGCACGCCCACCCCCGCTCGGTCAGCACGACCAGCCGCGCCCGGGCGTCACCGGGGTGCGGCCGCCGCTCGGCGAACCCCCTGCGCACGATCTCGTCGACGAGCTGACTGGCGGCCTGCTTCGTCACCCCGAGATGTGCGGCGAGCTCGGTCGCCGTCGCACCGTCCGGGGCGAGCCGCGCGAAGGCGAACCCGTGAGCGGGCCTGAGCCCGTCGAAGCCCCGGGCGACGACGCCCTCGTTGATGCGCTGGGTCAGCTCGCCGGCGACGGCGAGCAGGCTTGCGGACAGGGCCATGGCCTCGGAGTTCTGCACGCAGGCATTGAAACACCCTTGACGAGATGGTCAATCGGCTTGACCATAGAGGCGAGCAATATGGTCAAGCCGCTTGACCATATGATCGGCACCCGACCGGAGAGGCACCCATGCCCGTCATCCGCACGTCCGAAGCCGTCACCCACGAGATCCACGGCGCCCGCTTCGTCTCGTACGCGAGCCCCCTCACCGGGAGCAAGGAGCTGTGCGCCTGGCGCGGCGAGATCCCCCCGGGCACCAGGGCCCCCGTCCACGCCGTGACCCGCGAGGAGATCTTCCATCTCCTCGTCGGCGAACTCCTGATCACCCTCGACGGCCGCACCGACCGCGTATCCGCGGGCGACACCGTGATCATCAACCCCGGCGCGACCCTGGGCGTCGAGAACCCCACCGATCAGACCGCGATCTCCTGGGTCACCACGTCCATCGGCCTGGAGGCGGAACTGGCCGACGGCACCCGCATCACCCCGCCGTGGGCGAACTGAACGGTCATGCCACCAGCGCGCCCGGGATCACCGCCCCCGGGCCGAACTTCGCCCTGATCCGGTCCGCGGTCTGCTCGATGCGGCGGACCTTCTCGTCGACCGGGTCGAAGGTGAGCTGGTAGGAGGCCTGGTCGGCGGGGGTGAGGGACTCGGCGCGCAGGGCGAGGGCGCGGACCCGGGCGCGTTGCAGGCCGAGGGCCTCGTACATGCCGTACGCCGTCCTGGTCAGGGCGGCCGAGTGCGCGGTGGGTTCCTTCAGAGTCCGGGTGCGGGTCGTCGAGGAACGGTCGGCGTAGCGGACCGTGAGGGTGAGGGTGCGGCAGACCTTGTCCAGGGCGCGGAGGCGGGCGCCCAGTTCCTCGGCGGCCGACAGGAGGGCGCGGCGGTGCCGGTCCGGGTCCAGTTCGTCTCGCTCGAAGGGACGTTCGGTGGCGAGAGAGCGGGAGACGCCGTTCGGGACGACCCGGCCGCGGTCGACGCCGTTCGCCTTCTCGTGCAGTTCACGGCCCGTCCGCGCGCCGACCAGCCGCTGGAGCGTGGACAGCGGCGCGGCGGCGACCCGCCCCAGGGTGTCGAGGCCGTACTCGGACAGGGTGCGGGCGGTCGCCGTGCCCACGCCGGGAAGCGCGCCCACCGGCAGGTCCGCGAGGAACTCCGCGATGCCCTCCGGATCACCGGGAACCTCGCAGGTCACCCCGGGCCGGGCGGCCCCCAGCGCCACCCGGGCCAGCATCGGCCCCGGCCCGGCGCCGATCACACAGTCGACCCCGTACAGCGCGAGGGCACGTACCCGGATCACCGACGCCAGTTCGACCGCCCCGCGCCCGAAGTACCGCTCGGCGCCCCGCAGATCGGCCAGCGCCGCATCCGGCGGCAGCGCCTCCACGACCGGGGTGAACTCCTCCAGCAGCCCGAGCAGCCCGGGCAGGGCCGTCTCGGCCTGAGGCGGCAGCTGGAAACGTACGCACACGATGGTCATCCCGCACTCCCCGGACTCTGGTGCCACAACTTCCGTACCTGCGAAGGCTCCTGACCCGCCGGGCGCAGATCGGCCCACGGGTTGAGTTCGTATCCGGTGGGCAGCTGGATGCGCCGGCCCCGCGCCGGATCGCCGCCCGCCCCTTCCGGCGCCGGCTCCGCCAGCCGCTTCGCCACCTCGTCGAGGCCGCCCTCGGCACGCAGTTCGACCAGTTCGGCGAGGTTCCAGGCGGCGGAACCCACCACGCTCAGACTGCGCGGCCCACGCCGCTGCACGACCCCGCGCACCAGCAGCAGCCAGGAGTGGAAGACGGTGTGGGCGCACGCGTCGTGGGAGTCGTCGAAGAAGGCGAGATCGACCAGGCCCGTCCCGTCGTCCAGCGTGGAGAAGATGACCCGCTTGCCGGACCGGATCGGCGGTGTCTGGGTCGCCGCCTTGGCCCCCGCGACCAGCACGGTCTCCCCGTGCCGCGCCTCCCGCAGCCGCCGCGCCGACACCACGCCCAGCTCGTCCAGGAAGACCCGGTGATCGTCCATCAGGTTGCGCGAGGCGTCCATCGACAGCACCCCCAGCTCGGCGCTGAGCTTCTCCGCCTCCGACAGATCCGGCAGCCCGGCGGGCGCGGTCTTCCGCCCGCCGGCCAGGGGCAGTTGGCCGCCGCCCGCGCCCCGTGCCCCGCGCTGCAGCTCGGTCAGGTGCAGCTGCAGATCACGCCGGTTGGCGCCGAACGCGTCCAGGGCCCCGACCTGGGCGAGCCGTCCCGCGAGCGGCCGGCTGGGCCGCGCCCGCTCCCAGAAGTCCAGCAGCGAGGCGTACGGCTGCCCTTCCTCGATCCGCGCGGCCTCGGCCTCGCTGATGCCGTACACATCGCAGAGCGCCAGCCGCAGTCCCCACACCCCATCAGATTCAGACACCAGTTCGATCCGGTGTGCGACCGCCGACTTGTTCACATCCAACGGCAGTACCGGCACCCCCCGCCGTCGCGCGTCCGCCAGCAACAGCCGCTTCGGGTACATCCCGGGATCGTGCGTGAGCAGCCCCGCATAGAAGGCGGCCGGATGATGGGCCTTCAGCCAGGCCGACTGGTACGTCGGGACGGCGAAGGCCACCGCGTGCGCCTTGCAGAAGCCGTAGCTACCGAACGCCTCGACGATCTCCCAGGTCCGCCGAATCGTTTCTCCGTCATACCCGTTGGCCGCCGCGCACTGGGCGAACCACACCTTGATCCGCCCCTGCGACTCCGGGTCGGACAGCCCGCGCCGCACCCGGTCCGCCTCCCCGCGCCCACAGCCCGCCATGATCGCGACGATGTCGATGATCTGCTCGTGAAAGACGACCACCCCGTAGGTGCCCCGCAGCGGCTCCTCCAGATCCGGATGCGGATACCGGACGGGCGCCCGTCCGTGCCGGGCCTCGATGAACGGCCGCACCATGTCGGCGGCGACGGGCCCGGGCCGGAACAGCGAGATGTCCACCACCAGATCGTGAAACGTACTCGGCTGCAGCCGCCCCACCAGATCCCGCTGCCCCGGCGACTCGATCTGGAAGCACCCCAGCGTCTCGGCGGACCGGATGAGCCGGTACGTGGCCGGGTCACCCCCCGCCAGCCCGTCCAGGTCGATCCGCTCCCCCGTCGCCCGCTCCACCTCGGCGACCGCGTGCGCCATGGCCGACTGCATCCGCACACCCAGCACGTCCAGCTTGAGCAGCCCGAGATCCTCCACGTCGTCCTTGTCGAACTGCGCCATGGGAAACCCCTCGCCGCTGGTGGGCATGACCGGCGTACGGCTCAGCAAGGACGCGTCCGACAGCAGCACCCCGCACGGATGCATGGCCACCCCGCGCGGAAGGGCGTCAAGAGCCTCGACCAGCTCCCAGAGCCGCCCGTGCCTCTCCTTCTCCCCCGCCAGCGCCTTGAGCTCGGGCAGTTCCTCCAGCGCCGCCCGGGCGTCGCGCGCCCGGATGTGCGGGAAGGACTTGGCGATCCGGTCGATCTCGTCCGGATCCATGGACAGGGCGGCGCCCACGTCCCGGATCGCGTGCCGCACCCGGTAGGTCTCCGGCATCGCGACCGTGGCGACCCGCTCCTCGCCGAACCGGCCGATGATCGCCCGGTAGACCTCCAGCCGCCGCGCGGACTCCACATCGATGTCGATGTCGGGCAGCACGACCCGCTCCTTGGACAGGAAGCGCTCCATCAGCAGCCCGTGCTCGATCGGATCGGCGTTCGCGATACCCAGCAGATGGTTCACCAACGACCCGGCCCCGGACCCGCGAGCGGCAACACGAACCCCCATCTCCCTTACGTCGTCCACGACCTGAGCAACCGTCAGAAAATAGGACGCGAAGCCGTGATGACCGATGATGTCCAGCTCATGGTGCATCCGCTCCCAGTAGTCACGCCGGTCCGCGTAACCGCGCAGCACCATGCCCGCCGCCGCCCGGGAGGCCAGCGCCCGCTGAGCGGTACGGCGTCCCGCGCCGACGAGGTGCGCCTCGGGGAAGTGGACCGTCCCCATGCCCAGGTCGTCCTCGGGATCCACCAGGCACTCGGCGGCCACGGACTGCGTCTGCTCCAGCAGCCGGTGGGCGGTCTCCCGCCGGTACCCCGCCGCCTCGACGATCCGCTCCGCCCCGCGCAACATCTCGTCCGCGCCCTTGAGCCAGGCCTCCCCCGAGTCCAGCCCCTTCCTGGGGTCGATCGGGACGAGCCGCCGAGCCGCGTCCAGGACGTCGGCGACCGGCCCGAGCCCGCGGTCGGCATAACGGACGGCGTTGCCGAGCACCGGCCGGACCCGCTGCTCGGCGGCGAAGCCCAGGGTGCGGGCGGCCAGCCGCAGCGACCCGGCCCCGGTGCCCTCACGCCCGTGCCAGACGACCTCGAGGCGCAGGGCGTCCCCGTAGACCTCCCGCCAGGGCGCGAGCAGCCGGGCCGCACGGTCGGGCCGCCCGGCGGCAAGGGCCCGTCCGACGTCGGAGGCGGGACCGAGCAGGACGGTCACCCCGTCGGCGTGGTTGTCCGCCCAGGCCAGCAGGGGCTGACCTGCCCCCGCATGCGCCGCCGTGACCAGCCGGCACAGATCCGCCCAGCCCCGAGCCCCCTCGCGCGCCAGATAGACGACCCGAGGCATCGACTCATCGACAAAGGACCCGCCACGCACAGGATTGCGGCGCCGCCCCCCTCCCCCTGGCTCGGGCTCCGCTCCCCCCACCGCCAGTTCCACCCCGAACAGCGGCCGCACCCCCGCCCCCGCACAGGCCTTGGCGAACCGGACAGCACCGGCGAGGGTGTCGCGATCGGTGAGGGCGAGGGCGTCCATCCCCCGCTCGGAGGCGCGCTCGGCCAGCCGCTCCGGGTGCGAGGCGCCGTACCGCAGGGAGAACCCGGAGGCGGTGTGCAGATGAGTGAAGCCCGGCACCCGCACCTCCCGCTATCGAACATCAGTTCCCGACCGTCCCACCTCCACCATAGACCAAAATCAGAACGCTTGTGCGATTACCGTTCGAGCCCCCGCCACCTGCGAAAACGCCGACGAGCGTCACTTGCTCTGCAGCGCGCCCAGCGCTTCGGGATCCTCCGCCAGCGCGGCGACCGCCGCCTTCCAGCCGTTGTCCCCGGGATGGAGGGCACTGCGCAGATAGGCCGAACCGAGCCGCTGAATCAGAGCGACGCGCGCAGGATTCTCGTCCGTCGTCTCGGCGACCCCGTACCCGGAGATGCCGCCGAGCGAGTGCTCGCCCCCGAACAGCGTGAGCAGACTCTTGTCGCCCGGGCTGTAGGTATAAGGATCAACGAACCAGTCCGGCCCGCGCGTGGAGAGCAGGGACTGATCCCTGTCCCCGGCGACGATCAGGGCCGGAGTGGTCATGGTGTCGAAGGACGGCCTCATGAAGGGGAAGTGCTCGGCGGCGAACGGGGTCAGGGTGTCACCCAGGCCGGTCAGCGCGAGCAGCACACCCGCCTTCACCCGGGGGTCGGACATGTCCTCGCCGGGCTTGCCGTCGGCGCCGAGGACGCGCGCACCCAGCAGCGCGCTCGCCGTCTGGGCACCCCAGGAGTGCCCGGCCACGGCGACACGGTCCCGGTCGAGACGCCCGGCGAGGCCCGGCACGGCGGCTTCGATGACGTCGAGCCCGTCCAGCACGCGCGTGAGGTCCTCGACACGGATGCGCCAGATCCGCGGCGTACGGGGGTCCTCGGGGGGAAGACCGAGCGTCCTGGAGTCCAGATGGGTGGGCTGGACGACCACGAAGCCCTGCGCGGCCCAGTAGTGCGCCAACGGGAGGTACCCGTCCATGGACCAGCCGAAGCCGTGCGAGAAGACGATGACGGGCAGATCACCACCGCCGGCGGGGGCGGACACACGGACCTGGAGATCCTCACCGCGCCCCGGGGCGGACAGAACAACCGGCCGCACGGACACCACGGTGGTGGGCGCGGTCTTGGATTCGGACATGGAGGTGCCTTTCAACGGGCAGCGGTTGGCCGCAGGCCAGCCGTTCTGCCATCATGAATGAAACGGAACGTTGTTCCACAACGATACGGAACTCCGTTCCGTTTTACAAGATCGGTCGTCGAAGGAGTGCTGCGGTGAACGACGAGGGCAAGAGCCCGGGAAGCTCAGCCAGGTCGAATCGCAAGGACGCCCGGCGCAACCAGCAGGCACTGCTGGACGCGGCCGCCGCGGTCTTCGTGGCCTCGGGCGTGGACGCGCCGGTGCGCGACATCGCGGCCAAGGCCGGCGTCGGGGTGGCCACCATCTACCGCCACTTCCCCACCCGGGCGGACCTCGTGGTCGCCGTCTACCGCCACCAGATCGACGCCTGCGCCGAAGCCGGCCCCACCCTCCTGGCGGCCGGCCCCACCCCCTATGCCGCCCTGGGGAAGTGGGCCGACCTCTTCGTCGACTTCCTCGTCACCAAACACGGCCTCGCAGCCGCGATGCAGGGCGACAGCACCGGCTTCGAGACGCTCCACGCCCTCTTCCTCGACCGGCTCCTGCCGGTGTGCGCCCACCTCGTCGAAGCCGCCGACGCCTCAGGCGAGATCCGCTCCGGCATCGACGCCTACCACCTCATGCGCGGCATCGGAAACCTCTGCGTCGGCGCCGAGACCGACCCCCGCTACGACGCACGCCACATGGTCGCACTGCTCATCGCGGGCCTACGCCACCCGACCTGACCAGCCGCCCACAGGTGCCGCCGTACGCCCACGGTGCCGCGAACCCCACACGCCGACGGCGGGAAGGGGACGGGGCGGGGGGTGTCCGCCCGCAGCGTCGGGCGTCAACAAACAGCACCGCATAGCCACCAGCACCGCCCGACCGAAGACGGACACCCCCCGCCCCAGCCCCGACCCACACCAGACCGTAGGCGCTACGCAAGCCCCCACCGAACCCGCACAGGCGCCGCAGGCACCGGGCATCGAACCTCAGCCACCCCCCGCCCCGGACTCCCCGCCCGCCGGAGGCAACTGCTCCTGCACAGGCTGCGCCGCAACCTGCGGCGGCACCCCCTGCTGCTGCGCCTTCTCCAGGAACCGCAGCAACTCCACCGGGAACGGCAGCACCAGCGTCGAGTTCTTCTCGGCCGCCACCGCGGTCACCGTCTGCAGCAACCGCAACTGCAACGCGGCCGGCGTGTCCGCCATCTGCTGCGCCGCCTCGGCCAGCTTCTTCGACGCCTGCAACTCCGCGTCCGCGTTGATGACCCGGGCCCGCCGCTCCCGGTCCGCCTCGGCCTGCCGAGCCATCGACCGCTTCATGGTCTCCGGCAACGAGACGTCCTTGATCTCGACCCGGTCGATCGTCACCCCCCACTCGACCGCCGGACTGTCGATCATCAACTCCAGCCCCTGATTCAATTTCTCCCGACTGGACAGCAGATCGTCCAGCTCACTCTTGCCGATGATGCTCCGCAACGAGGTCTGAGCCATCTGCGCCACAGCGAACCGGTAGTCCTCGACCCGCACCACGGCCTCCGCGGGCCCGGTCACCTTGAAGTACACGACGGCGTCCACCCGCACGGTGACGTTGTCCCGGGTGATCCCCTCCTGCGCGGGCACCGGCATCGTCACGACCTGCATGTTGACCTTCTGCAGCCGGTCCACGAACGGCACGATCATCGTGAACCCCGGCCCGCGCACCTCGTCCCGCAGTCTGCCCAGCCGGAACACCACTCCGCGTTCGTACTGCTTGACGACCCGCGCCGCCGCCATCACGTACACCACTCCGGCTGACGCGAGGGTCACTCCCGCCGCCACCAGCGCCTCGAGCATGTCGGCCCCCAGGGGACTGAGCGCTACCTGTACTCCGAAGGTAACTCCGCCACCCGAACAAGAGGGAGCCCCCGCACACTGGTTGCATACGGGGGCCACCCGAAGGCGGATGACGTCAGCCGATGCTCACGCCGTAGTAGCTCAGCGCCTCGGTCACCGGCTGGAAGAAGGTCGTACCGCCGGAGCTGCAGTTGCCGCTGCCACCGGAGGTCAGCCCGTACGCCACGCTGCCGCCGTACAGCGGACCACCGCTGTCGCCGCCCTCGGCGCACACCGTGGTCTGGATCAGACCGTAGACGACGTCACCGCTGCCGTAGTTGACGGTGGCGTTCAGCGCGGTGACCCGCCCGCTGTGCGTACCGGTGGTCGATCCACGGCGGTACACGGTCGTGCCCACGCTCGGCGTGGCCGCGCTGGTGATGGTCTGGCTGCCGACCGTGCTCGGGTGCGAGACGGAGGAGTTGGTGTAGCGCACCAGCGCGAAGTCGTTGCCCGGGAAGCTGTAGCCCACGTTGGTGCCGAGCACCGTGGAGTGGCTGGAGTTGGAGTACCAGGTGGAGGCGACCTCACCGCAGTGGCCGGCGGTCAGGAAGTAGTAGGTGCTCCCGCTGTGCACGTTGAAGCCCAGGGAGCAGCGGTACTGTCCGCCGTAGATGGCGTCGCCGCCGGAGATCAGCGGCTTGAACTGCCCGGCCGAGCGCTTGATGGTGAGGGCCCCGGCGTTGGCGCCGGCCTCGCGCTTGATCTTGGCGATCTCGGCCTTGGAGACCGTGCTGTCGACGGTGACCAGGACACGGTTGGTCTTGCTGTCGACGGCCCAGGCGGTGCCGGGGACGTCGGCCTTGAGCACCGAGGCGTCCGCGTTCTTGAGCGCGCTCGCGCTGAAGGTGGGGGACTCGGACGCGTTCGCGCTGGGGACCGCGATCGCTGCGGCGGCCACGAGACCGGTGGTGACGGCGATCAGCCGGGTCCGTCTCGAAATGCCGCTGCGGGGGGTTGTGCGCTTGATCCTCACGTTCGTTCCTCCCAAGGGGAAGTCGGGGGGCCCGCGTGGGGTCGGGGCCCCGTGAGGCGCAGCCCGAGGCATGATCGTCCGGGTTCCGGACAAGCCGTGCCCCTGACAAGCGCTTGTCGGGGAGTATTCGGCCGAACGACCGGTAGCCGCAAGGGCGCCTTTCGGCCGTCAACCTGTGAACGAACCATGCGTTTTGGCCAGGCACGCCCTGGTTCGGCGCGGCCGTGGCCTCGCTGCCCAGGAGGCGGCGCGTTGCGGCACCGAGGTCGAAGTCCCGTGCTCCTCACGCCTCTTCGCGCCCCGACACGACCCGCCGCCGCTCACCGCACCGAGCGCCACGTCCACGTCTGTCGTCCGGATTCGACGGATGTCCGGAAGTCGACCGTCCGGATCGCCCTCGATCCTCTGGGCGTTCCAGCCCGAGATGGGAGCGGAGCGTCGAACCCCGGTACTCCGTGCGGAACACCCCGCGCTCCTGGAGCAGCGGCACCACCCGGTCCACGAACTCGTCCAGTCCGCCCGGGGTGAGATGCGGCAGGAGGATGAAGCCGTCGGCGGCATCCCGCCGCACGAACTCCTCCAGCTCGGCGGCGACCGCGTCCGGGGTCCCGATGAAGGACTGCCGGGCGCCCGCCTCGATCACGGTCTCCCGGATCGACAGTCCCTTCTCCTTGGAGAGGGCACGCCATTTCTCGGCGATCACGACCGTGTCGCCGCGCCGAGTCCGCCCCTGGGTGATCACCGAGTCGGCCACCGGGTCGATCTCGGGGAGTGGCCCGTCGGGGTCGTACGCCGACAGGTCGACGCCCCAGATCTGCTCCAGGGCGAGGATCGCGTTCTGCGGGGAGACCTGCTGCCGCCGGATCTCGGTGGCCCTCTCCTGCGCCTCGGCGGCGGTGTCGCCGAGGACGACACCGACGCCGGGCATGATCTTCAAGTCCCCCGGTTCCCGGCCGTACTTGGCCAGGCGGCGCTTCACATCGGCGTAGAAGGCACGCCCCGCCTCCAGCGAACCGTACCGAGTGCCGTGCCGTCCCGGGGGACAACCCCCGGACCCCCAGCCGGAAAAGACCACGTCGGCAGTGGCGGCGGCGAACTCCCGCCCCTCGCCCGAGTCCCCCGCCTGGATGACGACCGGATGCCCCTGCGGCGAGCGCGGCACGGTGAACTCGCCCGCGATGTCGAAGTGCCGCCCGCGGTGGGCGAACGGCCGGCTGACGCCGTCCGGCGTCCACGAGTCCCACAGCGTCCGGGCCACCTCGACGAACTCGGCGGCCCGCGTATACCGCTCGGCCCGGTCGAGGAAGCCGCCGCGGCGGAAGTTCTCGCCGGTGAAGGCGTCGGAGGAGGTCACCACGTTCCAGCCGGCCCGGCCGCCGCTGAGGTGGTCCAACGTGGCGAATCTGCGGGCGAGTTCGTAGGGCTCGTTGAAGGTGGCGTTGACGGTGGCGGCGAGCCCGAGGCGCTCGGTCACCCCCGCGAGGGCGCCCAGCACGGTGAGCGACTCGGGGCGTCCCACCACGTCCAGGTCGTGGATGCGGTCCTTGTGCTCGCGCGGTCTCAGTCCCTCGGCGAGGAAGAAGAAGTCGAACAGGCCGCGTTCGGCGGTGCGGGCGAGGTGCTCGAAGGACGAGAGGTCGATCTGCGACCGCGACCGCGGATCCGCCCGCACGGTGGTGTTGTCGACGCCGGGGAAGTGGGCCGCCAGATGGATCTCCTTGCGAGACCGTACGGTCATGACGCTGACGCTCCCCCTGTCACGGCGTACCGGTTGGCGGGCCTGGCCAGGCCCAGGTGCTCCCGGAGCGTGCTGCCCGGATAGAAGGTGCGGAACAGCCCGCGGTGCTGGAGCAGCGCCACCGTGCCGTTGACGAGCCGCTCCAGGTCACGGCGCGGTTCGACGGGCGTGAGGTGGAAGCCGTCGACGACACCGTCGGTGTGCCAGGCGGCGACCAGTTCGGCGAGGTCCACCGGACCGCCGCGGTACAGCGGGCCCTGCGCGGTCTGCCGAGGGCCGCCTCCGCCATGCCCCGGCTCGGCCGCGTGCTCCCCGTCCCCGAGGTCGACGAGCAGGCTCGCGAGGACGCGCAGGGTGTCGGGATCGCGCCCGGACTCGGCGGCCGCGGCGCGCAGTTGATCGCGTACGGCGGCGGCCTGCGCGGCGCTCGCGGCGCGTACGAGGACCACGTCGGCGTACCGGGCCGCGGTGCGCCGGGCCTGCCCTTCGGTCGCGTCGACCACACGGACGGGATGGCCCTGCGGGGGGCGCGGCACGATCGAGGGGCCCCTCACGGAGAAGCCGGCGCCCTCGAAGTCGATGTGGTGCAGCTTGTCGCGGTCGATGAAGCGGCCGGTGGCCACGTCCCGTATCTCGGCGTCGTCCTCCCAGCTGTCCCACAACCTGGCGGCCACGTCGGCCACTTCGCCGGCCTCGCGCCACAGCTCCTCGGCGGGAGCGGCGTGCCGGCGGCCGAAGAGACGGGCCTCGCCCTCGGTGGCCGACACGTCGATCCGCCAGCCGGCCCGGCCCCGGCTGACCCAGTCGAGGGTGGCGACGGCGGCCTGGACGTGGAAGGGCTCGGTGTGCGTGGTGGTGACGGTGGGGACCAGGCCGACGCGGCTGGTGGCGGGCGCGACCCGGGACAGGACGGCGAGCGCGTCGGGTCCGGGCCGGGCGAAGGTGTCGCCGAGCGTCACGAAGTCCAGCCCGCCCCGCTCGGCGAGCCGCGCCAGCTCGACGTACGGACCGGCGTCGAACACCGTCGGCTGATCGAGAGCGGCGGCCAGGTGCAACCGCCCCCGGCCGTGCGATGAGGTCATGTAAAGGAGCCTTTCGGAGAACCCTGAGAGGAGGGACCCACATGTGCGCGCAGGGATGACACCCGGGACGTCACGCCGCCGAGGAGGAGCCGGCCGTCACGCCGCCGCCCGGGAGCCCAGTTCGGCCAGGAAGCGCAGCGCCGCCCGGGCCGTCGCGTCGTTCTGGCGGAACGCGGGTCCGCCCGTGCGCGGGCGGGTGAAGGCGCCCGGGGTGCGGCCGTCGGTGTAGGGGCCGAGCGCGAAGCGCCGGGGGTGCGGTCGCCCGGCGCGGTCGAGGATCCGTCCGTCGCCGGGATCGACCCGCAGCAGCCCGTCCGCCGTCTCGGCGGCCCCGTCGGCCTGCAGCTCGCGCAGCAGCGTGTCCCGCGCCCGCCCGACGGTGGGCTCCGGCAGCCGCGCCTCGACCAGCGCCCGCGCCTCGACGACGGCGCCCGGCACGGTGGCACTGGCCGCCCGGAACACCCCGTCCTCCGCGGTGACGGTCATGTCGGCGCCCAGAAACTTCAGTACCCCGGCCCGGGAGAGCGCCAGCATCTGCCGCAGCCGGGGCCCGGGCGGACCGGAGGCCAGATAGCTGAAGAACCCGTGCCACCAGGGCCCGATGTCACCGAGCCGGATCAGCTGCCCGTAGACGGACAGCAGCGCCAGGAAGACGGACAGGTCGGGGCTGTACCGCGGGTCGTGACGTCTGCTCAGGTCCTGCTCGACATATCCGCGCAGCCCCTCCTGGAACTCCTCCAGCGACCCGTACCGCACCCCCTCCAGGGGCCGGTCGAGCGCGGCGAGGTCCAGCCGGTCGGCGGGATCGGGCACGGCGGCCGCGACCAGCGCCTGGATCTCCGCGCCGCTCCCGGCCGCGTACTTCTCCTCGAAGTCGGCCCAGGACATCGCGGCCCGCTCGGGATGCACGGTGAACAGCCGGTGGTAGTGGGCGAACCCCAACTCCTTCTCCACCAGCGGCCACACGTCCCGCCGAAAGTCGAACCCGCCCGGCCGCGCGAGCAGTTCGCCGACCTCGCCGGGCCCGAAGAACCGCGGCAGCGGCGGCCGTTCACCGCTCCAGTCGTAGCCGATCTTGGAGTGGTACGGCACCCCGCGCCGCGATCCGACGTACAGCAGCGGTTCCCGCCCGGACGGCACATAGGTGTCGCCCTCGTACCGCCCGCCCCGCCCCTCGGTGAGCAGCACCATCAGGTCGACGAAGGCCAGCCCGAACCCGCGGACCAGGACCGGTTCGCCGGGTTCGAGCGCGGAGAGATCGCTGTCGGCGGTGAAGTCGGGCGGCAGGTGCACCAGCCCGTGTTCCCGCGCGTAGTCGGCCAACTCGCGTTGCTGTTCGTCGAGTTCCGCGTCGAGATGGCCGATGGCCAGCACCACCAGGTCGGCCGGGAGGGGGCTGGAGAGGCCCTCCAGCCACACCTGCTGGCGTCCCTCGCGCGGACCGCCGATCCGCAGGGCTCGCCGCGGGTGGTGATGGACGGTCACGTCCGGGGGCAGCGCGGCGACGGCCTGTTCGTGCACCCAGCGCAGATAGGAGCCCTGCAGCTGCCGGTCCGCGAATACGGCGCCGTCGATGCCGGCCCACTCGTGCAGTGTGGGGCCCTCGCGCACCGGGCCCTCCATGGCCACCGTCTCGTCGGTGAACATGGTGACGTCCTCGGCGTGCGAGTTCATCCACAGCAGCGGCGACTGCGCGGCGCGCCAGATCCGTCCGGCGCCGGGCGGATGCGGGTCGACGAGATGGATGTCCAGGCCCGAACCGCCGTACAGTTCGGGGGCGTTGGCGGCGATCCGCTCGATCAGACCGGTCCCCCGCGGCCCGGCCCCCACGATCACCAGGGAGTGCCGCGCGGGCTCGGCGGGGAATGCGACAAGGGTGTCGGAGGACATGCGAAGGCTCCGCGACGTAGGTGGAACACGGTGGTGCCTTCACACGATGCGCGGCAGGGCGCAGTACGGCCGAGCCCCTCAGCAGGACCGTCCGTCGACTCTACGGGGCCGTTTCCCGTCACTGTCAAGGCCGTCCAGCATATGAGCCGCACGTCTCATCTCAGTTGACGCGGAACCGGATGCCTGTTCCACTTGCTCCATGCATCCACAGCAGTGGCTGGTCAAGCGCTCCCACATCGACTTCGGTCGCGTGTGGTCCTGTTCCTGTTGAGCCGACCGCCCTGCCCGGCGCCCCTCGTCTCCTCCCTCCGCCTTCACACGCACACCCCTCCCCTCGTGCTTTTCACGGTCGGCCGCTGACACGTTCGTGCTTCTCACGGCCGGCCGCCAACACCTCGTGTTCTTCGCGGCCGGCCGCTAACGCACCATCGTGGCCCGCCTCCTGGGCGTGGCCCGGACCCCGATCACCCGATCCATCAGAGCGCCCAGCACATCGCGCACGGAAGAACGCTCCCGTGCGTCGCACTCCAGCACCGGCACGTCACCGCCCAGCCCCAGTGCCTCGCGCACTTCCTCCAGTTCGAACCGCTCCGCCCCGTCGAAGCGGTTCACGGCCAGCACGAACGGCGCTCCCTGCGACTCGAAGTAGTCCACCGCCGGGAAACACTCCTCGATGCGCCGGGTGTCCGCGAGGACGACCGTCCCCAGGGCGCCCTCCACCAGGTCGTCCCAGAGGAACGAGAAGCGGTCCTGCCCGGGCGTCCCGAACAGGTACAGGGCGATCGTCGGGTCCAGGGTGATCCGTCCGAAGTCCAGGGCCACCGTGGTGGTCGTCTTCGACTCGACCCCGTCCAGCGAGTCGACGCCCACCGAGACCTGGGTGATCGCGGCCTCCGTGTCCAGCGGCTCGATCTCCGAGATCGCCCCGATGAACGTGGTCTTCCCGACCCCGAGTCCCCCGCTCACCACGATCTTCACGGCGAGGGGCACGGTCCTGTCAGAGCGCCCGGACATGGTCCCTGATCCTTTCCAGCGTCTGGAGCGGCAGCTCCGCGGGTTGCCGGCAGGTCAGCTGACCCGCGACGACGAGGTCGGACACGAGCACCTTGGCCACGCCGAGCGGCACGCCGACCCGTGACGCCACCTCCGCGACCGTCGTCGGCTGCTCGCACACCGCGACGATGTGCCGCCGTTCAAAGGTCAGCGTCTCGTCGGGCGCACCGACGGCCACGACCAGCGTCTCCAGCCGAAGGTCCGCCCGGAGCGGCTCGGCCCGGCCGCCGGTGATGATGAACGGCCGGACGAAGGTCGCGTCCTCAACCGGTTCTACGTCCATGGGGAGTTCGCCGTTCACCGCGGCAACGCCTGCCGCAGATCGGCGATGAGGGTGGGCGTGAGCAGATCACCCGCCCGCTCCGCGAGCACCGCCATCTCATAGCCGACCAGGCCCAGTTCACCGCTGCTGTCGGCGAGCACCCCGAGACAGCTGCCGTCCCGGATCGCGGAGACGAGCAGGAATCCGCGGCCCATCTCGATCATGATGAGCTTGACCCCGTCGAAGCCGTACCGCTTGGACGCGCTGCGCGCCAGGCTGCTCAGCCCCGACACGATCGCCGCGAGATGGTCGGCCTCGGTCCGCCCGAGCCCGTCGGACACGGCGATCAGCAGTCCGTCGGAGGAGACGGCGACCGCGTCCCGTACCCCGTCGGTGCTCCGGACGAAGTTGGCGAGCAGCCAGTTGAAGGTCTGCGAGTCGTTGTGGGCGTCCACGGTGGTCATTCGGCGTCACCCTCACCCTGTTCGGCGGACCGCTGCCGGTCCTGCTTCTTCTCCTTCTCCACGCTGATCCCGCCCCGCATATGGGCGCTGCGCAGGGTGGAGAGCATCCCGGAGATCTCCTCGGGGCTCCGGTCGGCGGCCGGCCCGGCGGGCGCCGGCCGCCGCGGCCGGTCCGTCTCGCTGACGGCGTCCGCGATCGCGCTGCGCCGGGGCCGCTTGACGAGCCCGTTGCGGGTACGGGCGGCGGAGGTGCCGCCCTTCACGCCGGCGCCGCGGCCCTCGTCCCGGTTCTCGTTCCTTTTCTGGTCCACGCTCTTCGGCTTCGCTTCCGCCGCCACGGTGACCGGCTCGGCGGCCGGCATCTCCGTCTCCTTGCGCGGTGCGGGCAGCACCGCCTTGTCCGGCGTCTTGTCCGCCCCCTTCTTGCGCGGGGCCTCCGTGAGCAGGGAGGTCGGGATCAGCACCCGGGCGACCACGCCGGCCGCCGGCGCCTCCCCGAGCCGTACCTCGATGCCGCACTTGCGGGCGAGGGCGCCGACCACGAAGTGACCGAGGAACCGGGTGGGTTCGGCCATGAAGCTCGCGGTGCCGGACAGCCGTACGTTGGCCTCGGCGAGCGCCTGGGCGTCCATGCCGAACCCGTGGTCGACGATCGCGACCAGGTATCCGGCGCTGGTGCGCCGGCCCTCGACCTCGACGTCGGAGTCGGGTGGCGAGAAGCTGAGCGCGTTCTCGACCAGCTCGGCGAGCAGATGGGCGACTTCGGCGACGACGGAGCCGGTGATGTGCGCGGGCTCGATCCGCCGCAGGGTGACCCGGCGGTACTCCTCGACCTCGGAGAGCGCGGCGCGCAGTACGTCGGTGAGGGCGAGCGGGGTGGCCCAGGGGCGGGGGCTGGACTCGCCGGCGAGCACCAACAGGCTCTCGGCGTTGCGGCGCATCCGGGTGGCGAGGTGGTCGAGTTCGAAGAGGTTGCCCAGGGTGGCCGGGTCGGCGTCCTCGTGCTCCAGCTTGTTGATGAAGCTGATCTGCCGGCGGACCAGGTTCTGGTTGCGGCGGCCCAGGCTGACCAGGGAGTCGGTGGCGTTGCGGCGCAGCACGGCCTGTTCGGTGGCGAGGTCGAAGGCGGCGCGCTGGACGCGGTCGAAGGCCTCGGCCACCTCGCGCACCTCGGCGCCCGCCCTGCCGGGGAGGGTCAGTGGGGCGGGTGGTTCGGGAGTGTCCCCGGATTCGGCGTTCTGTACGGCGGCGACGGCGCGCGGCAGTCGTTGGCCGGCCATCTCCCGGGCCTGCTGGGCGAGTTCGACGAGCGGCGCGGAGACGGACCGTACACAGTCGAGGGCGAGGGCGCCGAGGGCCGCGACGGTGCCGAGGGCGAGCAGCGCGAACAGCAGCAGGTCGCGCTGGGCGGCGCTCTCCAGCTCGGCGGCGCGGTTCTCGACGTCGGTGCCGAGCGAGACCTGCACCTGGCGCAGTCCGTTGATGGTGGAGGTCGTCGCGTCCCACCAGGCCATCGGCGGAATGGCGCGGGAGCCGAGCCGTCCGCCGCCGTGCACCGCGGTGCTCTCGTACGCCAGCATGCGCTCGGCGTCCGGGGTGGTCAGGGCCGCGTCCAGGCGCCGTTCCTGGTCGGCGGTGGCCGAGCGCGGGAACGCGGCGAGGGCGGCGAGCCGGCCGGCCCGGATCTGCAGGAATCGGCTGTAGTCCTCGCCGTGGAACGTCCCGCCGCGCACCGAGCCGAGCACGATGGCGCGCTCCTCGCCGGTGAACTCCTTGGCGTTGCCGAGGGTCTGCAGCGACTGGTAGGCGTCGCGCAGGGTGCCGTCATGGACCTCGTCGAGGCCGAGGTCGAGCCGGTCGAGGACGGTGATGGTGGTGGTGAAGTAGTCGAAGGTGTCCTTCACGACGCCGGTGTGGTCGTCCGCGTGCCCGCGGATGCCGGCGAATCCGTCGAGCCGTCCGAGCGACTCGCGCACGGAGTCGGCGGCGCGGTCGCCACGGCCCTTCAGCGCCTTGTCGAGCGCGGTGCGGGCGGTGTCGGTGGCCTCGCGCTGGGCGGGCAGCTTGGCCCTGAACTGCCAGACGCCGCCGACGTATCCGGTGGTGAGGCCGCGTTCCTTCTGCAGCTCGTGGACGAGGCCCTGGAGGGTGATCTCCAGGCGTGCGTTGTCCTCGGTGGCGGATGCGTTGCGGTAGGCGGAGATCTGCTCGGCGGCGGCGAGCCCGAGCAGCGCCAGCAGGACGGCCAGGGCGAGGATCAGGATCCTCAGCAGTCTGGTGCGGATGCTGGTGGTCGCTCGGGATGTGACGCTTGCTGTGACGTCCACGGAAATGCCTTATATGAGGGGCCGGTCGGGAGAGAGGAAGAAACTGTTCTGCCCCCGCCCAACGACCCTCACGAGGCGACGGTCACCGGATCATGTTTTTGTTTTACGTCCCGGAAACAGGATCTCCGGAAAACACCAGGTGGCCGCCGGATCCCGCGCAACCCGTATACGCCACGGTCGGTAGCCGGTTCAGCAACCGCAGTCACAGCCGCAGTCACAGCAGTCGCATCCGTCGCACTCCCCGCAGCACTGGCAGCAGTTGCAGCAGTCCGCGCAGTCCCCGCAGTCGGAGCACTCCGCGTCCCGGCACAGTCCGTCCCTGCGCTCACGGCTCCACGGGTCCTCGTACTCGCCGCAGCACACCTGGCAGGTGCAGGCGAGCCCCGCCCACACCGCGCACCCCGCGAGCAGTCCGCGCCGGTCGCGCCGGGGCGGCTCGGGCGGCGGCCCGCCGGGAGAGCCGGGCGGCGCGTACGGTCCCGCGAGCGTGGGCGTCGAGCGGTGCGCGCAGGACGCCGTACCGAAGGCGCGGTCGACGGAGGCGCGCAGTTCGTGCACGAGCAGCCGGTGCGCGAGCTTCCCGTCAGCGAACTCCACCTCCCGCAGCGCGAGCCGGATCCCGTGCAGCGCGTCCTCCGCGAGCCGTCGCGCCTCGGTGAGCGGGGTCCCGGTCGCGGTGAGCGGGTTCCAGGCACCCGACGCGGCGTCAGCTGCCCTGTCCTCCACGGCGTCCAGCAGATGCGCGAGCCGCCCGAACAGCCGCCCGGCCTCGGCGAGCGGCTCGGCGTTGCGGGGCCTGCCTGCGAGAACGGCCGTGTGGGCGAAGGCCGCGGCGGTCGCGGTCTCGGTCGGCTCGGTGACCGTGAGCACCGGAGTGCCCGGTCCGGCGAGCGCCTCGATGCCGAGCTGCCGGTCGACGGCGTCCACCAGCACGGCCGTGTCGAAGCCGACGTCGGCTCCCGTACGGGCCCCCGCCGCGCCCCAGCTCGCGGCGACCCGGCGGGCCGCGAGCGCCACCGGCCTTCGCGCCAGCAACCCGTCGCCGTCGGCGACATGGTCGCGCACCTTGGCCGAGGCGAGCACCAGGGAGACGGCGGCCGCGAGCCGCGCGCCCTCGCCCCGGGCGACGGAGGCGGTGCGCATCCCGCGCAAGGGGCACGGGCCCGCCGTACGCCGCCAGGCGCCCGCCTTTTCCGCCTGAGCCTCCGTCAGAACGGATATGAGGAGCCCGTCGTAGTTGGTGACGACCCGAGCGAACTGTCCGTGGTCCCCGCGCAGCGCGAGACACAGTCCGCACAAGTGCGCCATCCACTGGGACTTGAGATTCTCACCGAGCCGATGAGTGCAGGGTCTGACGATTCCGAACATGGTGATCCCCCGTGACGCGTGTGACTTCCCTGGCCGTTGGCGCGGCGCTGAGCTGCCGCATCGTATCGATCGCCCTTCACCCGGACGCACCGTCCATCACCCGTACGCCGCGAAGAATCATATTTCACTCACAGTCAGCAGCCGCATACATCAAGACCCTTGGGGCACCCGGGCTCTCGACGTATTCGCTGTGCACCAGTACCGTCACAAACCCCCCGCGCGGCGTCTATCCACTTGGCGCGACGTCCGCATCATGGATGACCATAGGGATGCGGAAAGCAAGAAAGACCGCTGTGAGAGGAGGCGTCCATGGGATCGGTACGCAAAGCGAGTGCCTGGCTCGGCCTCGTCGACGACAACGACGACGAGCGTTACTACGACGACGACTACTCAGAAGGGACCGAGCAGCCCGGGGATGCCTGGGTCACCGACCCGCGGGTCAAGGTGGCCTCGGACGTCGCCGAGGAGAAGGGCCGCCGCATCGGCACGGTGACCCCGGACAGCTTCCGGGACGCGCGCGCCATCGGCGAGCTGTTCCGTGAGGGCGTCCCGGTGATCGTGAACCTCACGGCCATGGAGGCAACCGACGCCAAGCGTGTCGTCGACTTCGCGGCCGGGCTGACCTTCGGCCTGCGCGGCACCATCGAGCGGGTCGCCAACCGGGTCTTCCTGCTGACCCCGGCGAACACCGAGATCGTCAGCGGCGAGCCGGCCGCGCGCCGCGAGAACGGTTTCTACAACCAGAGCTGAGGCAGGGCCGCTCACCGGCCCTGCCCCCGCGCGGGGTTCACCGGAAGGCGTCCAGCCCGGTGAGCGCCTTGCCCAGCACGAGCTGGTGCATCTCGACGGTGCCCTCGTACGCCAGCACCGACTCTCACTCACGTGAAGAAGCGGACGGCCTACGCGGAGACGCGGGACTGAGCGACCTCCCGGGGCGCCGGCAGCTCCACCGGTGCCGTGACCTCCGCGCACTGCATGACCCGCGGCAGCCGCAGCGCCATCACCGCGCCCAGCAGCAACAGGCCCGCGCTGACCAGCAGCGTCACATGCAGTCCGTGCACGAAGGAGTCCCGGGCCGCGCGGCGCAGGGCGACGCCGACCGGGCCGCCGAGACGACCGGCGACGTCGTACGCCTCGCCCAGCGAGTGCGCCGCGGAGGCCGACGCCGAGGCGGGGACACCGGGAACGGAGGACAGGCCGGGGGCGTACGCCGCGTTCATGACGCTGCCGAGCAGCGCGATCCCGATCCCCGCGCCCAGCTGGTACGAGGTCTCCCCGACGGCCGCCGCACCACCGGCCTGGGCCGGCGGGGCCTCGCTCAGCATCGACTCGTACGCCCCGAAGAGCGTCGTCTCCAGCCCGAAGCCGAGCAGGACGAAGCCGAACAGCAGCAGGCCCGGGTTGTCGGCGGCGCCCATCACCGTCAACAGCAGCACCGCCCCGGCCGTCACACAGAACCCGAAGCACACCATCCGGCGCGGCCCGAACCTGTGCAGCATCCGCGCCCCGGCGAGCCCCGCGGCCATCGCCGCGAAGGTCAGCGGCAGCAGCCGCAGCCCCGTCTGGAGCGGCGACAGCTCCAGCACCAGCTGCAGATACTGCGCCGCGATCAGCTCCAGGCCCACCAGCGCGAGCATCGCCAGCACGATGCAGCCCACCGACGTGCTGAACGCCGGACGGGCGAACATGCCGAGGTCGACCAGCGGATGCGCGCGCCGGCGTTGCCGCCGTACGAAGAACACCAGCAGCACCGCGCCCACCACCAGCGGGGCCAGGGTGAACGGGCTGGCCGCCGGCTCGCCGCCGCCGAGCCGCTTCACCCCGAACACGACCCCGAAGAGCCCGGCGGCGGCCATCAGCGCGCCCACCACGTCCCAGGGCCCGTCGCCCGAACCCCGCGACTCCGGCAGCAGCATCCGCCCCACCGGCAGGCTGACCAGCATCAGCGGGATGTTGACGAGGAAGACCGAGCCCCACCAGAAGTGCTCGAGGAGGAAGCCGCCGAGCAGCGGTCCGACCGCCGCGCCGACCGCGGCGACCGCGCTCCACACGCCGATCGCCAGCGCCCGTTCCCGCCGGTCGGGGAAGACCTGGCGCAGGATCGACAGCGTGGCCGGCATGATCATCGCGCCGCCGACGCCGAGCAGCGCCCGGGCGAGGATGAGGACCTGCGGGTCCCGGGCGAGCGCCGCCAGGCCGGAGGCGATGCCGAAGAGGCCGTAGCCGAGGAGCAGGATCCGTCTGCGGCCGACCCGGTCGCCCAGCGTGCCGAAGAGGATCAGCAGCGAGGCGCAGACGAGGGGGTAGACGTCGACGATCCAGAGCAGCTCTATCGCGCCGGGCCTGAGGTCCTCGGTGACCGCGGGGACCGCGACGTGCAGCACGGTCGCGTCCACGGCGACCAGCAGCAGGCTCACACAGAGCACGACGAGGACGACCCAGCGGTTGGCACCGGCCCCGGCCGCCCGACGGCGCAGCGCTGCGGCCGTGGTCGTCCCGGACATGTACGTACCTCCCAGATGCTTCCTCGCTTCCGGCGGGCATCACGGGGTGGGGACTCCCCGTGATCTCGGCCGGGGAGGAGCGGCTGTCCCCGGCCCGCGCAACGAAGGCGAGTGACTCGTCAGCGTACGCGAGTTCCCGCCACGTTCACGTGGCGGACCTCTCAGAGGCGTGCGGAACTGGTGTGGCGTACGCCACTCCCCTCCCCTGGGAGCACGCGGCGCCGGGTCCGCCGGTTCCGGCCGCGTCGATAATCGAGCCCGTGACGGATCTTGCGACGCGCCCCGCGCCACCCGCCGGCCGGGTCCTGCGCCGCGCGGCCCCGGCCCTCCTCGGGTACGCGGCCGTGCGCGCGCTGGGCCTGCTCGTGCTGACCGTGTGGAGCGGGGCGCGCGGCAAGAGCGCGTACACACTGCTGACGGCCCGCTGGGACTCGCTGTGGTACACGCGGGTCGCCGAGCTCGGTTACGGCTACGAGGTGCGGCTGCCGAACGGCGACGTGCACTCCAACCTGGCCTTCTTCCCGCTGCTGCCCTGGCTGGAGCGGCTGCTGCACGCGTTCACGCCCCTGTCGTACGCCGGCGCGGGTTTCGCCGTCAGCCTGCTCGCCTCTCTCGCGGCGGCCTGGGGGATCTTCGAGATCGCGGAGCTGGTGCACGGCCGCAGGGCCGCGGTGTGCGCCGTGCTGCTGTGGGCCGTGCTGCCCGTGGGGATCGTGCAGTCGATGGCGTACAGCGAGTCGCTGTTCACGGCGCTCGCCGCGTGGGCGCTGTACGCGGTGCTGACCGGCCGCTGGCTGACGGCGGGCGCGCTGGCCGCGCTGGCGGGGCTGACCCGGCCGGTCGGGCTGGCCGTCGTGGCGGCGGTGTGGGTCGCCGGCATTGCCTCTGTCGCGGGCATTACCTCTTTCAGGCGAGACCGGAGCGCGCCGGACGCGGACGGCGCCCGCGCGGACGCTCATGCCCCTGTGCCGCCCGCAGAGGGGTCCAGGGAGCGCGTCCCGCCCCTGGGGGGCGCCGGAACGCTTCCGCGCGCCCCTACGGCCGTACGGCGCGTCCTGGCGCTTCTCCTCGCCCCGCTGGGCGCCGCCGGCTACGTCCTGTGGGTCGGCCACCGCACCGGCAGGGGTCCGCTGGGCTATCTGGACGTCCAGGCGGGCTGGCGCAACGGCTTCGACGGGGGCGTCGCCTTCGCCCGCTTCGTCGCCGGCAGGTTCACGTCGTTCCCGTCGGCCCTCGCGGGCATCGGGATCGTCGTCGGGGTCGGGCTCGTGGTGTGGCTGTACGTCGTCTGCGTGCGGCAGCGCCAGCCGCTTCCGCTGCTGGTGTACGCGGGCGTGGTGACCGCGCTCGCGCTGTGCGCCTCGAGCTACTTCGGCTCGAAGCCGCGCCTGCTGCTGCCCGCCTTCCCGCTGCTGCTGCCGCTCGCCGTCGCCCTGGCCCGGGCGCGTACGTCCAGGTCGGCGCTGGTGGTGGGCGGTGTCGCGGTGGCGTCGGCCGTGTACGGAGCGTTCTGGCTGAACGGCTCCGGTCCGCCCTGATCGACCCTGGCGGCGCGTGAGCGTCCAGGTAAATCCCGGCCAGCATTCGGTAAACGAATTCATACGCCGCAGAAAACCGGTTCGCGGCATGATCAAAGGAAATGAAGGACCCGCCGGGCAGCCATTGCGGATTCGTTGGAAATAAACCCCCCGTTGAGAGGAATCCCACATCACATCGTCATCACAAAGCCGCTGACGAGACGGAGAACTTACCTCACTCGCTGTAACGTCGATTGGGTGCGTACCGAACGAAACCTCACCCGTCGTCTGGACCGGGTGTTCGCCAGACTGGACCGGGAGCCGGAACGACCGGCGAACCTCGATGTCCCGAGGATGAGCCGGCACCGGGTGGCGCTGCTGACCGGCACCCTGGCGTTCTACCTGGCGATCGTGTGGGCCGTGGTGACCACCTCCTGGCTGGTCCGCCTGGACTGGCAGGTCATGTTCTTCCGGCCGTACCAGCAGTGGCAGGGGATCCACTGGTTCGTGGACTACTACGTGGTCCTCGGCCAGCGCGGCCCGACCGCCGTGATGGTCGCGGCCTGGCTGGGCTGGCGCTCCTGGCGGCAGCACACGCTGCGTCCGCTGCTGACGCTGGGCACCGTGCTGCTGCTGCTGAACATCTCCGTGGGCGCCGCCAAGCTCGGCATGGGCCGCCTGGGACCGCACTACGCGACCACGATCGGCTCGAACGAGATGGGTCTGGGCGGCGATATATTTCCCAGCGGTCACACCGCGAACGCCGTGGTGACCTGGGGAATCCTGGCCTACCTCGCCTCCACGCCGAGGGCCCGCCGCTGGCTGTCGGCGATCTCCGCCGTGACCTCGCTGGGCGTCGGGATGGCCACCGTCTACCTGGGTACGCACTGGCTGAGCGACGTCCTGCTGGGCTGGGCGGCCGGTCTGCTGGTCCTGCTCGCCCTGCCCTGGTGCGAACCGCTCATCGCCCGCGCCGAGGTCGAGCTGTTCGACCTGCGCGACCGCTGGCGGGCCCGCAAGGCCGCCACGGCCCCCGCACCCACCCCGGCCCCGGCGGGCTCGCCGGTGCTGCTCACGCCGCGTACGACGGCTCAGGACGAGGCCTCGCACGAGCCGGCGGCCCGCTCGCCCCGGGCGCCCGTCTATCTCGCCCCCGGCCCGCACACGGCCCGCTCCGAGCGCACTCCGGTGACCCCGGTGGGCAGCCGGCGGCCACCGCACCCCGACCGCGTCTCCCGCGGCGCACCCGCCTCGGCCCGCCCCGTGGCGGGCGGCTGAGCGGCCCCAGGACAGCGGGGTCCGGTACGCACAACCCACACCCCGCACGACGAAGGCTCCGGCCCCCTCATCGAGGGACCGGGGCCTTCGTGCCGTGTCAGCCCTTCCAGGCCCGTACCACCAGGCCGTCCTTCACCTCGAAGTTCAGCCGGCCCTGGCGGTACTCCATCGTGATGATCGCCCCCGGCGGCAGGGAGCGGACCGTGGACCAGCCGCGCTCCCGCGCGCGCCGCTCGGCGCCTGCCTGGTCGAGGCCGACATACGCGTCCGGACTGTCCTCGGGCTCCGCCTGCGGAGTGGGAATCGGTGCCATGCCGCCACGCTAGGGCCTGCCCCCGGCCCGCGGAACCCCGGACCGTCACGACGGGTCCCACGTGCCCCTCGGGTCACACTTCTGTCACAGGATCACGACGCGTGTTTCGGCGGCGCCGAGTCACCCGTACGGGCGGTTCCGTACGCCTTCCGCAGTCAATCGAACGTAATTCCCGCGTGTCGCCCGGACTGGTCCAATAGCCCGGCGGAAAGTGCCGTGAGAACGGCCCCCGGTCGCCGCCGGATTCGATTCCGGGCCGATTCCGGGGACCGGTCGCGGGAGCTGACACCGCATAGGAAATACACGGATCCGGCACACAACCCCCGCACCCCCCTGTCGTGGCGCACGCCGAGGCGCGCATCATGGCGTGAGCTCGCGAGCGAGCGCACGCGGGCTGCAGCGGACCCGGTGCGCGACGAGCGAAGGGGCGAGCGAACGATGGGGACCCAGACCGTGCAGGCGGCGGCGCGACCCGTGCCTTTCAAGCAGCGCGGCCGGCTGGTCGTCGACTGGCTGACCACCACCGACCACAAGAAGATCGGGCACCTCTACCTGATCACCTCGTTCGTGTTCTTCCTGGTCGGCGGGGTGATGGCACTCCTGATGCGGGCCGAACTCGCCCGTCCCGGGCTGCAGATCCTGAGCAACCAGGAGTACAACCAGCTGTTCACGCTGCACGGCACGATCATGCTGCTGCTGTTCGCCACCCCGTCCTTCGCGGGCTTCGCCAACGAGCTGATGCCGCTGCAGATCGGCGCCCCCGACGTGGCGTTCCCCCGGCTGAACATGTTCTCGTACTGGCTGTTCCTGTTCGGCGGTCTGATCGTGCTCGGTTCGCTGCTCACGCCCGACGGGGCCGCCGCCTTCGGCTGGTTCGCCTACGCGCCGCTCAACGACTCCGTGCACTCCCCCGGCCTCGGCCCCGACCTGTGGATCATGGGGCTGGCGCTGGCCGGCTTCGGGACGATCCTCGGCGCGGTCAACTTCATCACGACGATCATCGGGATGCGCGCGCCCGGCATGACGATGTTCCGGATGCCGATCTTCACCTGGAACACGCTGTTCACGTCGATCCTGATCCTGCTGGCGTTCCCGGTGCTCGCGGCGGCGCTGCTGGTGCTGGAGGCGGACCGGCGCTTCGGCGCACAGGTCTTCGAACCGGCCAACGGCGGGGCGCTGCTGTGGCAGCACCTGTTCTGGTTCTTCGGGCATCCCGAGGTGTACATCATCGCGCTGCCGTTCTTCGGGATCATCACGGAGATCATCCCGGTCTTCGCCCGCAAGCCGATCTTCGGCTATCTGACGCTGGTCGGCGCGACGATGTCGATCACCGGGCTCTCGGTGGTGGTGTGGGCGCACCACATGTTCGTCACCGGCGCCGTGCTGCTGCCGTTCTTCTCCTTCATGAGCTTCCTGATCGCCGTGCCCACGGGGGTGAAGTTCTTCAACTGGACCGGGACGATGATCAAGGGCTCGCTGTCCTTCGAGACCCCGATGCTGTGGGCGGCCGGGTTCCTGGTGACGTTCCTGTTCGGCGGTCTGACCGGGGTGCTGCTGGCGTCGCCGCCGCTGGACTTCCACGTCTCGGACACCTACTTCGTCGTGGCCCACTTCCACTACGTGGTGTTCGGCACGGTCGTCTTCGCGATCTTCGGCGGGCTGTACTTCTGGTGGCCGAAGTTCACCGGGAAGATGCTGGACGAGCGGCTCGGGAAGATCCACTTCTGGACGCTGTTCGTCGGCTTCCACACCACCTTCCTGGTGCAGCACTGGCTGGGCGCGGAGGGCATGCCCCGCCGGTACGCCGACTACCTGGCCGCGGACGGCTTCACCGCCCTCAACACGGTGTCGACGATCGGCGCGTTCCTGCTCGGCATGTCGACGCTGCCGTTCCTCTACAACGTCTGGAAGACCTCGAAGTACGGCGTGCGCGTCGAGACCGACGACCCCTGGGGCTACGGCCGCTCCCTGGAGTGGGCGACCTCCTGCCCGCCGCCCCGGCACAACTTCAGCAAGCTGCCGAGGATCCGCTCCGAGTCCCCGGCGTTCGACCTGCACCATCCGGAGTACGCGGCGACCGAGGACGAGCCGCTCGGAGAAGCGCGCGCGACAGCCGGTCCCGAGCCGTCCTGATCGCCTCGGTCGGCTCGGCGGGCTCCAGCACCTCGAACTCGAAGCCCGTCATCATCACGTGAATCACCATCACCTCAAGGCTCACCGCCCCCGTGCGCAGGACACAGGTCCGGCCCGTCCGCCTCCAGCGTCCCGGCGCTCGGCGAGATCCGCTCGGCGGCCTCCTCCAGCGGCACGAGCAGTCCTCGCGCTCCAGGTCCCAGGCGACGAGGTACCAGCGCCGCTCGCGTCGACGTCTCTGTCAGGGGGAGTACGGAAATTGCGGCACGTCGAAACAGGTGTGGTCCATGTCCCCTTGGGAGACCCAGCCCTTGCCGTCCCTCCAGCGCGCCACCGACAGACACGTCCGGCGGGTCCTCGGCGGCGCGGCCAGCCGCTCGAAGGACACCGGCAGCAGCAGCCCGCCCGCGGTGTAGCCGTCGCTGCGGTTCATGAAGCCGTCCACGCACGCGCGCGTGATGCCGGTCCGCGCGCAGGACCTGGCCGCGTCCGTGAACCACATCGCGGCCGCCCAGCCCTCCAGTTGCCACTGGGAGTGCGTCTTCAGGCCCTTCGTCGCGTCCCGGAACTCCCGCACGGCCGCGTTCGCGGTGTCGTCGTAGTTGCGGCTGGCCCCGGTCGCCCACAGGGCGTTGCGGCAGCGCGGCGAGTCCTTGTAGTCGTCCGGGACGGTGGAGGTCCAGTTCTGGACGTTGGTGACCTTGGCGATGACCCTGGCGCCGACCTCGTCCATCGCCTTGCACAGCTGGGCGTTGCCATGGGTGTCGATGGCGTCGAAGACCAGGTCGGCGCCCTGCTCCTTCAGGTCGGCCGCGGCGGCACGGAAGTTCGGCAGCGCGAAGTCGACCTGCTCGCTGACGACCTTGTAGCCCTCGGCCTTCAACCCCTGCTCGACGAGACGGGCGTAGGCGGCGGAGGAGGCCTGGTTGTACGACACGACGGCCGCCGTGCGGGCGCCCTGCTTCTGCTTGAAGTACCGGTAGACCTCCGTGCCGCCGTACAGCTTCCCGTCCCAGCCCGGGGTGCCGTTCCTGGGCGCGAGACTGCCGTAGATGCCGTAGAGGTGGGGCCAGGTGTCGTAGGCGGCGCCGATGGGCTGGCCGCCGATGTCGGGTACGCGCGCGTGGGAGACGCGGGGGGCGCCCGCGTACTCGAGGGCGGTGGTGGCGACCAGGGCGACGACCTTGTCCTCGTCGACCAGCTGGTGGACGCAGGTGTTGTCGCCGACGCCGCTGCCGCCGTCGTCGCACTCGCGTACCTGGACGGGGTGGCCGTCGATGCCCCCGCGCGCGTTGAGGCGGTCGAAGTAGGCCTTGGCGCCGTCGCGCGGGCCGGTGAAGGCGGCGCCGCCGACCGGGCTGGTGACGCTGGTGATGATGCCGACGGGGATCGGTGTGCCGCCGCTCGGCGCGGGCGCGGGCGTGCGGGTGTCGTGCTCGAAGTCGCTCTCCGGCAGCCGGCTGCCGCAGGCCGTGCCCAGCAGGAGCAGCAGCACGGCGGCGACCGCGCGCTCAGCAGCCCGCGGCCGGCGAACCCGACGCATCGCCGCTCAGCTGGACCAGCGAGCACAGGGTGTTGACGGACACCTTCCAGGTGCCGCCCTGCAGGACCGAGGTCCCGGAGGCGTTCGGCAGCGCGGTGGCACCTTGCAGGGTCAGCGCGTACGTCACGGTCGCCCTGGTCGGTGACGTGAACTCGATCTTCTGGACCTGAGCCTGCACCTGGCCGCCGCGCTTGTCACCGCTGAAGGCCTTCAGCACCGGCGCCATCCGGTCGCCGTTCTCCAGCACCTTCTGCTTCTCGGCCAGCGACGTCTTCGGGTCGAAGAACTTCTGCCAGTCGCGGGTGATCTCCTGCTTGGCGGCCGCGGGGTCGGCGGGCGCGGTGGCGGGCGCGCTCGTCGCCGAGGTCGCCACGGACGGAGTGGGGGGCGCGCTCTGGCTGCCGCCGCCGCTCTTGTCGCTGCACGCCGCGAGGACGGGGGCGAGGATGAGAACGAGGGCGGCGAGCGCCGCCGTACCCCGTCCCGCCGCCCGCGGGCCGCGCCCCCCTCGTGCCTTCCCCCGCCTGAGGTCGCTCCCGAGAACCATCTGGCTCACCACCGGGTGTCGTTCCGGGCAAGGTGCGCCCGGTGCTTTCAGGGTCAGCTTCCAGAAGGCATAGTGCAAGCGATCGGCAGACCTGGGAAGACAGTCAGACACGTGACGTGTGGGAGCCAGAGATGCGGACAGCCAGACTGCGGACCGTGCACCCCGTCCTGTGGGCCGGCTGGGCCGCGCTCGCCGCGGGCGCGGTGCTGTGCGTCATCGGCTGGTACGGCGTCTCGGGTGAGCGCTACGCCGAGCGGCAGCTGCCCTATCTGGCCTCCTGCTCGATCCCGGGCGCGGCCCTGATCATCGCGGGGGCGGTGCTGCTCACGCACGGCCGGGGCGCGCTCGCCGCCTCGCGCGTGGAGGAGCTGTACGGCCTCCTGGTCGCCGCCGAGCCCCCGGACGCGGACGACGAGTCGGGGCAGCCGGCCGGTGCGCCCCTCGCGGTCAGCGGGGACCTGCTGATGGTGCCCGGGGGCACGCTCTGGCACCGGGCGGACTGTCCACTGGTGGCCGGGAAGGCGGAGGCGGTCCCGGTGGACGCCAAGCTCCTGGCCGGCGGTGAACTGGGCCCGTGCCCCATCTGTGAGCCCGTCGAAGAAACCGACTGATGTCGTCACTGACGTACGACCTCACGCTCGCCGGCCTCTCGGTGGGCAGCGCGGCCGCGCTCACCGGGATCGGCCTGATCGTGACGTACCGCGCGACCGGCGTGCTGAACTTCGCGCACGGCGCGATCGCGATGGTGTGCGCGTACGTGCTGCGGCAGTGCGTGGTCGGGTGGGGGTGGCCGCTGTGGCTGGCGGCGACGGCGACCCTCGTCGTCCTCGCGCCGGCGATCGGCGTCACGCTTGAGCGGTTCGTCTTCCGCCCGCTGGCGGTGCGGGGCAGTGACCCGGCGCAGACCCTGGTCGCCTCGATCGGGGTCTTCGTGCTGCTGGTCGGCGGGGCGGCGCTGCTGTGGGGGCAGGGGGCGAGGGACGACGCACCCGAGCTGGTGTCGGCGGACCCCTGGGGACAGCTGGCGGTCGCGCTGGTGCTGGCGGCCGGGGTCGGTGCGGTGATCCGCTGGACCCGGTTCGGACGGGAGCTGCGGGCCGTGGTGGACGACCGGCAGCTCGCGGTGCTCGGCGGGATCGACGCGGACCGGGTGGCGGCGGCCGGCTGGGCGTTCGGGTCCTTCACGGCGGGACTGACGGGCGCGCTGCTCGCGCCGTACGTCCGCCTTGACCCGTACGGGCTGCCGCTGCTGGTCATGGAGGTCGTGGCGGTGGCGGTGGCCGCGCGGATGCGCAGTCTGCCGGTCGCCGTCGTGGTGGCGCTCGGCATCGGGGTGGCGCAGAGCCAGTTGACCCGGCTGCATCCGTCGGGCTGGGGCGGGCCGCTGCTGCAGGCGGCCGACGCGAACCTGTTCGTCGTCGCCCTGCTGGTCACGTCCCTGGCGATGCCCCGCGTGGGCACGCGTGACGCCCTGCCCCGCACGGCCACCGCGCGCGTGCCGACACCGCCGGGCGCGTGGATCGTGGCGGTCGTGCTGTTCCTGCTGCCGCTGGGCTTCGCGGGCTCGGACCTGCACACGTCGGTCCAGGTGCCGGCGCTGGGCGTGGTCCTGCTCTCCCTGGTCGTCGTCACGGGCCGCGGCGGGCAGATCTCCCTCGGCCAGGCGGCGTACGCGGGCCTGGGCGCCCTCTTCACGGCCCTTCTCTCCGCCGGCCGCTTCCCGGGCCTGCCCCGCCTCCCGGAACTGGCCGCCCTCGCGGTCGCGGTCGCCCTGGTGGCTCCCCTGGGCCTGCTGACGGGCTGGCCCGCGATCAGCCGCCGGGGCCTCGCGCTCGCCCTGGCGACCTTCGCCGTGGGCGTCGGGGTGAGCCGCTTCGTCTTCGCCCAGCCGTACGCGACCTCCGACCTGTCCCTGGACCGCCCGGCGGGCTTCGACGGCGACCGCGCGTACTACGTCCTCGAACTGCTGCTGCTGGCGGCCGCGTTGCTGGCGACCCACGCCCTGCGCAGGGGCCGTACGGGCCGGGCACTGGCGGCGATGCGGGACGACGAGTCGGGGGCGTCGGCGACCGGCGTGCAGGTGCCCTCGCTCAAGCTGCTGGCCTTCGTCTCGGGCGCCGCGCTGGCCGCCCTCGGCGGCGGCATGCTGGGCATGGGGGTGCGCGCCTTCGATCCCGCCGCCTACGACCCCGTGCGCGGTCTGCTCTGGTTCGCCGCGGTGGTGGTCCTGGGCGCCGACAGCACCCTGGGCGCCCTGGCCGCGGCGGCCCTCCTGGTCGGCCTCGACGCGGGCGCCCGGGGCGGGGTGGCGGCGGCCCTGATCGGCGTCCTGGCAGCCCTGGTGGGCCGCTTCCCGGGCGGCCCGTACGAGGCCCTGCGCACCGCGTCGAGTCGCCTGCGGGGCCACCGGACGGCGAAACTCACGCCGCTGGGGACACGCGTACGAGCACAAGTACACCCCGCAGCCCAACCTGCCACCGGGCGACGGGCGCTGGAGGGGGTGACGGGAGCCGGCACGCCGGAGGGGGCAGGGGTGACGGGAGCCGGCACGCCGGAGGGGGCGGGCGTTACGGGTGTCGGCACGACGCAGCGGGCGAGCGAGTCAGACGTCGAGCCGCCCCCACATCGAGGTGTCTCAGGAAGCACCGACAAGGAGCCTCCGCGAGAGCCCACACCCCGGCCCTCGACCGCAGCCCCACCACGGCCCCCTTCCCGGCCCCCGACCGCGGCCCCACCACGGCCGCCTTCCCGGCCGCGAGCCGCAGCCGCCGACGGCGCTCAGCCCCCACCAGGGCCACCCCCTCCCGACCACGAGAGCCGCACGGGCGGTGCGGGTGGGAACACAGACCCGGCCGGAGGCCGGGTGCACGGCCCACACCCACCCGCACCGACCCTCAAGGCCCGCTCCCTCCACGCCCGCTACGGCCGCTTCACCGCCCTCGACGAAGTCGACATCGACGTACCCCCCGGCCGGATCACCGCCGTGGTCGGCCCCAACGGCGCCGGCAAGAGCACCCTGTTCCACTGCCTCGCCGGCACCCTCCGCCCCACCCACGGCCAGGTCCACCTCGGCGACCGCGACATCACCGGGCTCCCGCCCCACACCCGCACCCGCCTCGGCATCGCCCGCACCTTCCAGCAGCTCTCCGTCTTCCCCTCCCTCACCGTCGCCGAGAACGTCCGCATCGGCGCGGAACAAGGGCGTCCCACCGCCCCGGAAGCGGTCGAACGCGCCCTCAGACTCTTCGGCCTGGACGGCCCGGCGCGAGCCCTCCCCGCCGCCGCCCTCCCCACCGGCACCCTCCGCCGCGTGGAACTGGCCAGAGCCTTCGCCGGCAACCCCCGCGTCCTGCTCCTGGACGAACCCGCGGCCGGCCTGGACAGCGCCGAGGTCGCCGCCATGACCCGCGTGCTGAAGGCCCTCGCGGCCGACGGCGCCGCCCTCCTCGTCGTGGAGCACGATCTCGACCTGGTCGCGGACCTCGCCGATGTCGTGCACGTCATGACGGCCGGTCACATCGTCGCCTCCGGCCCCCCGGACCACGTACTGGACGAGGTCGTCCCATGACCGGCATCTCCCTCCGCGACGCCCGGGTGCGCTACGGCCCCCTGGAGGCCCTGCACGGCGTCACCCTCGCCGCCCCCTCCCCCGGCCTCACGGTCCTGCTCGGCCGCAATGGCTCCGGCCGTACGACCGCCCTGCGCGCGCTGGCCGGTACCGTGCCGCTGTCCGCCGGAACGGTGGTCTGGGACGGGACCGACGTGACCCGGCTGCCGGCGTACGAGCGTGCGCGGCGCGGACTGTGCCTGGTCCCGGAGCGCCAGGCCGTGTTCGGCTCCCTCACCGTCCACGAGAACCTCGAACTCGCCGGCCGGCGGTACGACTTCGCCCTCGACGCCTACCCGCAGCTCAGGCCCCTGCTCCAGCACCGGGCCGGCACGCTCTCCGGCGGCGAGCAGCGCATGCTCGCCCTCTGCCGCGCCCTGCTGGCACGCGCGCGCGTGGTCCTCGTCGACGAGCCGGCGCAGGGCATGTCACCGCCGGTCGCGGCCCGGACGTACGAACTGCTCGCCGGTCTGGACGCGTGTGTGATCGTCGCCGAGCAGCGGCTGCCGCCCGGTCTTCGCCACCGAACCCCGGTCCTGGTGTACGAACTGCGGCGCGGGACGGTCGTGTTCGGCGGCGAGGCGGACGAGCGGGCGCGGCGCTGACAGGGCGCGGCCTCGGTGACCGTACGGACGCCGAAGGGCCTCGTCCGTCTCGGCGGACGAGGCCCCGCGGTACCCGGTGAGGGGGTGTGCCTCAGAGGTCGAGCTGCTGCCCGGGCACGATGAGGTTCGGATCCCCGCCGATGACGGCCTTGTTGGCGGCGTACAGGCGCTGCCAGGTGGTCCCGTGCCGCGCGGCGATCATGCTGAGCGTGTCGCCCTCGCGGACCGTGTAGTCGCCGCGGGAGGAGCTGCGGTTGGTGTGCCCGGTCGAGCGGGCCGGCGCCTTCGACGGCTGCTTCGAAACGTTCTTCGGCACCTTCTTGGAGGCGACCTCCTCGGGGGCCGCCTTCGTGGTGGCCGCGCCGGACGAGGCGGGCGCGCTGCCGTACGCCCCGGCCCGGGCCGAACAGACCGGCCAGGCGCCCCAGCCCTGGGCGTGCTGGACCTTGGTGGCGACGGCGATCTGCGCTTCCCTGGAGGCCTTGTCGGCGGTGGAGGCGTAGGCCGAGCCGCCGTACGCGCGCCAGGTGCCGGCGGAGAACTGGAGTCCGCCGTAGTAGCCGTTGCCGGTGTTGATGTGCCAGTTGCCGCCGCTCTCGCACTGGGCGATGCGGTCCCACACTCCGCCGTCCGCCGCGACCGCGTTGCCGGTGGCGGCCAGCAGTCCGAGGGGGGCGAGCAGTGCGGCCCCGGCGAGGACCGCCGTCGTACGCGTCTTACGAACGTTGTCGCGGGTGGTATCGGCACACTCGGACATGTAATTCCCTCTCGAAACACCCGGGCTCCCCCAAGGCGGGGCGCGCTCGCGGCACTTGGGCCGGTCGCGACGCTCCGCCCCGTCCGCCGCGGCCGCGCCGGCCGGTGGTGCGGGCCGGGTGCGGTGGACGGACGTTTCCCGAGCGGTGCTCGTTGCACACGGCCGAGGAATCTAAGGAGCGGCGGGGCGGGACGACAACCATCGAGGCGTCATGCCAGGTCAGCCGGGTGTTACCAGGGGTAGTGCGATTTTCCGGAGACCTGCTTCGCTCCGTGATTTCCTGATATGTCGACCACCCGCACCATCTAACTGTGACTCACTTCACGCAACCAACTCCCTTGACCTTACAAGGACTTGACCGGGAGTGACTGATTCCGAACTCGTCGTGACCATCCGCGTTGGATGGATTGATTCCGTTCGCCCAGGAGCGTGACTCTCGCCACAGGTCCCCCGTTGTCTTCTTCATGAGTCCGGGACCCGCCCGGTTCACACTTCCCGAGGGGAGCCACCGTGCCGCGCATGCTCGACGTCAGCGACGAGGTACGCGCCGAGATCGGCGACGAAGAAGCCGACCGGCTGCTCGCCGGACAGAACGCCCCCGGCAGCTACGACTGCACGTCCTGCCGCACCCCGGGCGACTCCGAACAGGAGCGCACCAGCACCGTCCTGTTCATCGGCGACGAGACCGCCGTCCTCGCCTTCGCCCACGCCACCTGCCTGCCCTCGCAGGTCGTTCAGGTGACCGAGGAGCAGCTGAGGGGGGCCGTGCGGTCCATCTCCGGCGACACGGTGGACCTGGACCCGGACAAGGTCGTACCGGAGCAGGCCGTGCTCGGGGTGACCAGCGGACTCGTGCTGATCGCCGGGGAGTTGCACCCGGCGCTGGTCGTCGAGCCGACGGGACCCATCGTACGGCCGGGCGCCACGGGTCTCGGCGACGACTTCCTGCCGCTGCTCATCGAGCAGGGGTTCATGCCGCTGACGGCGATCAACGAGGTGCCGCCGGTGCTGCACGGCTGGTCGGTGCTGCTCGCGGTCGGCCAGCTGCACGCGGTGCTGCAGCCGAACGCGTCCGGCGGTCAGCCGGTGGCCTGGTGGCAGGCGCACCAGCCGCTGCAGGTGACGGAGGGCTGGCGGGCCGCCGCGAACAAGCGCCGGCAGGTCCTGATGTTCGCCGCGCCGGTCGGCTCGATCGGCCGCCAGCCGCGTGAGGACCTGCTGCGGGACGCGCTCGACAAGGCCGCCGCCAACGGCAAGCTGGTCGCCGCGGCCATGCCCCTCGCCGGCACCTGAGGGCCCCGTCGTGTGAACCCGCATCCCAAGCGAGGCCAGGTCGTTTGGACATACGTGCACGCATACGACGTTCCGCGCCGCCAGTCGTTCCAGTCGATCCCTTCGTCGAGGTCGGCTCCGGACCTTCTGGGCGGCCCATCGGCCACGCCGATCTACGACGCGCTCTACGCCGAGTACGTCAAGTCCTTCCGCGCGCTGCCGGGGGACCGCAGCGGCGAGGAGGATCTGGGCTTCATCGCCTTCGGGGACATCTCGTACAGCACGGGGTCGTACGGCGGGCACCGCCCGGGGTCGTTCAGCAGCTCCTACGGCGCCTACAGCGCGGGGGCGTCCGTCGCGCGTCAGCAGTCGCAGTGGCAGCGGGTCGGGCACATCGGGCCCCAGGCCTCGGCGATGCGGCACGTACCGGCGGCCCTGCCGCCGGGTTCGCGCGGAGGCGGCTGAGCGGACACGAGAAGGAGGGCGGTCCCGACGGGGGCCGCCCTCCTTGTCGTTGGCGTGTTGTTCGCGCCTACTTCTTCTTCCCACGCTTCTCGCGCACCCGCACCGAGATATGGATCGGCGTCCCCTCGAAGCCGAACTCCTCCCGCAGCCGGCGCTCGATGAAGCGCCGGTAGCCCGCCTCGATGAAGCCGGAGGCGAAGAAGACGAACCGCGGCGGCTTGGTGCCGGCCTGGGTGCCGAAGAGGATGCGCGGCTGCTTGCCGCCCCGGATCGGATGCGGGTGGGCGGCGACCAGCTCGCCGAGGAAGGCGTTCAGGCGGCCGGTGGGGATACGGGTCTCCCAGCCGGCGAGAGCGGTCTCGATCGCCGGGACCAGCTTCTCCATGTGCCGCCCGGTGCGCGCCGAGACGTTGACCCGGGGCGCCCACGCCACCTGGCCGAACTCGGTCTCGATCTCCCGCTCCAGGTAGTAGCGGCGCTCCTCGTCGAGGGTGTCCCACTTGTTGTAGGCGATGACCATGGCACGGCCCGCCTCGACGGCCATGGTGACGATCCGCTGGTCCTGCACCGAGATGGACTCGGACGCGTCGATCAGGATGACCGCCACCTCGGCCTTCTCGACGGCGGCCGCGGTGCGCAGCGAGGCGTAGTAGTCGGCGCCCTGCTGGAGGTGGACGCGCTTGCGGATACCGGCCGTGTCGACGAACTTCCAGGTGACTCCGCCGAGTTCGATCAGCTCGTCGACCGGGTCGCGGGTGGTGCCCGCGATTTCGTTGACGACGACGCGCTCCTCGCCCGCGACCTTGTTCAGCAGGGAGGACTTGCCGACGTTCGGGCGGCCGATGAGGGCGATCCGGCGGGGGCCGCCGATGCCGGTGCCGCCGAAGGTCTGCGCGGGCGCGTCCGGGAGCGCCTCCAGGACGGCGTCGAGCATGTCGCCGGTGCCGCGGCCGTGCAGCGCGGAGACCGGGTGCGGCTCGCCGAGGCCGAGGGACCACAGGTAGGCGGCGTCCGCCTCGCCGCTGGGGCCGTCGACCTTGTTGGCCGCCAGCACGACGGGCTTGCCGGCCTTGCGCAGCAGTCGTACGACCGCCTCGTCGGTGTCGGTCGCGCCGACCTTGGCGTCGACGACGAACACCACCGCGTCGGCGGCCTCGATCGCGTACTCGGCCTGGGCGGCCACGGAGGCGTCGATGCCGAGGACGTCCTGCTCCCAGCCGCCGGTGTCGACGACCTTGAAGCGGCGGCCCGCCCACTCGGCCTCGTAGGTCACCCGGTCGCGGGTGACACCGGGCTTGTCCTCGACGACCGCCTCACGGCGGCCGATGATGCGGTTGACGAGGGTCGACTTGCCGACGTTCGGCCGCCCGACCACCGCCAGCACCGGCAGCGGCCCGTGCCCCGCGGCCTCGATGGCCCCCTCGACGTCCTCGAGGTCGAAGCCCTCTTCCGCGGCGAGCTCCATGAACTCCGCGTACTCGGCATCGCCAAGCTCTCCGTGGTCATGCTCTTCGAAAGAGCCCTCGGAGTGGATGTCGTCGTTCATGAAGTCCGTACCTCGTTCATCGTGGTGATCGGTGGACCCCCCGGTGTCATCCGGTGTGATCCACTACTCAGTGTTGCCTAACGCCCGGTCAGGCGCCTGGCGTTTTCCAGGTGGGTGCCGAGCTGTTTCTGGATGCGTTCGGTGGCCGCGTCCAGGGCCGCTCGGGTGCGTCGTCCGGTGCCGTCGCCCGCCTCGAAGGGGTCGCCGAAGACGACGTCGACGCGGCTGCGCAGCGGAGGCAGCCCCTTTATCAACCGTCCGGGCCGGTCGGAACTTCCCAGGACGGCGACCGGGACGATCGGGGCGCCGCTGCGGACGGCGAAGTAGGCGAGCCCGGCGCGCAGGGAGGCGAAGTCGCCCTCTCCGCGGGTGCCCTCCGGGAAGATGCCCAGGACTCCCCCGGCCGCAAGGACGTCGAGCGCGCGCGTTATGGCCCCGCGGTCGGCGACCGAGCGGTCCACCTTCAGCTGGCCGATGGCCGTCAGGAACGGGTCGAGCGGGCCGACGAACGCCTCCTTCTTGATCAGGAAGTGCGTCGGCCGGGGCGCCACCCCCATGACCATCGGGCCGTCGATGTTGTGGGAGTGGTTCACCGCGAGGATCACCGGGCCGCTCGCGGGCACCCTCCAGGCGCCGAGCACCCGCGGCTTCCACAGCCCGTACATCAGGCCGACGCCGATGCGCCGCCCGACCTCGGCGCCCCGCTCGGAGGCAACGGGAGCAGCAGTCACTTCCCGGCCCGCTTCTCCTCGACGAGGGTGACGACGCACTCTATGACCTGCGCGAGGGTGAGTTCGGTGGTGTCCACCTCGACCGCGTCGTCCGCCTTGGCGAGCGGCGAGGTCTTGCGGGAGGAGTCGGCCGCGTCCCGCTTGATCAGGGCCTCGCGGGTCGCGTTGACGTCGGCGCCCTTCAGCTCACCGCTGCGGCGGGCCGCGCGGGCCTCCGCGGAGGCGGTGAGGAAGATCTTCAGATCGGCGTCGGGCAGCACCGTCGTACCGATGTCCCGGCCCTCGACGACGATGCCGCTCTCCGCGGAGGCGGCCAGCGAACGCTGCAGCTCGGTGATCCGGGCGCGCACCTCGGGCACCGCGCTGACCGCGCTGACCTGGGCGGTGACCTCATGGGTGCGGATCGGCCCGGCCACGTCGGTGCCGTCGACGCTGATCGTCGGGTTCGCCGGGTCCGTACCGGAGACGATCTCGGGCTTGCCGGCCACGGCGGCGATCGCGGAGGGGTCCTCGAGGTCGATCCCGTTGGTCACCATCCACCAGGTGATCGCCCGGTACTGGGCGCCGGTGTCCAGGTAGCTCAGGCCGAGCTGCGCGGCGACGGCCTTCGACGTGCTCGACTTGCCCGTGCCGGAGGGACCGTCGATGGCGACGATCACGGGCTTGGCGGCGCCGTTTTCCACGAGGGGACACCTTCCTGGTGCGGTGCGGTGGGTGGTGTACGGGCGCGAGCGCGCCCCGCACAAGGTTACTGGCTTCCCGGGTCCCCTCTTACAGGCGGATGATCGGGAGGATCACTGCCGGATGGACCAGCCCCGCTCCCGCAGCGCGGCACTGAGCACCGGCGCCGCCTGCGGCTCCACCATCAGCTGGATCAGACCCGCCTGCTGCCCGGTCGCGTGCTCGATGCGCACGTCCTCGATGTTGACCCCGGCCCGGCCGGCGTCGGCGAAGATACGGGCCAGCTGGCCGGGTTCGTCGCTGATCAGGACGGTGACGGCCTCGTACACCCGCGGAGCGGAGCCGTGCTTGCCGGGGACGCGGACCTGCCCCGCGTTGCCGCGGCGCAGCACGTCCTCGATGCCGGCCGTGCCCTCGCGCCGCTTGGCGTCGTCCGAGGACTGCAGGGAGCGCAGCGCCTCGACGGTCTCCTCCAGATCGGCGGCGACGTCCGAGAGCAGGTCGGCGACCGGCCCGGGGTTGGCGGAGAGGATGTCGATCCACATCCGGGGGTCGGAGGCGGCGATCCGGGTCACGTCCCGGATGCCCTGCCCGCACAGCCGTACGGCCGCCTCCTCGGCGTTCTCCAGACGCGCGGCGACCATGCTGGAGACCAGGTGGGGCATGTGAGAGACGAGCGCGACGGCGCGGTCGTGGGCGTCGGCGTCCATCACCACCGGCACGGCACGGCAGTGCGAGACCAGCTCCAGCGCGAGGTTCAGCACCTCGGTGTCGGTGTCCCGGGTCGGCGTCAGCACCCAGGGGCGGCCCTCGAAGAGGTCGCCGGTGGCGGCCAGCGGGCCGGACTTCTCCCGGCCGGACATGGGGTGCGTGCCGATGTACGACGCCAGGTCCAGGCCCAGCGCCTCCAGCTCGCGGCGCGGACCGCCCTTGACGCTGGCCACGTCGATGTAGCCACGGGCGACGCCCCGGCGCATGGCGTCGGCGAGCACGGCGGCGACATGGGCCGGCGGGGCGGCGACGATCGCGAGGTCGACGGGTCCCTCGGGAATCTCGTCCGTGCCGGCGCCCAGCGCGGCCGCGGTGCGGGCCTGCTCCGGGTCGTGGTCGGTGAGGTGGACGACGACGCCCCGCTGGGACAGGGCGAGGGCCGCGGACGTACCGATGAGGCCGGTGCCGATGACGAGTGCGGTTCTCACTGGGCGATGTCCTTGCGCAGGGCGGCCGCAGCGCCGAGGTAGACGTGGTTGATCTCGGCGCGGGGCCGGTCGGTCTCGATGTGCGCGAGGATCCGCACGACCCGGGGCATGGCGCCCTCGATGTCGAGCTCCTGCGCGCAGATCAGGGGGACGTCGACGATGCCGAGCTTGCGGGCGGCGGCCGCCGGGAAGTCGCTGTGCAGGTCGGGGGTGGCCGTGAACCAGACGCTGATCAGGTCGTCGATGGTCAGGCCGTTCCGCTCCAGGACGGCGGTGAGCAGGGCTCCGACCTGCTCGTCCATGTGTCCGGCCTCGTCCCGTTCCAGTTGGACGGCTCCCCGGACCGCTCGTACCGCCACGGCGCTGCTCCTCGCTCATGCATCGGCTCTGTGACCGTCCAGCCTAGTCAGCCCGCGCGGCGGCGGCCGTCGGCGCCCGCCCGCTGAGACGGCCCGACGATCTCCGGCGATGTCACCCGAATGTCTCTATTCCGATACTTGGGGGCGGAACACCCCGTGCGCCTCTTTACGCCGTGGCCGCCGGTCCGCTCTCATGACAGGAAACTCGCCTCGGGGGAGGCCTTCATGAAGCGTCCTGGACCGCTGCTGACCTTGCTCGCGGGACTGCTGTTCGGCCTGTTCATGCTCACGCTCAACTCGACGACGGGCACGAAGAACGCCTCGTCCACGTACAAGGAGGAGTCGCCGGCCGCGTCTCCCGCCCCCACGAGGACCAGCGCGCCGCCGAGTTCCAGTCCGACCCCGACGCGCACGGCGGCGGCCACCGGCGTCTACACCGGGCGCACCGACGACGACTCCTCCGCCGTCGCCGTCTCGCTGCGCGGCGGCAAGGCGATCGCGTACTTCTGCGACGGCCACAACATCGAGTCGTGGCTGAAGGGCGATGTGCGCGACGACGGCAGCATGGCGCTGACCGGCGAGAACGGCGCGCGGCTGAACGGCACCCTGAAGGGAGGCGCGCGGCTGAGCGGCACCGCCGACCTCGGTGGCGGCCACTACACCTTCACCCTGGCCAAGGCCAACAAGCCCTCCGGGCTGTACCGGGCCAACAGCCAGGTGCGCGGCGCCCGGATCGTCGGCGGCTGGATCGTCCTGCCCGACGGCCGCCAGGTCGGTCTCCTCACCCGTGACGGCAAGCGCACGGCCGCGCCCGCCATCGACCCGGCCACGGGCGCGGTGACGGTCGACGGGGAGCAGCTCACGGCACGTCCCGTAACTCCTTGATCCTTCTGCCCGGGGAGCCGACCATGACCGTCGATCCGAACGCCGCCACGCAGGGTTTTCCGCCTCCGGGGCCGGCCCACCGGGCGCCGAGCCCGGCCCGCTATCTGGTCCCGGCCCTGGTCGCCGCCGCGGTGGCCGTCGGCCTCGGCGTCTACGGGAAGGCCCACCACCCGGCCGGCACCGCCTTCAACCTCGCCGGGTTCAGCAGCACGGGGGCGGTGAAGTCGTGGCTCGCGACGACCGCCTTCCTCTTCGCACTCGTCCAGCTGGTGTCCGCGTTCATGGTGTACGGCAGGCTCCGGGGTCCGAGCTGGGCGCCCGCGCTGCACCGCTGGTCGGGGCGGATCGCGTTCCTGGTGGCGGTCCCGGTGGCCGTGCACTGCCTGTACGCGCTGGGCTACCAGACGTACAGCACGCGCGTCATGTGGCACTCCGTCCTGGGGTGCTTCTTCTTCGGCGCCTTCAGCGCCAAGATGCTGCTGCTCCGCTCGGAGCGGCTGCCGGGCTGGCTGCTGCCGTTCGTCGGCGGGCTGGTCTTCAGTGTTCTCACCCTCATCTGGCTGACGTCCGCCCTCTGGTTCTTCCGTACGTTCGGAGTGACGACATGACCCACCGTTCGACGCGGCGCACGGTTCTCCTCGCGACAGGCGCGGTGCCGCTGGCCGCGGGCTGCAGCAAGTACGGCGACGGCGGGGGCGGTTCGGGCTCCTCGTCCGTGAAGGCCTCGGCCGGGCAGGCGCTCGCGAAGACCTCCGAGATCCCGGTCGGCGGGGGCAAGATCTTCAAGGACGAGAAGGTCGTCGTCACCCAGCCGGCGAAGGGCGAGTTCAAGGCCTTCTCGGCGATCTGCACCCACCAGGGCTGCACGGTGAGCACGGTCGCCGACGGCACCATCGACTGCCCGTGCCACGGCAGCAGGTACCGCATCGCCGACGGTACGGTGGCGGGCGGACCGGCGCCGAAGCCGTTGCCGCCGGAGCAGATCAAGGTGGAGGGAAATTCGATCCACCTGGCGTGAGGCGCCGCGTACGCTCGCGGACATGCAGCCCGAGGCCCTGGTGCGCGACCACACGATCTACTCCTGCGTCATGGGGTCGCGCGCGTTCGGTCTGGCGACGGAGGGCAGCGACACCGACCGCCGAGGCGTGTACCTCGCCCCCACGCCCCTGTTCTGGCGTTTCGAGAAGCCGCCGACGCATGTCGAGGGCCCGGCGGACGAACAGTTCAGCTGGGAACTGGAACGCTTCTGCGAACTCGCCCTGCGCGCGAACCCGAACATCCTGGAGTGCCTGCACTCGCCCCTCGTGGAGCACGTGGACGAGACGGGCCGCGAACTCCTCTCCCTGCGCGAGGCGTTCCTCTCCCGCCGGGCCCACGAGACCTTCACCCGCTACGCGCTCGGCCAGCGCAGGAAACTGGAGGCGGACGTCCGTGTCCACGGCGCCCCGCGCTGGAAGCACGCGATGCACCTGCTGCGCCTGCTGATCAGCTCCCGCGACCTGCTCCGCACGGGCGCCCTCACCATCGACGTGGGCGACCAGCGCGAGCCCCTGCTCGCCGTGAAACGCGGCGAACTCCCCTGGCCGGAGGTCGAGTCCTGGATGAACCGCCTGGCGACGCAGGCGGACGAGGCGTCCCGGCGCACCCCCCTCCCCGAAACCCCCGACCACCGCCGTGTGGAGGACTTCCTCCTGCGCGTCCGCCGCGCGTCAGCCCTCCAGCCGGACCCGTACGACGAAGTCGTGCAAGGCGTCGTAGGCACGCGGGACGTCGGCCAGCGCTGACTCCTCCTGCGCCACGTCGAGCACCCCGTGCAGCCGCTCGACGTCGGCCTCCACGCGCGCGTGGTCGACCTCGGCGCCCCCGTGCTCCCGCTCCGCCTTCGCCGCGACGAGAGCCGGCAGGTAGGCGGGCGCCTCGGACACCTCGCCGAGCAGGGTGGGCAGATGGGCCTGCACTTCACCCGCGCGCATCAGATGTATGCCGGTGAGCAGCACCCTGAAGGTGTAGAGCAGCGGCTTCAGCTCACCGGTCTTCTCGAAGAGCCGCCACTGGGTGGTGGCGAATCCGCGGTAGTGGTGGGCGTGATGCGAGGTGAGCACACCGGGTGCGAGCCCGGACAGTTCCCGGTGCGCGTCCGTGGTGTGGACGACCAGCGGTGAGAGCAGCTGTTCCAGCACATAGCCGTTGCGGCGCAGCATCAGCCGGACGAACTTGCGTACGTCGTGGGTGACGAGGTCCATCTCGACGCCGTCCCGGTCCCACATCCGCGACCGGGTCTCCTCCGGCTCACGGAGCCCGACGAGATCGGCGGCCGGCAACAGGTGCACGCCCCGCAGGTCCACGTCCGAGTCGCGGGACGGGAAGCCGTAGAGGTGTGCGCCGGAGACGGTCGCGAACAGCACGGGGTCGGGCTGTTCGGCGATCACCGGGGTCAGGTCGAGGTCCAGGGCGTCGGTCACGGCTCAAGCGTCCCAGAGGGCGCCGAGTGTCATCAGGTCGCCCCGGTACTCGACGCGGTCCGCCCAGTCGGTCGGCCAGGCGTCCGCGCCCCGGTACGCGCCCGCGAACGCGCCGGTCAGGCAGGCGATGGAGTCCGAGTCGCCGGAGGTGCAGGCGGCGCGGCGGATGGCGGTGACCGGTTCGTCGGGGAAGTGGAGGAAGCACAACAGGCCGGTCGCCAGGGCCTCTTCGGCGATCCAGCCCGCGCCGGTGGCCACACAAGGGTCGGCCTCGGGGTCGGCGGTGCGCACGGCCTCGTCGAGACGGTCGAGCACCGCCAGACACTCGTCCCAGCCGCGGGCGACGAACTCCTCGGGCGTGGAGTCGTCGGCCCGGGTCCACAGGTCGCCCAGCCAGGTGTGGTGGTAGCGGCTGCGGTTGTCACGGGCGTACGTCCGCAGCAGCCCGACCAGGGCCGCCGGTTCGGTGCCCTGGGCGAGCAGCCGTACCGCCCTCGCCGTCAGGTCGGACGCGGCGAGCGCCGTGGGGTGGCCGTGGGTGAGCGCCGCCTGCAACTGTGCCGCCCCGGCGCGCTGTTCGTCGCTCAGCCCCGGCGCGAGCCCGACGGGCGCCACGCGCATGTTGGCGCCGCACCCCTTGGAGCCGATCTGGCTGGCGTCCTGCCAGGGCCGGTTCTCGTCCTTGAGGAGATCGCACGCCCGCAGACAGGTGTTTCCGGGAGCCCGGTTGTTGTCCGGCGACTGGTACCAGTTCACGAACTCCTCGCGCAGCGGCCGCTCCAGCCGCTTGGGCGCGAGCACCCCGCGGTCCATCGCCGTGCGCATGCCGTGCGCGACGGCCAGCGTCATCTGCGTGTCGTCGGAGACGAAGGCATGCCGGGACAGCGGCAGTTGCCGCCAGGGACCGTGCTTGGCGATGATCGTCGGAACGTCGTTGAACTCGGTCGGGAAGCCGAGCGCGTCCCCGAGGGCGAGCCCGATCAACGCCCCGGTGGCGGCGCGCTTGTCGACGATGGTTGCGGTCATACGGGGCGTCCTTCCCGGGACGGTCGGAGGAGGGGCGGGTGCAGGGCGGTGGCCTCACCCGCGCGGTAGAGGGCGGCGGGTTTGCCGCGCCCCCCGGTCAGTCGGGCGCCGCCCGGCACCGGTTCGACGAACCCGGGTGTGGCGAGCACCTTGCGGCGGAAGTTGGGCCGGTCGAGGGGCGTGCCCCAGACCGTCTCGTAGACCTGCCGCAGCTCGCCGAGGGTGAACTCGGGCGGGCAGAAGGCGGTGGCGAGGCAGCTGTACTCGAGCTGGGCGCCGACGCGTTCGTGGGCGTCGGCCAGGATCCGGTCGTGGTCGAAGGCGAGCGGCCGGTCCGCGTGGTACGGCAGCCAGCTCGCCCTGGCCGCGTCGCTCCCGGCGTGCGGTTCGGGCGCGTCGGGCAGCAGTGCGGTGAAGGCGACGGACACGACCCGCATCCGGGGGTCCCGGTCGGGCTCGCTGTAGGTGCGCAGCTGCTCCAGATGGAGTCCGGTGACGTCCGACAGGCCTGTCTCCTCGGCGAGTTCACGCCCGGCGGCCGTCTCCGCCGACTCGTCCGGCTCGACGAAGCCGCCGGGCAGCGCCCAGTGCCCGGCGTACGGCTCCTGCCCGCGCTCGACCAGCAGCACCTGGAGCACGCCGTCCCGGATGGTGAGGACGGCGAGGTCGACGGTGACGGCGAAAGGCTCGTAGGCGTACTTGTCGTAACTCGCCTTGTCGAACGCCACGTTCACCACCCTCTCGGCGAGCGTCTTTGATCGTCCTTCTTTAATAGTCACTACGACTATAAACAGCATCGGCGTGCTTCCACAACCCCCGCGCGGGTAACCGGCCCCGCATGGGCGAGATCCTGGTGGGCACGTGTTCGTGGACGGACCGCGCGCTGGTCGGCAGCGGCTGGTTTCCGGCGGGAAGCCGGGACGCCGAGGGGCGGTTGCGGTACTACGCGTCCCGGTTCCCGGTGGTCGAGGTCGACTCGGCGTACTACGCCCTGCCCAGCGCCCGCAACTCCCAGCTGTGGGCGGACCGCACGCCCGAGGGCTTCGTCTTCGACGTCAAGGCGTTCTCGCTGCTCACCGGCCACCCGACCCGCGGGTCCGTGATGCCCGACGGGCTGCCCGCCGACCCCCTGGACGCGAAGGTGCTCGACGCGGTGTGGGCGCGGTTCGCCGAGGGCGTCGAGCCGCTGCGGGCGGCCGGGCGGCTCGGCGGTGTGCTGTTCCAGTTCCCGCCGTGGTTCCGGCCCGGACGGCGGGCCGGGCGGTTCCTCGGGGAGTGCGCCGAACGGACGGCGGGATGGCCCCTCTCGGTGGAGTTCCGGCATCCCGGCTGGTGGAGCGAGGAGTGGGCGGACGCGACACGCGCCCTGCTGGCCCGGTACGGCATGGCCGCCGTGGCCGTCGACACGGCACAGAGGCTTCCCTCGTCCATCCCGCCCGTCACACCGGTCACTTCACCGGACCTGTCCGTCGTCCGCTTCCACGGCCGCAGCCCCGCCTGGGGCTCGGGGAGCAAGGAGGACCGCTTCCGCTACGACTACGAGGAGGCCGAACTCGCCGAGTGGCTGCCCCGGTTGCGCGGGCTCGCCGACCGGGCCGGCCGGCTGCACGTGCTGTTCAACAACTGCTGCGGCGCGGCCGCGGTCGGTGCCGCCGAGCGCATGCGTGCGCTGCTCGACGGCACGGACTGGGCTCACGCGCGCGTACGTGACGGCGCGAACGCCGCCACCAGCGCGCCCGCTCCCGCGGCGCCCGCCGACACCCACAGGGCCGGCGCGCAGCCGTCCAGGAAGGACGCCGGGGAGCCGTAGCCGCCGTACCGGGTGAAGACCAGGGCGGCGACGGCGACGCCGAAGACTCCGCCCAGTTCCCGCAGGGCGTTGTTGACGCCGGCCGCGACACCGGCCTCGCCGAGCGGGACGGAGGACGTCACGGCGTTGGCGACGCTCGGGAAGACCATGGAGATGCCGATGCCGGCGATGATCAGCGGCAGGACCAACTGTCCGTAGTGGACGCCCGGTTCGACCTGCCAGGCCAGCAGGGCGAGGCCGACTGCCTGGAGCAGCAGGCCGATCAGCAGGAAGGGCCGGGTGCCGAAGCGGTCCGCGAGGGCGCCCGCGACCGGGGCGATGAGCAGCGGCATGGCGTTCCAGACGAGGATGCGCACGCCCGCCTGGAGCGGGGAGTAGCCGAGTCCGGTCTGGAAGAGCTGCGTGATCATGAACAGGGCGCCCAGGAGCGAACCGAAGACCAGGAAGCCGGCCGCGTTGGCGGTGGCGAAGCCGCGGTTGCGGAAGTGCGCGAGCGGAAGCATCGGGTAACGGGCTCCCTTGCGCTCCCACACGAGGAAGGCCGTGCCGAACGCGACACCCGCGGCGAGCGCGGACAGCACCTCGGCGCTCCCCCACCCGGCTTGCGGCGCCCGGACCGGCGCCCAGGCCAGCCCGGTCAGCCCGACGGCCGCCAGCACCAGCCCCACCAGGTCGAGTTGGGGCCGGGTGCCGTAGCTCTCCCGGAGTTTGGTGGCGGCGAAGGGCAGCATCACCAGGCCGATCGGCACGTTCAGCCAGAAGATCCACTGCCAGGACAGCCCCTCGGTGACGGCCCCGCCCAGCACCGGCCCGGCGGCCACCCCGAGCCCGGTCACCCCGCCCCACACCCCGATGGCGACCCCCCGCTTCTCGGCCGGGAACGCCTCGCTGATCAGGGTCAGGGTGAGCGGAAGCAGGACGGCCGCCCCGGCGCCCTGCACGATCCGGGCGCCGATGAGCTGTCCGGGGCCGTTCGACAGGGCGGCGGTGGCGGAGGCGAGGGTGAAGACGGCGAGCCCGACGACGTACATCCGCCGGCGTCCGAAGCGGTCGCCGAGCGCGGCGCCGGTCAGGGTGAGGCAGGCGAAGACCAGGTTGTAGGCGTTGATCGTCCACTCCAGGTCCGACAGGCTCGCCCCGAAACCGGCCCGCAGCGCGGGCAGCGCGGTGGCGACGACCACGACGTCCAGGGAGCACAGCAACGCGCCGAGCCCGGCCAGCAGGACGGTCCAGCCGCGGCGGGACGGGCCCGCCTCGACGGGTCGCCCGGCCGCTCGGGTCGCTCCGGTCGCTCCGGTCGCTCCGGTTGTGGAGACACTCAGTGTGTCGGTCATGACAGGGGTTCCTTCCGTGAGCTCATGAGGTCGCTCACGGAAGGCAGACCACCCTCACCCCGCAAAGGAATCGCGCCGCCCCAGGAAGGCCAGCAGCCGTCCGTCGGGCCCCGCGCCCAGCGGCACGGCGACCGGCGTGCCGAACCGCACACCCCGGTCCTCCGCCGCGACCACGCACCGCGCGACGGGCAGCAGTTCGGCGGCGAGCGCGGCCGGTATGGGCCGCCGGCGCCCGCTGGCCTGCGCCACGTCCCAGCCGTGCACGGCGATCTCCACGGCCCCCACGGCGGCCATCACCCGCACGTCCAGCGGCAGTTCGCCGACCAGCACCCGCTCCCCGGGCCCGGCGGCCCAGGCGCCGAGCACCGCGCACGCGCGCGTACGGAACGCGCAGGCCGGGTCGGCGGTCCCCGGCGTCAGCCCGACGCGCCCGCCCGTCAGCCCCTCGTGCAGGGCGTCGAGCGAGTCGTCGAGATGCCCGAGCAGCTCCCCCAGGTCCCACTCCGCGCACGGAGTTCCCCGCTCCAGCCGCCCGGCCCCCACCCCGGCGACGCACCCCAGCGCGTAGGCGAGCGAACGTTCCAGCAGCTCACCGGCGTTCACGACAGCACCCGCGGGAACCCGAAGCGGACGACCTGTTCCACGTCGAGGAAGGCGGTGACCCGGGCCACCGTCCCGTCCACCACGGTGAGGACCTGCACCGAGTGCGCCCGCAGCACGCCGTCCACCCCGCGCGCGTACATGACGAGGGCCGGCTGCCCGTTCGCGCGCGTGGGCAGCATCCGCAGTCCGCCCTCCTCGTGGACGCGCGCGTGCAGGAAGCGCAGCACGTCCTTCCGGCCGCGGAACCACTCCAGGTTGGGCGGCATCTCCAGCTCCACGCCGTCCTGCAGGAGGTCGACCAGCGCGTCCAGGTCGGCGTGCTCGAAGGCGGCCATGTAGCGGTCGAGCACCTCCCGGTCGGCCGCGCCCCCGGGTTCGACGACGAGGTCCTCCTCGGGGGCCACCTCGTCGAGCCGGGCACGCGCGCGTTGCAGTGTGCTCTTGACGGCCGCGGTCGACGTCCCGAGCAGCGCGGCCACCTCCGGCGCCCGCCGGTGCTGGCCTGGCGGCCACCTCCGGCGCCCGCCAGGCCAGCACGTCCCGCAGGATGAGCACCGCCCGCTGCCGGGCGGGCAGCTGCTGCAGCGCGGCGACCAGGGCGAGCCGCAGGCTGCCCCGGGCGGCCACCACGGTCGCCGGGTCGACGAGGGCGTCCGGCAGCGGCTGCAGCCACGGCACGTCCGTCGCGGCGCCCCTCAGCGGCTCCTCGGGCGCCTGTGACGGCCCGCCGAGCCCGGAGGGCAGCGGACGCCTCGCACGGCTCTCCAGGGCCGTCAGACACGTGTTGGTGGCGATCCGGTGCAGCCAGGTCCGCAGGCTCGCCCGGCCCTCGTAACCGTCGTAGGACCGCCAGGCCCGCAGATACGTCTCCTGCACCAGGTCCTCGGCCTCGTCGACCGAGCCCAGCATCCGGTAGCAGTGCGCGAGCAGCTCCCGCCGGTACGGGTCCGTCAGCCGGACGAACTCCTCGCGGTCCGTCGTCGTAGCAGGCATCCCTGCACACTCCTCTCGCCGGTCACGCAGTACAGACCGGCGAGAGGGCGAAAAGGCATCGGTACCCGAGGCTCAGAGGTCGACTTCCTTCATCAGCATGCCGACCTCGGTGTTGGACAGCCGCCGCAGCCAGCCCGACTTCTGGTCGCCCAGGGTGATCGGGCCGAAGGAGGTGCGCACCAGCTTCTCCACCGGGAAGCCGGCCTCCGCGAGCATGCGGCGCACGATGTGCTTGCGGCCCTCGTGCAGGGTCACCTCGACCAGGTAGTTCTTGCCGGTCTGCTCGACGACCCGGAAGTGGTCCGCGCGCGCGTAGCCGTCCTCCAGCTGGATGCCGTCCTTGAGCTTCTTGCCCAGGTCGCGCGGGATGGGGCCGACGATGGCGGCGAGGTAGGTCTTCTTCACGCCGTACTTGGGGTGGGTCAGCCGGTGCGCCAGCTCGCCGTGGTTGGTGAGCAGGATGACACCCTCGGTCTCGGTGTCGAGCCGGCCGACGTGGAAGAGCCGGGTCTCGCGGTTGGTGACGTAGTCCCCGAGGCACTGGCGCCCCTCCGGGTCCTCCATCGTCGAGACGACACCGGCGGGCTTGTTGAGCGAGAAGAACTGGTACGACTGCGTGGCGACGGTCAGGCCGTCGACCTTGACCTCGTCCTTCTCCGGGTCGACCCGCTTGCCCTGCTCCAGCACGATCTCGCCGTTGACCTCGACCCGGGCCTGCTCGATCAGCTCCTCGCAGGCGCGACGGGAGCCGTAGCCCGCGCGCGCGAGGACCTTCTGCAGCCGCTCGCCCTCCTGCTCGGCGCCCGGGAAGGTCTTGGGCAGTTTGACGTCCTTCTTGCCCGCGTACCGGTCCCGGTTGCGCTCCTCGGTCCGCGCCTCGTACTCACGGGAGCGGGCGGGAGCCGTCCGGCCGCCGCGCTGCTGTCCCTGCCTGGGGCCGCCCTTGGCGCCGCCGCGGGCCGCGCCGCCGCGCCCGGACTTGGGGCCCTCCTGGGTGGCGCCGGGGCCCACGTCGTAGCGGCGCTCCTCGGGGCGGGGCTTCTTCGGCCGGCCGCCCCCCTGCTTGTCGTCACGGGAGTTGCCGGCGCCGCGGTGGTTACCGCGGCCACCGCCGCTCCCGCCGCGGCCGCCGCTGTTGCCACCACGGCTCCCGCCGTTGTTTCCGCTGCTGTTTTTGCCGCTGCTGCTTCGCATCAAAGTTCCGTCTTGTCGTCTGCGTCCTCGGAATCCGGAGCGTCCGGATCGAACGACGGCACGCCCTCCTGGGTCTCGGCCTCGATCGCCTCCGCCTCCGGGAGGAAGGGCGCGAGCTCCGGGAGCTCGTCCAGACCGCGCAGGCCCATCCGCTCCAGGAAGTAGTTCGTCGTCCTGTACAGGATCGCACCTGTTTCGGGTTCCGCGCCCGCCTCCTCGACCAGACCCCGTTGCAGCAGCGTGCGCATGACCCCGTCGCAGTTGACCCCGCGGACGGCCGAGACGCGGCTGCGGCTGACCGGCTGGCGGTAGGCGACGACCGCGAGCGTCTCCAGCGCGGCCTGGGTGAGCCGGGCGGTCTGGCCCTCCAGGACCAGGCGCTCCACGGCCGGGGCGTACTCGGCGCGGCTGTAGAAACGCCAGCCGCCCGCGACGAAGCGCAGCTCGAAGCCACGGCCCTGCACGGTGTAGTCGTCGGCCAGCGCCCGCAGCGCGTCGCCGATCTGCCGCCTGGGCCGCTCCAGGATCTTCGCGAGGTGCTCCTCGGTGGCGGGCTCGTCCACGACCATCAGGACCGCCTCCAGGGCGGGCTTGAGGTCGAGATCGGCGACGGCGCGCAGGCCGGCCGGCAGCTCGGTCGTCTCCTCGCTCACGGCTTGTCCTCCTTGGGCGGCTCGGGCGGCCGGTCGAACTCGTCGGTCACCATCGGCTGGGTCTCCCCCTCGCCGCCGGTCCACCGCACGATCAGCTCCCCGAGCGCGGTCTCCTGGTCCAGCGCCACGGCCTTCTCCCGGTACAACTCCAGAAGCGCCAGGAACCGGGCGACGACGGTGAGGGTGTCGTCGGTGTCCTCTACGAGGGAGCGGAAGCTGGCCTCGCCCAGCTCCCGGAGCCGGTCGACCACGATCCGGGCCTGCTCCTGGACGCTGACCAACGGGGCGTGGATGTGGTCGACGTACACCTGCGGCTTGGGCTTCGGCTGCATCGCCTTGACCGCGAGCCGGGCGAACCCCTCCGGGCCGATGCTGATGACGACCTCGGGCAGCAGCTCGGCGTGGTGCGGCTCCAGTCCGACGGTGCGGGGGTAGCGGCGGGCCTCGTCCTGCAGGCGCCGGCTGAAGATGTCGGCGATCTGTTTGTACGCGCGGTACTGCAGCAGCCGGGCGAAGAGCAGGTCCCGGGCTTCGAGGAGGGCGAGATCGGCCTCGTCCTCGACCTCCGCGGACGGCAGCAGCCGGGCGGCCTTGAGGTCGAGCAACGTGGCCGCGACGACCAGGAACTCGGTCGTCTGATCGAGGTCCCAGTCCGGCCCCATGGCGCGGATGTGCGCCATGAACTCGTCGGTCACCTTGGACAGCGCGACCTCGGTGACGTCCAGCTTGTGCTTGGAGATCAGCTGCAGGAGGAGATCGAAGGGACCCTCGAAGTTGGAGAGCCGGACTTTGAAGACACCGTCGGGGGGTTTGTCCGGATCGGCGGACAGATCGGAGGGTGCACCCTCGGCGAGAGGCTCTGCCTCCTGGCGGGTGTCTCCACACCCGGCCGACTTGCCCCCCAACTCGGCGAACGGCTCCACGACCGACGGGGCGGCCTCGAGCTCAGCCGACTTGCCCTCCAACTCGGCAAACGGCTCCCCCACCCACGGGGCGTTTCCGGACTCGACCGACTTGCCCCCCAACTCGGCAAGCGGCTCCCCCACCGGCGAGGCGGCCCCGAGCTCAGCCCGCTTGCCCCCCAACTCGGCAAACGGCTCCGCCACCCACGGGGCGTTTCCGGACTCGACCGACTTGCCCCCCAACTCGGCAAACGGCTCCCCCACCAGCGGGGCGGCCCCGGGCTCGGCCCGCTTGTCCGCCGGCTCGGCGAGCACTTCAGCGGCGCCGGCCGCCCGCTCGGGCTCCCCGGCTCCGTCACCCGTGAGGTGCCCGGTCGTTTCCGGCTCAACGACCTCCGGTCCAGCCTCCCCGGGCCCAGCAGGCCCCGGCCCAGCCGCGCCGGATGCGGCAGTCGCGGGATCGATGGCCTCGGCCGCACCCCGCTCGCGCGCCTTCGGCTCGACCGGCCCGGGCCCCGTCGCCGCGGACGTGGATGGCTCCCGGGTGACTCCGTCGCCCAGGGCGGTCGCGGCTTCCGGTGCCGCAGGCTCCGGCGCCGCTGCCCGCTCCTCCGGCGTCGGGGCTGTCGGCTCGACCCGCGGAGCGCCCGCGCCCCGTCCCAGCGCACGACGACGGCCGGCGCCGGGGCCGGGGCTGGGAACGTCGTTCGAGGTCATGGCCCCCGCAGGCTACCGTCTACCGCCCGCGCAGTCGGCGTACGAGGATGCTCGCGTCCCCGCGGGACTCCAGGTCGGCCAGGACCACGGCGACCGCCTCGCGCACGATGCGCCCCCGGTCGACGGCCAGCCCGTGCTCGCCCCGGAGCACGAGACGCGCGTGCTCCAGATCCATCAGCTCCTCGGCGGAGACGTACACGGTGATCTTCTCGTCGTGCCGTTCCCGCCCGCTGGGCCGCCGGTTGGCGGCCCGTCCGCGCTTGCGCGGCTGGGCGTTCGCACCGGCCGGGGCAGAACCTTCCTGCGCCGTCTGGCCTCGCGCGGGCCGGTCCCGGGACTCGCCCTCGTCGGACGGCTCCGGCTCCGCAGCCACATGCTCCGCGCCCTCGCCGTCGCCGCCCTGCGCGGGCACCGACTGCGGCGCGTCCTCCGGCCCGGCCGCGGCCGGGTCGCTCTCCCCGGCGGGCGCGGGCACACGGGCTTCGCCGTTGGCCCCCCGCCGCGGAGTGGACGGCTGGAGCGCCATTCCCCCTGTCGTACGGAAGAGTTCGTCGGCCCCCGGCAGACTCACTCGGCGTGACACCGGGCGAGCACCTCCCTGGCGAGCTGGCGGTAGGCGGCGGCGCCGACGGAGTTGGAGGCGTAGGTGGTGATCGGCTCACCGGCGACGGTGGTCTCCGGGAAGCGGACCGTGCGGCCGATGACCGTGTGGTAGACGTGGTCGTCGAAGGCCTCGACCACACGGGCCAGCACCTCGCGGCTGTGGACCGTGCGCGAGTCGTACATCGTGGCGAGGATCCCGTCGAGCTCCAGCTCCGGGTTGAGCCGCTCCTGGACCTTCTCGATGGTCTCGGTGAGCAGCGCGACACCGCGCAGCGCGAAGAACTCGCACTCGAGGGGCACTATCACCTTGTGCGCGGCCGTCAGCGCGTTCACGGTGAGCAGACCCAGCGAGGGCTGACAGTCGATCACGATGTAGTCGTAGTCGGCCATGAGCGGCTTCAGGGCGCGCTGCAGCGTGGACTCGCGCGCGACCTCGGAGACCAGCTGGACCTCCGCCGCCGACAGGTCGATGTTGCTGGGCAGCAGGTCCATGTTCGGAACCGCCGTCTTCAGGAGCACCTCGTCGGCCGCCATGCCCCGCTCCATGAGCAGGTTGTAGACGGTGAGGTCGAGCTCCATCGGGTTGACACCGAGGCCCACCGACAGCGCGCCCTGCGGGTCGAAGTCCACGAGCAGCACGCGCCGGCCGTACTCCGCGAGCGCGGCACCCAGGTTGATGGTCGACGTCGTCTTGCCCACGCCGCCCTTCTGGTTGCACATCGCGATGATCTTCGCGGGGCCGTGGTCGGTCAGCGGGCCCGGGATCGGGAAGTACGGCAGCGGGCGCCCGGTCGGGCCGATGCGCTCCCGGCGCTGGCGGGCAGCGTCGGGCGCGAGCGTGGCCGCGTACTCGGGATCCGGCTCGTACTCCGCGTCGGGGTCGTAGAAGTGCCCTTCGGGCAGTTCGTCGTAGTCGGCGAAGTGGTTGTGGGGCGCGCCACTTCCCTCGCCGGCCATGGCGTTCACGTGATGGCCATCCATGCTCTGGGGTGCTGACAGAACCATGCGGGGGACGGTCTGGCTCTGTTGGGCTGCGAAGGTTCGGACAGCGACGGAGCCGACAGCCTCGAGCCCCGCGGGACCCGGGCCCCGCGTAGGCATTCCTGGTTGACCACCCCCGGGAGCAAATGTCGACTCATTCACAAGTCGTCTTACCTCCTTGGTGACCAGGAAACTTCTAGACAAGGTCAGCGTGGCACCATGCCGACGGTTGGCGACTCTATGGCGTGTCGGGCGTCCGCAGCAACACAATCCGCCGGACCCGGCCCGATGTGTCGGCAATGAAACATCCCGCTGTCAAGGGCGTACGGCCGTCGCACGGCAGGTTTCACCGGTGTACGAATCGGTCGAAGGGTTATGTTCGAGGCGAGTTGACCGAGAGTCGCAAAGTGACCATACACACATCCGGCCGGACCTTGTGGGGCAAGGTCCGGCCGGGTGCGCACGGTTGACGCGCCTTGTTGACGTATCGCCTTTACGAAAAGGTGACTTACGTTTTCGGCTCGATCGCGCTCAGCCGAGCAGCGCCTCCAGCTCCACGTGCTCCAGTCCGTGCGCCTCCGCGACCTCGCGGTAAACGACCTTGCCGTCATGGGTGTTGAGCCCCTTGGCCAGCGCGGGGTCGCGGCGCAGCGCCTCCACCCAGCCGTGGTCGGCGAGTTCGACGATGTAGGGCAGCGTGGCGTTGGTGAGCGCGTAGGTGGAGGTGTTGGGCACCGCGCCGGGCATGTTGGCGACGCAGTAGAAGACCGAGTCGTGGACCGTGAAGGTCGGCTCGGCGTGCGTGGTCGGACGGGAGTCCTCGAAGCAGCCGCCCTGGTCGATCGCGATGTCGACAAGGACACTTCCGGGCTTCATCCGGGCGACCAGCTCGTTGGTGACCAGCTTCGGGGCCTTGGCGCCCGGGATGAGCACCGCGCCGATGACCAGGTCGGCGTCCAGGACGGCCTTCTCCAGCTCGAAGGCGTTGGACATGATCGCCCGGACCTTGGTGCCGAAGACCTTGTCGGCCTCGCGGAGCTTGTTGATGTCGCGGTCGAGCAGGGTCACGTGGAAGCCCATGCCGACGGCGATCTGGGTGGCGTTCCAGCCGGAGACCCCGCCGCCGATGACGACGGCACGCGCGGGCTGGGTGCCGGGGACGCCGCCGGGCAGCACACCGCGGCCGCCGACCGAGCGCATCAGGTGGTAGGCGCCGACCTGCGGGGCCAGCCGGCCCGCGACCTCGGACATGGGCGCGAGCAGCGGCAGAGCGCGGCTGGGCAGCTCGACGGTCTCGTAGGCGATCGCCGTGGTGCCGGACTCGATGAGCGCGTCGGTGCACTCCTTGGAGGCGGCCAGGTGCAGGTAGGTGAAGAGCGTCTGGTCCTTGCGGAGGCGGTGGTACTCCTCGGCGATCGGCTCCTTGACCTTCAGCAGCAGGTCGGCGGCGGCCCAGACCTCGTCGGCGGTGTCCAGGATCCGGGCACCCTCGGCGGTGTACTCCTCGTCCGGGATCGACGAGCCGAGGCCGGCGCCCCGCTCGATGACGACCTGGTGGCCGTGGCGCACGAGCTCGTGCACCCCGGCAGGGGTGATGGCCACCCGGAACTCGTTGTTCTTGACCTCGCGGGGGATGCCGACCTTCACGTGGATCACGGTCCTTGGCTCAGTGGATGTGGGGCAATACAACACGTACCCAGGCATGACGGAACACACCGGGAGACACCGCAGGAGAAGGTGCGGCAGAGCCAGTTTAATGAAGGTGTTCCCGCTGTCTAGCCTTTCATTGCATCAATCTTCAGCGGATGCACTACGGATTTCGCAGGCATCAGCGGCTTGTTTCGTGTCGTCGGCCTGTTCCGGCTCGTCACCGAGGAGCCGCTCGGCCTGTCCCCGGTGCAGTCCGGCGGCCGCCGGATCCCCGAGGTGCTCCAGCGTGTCGGCGAGCCGCAGCTGCAGCGCGGCCTGCAGCCGCTCGTCCTCGGCCCGGCGCGCCCACTCCAGCGCCTCGTGGCAGGTGCGCAGCGACTCCTCGGGCCGCCCCGCGTACTCCTGGACGCGCGCGAGCTCGCTCAACGCCCGCGCGTGGGCCGCCACATCGCCCGCCTTGCGGTATCCGGCGGCAGCGGCCCGCCAGTTGCGCTGCGCCTCGCCGTAGCGGCCCGCGTAGGTGTGGGCGGCGGCGATACGGCCGTACAGCCGGGCGGCCTCGGCGCGCTCGTCCCGGGCCAGCCGCTGGGCCAGGGCCCGGCCGAACCAGTCGGCGGCCCGGTCGTAGTCCCCGAGCTCCAGATGCGCGCCACCTACGGATTCCATCGCGCGCCCGGTCGCGTACGGGTCGTTCGCCTCGCGTCCGGCGTCCAGCGCGGCCCGGTAGCGAACCAGAGCCTGCGCCGTCCGGCCGGTCTGGCCGTCCAGGTCGCCCAGGTTCAGCAGCGCGGCGGCCTTCTCGCGGGGCAGCTTCCGGCGCTCGGCGACGTCGAGGACGAGCGCGTGGACGCCGTACAGGTCGGACGCGGCGGCCTGGGTCCCGAAGTGCGCCACCATCGCCCTGACCAGCTGCGACAGCAGACGCCTGGCGAGGGTGTCCAGCTCCCCGTCGGCCACTGCGGCCCGAGCCGAGGCCAGCACAGCGGGCCGCCGGATGCGCAGCCACTCCTCCGCGGCCCGCGGGCTCGGGAAGCGCAGCGAGCGGGGCATGGCCTGGAGCTTCTCGCGGGCCTCGGGGTCGTCGGTCTCGGTGATGGCCCGGCAGGACTGCAGCAGCCGTACCGTCCGCTCCAGCATCCGGGCACGGGCCAGCTGGAGCTCGCCGGGGCGGTCCTGGGTCGCGGCCAGCTTTGTGAGCAGGGGGTGCAGACAGCCGGGCACCTCGTACTGGGGCAGCGGCGAGTCCACGGTGCGCAGCAGGCCGAGGGCGACGAAGTCGTCCAGGGCGGCCCGCGCGCCGTCGACGGAGCAGCCGGCCAGCGCGGCGGCTGTGTGCGGGTCGACGAGGCCGGCCGGGGCCAGCGAGAGCAGTCGCAGTATCCGGGCGGAGGCCGGGGGCAGCGAGGCGTGGACGAGCCGGAGGACCCGGCTGAGCGGGGTGCCCTCGCCGTCCTCGCTGTGCAGCTGTTTGGCCAGGTCGGCGACGGCCGCCTTGGGGCGGGCGGCGAGCCAGCCGCCGGCCAGCCTCAGCACGGCGGGCTGCCCCTGGCACTCCTCGACCAGGCCCTCGGCGGCACGGGGGTCGACGGTGATGCGCACCGAGCCGGTGTGGCGGGTGAGCAGCTCCAGGCCGGACTTGGTGTCGAGGCCGCCCAGGGTGCAGGGGCGGACGTCGGAGATACCGGTAAGGGGGCCGCAGGAGACGGCGACGACCAGGCAGTCGGGGGCGTCCGGGAGGAGGGCGTCGACCTGTTCGGCGTCGGCCGCGTCGTCGAGCAGCAGCAGGACCCGCCGGTCGGCGAGGGCGGTACGCAGGGCCTCGGCCAGGTCGTCGGCGGCGGCTCCGGCGGGGGCGGGCAGGCCCAGGGCGGCGAGCAGCTCACGGGCGGCGCGCTCGACGGGGACGGGGGTGCCGTCGGGCTCGCTCAGCCGGGCGCGCAGCACCCCGTCGTCGTAACGGTCCGCGACCTGTCGTACGAGTTCCTCGGCGAGCGCGGTGCGTCCGGAGCCGGGCTTTCCGGCGATGAGCAGGACACGCGCGCGTGGGGGTTTGCGCCCGGACAGGGTGTCCAGGCCGGCGCGCTCGATGTCGGCGCGCAGCTCCTTCAACTCCCTTGTACGGCCCAGGAACTGACTTTCCGACAGCCGTGCGCCGCCTTCCGTGTCCACCGCCTGGTCCGTCACGGGCCACACTCCCGTCCCACCGCACGCGCAAGCCCGCCGGGACTCCGGTCCGGGCATGCGTCAGAGCCTAGTTCACGCTCTGCAACGTTCCTGGTGGAGCGCGGCGGACACGTCCCTCGATCGGATCAGCCGATGGTCACACCGACACGCCCGGAAGTGTTCAGGACTCGAACGGACGCGCGGGCCACGGCGCCTCGGCCGGACGCAGCGCGTCGAGCCCGTCGCCGTTCCGCGCGGCGAGGAGCGCGAGGACTCCCACCACGAGGCAGTTGTTGTGCAGTTCCCCCGCGAGGACGCCCCGGGCCAGCTCGTCGAGCGGCACACGGTCGTACTCCAGGTCGATCTCCTCGTGCTCGACCGCGAAGCGCTCGCCCTCCGCCTCGGACAGATCCCGGGCCAGGAAGATCCGCACGGCCTCGTCCGAGCCGCCGGGGGTGGTGTAGACGTCGGCCAGCACCCGCCAGTCCTCGGCCTTGACGTGCGCCTCCTCGTACAGCTCGCGCTGGGCCGCGTGCAGCGGGTTCTCGCCGGGCACGTCGAGCAGGCCGGCCGGGATCTCCCAGAGCTTGTGGCGCACGGGATGGCGGTACTGGCGGATCACCAGGACACGTCCCTCGTCGTCCAGGGCGAGGACGCCGACCGAGCCCGGGTGGACCTGGTAGTCGCGGTGGACGACCGTGCCGTCGGGCATGACCACGTCGTCCGTGCGGACGGAGGTCTTGTTGCCCACGAAGGGGGTCTCCGTCGCCCGGATCTCCCACTCCACGGGGGTGTCCTTGATCGTCATGCCCTGTCCTTCCCCATGTGCAAAAAAGAAGCAGCCGGGGCGCTCGCCTTTTGAATGCGCGCGCCCCGGCCACCGTACAACTGTTGTGTCAGTCGGAGTTCTTCCGCTCGACGGCGGCCTTCACCAGGCCCGCGAACAGCGGGTGCGGCCTGGTCGGACGCGAGCGCAGTTCGGGGTGCGCCTGCGTGGCGACCAGGTAGGGGTGCACCTCGCGGGGGTACTCCACGTACTCCACGAGCTTGCCGTCGGGCGACGTGCCGGAGAACAGGATGCCCGCCTTCTTCTCCAGCTCCGCGCGGTAGGCGTTGTTGACCTCGTAGCGGTGGCGGTGCCGCTCCTCGACGTACTCCTTGCCGTCGTACACCTCGCGCACGATGGAGCCCTCGGCCAGCTTGGCCGGGTACATGCCCAGGCGCATCGTTCCGCCCATGTCGCCCTCGCCGGCGACGATGTCCAGCTGCTCGGCCATGGTGGAGATCACCGGGTGGGCGGTGCCCGGGTCGAACTCGGTGGAGTTGGCGTCGCCGATGTCGGCCAGGTTGCGCGCGGCCTCGATCACGATGCACTGCAGGCCCAGGCAGAGGCCGAGCAGCGGGATCCTGTTCTCGCGGGCGTACCTGATCGCGCCGACCTTGCCGAGCACACCGCGGTCGCCGAAGCCGCCGGGGATGCAGATGCCGTCGACGTCCGCCAGCTGCGCCTTGGCGCCGGCCGGGGTCTTGCAGTCGTCGGAGGTGACCCACTTGATCTTCACGCGGGCCCGGTTGGCGAAGCCGCCGGCGCGCAGGGCCTCGGTGACCGAGAGGTAGGCGTCGGGCAGGTCGATGTACTTGCCGACCAGGGCGAGGGTGATCTCGTGGTCGGGGTTGTGGACGCGGTCGAGCAGGTCGTCCCAGGTCGTCCAGTCCACGTCGCGGAAGGGCAGGTCCAGCTTGCGGACGACATAGGCGTCCAGGCCCTCGCCGTGCACGGTCTTCGGGATGTCGTAGATCGAGCGGGCGTCGGGACAGGCGACCACGGCGGCCTCGTCGACGTCGCACATCAGGGAGATCTTGCGCTTGATCGCGGTCGGCACCTCGCGGTCGCAGCGCAGCACGATGGCGTCCGGCTGGATACCGATGTTGCGCAGGGCCGCAACCGAGTGCTGGGTCGGCTTCGTCTTCAGCTCTCCCGACGGGCCGATGTAGGGCAGGAGGGAGATGTGGACCACGAAGACGTTGTCACGGCCGACCTCGTGCCGCACCTGGCGCACCGTCTCCAGGAACGGCAGCGACTCGATGTCGCCGACCGTGCCGCCGACCTCCGTGATGACGACGTCGACCTCGTCGGTCGCCATCCGGCGGATCCGGTGCTTGATCTCGTTGGTGATGTGCGGGATGACCTGCACGGTGTCGCCCAGGTACTCGCCGCGCCGCTCCTTGGCGATCACCGTCGAGTAGACCTGTCCCGTAGTGACATTGGCGGAGCCGTCCAAGTCACGGTCGAGGAAGCGCTCGTAGTGTCCGATGTCCAGGTCGGTCTCCGCCCCGTCGTTCGTGACGAAGACCTCACCGTGCTGGAAGGGGTTCATCGTGCCCGGGTCCACGTTCAGATACGGGTCGAGCTTCTGCATCACGACCCGGAGGCCGCGCGCCTTGAGCAGCATGCCGAGGCTGGAGGCCGTCAGGCCCTTGCCCAGGGAGGAGGCGACACCCCCGGTGACGAAGATGTGCTTGGTCGTCGTGGCTGTGCTGTTTCGAAAAACATGCGGCGGCATGGCCAAGAGGGGGCTCCCGTGGTCGCGGTCTGGGTTGCGGTTCCGGGGTTTTCTCGCCCACCGGTCCACGGGCTACCAGGGTATCAGCGACCGCGGCCGACGGCTTCCGGCCACGCTCCGCACACGGACCGCCACGGACGTGCACGCCTTCCACTGTTTCCCGACGGTTGCTCACCCGTTCGGCGGATCCCGGTTGCCGGGAGCGGCACACAGATCATCTACGTGCGTCGTATCCTGCTCGGACACTCGCTGCCGAGCCCGGCCGGATACACGTCACCACCCCCGCACGTGATGACCGGAACAACGAGAGCTCGTCAGTTCGTTGAGCATCAATCGTCGTTTTGCCACACGGCAGGCACGACTGCTTTGCTTCACCGCTCAACGACGCAATACAACGACCCCTTGACCGCAATAGCGACAGCCCCCTGCTGGGGGTGACGTGGCCGTTCGACTGGAGTTGCACGTGGCCGGGCGCATCGAAGACTACGCACTCATCGGAGACATGCAGACCGCTGCCCTGGTCTGCCGGGACGGCACGGTGGACTGGCTGTGCCTGCCCCGCTTCGACTCGCATGCCATCTTCGCCGGTCTGCTGGGCACCGAGGAGCACGGCTTCTGGCGGCTGGGCCCCGCCCACGCCTCCGACGCCCAGCCCCCGCGGGCGGCCCGGCGAAGCTACCGCGGCGACTCGCTGATCCTGGAATCCGAGTGGGACACCCCGCGCGGCACGGTCCGAGTGACGGATTTCATGCCGCCGCGTGACGGCGCCCCGCAGCTGATCCGGATCGTCGAGGGCGTCTCGGGCCGCGTCCCCATGCGCTCGGCCCTGCGCATGCGTTTCTCGTACGGCCGTGTCGTGCCCTGGGTCCACAAGCACGACGGCCGCACGGTCGCCGTCGCGGGCCCCGACTCGGTCTGGTACGACACCGAGTGCGAGACCTACGGCAAGTCGCTGACGACGTACTCGGACTTCACGGTCGCCCCCGGTGACCGGATCGCCTTCACCATCTCCTGGCAGCCCTCGCACAAGGAGCCCCCGCCGCTGCCGGAGCCGGAGGCCTCGCTGGAGGCGACGGAGGACTTCTGGCGGGAGTGGGTCGAGCACTGTACGTACCACGGCCCCTACCGCGAGGCGGTGATCCGCTCGCTGATCACCCTGAAGGCGCTGACGTACGCCCCGACCGGCGGCATCGTCGCCGCGCCGACGACCTCCCTGCCGGAGGACATCGGCGGCGTCCGCAACTGGGACTACCGCTACACCTGGCTCCGTGACGCGGCCATCACCCTGTCCTCGCTGCTGCGCACCGGTTACCGCGAGGAGGCCCGCGCCTGGCGCGAGTGGCTCCTGCGGGCGGTGGCCGGCGACCCCGAGAACCTGCAGATCATGTACGGCATCGCGGGCGAGCGCGAACTGGGCGAGGCGGAGCTGGACTGGCTGCCCGGCTACGAGAACTCGGCGCCGGTGCGCGTCGGCAACGGCGCCGCCCACCAGCTCCAGCTCGACGTGTACGGCGAGGTCACCGAGGCCCTGCACCTCGGCCACATGACGGGTCTGGCCCGCAGCGACTACGCCTCCCTCCTGCAGCTGAAGCTGATCCGCTACCTGGAGCAGCACTGGGACGAGCCGGACGAGGGCATCTGGGAGGTGCGCGGCCCGCGCCGGCACTTCGTGCACTCCAAGGTCATGGCCTGGGTCGCCGTCGACCGCACCATCAAGCTCATCGAGTCCGGCGACGCGGACGGTCCGCTGGAGCGCTGGAGGGAGCTGCGCGACGAGATCCACCGGGACGTGTGCGAAAAGGGTTACGACAAGGAGCGCAACACCTTCACGCAGTCGTACGGCTCCAAGGAGCTGGACGCCTCGCTGCTGCTGATCCCGCAGATGGGCTTCCTGCCGCCCGACGACAAGCGCGTCATCGGCACCATCGAGGCCATCCAGCGCGAGCTGTCGACCCCGGACGGCTTCATCCTGCGCTACCCGACGGAGGGCGACAGCGAGGGCGTCGACGGTCTGCCCGGCGACGAGGGGGCCTTCCTGGCCTGCTCGTTCTGGATGGCCGACGACCTGGCGATGATCGGCCGCGTGGACGAGGCGAGGAAGCTGTTCGAAAAGCTCCTCTCGCTCCGCAACGACCTCGGGCTGCTCGCCGAGGAGTGGGACCCGCGTCTCAAGCGCCAGGTGGGCAACTTCCCCCAGGCCTTCAGCCACGTCCCCCTCATCGACACGGCCCTGCGCCTGACGGCGTCGGGCGCGTACGGCGGCTGAACGCTCCGCTGGAAGTCCCACGCTGTGCCGCCGGTCGTCCGCGGCGCCGTCGTGACCGGTGGCATCGGTGAGGCGCAGCCGCATATCGACGCAGCCCTGGTCGGTCGGCGGCCGCTGCCGCAGCCGCTCCGCCGAGGAACTCGCGGAGGACATCGCCCTCCGCGGCGCCGCCCTCGCCGGTCGCACCTCACGACGGAGCCGCATATCGACGCAGCCCCGCCGACCGGCGGCCGCTGCCGCAGCCGCTGCGCAGGAGAAGCCGCGCAGGACATCGCCCTCCGCGGTGCCGCCCTCGCCGGTCGCACCTCACGGCCGAGCCGCATATCGACGCAGCCCCGCCGACCGGCGGCCGCTGCCGCAGCCGCTGCGCAGGAGAAGCCGCGCAGGACATCGCCCTCCGCGGCGCCGCCCTCGCCGGTCGCACCTCACGGCCGAGCCGCACATCGACACAGCCCCGCGCCCCGGGTCGCTGCCGTAGCCGCTCCGCCGGAGAAGCCGCGGAGAACATCGCCCTCCGCGGCACCGCCCTCACCGGTCGCGCCCGCGGCCTAGCCGCACATCGACACAGCCCCGCGCCGACCGGGGGCGCTCGTGTCGGCCCTGAGCTGTCCTGGCGGCATCCGCGCAGGTAGCGTCCGGCTATGGACAGCGGTACGGACAGCGGAATCGCCACGCAGGGCGCCGGCATCACCGTTCAGCGGGCGCTGGAGCTGCCCGGGCTGCGCAGCGGGCTGCCCGAGGTGCTGGCGGGCGCCGACCGGCTGCAGCGCACCGTGCGCTGGGTGCACGCGGGCGAGGTGCCCAACATCGCCTCGCTGCTCAAGGGCGGCGAGCTGCTGCTGACCACCGGCTACGGGCTCGGCACCCGCCCGGCCTACCAGCGCGTGTTCGTCCGCACCCTGGCCGAACGCGGCATCGCCGCCCTCGTCGTCGAGCTGGGCCCGCGCTTCACCCGGCTGCCCGCGGCCCTCGTCGACACGGCACGCGCGGCCGGTCTCCCGCTGGTCCAGCTGCACCGTGAGGTGCCCTTCGTGGCGGTGACCGAGGAGATCCACACCGAGATCGTCAACGGCCACTACGCGCTGCTCCAGCGGGCCGAGGAGGTGCACCGCCGCTGTACGGAGGCCCTGCTGGGCGGCGGCGGGGTGCCGCAGGTGCTCGGCATCCTGGCCGGCTTCGGCGGCAACCCGGTCTTCCTGGAGACACCCGACGGCCAGCTCCTGTACGCCGCCGGGGAGGGCCCCGAGGGCGCTGACCCGCTCCAGGTGTGGGAGGGGCTGCGGGGCCAGCACAAGGACGCTCCGCCGGCCGGCTCCGTGCTGGTGGACGTGCCGGGGGGCGGCGCGGGCACCGGTTCGGTGCGGGCACGGCTGGTGCTGCTGCCCGTACGGGCCCCGCTGGGCCCGGTGCACCGGATGGCGGCCGAGCGGGCCGCGGGCATCCTCGCCGTGGTGCTGATGCAGGCCCGGCAGGAGGAGGAGCTGGCGGCCCGCGGGCGCGGCGACTTCCTGACCGACCTCGCCGAGGGCCGTATCACCGCCGAGGACGCGCCCGCGCAGGCGCGCGTGCTGGGCTTCAAACCCGGAAAGAGCCCGCTGCTGCCGGTCGTCATGCGGCTCGGGGACGCCCTGTCGCCCGGGGGCGGCTGGGCGGTGCTGGCGCGTGCCGTCTCCGAGGAGCTGGCCTCGGTGGGGGTGCCGGTGCTGCTGGGTGTACGGCCCGTCGAGGGCCGGGTCCTCGTCCTGCTGGGCCTGCGGTCGGAGTCGGAGCGGCCGGCGGTCGCGGACCGGGTGGCGGCGGCGCTGCGGGCCGGGGTGGAGCGGGCCGGCATGCAACGGCCGGGGGCGCAGCCGCCGGTGGTGGTCGTGGGCGTCGCCGGCGGGTGGGCGGCGGCGTCGGCGGGGCTGCGGCACGCGGCGGAGACGGCGACGGCGGCGCAGGGCCTGACGGACCGCCCCTGGTACGACGCCCGCCGCCTCGACATCGACCTTCTGCTGTGGCGACTGCGGGACCACCCCGACCTGGCGGCGTTCGTCGACCGCGCGATCGGCCCCCTGCGCGACCACGACGACCGCTCCCGCCCGCCCCTGCTGCCCACCCTGCAGACGTACCTGGCGCACGCGGGCCGCAAGGCGGAGACGGCCCGCGAGCTCCACCTCAACCGGCAGACGCTCTACAACCGTCTCGCCCGCATCGGCGAGTTGCTGGGCACGGACCTCGAAGACCCGCAGACCGTGCTGGCGCTGAGCCTGGCACTGAGAGCCCGTCGGCACGTGTCCTAGATCAGGGGCCGGGGCTGGGTCAACTCGTCGTAGACGCTCAGTACTTGGGCGACCGTCTCGTCCTCGGTCGGCCAGGTGGCGGCCTGCCGGGTGCCCCGGTCCTTCAGGAACTCGCGTCGGGCTGGGTCGGTGAGGAGCCGGGTGACGGCGTCGGCGAGGGCCTTCGCGTCGCCGTACGGGACGAGTTCCGCGGCGTCGCCGACGAGTTCGGGGACGCCTCCCACGCGGGTCGCGACGAGCGGCACACGCGCGTGCAGGGCTTCCTGCGCGAGCACGGAGCGGGACTCCCAACTGCTGGGCAGAAGCGCGACATCGGCGGCGGTGAGCAGTTCGCTCGCGTCGTCGCGCCGCCCGAGGAGCCGTACGGGCAGCTCCTCGTCCTCGATACGGCGCTGCAGCACGCCCCGCAGCGGGCCTTCGCCGGCGATGACGACGAGCGGCACGGGGTCGAGGCGGCACCAGGCGCGGGTGGCGTCCAGGAGGGTGTCGTAACCGCGGTGCCGGTCGAGCGAACCGACGGCCATCAGCAACGGACGTCCGGTGGCGCCGAGTTCGGCCCGGATCTTGGAGCCGAGCCGCTCCGGGTCGTCGTACTCGGCGGTGCCGCGCCGACCGGGCAGCGCCACGGCCGCGAGTCGTGCGTCGCGCGCTCCGGTCCGGCGGGCGCGGTCCACGAGGTCCGAGCTCGTGCCGAGCACCACGGTGGCCGCCTTCACCACCCGCCGCTCCAGCAGGCGCAGCAGATGGGCCCGGGCGCCCTCGGCCCGCGCATGGTTGTGCCAGGTGACGACCAGCGGGGTGCGCCGTCCACTGAGCGCGAGGGCGGCCCGGAAGGAGGCGTGCAGGCCATGGGCGTGCACCAGATCGGCGTCCCTGCAGGCCTCCCGCAGCACGGCCACGGACCCCGGGTCGCTGCTGCGGGGCACGTGCACGTGTTCGGCGCCGACGTTCGTGAAGTCGTAGAGGTGATCGGCCTCGACGGGGGCGCACACCGTCACCCGCACGCCCCTCGCGACGAGCCCGGAGGCCAGCGAGCGCACATGCGCGCTGCTTCCGGCGTTGCCCCCGCCCAGCACCTGCACGGTGCGCAGCGACGACTGACCGTGCGGCGTAGGGGTGCTGACGGGGCTCACGTGGCCGGGGCTCCTGGTTCGGCGTCGGGCGGTCACGAAGAAGGTACAGAAGGACCGGGCGGTGGGGGTGTACCGCGCTGTTTCCTCCACGTACCAACTCAAGGATGCCAGCACGTACGGGTGTTCCGGCACCGCGGAGGCTCCGGGGAGCGGGGCCGGGTCACTCACACGAGTGAGAAGGGGGCGGTTGGGCGACGGTCCGGTGGAGGGTTGGTGCGGACGGACGGCACAGGCGCCCCTGGCGTACCACCGGCCTCACCGGCCACTCGCCCCGCCCCAACGGCCGCCGCCGGACCGCGTGATGAGACTCACCCCGGTCGGTGGCTACACGTCCGCGCGAGCCGTGGCCAGCAGTTCCTCCGCGTGGGCCCGGGCCGTCTCGGAGTCCTCCTGCCCGGCGAGCATCCGGGACAGCTCCCGGACCCGCTCCTCGCCCTCCAGCACCTTCACGCCGGAGCGGGTCACGGACCCGTCGTCGGTCTTCTCGACCAGCAACTGCCGGTCGGCGAAGGCGGCGACCTGCGGGAGGTGGGTCACGACGACGACCTGCGCGGTCCTGGCGAGCTTGGCGAGCCGCCGCCCGATCTCGACGGCCGCCTTGCCGCCGACACCGGCGTCGACCTCGTCGAAGAGGTACGTCGGCACCGGATCCGTCCCCGCGAAGACGACCTCGACGGCGAGCATCACGCGCGAGAGCTCACCACCGGACGCCCCCTTGGCGATGGGCCGCGGCGGCGCCCCCGGATGCGGGGCGAGCAGCAGCTCGACCTCGTCGGCACCGGAGGGCCCGTAGGCGACCGCGCGCCCGCCGACCTCCACGCCCTCGGGATCCTCGGTCTGCCGGATCTCGAACGACACGCGTGCGTGCGGCATGGCGAGCGAGGCCAGCTCCGCGGTGACGGCCGCGGCGAACCGCTCGGCGGCCTCCGTCCGCGCGTCCGTCAAAGCCTGCGCCAGCCCGCCCAGTTCGGAGCGCAGCGCGTCCCGCTCCGCGGTGAGCTCGTCGATCCGCTCGTCGTCACCGTCCAGTTCGGTCAGCCGTGCCGCGCTCCGCTCGGCCCACGCCAGCACGGCGTTGACGTCCTCGCCGTACTTCCGGGTCAACCCCGTGAGCGCGGCCCGCCGTTCCTCAACGGCCGCCAGCCGCAGGGGATCCGCGTCCAGGTCGTCGGCGTACCCGGCCAACTCCCCGGCCACGTCGCCCAGGAGGATCCCGATCTCCCCGATCCGGTCGGCGAGCGCGGCCAGCGCGGGATCGTGCGACCGCACGGCGTCCAGTGCCCGCTGGGCCCCCGCGACGAGTGTGGCGGCGTCGATGCCCTCGGGGTCCTCGGGGTTCCCGGCGAGGGCGGCGTGCGCGGCCGTTGCGGCGGACGACAGCGCCTCCGCGTGCCCGAGCCGCTCGGCCTCCTCGGCCAGCTCGACGTCCTCCCCGGCCCGCGGCTCGACCCCGGCGATCTCCTCGAGGCCGTAGCGCAGCATGTCGGCCTCCTGGACCCGCTCACGCGCGCGCGTGACGATCTCCTCCAGCTCGACGGAGACGGCCCGCAGCCGGCGGTAGGCCTCGCCGTACTTGGCGAGCGGCCCGGCCACGGCCTCACCGGCGTACCGGTCGAGCGCCTGCCGCTGCCGGGACAGCTTCAGCAGTCCCTGCTGGTCGGTCTGGCCGTGCACGGCCACCAGGTCGTCGGCGAGGTCGGCGAGCAGCCCCACCGGCACGCTCCGCCCGCCCACGTGCGCCCGCGACCGCCCCTCGGCGGAAACGGTACGGCTGATCAACAGGGCCCCGTCGTCGAGCTCGGCCCCGGCATCCTCGGCCCGCACCACGGCGGAGGCGTCCGCGGGCACGGTGATCCGCCCCTCGACGACGGCCTTCTCGGCCCCGATCCGCACCAGCGCCGCGTCCGCCCGGCCGCCGAGCAGCAGCCCGAGACTGGTGACGACCATGGTCTTGCCCGCACCCGTCTCACCGGTGACGGCGGTGAACCCGGGCGACAGCTCGACGACCGCGTCGTCGATGACGCCGAGCGACCGTATCCGCATCTCTTCCAGCACGGCTACGACCTTACGAGGTAGGGGCGGAGATACGCGAGGCACCCTGTCACTCGGGCGAGTGGATGTCCCCGGGGGTCAGTGCGGCGCTCCTCGCCATCCGGAAACCGGCAGGGCGAACTTCGCCACCAGCCGGTCGGTGAAGGACGCGTGATGCAGCCGGGCCAGCCGCACCGGCACCGCGCCCCGCCGCACCTCCACCCGTGCCCCCGGCGGCAGCTCGAAGGTCCGCCGCCCGTCGCACCACAGCACACCCGGCGGAATGTGGGGCAGCAGCTCGACGGCGAGCACGGAGTTGGGCGAGGTCACCAGCGGCTTCGCGAACAGCGCGTGCGCGGAGATCGGCACCATCAGCAGCGCCTCGACCTCGGGCCACACCACGGGCCCGCCCGCCGAGAACGCGTAGGCCGTCGAGCCGGTGGGCGTGGACAGCACGATCCCGTCGCAGCCGAACCCCGTGACCGGCCGCCCGTCGATCTCGAGGACGACCTCCAGCAGCTTCTCGGCCCCGGCCTTCTGCACGGCCGCCTCGTTCAGCGCCCAGTCGGTGTGGACGATGTCCCCGTTGCGGTGCACGACGACGTCGACGGTCATCCGCTCCTCGACCTCGTACGACTTGGACACCACCCGGTCGACGACCTTGTCGAGGTCGTCCCGCTCGGCCTCCGCGAGGAACCCCACGCTCCCGAGGTTGACGCCCAGCATCGGCACCCCGGACGCGCGAGCGAACTCGGCACCCCGCAGCAGCGTCCCGTCGCCGCCGAGCACGATCAGCAGCTCACACCCCTCCAGGCACTGGGCGGTGGCCTCCTTGACCAGCTCCACCTCCTCCGGCAGCGGCAGGTCGGCGGCCTCGTACTCCAGGACCCGTACCCCGATCCCCTCGCGCAGCAGCCCCTTCACGACCAGCTCGGCGCTGCGGATGGCCGCCGGCCGTCCCGTGTGGGCGAGCAGGAAAACCGTACGAGCTCGGTTCTGTGTCAACGCGGCCCCTCCGCAACTGCACGATCGACGTCGGCCGGGTCCAGTTCGGGTGCTCCGGCCCGCAGCCACAGAAAGTACTCGACGTTCCCGGAGGGTCCGGGCAGCGGACTGGCCGTGACACCCTTCACCCCGAGCCCGAGTTCCCACGCCCTGTGGGCCACACCCCGTACCGCCTCCGCCCGCAACTGCGGACTGCGGACCACTCCCCCACTACCCAGCCGTTCCTTCCCCACCTCGAACTGCGGCTTGACCATCATCACCAGATCGGCATCCGGCTTCACACACCGCACCAGGGCGGGCAGTACCAGGCCGAGCGGGATGAAGGACAGATCCCCCACGACAAGATCCACAGGCTCCCCATCGATCGCTTCGAGCGTCAACTCGCGTACGTTCGTACGGTCCTTGACGGTGACGCGTTCATCGCTCCGCAGAGTCCACGCGAGTTGTCCGTAGCCGACGTCGACGGCGACGACGTGCGCGGCCCCCGAGCGCAGCAGCACATCCGTGAAGCCGCCGGTGGAGGCGCCGGCGTCCAGCGCCCGCCGCCCCTCGACGGCGAGCCCCCGCGGCACGAACGCCCGCAGGGCGCCCGCGAGCTTGTGCCCGCCGCGCGAGACGTAGTCGGGGTCGTTGTCGTCGGCCTGGACGACGATCGCCGCGGCGGTCTCCACCTGGGTGGCCGGCTTGGTCGCGACGGTCTTGCCGACGATGACCCGCCCGGCCGCGATCAGCTGCCCGGCGTGCTCGCGCGAGCGCGCGAGCTTGCGGCGCACCAGTTCGGCGTCCAGACGGCGACGTGCGACTCCTGCCACGTTCGGTTCAGCTCCTGTTGCCATACGAGGGTGAAGGCCCCCTCGTGCCGTACGACGGTGGGGGCGCCGGAGGTCCCGGGCGGGCGTCGAGCGCGGTCAGCGCGTCGCGCAGCCCCCGGTGTACATCCTCGTACACCTCGAGATGTCCGTCGGTGGCGAGGTGGTCGGCGTCGCCGAGCCGCTCCAGCTGAGCGTCGACCTCGGCGTCGCCGGTCGGGATGCGGGGGATGTTCAGCGGGGCGGGAGCGGCGGGATCGTACGCGGGTTCGACCGCCGGCTCGGTTGGTTCCTGCGGGCCGGCGCCCTCCGGCACTGTGTCGCTCATGCCCAGACGCTACCCCGAAGCGCTGGGGTACCGTCGATCCCGATGGCCACGATCGAGGAGTGCCGCGCCGCACTCGAGAAGCTCTCGGACAACATGCAGCAGGCCGAGGGGGACGTCCGCACCGCGGCGTCCCTGGACCGCTCGGTGAGCTGCCGGATCACCGACCTCGACATCACCTTCGTCGGCCGGATGACCGGCGGCCGGATCGTCGTCCAGGACACCATCCAGGGCCCGCCGACGGAGAGGGCCCAGATCAGACTCACCATGAAGGGCGACGACCTGGTGGCCCTGGTCGACGGCGAGCTGAACTTCGCCAAGGCGTGGGGCTCGGGCCGGGTGAGACTGGAGGCGGGCCTGCGCGACCTGTTCCAGCTCAGGAAGCTTCTGTAGCCGCCACGCGCGCGCGTGCCGTGCGCGCCGCCGGGACCACCAGCGGCGTGCCCGTCTCCGGATCGTCGATCACCTGGCAGCGCAGCCCGAAGACCTCCTCCACCAGCTCGGCCGTGACGATGTCCTTCGGCGCGCCCTCGGCGACGACCCTCCCCTCCCGCAGCGCGATCAGATGCGTGGCGTACCGGGCGGCGTGGTTGAGGTCGTGCAGCACGGCGACCAGCGTCCGCCCCTGCTCCTCGTGCAGTTCGGCGCACAGGTCGAGGACGTCGATCTGGTGCTGGATGTCGAGGTAGGTCGTCGGCTCGTCGAGCAGCAGCAGCGGGGTCTGCTGGGCGAGCGCCATGGCGATCCACACCCGCTGCCGCTGCCCGCCGGACAGCTCGTCCACGTACCGCTCGGCGAGTCCCGCGACCCCGGTCCGCGCCATGGACTCCTGTACGACCCGCTCGTCCTCGGCGGACCACTGGCGCAGCAGGCCCTGGTGCGGGTAGCGGCCGCGGCCGACCAGGTCGGCGACGGTGATCCCGTCGGGCGCGATCGACGACTGCGGCAGCAGACCCAGCGTGCGGGCGACCTTCTTCGCCGGCATCGACTGGATGACCTGCCCGTCGAGGAGCACCCGTCCCTGACTGGGCCTGAGCATCCGCGACAGCGCCCGCAGCAGCGTGGACTTGCCGCAGGCGTTCGGGCCGACGATCACCGTGAAGGAGTTGTCGGGGATCTCCACCGAGAGCTGCTCGGCGATGACCCGCTGGTCGTAGGCGAGGGTGACGTTCTCGGCGGACAGGCGGTTCACGGTGCTCCTTGAGGTGTACGGGTTCGCCGAGCCGCTCATATCCGGCCCGCCTTGCGCTCGGTGACCAGCAGCCACAACAGATAGACGCCGCCGAGGACGCCGGTGACCACGCCCACGGGCAGCTGGTCGGCGCCGAAGAGACGCTGGGAGGCCCAGTCGGCGGTGACCAGGAGGGCGGCGCCCATGCACAGGGACGGCAGCAGGTTGGGGCCGGGCGACCGGGTCAGCCGGCGGGCGAGCTGCGGGGCGGTGAGGGCGACGAAGCTGACGGGGCCGGCCGCGGCGGTGGCCGTGGCGACGAGCAGCACGGCCGCCACCATCAGCAGCGCCCGCACCCGCTCGACGCGCACGCCGAGGGCATCGGAGACGTCGTCACCCATCTCCATCATCCGCAGCCCGCGCGCGTTGGCGAGGACCAGCGGCACGAGCACCGCGCACAGCGCGAGCAGCGGCCAGACCTGGTCCCAGTCACGGCCGTTGAGCGAACCGGTCATCCACACGACCGCGCGGGCCGCGTCGACCAGGTCGGAGATGGTGAGCAGATAGCCGTTGACCGCCGTGACCACCGCGGAGACCCCGATACCGACCAGAACCAGCCGGTATCCGTGCACACCCCGCTTCCAGGCGAGCAGATAGATGGCCAGCCCGGTCACCAGCCCGCCCACGAGCGCGCCCACCGTGACCTGGGCCGCGCTCCCGGAGAACAGCACGATCATGGTGAGGGCCCCGGCGGTCGCCCCCTGTCCGAGACCGAGCACGTCCGGGCTGCCCAGCGGATTGCGGGTGACGGCCTGGAACAGCGCCCCGCCCAGCCCGAGGGAGGCGCCGACCAGCAGACCCACCAGGACCCGGGGCAGCCGCAGCTCCCTGACGATGAACTCCTGACCCGCGTTGCCGTCGCCGAGCAGCGTCCTCACCACGTCGCCGGCCGGGATCGGGAAGTCTCCGGTGCCGATCAGCACGACGCTCGCGGCGAGCGCGGCGAGCAGCAGCAGGACGACGACGGTGACGGCACGCACGTCCAGGCGCAGCGAGAGCCCGCCGGGGGTCCGCAGGACTCGGGTGGTCTTCACAACTGCGCCGTCCTCCGCCGTCGTACCAGATAGATGAAGACCGGCCCGCCGATGAGCGCGGTGATGACGCCGACCTGCAGCTCCGAGGGGCGGGCGACGACCCGGCCGATGACGTCGGCGCCGAGCAGCAGCACGGGCGACAGGACGGTGGCGTACGGCAGGATCCAGCGCAGGTCGGGGCCGGTGAAGGACCGCACGGCGTGCGGAACCATCAGCCCCACGAAGGCGATCGGCCCGCAGGCGGCGGTCGCCGCGCCGCACAGCACGGTCGCGGCCAGCATGGACAGCGCCCGGGTGCGGTTGAGGTCGGCGCCGAGGGCCTTGGCCGTGTCGTCGCCCATGGCCACGGCGTTGAGCGGCCGGGCCAGTCCGAGGGCCAGGAGCGTGCCGGCCGCGAGGAACGGCAGCACCTGGAGGATCGTCGAGTCGGTCGCCGAGGCCAGCGAACCGACCGTCCAGAAGCGCATCTTGCCGAGCGCGGCGTCGTCGGTGATCATCACGGCCTGCAGATAGCCGTACAGGGCCGCGCTGATGGCGGTACCGGCAAGCGCGAGGCGCACCGGGGTCGCGCCCCGGCTGCCGCCGAGGAACCACACCAGCGCGCCGACCGCGGCCGCGCCGACGAAGGCGAACCAGACGTAGCCGCTCAGGCTGGTGACCCCGAAGTACGTGATCGCCGTGACGACTGCTGCCGAGGCGCCCGCGTTGATGCCGAGCAGCCCCGGATCGGCCAGCGGATTGCGGGTCAGCGCCTGGAGCACCGCGCCGGAGAGGCCGAGCGCGGCGCCGGCGAGCAGCCCGAGAACGGTCCGCGACAGCCGCTCGTCGACCACGACGTCGCCGTAGGTGCCCGTGTCCTGGAACAGACCGTGCCAGACCTGTTCCGGGGACAGCCCCTTCGCGCCGATCGCGATGCTCGCCAGCGCGACGAGCACCAGGACCGCGACGGACACGAGCAGCCCGAAGGCGCGTACCGCCCGGCGGGTCGGGGGCGCGGGGGCGGTCTCCGCGCGCTGTTCGGGAGGACTGTCGACCAACACGAGGTTAGGTTAGCCTACCCTCGCTCAACGCTCGATCCCTGGTGCAGGAATGTCGATCCCCGGCGCAGGGATTTCGATGCCCGCTGCTCAAAAACCCAGCCGTGCCAGCGCCTTCCCCGTCTCCAACTCGCACACACCCTCACCGGCCACCGTCCAGGCGGCGGCACACAGCGCCCGCAGCCCGTCCAACGGCTCTCCGTCGCCGTCCAGTTCCAGCCGCTCGGCACCCGCCGTCGCGGTCCAGCCGCCGCACCGGAAGCCCTCTCCCGCGTCGACGACCTCCGGCTGCCCCGTGAGGAGCCCGCGCAGGTCGGCGTCGACGTACGTCGGCCGGTGCCGCGGGGGCGCGGCGAGCAGCTGGGCGCCGTCCGTGACGCCGGTGAGGACGAGCAGCGAGTCGACCTCGCCGTTGAACGCCCCCTCGATGTCCGTGTCCAGCCGGTCCCCGACCACCAACGGCCGCTCGGCGCCGGTGCGGAGGATGGTTTCGCGGTGCATCGGGGGCAACGGCTTGCCCGCGACCTGGGGTTCGGCACCGGTCGCTATCCGCACGACCTCCACGGCCGCGCCGTTGCCCGGCGCGATCCCGCGGGCGCTCGGAATCGTCAGGTCGGTGTTGGAGGCGTACCAGGGCACCCCGCGCGCGATGGCGTAACAGGCCTCGGCGAACCGCCCCCACGGCAACTCGGGCCCGCCGTACCCCTGCACGACCGCCCCCGGCTCGTCCTCCGCCGACTCAACGGGCTGAAGCCCCCGCTCGCGCAACGCGACCCGCAGCCCCTCACCGCCGATCACCAGGACCCGGCTCCCCTCCGGCACCTGCTCGCTGATCAGCCGCGCGACCGCCTGCGCCGAGGTGATGACGTCGTCGGCGCCCGTCGGGATCCCCAGCTCGGTCAGGTGCCCGGCCACGGTGTCCGGGGTCCGCAGCGCGTTGTTGGTGACGTACGCGAGATGCATCCCGCCCTCGCGCGCCGTGGCCAGCGACTCGACCGCGTGGGCGATGGCGAGGCCCCCGGCGTACACCACCCCGTCGAGGTCGAGCAGCGCGGTGTCGTACGCCTTGCTCAGGGCCTGCCCACTGCCCTCGGGCCTCGTCCTGACGCTCTGGCTCATTCCGCATCGCTCCTCGTTCGACGGCTTTCCCCCGATCATCCCGCACGCCACTGACACACGTACGATGCCGGGATGAACACTGCAGGTCACCCGGAAGCAACGGCGCGCCGAGGCCTGGAACTCACCCCGTTCCGAGGCCTGCGGTACGACCCCGACCGGGTCGGCAGCCTGGCCGCCGTGACATCCCCGCCCTACGACGTCGTCGTACGCCCCGACGGCCTGCACCGCCTGCAGGATTCCGACCCGCACAACATCGTCCGCCTGATCCTCCCGCAGGCCCCCACCCCGCACGCCCGCAACGAACAGGCCTCGGACACCCTGCGCCGCTGGCTCGACGAGGGCGTCCTGACCGCCGACCCCGAACCGGGCCTGTACATCTACGAACAGCGCCACGACGACGGCATGCTGCAACGCGGCATCATCGGCGCCCTGCGCGTCTCCGACCCGTCGGACGGTGTGGTCCTGCCCCATGAGGACGTCATGCCGCATGTGGTCGCCGACCGTGCGGCCCTGATGCGCGCCACCTCCGCGAACCTGGAACCCCTCCTCCTGACCTACCGCGGCAACGGCTCGTCGGCCGCCACCAGCGAGATCGTGGAACGCGCGGCCGACCGCCCGCCACTCCTGTCCACCACCACGGAGGACGGCTACAGTCACCGCCTCTGGTCGGTCACCGACCCCTCCGACCTGACCCGCGTACAGACCGAACTGGCCGGGCACCAGGCCCTGATCGCCGACGGCCACCACCGCTGGGCGACCTACCGCCGCCTCCGCACCGAGCACCCCTCCCCCAGCCCCTGGGACTACGGCCTGGTCCTCCTCGTCGACACCGCCCGCTACCCCCTCCGCGTCCGCGCCATCCACCGCCTCCTGCACGGCCTGCCGGTCGCGGACGCACTGGCCGCCGTGGAAGGCCTGTTCCGGGTACGACGCCTCGGCGTCTCCCTGTCACAAGCCCTGGAGACCCTGGCCGACGCGGCCTGCGCGGGCAACGCCTTCCTCCTGGCGGGAGACGGCGCCTTCCACCTGCTGGACCGCCCCGACCCGGCCCTGCTGGCCCGCACGATCCCGGCCGGCCGCCCGACGGCCTGGCGCACCCTGGACGCCACCGTCCTGCACGCCACCCTCCTCGACCACGTCTGGCACATCCCCGAGGACTCCCCGGCCCACATCGCCTACATCCACGACACGGCCGCCACGGTCGCGAAGGCGGAACGCGACGGCGGTACGGCGGTACTGCTGCACCCGGTCCGCGAGGAGGTCGTCCGCGACCTGGCCCGCCAGGGCGTGACGATGCCCCGGAAGTCGACGTCCTTCGGCCCGAAGCCGGCCTCGGGTCTGGTGCTGCGGGCACTGGACCTCTGACCGGACCGACACAGCAGAAAGGGCGGGACCGTATGGCCCCGCCCTTCGTCGTCACAGACCGACGCGATCAGTCCTTGTCGTCCTCGTCGTCCTCGTCGTCCTCGACGTGCTGGTCCTTGACCTCGATGTCGACGGCTTCGACGGCTTCGACGTCCACGTCGTCACCGTTGGTGTCGTCGCTCTCGTCGAAGGCGTCGACGAACTCGACCCCGTCCATCTCGGCGAGCCGGTCCGAGGCGTCCGTGCTGCCGTCCCGGTCGGCCTCGACGGCCTTGGCGAACCACTCCCGCGCCTCGCCCTCACGACCGGCGGTGAGCAGCGCGTCGGCGTAGGCGTAACGCAGCCGCGCGGTCCACGGCTGAACGGAGTTGGAGGCCAGCTCGGGGCTCTGCAGCGTCACGATCGCCGCGTCCAGCTGCCCCATGTCACGCCGGGCGCCGGCCGCGACCAGCCGCATCTCGACCTGCCCGGCCTTGTCGAGCTTGTGCACCTCGGGCGCCCCGGCCATGTCCAGCGCCTTCTCGGGCCGCCCGAGGCCACGCTCGCAGTCCGCCATCAGCGGCCACAGTTCCGCACTGCCGGTCATCCGCCGCGCGGCCCGGAACTCGGCGAGCGCCTCGGCGTACTTCTGGTTCGCGTACGCGGCAAACCCGGCCGCCTCCCGTACGGCGGCCACGCGCGAGGCGAGCCGCAGGGCGACCTTGGAGTAGCCGTACGCGCCCTCGGGGTCCTCGTCGATGAGCCGGGCGACCATCACCAGGTTCTTGGCGACGTCCTCGGCGAGTGTCTTGGGCAGACTCTGCAGCTCCTGCCGTACGTCCTTGTCGATCTCCTCGCCGGTGACGTCCTCGGGGATCGGCAGCCGCTTGATCGGCTCCCGGTCGCCGCGGTCCCGGTCGCGGTCGTCGCGGAAACGCCCGCCACCCTGCCGGTCGTCGCGCCCGCGGAAACCTCCGGGGCGCCCACCGCGGTCGTCACGGCGGGGGCCGCCACGTCCACCGCGGTCATCGCGCTGGTACGCCGGGCGGGGACCACGGTCACCCTCTCGCCGGTCGTCACGGCGACCGTAACCGCCACCGCGGTTGTCGTCGCGCCTGAACCCACCGCGGTCGCTGTCACGCCGCTCGCCCCGGTCGTCACGCCGGAAGGGGGGACGGTCGCCCCGGTCACCGCGGTCGTCACGCCGGAAGGGGGGACGGTCGCCCCGGTCACCGCGGTCGTCACGCCGGAAAGAGGGACGGTCGCCCCGGTCACCGCGGTCGTCACGCCGGAACGAGGGACGGTCGCCCCGGTCACCGCGGTCGTCACGCCGGAACGAGGGACGATCGCCCCGGTCACCGCGGTCGTCACGCCGGAAAGAGGGACGGTCACCTCGGTCACCGCGGTCGTCACGCCGGAAGCCGCCGCGGTCACGGTCGCGGTCGTCGCGACGCGGGCCGCGGTCACGATCGTCACGCTGGAAGGCCGGACGGGGACCACGGTCACCCTCACGCCGGTCGTCCCGACGACCGTACCCACCGCCCCGGTTGTCGTCACGGCGGAACCCACCGCGGTCGCTGTCACGCCGCTCCCCCCGGTCGTCACGGCGGAAGGAGGGACGGTCACTGCGGTCTCCGCGGTCGTCACGGCGGAAGCCGCCGCGGTCACGGTCGCGGTCGTCGCGACGCGGGCCGCGGTCACGATCGTCACGCTGGAAGGCCGGACGGGGACCACGGTCACCCTCACGCCGGTCGTCCCGACGACCGTACCCACCACCGCGATTGTCGTCCCGCCGGCCATCACGACGGTCGTCACGACGGAAACCGCCACGGTCACCCTGACCACCGCGGTTGCCGCGGTAACCGCCACGGTCACCGCGATCACCACTGTCCCGTCGGCGCTGGTCGCGCTCCGGTCGGTCGTCGGGAGAGTTGGTGGACATGGTGACTCCTGTCTTCGGTACCGCAAGCATTGTAAAAACGAAAGGACCCCTGGTCCCAGCTGAACGCTGGGACCAGGGGTCCTTCCAAAGATTGTTCGGCGGCGTCCTACTCTCCCACAGGGTCCCCCCTGCAGTACCATCGGCGCTGTAAGGCTTAGCTTCCGGGTTCGGAATGTAACCGGGCGTTTCCCTCACGCTATAACCACCGAAACCCTAATGGTTTCGAGCGAACAAGCACACTTTTCTGTTATGCGTTCTGCTCTAACCGGCAACGGTCGTTGCCTCAGAACT
>NZ_JAKWBE010000011.1 GCF_022513565.1 Streptomyces gilvus | reverse complement strand
TACAGCCAGTGCGCTGATCAGTGGATTCCGTCGGTGCCCCTTCGGAGTGCTGCGTCGACGGCGTCAGCAGCATCCCTCGCGGCCAGCTCGCTGATCTCTCTGGGGACCTCGCGGTCGTCGTACACGAAGAGTCTTGCCTCGACGATGTGGGTCTTCGGCTGCCAGCCGAGACGACGGCCCGCCTCGCGTGCAGCACGACGGACGTCCTTGAGTTCGCCCATCTCGTCAAGATCGCCGCTGCTCAGGATCAGCTGCCCGTGGTAGCCCTGGTAGCGAGACTTCAGGGAAGCCCGCATCAGGCCCTCCAAGCGGTCGACGAGCTTCTCGTACCGTCGCTGGGCCAGTTCGTCCTTCGCGGGCATCTCGCGCAGCTCCCCACCTCTGCCCGCAGCACCCATGTGTGCCATATGTGTGCTGCGAGTACGAAGGCCCTCCCGTCCGTCGGACGAAAGGGCCTATGACCAGGTGTTTCTCTGTGCCCCCGGCAGGATTCGAACCTGCGACACCCGCTTTAGGAGAGCGGTGCTCTATCCCCTGAGCTACGAAGGCCGGGGCTTGCGGAGTGCAAGCCCGCTGGTCAGGCGTGGTCGAAGGAAGCCGCTGCAGTATCTGTGCGGACAACGCGACGTACCAACGACTGACCAGGGACAGCCTAGCGGATGTGTGTCAGCGTCGGGCCTCCGTATGGGCGTAGGAGATCGGGATGGATGGCTGGAGCTCCTCTGAGCTGCTGTGGTGGTGTGGCGACCGCGGCACTGGGGCGGGGTTACCTGGTGGTGGTGGCGGCCTGTTCCACGATCTTCGTCACGGTGCCCGGGTTGGTGAGCTGGACGGCGTGCGGGGCGTTGATCTCGGTGGTGTGGGCGTGTGCCCGTGAGGCCATGAACTGCTCGGCGGCGGCGGGAATGGCGTGGTCGTCGCGGGCGACCAGGTACCAGGAGGGGATCGTCTTCCAGGCCGGGGTGCCGGAGGGCTCCCCGAAGGCCTGGGCGGTGGCGGGGCGTTGGGTTGCGGCGAGTTCGGCGACTGTGGCGTTGCTGAAGTGGTCGCCGACGAAGACGTCGCGGAACTTGTCGGCCTTCAAGTACAGGTCGGTGCCGGTCCTGCCGTCCGGCTGGGTGAAGGGGACGGCGTTCAGAGCGGTGGGGACGGGGGCGTTGGGGTCGTCGCTGAGATGGCTGCCGGGGAACTTGGCGTTGAGGGCGAAGGCGCTCTCGGCCTTGTCCGGGGCGAAGGCGGCGACGTAGACGAGTGCCTTGACGTTCGGGTTGCCGGTGGCGGCGTCGGTGATGACGGCGCCGCCGTAGGAGTGGCCGACCAGGATGATCGGGCCGTGGATGGTCTTGAGGTAGTCCGCCAGGTAGGTGGCGTCGCTGCTGAGGCCGCGCAGCGGATTGGCGGGGGCGGTGACCGGATAGCCGTCTGCCTGCAGGCGCTTGACGACGCCGCCCCAGCCGGCCGCGTCCGACCAGGCGCCGTGTACGAGGACGACGGTCGGCTTGGCGGCGGCGTGGGCGTGGGCGTGGTGGGAGTGGTGGCGGGGGGCGGCCGAGGCGGTCGTGGCCAGGCCTGCGGTGAGGGCGAGGCCGGCCGCACCGAGGGCGGCGAGATGGACCGGGCGCAGGTCGGACATGGTGCGTTTCCTTGTGCTGTGAGGTGCCGGACGGGCGAAGCCGTTGTCCGTGGGGGCGGGGGCGGGGGCGCTGGGCGATGAAGGGGGGCGTCCAGTGCGGTCGTGGGGTGGGGCTGGCGGAGGGGGTTGTCAGACGTGGCTGAGGTCGTGGTGGGCTGCCCAGCTGAGGGCGTAGTCGGCGACTTCTTCCCATCCGTCCTGGCCGAGGGTGAAGTGGGAGCGGCCGGGGAACTCCCGGTAGTCGGTGACGGCGGAGGACTTGCGGTACAGGCGCCAGTTGGCCTTGTTGACCTTCGCCGGCACGATGTGGTCGGCCCCGCCCGCGATGAACAGCAGGGGAGCGCGCCGCTGGTTGCGGAAGTCGACCTTGGTCGCGGCGCCGGGGGTGAAGTTGGCGAATGCGCCCTGGAAGAGCACCCGGGCCGGTCCGGGCACCTGGTAGCGCTCGTAGACGGCGGCGGACTCCCGCTCGCTGAGCGTGTTGGTGAAGCTGTAGTGGAACTGCTTCGGCGTCAGGGCGATGGCCTTGTTCTTGTTGCCGGGGTTGCCGATCACCGGCCAGACCGACTTCACCGTGGAGTACGGCTGCGGCAGCACTCCCTTGACGGGAGCGGAGTCGATGGCGACGCCGGCGCGGCCCAGACCCCGGTCCAGCAGGACCTGCGTGATGGCTCCGCCGAAGGAGTGCCCGATGACGATGGGCGCCTCGTCGAGACCCCGGATGACCTCCTCGTAGTGGGCGATCGCCTCGCCCAGGCCCACCCCTGCGATGCGGGAAGGGTCGCGCCGCAGGTCCTCGACCTCGCCGTCGAGCCCGGGCCAGGCAGGGGCGAGGACCCGGTAGCCCTGGGCCTGATAGCGCTCGATCCATTTCTCCCAGCTGCGCGGAGTCATCCAGAGGCCGTGGATCAGCACGATGGTGGGGGTGGGGGTGGGGGCAGTCACCGGTTCCTCCTGTGTGAATAGAACGTTCTGTTCACTCGAAGGTAGGCAGGGATGATTGCCCGGTCAAGCGGGGGCAGAAGAGGGCTGCGTCACATGGCGCGACGACGGGCGCGGAGGGCCGGACAGACGTGCGCAAGCGTGCGGGTGCGGGCCAGGAGGAGAACGACGTCGTCGGAGACAGGACCGTTCAGCGCCGGTACGCAGCCACCCCATGGAGGCAGCCGCGCAGATATCGGCAGCACCACCGCGTCGCGGTGCTGCTCGCGTCGATCAGGCGGCGGCCAGCAGGGCGGTGACGCCGTGGAGGAGGGTTTCGTTCGCCTTTTGCGGGTCGCTCAGGTAGCCGGCAACCATCGCTCCGTCACGCATGGCGACCATGGCGTCTGCCGAGCGGGCGGCGTCGGCCGCCCCCATCCGCGCGAAGGCGTCCGCGAGAATGTCGCGGAACCAGGCCCGGTGCGTCAGCACCGCCTGATGGACGGCACTGTCCCGTTCCGGGTACTCGGCTGCCGCGTTGATGAAGGGGCATCCGCGGAAGCCCGCGCCGCACACCTCCTGGGAAATTCCGTGTGCCACGGCCTGTATGAAGGCCGAGGGGTCGGACAACTCCTCCCGGACGGCATCCACCTGCTCTCGAATGCCCAGGTCCGTCGCCTCGAGGTAGGCCCGGACCAGATCGTCCTTGCCTTCGAAGTGCCGATAGAACGTTCCGCGGGCGATCTCCGCCTCGGCCATGATGCGGTCGACCCCGACCGCCCGGATGCCCTCGCTGTAGAAGAGCCGGCTCGCGGTACTCAGCAGCCGCTCCCGCGCCGCCGGCCGACGCTCTGACGCAGTCACAGGATTCGACATCCGGCCAGTGTACAGAACGTTCTTTCCGCACGCCGCATGCCGCATGCCGCACGCCGCCGGCCGACGTCAGTGCCAACAACCGCATGCACATCCCGGCGGCGCTGGTCACCACTCCGGGGCCAGTTCCTTGATCAGGAGGGAGAGCGTGGGGAGGTCCGGGAGGGCGGACAGGGACGTACGTACCTGGTCGTCCGCGAACGCCCGCTCGTCCGGCGTCCTCGTCGGGTCCAGCGCCGCCTCCGCCTGGACCTGGATGTAGTTCAGGCTGGTCGCCAGGAGCATCGAGAAGGCGTTCAGGGTGCGGATCGTGCCTGGCCCCCCGGCCGCCACGTACGCACGGACCAGCTGCCGGGCCGCGTCCAGGTTCGGGCGGTTTCTGCCGGACCAGGCGTACACCACCCACGCCAACTCCCGCCCCGGTGTCGTGGATCCCGCGTTGTCCCAGTCGATCAGGACCGGGCCGTCCCGGCCGACCAGGACGTTCTGGGGCTGGACGTCCAGGTGGGACGTCACCAGGTCGGTGCGGTCGGCTGCCGGGGTCACGTGGCGGGAGAACTCCGTCGCTCGGTCCGGGAAGTCCGCCAGCTCGTCGGACCAGGGGAGGCCGGAGCCGGCGGTCTTTTGGTGCAGGGCTTGCCATTCGGATGCGGTGGGGCATGTGTCGTGCCAGGCGCTGGGGGCCTCCGTCGCGCCCGCCCCGGCAGTGTGGAGCAGTGCGAGGGTCCGGCCCACCCATGCCAGGATCTCCGGGGCGGTGGGGTCGGCGCCGGTTCCGTCCACCCAGTCGTAGAGCTTCAGGCAGGAGCCGCCCAGGTGTGGGGGGAGACGGGTGACGTGCGCACCCTCGCTGTTCTTCAGCAGGCGGGGTGATGTGATGCCCAGGGCTTCCGAGGCGTCGCGCAAGGCGGCTTCGCGCCGTACCTGGTGCTCGTCGCAGCCGAAGAGCATCTCCTTCACGGCCCAGTCGCCGGATGGCCCCGACATCTTCCAGATCCGGCCCAGGGCACCTCGGGTGACCGGCTCGATGGTCCAGGAGCCGGAGCCGGAGCCGGAGCCGGAGTCGGAGCCGAGGTCGTAGGCCGTGGTCACGTGGTCCATGGCGGCGTACATGAGGCCACTCCTCGTGTCGGGGGACGGGCACGGAAGACCGCCGCCCCGCCGCTGTCGGCGGCGGGGCGGCGGGTCAGGCGGTCGAGTACGGGGTCGTCGGTTCAGTCCGTCGGCGAGAACACGAAGGAGAATTCCGCCGGTGCCGCCTCCAGCCGGTACTGCGGGAGTACGCCCGGTCCGCAGGACGCCGTGCCGATGCCGTGGTGGGCGTGGTCGAGGTTGACCCAGACCGTGTCGCCCGGGGTGAGGTCGGTGCGGTGGGTGGCGGCGTCCAGTTGTTCCGTCGTCCAGCGGCGGGCCGTGAGGAGGAACTCCGGGTCGCCCTCGATCCGCAGGCCGCCGAGCTCCGCCCAGCGGACGTCGGGGCGGGCGCCGTTCTCCTGGGGGCGGAGGTAGGGGGTCTGGAGGTCGTCCACCGTGGACTCGTAACGGGCGATGCGGGACGCCGACTTGGTGTCGGGGTACCCCTCACCCGGGCCGCCGCCGAACCACTTCACCGTGTCCGCCGCGGCGAGTCCGAACCGTACGCCCAGCCGCGGCAGCGGCACCGGCCACTCGCCCTGCGGGCCCACGGACACCGTCAGCCGCAGCCGGCTGCCGTCGGACGTCCAGCGGTAGACGGTCGCCAGGCCGAACTCCCAGGCGGCCGGCGCCACCCGGGTGCGGACGGTCAGCGCGTCGTCGGTCGCCTCGACGGAGTCGACGCGGTGGCGCATACGGTGCAGGCCGTACTTGCGCCACAGCTCCGAGTACCGGATGCCGTCGGCCCAGTCGGCGCCCTCGTCGTTGTCGGTGGTCGCCCGCCACACGTCCAGCCGCAGGCCGGTCACCGGCACGTCGCCGATGCTCCTGAGCGCGCCCGTGCGGGCGTCGAAGGAGGCCGGGCCGAGGGTGATCACACGGTCGCCCAGCACGGGGCCGTCGCTCGCCGGCACGGCGGTCTGCAACGGGCGTGCGGACACCGGGACTTGGCCCCACGCAACCTCGTGACCCTTCGGGGCCCAGGCGGAGTCCGCCGCCAGCACGGCCCGTACCGTCCACTGCGCCTCGCCGCGTCCGTGGTCGGCCGGCGGTTCGGGCAGCTTGACGTCCGCCGACTCGCCCGGGGTGAGCGCGGGCACCGACAGGGAGCCCGACTCGACGCTCTCGCCGTCCACTTCGTACGACCACTCGAAGGCGAACGCCGACAGGTCGGCGAAGTCCTGCTTGTTCGTCACCCGCACGGTGCCGTCGGCGGCCTCGAAGGAGACCGGCTCGATGACCTTCTTGAACTCCAGCAGGCCGGGGGAGGGCCGCCGGTCGGGGAAGACCAGGCCGTCGCAGACGAAGTTGCCGTCGTGCAGCTCCTCGCCGAAGTCGCCGCCGTAGGCGTAGCCCAGCTCGGGGTGGGTGACGCCGTGGTCGATCCACTCCCAGATGAAGCCGCCCTGGAGCCGCTCGTACGTCTCGAACAGGCGCTGGTAGTCGGCGATGCCACCGGGGCCGTTGCCCATGGCGTGGCCGTACTCGCAGAGGATGAAGGGGAGTTCGCGGCGCTTGTGAGTGCCGCCGTCCAGTTCCTTGCCGATCTGCTCCACCTCGGCGTGACCGGCGTACATCCGCGAGTAGACGTCCGTGTCGCGGCAGTTCCAGTCGCCCTCGTAGTGCACCAGGCGGGAGGCGTCGCGGTCGTGGATCCACTCGGCCATCGCGGTCAGACCGCGGCCGGTGCCGGCCTCGTTGCCCAGCGACCAGATCACCACCGAGGGGTGGTTCTTGTCGCGCTCGACCATGCGGGCGGCGCGGTCGAGCAGCGCCGGGGTCCAGCGGTCGTCGTCGACGGGGTTGTCGCGCCAGGCCTGCTCGGTGAAGCCGTGCGTCTCCAGGTCGCACTCGTCGATCACCCACAGGCCCAACTCGTCGCACAGGTCGAGGAAGGCGGGGTGCGGCGGGTAGTGGGAGGTGCGCACGGCGTTGAGGTTGTGCCGCTTCATCAGCAGCACGTCCTCGCGCATGGTCTCCAGGTCGAGGGCGCGGCCCTTCTCCGGATGCCATTCGTGGCGGTTGACGCCCTTGAACAGCACCGCCTTCCCGTTGACCTTGATCAAGCCGTCGGACAGCTCCACCGTACGGAAGCCGATGCGCAGCGGCACCCGCTCGCCCTCGGTGACCAGTTCGCCCTCGTACAGCTTCGGCACCTCGGCCGACCACGGCTGGACCGGCACCGTGACCGTCGTGCCCGTCTCGACATCGATGTCCAGGGCGGGCACGAGCACCCGCCCGTCGACGTCCGAGTCGACGCGCAGGGTGCCCTCGCCCGTGAGGTGGTCGTAGGAGGCGTGCACGAAGAAGTCGAGCGCGCTGCCGGCCGGGCGGTGCAGCAGGGTCACGTCACGGAAGATGCCCGGCAGCCACCACTGGTCCTGGTCCTCCAGGTAGGAGCCGGCCGACCACTGGTGGACGCGGACGGCCAGGACGTTGCCGGCCGGCTTCAGCAGGTGGCCGACCGCGAACTCGTGCGGCAGGCGGGAGCCCTTGAACTCGCCGATGTCCGTGCCGTTGAGCCAGACGCGGGCGCAGGACTCCACGCCGTCGAAGCGGATGACCGCTCCGCCGTCCGTGGGCCAGCCCTCCGGCAGGTCGAAGACGCGGAGGTGGTCGCCGGTCGGGTTCTCCGTCGGCACGTGCGGCGGGTCGACGGGGAAGGGGTACAGGTGGTTGGTGTAGATGGGCAGGCCGAAGGCGCCGTCGCCCTGGAGCACCCAGTGACCCGGGACCGTGACCTCGGCCCAGTCCCCGGCGTCGTACCCCTCCTCGGCGAACGAGTCGTCCTCGGCGTCGGCGGTCGGCGACACACGCAGCCGCCAGCTGCCGTTCAGGGAAAGGGACTTCGCGTCGGAGGACGCGTACCAGGCGCGGGGCGGGAGGGCTCCGGTGCCGGGTGAGACGTCCTCGACGTAATCGGTGGACGTGGTGCGGGAAGTCATCGGTCTCCAGGTCTCGGGGTTGCGGGTGTCAGCCCTTGATGCCCGTCTGCGCGATCCCCTGGACCAGCCAGCGCTGGAGGAAGAGGAACACGAACACCAGGGGCAGGATGGAAATGGCGGCGGCCATGAAGATCAGATGGAAGTTCACGGTCTGGTTGGTGATGAAGGAGGACAGCGCGACCTGCACGGTCCAGGCGCTCGGGTCCTGGCCGATGACCAGCGGCCACAGGAAGGCGTTCCAGCCGCTGATGAACGTGATCGTGGCGATCGCCGCGAAGAAGTTCAGCGAGTTGGGTACGACGATCCGCCAGTACGCGCCCCAGTAGCCGAGCCCGTCCACGCGCGCCGCCTCCTCCAGTTCCTTGGGGAATCCCAGGAAGTACTGCCGGAAAAGGAAGCACGTGAAACCACTGAACAGACCCGGGATGATCATGCCTCGGTAGGTGTCGATCCAGCCGAGGGAGGAGACCAGTACGAAGCTGGGCACGAAGGTGACGGCCGTGGGGACCATCAGGGTCGCCAGAACGACGTAGAAGACCTTGTTGGCGTGCTTGTAGGGGATGCGGGCCAGGCCGTATCCGGCCATGGAGCAGAACAGCAGGGTGCCGACGGTGCTCAGGACGGCGATCACCGTGGAGTTCCACATGGAGTGGGCGAACTCGACGGTCGGGTCGTCGAAGAGTTCGGAGATGTTGCCCCACTGGAAGGAGGGCAGCAGCTTCCAGTTCTCGCCGGTGATCTCCGGGTCGGTGGAGAGCGCGTTGCGGACGATCAGGTAGAAGGGGATCAGGAAGAGGAACGCGGCGACACTGACGGCGATGTACAGACCGGTGTTGCCGAGGACGCCTGAGCGCTTCTTGCGCTCCTTGCCGGCGTGCGGTGCGGTGGCGGTCACTTTTCCTCCCCTCCGCCGAAGCCCATGATCTTGCCCTGGGCGAGAGTGACGATACAGATCAGCAGGGACAGGATGACCGCGCCCGCGCTGCCGGCGCCGTAGTCCTGGTCGGTGCCGAGGGCCGTCTTGTACAGCTCCATGAGTGGTGTCTGCGCCCAGGTCGCCTTGGTGCCGATGATGTTGAAGAACTCGTCGAACGCCTGATACGCGGCGATGAGCAGCAGCAGGATCACCGCGGTCGAGGTGGCCCGCAGCTGGGGCAGAGTGATGTACCGGAAGGTCTGCCACCCCTTCTTCGCACCGTCGATGGCGGCGGCCTCGTACAGCTCCGGCGGGATGTTCTGCAGCGCCGCCAGGAACAGGATCATGTAGAAGCCGGCCTGGATCCACAGGCGCAGGGTCACGATGACCAGCCAGTACCAGGGCGGGCTCGGGTTGGAGATCCAGGAGGTGTCGTCGACGCCGAACCAGCTCATGACGGTGTTGGCCAGGCCGAAGCGGACGCCGTTGAAGATGGACATCTTCCAGATCAGGGCGGCGGCCACGTACGAGACGGCGGTCGGCAGGAAGAACACCGACCGGAAGAACGCCCGCATGAAGGTCAGCTGGTTCACCAGCAGCGCGAGCCCCAGCGACAGCGCCCAGGTGGTCGGCACGATGAACGCGGCGAACACGCTGAACGTCACCAGCGAGGAGGGGAAGTTGCTGTTGGTGAGGATCTGCTTGTAGTTGTCGAAGCCGATGAAGTGGCTCGGCGTGACCGTGTACCGGGCGTCGAAGAAGCTGAGCCAGATGCTCCAGACGATCGGCACGAAGACGAAGATCACCAGGCCGATGAGGAACGGCCCGGTGAAGAGCCAGAAGTTGAACGTCGGGTTGCCCCGCAGGGCCCGCCGCGGCCGGGCCGGGGAGGCCTTGGCCGGGGCGGGCTGGGCGACCCCGCGTGTGGTGGTGGTCGACATGTCGTGGCGTTCCCGGCGGCTTATCCGAACAGCTTCTTGAGCTCGACGTTGACCTTCTTGTCGCAGGCGTCGAGCGCCTTCTCCGGGTCGCCGTTCTTGCGGACGGAGGACGCGAGCACGTCGTTGAAGGCCGTGATCATCGTCTGGTCCCAGCCGATGTTGTCGAAGTGGCCGTAGTCCGTGAAGAGCTTGACGCCCTCAGCCGGCAGACCGGACTTGAGCTTGGTGGCCTGGTTGGCTATCGAGGTGCGCGGTGGGATGTGGAAGCCGTACGAGGTGGCCCAGTCCTCCTGGTACTGCTTCTGGTCGATCCACAGCCACTTCACGTACTCCTTGGCCGCCTCGACGTTCTTCCCCTTGGCGTTGACGAAGATCGACCAGCCGCCGTTGTAGACGGACTGCTTGCCGGCGCTGCCGATCTTCGGGAAGGGGAAGATGCCGAGGTCGTCGCCGAGGGCCTTCTGCATGGCCGGCATGGACCACATGCCGCCCCACTGGATGGCGCACAGGCCCTGGTCGAGCGAGGAGGGGTCCCAGAAGTCGGTCGGGGCGTCCAGCAGCACGTGGCCGCTGGTGAACAGGGTCCGCAGCTTCTTCAGGCCCTCGATGACGCCCGGGGTGTGGTAGGCGATCTGGTTCTTCGCGTCGAGGGTGTCGGCGCCGGCCGACCAGATCAGGTTGTTCTGGATCGCGGTGAAGTCGTTGCCGAGGAAGAGGCCCTTGACCTTGCCGGTGGTGAGTTTCGCGGCGGCCTCGATCAGCTCGTCGAGGGTGGTGGGGACGTCGACCTTGGCCTTCTCCAGCATCGACTTGCGGTAGTAGAAGAACTGCGGGTCGTCGATCATCCGGATCCCGTAGATCTTCCCGTCGACCGTGTGGGACTTGATGTCGTTGGGGTTGAAGTCGTCCTTGACCGGGTCGATGAGGTCGCTCAGGTCCGCCACCTGGCCGCTCTTGACGAGCTGCAGCTGCGGGTGGAACTCGAAGACGTCGGGCGCCTTGCTGCTGAGCAGGGTCGCGAAGAGCGCGGACTCGAAGTTGTTGCCGGTGATCCAGCTCGTGCTGACGTCGGCCTTCTTGTACGCGGCGGCGTACCGCTTGAGGGCCTGCTCCGTACCGGCCTCGCCATAGGCGTGGAAGTACTGGACCAGGTGCTTGCCGGAACCGGACCCGCCGGATCCACCCCGCCCGTTGTTGCTGCCGCACGCGGCAAGGGTGCCGGCTGCGGCCATGCCCGCGGCGGCCCGGAAGATCGATCGACGGGACCAGTTGCTGTTGCTCGTTGCCGACATGCTGACGTCCTTGTCCTGGTTGCGGCTGCGGCTCTGTCGCTCAGCGCCAGATGGCTCAAAGGGATTGCAGTGCGGGGAAGCTAAGCGTTCGCGAAGGGCTTAGGCAAGGGGTTGGACGAAGCCTGCGCGAAACGTTGTACGCGGTTCGGAATTCCGAACACGGGGGCCGCACGGGGTAGTTGGGGGAGCGAAGAAAAAGGGGTCGAGGGCCGCCGGGGTCAGGTGGCCGGCGGCCCTCGGTCCGTGGGGGGTCAGGCCCTGTTCCAGGCCTCGTTCGTGCCGCCGTTGCAGCTGTAGAGGATCACCTTGCTGCCGTCGGCGGTCGCCTGTCCGCTGACGTCGAGGCACTTGCCGGACGCCTCGCTGAGGATCTGTCCGTTGGCGTTGAGCAGCCAGCGCTGGCTCGCGTCACCGGTGAAGTCGGCGCTGGTCGTCAGGCCCGAACTCCCAGCCGTCAGATACCCGTTCGCGCCCTTCAGGCCGCCCTTGGCGTCGTACGACCACGACTGCTCGGTGCCGCCGGTGCAGGTGCCGATGGCGGCGCCCGAGGCGCTCGCCGTCAGGCACTTGCCGGACTGCTTGCCCACCAGAGCGCCCGTGACCGCCGTACTGCCGCGGCCCTTCTGGTCGAAGACGTACGTCGTGACCGAGCGGGCGGCGAGCGTGGCCGAGACCGTGCCGCCGCTCAGCGAGGGCCTTGCGACCTTCGCCCAGTTCTCGGTGGCCGACGTCCGTACGGCCTGCGTGGCCCGTACCGGCGTCCTGCTGTTGAAGTGCAGACTCAGCGGGGTGTCGGTGGAGTTGTGGTTGTTGACCACGACCACCCACTTGCCGCCGGAGTCGTAGGAGGAGACCTCGACGCCGTCCGGCGCCCCGGTCACGTTGTGCGCGACCGAGCCCGGGCGGACGAACCTGCTGTACTGGCCGAGCGCGTAGTAGCGCTTGGTGAAGTACAGGCTCTGGTTGTCGTTCGCCGCGTAGTCGGGGTCGTAGTAGATCAGGCCGTCGTTCCAGCCGACGTCGTTCTTCTCGGTGGGGGAGGTGCCGTAGCCGCTGGCCAGGGCGACCCACCACTGGAAGGCCGAGTCGTGGGCGGTCGCGAAGTCCTTGTAGATGATCCTCGACATCAGCAGCGCGTTGTCGATGGACGGGTCGTACTCCTGGTTCCAGCCCGTGGAACCCTTGCCGAAGCAACAGATCTCCGTGGCCCAGGACTTCTGCCCGACGGTCCTCGACGTCTCGTAGACGTTGGCGAGTTGACCGTCGCTGGGGTTGTTGTACGTGTGGTGGGCGAGCGCGGACACGTACGGGGCGGTGCCCGGCTGCGAGATCCACTGCGGGAGCTCGGAGACGAACTGGGTGGTCTGGCTGGACTCGTCGGCGATGATCGAGGTCTTCTGCTTGCGGGCCTGCTGCTCGGCGCCGAGCGCCCGCACGATGTCGTCGCGTTGGTCGACGGTGACCTTCATGCCCTCCTGACCGCACGAACCGAAGTCGTTGTCCGGCTCGTTGAAGGGGCTGATGTAGTCCAGCTTCACCCCCTGCCGGGCGAAGTGCTGGGTCACGTCGGCGACGTACTTGGCGTAGTCGCCCTCGTTCTCCGGCTTCAACTGGCCGCCGCAGCTCTGCCCGTTGGTGGTCCACCGCGCGGGCGCGCTGTTGACGAAGCCGATCAGGTCCTTGACACCGTACTTCGCGGCGTACTTCAGGAAGGTCCGGCCGCCCTTGTCCCGGCTCCAGTCGTAGGAGCCGTCGGGGTTCAGGAAGTCCTCGGCGGCGCGGGCCGGGGTGGTGACCGCGACCCCGCCACCGCCGATGTTGTAGCGGTACGAGCTCAGGGCCAGCCCCTGCTGGGAGAACAGCAGCCGGGCCACCCGGGCCAGCACTTCGGGGCTGAAGTGCTGCAGGTCGTTGACCCACCAGGCGCCGGAGGCGCCGATGTCGTCGATCGTCTGCGCCGCGTGGGGGGAGACCTCGGCCGCCGTGGGGGTGGCGGCCGAGGAGGTCGGGGCGGATATCAGGGGTCCCGCGACGGCCAGCGCGGCCGCGGCCGCGAACAGGACCGGTCTACTGTGGTGGGGGTGAGACACGTGCATCCCTTCCGTCGTCATGAAGGTGGTGCGGTACGGCTCCTTGCGGGGGTGGTGCGTTTCACGGTGGCCCTCTGCCCCACGGACTGCAGCGCCCCCTCGAGCGCGAACGTGGCCGCGCCCAGGCACACCGGGTCGGTGGGAATGGGGGAGAGGACGATCTCGGTGGCGGCCATGGGCCGCTTCAGGGCGTGCCGGGCGACGGCTGCGCGCACCTCGTCCAGCAGGGGCTCGCCCAGTGTCTTGGCGACCCAGCTGCTGAGCACGACCACTTCGGGGTTGATCAGGTTGACCAGGTCGGCGATGCCGGCGCCGAGGTAACGGGCCGTGTCCCGGACCACCTTGACCGCCACCGGGTTGTTCTCGACGACCCCGCGGGAGAGCGCGTCGATGGTGGCGGTCTGGTCCTCGGGGTGCAACAGCGTGCTGTCGGGGCTGAGTTCGCGCAGGTTCAGCATGATCCCGGGGGCGCCGACGTACGTCTCCACGCAGCCGTGGTTGCCGCAGTGGCACAGCCGTCCGTCCAGCACGATCGTGTTGTGGCCCCACTCGCCGGCGCTGTTGCTCACGCCCCGGTGCAGCCGCCCGTCCAGGACCAGTCCGGCGCCCACGCCGGTGCCGAGGTTGACGACCACGGCGTCCGTGCGCCCCCGCGCCGCCCCGAACCACAGCTCCGCGACCGCGCAGGCGCGCAGCGGGTTGTCCAGGTACAGCGGGTAGGCGATGTGCTCGGTGAGCAGGTCCAGCAGCGGTACGTCGTGCCAGTCCCAGTTGGGCGCGTACTCGGAGACGCCGGTGGCGCGGTCGACCTGGCCGGGGACGCTCACCCCGACGCCGAGCACCCGGGCGCCCTCCACGCCGGCCTGCATGACCACCGAGCCGACGGCCGCGGCGGCGTGGGCGACCACCTGCTCGGGCCGGTTCTCGCCGGGGCGCATCTCCTCGATGGCCCGGGCGAGGACGTTCAGGCCCAGGTCGAACAGCTCGACGCGGACGTACGTCTCCGCGATGTCGACCCCGATCAACGCGCCCCCCGACGCGTTGACGGCGACGAGGCCCCGGGGGCGGCCGCCCGCCGAGTCCTCGAAACCGACCTCGGTGATCATCCGCAGGTCGAGGAGTTCGCCGACGAGGGTGGCGACCGTGGCCAGGCTCAGCCCGGTGGCGGCCGCCAGCTCCTGGCGGGAGGTGGGGGACTCCGCGATGATCTGGCGCAACACCTCGTACCGGTTCGCGGTACGGATGTCACGCGAGGTGCGCTTCACTGGCGTCTTCACTGACGTCGTCCCCATCCCTTCCCAGGCAGCCCGGAGCCGGGTCGGTCCCGACACCAGCACCGGCGCGGCGCAAGGCTATGGCCTGCGGGGGACTTTCGACAAGGGATTGGAAAAGAGTTGAAGAGACTCGGTCAGGACGCCGGTCAGGACACCGGTCGAGACGTCGGCCGGGACACCGGTCAGGACACCGGGATCCGGGTGAAGCGGCCCGCCACGTGGAGGTCGGCCTCGACGAGGGCCGCGGTGCGGCGCAGTTCGGGGAGGATATCCCGTACGCACTCCTGAACCGAGTGGCGCGCGGCGTGCATGGCGACGTTCAGGGCGGCGACCGCGCGGCCCGCGCGGTCGCGGACCGGGACGGCGACGGAGCGCAGACCCTCCTCCAGCTCCTCGTCGACCAGGGCGTGGCCGGCGGCCCGGACCTCGTCCAGGACGGCGGCCAGGGCGGCGGGGTCCGTGACCGTGTGCGCGGTGAGAGGGCGCAGGGGGCCGAGCGTACGGTCCTGCTCCGGCAGGTCCGCCAGCAGCACCCGGCCCATCGAGGTCGCGTACGCCGGCAACCGCGTCCCGACCGCGAGGTTGACGCTCATGACGCGGCCCGTGGCGACGCGGGCCGTGTACTGGATGTCGGTGCCGGAGAGCACGGACAGCGAGGTCGACTCGTGGACGCGAGCGGCGAGTTCGGCCATGCGCGGACCGGCGATCTCGGGCAGGGTCGTACGGGACAGCGGCGGGAAGCCCAGGCCCAGCACGCGGGGGGTCAGCTCGAAGAAGCGGTCCGCCGCGCGGACGAGGCCGAGGTGCTCGTACGTGATCAGCGCCCGGCGTGCGGTGGCCCGGGCCAGGCCCGTCGCCTGGGCGACCTCGGTGAGCGTGAGGGCGGACCGGCCCTCGCCGAAGGCGGTCAGCACCGTCAGTCCGCGGGCCAGCGACTCCACGAACTCCCGGCCCAGCTCCTGCTTCGACGCGCCGGTCCAGGTGGCGAGACCGGACGGCGCCGCCTCGCCCTTCCGCGGCGGCGCCGCGCGCAGATCGTCCTCCATGGCCCGTACCGCCGTACGCAGCCGGGGCAGCAGGGTGTCGCGCAGGTCGGCGGCGGTGTGCCGGCTGGTGTGACTGACGACGCTGGCCGCGCAGACGACGCGCCCGGTCCGCGGATCCCGCACGGGTACGGACACCGCGACGAGCCCCGGCTCGATCAACTGATCGTCCAGAGCCCACCCGTACTCCCGGGCGGCGGCGACCCGCCGCTCGAAGTCCCCCTCCGCGCCAGGCACTTCCCGAGGCGGGACCGCCGGGAAGCTCCTGTCCTCCGGGTCCGCCGTCCGGCGTCTCCGCCATGCCTGCCAGTCGGGTTCGGTCCACTCCGTGGCGAACAGGGGGCCCGGTGCGGTGCGTTCGGCGGGGAGGAGGTCGCCGATGCGGAAGCTGAGGGACATCGCGCGGCGCCGGGTGGCCTGGTGGATGAAGCGGATGCCGTCGCGGTCGGCGACGGCCAGGGACACGGATTCGTCCAGCTCGTCGGCGAGGGCGTCCGCGCGCGCGTCCAGCAGGGCGGGCAGACGCAGAGCGGCGAGGTAGGCGTTGCCCAGCTCCATCAGCCGGGGGGCGAGGAACACGTCACGGCCGTCCAGGCGGACGTACCCCATGCGGGCCAGCGTCGCGGTGACCCGGTCGACCGTGGAGCGGGCCAGGCCCGTCGCCCGCTCCAGACCGCTCAGGCTCAGCGTCCCGCCCGCCTCCGTCAGCCGGTGCAGCACGGCGACCCCACGGATCAGCGGCGTGACCGCCTCGGCCGGTACGACGGACGCGGCGACGGCGTCGGGCTCGGGCTTCGCGGGCATCGCATCTCCGGTACGGCGATCAGGGCAGCCCTACGGTAATGCGACCGGCACCAGCTCACCGCCGGGCGCCCGGCACCCAAGACGCCCCGCCCCCTCACCGCCGGGTGCCCAGCACCCGGTGCGCCCCGCCCCCTCACCGCCGGGTGCCCAGCACCCGGTACGCCCCGCCCCCTCACCGCCGGGTGCCCAGCACCCGGTGCGCCCCGCCCCCTCACCGCCGAGTGACCAGCACCCGGTACGCCCCCGTCCCGTCCACTCCCGTCACCGCGATCCGGATCCCCCGCTTCGGGTCGCGGAAGACCTCGCCCGGGGTGAACGGGGCGTCCGACAGTTCCGCGTTGACGTTGGGGCTGCGGGTGCAGCCGCCGCTGTCGGGGTGGGAGTCGTACACCGTCACCGGTCCCATCCCGGTGTCCACGTCCGCGTCGACCCGGTAGACGAGGACCCCCGCCCGGCACACGGCCTCGTCGTTGCCCTCGCGGGTGCGCAGCTCCAGCGCGTACCCGGCGCGGCGGCTGACCGGCACGAACACCAGCTTGGGGCCGCCCGCGCGGGCCAGCGGGGTCAGCGTGTACTCGGTCGTGCCCCGCGCCGCCGCGCAGCTGACCTGCGACGGGTCCAGCCAGCCGAGCTTCCACTTGTGCCAGCCCAGCAGGTCGTTGTCGGCCCCCCAGTCCTCGCTCATGATGTCCCAGTGGCCGACCGCGCCCCCGCCCTCCTGTGTGTACAGGTCGGGCAGCCCGAAGACGTGCCCGTTCTCGTGGGGCAGGACGCGGTAGCCGGTCTGCGCGTAGGAGCCCGAGCCGTCGTCCTGCCGGGAGTACACGAAGGACGCGTTGGCCACCGGCACCCCGTCGGCCACGGGCGCGTCCGCGTTGCCCGCGAAGGTCACCGACAGCACCGTGTCCAGCGCCGAGGGCCCCGCGTTCGGGGTCACCAGCACGTTCAGGAAGTCGTACGAGCGGAAGTCCACCTGCGGATCGGCGGCGGCGACGATGTCCTGGACCAGCTCCCGGTAGCCGGGGTCGAAGGGGGCGCCGCGCTCTATGCCGTACGCCCTGAACGGCTTCGGCATGCGCAGCCAGTGCGGGATCGGGGTCTCTGGGCGGTAGTCGAGCCGGCCGTAGGAGGCGGTGCGGAACCACTCGCGGGTCCTGGGGAAGAACTCGTGGAAGCGGTCGAGGGCGTCGCCCGGTCCCGGCGCGTCCGGGAAGTCGATCATCAGCGTCAGGGCGTGCACGGTCCCCGTGGAACGGGAGTAGCCCGTCGTGGTCGGCACGCCCTCGGACATCTGGACGACTCGGTTGCCGGTGATCATGCAGGGGGTGAGGGCGGCGCTGCGGGCCATCGCGCTCGGGCCCGCCCCGGCCGCGCGAGTGCCGGTGCCGGGCGGGCGGGTGTCGGCCGCGATGCCGAGCGCCAGGATCAGCGCGGTCACGGACGCGAGGGCGGCCACCGTGCGCGGGCGTATCCGACGGCTGGACGGCATGCACGGGCCCTTCCTCCATGGCAGCCGTCGGCGGTGGGCTGCGCCCTTTCGATCACCCTGGTTCGGGGCCGGGACGGGCGCTCGCTGGAGGAGTCCGAACGGGGTTTCCCGCATGAACGCGGGTGTGACTCAGGTCACAGGAAATAGGGCGGCGGGCGGGAAATAACCGGGGACGCCCTCCCCGTTTAATCATGCGTCCGAGCGAAACGGGGAGCCCTTCCCCGCATCGCACCGCCCGTCGGCCGAACAGCCCGGCGACGGGCCCCAGAACCGAGGAGGACGCCGTGACCGCCACGACGACCACGCAGCCCGCACAGCGCAAGGCGACCAGGCCCCGCGCCGACGCCGTGCGCAACCGGGAGCGGATCGTCAGCGCCGCCCGCGAGATGTTCACCGAGTTCGGCCCCGACGTGCCGCTCGACGAGATCGCCCGCCGGGCCGGCGTCGGCAACGCCACGGTGTACCGCAACTTCCCCGATCGCGACGCGCTCGTCCGCGAGGTCGTCTGCTCCGTCATGGACCGGACGTCGGAGGCGGCCGAGCAGGCACTCGCCGAGACCGGGGACGCCTTCGAGGCGCTGGAGCGGTTCGTGCACGCGTCCGCCGACGAGCGGGTCAGCGCGCTGTGCCCGATGGTCTCCAGCACCTTCGACCAGCACCACCCCGACCTCGAAGCGGCACGCGAGCGGCTGGAGCAGACCGTCGTGGAGCTCATGGACCGCGCCAAGCGGGCCGGCCGGCTCCGCACCGATGTGAGCGTCGGCGACCTGATGATCGTCGTCGCCCAGCTCAGCCGGCCCCCGGCCGGCACCGGCTGCCTCGTCAACGACCGCTTCGTCCACCGTCATCTGCAGCTGTTCCTGGACGGCCTCCGGGCTCCGGCCCCGTCGGTCCTGCCCGGGACGCCCACGACCGTGGAGGAGCTGCGCCGGCCCTGACCGATTAGTTCAGCGCTCCACACCAGTCCCAATCTCCGAGCAGTGCGGCCGTCGTCGACGACGGGCCGTCAGTCTTCGTCTCCGTTTTTCCGTCACGAAGTCCCGAAGTGGGTACCCCCATGTCTGACACAGCCTCAAAGGCTCCAGGAAGCACCGTCGGTGCTCCCGACTCCAACCGCTGGAAGGCGCTCGTCTTCATCGCGCTCGCCCAGCTGATGGTCGTCCTCGACGCCACCATCGTGAACATCGCGCTGCCCTCCGCCCAGCAGGACCTGGGCATCTCCGACGGCAACCGCCAGTGGGTCGTGACGGCCTACGCGCTCGCCTTCGGCGGTCTGCTGCTGTTCGGCGGCCGCATAGCCGACCTGTGGGGCCGCAAGCGCGCCTTCGTCATCGGCCTGACCGGCTTCGCCGCCGCCTCCGCGCTCGGCGGAGCGGCCACCACCGGCGCCATGATGTTCGGCGCCCGTGCCCTCCAGGGCATCTTCGGCGCCATGCTCGCCCCCGCCGCGCTCTCCCTGCTCGCCGTGATGTTCACGGACGCCAAGGAGCGCGCCAAGGCCTTCGGCATCTACGGCGCGATCGCCGGCGGCGGCGGCGCCGTCGGTTTCATCCTCGGCGGCGTGCTGACCGAGTACCTGGACTGGCGCTGGACGTTCTTCGTGAACATCCCCTTCGCCATCGTCGCCGCGCTCGGCGCGTACTTCGTCATCCGTGAGCCGGAGGGCGGCCGCAACCGCAACCCGCTCGACATCCCCGGCGTCCTGCTCTCCACCCTCGGCCTGGTCTCGCTGGTCTACGGCTTCACCCGCGCCGAGTCCGACGGCTGGGGCGACTCCATGACCGTCGGCCTGTTCGTCGCCTCCGCGGTCCTGCTGCTCGCCTTCGTCGTCACCGAGGCCCGCGTCAAGGCCCCGCTGCTGCCCCTGCGCGTGGTCACCGACCGCAACCGCGGCGGCATCTACCTCTCGCTCGGCATCGCCATCATCGCGATGTTCGGCACCTTCCTCTTCCTGACCTACTACCTGCAGGTCGTGAAGGGCTTCTCGCCGATCAAGACGGGCTTCGCCTTCCTGCCGATGATCGCCGGCATGATGGTCGGCTCCACCCAGATCGGCACCCGGCTGATGACCCGGGTCCCGGCCCGCGCCCTGATGGGCCCCGGCTTCCTGGTCGCCGCGGTCGGCATGCTGCTGATGACGCAGCTGGAGATCGGCTCCTCGTACGCCTCGACGATCCTGCCCGCGATGCTGCTGCTCGGTCTCGGCATGGGTACGGCGTTCATGCCGGCCATGTCCCTGGCCACGCTCGGTGTCGAGCCCCGGGACGCCGGTGTCGCCTCCGCGATGGTCAACACCTCGCAGCAGGTGGGCGGCGCGATCGGCACGGCCCTGCTGAACACGATCGCCGCGTCCGCGACGACCTCGTACATCAAGGACCACATCGCCGGCGCGAGCTCCAAGTCCCAGCAGCAGCTGGTGGCCCTGCAGGGCCAGGTGCACGGCTACACCAACGCCATCTGGTTCGCCGTCGGCATGCTGGTGCTCGCCGCGGTGGTCGTGGTGACCCTGGTCAACACCGGCACCCCCGGCTCGACCACCGTCACCGGCTCCGAGGAGGGCGTCGAGGACGAGCCGGCCGTCCCGGTGGTCGCCCACTGACGGCCCCCGTACGGCCGTACCCCTTCGGAAACCTCCGTACGCGGGAGGAAGGGGACGCCCCCCGCGTACGGCCCCGGGATCTGCCCCGGCCCGCTGAGTGAGCGGCTCAGCGGAGCCAGGGCAGGTCCGCTCCCGCCTCGTCGGGTTCCAGGCCCTCGGCGACGATCTGCATGATCTCGCCGAGGGCCTGCTGCTGTTCGGGGGTCAGCCGATCGAACACCGCCTGCCGTACGGCCCTCACATGGCCCGGCGCGGTGCGGTCGAGCACCTCGTGGCCCTGCGGGGTGAGCACCGCGAACTGGCCCCGCTTGTCGGAGGGGCACTCCTCGCGGCGCACCCAGCCGTTCTTCTCCAGGCGCGCTATGGCGTGCGAGAGCCGGGAGCGGGTGATCTTCGCCTTCATCGCCAGCTCCGTCATCCGCAGCCGACTGTGCGGGGCCGCGGCGAGGCCGACGAGGAGGCCGTAGTAGATGTGCGGCATGCCCGCGTCGCGCTGGAGCTGGCGGTCGAGATGGTCCTCCAGGAGCGTGGTGGCGTGCAGATAGGAGCGCCAGACGCGCTGTTCCTCCTGCGTGAGCCAGTGGGCCTCGGGGGCGGTCTCGGTCTCGTCAGCGGATGCGGATGCCGTGTTCATGCATCTACTGTACGAGACCTCTTCTTGAACATTAAACAAATGCGACGTAGGCTCGCCCCATAGAGTTTGAGGTTTCAATCATCAGGGAGTTCACCGCCATGTCCGCCGCCACCCAGGAGCGCATGCCCGCCCTGTACCTGAGCCACGGCGCCCCGCCGCTCGCGGACGACCCGGTCTGGCCGGGCCAGCTCGCCGCCTGGTCCGCCGACCTGCCCCGCCCCAGGGCGATCCTGATGGTCTCCGCCCACTGGGAGGAGGCCCCCCTCGCCCTCGGCGCGGTGCGTACGGTCCCGCTCGTCTACGACTTCTGGGGCTTCCCCGAGCACTACTACCAGGTGACGTACGAGGCCCCCGGCGCCCCCGAACTCGCCGAGTCCGTCCGCAAGCTGCTGCGCGCCCCCGGCACGCCCGTCCAGGACATCCCCGACCGCGGCCTCGACCACGGCGCCTACGTGCCGCTCGTCGAGATGTTCCCGGCCGCCGACATCCCGGTCCTGCAGATCTCCATGCCGACCCTCGACCCGGTCCGGCTCATGGAGATCGGCCGCAGGCTGGCGCCGCTGCGCGACGAGGGCGTGCTGATCGTCGGCTCCGGCTTCTTCACCCACAACCTGGCCGCCCTGCGTCACGCCGGGAACGGCGTGCCGAGCTGGTCCTCCGAGTTCGACGACTGGGGGCACCGGGCGCTGGAGAACCGCGACTGGGACAGCCTGCTGGACTTCCTCGACAAGGCCCCGGCCGGCCGCTACGCCCACCCGCGCACCGAGCACTTCGCCCCGCTGTTCGTGACGATGGGCGCGGCGGAGGCCGGCGGCGAGCTGGACGCGCAGAAGTCGGTGATCGAGGGCTTCTGGATGGGGATGGCGAAGCGGTCGGTGCAGTTCGGCTGAGGTCCTGGGGGCTGCGGCTCCGGCCTTCGGGGGCTGCGGCTCCTTGGGCTACAGCTCCTTCTCGTACCAGGCCACGTCCCAGTAGCGGCCGAACTTCCGGCCCACCTCGCGGTACGTGCCGACGTACCGGAACCCGAAGCGTTCATGCAGCCGCGTGGACGCTTCGTTGGGCTGCGCGATGCCCGCGTAGGCGCGGTGCACGTCCTCGCCCGCCAGGTCCTCGAACAGGGCCTTGTAGAGCAGTGTGCCGATGCCGCGCCGGCCCGCGTGCGGGGCCACGTAGACGGTGACCTCCACCGAGGTCTCGTAGGCGGGCTTGGCGCGATAGGGGCTGGATGTGGCGTAGCCCAGAATTTCCTGTGTGTCCGCGTCTGCGGCAACCTTCAGGCGGTGCGGTCCGTCTTCAGGGTGGGAGAGCAGCCACGGGCGGCGCTCCTGAGCAGTGAAAACCGCGGTATCGAATGTGATGGACGTCTCACGGACGTAGTGGTTGTAGAGGTCGGTGAGGGCCTGGAGGTCCCCCTCGACTCCCGGCCTGACCTGCACCTCTCCACGTTCCGTCGGCATCCTGCCTCCTCGTGTGGCCGCACAGGGTACTGCATGATCAGAAAATTGGGGGGTCGGGTTGGGAATTCTGTCCGGTTTCCAGTCGTTGTTTCCATCAGATGCAGGGCACCCGACAAAGGTGCTGAGCGGTACTCGATGACGAGTGCCCGGCGTCTGAGAAGGACCAACACCCGCCAGCCCACCATCGCAAGGGAGCACGCATGGCAACCCGTGCCGTCGCCCGTCGTCAGTCCGCCACCGGCGAGACCGTCGACACGGCAAGCAGTGTTCGCGCACATGGCGGCGAGATCGCAGACCGCGACCTGGTCGGCATGTACCTCGACGAGATAGCGCGCACACCGCTGCTCGACGCCGCCAAGGAAGTCGAGCTGTCCCAGATCATCGAGGCGGGTGTGTTCGCGCGACAGGTTCTCGACGGGTACGAGGAGTCCAAGGCCGACGCCTCCCGCGAGGAGCTGGAAGCCCTGGTCGCCGAGGGGGAGCGGGCCAAGGACGTCTTCATCCGCTCCAACCTCCGCCTGGTCGTGGCCGTGGCGCGGCGCTACCCCCGCAGCGGCCTGCCCCTGCTGGACCTGATCCAGGAGGGCAACGCCGGGCTGGTCCGCGCGGTGGAGAAGTTCGACTACCGCAAGGGCTTCAAGTTCTCGACGTACGCGACCTGGTGGATCCGCCAGGCCATCACCCGCTCGATCGCCGACCAGTCCCGCACCATCCGGCTGCCCGTCCACCTGGTGGAGGAGCTGGGCCGGATCCGCCGGGTGCAGCGCGAGTTCAACCGGGAGAACGGCCGCGACCCGGAGCCGGCGGAGATCGCCGCCGAGCTCGGCTCGACACCGGAGCGCGTCTCCGACGTCCTGGACTGGGCCCGCGACCCGGTCTCGCTGAACATGGCGGTGGACGACGAGGGCGAGACCCAGTTCGGCGACCTGCTCGAGGACACCTCGGCGGTCTCCCCCGAGCAGTCGGTCCTGACCCTGCTCCGCAGCGAGGAACTGGACGACCTCATCGGCCGCCTGGACCCGCGCACGGCGTCCATCATCAAGATGCGGTACGGCATCGAGGACGGCCGTGAGCGCACGCTGACGGAGGTCGGCAAGGAGCACGGCCTCACCCGCGAGCGCATCCGCCAGATCGAGAAGCACGCCCTGCTGGAACTGAAGAAGCTGGCCCGCGACACGGGCTTCGAGGCGGCGGCGTAGGTCGAGGCGGGGGCCGCGGCCGCTGCGGGGATTCCGGGCGCGACGGGGACTGCGTGCGCGGCCGGATTCCGTGCGCGACGGGGTTCGGAGCGCGACGGGGACTGCGTGCGCGGTCGGGGGTTCCGTGCGCGATGGGGTTCCGAGTGCCGCAGGCGTCTGTGCGCGACGGGGTTTGCTGGGCCACGAGGGTTCCGTTGTGCGCGACGGGTTCCGTGCGCGACGGGGTTCCGAGCGCGACAGGGACTGCTGCGCCACGGAGGTTCCGTTGCGCGCGACGGGGATCGCGTGCGCCACGGGGTTCCTTTCGTCACCGGGTTCCCGTGCGCCACGGAGGGGCGCTCGGCGGGCGGCGGTCGGAGGACCGCGTGCGCCGGGTGGCTCAAGACCGCGCAAAGCTGGCGGAGTCAGGCCGCTTCAACAGCTCAGCTCGCGGGAACAAGACTTCAGGGCACGGGAGTTCGACCCCGTAGCCGTGAGGCGGCTGTTCCGGCCGCACCAAAGAACCAAGTCCCGACGCAACACCCCCCCGGCGCCGGGACCTTCCCAAGCCGGGCTCCGGCGCCCTCCCCCCGGGCGCCGGAGCCCGGCTCTTTCGCACCCCGAGTGGAGGGGAGCGGGGGAGGCGTAGCTGTTGGACGGGGGCCGCCTGGAGTGCGGGCGACGGGCGCGGGCATGCTGGGAGGCGGGGCACCCCGGACCTGAACCCCGGGGTGGCCCGCCGAATGGCAGATTGTGCCACATTCGGCATAGCCCGCCGGCGTGGGCAGCCCCGCCCCGAACTCCCGTGGAACCTCCTCGCAGGCCCCCGCCACCCTCACCCAACGGCGCAAGGCGGCCACCAGGATGGAGATCGCCCGAGCGGCGGCCGGACTGTTCGTGAGACAGGGCCTGCGCGCCACCCGCGCCGAGGACATCGCCCAGGCAGCCGGGGTCGCGCCGCGCACGTTCTACCGCTACTTCGCGACCAAGGAGGAGGCCGTCGCCCCCCTCTACGCGGCGGGCGCCCACCGCTGGGTGGAGGCGGTCGCCGAGGCCCCCGCCCACCTCTCCGTCCCCCCAGGCTCTCGAACACTCGGCCCGCCACACCTTCACCTCGGGCGCGGGCGTGTCCGTGTCCTCCTGGGAGCTGGTTCGCACCCTCATCCGCCTCACCGACACGAGCCCGGCCCTGGGGAAGGCCTGGGCGGAGGTCTGCCAGGACTCGGAGGGCAGGCTGGGGGAGGTGCAGGCGAGGAGGCTCGACGCCTTGGACAACGTTGGCACGGCTTCCGGTGCGTCCTCGCGAGTGCGGTGCGCGGCGGCGGTGGCCGGTGCCGCGGTGCGGGTGGCCGTGGAGGCGTGGGCGGCGAGCGACGCCCCGACCGCGGGCCCGAACGGCCCGGCGGCGATGGCACTGAGAAACCTCGACGCGCTACGGGACTTCCCGTGGAGGGAGTCCACGGAGTCCACGGAGGAGCCCGACTAGGGCTCGGGGGTTGGCAGGTCAGCCTGCCGCCCTCAGCAACCGTCCCCCCAACTCCCGTACGCACTCCACGAGTTCCGCAGGCTCCCGGACCCTGAACTCAAGACCCGTCAGGACCAGCCGGACCGCCGTCCACTCCATCGCGTCGCTCACCGTGGCCCGCAGTCGGCAGGACCCCGAGTCCAGCGGTTCCGGTGTGCCGAGCCACGTCGGCAGCTTGGCCGCGGCGAGCTCCGCGGGCGCGGCGAAGGTGACCTCGAAGTCGTAGGACTCCTGCTGCCGTTGCATGGAGCGGCGCAGATACTCGGCCGCGCTCCCCGTCGGCAGCTCCCGCGGAGCGAACCGCGCGCCGGTTGCGAACGGCTCGCTCACCCGGTCGACCCGGAAGGTCCGCCAGTCGGCGCGATCGAGGTCGTACGCCACGAGGTACCACCGCCGCCCCGCCGAGACGAGCCGGTACGGCTCCGTCACCCGCCGCGTCTCGGTGCCGTCCTTCGCCCGGTAGGCGAACCGCAGCCGCTCCCGCCCGGCCACCGTGGACGCCATCACGGTCAGCGTCTCGGGCGCGATGCTCGCCCCGTCCCCGCTGGTCAGCGGCGTGGTCGCGGCCTGGAGCGTGGAGACGCGGTGCCGCAGACGGGAGGGCAGCACCTGTTCCAGCTTGGCCAGCGCCCGTACGGACGCCTCGTCCACCCCCTCCAGCGCGTGCCCGGCGCCGGCGCGCAGACCGACCGCGATGGCCACCGCCTCCTCGTCGTCGAGCACGAGCGGCGGCATCGCCTTGCCGGCGATCAGCCGGTAGCCGCCGTCCGCACCCATCGTGGCCTGCACGGGATAGCCCAGGTCGCGCAGCCGTTCGATGTCGCGCCGTACCGTGCGCCGGGAGACCCCGAGCCGGTCGGCGAGCTCGCCGCCGGGCCATTCGCGGGGCGTCTGGAGGAGGGAGAGGAGCTGCAGCAGCCGTGCCGGGGTGTCCGTCGTCATGAGTTCGAGGATGCCGTACAACTAGGACATGATCTGACCTACAGGGGGCCTAGCTTCAAGGTATGACCTCCACCGAAACACCTGACGTGAGTACGGCCGCCACGGCCGGCACGGCCGTCGTCACGGACCGGCGTCGCTGGTTCGCGCTCGCGATCGTGATGACCGCGGCCTTCATGGACCTTGTCGACGTCACCATCGTCAACATCGCGATCCCCTCCATCCAGCGGGACGCGGGTGCGTCGTTCAGCCAGATCCAGTGGATAACGGCCGGCTACGCACTGGCGTTCGCCGCCGGGCTGATCACGGGCGGTCGGCTGGGTGACATTCACGGCCGTAAACGACTGTTCCTGGTCGGTATCGGTGGTTTCACGCTCGCCTCGGCGCTGTGCGGCTTCGCCGCGAACCCGGAGATGCTGGTCGCCTCACGGATCATGCAGGGCGGCATGGCGGCGATGATGGTGCCGCAGGTCCTCTCGATCGTGCACGCGACCTTCCCGGCCCATGAGCGGGGCAAGGTGTTCGGTCTGTTCGGCGCGGTCGTCGGTCTGGGCGCCGTGACCGGCCCGCTGCTCGGCGCCCTGCTGACCGAGTGGAACCTGTTCGGCCTCGAATGGCGGCCCATCTTCCTCATCAACCTGCCCGTCGGCATCGCGGGGCTCGTCCTCGGCAGCCGCTTCATCACCGAGTCCAGGGCCCCGCGCGCGCTGAGGCTGGACCTCGTCGGCGTCGCGCTGGTGACACTGGGCCTGCTGATGCTGCTCTACCCGCTGACCCGTGGCCGCGAGCTGGGCTGGCCGCTGTGGGGGTACGGCTCGATGGCCGGCGCGGTCGTGGTGTTCGGGGCGCTGGTGGCGTACGAGCGCCGGAAGGCGGCACGGGACGGTTCGCCGCTGATCGAACTCTCCCTGTTCCGGGTGAAGAGCTTCGCGGCGGGGATCGCGGTGCAGACGGTCTTCGGGGTCGCGCTCGGTGTGTTCTTCCTGGTGTGGACGCTGTACATGCAGATCGGCCTGGGCTGGAGCCCGCTGCGGGCGGGGCTGACCGGCGTGCCCTTCTCGATCGCCGTCTCCGCGGCGGCGGGGCTGTCCGTGCAGCAACTGGTCCCACGGTTCGGCCGCAAGGTGCTCCAGGCGGGCGCGCTGCTGACGGCCCTGGGCGTGCTGCTCTACATCGCCGAGTCCGACCGGTACGGCCTCGGCATCGCCTCCTGGCAGATGGCTCTTCCGCTGGTGGTGATGGGCGTCGGCATGGGCCTGATCGTCGCCCCGCTGACGGACGCGGTGCTGTCGGAGGTGCCGCGCGAGCACGCGGGTTCGGCGTCGGGTCTGATCAACACGGTCCAGCAGATGGGGAACGCGCTCGGCCTGGGACTCGTGTCGGTGGTCTTCTTCGGTGAGATCGGCGACCGGCTGACCCGCGCCCAGGTCGGCCCGGCCTTCGTGAACGCCTTCCAGCACGCGCTGGTGTGGGTGGCGGTGGTCTTGGGGCTGATCTTCATCCTGATGTTCGCGCTGCCCAAGCGGCCGGCGCAGCATGGGGAGGGGGCGGAGGGTACGGATGGCGTCGTCGCCGGTGTTGAGGGGGATGACGGTGCCGGGCATACGTCGGGGCAGGCGGGGGAGCAGAAGCCGTCCCTGGTCGGGTGAGAGAGGGGTATCCCCCCGGGTCGGATCGGTCGTCAGGGCCCGTCCTCGCATCGCGGGGGCGGGCCTTCGCCGTGCCTGCCCGCGAACCCGCGACGCCCGTATGTGTCCGACTGATGCCCGAACCTGTTTACTTTCCGGAAATCCGGGCGTAGCCTCCCGACTGAAGCCACAAGTTCGGGCATCAACCGGAAACGGTCGGACATCGGGTCGCCGGGGTCGCCGGGATCATCGGGTAACTCGGACCGGTCTCGGACCAGAACACGACCGGAACACGACCGGCCGGACTCGGACGGACTCGGACCGGAGGGGAACGGACATGTACGCACCGGAGCGGCAGCAGGAGATCCTCCGGCTCGCCCGTGACGGCGGCCGGGTGGACGTCGTGTCGCTGGCCGAGGAGTTCCAGGTGACGGCGGAGACGATCCGCCGCGACCTGAAGGCCCTCGACCGCGCCGGCCTCGTCCGCCGTGTGCACGGCGGTGCCATCCCGGCCGGACGTCTCGACTTCGAACCGGACCTCGCCGAACGCGAGGGCACCTCCACCGACGAGAAGGACCGCATCGCCAAGGCCGCCGTCGCGGAACTGCCGACCGAGGGCACCCTGATCCTCGACGCCGGTACGACGGTGGCCCGCCTCGCGGCCGCCCTCCCGCTGGAGTCGTCCCTCACCGTCGTCACCCACAGCCTCCCCATCGCGGCCCGCCTCGCGGACCATCCCGGCATCCAGCTCCATCTGGTCGGGGGGCGCGTACGGCACCGTACGCGCGCCGCCGTGGACGCCTGGGCGCTGCGGGCCTATGGCGAGATCCGAGCGGACGTCCTCTTCGTCGCGGCCAACGGTTTCTCCGCCGACCACGGCCTGACCACCCCCGACCTCGCCGAGGCCGCCGTCAAGCGCGCGGCCGTCGCCGCCGCCCGCCGCGTGGTGCTGCTCGCCGACTCCTCCAAGCACGGCCAGGAGCACTTCGCCCGCTTCGGCGACCTGAGCGACGTGGACCTGCTGATCACCGACAGCGGGCTGAGCCAGGACGACGCCGACGCCATCGAGCGCGGCGGCACGGAAGTAGTGCGCGCATGATCCTCACGGTCACCCCCAACCCCTCCCTCGACCGCACCTACGAGGTCCCCTCCCTGGTGCGCGGCGAGGTCATCCGCGCGAGCGGTGAGCGCATGGACCCGGGCGGCAAGGGCGTGAACGTCTCGCGTGCCGTCGCGGCCGCCGGGCAGCGCACGGTCGCCGTCCTGCCCCTGGGGGGTGCGCCGGGAGCGCTCGTCGCGGACCTGCTCGACGCGCAGGGCATCGAGGTCGCGCCGGTCCCCGTCGCCGGAGCCACCCGTTCCAACATCGCGCTCGCGGAGGCGGACGGGGTACTGACCAAGATCAACGCGCCCGGTCCGGAGCTGTCCGCGGAGGAGCAGGAACTGCTCCTGGAGACGGTGCGCGCGCAGTCCCGGGACGCGGACTGGATCGCCTGTTGCGGCAGCCTTCCGCGCGGGCTCGCGCCCGCCTGGTACGCCGACGTCGTCGCGCGGGCGCACGCGGGGGGCGCGCGGATCGCCCTGGACACCTCGGGGCGCGCGCTCCTGGAGGCGCTGCGCGAGCGGCCCGACGTGGTGAAGCCGAACGCCGAGGAACTCGCGGAAGCCGTCGGACGACCCCTGGCGACGGTGGGTGACGCGGTGAAGGCGGCCGAGGAGCTGCGCGAGATGGGCGCGCGCGCCGTGCTCGCGAGCCTGGGCGCCGACGGGCAGCTGCTCGTGGACGGCGCGGGCGCCTGGTTCGGCAGCGCGCGCGTGGACGCCGTCCGCAGCAACGTGGGCGCCGGCGACTCGTCCCTGGCCGGCTTCCTGATCGCCGGCGGCAGCGGCCCGGAGGCCCTCGCCTCGGCGGTGGCCCACGGCGCGGCGGCCGTCCAGCTGCCGGGCAGCGTCATGCCGACCCCGTCCGACCTGAACCCGGCGGCGGTCACGGTGACGACAGAAGTGCCGATGGACCGCGCGCTGACGGAGCCGGTGTCATGAGCCGTCGTACGACGTCCGCCGCCGCGTTCCCCGATCCGGCTCGCGAACGGAGAAGCTCCCCTCCGGCTCTCGAACGGCGAGGCTCCCCGTTACTCGCCACCGAGATCCTCCCCACCCCCCATGAGACCCCCGTCCCCACCCCCGCCCACCCCACTCCCCGGGCGATACGCGTGCTAAGGAGCCCGCGATGAGCGACATGATCACCGCGGACCTGGTCGACCTCGACCTGTCCGCCGACACCAAGGAAGCGGCGGCGCGTGCCCTCGCCGAGCGCATGGTGGCCCTGGGCCGGGTGACCGACCTGGAGGGTTTCCTCGCCGACGTGGCCGCCCGCGAGGCGCAGATGCCGACCGGCCTCGACGGCGGCATCGGCATCCCGCACTGCCGCAGCGAGCACGTCACCGAGCCGACGCTCGCCTTCGGGCGCAGCGCCGCCGGTGTCGACTTCGGCGCGCCGGACGGCCCCGCCGACCTGATCTTCCTGATCGCCGCGCCGGCCGGTGCCGACGACGCCCACCTGACGATCCTGTCGTCCTTGGCCCGCCAGCTGATGAACGCCCAGTTCACCGGCGCGCTGCGATCGGCGGAGGACGCGGCGACCGCGGCGGCACTGATCCGCGGGGATGCGGCGGCGGGCGGCGAGGGTGCGCGCGGCGAGCGTACGGGCGCCGAGGGCGCAGATGCCGATGGTGCGGGTACCGAGGGTGCGCGCGGCGCGCACGGGGGCGCATCCGCGGGCGTGGGCAGCGCGTCGGAGGGCGTGGGCAGCCCCGGTGAGGGCGCGCAGGGCGCCGCGGGCGCCGCTCAGGGCGCCTCCACAGACTCCGTGGCGTCGTCGGTGGCGGCCTCCGCCGACGCCGCCACGGACAGCACGGCCCCGGCGCCGGGCGCGAGCGTCGAGGACGCCTCCGCCCCGGCGTCGGACGCCCCCTCCGCCGACGAGCGCCCCTTCCGCATCGTCGCGGTCACCTCCTGCCCGACCGGCATCGCCCACACCTACATGGCGGCCGAGTCGCTGGAGAACGCGGGCCGCGAGGCGGGCGTCGAACTCGTCGTCGAGACCCAGGGCTCGGCGGGCTTCACCCGGCTCGACCCGGCCGTCATCGCGGCCGCGGACGGCGTGATCTTCGCCCACGACGTGCCCGTACGCGAGAAGGAGCGCTTCGCCGGGAAGCCGACCGTCGACGTCGGCGTGAAGGCCGGCATCAACCGCCCCGGCGAGCTGATCTCCGAGGTGCGCGGGAAGGCGGCGCGCGGTGAGGTGACCGCGGGCGCCCCCGCGGGCAGGGGCACGCCGGTCGAGCGCGCCGGCGAAGCCGGTGAGGGGTACGGCACCAAGCTGCGCAAGTGGCTGATGTCCGGCGTGAGTTACATGGTCCCGTTCGTCGCGGCGGGCGGTCTGCTGATCGCCCTCGGCTTCGCGATCGGTGGCTACGAGATCAAGACGGCGCCGTCGGTGATGGACCACTTCGTGTGGACCCAGGCGGACAGCTGGGCGGCCCTGCTCTTCCAGATCGGCGGCGTCGCCTTCGGCTTCCTCGTCCCGGTCCTGGCCGGCTACATCGCCTACGGCATGGCCGACCGGCCGGGTCTCGTCCCCGGGTTCGTGGGCGGCATGATCGCGTCCACGATCAACGCGGGCTTCCTCGGCGGCCTGGTCGCCGGTCTGCTCGCCGGCGGCGTGGTGATGGCGATCCAGCGGATCAACATCCCGGCGGTGCTGCGCGGCATCATGCCGGTGGTGGTGATCCCGCTGATCTCCTCGGCGATCGTCGGGTTCCTGATGTTCGTCGTCGTGGGCAAGCCCATCGCCTCCGCCCAGAAGGGCATGACCGACTGGCTGAACAGCCTCTCCGGCTCCAACGCCATCCTGCTCGGCGCCCTGCTCGGCCTGATGATGTGCTTCGACCTCGGCGGACCCGTCAACAAGGTCGCGTACACCTTCGCCACCGCCGGCATCGCGGTCTCCAGCCCGAGCGACTCCGCCATGAAGATCATGGCCGCGGTCATGGCCGCCGGCATGGTCCCCCCGCTCGCGATGGCCCTGGCCACGACGGTCCGCGGCAAGCTCTTCACCGAGACCGAGCGCGAGAACGGCAAGGCCGCCTGGGTCCTCGGCGCCTCCTTCATCTCCGAGGGCGCGATCCCGTTCGCCGCGGCCGACCCGCTGCGCGTCATCCCCTCCTCCATGGTGGGCGGCGCGATCACCGGCGCCCTGTCGATGGCGTTCAGCGCCACCCTGCGCGCCCCGCACGGCGGCATCTTCGTGGTCCCGCTGATCGGCAACCCCTTCCTCTACCTGATCGCCATCGCGGTCGGCGTGTGTGTCACGACCGCCCTGGTCGTGGTCCTGAAGGGGATGCGCAAGCCGGCGCCCGGCACCGTGAGCCCCGGCACCGCCGCCGACCCGGCCACGGCGACGACCGAGGTGAAGCAGCCGGTGGCGGCGTAACCGGCGCCCCGCACTCCGTGTGGCGATCGGCCGTGGTCCCGCGAGAGGGACCACGGCCGACCGCATGTCCCTTTAGGGCACTGTGAGTTGTTGATGACGCCTAAGAGGCAAGTGCGGCACCTGTGGCACCTGCGAGATTCGTCACGGTCCGGGCTCAAAGTCCCGGACCGTGGTGTCTACTGGGCTCATGCCCGATGAGCACGTCTCGATCCTCCAGTCGCTGGGCGTGGCCCTGCTGGCCCTCGCCACCGTCGTCTGGGGCTTCGGCCTGGTCCGCCTCCTGCGTCGCTTCCGCTCCGGAGCCGACCTGTGGGGCGCGAACGACACCCTGCACGGCCTCCCGCCCCAGCGTCAGACCGGCCCCCACCTGGAGGCCGTCGAACTGACCCCCGCGGAGCGAGACGCCTTCGCCGGTCTCGTACGCCGGCTCAACGACGGCTACTGAGGCGCGAGCACCGGCCTGGCGCTGAAGCGCGGACATCGGCCTGGCGCTGAGGAGCCTGCCGGGGCCGTGCGCCCCGCTTCGGCGTCGTCGGCGCCGGGGCTCAGGAGACCCGCGCCGCGCGCCGCTCCATGGCGTCCCGGGCCGCGTCCTCGGTGACGTACACCTCGCACATGTGCCGCCCGTCCGGCGTCGCCGTGTGCTCGACCTCCCAGAGGGAGACCTCCGCGCCGTCGCGCAGCAGGAACGCGTGCTCGTAGAGCGAGAAGCACAGCCCGGCACGGCCCGCTCGGCACGGGCGTCCGAAGGCCTGCGTGATCTGGTGGGCGAACGCCGTGGCCAGTAACGCCGCCGTCTCCGCACCCGGCCGGTCCGCGTTCTCCGCACGGCGCAGCAGCCGGCGCGCGTGGTCCGCCGAGTCGTCCGGCAGGTACGCGTGCCGGGGCGCGGGGACCGGCGACAGCTGCACGGTCACCGGCAGCTCGAAGTCCGGCGCGTCCGAGGGCAGCGGCAGACGGGTGGTGGCGGTGCGGACCTCCTCCTCGTCCACATACACCTCGTGCTGCGTGACGCTGCCCGGCGCGGTGTTGTGCACGAGCTCCCACAGGGTGAGCGCCGACCCGTCGGCGAGCAGCCAGGTGTGCCGGTACGTCTCCCGGTGCAGGCCCGAACTGTGGTGCGCCGAATGCAGCGAAGTGTCGTACGCCAGCGCGCAGTCGAGGCGCCGTATGGTGTCGTCCGGCAACTCGAAGGAGTTCAGGGCACGACCGAGGAGCCGCTCGAGCTGCTCCTCCGGAGACTCGGGCGACTCGGGTGGTTCGTACGCAGTGGTCTCGTACGGAACGCTCAAGGTTTCTCCCGGCGTTGCTGCATGTCACCTTGTGGGTGCATACCGTAGCCCCTCGGCCGGACGTCATGTCCGGGAACCGAGAAAACGTACGCCGGGAAAACGCGCGGGCCGTGCCAGAAGTTCCCGCCGGACCCGATGATCCGTCAAAATCCGCCGCTCAGAGGCCGTTTACGGCGATCAAGAGGGCGCACGCCATCGGTGGCGCTCCGCCCGCACGTCCCGGGCGCCCGTCCCCCTCTCTCACTCGCCCCCGTACAACTCCTCGTACGACGGCCACACTCCGCCCGGCCCGTCCACCGACCGGGCGGCGCGCACGGCACGCACGATCGCGCGCGTCACCAGGTCCGCACCGGCCGCGAGGATCGCGTTCAGCGCGAGGGGATTCCCGGCGTCGAGCCGGTGCGCCCCCGTGGCCAGGGCGAAGACCGTGTCGCCGTCGTGCAGCATGTGCACCGGCCGCACGGCCCGTGCGATGCCGTCGTGCGCCGTGCCGGCCAGCTTCTGCGCCTGCGCTTTCGACAGGTCCGCGTCGGTGGCGACCACGGCGAGGGTGGTGTTCAGCGGAGGGCGCCCGTTCTTCGCCGCGGCCTCGGCGAGGCGTCGGCGCGAGGCCTCGTGGACGTGCGCCTCCGGATGGTTCACGCGCCCCGAGAACAACTCCCCGTACAGCGCGCCCGTTTCCGGATCCATCACCGACCCCACCGCGTTGACCACCACCAGCGCACCCACCGTGACCCCGGAGTCCAGCATGGTGCTCGCGCTGCCCACCCCACCCTTCATCGGCCCGGCGGCGGCTCCCGTGCCGGCCCCCACGCACCCTTCCGGCACGCTCGCGCCGACCGCGCTCGCCGCCGCGGCCTCCACCGCGGCCCGCCCGCTGGCGGCGTCGGGCCTGGCCCGGAAGTCACCGCCCCGCCCCAGGTCGAAGACGCAGGCTGCGGGCACCACCGGCACGACGTGAGAGGGGTCCGCTCCGACCCGGACGCCGCGTCCCTGCTCCTCCAGCCACGCCATCACCCCGGACGCCGCGTCGAGCCCGTAGGCGCTGCCGCCGGTCAGCACGATCGCGTCGACCTTCTGCACGAGGTTGCGCGGGTCGAGGGCGTCGGTCTCCTTGGTGCCCGGGCCGCCGCCCCGGACGTCCACGGCGGCGACGGCGCCGCCCTCCGGGGCGAGGACGACCGTGGTGCCGGTGAGCCAACCGCCGCCGGTGCGCGTCGTGTGCCCCACCCGCAGCCCGGCGACGTCGGTCAAAGCGTCAACTGTCATGGAGTCAGTCTCGCCCGCACCACCGCCCCAGCGCGTCCACGTCAGCCGACGGGACTCGTCACCTGCTCCCCGCTCTTTCGGACGCGCCGGAGGAGCCCGCGCACGGAGTCGAACCGGATGTCATACGTCCAGGCACACCGGACAAAGGCTCCTCGCTTTCAGGGCCGTACCCTGGAGACATGACCTCTGCCCCCGAGCCGCGCTCCCCGAAGCCCTCGCTGATCTTCGACGATCCGCTGGACCAGCAGTCCTCGGACGACACGGACCGCGGCTGGGGCGAGCGGCCGGGCGGCGACGGTGACTCGGCGGCCGATCTCAAGCGCTTCCTCGACGAGAAGCCGCCCCACCACCTCTGAGCCGCCGCTACCGCCCGCCGTACCCGGAGCCGCGCTGCGCGACCAGGGCGTCGCGGATCTCCTTGAGCACCTCCAGCTCCGTCACCTCCATGACCTCCTGCGTGCCCTCCCGGGCCTTCTTCCGGGCCTCGTGCCGCGCCAGGTACTTCGACATCGGCAGCACCATCAGGAAGTAGACGACCGCCGCGGTGATCACGAAGGTGAGGGTCGCGCCGAGGACGGAGCCCCACATGATCGGGATACCGCTCTTGACCGTGCCGTCCGCGGCGACTTTGCAGGGAGCCTGCAGACACGAGCTGTAGCTGTCGAGGCTCTTCGTCCCGATCGCCCCGACCACCGGGTTGATGATCCCCTTCACCACCGAGCTGACGATATTGGTGAACGCGGCACCGATGACGACCGCCACTGCCAGGTCGACCACGTTCCCGCGCATCAGGAAGGCCTTGAAGCCCTGCCAGACGGTCGGTTCCTTCTTCTCGCTCACCGCGGGGCCTCTCCTCGCACGCACAGGGTGTGGAACAAACAGCTCCGCAACCTACGTCAACGCTGGGCCGTCCTGCCCAACGGGGTCGTTCGACGGAAGGACTTGCCAGGAAGGCGCGCATAAAACGGGCGTCGGCGCTCAGCACAGTGTCACCGCCAGCCGCTCCGTGGCGCTCGCCCCGGCGAGGCGTGCCGCGGTGGTACGGGGAACGGACAGCACGATCAGCGCGCCGCCGCCTGTCAGCGCGCCGCCGTCGGTCGTGCTCTCCGAGGGGGCCGGCGGTTCCGGCACCTTCGTCACCCGAGCCCCGCGCGCCACCACGCGCGCGTCACCACCCGTGGCCGTCTCCTGGGCGGCGATGACGTCCACCCGGTCGCCGGGCCGCAGCAGCCGGACCGTGGCCGCGTCCGCGATGCGCACCGGCGCGGCCACCATCTCTACGGCAGGGCGTTTCGGCACGGGATCCGCCACCGGATGCCCGCGTGCGCCGTCACCGGCCCGTGGTCCCGCGGCCACCAGTGCGGCAGCGGTGACGGCGAGGCCGGCCGCCACGGCCCGCCTGCGGCTCCGCACGAGCCGTCGCAGTTGTTGGCACCCGCCACGCACCCGTACCGGAGCGAAATGCGGGACTTCGCACAGGGCGGGAGCGTCGGAGCCCGGCGGGCGTGGAGAAGAAGGGGAGAAGGGCGGGGTCGGAAGGGACATGGGAGATCACCACCTGCGTCGGAGAACCGGCTTGCAGGCCCACGATGAGGCTTCGAGCCGATCTCTGCCGCAGCCGGTGGACTACCGACGAGTTGTGGACAACTCCCTCACCCGAACGGGGACTTCCGCTCGGCCGGATCTCCCGCCGCTCGGTCGAACCCCCTGCCGCTCGGTCGGATCTCCCGCCGCTCGGTCGGACCCCCTGTCGCTCGGTCGGATCTCCCGCCGCTCGGTCGAACCCCCTGTCGCTCGGCCGGATCTCCCGCCGCTCGGTCGGACCCCCTGTCGCTCGGCCGGATCTCCCGCCGCTCGGCGGACCTTCCGCCCGGCGCCGCGTCACGGCAGCTCGAAGCCCGGATCCATCCCGCCCAGCGCCGTCGTGCACAGGCAGTTCCGGTCCTCGTTCGCCGGCAGGGCGGCCACGGCGTCGAAGAGGACACCCCGCAGCCGGTCGACGTTCGCCGCGAACACCCGCAGCACCTCGTCGTGCGAGACGCCCTCGCCGGTCTCGGCACCGGCGTCGAGATCGGTCACCAGGGTCATCGACGTGTAGCACAGCTCCAGTTCACGGGCGAGCGCCGCCTCCGGATGGCCGGTCATGCCCACCACCGACCAGCCCTGCGCCTGGTGCCACAACGATTCCGCACGGGTCGAGAAGCGCGGCCCCTCGACCACGACCAGCGTGCCGCCGTCCACCGGCTCCCAGTCCCGGCCCCGCGCGGCCTTCAAGGCCGCGCCCCGTCCCACCGGGCAGTACGGGTCCGCGAGGGACACGTGCACAACATTGGGGACGGCGCCGCCGGGCAGCGGCAGCCCGTCGAAGTACGTCACCACCCGGGACTTCGTCCGGTCGACCAGCTGGTCCGGCACCAGCAGCGTGCCGGGCCCGTACTCGGGGCGCAGACCGCCCACCGCGCAGGGCCCCAGGACCTGCCGCACGCCCAGGGACCGCAGGGCCCACAGGTTGGCCCGGTAGTTGATCCGGTGAGGCGGCAGATGGTGGCCGCGTCCGTGCCGGGGCAGGAAGGCGACGCGCCGCCCGGCGACCTCGCCGAGGAAGAGGGAGTCGCTGGGAGGGCCGTACGGGGTGTCCACCCGGACCTCGGTCACGTCGTCGAGGAACGAGTAGAAGCCCGAGCCGCCGATTACACCGATCTCTGCGTTCGCCATGGCCAGCACAGTATCCGTCCCCGGCGGGGCACGGAGAACCGCCCGCGAACGCCGCGGACCGCCCGCGAACGCCAAGGACCCTGCCGTCGTACGACGGCAGGGTCCCGGAAGCGGAGCCTAGGCGGCGGAGCTGCTGCTGGAGGAGGTGCCGGTGCCCGAGGACTTCGAGTCCGAGGACGACGTGGACGACGACGTGGACGACGACGAGGTCGAGGTCGAGGTCGCCGGCTTGGACGACGACGGCGAGCTGCTCGACGAGGAGCCGCGGCTGTCGTTGCGGTAGAAGCCCGAGCCCTTGAAGACAATGCCGACCGCGGAGAACACCTTCTTCAGGCGGCCACCGCAGTTGGGGCACTCGGTCAGAGCGTCGTCGGTGAACTTCTGCACCGCCTCGAGGCCCTCGCCGCACTCGGTGCACTGGTACTGGTAGGTCGGCACTGTCTTCCTCCTGGCACTCTCACTCAATGAGTGCTAACGAGGGTCCATAGTGACGTATTCCTGAGGATCAGTCCACCGTCACCGGCACGCGGTGACCGACGCCACGTGCGACGGTCCGGCCGCGGGGGTGCGCCGAGAGCCTGGACCGCAGTGCCAGGAGGGTCGCCAGCGCGAGCACTGTACCGGCCATCGGCACCAGGAACCCCGCTCCGTCCCAGAAGCGGTCCTCGAGCTGCCCGGCGACCGTGACGGCGGCCGCCTGGCCGAGCGCCACGGCACCGGTCAGCCAGGTGAACGCCTCGGTGCGGGCGCCGGCCGGAACCAGCCCCTCGACCAGGGTGTAACCGGTGATCAGCGCGGGCGCGACGCACATGCCGACCAGCAGGCCGAGGCCGGCCAGGACGAACAGGGAGTGCGCGGCCCACAGGCCGGAGGCCACCAGGGCGAGCGCGCCGTAGCCCACGACGAGACGGCGTTGCGGGGCGGTCTTCCACGCGACGGCGCCGCAGACGATGCCGGAGAGCATGTTGCCCGCGGCGAAGACGCCGTACAGCACGCCGTTCAGTCCGGGCTCCCCGATCGACTCGCTGAACGCGGCCAGCGACACCTGCATGCCGCCGAAGACGGAGCCGATGCCCAGGAAGGCCACCACCAGGACGCGCACTCCGGGCACCCGTAGAGCCGAGGCGTGCTCCACGCGTGCGTGCCCGGCGAGGGTGGTCGCCGGCTGGGTGCTCTTCTGCGCCGCGAACAGCAGTCCGCCGAGCAGGGTGAGCCCTGCCTCCGTCACCAGACCCGCGGCCGGGGTCACGGTGGTGCACAGGGCGGTGGCCAGCAGGGGACCGAACACGAAGGTGAGCTCGTCCGTGACGGACTCGAAGGCGGCCGCGGTGGTCATCAGGGGCGTGTCCTGCAGCTTCATGCCCCAGCGGGCGCGCACCATCGGGCCGATCTGCGGCACCGAGGCACCCGTCGGAACGGCCGCCGCGAACAGCGCCCACAGGGGCGCGTGGGCCAGCGCGAGGGCCGTCAGCGTCAGCCCCGCGAGCGAGTGCAGCAGCACGCCCGGGACGAGGACGGCGCGCTGCCCGTGGCGGTCGGCGAGCCGGCCGCTGTAGGGCGCGAACAGGGCCATGGAGACGCCGGTGACGGCCGCGGTGGCGCCCGCGGCGCCGTACGAGCCGGTGGTGTGCTGCACGAGCAGCACGATGGAGATGGTGAGCATCGCGAACGGCTGGCGCGCCGCGAAGCCGGGGAGCAAGAACGTCCAGGCGCCGCGGGTGCGCAGCAGCTGCCCGTACCCGGGGCGGGCCGGCGCCGCCGCGTTCCCGGACGGCTCGGTGGTGACCGTGGATGCCACGGCCCGTGCCTTTCTGCCGCCTGGTAGCGCGCCCGTGCGGGGGCGCCGAGAGCTGTCCTCTTGCGCGGAACTGCGGTAGATGCCGGTGTCCACTGCAAAGGACGGGCCGGCCGCCATACGGTCGCGCCAGCTCTGCGTCAGGCAGAGTTGGTTCGATCAGGGTGCGCCTTCATCGTACAGGGATCACCGTCTTGTCCGCCTGTGAAAACGAGCACCACGCGCGCGTACACCTGCGATTGGCGCCGGGGTGAACCATACGAAGCACGCCCTTAACGCCCCGGGGGGCGTTCAGCGCCCCGCGCCCGCCCCGTTCGTCCCCAGCCACCCGGCCAGCTTGCCGCCGTGGCCCACGGCGCGCAGCCGCCGTTCCGCGGCGTCGCGCACCGGATCCGTGGCGACGACCAGTAGTTCGTCGCCGCGCCGCAGCACCGTCGTCGGCATCGGAACAAACGATTTTCCTTCGCGGACGACGAGTGTGACGGCGGCTCCGGCCGGCAGGCGCAGCTCGTTGACCTCGACGCCGTGCATCTTCGAGCCCTCGGGGATCGCCACGGACAGCAGGTGCCCGCGCAGCCGCTCCAGAGGTGCGGACTCGATGCCGAGGTCCGCCGCCTCGCCGCCCTCGCCGAGGTTCAGCTTGCGGGCCAGCCACGGCAGGGTCGGCCCCTGGACGAGCGTGTAGACGGCGACGAGCACGAAGACGATGTTGAAGATGCGGCGGCTGGAGTCCACGCCCTGCACCATCGGGATCGTCGCCAGGATGATGGGCACGGCCCCGCGCAGCCCGGCCCACGACATCAGCGTCTGCTCCTGCCAGGGCACACGGAACGGCGACAGGCACAGCACGACGCTCAGCGGGCGCGCGACCATGGTCAGCGCCAGGCCGATGACGAGGGCGGGCACGACGTCGTCCCCGAGGTCGTGCGGGGTGACCAGCAGGCCGAGCAGGACGAACATGCCGATCTGGGCGATCCAGCCGAGCCCGTCGGCGAACCCGCGCGTGGCGGGCCAGTGCGGCAGTTTCGCGTTGCCCATCATCATCGCGGCGAGGTAGACCGCCAGGAAGCCGCTGCCGTGCGCCAGGGCGCCTCCGGCGTACGCCGTCACCGCGATCGCCATGACGGCGATCGGGTAGAGGCCGGAGGCGGGCAGTGCCACGTGCCGCAGTCCCCAGGATCCGAGCCAGCCCACCGCGAGACCGATGGCGGCGCCGATGGCGAGTTCGAGAGCTATCTCGCCCAGCAGCACGTACCAGTGCTCGACCGGGCCGGCCGTGGAGAACGCCACCACCAGGATGACCACGGGAGCGTCGTTGAAGCCGGACTCGGCCTCCAGCGTGCCCGTCACGCGCGCGGGCAGGGGAATCCTGCGCAGCACCGAGAAGACCGCCGCCGCGTCCGTCGAGGAGACGACCGCGCCGATGATGAGGGCCTGCCGCCACTCCAGCCCGACCAGGTAGTGGGCGGCCGCGGCCGTGACCCCCACGCTGACCGCGACTCCGGCCAGCGCCAGCGCGGAGGCGGCGGGCAGGGCCGGCCGGATCTCCTTCCACTTCGTGCCGAGACCGCCCTCGGCCAGGATCACCACGAGGGCCGCGTATCCGATGACCTGGGTGAGCGCGGCGTTGTCGAAGCGGATGTCGCCGATGCCGTCCTGGCCCATGAGGATCCCTATGGCCAGGTACACGAGCAGGCTGGGGAGCCCGCTGCGCGAGGAGATCCGGACCGCTGCCACGGCGACGAGCAGAACGAGCGAGCAGACGAGCAGTAGCTGGTTGAGGTGGTGGACAGTCAGCGGCCGTTCCCTTTCCCTGGCTCACACGCATCCCGCGTGGGAGCTCACGTACATGGGACACGAGGTCGTGGGACTCCGCATCCAAGTACTTCGTTACCTTACCTAACTCTTGACGATTTCTTGACGCTCCGCGAGGCAAGATCGAACGCCCGCCCGCGCTCGTTCCCGACACCGCGTCAAGGGGCTCAGGGCCCTGCGCCTATGGTTGCTCCAGCGCTCATTCAAAGTCACAGCCCGCCTGCCGCTCGCGTTAGGACAGCAAGGACAGCGATGCCCCCCAACATCACCGCCACAACGGGTGACAAGCCCGGCAAGTCCGGCAGGAAGAAGGGGCGCAAAGCCCGACTCATCGTGCTGGTACTGGTCTTGGCCCTCATCGCGGGCGTTGCCTACGGGGCGTACTGGTCCATCAGCACCGTGCGTGCGTCCTTCCCGCAGACGACGGGTTCGATAACACTCGACGGTCTGTCAGGACCCGTGGACGTCAAGCGCGACGGTTACGGCATTCCGCAGATCTACGCCTCCTCCGACGAGGACCTGTTCATGGCGCAGGGCTACGTCCAGGCGCAGGACCGGTTCTACGAGATGGACGTACGCCGCCACATGACCGCCGGGCGCCTGTCGGAGATGTTCGGCAAGAGCCAGGTCAAGAACGACGAGTTCCTGCGCACCCTGGGCTGGGACCGGGTGGCCCAGCAGGAGTACGACACCAAGCTGTCGGCCTCCACGAAGAAGTATCTCCGGGCCTACGCCAAGGGAGTCAACGCCTACCTGCGGGGCAAGGACGGCAAGGACATCTCCCTCGAGTACGCGGCCCTGGGCTTCACCAACGACTACAAGCCGCAGAAGTGGACCCCCGTCGACTCGCTCTCGTGGCTGAAGGCGATGGCCTGGGACCTGCGCGGCAACATGCAGGACGAGATCGACCGCGCCCTGATGACCAGCCGCCTCGGCCCCAAGCAGATCGCCGACCTGTACCCGGACTACCCGTACAGCCGCAACAAGGCGATCGTCCAGGAGGGCCAGTACAACGACCTCACCAAGGCGTTCGACCAGAACGGCAGCTCGTCGTCGAGCGGAACCTCCACGAGCGGAACCTCCACCAGCGGAACGTCGACCACCAGCGGAACCTCGACCGGCGGAACCTCCACAAGCGGCTCTGCGGGAGTTTCCGGCTCGACGGCGTCCTCGGCACTGCAGGGCCAGCTCTCGGGCCTCTACAAGGTCCTGGACGACGTTCCCGCCGCCGTTGGCGTGAACGGCCAGGGCATCGGATCCAACTCGTGGGTCGTCTCCGGGGCCCACACCATCACCGGCCACCCCCTGCTCGCCAACGACCCGCACCTGTCGGCCTCGCTGCCGTCCGTCTGGTACCAGATGGGCCTGCACTGCCGGACCGTCTCCAGCAAGTGCCAGTACGACGTCACCGGTTACACCTTCGCGGGCATGCCCGGCGTGATCATCGGCCACAACCAGGACATCGCCTGGGGCATGACCAACTCCGGCGTCGACGTCACCGACCTCTACCTGGAGAAGCTCACCGGCGACGGCTACCTGTACGACGGCACGGTGAAGCCCTTCAAGACCCGCACGGAGACCATCAAGGTCGCCGGCGGCGCCGCCAAGAAGATCGTCGTCCGCCAGACCGCCGACGGCATGCCGCTGCTGTCCGACCGGGACGACGAGCTCGTCAAGGTCGGCAAGAAGGCCACCGTCGACACCGCCGCACCCGACCGCGGCGACGGCTACGGCGTCGCGTTGCGCTGGACCGCGCTGGACCCGGGCACCTCCATGGACGCCGTCTTCGCCATGGACAAGGCCTCGAACTGGAGCGGCTTCCGTTCCGCCGCCGCACTGTTCGACGTGCCCTCGCAGAACCTGGTCTACGCCGACAAGGACAACATCGGCTACACGCTGCCCGGAAAGATCCCCACGCGCGCGAAGAAGGACGACGGCTCGATCCCCGCGCCGGGCTGGGACTCCGGCTACAAGTGGACCGGGTTCATCCCCGAGAAGGCGCTGCCCTACGAGTACAACCCGAAGCGCGGCTACATCGTCACCGCCAACCAGGCGGTGATCGACCCGGACAAGTACCCCTACACGCTCACCACGGACTGGGGGTACGGCACCCGCAGTCAGCGCATCACCGACCTGATCGAGTCGAAGATCAAGGACGGCGGCAAGATCTCCACGGACGACATGCGCCAGATGCAGCTCGACAACAGCAGCGAGATCGCCAAGCTGCTCGTGCCCAAGCTGCTGAAGATCGACATCAAGGACAGGGACACCAGCGGGGCGAAGGCCGTCCGCGAGGCGCAGGACCTTCTGGAGGGCTGGGACTACACCCAGGACGCCGACTCGGCCGCGGCCGCCTACTTCAACGCCGTCTGGCGCAACATCCTCAAGCTCGCCTTCGGCAACAAGCTGCCCAAGGAACTGCGCGTCAAGGGCCAGTGCCTGTGGGTCGACCCGGTCAACACCACCGGCCCCGCGGACGCGACCAACAAGGTCCGCGAGTGCGGCCAGCGCGACGCCGACCAGGCGCAGCCGGACGGCGGCGACCGCTGGTTCGAGGTCGTGCGCAACCTGATGAACGACCCGAAGAGCGACTGGTGGACCACGCCCAAGTCGCTCACCCGGCCGGGGGCGCAGAACAACCGTGACGACCTGTTCAAGCGCGCCATGATCGACGCCCGCTGGGAGCTCACCGCCAAGCTGGGCAAGGACATCGACACCTGGAGCTGGGGCCGGCTGCACCGCCTGTTCCTGAAGAACCAGACCCTCGGCACCGACGGCCCCAGCATCCTGAAGTACGTCCTCAACCGCGGCCCCTGGAAGCTCAGCGGCGGCGAGGCGACCGTCAACGCCACCGGGTGGAACGCGGCCGGCGGATACGGCGTCGTGTGGGTCCCGTCGATGCGCATGGTGGTCAACCTCGACGACCTCGACAAGTCGAAGTGGATCAACCTCACGGGAGCCTCCGGGCACGCCTTCAGCGCCCACTACACCGACCAGACCGGCAAGTGGGCCGACGGCGAACTCCTCGACTGGAACTTCTCCGACAAGGCCGTGGACAAGAACACGAGCGACACGCTGGTGCTGAAGCCATGAGGCCGAGCCTCCGGCGGTGAGTCACGGAAACGGGTCCTTCACGCGTGCGTGGAGGACCCCTTTCCGTGTGCGCGGCGGTTCACGCGCCGCTGCGGAAGCGGCGTACGCCCGACGGTGTCACCACGGCGTGCACCGGCCGGTCGTGCGCCTCGGCCGGAACGCGCTCGACGACCTCCGAGTCGTACAGCAGCACCACCAGCGCCGGATGCGCGCCCGCGCCCTCCAGACGAGCGAGGACGCGGTCGTACGACCCTCCGCCGCGCCCCAGCCGCATCCCGCGCGCGTCGACCGCCAGCCCCGGCAACAGCACCACGTCGGCTCCGGCCACGGCGTCCGGGCCGAGACGCTCGCCGGTCGGCTCGAAGAGGGCCATCTTCCCGCCGCGTTGGACCCGCGCCAGGGAGCCCTCGCCGCTGTACGCGCCCCAGTCCAGGTCGTTGTCCGGCAGCAGCGCCGGGAGCAGGACCCGCACGCCCCGCGCGCACAGCGCGTCCAGGAGCGCGAGGGTGCCGGGCTCGCTCCCCACGGAGACGTACGCCGCCACCGTGCGCGCCCGCGCCAGTTCGGGCAGCTCGAGGGCGCGGGCGGCGAGCGCCCCGGCGGCCTCTCGCACGTCATCCGCCGTCAACCTGTTTCTCACCGCGAGGAACTCTCGCCGCAACATTCGCTTGTCAGGCTCGGCCGAACGTCCGGTGTGGCTCACTGATCGCACCCCGTACCCTTCCAATCCGCTCATATGAGAGCCAATTAACCGGAGCCGCGGATTCCCCGCAAAGGCACCGGATAAGGTTGCGGGCATGACTCAGTCCCACCCCAGGATCACCAAGGCTGTCATTCCCGCAGCCGGCCTCGGCACCCGGTTCCTGCCGGCCACCAAGGCCACTCCCAAGGAGATGCTGCCGGTCGTCGACAAGCCCGCGATCCAGTACGTGGTCGAGGAGGCCGTGGCCGCGGGCCTCGACGACGTCCTCATGGTCACCGGCCGCAACAAGCGCCCGCTCGAGGACCACTTCGACCGCAACTACGAGCTGGAGTCCGCCCTCCAGAAGAAGGGCGACGCCGGCCGGCTCGCCAAGGTCCAGGCCTCCAGCGACCTGGCCACCATGCACTACGTGCGGCAGGGCGACCCCAAGGGGCTGGGTCACGCCGTGCTGTGCGCCGCCCCGCACGTGGGCGAAGAACCCTTCGCCGTCCTGCTCGGCGACGACCTCATCGACCCGCGCGACCCCCTGCTCGCGCGCATGGTCGAGGTGCGGGAGCGGCACGGCGGCAGCGTCATCGCGCTCCTGGAGGTCGCGCCGGAGCAGATCCACCTCTACGGATGCGCGGCCGTGGAGACCACCGAGGACGGCGACGTCGTCAAGGTGACCGGAATGGTCGAGAAGCCCGACCCGGACGACGCCCCGTCGAACTACGCGGTCATCGGCCGCTACGTCCTCGACCCGCACATCTTCGAGATACTGCGCAAGACCGAGCCGGGCCGCGGCGGCGAGATCCAGCTCACCGACGCCCTCCAGCAGCTCGCGCAGGACGAGAAGGTCGGCGGCCCGGTGCACGGCGTGGTCTTCAAGGGCCGCCGCTATGACACCGGCGACCGCGGTGACTATCTGCGTGCCATTGTCAGACTCGCATGCGAACGTGAAGACCTGGGCCCGGACTTCCGGACCTGGCTTCGCAGTTACGTAGCCGAGGAGATGTAGCAACGTTGAGCAGCGCCGCGCCCCGCACCACCGGCCCGGACCACCTGTGGTCGGTGGACGAGCACCTGGAGGACGTCCTCACCACCGTCCGCCCCCTGGAACCCATCGAGCTGCAGCTCCTCGACGCCCAGGGCTGCGTCCTGGTCGAGGACGTCACGGTGCCGCTGTCACTGCCGCCGTTCGACAACAGCTCCATGGACGGGTACGCGGTACGGGTCGCGGATGTCGCGGGCGCGAGCGAGGAGTTCCCGGCGGTGCTGGACGTCGTCGGGGACGTCGCGGCGGGCCAGGCCGAGCTGCTCCACGTGGGCCCGGGCCAGGCCGCCCGCATCATGACCGGCGCCCCGCTGCCGCCCGGCGCCGAGACCGTCGTCCCCGTCGAATGGACCGACGGGGGCCTCGGCGAGGGCCCGGTCGCCGGGATGCGCGCCCGCAGCCTCGGCCCCGAGGGCGCCGAGGGGCACGTGCACGTGTACCGGTCCGCCGAGGCACGCGCACACGTGCGCGCCAAGGGCAGCGACGTCAAGGCCGGGGACCGGGCCCTCGAGGCCGGCACGGTCCTCGGGCCGCCGCAGATCGCCCTGCTCGCCGCCATCGGCCGCGGCACGGTCCGCGTGCGCCCGCGCCCGCGCGTGGTCGTCGTCTCCACCGGCAGCGAACTCGTCCAGCCCGACGAGGAACTGCGCAGCGGCCAGATCTACGACTCCAACAGCTTCGCCCTCACCGCCGCCGCCCGCGACGCCGGCGCCATCGCCTACCGCGTGGGCGCCGTCGCCGACGACGCCGAGACCCTGCGCGCCACCATCGAGGACCAACTCGTGCGCGCCGACCTCATGGTCACCACCGGCGGTGTGAGCGTCGGGGCGTACGACGTCGTGAAGGAAGCCCTGTCCCACGTCGGCGACGAGGACGAGGCGGGCGGCGGCGTCGAGTTCCGCAAGCTCGCCATGCAGCCCGGCAAACCCCAGGGCTTCGGCACCATCGGCCCCGACCACGTCCCGCTGCTCGCCCTCCCGGGCAACCCCGTCTCGTCGTACGTCTCCTTCGAGCTGTTCGTCCGCCCCGCGATCCGCACCCTGATGGGGCTCGACGACGTCCACCGGCCGCGCACCAGGGCCACGCTCACCACCGGCAAGGCGCTGACCTCGCCGAAGGGCCGCAGACAGTTCCTGCGGGGCACCTACGCCGACGGCTCCGTCAGCCCGGTCGGCGGCGCCGGTTCGCACCTGGTCGCGGCCCTCGCGCACGCCGACGCGCTGATCGTCGTACCCGAGGACGTGGAGTCCGTCGAACCCGGCAGCGAGGTCGAGGTCGTCCTGCTCGGCTGACCCACGCGCGCGTGGGCCGCTCAGGGGGACGGTCCTGCTCCGTCGTCCGCGCCGACTTGGCGTACCGTGTCGCGCACAGCAGGCCCACGCGCCGCACCGCGAGGGGCCCGGACCGGGAGCGTCACACACCATGACCGTGCCTTCCCGGGGGGAGACCCCCGGACCGTCTGTGCAGGACCGACTGACACACATCGACGAGGCGGGCGCCGCCCGCATGGTCGACGTGTCCGGCAAGGACGTGACCGCGCGCACCGCCCGCGCCAGCGGCCGGGTCCTCGTCTCACCGCGCGTGATCGAGTTGCTGCGCGGTGAGGGAGTACCCAAGGGAGACGCCCTCGCCACCGCGCGCATCGCCGGGATCATGGGCGCCAAGCGCACCCCGGATCTCATCCCGCTGTGCCATCCGTTGTCGGTGTCCGGTGTGAAACTGGACCTGTCGGTCGCGGACGACGCCGTGGAGATCCGGGCCACCGTGAAGACCACGGACCGCACGGGCGTCGAGATGGAGGCCCTCACCGCGGTCTCCGTCGCCGCGCTCACCGTGATCGACATGGTCAAGGCGGTCGACAAGGGAGCGGTCATCACGGACGTGCGCGTGGAGGAGAAGACGGGCGGCAAGTCGGGCCACTGGAGCCGGACATGACGCCCGAACCCGCGACCGGCGGCGCGCTGCGGGCCTCGTACAGCGCGCTCGTCGTCACGGCCTCCAACCGCGCCGCCGCCGGTGTCTACGAGGACAAGGGCGGCCCGCTGATCGCCGAGGGACTCAAGGGCTTCGGGTTCGCCGTCGGCGGCCCGCGGGTCGTCCCCGACGGGGACCCCGTGGAGGCCGCCCTGCGCGCGGGCGCCGAGGCCGGCTACGACGTGATCGTGACCACCGGCGGCACCGGCATATCGCCCACCGACCGCACTCCCGAGGCGACGCGCAGGGTGATCGACTACGAGGTGCCGGGCATCGCGGAGGCCGTCAGGGCGTTCGGACGGGAGAAGGTGCCGACCGCCGCGCTCTCCCGGGGTCTGGCCGGGGTCGCGGGACGCACGCTGATCGTCAACCTGCCGGGTTCCACCGGCGGGGTCCGGGACGGACTGGCCGTCCTGGAACCCCTGCTGGTCCACGCCGTCGACCAGATCCGGGGCGGCGACCACCCCAGACCCGGCTCCACCAGTGGGGGTGCGAGCTGAACAGCCCATCCTGGCCCGTCGTGCTGACGGACGGCGACATCGTCCTCAGGCCGATAAAACTGCGCGACCAGCGGGCGTGGCGCGAGGTCAACCGGCGCAACCGGGACTGGTTGCGCCCCTGGGAGGCGACCATTCCGCCGCCCACGCCCAGCGGCCCCATCGCGCACCGGCCGACCTACCGTCAGATGGTCCGGCACCTGCGCTCGGAGGCGAACGCGGGCCGGATGCTGCCGTTCGTCATCGAGTACCAGGGGCGGCTCGTCGGGCAGTTGACGGTCGCCGGCATCACCTGGGGCTCCATGTGTTCCGGGCACATCGGTTACTGGGTGGACGAGGCGGTGGCCGGCCGCGGAGTCATGCCGACGTCCGTGGCGCTCGTCGTGGACCACTGTTTCCGGGCCGTCGGTCTGCACCGCATCGAGGTCTGCATTCGCCCCGAGAACGGGCCGAGCCGGCGGGTCGTGGAGAAACTCGGATTCCGCGAGGAGGGACTCAGGCCGCGTTATCTCCACATCGACGGAGCCTGGCGCGACCATCTCGTGTTCGCGCTCACCGCGGAAGAGGTCCCGGACGGGTTGCTCAGCCGCTGGAAGCGGGCAGCCTCCCAGCGGAGGAATCCCGCATAAATTGAATGCGTGTTCGAAATTGATCGCTCGGCGACCGTCTCACGGCATTAAATTCCCGGCCCCGGCGACCGGCTGATCGCATCGGTCACAAAAAAAGTTCGAAATATCAGCCAGATCGTGCGACACACCGGCCCAATTGGCGGATGGCCTCACGCAAACCCCTCTACCGTGTGAGGCGTGAGCAGCAGCGGCCTCATCTACGCAGTCATTGTCGGGGCCTGGGCCGCCTACTTGGTGCCGATGTGGCTCCGTAGGCAGGACGAGCTGAACGAGGCCCGTCCGACGGAACGCTTCAGCACCGCCATCCGGTTGCTGTCCGGACGAGCGGGCATGGAGCGTCGGTACGCCAGGGACCTGCGCGCGCGCTCCGCCGAAGAGGGGGAGCCCGGCGCGGACGCACCGGACGCGATCACCGACTCGGTGGACGTCCGGGCCTTCGCCATGCCTCCGACCCGCCCGCAGGCGCGCGCGGACGTGCAGGCGCCGGCGTCGGGGCGTGCGCAACCGGCGCGCGACAGGTCGGAAGCGCCGGAGTCCGGATCAAGTTCCGCGCCCGCCCGCGCCGCCTCCGCACACCACCGGTCGGGCGACTCCGCGCCGGCGCGGAAGCGAGTGCCGAGCGCGCGGCGCACACCCGCGCAGGAAGCCGCCGCCGCGCGCGCCCGGCGTACCAAGGTGCTCGCGCGCCGTCGGCGCACCACCGTGATGCTCTTCCTCGCCTTCACGCTCGGCGCGATCGTCGCCGCCGTCGGAGGCCTGGCGTTCCTGTGGGCGCCCGGCGTGCCCGCCGTACTGCTCAGCGGGTACATCGCCTACCTGCGCGCCCAGGAGCGCCGGCGCTTCGCCTTCCAGATGGACCGGCGCCGGGCCGAGGTCGCCGCGCAGCACCTGCGCGAGCGCGCCCGCCAGCCGCGCCGCCGCCCCACCGTCGAGTCACCGGTCGACGAGCCCGAGGAGGGCCCGGAGCCGGAGGCCGACCCCGGGCTGTCCGCGCTGGCCGCCGACCGGCGCGCCCTCGTCGAGCAGACCGACCACGCCGAGTGGGTCGACCAGCAGCGCGAGCGGCAGCGGCGGCCGGGGCACGGGGACAGCTGGGACCCGGTACCGGTGCCGCTGCCGACGTACGTGACCGCGCCGGTCGCTCCGCGGGCGACCTCTGACGTGGACCTCGGGGCGCCGGACGCGTGGAGCTCGGCGCGGTCGAGTGCCGTGGCCCCGGACCAGGAGACGCAGGACGCCGCCGCGGCCGAGCACCGGGACGGCGTGGAGGCGCCGGGGGCCGACGCGGAGGACAGGGCCGAGGATGACGGGCGCAGCGACGCCCGCCGGGCGGCCTCCGCGCGCCGGGCGCGCGAGCGGGGGCGTACGCCGCTGTTCGACCAGTACGAGGACGGGGACCGGCCGAAGGCCGCCAACGAGTAGCCGACGGCCCCGAGCGCCTTCGCCGGCCCCGCACCCCGCGGTCTCTCCCGCCCGTCCCACCTGTGCCGCTGCCCTCCACCCGGCCGGGAACGGATTTCCAAGCACGCGGATCGGGGTGCTAGAGTTTCACTCGTTGCAAGGGCCTGTGGCGCAGTCCGGTAGCGCACCTCGTTCGCATCGAGGGGGCCAGGGGTTCAAATCCCCTCAGGTCCACGCAGCTCAAAGCCCCTGTTGGTGATCACCGACAGGGGCTTTGGCATGCCGTACAGCAGCTAAGTACAGCAACTACTTTGGATCTTGCTTCCCAAGGTGCTTGCCCAGCTTGCGAAGTGCCCGCCGGGTCGACTCGGACGGGACGTGCGTGTAGACCTCCATCGTCACCGCGATCTTGCTATGGCGAAGGATCTGCATCGCGACTCGGGGGTGCACGTCGAGGGCTGCAAGCAGCGAGCCGCAGGTGTGCCGGGTGTCGTGCAGACGGATGCGGCGGACGCCGGCGCGAGCCGACCGAGCGACGAACAGCCGGTTGAAGTTGCGGGGTTCGTACGGCGTGCCGTAGCGCGTGGTGAACACGAAGTCGGATTCGGTCCACAGCTCACCAGCGGCTTGCTTCGCCAACTCTCTTTCCTTCAGGCGGAGTTGTAGCGCCGTGACGCAGATCTGCGGCAGCGGAAGCGTGGCCGTGGACGCCTCGGTCTTGGTCTCGTCATGGACCAGGCGCCGGTTGATCCGCTGTAGCTGCATCTGCACCGTGATCTCTCCGGCGTCCAGGTTCACGTTCTCCCAGGTGAGGCCCAGCACCTCGCCGCGCCGGAAGCCGAGGACCAGGATGAGGACATACGCCGCGTACAGCGGATCATGCGCCGCGCTCGATGCTTCGAGGAACTGCCGGGCCTCTTCCACGGACCACGGGTGCCGCTTCGTCTTCCGCGCCGATCGCACCTTGACCAGACCCGCCACGTTCTTCGAGATCAGCTCTTCCGTCATGGCGTTGGTCAAGGCTGACCGCAGGACCGCGCGGGCATCCTGGACCGTGCGGCGAGATGGGATGCGCTCACAGCAGGCGCCGGCCGCACAGCAACGAGCCGTGTCCCGCTTCGCGTCGAGGCCCTGGGCGCAGCACTGGCACTGTTCCAGAAGGGTGTTCACCCAGCTCCGCACGTCTCGCACGGTGAGCTTGTCGAGCCGCTTCGAGCCCAGCCCCGGCACGATGTAGAGCCGGACATGCATGGCGTAGGTCTCGGCCGTCTTGGGCTTCAGATCAGGCTCTACGACCTCCCGCAGCCACCGCGTGAGGTACTGCGCCAAGGTCGGTGTCGAGGTGACCACCGGCCCTTCCTTCGCCTCAGCGTGCAGTTTGATCCACTTGTCGTGGACCTCTTCGCGAGTCTTGCCATAGACGTACTTCCGCTTGCGGTTGCCCTCGGGGGTGGTGACCCAGGCGTACGCGGCGAAGCCGTTCTTGTACGGGTAGATCGAGCCTTCGCCGTTGCCACGCTTGCCGCTCATGCCGACCACTCCGCTTCTGCTTCCTGGGCACGGCGTTCGACGTATTCGTCCACGTAGCGAGGCAGGATGCGGCGGTTGCGGCCGTCCTTGATGGAGCGAATCTCCCCGGTGAGCACCAGCATCTTGGTCTTTGAGAGGCCATAGCCGAGCATCTCGGCGACCTCTGCCGTGGTGTACCACTTGCGCGTGATCACAGCCGTCGTCATGCTGCGGCTTCCTCCCATTCGAGTTGGTCTTGCAGGGCTTCGCGTGCGATCTCTCGGTTCAGTCGGATGTCCTTTGCGATCGATTCGGCCAGCCAGGACTCTCCCGGCGTGTGGCCCTGTCCGGCGTAGGTCCAGTGGGCGAGCACGAGCGTGGAGCCCTCCGAGTCGTCAAGGTCCTCGGACAGGCCTCGCTCACGGCGTTCCTGGCGGGCGCGGTAGTCGGCCCGCACCTGCCGGAGGGCGCCCAGGGTGGTGGAGTAGCGGCGGGACTTGGTCGAGAAGTGCCCGCGGAAGCCGAGCATGTGAGCCCACCGCGCCAGCATCCGGTCCGGGTAGGCGTCGTCGAGATCCCAGCAGGCTTCGATCAGACGCCGGGTGTGCGCAGGCAGCGGCAGCTTGTCAAGTTCTCCCAGCTCCCCGATCCGGTGATCCACCGTGCCCGTGGTCTCCGCCGCCTTGGTGGCGTACTTGGCCACGTAGGAGGCCACCGCCGCTTCGGTCAACTCCTCACTCCCAAAGGCGCCGATCGCCTGCACGTCGACCTGAGAGCCCCACCGCAGCACCCGCGCGGGGAAGTCACCGGAAGCAGGCACCGGCACAGAGACCCGACCGGCAGCGGCACGGATCGCGCCGTCCAGGAGAGCGATCGTGGCCCACGCCGGCGGAGCGGTGTCGGGCCCGTCGGGACCGTCGAGGCGCACAACGGCGTGGAAGTGCACGGCGCCCCGCTTCTGGAACTCCGCGACCTTGCCGAAGGAGACCCGGCACACCTCCTTCAGGGCCGACTGCGTGAGGCCCGCACGGTGCGCGATCTCCCGGCGGAGGTAGATGGTGAACCGGCGCCACAGGTCCCCGGCGAAGTTGTTCCAGAGGACCGCCCCGGCGTAGTCGTACCGGTCCGGGTTGAGCGCCGTACCGAGAGCGGGATCGTCCTCCGCGTGGGAGCTCCCGCAGCGGCAGCGTCCGGAGTCCGGCCGGTTGTGCACGGGCCCGAACGAGGGCGCGGTGAGCGTGGCGAAGACCCGGGGGTGATCCCGCACGACCGGTGAGACACCCTTATTGAGGTCACCGGTGATCCCGGCACGGATCAGGTGGTACGTATCCCCGGCGTAGGTCCAAGCACAGGCCGGGCAGCGCGAGGCACGGCGATTACCGCAGGCCACCCGCAGCATGCCGCCCGGCTCACCGTCGGTGCTGTACGAGTAGAGAACGTCACCGGTCTTCGCATCACGGGTGACCGTCTGGCCTTGAAGCCGGATCGGGTGCGCGCAGCCACCGGTACGGCGGACCTGTTCCTGCCAGCGGTCAAAGCCGGGCGAGTTGGCCACCCGAAGCATGTCCGCGAGGGTGATCGGGTCGGTGCCCAAGGAGGCCGCAGCACCGGCCACGGCCTCAGGGGCGACGGGGAACTCCGTCACAGGTAGTCCTCCCTCGGGTAGCCGTGTCCGAGGGGCGGATACAGTCCGCGAAGCTTGGCGTCGTCCTCCGCGTACATCGCATCGTTGATCACAGTGAAGAAGTGGGTGTACGGCCTGACGTCGTGCCGATCCAGCCACACGTTGATCCGACCGGCGCGCTCTTCGTCCGCGGCTTCCTGCGCGTGCAGGGGATCTTCGAAGTAGGTCACTCGGCACCCCCGCCCTGGCACACCCAGCACGGGACGTAGCCCTCCTCGTACCAGCCGGAGGCGTCGTCGATGACCTGGTTGACCCAGAGCTTCCCGGCGTCATCGCACCTCGGGCACGGACCGTCGATCACGGCCGGGAGGTTCCGCGCGGCCGGGGCAGGAGCGGTCCACCCGATGGTGATCGCCGCCAGAGATTCCGCGAGGCCCAGGCGCCGCTTGGAGGGAAACCGCTTCTTGTGACGGCGGTTGATCTCCGGGGTGGTCATGTCGCGCAGCCACAGCAAGCGGTGACCGAGCAGATGGGACGCGCGCAGGCGGATCTCTTCACGACCGAGACGAGCGACGCCCTGATTGATCCAGCCGACCACGGCCGCGTCCTGCGACCCCTGCAAGAGGTAGCCATTCGGCATGTCCGAGGCGTACAGCGCGACCGCGCGCTCCATGGCCTCCAGCTCTTCGAGTAACACGGCCGACGGCAAGTGCGGAGCAACCAACGTTGCAGGCATGATGGAGCCTCCCCTAGTGGGATCAGCCCCGGACTGTGTCGTGATCTTGGCGGATGCGCACGGTCCGGGGCGCCTTGTTGTCCGGCACTCTCGAAGCTACCCGCAGAAAAACTGCGAGTCAACAGAAAACCTGCGACTAGCAGTCTTGGTTCTACTCTGCGAGACTGAATGCGACGAGATGGAGGAGAAATGGACAACTTTGGGCTTTTTGTTCGCTTCACGCTTCGCGATGGCGCAGGCGAGGCATTCGACGCACTGATCCGAGAGACCGCAGCGGGAATTCAGGCCCATGAGCCCGGCACGCTGGTCTATGCGTGCCACCAAGTTGAGGGCGCACCCAACGAGCGGATCTTCTACGAGCTGTACGCCGACCGCGAAGCATTCGAGGAGCACGAGCGTCAGCCCCACACCCGGCACTTCCTTGAGGAGCGCTCCAAGTACGTTGAGAAGACTGAGGTTGACCGGCTTCAGCCGTACGCCGGCAAGCACCCCACCGGAGCTGAGGCGTGACAGGCTCCGACACCAAGACCCTCGGCCAGCGAATCAAGGAACTGCGCCGCGATGCGGGCATGTCGCAAAGCGACCTCGCCGCCGCAATGGGGCGCTCGGAGAGCTGGGTCTCACAGGTCGAAAGAGGCGTACAGCCTGTGGAGCGTCTGTCGGTGCTTCAAGCCCTTGCCGACGCGCTGAACGTGTCCGTTCGCGAGGTACGCCCTGATGCAGCACCAACCGAGGAGGCCGGGCCCGCAGAGACGCAGCGCAGCAATGATCTCGATGGCCTACGTGTAGCCCTCACCGGACACCCTGCCCTGGGCAGCCTCTTTGAGCAGCCGCCGACTGAGCCGATCCCCCCGTTGGCAGACTTCCGACAGCGTGTGGAAGAGGCGTGGACGCTCGCCCATGCGTCAAGCTATGCGGCGTTGAGCGATCACCTAACCGAGTTGCTGCCGAGCATCGAGACCGCAGTACGGCACGCGCCAGCCAGTGACCGCATTGACCTTCATGCCCTCCGCGCCAAGGCATACCAAGTCGCAGCCGCGAGCTTCACTCGGCAGGACCAGGCCGATGCTGCTTGGGTTGCTGCAGACCGTGCGCTACAGGCTGCCGAACTCGCAGGCCAACCCTTGGAAGTTGTTGCGAGCCTGTTCCGCATGGCTCACGCGTTCATGCGGCAGCAGCACATGGAACAGGCCGAGCAAGCAGCGAAGTCCGCCGTGACTGTCATGGCGCCCAGGGCGGAATCGCCCGCGTGTCCCCCTGAAGAGCTATCGCTGTTGGGTGCCATGAACTTGGTTCTCGCTGTGATCAACGCGAGAGAGGGTCACCGGGCAAAGACGCATGAGCACATCAACCGGGCTCGCGAAATCGCGGCACGGTTGGGGGAGGACCGCAACGACTTCGACACGGAGTTCGGGCCTACGAACGTCGAGATCCATGCGATGAGCACGGCGGTCGAGTTGGGAGACGCGGGACTAGCCCTAGAGGTAGCCCAGGCGGTTGACGCATCAGGTCTTTCGCCCGAACGGCAGTCGCGTTTCTTCCTTGACGTGGCGCGGGCACACGCGCAGCGGCGACACGTTGGCGAGGCTACAGCCGCCCTCTTGGAAGCCGAAAGGCTGGCTCCGGAGCAGATCCACGATCACCACCTAGCCCGCGAAGTAGTCCGAGATCTGGTCCAACTGTCGGAGCCTCGTGTCCCTGAATCCTTGCGTGGCCTAGCCGAACGGAGCGCGGTCGGCTGATCGCCTTGGCGACCCGAGTTACGGGTTTCTCTACCTCATCAAGCCCCGGCTGCGCTCCGCTCCGCCGGGCGCGCTCCCGGCTCCGCTGCGGGCGACGCTCCTGCCTCCGGCCCGCTCCGCCCGCGCTGCGCCGACGCGCGCCCACATGTGGATAGGGCCGGACGCCATGAGGGAGCTCCCGTACAAGACATCGGCGGGGCCGGTCGGCTCCGAGACTTTAGGCAGCCACCATGGGGCGAGCCTCGAAGATCATGGCCCTAACGTCGTGCTTTAACGGGCAGGTCCACAGACTGCCCGACGCGCCGGAAGCTTACAGGGCCATGATCACTCGCCCCATGGCAGCTCCAGCCCAAAGTCTCGGAGCCGACCTCTCGCCGTTGCTGGCTGCCGGCCAACGGGGCGGGGGAGGGGGGAGGGAAGGGTGCAGTACAGCAGCGAAGTACAGCAACCACCTTGACCGCAGGTGACCGCCTACGGTCGCTAACAGCCCCTTGACCAGCGCAAGAGACCTCAGCAACCCTCGTGCCCATAGTTCGCATCGAGGGGGCCAGGGGTTCAAATCCCCTCAGGTCCACCGCAACAACTGGTCAGGGAAACCTGGGGCAGTTGATGAGATCCCGTCCGATCGGAAGATCGGGCGGGATCTTTGGTGTGCGCTCTCGAGCCGGAGGCTCGGCTGACAGCGCGTCAGCCGAGCGGGAGCGCCGGTCTGCTCAGGCACCCAGCGGCTTCGCGAAGCAGCGGCTGCTTTCGTGGAAGCGGTAGTAGCCGAACTTCTCGCACGGCTCGTAGCCGCTGGACGTGTACAGGGCGATGGCCTCCGGCTGCTTCAGGCCGGTCTCCAGGACCATCCGGGCGCGGCCCGCCGCCCGCGCGTCCTCCTCCAGGGCGGCCAGGATGCGGCGCGCGAGGCCGCGGCCGCGGGCCGGGGCCACCACGAACATGCGCTTGAGCTCGGCGTCGCCGTCGCGGTTGCCCTCGCCGTTGGCGTCCTGGGCGCGCCAGCCGCCGGTGGCGACCGGGCTGTCGTACTCGTCGTACGCGATCAGGTAGACGCCGTTCGGGGGCTCGAAGTGGGACGGGTCGAGCGGGGTGGCGTCTCCGCCGTCGCCGTAGCGGACGTGGTACTCGGCCTGGACCTCGTCGTTGAGCTTGACGGCGTCCGGGTGGTCGAAGGGGACGCGGCGAATGTTCATGCTGTGGACCGTACACCTGTGCGTAACCGGGATCCGGACTGCGTCCAGTGTGCCGGTAGGGTTCCCGGGTGCTCACTGTGACCTCCGTCAACGTCAATGGACTGCGTGCCGCCGCGAAGAAGGGCTTCGTCGAGTGGCTCGCCGGGACCTCCGCCGATGTGCTGTGCCTGCAGGAGGTGCGGGCCGAGCCGCAGCAGCTGTCCGAGGAGGTGCGCACCCCGGACGGGTGGCACGTCGTGCACGCGCCGTCCGCCGCCAAGGGCCGGGCCGGCGTCTCCCTCTACACCCGCCGTGAGCCCGACCGTGTCCGGGTCGGATTCGGCTCGGCCGAGTTCGACACCACCGGGCGGTACGTCGAGGCCGACCTGCCCGGGGTCACCGTCGCCTCCCTCTACCTCCCCTCCGGCGAGGTCGGCACCGAGCGGCAGGACGAGAAGGTCCGCTTCATGGCCGAGTTCCTCGTCCACCTGAAGGCGCTGCGCGAGCGGGCCGCCGCCGAGGGGCGCGAGGTCGTCGTCTGCGGCGACTGGAACATCGCCCACCAGCCGGCCGACCTCAGGAACTGGCGCGGCAACCAGAAGAACTCCGGCTTCCTCCCCGAGGAACGGGAGTGGCTCACCCAGGTGTTCGACCAGACCGACGGCGGCTACGTGGACGTCGTACGCGCCCTGCACCCGGACGCGGAGGGCCCGTACACCTGGTGGTCCTACCGGGGACGGGCCTTCGACAACGACAGCGGTTGGCGCATCGACCTTCACGTCTCGACGCCGGGGCTGGCGGCCAAGGCCGTGAAGGGGTACGTCGAGCGGGCGGCCACGCATGACGAGCGCTGGTCGGACCACGCGCCCGTTACGGTCGTCTACGACCTCCGGTAAGGCCTCCTGTCAATCCCGCTTGCGCAACCGCCGGTCCAGTGCCAGTGACAGTTCCGCCTCCACCACGCTGCGGGCCAGGGGGCGCAGGCGGTGGAGGTCGTCCTCGGTGCCGTGACGGAGGACCAGGGCCGCGAACATCTCGGCGAGTTCGTCAACGTGTTCGCGGACGCGGGCGGCCGCTGCCAGGACCTCGGCGAGGGGGATACCCTCGCGGACCAGGGCGGAGGAGACGTCCAGGAGACGGCGGCTGATGTGGACGATCTCGTCGCCGTCGGTGCCCAGGTAGCCGAGGTCGAGAGCGGCGGCGAGGTTCTCGGGGGTGGCCTGGCCCTCGAAGCGGGCGGCGAGTTCCTCGGGGGTGAGGCGGACGGGCTCCTCCTCGGTGGGGGCGACGCCGAGGACGTCGGCCACGTCGCGGCCGTGGTCCAGGGCCTCCGCCAGTTCCGCGATTCCGGTGAGGGTGTGGCCGCGTTCCAGGAGCGCCGCGATGGTGCGCAGCCGGGCCAGGTGGTGGTCGTCGTACCAGGCGATACGGCCCTCACGGCGGGGCGGCCCGATCAGCTTGCGCTCGCGGTAGAAGCGCAGGGTGCGCACCGTGATGCCGGCCAGCCGCGCCAGCTCCTCCATGCGGTACTCACGCTTCTCGGTCACGACGGCACCCTATGTTGTACTCCCGGTAACTTCCTTCCCCGCGCCCCCTACCCATCGGTACGGAGCTGCTCTACCCTCCCATTGCGCCAGTGTTCACTGGCGGAGTTGCGGAGGAAGGGCGACGGCATGGCCGAACACGAGCATGTGCGGGTGGCGGTGATCGGGTCCGGGTTCGGCGGGCTCGGGGCCGCCGTACGGCTGCGGCGCGAGGGTGTCACCGACTTCGTCGTGCTGGAGCGGGCCGGGAGCGTGGGCGGCGCCTGGCGGGACAACAGCTATCCCGGGTGCGCGTGCGACGTGCCGTCCCATCTGTACTCGTTCTCCTTCGCGCCCCATCCCGACTGGCCGCGCACCTTCTCCGGGCAGGAGCACATCCGCGCCTATCTGGAGCATGTGACGGACGTCTTCGGGTTGCGCCCGCACCTCCGCTTCGACTCCGAGGTCAAGATGATGACCTGGGACGGTGCGAAGCTCCGGTGGGACATCGAGACCAGCTCCGGATCGCTCTCCGCGGACGTCGTCGTCTCCGCCACCGGGCCGCTGTCCGACCCGAAGATCCCCGAGATCCCGGGGCTGGACTCCTTCCCCGGCAAGGTCTTCCACTCCGCCCGCTGGGACCACGACCACGACCTGCGCGGCAAGCGGGTCGCGATGGTCGGGACGGGCGCCTCCGCCATCCAGATCGTGCCGGCGATCCAGCCGGAGGTCGGCCGCCTCACCCTCTTCCAGCGCACCCCGCCCTGGGTGCTGCCCCGCGTCGACCGTGCCATCACCGGGGCCGAACGGGCGCTGCACCGCGCGCTGCCCTTCACCGCCAAGGCCCGGCGCGGACTGCTGTGGGGCATCCGGGAGTTGCAGGTCCAGGCGTTCACCAAGCATCCCGACGAACTCGGTTTCGTGGAGCAGTTGGCCAGGCGGAACATGGGCCGTGCCATCAAGGACCCGGCCCTGCGCGCCAAGTTGACGCCCGACTACCGCATCGGCTGCAAGCGGATCCTGCTCAGCAGCGAGTACTACCCGGCGCTCGCCCGGCCCAACGTCGACGTCGTGGCGAGCGGGTTGGCCGAGATCCGCGGTTCCACGGTCGTCGCCGCCGACGGGAGCGAGGCCGAGGTGGACGCGATCATCTTCGGTACGGGCTTCCACGTCACCGACATGCCCATCGCCGAACGGGTCGTGGGCGCCGAGGGCAAGACCCTCGCCGAGGCATGGAAGGGCGGGATGGAGGCCCTGCGCGGGGCGTCCGCCGCCGGGTTCCCGAACTGGCTGTCGATCATCGGGCCCAACACCGGCCTGGGGAACTCGTCGATGATCCTGGTGATCGAGTCCCAGCTGAACTACATGGCGGACTTCCTGCGCCAATTGGGCGTCCTCGGCGGCCGCGCGGCCCTGGACGCCCGGCCGGCCGCCGTCGCCGCCTGGAACCGCCGGGTGCAGGAGCGGATGCGGCGGACGGTGTGGAACACCGGCGGCTGCACCAGCTGGTACCTCGACCCCAGTGGCCGTAACACCACCATCTGGCCCGGGACCACGACCGAGTTCCGGCGGGCCACCCGGCGGGTCGATCTCGCCGAGTACGAACTCCTGCGCGTCCCCGCCGCGTCGGCCGCGGAGGTGGGCGCGTGAGCCGCCCGATCGCCGTGGCCTCCGGGCCGTACGCCCCGCCCGCCCCGAACCGTGAACTCACCGCCGTCTCCGCCGACGGCGCCCGGCTGCACGTGGAGGTCCACGGCCCGGACGGCGCCCCCGCCGTCGTCCTCGCCCACGGCTGGACCTGTTCGACCGCCTTCTGGGCGGCCCAGATCCGGGACCTCGCCGTCGACCACCGCGTCATCGCCTACGACCAGCGCGGCCACGGGCGCAGCCCGGCGAGCCCGGCCTGCAGCACGGAGGCCCTCGCGGACGACCTGGAGGCCGTGTTCGACGCGACCCTGATCCCCGGTGAGCAGGCCGTGGTCGCCGGACATTCCATGGGCGGCATGACCGTGATGGCCGCGAGCGGGCGGCCCGGGTTCCGGGAGCATGTCGCCGCCGTCCTGCTGTGCAGCACCGGGTCCTCACGGCTGGTCGCCGAGTCGACCGTCGTACCGATGGGGGCCGGTGCGCTGCGGACCTGGCTGACCAGGCACATCCTCGGCTCGCGCGCGCCGCTCGGACCGGTCACGCCCCTCGCGCGCCGGATCCTCAAGTACGGGACTATGGGCCCGGGTTCGGCGCCGCACATGGTGGAGGCGTGCGCGCGGATCGTGTACGCCTGCCCGCGCACCGTGCGCCACGCCTGGTCGCAGGTGCTGGACCTGCTCGATCTCGACCACGCCGTACGGGAGTTGAGGGTGCCGACGGCCGTCGTCGTCGGGACCGCCGACCGGCTCACCCCGCCCGTGCAGGCGCGGGCGCTGGTGGCGGCGCTGCCCGACTGCGTGGGCCTGACCGAGCTGCCGGGGCTCGGCCACATGACCCCGGTGGAGGCGCCGGAGCTGGTCACGGGCCGGATCCGGGACCTGGTGACGACGTACGTGACGATCAAGGAGGGTGCATGAGCAGGGTGAGCCTGGAGGGGCAGGTCGCGGTCGTCACCGGCGCCGCGCGCGGGGTCGGCGAACTGCTCGCGCGCAAACTGTCGGCGCGCGGGGTCAAGGTGGCGCTGGTCGGGCTGGAACCGGACGCCCTCAAGCAGGTCTCCGGGCGGCTGCACAGCGACAGCGACCACTGGTACGCCGACGTCACCGACCACGAGGCGATGAGCCGGGTGGCCGCCGAGGTCAAGGAGCGGTTCGGGAAGGTCGACATCGTCGTCGCCAACGCGGGCGTCGCGACCGGCGGGCCCTTCGTCGACTCCGATCCGGAGGCCTGGCGGCGGGTGATCGAGGTCAACCTCATCGGATCGGCCGTCACCGCACGGGCGTTCCTGCCGGTGCTGATGGAGAGCCGCGGCTATCTGCTGCAGATCGCGTCCCTCGCGGCGATCACCCCGGCGCCGATGATGACCGCGTACTGCGCCTCCAAGTCCGGTGTGGAGGCGTACGCGCACAGCCTGCGGGCCGAGGTCGGGTACAAGGGCGTACGGGTCGGGGTCGGGTATCTGTCCTGGACCGACACGGACATGGTGCGCGGCGCCGACCAGGACGAGGTCATGCGGGAGTTGCGGCAGCGGCTGCCGTGGCCGTCCAACAAGACGTACCCGCTGGGGCCGGCCGTGGACCGGCTCGTGGCCGGGATCGAGCGGCGGTCGAGCCATGTGTACGGGCAGTGGTGGCTGCGCGGGATGCAGGGCGTGCGCGGATACCTGCCGGGGATCATCGGGACCGTCGGACAGCGGGAGATGCGGCGGTTCGGGTCACGGCTGGAGGGCATGCGCGGCGGCCTCGTCGGCGCAGGTGGGGCGGCGGACGAGGCGGCTCGGGCTACGCAGCGTAACTGATCGAAATGCGAGGGTTGTCGGGTCGTGTGAATCTGGTCGAGGCCCGATCAAGGGCCTTTCCCCTCACCCTCAACGGGAGTGAACCCACATGGGTATGAAGGACCAGTTCCAGGAGAAGTCGCAGCAGTTGCAGGACCAGGCCAAGCAGAAGGCCCAGCAGGGCCGTGAGCAGGGTCAGCGTGGCCGTCAGCAGGGCCAGGGCCCGGGCCAGGACCGCGACCGTGACCGTGACCGGATGCGGGACGAGGAGTCGGACCGCATGCGGCGCGAGGAGGAGCCGCTCGAGGACTTCGAGGCGTAGCCGCTGCGCTTGGCTTTGGCCGACAAGGTGGGGTGCCCTGTGTGTCGGGGCGCCCCACTTTGGATCAGGGGGTTGGTCTGGGCGGCAGCTTTGGACGTGAACGGTCTGGGACGTTGCTGTAATCCGGAGGCGTTGCCGGGGGGTTGGTCTCCAGGAGGTCCACGGCCAGTTGTACGGCGTCGTCCAACTGGGCGTGGCGGCCCTCCGCCCAGTCCAAAGGGGTGCGGAGGATTTCCAGGTCGGGGGTTACACCCCTGTTTTCCACGCCCCAGCCGTACGCGTCGAACCAGGCCGCGTTCATCGGCACGGTGATCACCGTTCCGTCGCCCAGGCGGTGGCGGCCGGTCATGCCGACCACTCCGCCCCAGGTGCGCTGGCCCACGACGGGGCCCAGCTTGAGGAGTTTGAAGGCGGCCGTGATCATGTCGCCGTCGGAGGAGGTCGCCTCGTCGGCGAGGGCGACCACCGGGCCGCGCGGGGCGTTCGAGGCGTACGACACCGGCTGGGCGTTTCTCGTCAGGTCCCAGCCGAGGATCGTGCGGGTCAGCTTCTCCACGACCAGTTCGCTGATGTGGCCGCCCGCGTTGCCGCGCACGTCGACGATGAGCGCGGGGCGGGAGACCTCCATGCGCAGGTCGCGGTTGAACTGGGCCCAGCCCGAGCCGCCCATGTCCGGGATGTGCAGGTAGCCGCAGCGTCCGGCGCTCAACTCCCGTACGACGGCACGGCGTTTGGCGACCCAGTCCTGGTAGCGCAGCGGGCGTTCGTCGATCAGGGGAACCACGGCGACCCGGCGGGAGCGGCCCGCCTCGCCCTCCGCGGGGGTGAACGTCAGCTCCACGGTCGTGCCGCCGGCGCCCGCGAGCAGCGGGTACGGGCCGGTCAGCGGGTCCACGGGGCGGCCGTCGACGTGGGTGAGGACCGCGCCCTCGCGGATGCCGGTACCGGCCAGCGGGGAACGCGCCTTGGAGTCCGAGGAGTCGCCGGGGAGGATCCGCTTGACCACCCAGCCCTCGTCCCTGCGTACGAAGTTGGCTCCGAGCAGGCCCTGCCAGCGCTGGTAGTGCGGCGGGCCCTCGTTGCGGCGGGCGGCCGTGACATAGGCGTGGGAGGTGCCGAGTTCGCCGAGCACCTCGCGCAGCAGGTCCGCGAAGTCGTCGGGGGACGCGACCCGTTCGACCAGCGGGCGGTACTGCTCCAGGACCCCCTTCCAGTCGACGCCGCACATCCCCGGGTCCCAGAAGTACGCGGGGATCAGCCGGCCCGCCTCCGCGTAGGACTGGCGCCACTCGGCGGCCGGGTCGACCTCGTGCAGGATGCGGCGCAGGTCGATCCAGACCGTGGAGTCGCCGTCACCGGACTCGGTGGAGGGGACCGCCCGCAGGTCGCCCTCGTCGACCACGACCAGCCGGGTGCCGTCGCCGCTGACCGCGAACCAGTCGAGGTGTTCGACGAGTTCGGACTTCTTCGCCTTGCTGATGTTGAAGTGCTCCAGGGTCGGACGGCCGGTGGTGTCGTCCGGGTTGGCGAAGGTCTCGCCCAGCGCGCCGGAGATCGGCCAGCGCAGCCAGACCAGCCCGCCGCCCGCGACCGGGTACAGCGAGGAATACTTGGAGGCGGCGACCGGGAACGGGGTGACCCGGCTCTCCAGGCCCTCCACCTCCACGGTCACGGCCCCGTCGCCCTCGTCCTCCTCCACCGGATCCAGGCCCCCGGCGGCCGGCCGGCCCTCCGGGTTCAGCGCGAAGGGGGAGGGGGTGGCCGAGGACAGGGGCACCAGGTAGGGCCGGCAGCCGAGCGGGAAGGACAGGTCCCCGGTGTGGACGTCGTACACCGGGTCGAAGCCGCGCCAGGACAGGAACGCCAGATAGCGGCCGTCCCGGGTGAACACCGGGCCCTCGTCCTCGAAGCGGCCGTCGGTGACGTCGATGACGTGGCGGTCCCTTATGCGGGCCATCTTGATCTGGCGCAGGGTCCGCCCGATCCCCGGGTGCGACCAGGTCAGCCACGCCCCGTCCGGGGAGAAGGCGAGGTCGCGGACCGGGCCGTTGACCGAGTGGATCAGCTCGGTCACCTCGCCGTTGGAGTCCTCCGTGGCGTCGAGGAGGAGGAGCCGTCCGTCGTGCGAGGCGATGGCGAGACGTTCGCCCTGCGGATCGGAGACCAGCTCCAGCGCCCGGCCCAGTTGCCCGGAGGCGAGCCTGCGCGGCTCGCGGTCTCCTGTGGCCCGCGGCAGATAGGCGATCTCGATCGCGTCCTCGCCCTCCGCGTCGGTCACGTAGGCGACCTGGCCGGTCGAGCCCAGCATCTCGGGGAGGCGGACCCGTACGCCCGGGGTGTCGGTGAGGGTGCGGGCGGGGCCGTCGCGGTGGGTCAGCCAGTACAGGCTGCCGCGTACGACGACCGCGCCGGCCCGGCCCGTCTCGTCCACCGAGATGCCGTCCACGTGCTGGCCCGCGGGCACCTGGTACGTACGGCGTCCCGCGCGCGGCCCGCTCAGCCGTACGTCGAGTTTCCGCGGTTCGGCGGAGAGGTCGTCGACGATCCACAGGTCCCCGGCGCACTGGTACACCACGCGCGTGCCGTCGCTGGAGGCGTGCCGGGCGTAGAAGGCGTCGTGGTCGGTGTGCCGGCGCAGGTCGGAGCCGTCGTAGGCGCAGGAGTAGAGGTTGCCGATGCCCTCGTGGTCGGAGAGGAAGGCGATCCGGCCGCCGACGAACATGGGGGAGTGGAGGTGGCCGTCGAGGTCGGCGAGCAGGCGTTCGCCGTGCAGCCACAGGCGGCCCGTGGCGCCGCCCCGGTAGCGTTTCCAGGCGGCCGGTTCGTGCGGCGGGGTGCCGGTGAGCAGGAGCGTTCTGCGCTCGCCGGCGATGTCGGCGACCTGGATGTCGGAGACCGGGCCCCAGGGGAGCTGCCGGCCGGGGGAGCCGTCGGGGGTGACCTTGTAGGCCCAGGTGAAGTAGGAGAAGGGCTCGCCGTGGGAGGCGACGGCGAGGATCGTGCCGCCCGGGTCCCAGCCGCAGACCTGGGTGTCGGCAGAGCCCCAGTACGTGAGCTGCCGTCCCGGGCCGCCGTCCACCGGCACGACGTGGATCTCGGGGACCAGGCTGCGCCAGCTCGTGTACGCGATCATGGCGCTGTCGGGCGAGAAGCGGGGGTGGCCCGTCTTCGTACGGTCCACGGTGAGGCGCCAGGCGCGGCCCGGGCCGTCGAGGGGAGCCAGCCAGAGGTCGTCCTCGGCCACGAAGGTCAACAGGTCGCCGCTCAGGTGCGGCAGGCGCAGATAGCTCACCTCCCCATGCTTTTCCCCTGGATGGGTCAGAGCAACTTGTGGATACTTACTGATCCTTCACACACGTGAGCCAGCGCACGTACGAAACGGTTTCGTTTCGCTCGTTCTCAGGGTATGTTCATGGTGTACGAGGAAGGCACCCCCCGAGCGGAAAGGTGAGTGGCATGACTGAGGTCGCGACCGCGCGTCGCAGTCGGATCACGCCCGAGCGCGAGGCCGAGCTGTACGCGGCCGTGCTCGACCTGCTCAGGGAGGTCGGCTACGACGCCCTCACCATGGACGCCGTGGCCGCGCGCACCAAGTCCAGCAAGGCCACGCTCTACCGCCAGTGGGGCGGCAAGGCCGAGCTGGTGGCGAAGGCCGTGCGGCACAACAAGCCGGGCGGGTCGCTCGGCTCGTTCGACACCGGCTCGCTCAGGGGTGACCTGCACGCGCTCACGATGGCGTCGGACGACTGCGAGATGGAGCAGAACTCCGCGCTCATGCGAGGTCTGGCCATGGCCATCCATGGCAACCCGGACCTGCTGAAGGCGTTCAAGGAGTATCTGATCGAGCCCGAGATGGCGGAGTTCCGCAAGGTGCTGCAGCGGGCGGTCGACCGGGGCGAGGTCCGAGCGGACAACCCCGCCATCGACTACGTGATGCACATGATGATCGGCGGGTTCGCCGCCCGCACGATGATCGACGAGCAGCCGCCGACGCAGGCCTTCCTCCTGTCGTACATCGACGCCGTGGTGCTCCCCGCCCTCGGCGTCTGACCCCTCCCCACCCTCTCCCCAGCACCTGACGTCACCGCTCACGTCGTCGGGACGATCACCCCTGCCTCCCCGTGGGTGGTCACCCCTGCCCTGAAAGACCCCACGACCTGACCGGGAGTACGCCTCCGTGGCCACGTTCCTCTATCGACTCGGCCGGTTCGCCTTCAGGCGACGGCATTTCGTCGCCCTGCTCTGGGTGGCCCTGCTGACCCTCGCGGGGGTCGCTGCGGCCAGCGCCCCCTCCGCCGGCTCCACCTCCTTCTCGATCCCCGGCACCGAAGCGCAGAAGGCCTTCGACCTGCTGGACCAGCGCTTCCCCGGCACCAGCTCCGACGGCGCCACCGCGCGCGTGGTCTTCAAGGCGCCGGCCGGCGAGAAGATGACCGACGCCGGCAACAAGGCGACCGTCGAGAAGACGGTGAAGGAGCTGGCCGACGGCTCCGAGGTCACCTCCGTCGACGACCCCTTCAAGGCGCACGCCGTCAGCGGGGACGGCACGGTCGCCTACGCCTCCGTGCGGTACGACAAATCCGGCATGGAGCTCAAGGACGCCTCCCGCACCGCCCTGGAGGACACCGCCCAGCAGGCGCGGGACGCCGGGCTGACCGTCGAGGTCGGCGGTGACGCGCTGCAGTCCGGGGCCGAAGCGGGCGCGGCCGGCGAGGTCGTCGGCCTCGTCATCGCCGCGATCGTCCTCGTCATCACACTGGGCTCGCTCGTCGCGGCCGGACTGCCGCTGCTGACGGCGATCATCGGCGTCGGCATCGGCGTCTCCACCATCACCGCGCTCGCCAAGGCCCTCGACCTCGGCGACAGCACCTCCACGCTGGCCCTGATGATCGGACTGGCGGTCGGCATCGACTACGCCCTGTTCATCGTCTCCCGCTACCGCGGCGAGCTGGCCGAGGGCCGCGACCGCGAGGAGGCGGTCGGCCGCGCCGTGGGCACCTCCGGCTCGGCGGTGGTCTTCGCGGGCCTCACCGTCGTGATCGCGCTGGCGGGCCTGTCGGTCGTCGGCGTCCCGATGCTGACCAAGATGGGCCTCGCGGCGGCGGGCACGGTCGTGGTGGCCGTCCTCATCGCCCTCACCATGATCCCGGCGCTGCTCGGATACGCGGGCCGGCGGGTACGGGCGGCGGGCGAGAAGCGGCGCAAGAAGGCCTCCGACCTGCCCGGCAAGCCCGGCCTCGGCGAACGCTGGGCGAGCTTCGTCGTCCGCCGTCCCGCCGCGGTCCTGCTGCTCGGAGTCGTCGGCCTCGGCGCCGTCGCCGTACCCGCCACCCAGCTCGAACTGGGCCTGCCCGACGACGGCTCCCAGCCGACCTCCACCACCCAGCGCCGCGCCTACGACCTGCTGTCGGAGGGCTTCGGGCCGGGCTTCAACGGGCCCCTGATGACCGTCACCGACGCCAGGAACAGCGACGACCCCAAGGCGGCGGTCGCGAAGGTGGCAGCCGAGATCAAGCGCCTGGGAGATGTCGCCACGGTGAGCCCGGCGATGTTCAACAAGGCCGGCGACACCGCCGTGATCACCGTCATCCCGAAGTCCAAGCCGTCCTCCGCCCAGACCGAGGACCTCGTCCACGCCATCCGTGCCAAGGGCGCGGACATCAAGGCCGACACGGACGCCCAGGTGCTGGTCACCGGCACCACCGCGATGAACATCGACTTCTCGCAGAAGCTCAACGACGCCCTGATCCCGTATCTGGGCCTGGTGGTGGGGCTCGCGTTCCTGCTGCTGATCGTGGTCTTCCGTTCGATCCTGGTCCCGCTGAAGGCGGCCCTCGGCTTCCTGCTCAGCGTGCTCGCCGCGCTCGGCGCCGTGGTGGCGGTCTTCCAGTGGGGCTGGCTCGGCGGGCTCCTCGGGGTCGAACAGACCGGCCCGATCATGTCGATGATGCCGATCTTCATGGTGGGCGTGGTCTTCGGTCTCGCGATGGACTACGAGGTGTTCCTCGTGACCCGGATGCGGGAGGCGTACGTCCACGGCGAGACGCCCGGCCAGGCCGTGGTCACCGGGTTCCGGCACAGCGCCCGGGTGGTGGCCGCCGCCGCGGTCATCATGATGGCCGTCTTCGGAGGGTTCATCAGCTCCAGCGAGTCCATGATCAAGATGATCGGCTTCGGCCTCGCGATCGCCGTCTTCTTCGACGCGTTCGTCGTCCGCATGGCGATCGTCCCGGCGGTGCTGGCGCTGCTCGGCCGCAGGGCCTGGTGGCTGCCGAAGTGGCTGGACCGGGCGCTGCCCAACGTGGACGTCGAGGGCGAGGGCCTGAAGTCCCCGGACGGAACGAAGGACGCCGACCCCGACGAGGACCGGGAGCTGGTGCGGGCCTGAGCCTTCCGGAGCCGGCGGCGGCCTCCTGAGCCGCGGGGTGTAGTGCGCTACACCCCGGGTTCGGGAGGCCGCTCCCTCGTTGCGCGGGGCGCCGGACGGGATCGTGGAACACGTCGGCGAGTCCGCCGGCGGACCCCCTCCCCGAAAGGCCCCCTCCCATGAAGCACGCCCGGTCCACGACGTCCGTCACCACCCCCTTCGCCGCCGCCGTCCGCAAGGCCGTCGCCGACGTCCTGCTGGGGGGCTTCTTCGTGGCCGGCCTCGCCGCGAGCACCGCGGCCGGTTCGGTGCTCGACGGCACCGCCAAGAACGCCGCGAGCGGCGCCGGGGCGGTCGTGGCGCTGATCGCGGGCTCGCGGATCGCGAAGAAGCCCCGGATCAAGGCGTTCCTGGGCCGCCCCGGCACCCTGTGGTTCCTGTTCCTCTTCAACGGCGCCACGGCCGTGGCGATGTACCTCACGATGGACGGCGTCAAGGGCGTCGTCGGCGCCTGCGCGATGGGCCTGGTCTCCCTGGGCGCGGCGGGCGGCCTGGTCACGGGACGCCGGGCACGGGCGCAGGCGCGGGCGGCGCGGCAGACGGCGGCGGGCGCTCCGTGGGCCTGATCCGTGGGCCGGAGTCGTGGGCCTGATCCGTGGGCCGGAGTCGTGGGCCTGATCCGTGGGCCGGAGTCGGGGGCCGGATTCGAGGGCCGGAGTCGGGGGCCGGATTCGAGGGCCGTGGGCGTGATCCGGGGCGATTGTCAGTGGTCCCGTCTAGCGTGACCCCATGACCACACTTCAGGAACGTCCCAACACCGCCCTGCTGGTGATCGACGTCCAGCAGGGCGTCGTGGCGTCCGCGCACGAGCGGGACACCGTCGTCGCCAACATCGCCGCCCTCGTCGACAAGGCCCGCGCCGAGGACGTTCCCGTCGTCTGGGTCCAGCACTCCGACGAAGGGCTCGAGAAAGACAGCGACGACTGGCAGTACGTGCCCGAACTGCCGCGCCGCGACTCCGAGCCCCTGGTGCACAAGAACTACGGCGACTCCTTCGAGGCCACCGACCTGGAGCGGGTCCTCGCCGAGGCGGGGGTCGGCCACCTCGTGGTCACGGGCGCGGAGACGGACGCGTGCATACGCTCCACGATCCACGGGGCGTTCGTCCGGGGCTACGACGTCACGCTCGTCGCCGACGCGCACACCGCCAACGACCAGCGCGAGTGGGGCGCCCCGCCGCCGGACCAGGTCATCGCGCACACGAACCTGTACTGGCGCTGGCAGGGGGCGCCGGGGCGGACGGCGGCGGTGACGGAGACCAAGGAGGTGACGTTCGGTCAGCGCGGCTGACCCGGTCAAACCCGGTCGCCTGCCGCGTACACGTACCGCTAGCGTGCCGTGCATGACGGCTTTGGAATCGGCAGCCCATCCACGTTTCGCCGCGGCCCTGAAGGAGCTCGGCCTCGACGACCTCAACGCCCGTGTCCGCCGCTTCCCGGAGGCGACCCGTACCGCGGCGGAGGCCGCCGAGGCGATCGGGTGCGAGCTGAGCCAGATCTGCAAGTCGCTGATCTTCGCGGCGGACGGGGTGCCGGTGCTGGTCCTGATGGACGGGGCCTCCCGGGTCGACGTCGAGTTGGTGCGCGCGGAACTCGGCGCCGGGAAGGTGACGCGGGCCAAGGCGGACGTCGTACGCGAGACCACCGGGTACGCGATCGGCGGTGTGCCGCCCTTCGGGCACCTGACCAGGACACGGGTGCTGGCGGACCGTTCACTGCTCGCGCACGACGTGGTGTGGGCGGCGGCCGGGACGCCGTACAGCGTCTTCCCGATGGAGCCCGAGGACCTCGTCGCCCACGCCGGCGCCACCCTCGTGGACGTGCGCGAGCGCACCTCGTGACGCCGCTGGTCGCCTCGGCCGTCCTGGCCGCCGCGGTCACCCACGCCAGCTGGAACGCGATCGCCCACCACATCACCGACAAGCTGGTCGGCTTCACCCTGATCGCGGGCGGCGGATCGCTGATCGGGCTGGCGATGACGCCGTTCGTCCCGGTACCGGCGGCGGGCGCCTGGCCCTACCTGGCGGTCTCGGCCGTCATCCACCTCGCCTACTACGTGCTGCTGATGAGGTCCTTCCGCCTCGGTGACTTCGGACAGGCCTACCCGATCGCCCGCGGCACCGCGCCCCTGGTGGTCACGCTGCTCGCCGCCGTCTTCGCGCACGAGGTGCCGGACGGCTGGGCCGCGGCCGGCATCGCCCTGTCCAGCGCGGGCCTGACCGGGGTCGCCCTGTGGGGCCTGCGCGGCAGCCGGCCCGACTGGGCGGCGATCGGCGCGGCCCTCGCGACCGGTCTGACCATCGCCGGGTACACGGTCGTCGACGGCCTCGGCGTGCGCGCCTCCGGCTCCTCCCTCGGCTACATCGCCTGGCTGATGGCGGTGGAGGGCCTGGCGATCCCGGCGTACGCCCTGTACCGCCGACGCGGACAGTTCACCACCGTCCTACGGCCCTTCGCCGCGCTCGGCCTGCTCGGCGCCGCGCTGTCCGTACTCGCGTACGGCCTGGTCCTGTGGGCCCAGACCAGGGCGGAACTGGCTCCGATCGCGGCCCTGCGCGAGTCGTCGATCATCGTCGGCGCCGCCATCGGCGCTGTGTTCTTCAAGGAGCGCTTCGGGGCGCCCCGGATGGCGGCGGCGGTGCTGCTGGTGGCGGGGATCGGGTTGATGCTGCGGGCCGGGTAGAGGGGGGATCGGGCTGATGCTGCGGGCCGGGTAGGGGTGGTGCGTGCGGGACGGCCCTTCGAGGAGCACTCTGGAAGCAGGTGTTCCGGAGGTGATCGTCATGATGCACACCACTGTGGGATGGCATGTCGAGCTGGAGTTCCGGGAGGACGAGCAGCACACCGAGGCGGTCGCGCTCGTCCGGCTGCCGGATGGGAGCGAGGTGCGGGCCCACGGACACGCGACCCGGCACCACACCGACTCCCATCAGCCGAAGGTGGGGGAGGAGATCGCCGGTGCCCGGGCGTTGAACGAGATCGCGATGCAGCTGCTGACCAAGGCGCACGGGGAGATCGACTCGGCCTCGGGGCGGACCTCGCATCCGATCCATGTGTGACGCGCCCAGTGCCATGTGACGCACGCCGGCTCGCTACACGGCCACTACGTCCCGTACCGCCCGTACCAGCGCCTGTGCCCGCGGGTCCGCCGTCACCGACTTCCTGAAGCCGTTGGTGACGTAGCCGAAGGCGATGCCGGTCTGCGGGTCGGCGAAGCCGAGGGCGCCGCCGCGGCCGGGGTGGCCGAAGGAGGCGGGGGTCAGGAGCGGGGAGGCGGCGCCGTGGAGCATGTAGCCGAGGCCGAAGCGCGTGTTGACGACCAGCACACGGTCGGGCCCGGCGCTGCGCCCGGCGCGGGCGAGTTCCGTCGTCTCCGGGGTGAACAGGCGTGTGCCGCCGTCCACTTCGCCGGTCAGCGACGCGTAGAAACGGGCCAGCCCGTCCGCCGTCGCGATGCCGTTGGAGGCGGGGAGGGCGGCGGCGCGGTAGCCGGGGTCGTTCTCGTCGGGGAGCGGGGTGATGGCGGCGAAGGCGCGGCGGGTGAGGGAGTCGGGGTCGGCGTAGGCGTCGGCGACGGCCCGCTTGGGGCGGGTCCGCAGCACACCGGCCGCTTCCGCCGGGGGGTGGGCCTCGCCCACGCGGCCCACCCGGGCCTCCTCACCGGTCGGCAGGCCGAGCCAGAGGTCCGCGCCGAGCGGACCCGCGATCTCGGCCGCGATCCACTCGCCGATCTCCCGGCCGGTGATCCGCCGCACCAGCTCACCGGTCAGCCAGCTGTAGGTCTGCGCGTGATAGCCGTGCTCCGCCCCCGGCTCCCACACCGGCGCCTGCGCCGCGACCGCCTCCGCACCGAGCGCCGGGTCCGCGGCCTGGGCGGGCGTCAGCGGATGGTCCAGCACGGGAACGCCGGCCCGGTGCGCCAGCAGGTGCCACACCCGCGTGCGCTCCTTCCCGGCCGCCTTGAACTCCGGCCAGTACTCCCCGACGGGCGCGTCCAGGTCCAGCTCTCCTCGCTGGTGCAGCAGCAGGAGTACGGCGGCGGCGACGCCCTTGGTCGCCGAGCGCACGATCTGCGCGGTGCCGTGCTCCCACGGCTCGGCGCCGTCGACGTCCTTCGTGCCGCCCCACAGGTCGACGACCCTGTGCCCGTCCCGGTACACGGCGACCGCCGCGCCCCGGTCCCCGAGCAGCTCGAAGTTCCGCACGAACGCTTCCCGGACCGGCTCGAAGCCCTCGGCGACTGCGCCGTTCACGTCCACGCCCGCACTTCCCTCCGGATCACCTGCGACTGGGGGGTCAACACCCCCGCACAGCCTGCGATTCCCGGGTGCCGCTACCCCAGCAGGATCGTTACGTCGATGTTGCCGCGCGTCGCGTTCGAGTACGGGCACACCTCGTGCGCCGCGTCCACCAGCTTCGCGGCGATGCCGGGGTCCAGGACGGGGAGCGAGACGCTGAGGGCGACCGCGAGGCCGTAGCCGCGGTGCTTGTTCGGGCCGATGCCGACCTTCGCGGCGACGGTCGAACCGGTCAGGTCGTAGCCCTCGCGGTTGCCGACGAGGATCAGCGCGTTGTGGAAGCAGGAGCTGTAGCCGGCCGCGAAGAGCTGCTCGGGGTTGGTGCCGTTGCCGTCCCCGCCGAGCTGCGGCGGCATAGCGACCTTCAGCTCGATCTGGCCGTCCTGACTGGTGACATAGCCGTCCCGGCCGCCGTGCGCGGTCGCCTCGGCGACGTACATGATCTTTGTCGGACGGGTGTCGACGGCTGTGCCGACGGCGGTGTCGTCACTCATGGCTGGCCCCCTACTTCGAGTGCGCGCGAGTACATCGTGCACAAGGTACTGGCCGGTAGGTCGGGGGTGGGTTACCGGGGGGTAGCGACCGGGGGTAACCCGAGGTCAGGGCCCCAGGTCAGGGCCCCAGGTCAGGGCCCCAGGTCAGGGCCCGAGGTCACGGCCCGAGGTCACGGGGTGAGGCTGTGGGCGAGCTGCCGCAACTCCTCGCGCAGCCGCGCGACCCCCGCGGTGTCCAGCCCGGTGGCCGCCAGGAGCGCGCCGGGGACGCGCGCCGCGCGCTCCCTCAGCTCCTCCCCGCGCCCCGTGCACGCGACGAGCACCGAGCGCTCGTCGTGGGCCGCGCGCTCCCGGCGCACGAACCCGGCGCTCTCCAGCCGCTTGAGCAACGGCGACATCGTGCCGTAGTCGAGGCGCAGGGCGGCGCCGAGCTCCTTCACCGTCGTCTCGCCGCGCTCCCACAGCACGAGCAGGACGAGGTACTGCGGGTAGGTGAGGCCGAGTTCCTCCAGCACCGGGCGGTACGCGGCCGTCACGGCGCGCTGGGCGGCGTACAGCGCGAAGCACAGCTGGTCCTCGAGGAGCAGCGACCCGGCTGCGGGTTCGTCCTCGTCCTGGTTCGTCACGCGCCCATTGTCACGGACCGCGGGTCGAAGCCGAAGGGCAGTTCCAGGCGGTGGGCGCGCATGAGGGCGTCGTCGGAGAGGAGTTCGCCGGTGGGGCCGTCCGCGGCGATCACGCCGTCGCTGAGGATCAGGGAGCGCGGGCACAGCTCCAGGGCGTACGGCAGGTCGTGCGTGACCATGAGGACGGTGACGTCCAACGCGCGCAGAATGTCGGCCAGTTCGCGGCGGGAGGCGGGGTCGAGGTTGGAGGAGGGCTCGTCCAGGACGAGGATCTCCGGTTCCATGGCGAGGACGGTCGCCACGGCGACCCGGCGGCGCTGCCCGAAGGAGAGGTGGTGCGGGGGCCGGTCCGCGAAGTCCTCCATGCCGACCTGCTCCAGCGCAGCACGCACGCGTGCCTCCAGTTCCGCGCCCCTGATCCCGGCCGCCGCGGGCCCGAAGGCCACGTCCTCGCGGACCGTCGGCATGAAGAGCTGGTCGTCCGGGTCCTGGAAGACGATGCCGACCCGGCGCCGTATCTGAGCCATGTGCCGCTTGCCGACGGGCAGTCCGGCGACCGTCACCGTGCCCGCGCCGCCGGTCAGGATGCCGTTGAGGTGCAGGACGAGGGTGGTCTTGCCGGCGCCGTTCGGGCCGAGCAGCGCGACCCGTTCGCCGCGCGCGACGACGAAGTCCACGCCGAACAGGGCCTGGTGGCCGTCGGGGTAGGCGAAGGCGAGGCCGGAGACCTCGAGGGAGGCGGGAGCGGTGGTCACAGGGTCCATCCCAGCAGGCAGACGACAAGGGCGGCGGAGGGCAGCGCGAGGGCGTACGACCACTGCGCGCGGGAGGCGGTCACCTCGTCGATGACCGGCATCGAGCCGGAGTAGCCGCGGCTGACCATGGCCAGGTGGACGCGCTCCCCGCGCTCGTAGGAGCGGATGAACAGGGCGCCCGCGCTCTTCGCGAGCACCCCCCAGTGCCGCACGCCCCGCGCCTCGAACCCGCGCGACTCCCGCGCGATCCGCATGCGCCGCATCTCGTCCGTGATGACGTCGCCGTAACGGATCATGAAGGACGCGATCTGGACCAGCAGCGGCGGGAGCCTCAACCGCTGCAGGCCGAGGAGGAGTTCGCGCAGTTCGGTGGTGGACGCCAGGAGTACGGACGCGGCGACGCCCAGCGTGCCCTTGGCGAGCACGTTCCACGCGCCCCACAGGCCGTTCACGCTCAGGGACAGCCCGAGGACGTCCACCCGCTCGCCCTCCGCCACGAACGGCATCAGCACCGCGAAGGCCACGAACGGCACCTCGATCAGCAGCCGCTTCAGCAGGAACCCGGCCGGCACGCGCGCGTGGTACGCGACGACGCCCAGCAGAACGGCGTACACGCCGAACGCCCACATCGCCTCGCGCGGGGTCGACACGACGACCACCACGAACCCGAAGGCCGCCGCCAGCTTGGTGTGGGGCGGCAGGGCGTGCACGGGGGAGTGAGCGTGCCGGTAGAGCCGGTGTGCTCCCCCACGCTCGAATGCGCTCGCGCGGGAGGTACCCCCATCCGCGCCCATGTCAGACGGCGCTCGTGCTCGTCGGCGAGACGTCCGGCGTACGCCGTCGGCGCACGACCCAGAACACCGCGCTCCCCGCGACCACGGTCACGCCCACGCCGATCACGCCCGCCAGCCCCCCGGACAGGCGGGCGTTCTCGACGTCCTTCACCCCGTAGTCGGCGAGCGGGGAGTCCGCCGACGCGTGCTTCTCGGTCTTGGTGTCGAGGCCCTTGTCGTGGGCGACCTTCTCCAGGCCGTCGGGGTTGGAGGAGGCGTAGAAGCTGACGACGCCGGCGAGGACGAGGGAGGTGACGAGGCCGGTGATCCACAGGGCGCGGCGGGAGGTGCGTGCCGCGACGGGCGCCGTGCGCGCCCCCTCGGGTGCGGGCACGTCGACGAGCGCGCCGTCCACCCGCAGCTGCAGTCGCCGGCGCAGACCGCGCGCGCCGTGCACGAGATCCGGGCGCACGGCGATCACCGCGCCCACCGTGAGCGCCGTGATGACCGCCTCACCCACGCCGATCAGCACGTGCACGCCGATCATCGCGGTGGCGACCTTGCCGAGGGAGACGTCCGTGGTGCCGCCGACGGCGTAGATCAGCGTGAAGGCGACCGCGGCGGCCGGCACGGAGACCAGCGCGGCGACGAAGGACGCGACCGTGACCGAGCGTCGCCCGCCCGGGAGCACCTTCACCAGGACGCGGAAGACGGCGTACGACACGACGGTCGTGACGATCGCCATGTCGGTGATGTTCACGCCGAGCGCGGTCAGTCCGCCGTCCGCGAAGAGGACGCCCTGCATGAGCAGCACCACGGACACGCACAGCACCCCGGTGAAGGGCCCGACGAGGATCGCGGCCAGCGCACCGCCCAGCAGATGGCCGCTGGTCCCCGCGGCCACGGGGAAGTTCAGCATCTGCACGGCGAAGATGAACGCGGCGACCAGTCCGGCCAGCGGTGCCGTGCGCTCGTCCAGTTCCCGGCGCGCACCGCGTAGGCTCACCGCGACCGCGGCCGCGGCGACCACGCCGGTCGCGGCGGAGGTGGGGGCGTCGATGAATCCGTCAGGTACATGCACCGTCCGATCATAGAGGGTTATTGCGAAGACTTTGCAAGAGCCAGAACCTCGTGGATCGTGGTGTGAGATGCCCGACGTCAAGGGGCGCGATCGGGAAAATATGGGACATTGGAGAGGGGGGTGGACGCACAGCATCCACACAGGTAACGCAGCGTGAGAGGGCCGTCACGATGTCCGTAGTCGAACAGTACGCACGAGCCCACATCGTCACGGACGCCGCGATACCGGAGGACGAGACGATTCCCGTCGTCCTGCGCTACGACCCCGACTCCGACCCGCGCTCCATACGGGTCAGGCTCCCCGGGACGCACGAGTGGACGTTCTCGCGCTCCCTCCTCGAACAGGGTCTGCGCGCCCCGGTCGGCAGCGGCGAGGTCCGTGTCTGGCCGTGCGGGCGGGTGCAGGCCGTCGTGGAACTGCACTCCGCGCAGGGCGTCTCGGTCGTGCAGTTCGAGACCAAGACCCTGATGAGGTTCCTGCGCCGCACCTATCTGGCGACCGCGCCGGTCACCGGCTGACGGCGCCCGCCATGCGGCCGGCACCCCCTCCGCTGCGGGTCAGCCGCCCATCCTCAGCAGCGTCGCCACCATCGGTCCGGCCGTGTCGCCGCCGTGGCCGCCCGCCTGGACCACACCCGCCGCGACGAGGTCGCCGCGGTACGCGGTGAACCAGCCGTTCGGCTTCTTCTGGCCGTCGACCTCCGCGGAGCCCGTCTTGGCGCCGTAGTTCGGGCCGAGACCCGCCATCGCCTTGGCCGCCGTGCCGTACGCCGCCGTGTACTGCATGACCTCCTTCAGCTCGGCCTGCGTCTTCGCGGACATCGTGCGCGAGGCCTTCCCCAGGGTGCGGTGGTCGACGCTCGGGGAGACCAGGTACGGCTGGCGGAAGACGCCCGACTCGACCGTGGCCGCGACCGAGGCCATGTTCAGCGGGTTCATCCGCACCCCGCCCTGCCCGATCAGCGAGGCGCCCATCTGCGCGCCGCTCTGCACCGGAATGGAGCCGTCGAAGCTCGGGACGCCGATGGCCCAGTTGTTCATGCCGAGGCCGTAGACCTGCTGGGCCTCCTCGGTCAGGGAGCTGTTGGTCAGCTTCGGCGCGAAGTTGATGAAGGCGTTGTTGCAGGAGGCGCCGAAGGCCAGCTTGAAGGTGCCCTGCTTGATCTCGGAGTCGTCGTCGTTGTGGAAGGTCCACCCGGCGAGCTTGTACGTCTTGGGGCAGGGGTGCGAGGCGTCCGGGGTGATCAGGTTCTTCTCGAACAGCATCGTCGAGGTCACGATCTTCATCGTGGAGCCGGGCGCGAGCGAGCCCTGGAAGGCCACGTTGAAGCCGTGGGAGGCGTTCGCGACGGCGAGGATCTCACCCGTCGACGGCCGCATCACCACCACCGACGACTTCGCCTGCTTGGTCACCTGCTGCTCGGCCGCGGCCTGGAACGTCGGGCTGAGCGTCGTCCTCACCGAGCCCGGCGTGCCCTTGGTCAGCGTCAGCAGCGTCTTGTCGGACAGCTTGGCCTTCTGGGACGCCGTGCCCCGCACCACGTCCAGCTCGACGCCCGCCTTGCCGCCGGCGATCTTGCCGTACTTCTCGCGCAGGCCGTCCAGGACGGGCCCCAGCGACGGGTACTTGGCGGTGGTCAGCTCACCGCCGTCACGGTCGTAGGCCTTGACCGGCGGGGTTCCGGACTCGCCGGTGACCAGCTTGTCGCCGTCCTCCAGGTCGGGGTGGACGACCGCGGCGTGCCAGTCGACCAGCGGCTTGCCGTCCGCCTTGTTCCGGACGACCGTCAGCGCGCTCTGGTAGGCGAGCGGCTTGCTGGTGCCCTTGTACGACACCGTGCCCTTCACGGAGAAGGGCACCTTGTCGCCGACGCGGGTGCCGGGGGTGATCGTGACGCCCGTGATGTGGGCGTCCTTGGTGTAGCCGGTCAGCAGCGAGCCGGCCGCCGTGGCGTCGTTCGTGACGGCGGCGGCCTGCGCGGCCTTCCCCTGCTGCCAGGAGGTGAGGAACGTCGTGGCGGTCGTCCGGACCTCGGTCGCGGACAGCGGGCCGGTCTTGACGGGCTTGTGGTCGGCGCTGGAGGAGGACGACGCCCGGTCGTCGGCGGCGGCCCCGCCGCCCCACAGCGCGTAGACGCCGAAGCCGGCGCCGCCGACGACCACGGCGATCATCCCGCCGATGACGGCGGGCCTGGTCTTCCGTCGCTCGGCGACGCGCCTTCTGTTGCCCACTGTTCCCGTTCCTCCGAGAATTCCCAGGGTCCCCGTTGCCCTCATCCATCCCAACGACGGCAACAGCCTAGAGTCCCCTCCTGCGCGGGTGACGTCAGCCGGCACTCCGTAGCACAGCTGCGACAATCGGACCGGCCGCCGTGCCGCCGTGGCCGCCCTCCTCGGTCATGGCCGCCGCCGCGACGTCGTTGCGGAAACCGGTGAACCAGCTGTTGGACACGGTCTGCCCGTCGACCTCGGCGGAACCGGTCTTCGCGCCGATGTCCCCGCTGAGCCCGGCCATCGCCTGTGCGGCCGTCCCCTGCGTCGCGGTGAGCCGCATCATCTGCTTGAGCTGCGACGACGTGCTCGCGGACAGCCCCTTGGCGGTGGCCAGTTCGCGGTCGTCGAGCTTCGGGGAGACCAGGTAGGGCTGGCGGAAGGCGCCCGTGATCGCGGTCGCGGTGACCGAGGCCATGTTCAGCGGGCTCATCTGCACCTGCCCCTGGCCGATCGCGTTCGCCGCCCGGTCCGGGCCACTGACCGCGGGGATCTTGCCGTCGAAGGAGACGATGCCCGTCTTCCAGTCGTTCTGCCCGAGCCCGAACCGGTCCTGGGCCTCCTGCGTGAGCGAGGAGTCGGTGAGCGGCTTCTCGTCGATGAGCTTGATGAAGGCCGTGTTGCACGAGCGCATGAAGCTGTTGGCGAGCGTGGCGTTCTCGTTGGGCTGCAGGCCCTTGAGGTTGGTGAAGGTCTGGCTCTGCCAGGTGGCGGAGGGCGTGCAGGGCGCGGGGCCGTTCATCGAGGTCACGCCGTTGTCGATGAGCATCGCGGCCGTGATGATCTTCATCGTGGAGCCCGGCGCGACCGCGCCCTCGAAGGCCGCGTTGAACTGGTCCTTGCGGTTGTTGGCCACCGCCAGCACCTCGCCGGTGCTGGGCTTGACGGCCACCACCGACGACTGGGCGAACTTCTTCACCGCCTTCTCGGCCGCCGCCTGCGCGCTCGCGCTGATGGTGGTCCGCAGCTCGCCCGCCCTGCCCTTGGCGAGGGTCAGCAGCGAGGTGTCGGCCACGCCCTCGGCCTGGTGGTGGATCGCCAGTTCGATCCCGGGTGTGCCGCCCGCCTTGTCGCCGTACCGCTGGCGCAGGGTGTCGAGGATCACGCCGAGCGAGGGGTACTTCTCCTTGGTCAGCACGACGCCGTCGCGGTCCACCGCCTCGATCTCGGGGCTCGCCGACTGGCCGGTGACCAGGGTGTCGCCCGGCTTCAGCTGCGGATGCAGGACCGACGGCCGCCAGTCCACCAGCGCCCGCCCGGTGGTCTTCCCGCGCACCACCGTCAGCTCGCTCCTGTACGTCAGCGGCTTGGACTTGTTCTCGTACGACACCGTCGCCTTCACGGTGAACGGCACGGTCGCGCCGGTCGCCGCGCCGGGCGTGATCCGCACGTCCTGGATGTGCGCGGTCTCGCCGTAGGCCGTCAGCAGCGGCTCGGCCGCCGTCTGGTTGTTCGTGTACGTCGCCGCCTGCGCGGCCTGTCCCTTCTCCCAGGCCGCGAAGAACTTGCCCGACGCCTCCTTGATCTCGTCGGCGCTCGGCGGTCCCGTCTTCACGGTCGCCGCCCCCGAACCCCCGTCGTCGTTCAGCGCGGACACGATGTTGTAGCCGGCGTACCCCGCGCCGCCGACCATCACCGCGAACACGCCGCCTATGACCGCGGCCCTGACCCCCTTGGGCATGAAAGGTCCCTCCCCGTTTCCCCGTTGCGGTTCTCGCACTGTATGGGGCGGGAGGGGGAGCTGTGAGGGGGGTTTCCGTATGTTGTCCGGCCGCGGCGGCGGAAGGTCCGCTATACCCAGGTATCCAGCCACATACGTGAACGCCAGTCGTCGATCGGGATGGCGGTGCCGGTGTACAGGGGCCAGAAGTAGATGAAGTTCCAGGTGATCAACAGGACCAGTACGCCCGCGCCCGTCGCGCCCGCCACGCGCCGGGTGTCGCTGGAGCCGGGCGGGCCGACGATCGCGCCCAGCAGCATCGCCACCGCGAGGCACAGGAACGGCACGAACACGACGGCGTAGAAGAAGAAGATCGTCCGGTCCTGGTACATGAACCAGGGCAGCCAGCCCGCCGCGACCCCGCAGGCGATGGCGCCGGCTCGCCAGTCCCGGCGGAAGAACCAGCGCCACAGCACGTACAGCAGCGCGAACGCGGCCACCCACCACAGCAGCGGTGTGCCGATCGCCAGGACCTCACGGGCGCACTTCTGGCCGGCGTCGACGGGGCAGCCGTCCTGGCCGGGGGAGGGCGACTCGTAGAAGAACGACACCGGGCGGCCGTCGACGATCCAGCTCCAGGGGTTGGACATGTAGGTGTGCGGCGAGTGCAGGTTGACGTGGAACTCGTAGACCTCGTGCTCGTAGTGCCACAGGCTGCGCAGCCAGTCCGGCAGGAAGGTCCAGTGGCCGCCCTTGCCGTCGGTGGCGGCCCAGTTGCGGAAGTAACCGCCGGAGCCGTCGGTGGGGGAGAGGATCCAGGCCGTCCAGGAGGCGAGGTAGGTGACGAGCGCGACCGGGACGGTGGCCAGGAAGGCGATGCCCAGGTCACGCCTCAGGACGGCGGTGTGCGGGTGCCGGGCGCCCGCGACCTTGCGGGAGCCGACGTCCCACAGCACGGCCATCACGCAGAACGCGGCCAGGACGTACAGGCCGTTCCACTTGGTGCCGATGGCCAGGCCCAGCATCAGGCCCGCCAGCCAGCGCCAGGGGCGCCAGCCGAGGCGGGTGGTCTCGGCGATGTGCGCGTCCGGGCGGACATGGCCCTCGGCGTCCGGCTGGAGCGCCGCCGCGAGTTTCTCCCGGGCCTTGTCCCGGTCGATCACCAGGCAGCCGAACGCCGCCAGCACGAAGAACATCAGGACGCCGTCGAGGAGCGAGGTGCGGCTCATGACGTAGTGCAGGCCGTCCACGGCCATCAGGCCGCCGGCCAGGCAGCCGAGGAAGGTCGAGCGGAAGATGCGGCGGCCGATCCGGCACAGCATCAGCACCGACAGCGTGCCGAGCAGCGCGGTCATGAACCGCCAGCCGAACGGGTTGAAACCGAACATCAGCTCGCCCAGCCCGATCACGTACTTGCCGACCGGCGGGTGCACCACGTACGCGGCGTCCGTCGGGATGGTGACGTGCCCGTGCGAGGACAGGATCAGGTCGTTGGCGTTCTTGTCCCAGTTGACCTCGAAGCCGCGGTGGACGAGCGCCCATGAGTCCTTGGCGTAGTACGTCTCGTCGAATATCACCGCCTTCGGACTGCCCAGGTTCCAGAACCGCAGCACCCCCGCCATCAGCGTGACCAGCAGCGGACCGCCCCAGCCCGACCAGCGCGCGATCCGCCCGGCGAGCGCCGGCGGCACCCCGAGGACCTGCCACAGCCGCGGGCTGGGCTGGACGTACGGCGGTACCAGGCGCTCGCGGACATCGCTTCTGGGCGGCGCGGCATAGCCGAAACGGCGCAGCCGCTGCTGCCACGACGGCCGCTCGTCCTGCGGGCTCTGGCCTTGCCGGGTGTCCGGGGAGGACGCGGTACTGGTCACCGCGCCATCGTAGGGAACCGTTCTGTGTGAGTCCCGTGCATGGCCGGTAAGGGTACGAACGCGTTCCCTTCCGGCCGCTGCTGGGAGGATGGGGGCGTGACTGGAACCCTTGTCTTGGCGGGCACCCCCATCGGCGACATCGCGGACGCTCCTCCCCGGCTGGCGGAGGAGCTGGCCGGGGCGGACGTGGTGGCCGCCGAGGACACCCGGCGCCTGCGGCGCCTGACCCAGGCGCTGGGCGTGACGCCCAAGGGGCGCGTGGTGTCGTACTTCGAGGGCAACGAGTCCGCCCGAACGCCCGAGCTGGTCGAGGAACTCGTGGGCGGCGCGCGCGTGCTGCTGGTGACCGACGCCGGTATGCCGTCGGTGTCGGACCCCGGCTACCGGCTGGTCGCCGCCGCCGTCGAACGGGACGTCCGGGTCACCGCGGTGCCCGGCCCGTCCGCCGTGCTCACCGCGCTCGCGCTGTCGGGGCTGCCCGTGGACCGGTTCTGCTTCGAGGGCTTCCTGCCGCGCAAGGCCGGCGAGCGGCTCGGGCGGCTGCGCGAGGTCGCCGAGGAGCGGCGCACGCTCGTCTACTTCGAGGCCCCGCACCGGCTGGACGACACCCTCGCCGCCATGGCCGAGGTGTTCGGGACCGAGCGGCGCGCGGCGGTGTGCCGGGAGCTGACGAAGACGTACGAGGAGGTCAGGCGCGGCCCGCTGGGCGAGCTGGCGGAGTGGGCGGCGCAGGGGGTGCGCGGGGAGATCACCGTGGTGGTGGAGGGGGCGCCCGAGCGGGGCGCGCAGGACGTGAGTGCCGAGGAGCTCGTACGCCGCGTGCGCCTGCGCGAGGAGGCCGGCGAGCGCCGCAAGGAGGCGATCGCGGCCGTCGCGGTGGAGGCGGGGCTGCCCAAGAGGGAGGTGTTCGACGCGGTTGTGGCCGCGAAGAACGCCGCTTCGGCGAGTGGTTCCTGAGGTGCTCGTGAACTGCGCCACACCCCCTCTGAGCAGGGCGCATCTCCGCTGAGCACGCGCCCCACAGCCAGGCAAAGGACTGTCGTGAAAAGCAAAGCCCCAGGGGGTGGGCGGGGCCGCTTTGGCAAGGAAAGTCCAAATCGACTCCAACAGTCGACAGACCTGGTGCATTCACGCCGGCGGAAGCGTCCACTGGATGAAGGGACGCACCCGTCCCTTTGTCCAGCGGACAAGAGGAGCTGGCATGAGTGAGATCGCGGGGCAGACCGGCCTCCGTGGCGCGGCGGGCGAAGTCGTGCACGAGTCGTACTCCTTCGCCTGCATGCGCTGCGGGCACGGCTGGGAGCAGTCGTACGAGATAGAGCACCACACGGACGCCGAGGGCCACGAGTTCGTGATGTACGTGGCCGGCGGACAGGTCGTGCCCTCTCCGCTGTCCAAGCCGACCTGCCTCAACTGCGACGGCCACGTGGTACGGATCATGCGGCCGGGCCAGGTCTCGTCGGTGCGTGAGGCGGCGCACCGCCACCAGCACCGGGCGCCGCAGGCCGGGCCGGTCGAGGCGCCGGAGACGGCGGCCGAGGGCGCGGAGGGCGCCGAGGCCGGGCAGCGCGACCACCACTGGCACCTGTCGGACCTCCTGCACCCCTTCCAGCGCAAGGCGAGCTGACCGCTCCCCGAGCCGGGCGGGCATGCCCCCTTTCGTAGGATCGGGGCATGCCTTCCTCCACCTCCCGCGGCGACAAGAACGCGGCGCCGCCGCTCCCGGAGCCCCTGCGGGTGCCCGTCGCCGACTCCCACACCCACCTCGACATGCAGTCCGGCACGGTGGAGGAGGGCCTCGCCAAGGCCGCCGCGGTGGGCGTGGCGACGGTCGTGCAGGTCGGCTGCGACATCCGCGGCTCACGGTGGGCCGCCGAGACCGCGGCGGCGTACGAAGCCGTCCACGCGACGGTCGCCCTGCACCCCAACGAGGCGCCGCGCATCGTGCACGGGGACCCCGACGGCTGGTCCCGGCAGGGCGCGCGCGAGGCGGGAGGCGCGGGGGCGCTCGACGAGGCGCTCGCCGAGATCGACCGCCTGGCCGGGCTCCCCCAGGTCAAGGGCGTCGGCGAGACCGGCCTCGACCACTTCCGCACCGGGCCCGAGGGCAAGGAGGCGCAGGAGCGCTCCTTCCGCGCCCACATCGAGATCGCCAAGCGGCACGGCAAGGCGCTCGTCATCCACGACCGCGACGCCCACGCGGACGTGCTGCGCGTGCTGAAGGAGGAGGGCGCCCCCGAGCGCACCGTCTTCCACTGCTACTCCGGCGACGCCGAGATGGCCGAGGTGTGCGCGAGCGCCGGGTACTTCATGTCCTTCGCCGGCAACGTCACCTTCAAGAACGCCCAGAACCTGCGGGACGCGGTCGCGGTGGCCCCGGCCGAGCTGCTCCTGGTGGAGACGGACGCGCCCTTCCTGACGCCGGCGCCGTACCGCGGACGGCCCAACGCGCCGTATCTCATTCCGGTCACGGTGCGCGCGATGGCCGCCGTGCGCGGCGTCGACGAGGACGCGCTGGCGTCGGCACTCGCCGCCAACACCGCACGCGCCTTCGGGTACTGACCCGGAAGCGAGCCGACCGAACACAACTCTGAGTAGCCACGTCACTTTGGAGAGTGACGGTCGCTCCGCTAGGTTCTGGGGGCCCTTTTCCGGACCCCTCCGGCCCCAGGAGCGTGTCGGCATGAGCAACTCGCAGCACCAGACGTACGAGCCGTACGGGGTGTACACGGCGCCGCTGCCGTACCCGGACACCTACCGCCCCGCGTACGAGGCCCACGAGGCCCACGCCACCCAGCCGGTGCTTCCGCGCCAGGAAGGGCGGGGTGCGCGTCGGCGCAGGGCGCGCTCCGCGGAGCGCTCGGACGGGTCCGTGCGCCGGCTGCTGCCGCAGGCGCTGGTCATCGCCTTCCTCGCCGGCGGCACCACCGCCTTCGTCGCCAAGGACAAGGCGGTCGAGCTGACCGTCGACGGCAGGCCGCGCACCCTGCACACCTTCGCCGACGACGTGGACGAACTGCTGGCGGAGGAGGGCGTCGAGGTGGGGGCGCACGACGTGGTGGCGCCCGCCCCCGGCACCGCGCTCGCCAGCGGCGACGAGGTCTCCGTGCGCCACGGGCGCCCCGTCCGGCTCACGATCGACGGGCAGCGGCACGAGGTGTGGACGACGGCGCACACGGTCGAGGAGGCGCTCGACCAGCTGGGGGTGCGTCCGGAAGGGGCGTACCTGTCCGTCTCGCGCTCCCGGCCCATCGGACGCGCCGGGCTCGCGTTCGACGTGCGCACCGAGCGCGCGGTGACCGTCATGGCCGACGGGCGGGCGCGGATGGTACGGACGAACGCGGCGACCGTGCGCGAGGTCATCGAGCAGGCCGGTGTCCGCCTGCACGGCGAGGACACCACCTCCGTGCCGGGGGACAGCTTCCCGCGCGACGGGCAGACGGTGACCGTGCTGCGGGTGACCGGCGGCAGGGAGGTGCGCGAGGAGACGATCCCGTTCCGGACGGAGCGCAGGGACGACCCCTCGCTGTTCAAGGGGACGGCGGTCGTCGAGCAGGTGGGGCAGCCGGGGCTGCGGCGGATCACGTACCTGCTGCGGACCGTCAACGGCGTCAGACAGAAGCCGCGCAAGGACGGCTCGGAGGTGGTGCGGCGGCCTCGGAAGCAGATCGTGAACGTGGGCACGAAGCCGTTGCCGGCGTCCGTCTCGGGGGCCGACGGGCTGAACTGGCGCGGGCTCGCCGCCTGTGAGTCGGGCGGGCGCCCGAACGCGGTGGATCCGTCGGGGACGTACGGAGGGCTGTACCAGTTCGACACCCGGACCTGGCACAGCCTCGGGGGGAGCGGACGGCCGCAGGACGCGCCGGCGGCGGAGCAGACGTTCCGGGCGAAGAAGCTGTACGTGCGCCGGGGGGCCGCCCCCTGGCCGCACTGCGGGGCGCGGCTGCACGGGTGAGGCCCTGCCCGCGGCCACCGGGGCGGGAGGGCGGCGGTCGCTCCCCGTACCCTTGTCGCCGTGAGCAGTACTCCCTCCTCAGACGCCCTCCTCGGGCCCGCCGACGTCCGTGAGCTCGCGGCCGCCCTCGGGGTGCGCCCCACCAAGCAGCGCGGGCAGAACTTCGTGATCGACGCGAACACCGTGCGCCGTATCGTGCGCACCGCGGAGGTCCGGCCGGACGACGTGGTGGTGGAGGTCGGTCCCGGGCTCGGCTCGCTCACCCTCGCGCTCCTGGAGGTCGCCGACCGCGTCACCGCCGTCGAGATCGACGACGTCCTGGCGTCCGCGCTGCCCGCGACCATCGCGGCGCGCATGCCGGAGCGCGCCGAGCGGTTCGCGCTGGTGCACTCCGACGCGATGCACGTGACCGAACTGCCGGGCCCCGCCCCGACCGCGCTGGTGGCGAACCTCCCGTACAACGTCGCCGTGCCCGTGCTGCTGCACATGCTCGACACCTTCCCGGGCATCGAGCGCACCCTCGTCATGGTGCAGTCGGAGGTCGCCGACCGGCTCGCCGCCGCGCCCGGCTCGAAGGTGTACGGCGTCCCGTCCGTGAAGGCCAACTGGTACGCCGAGGTCAAGCGGGCCGGTGCGATCGGGCGGAACGTGTTCTGGCCCGCGCCGAACGTCGACAGCGGGCTGGTGGCGCTGACGCGCAGGACCGAGCCGGTGAAGACCACGGCCACGAAGAGCGAGGTCTTCGCCGTCGTGGACGCGGCGTTCGCCCAGCGGCGCAAGACGCTGCGCGCCGCGCTCGCCGGGTGGGCCGGTTCGGCCGCGGCGGCGGAGGCGGCCCTGGTCGCCGCCGGTGTGTCCCCGCAGGCGCGCGGGGAGTCCCTCACGGTCGAGGAGTTCGCGCGCATCGCGGAGAACAGGACCGTGGGGGCCCAGAGCGCGGAGCAGTCCCGTCCCGTCGACACCGAGGAGCCCGGTCTCCAGTGAGCGTCACCGTTCGCGTCCCCGCCAAGGTCAATGTCCAGCTCGCGGTGGGCGCCGCGCGCGCCGACGGCTTCCACGACCTGGCCAATGTGTTCCTGGCGGTCGGGCTCTACGACGAGGTGACCGTGACGCCCGCCGAGGAGCTGCGGATCACCTGCGAGGGGCCCGACGCCGGCCAGGTGCCCCTGGACCGTACGAACCTGGCGGCCCGGGCGGCCCTCGCGCTGGCGGAGCGGCGCGGCATCGAGGCGGCCGTGCACATCCACATCGCCAAGGACATCCCGGTCGCCGGCGGCATGGCGGGCGGCAGCGCGGACGGCGCCGGCGCGCTGCTGGCCTGCGACGCGCTGTGGCGGACCGGTGCCTCGCGTGCCGAACTGCTCGCCATCTGCGCCGAGTTGGGCAGTGACGTGCCGTTCAGTCTGGTGGGCGGGGCGGCGCTCGGTACCGGGCGCGGGGAGCGGCTGACGGCGCTGGAGGTCGGCGGGAGCTTCCACTGGGTGTTCGCGATGGCCGGGAGGGGGCTGTCGACGCCGGCCGTGTTCCGGGAGTTCGACCGGCTGGCGGAGGGCCGCGACATCTTGGAGCCGGTGGCCTCGCAGCCGCTGCTCGACGCCCTCGCCAAGGGCGACCCGGACGCGCTCGCCGCCGCCGTCTCCAACGACCTGCAGCCCGCGGCGATCTCCCTCTTCCCCGAACTCGCCGACACCCTCGCGGCGGGCCGCACGGCCGGCGCCCTGGCCGCGCTGGTCTCCGGCTCGGGCCCGACGACCGCGTTCCTCGCCCGCGACCCCGAGTCGGCGGCCAAGGTCGCGGAGGCACTGCGGAGTTCGGGCACCTGCGCCACGGTCCGTACGGCTACGGGCCCGGCGCCGGGAGCGACGGTGGTCAAGGACTGAGGGCAGGCGATCTTCGCCCCGGCTGATCAAGGTCATCGCCCGCTTCAAGGGCCTCGCCCCGCAGGCGAGGATCGCCTACACCAACCCGGTCAACGGCGTCACCAAGGACGTCACGACGGTCAGCGGCCACCGCGACTGGCTCCGGACCGACTGCCCCGGCCGGACGATGTACGACCTCCTGAACGAGGTCCGCACGGCCGCGTCCCGCTGACCCCGGGGTCCCGGCGTCCCAGGGTTTTCCACAGGACCCTGGTTTTCCACAGGTCACCCTGCTCCGGGATCGGTCACCTGTCGGCGCGCATTAGGCTGGGAGGCTGATCGATCCCCCTGGGCAGGAGAGAAATGGCCGTCAATCTGGTCAATGTCGAGAACGTCAGCAAGGTGTACGGCACTCGTGCCCTCCTCGACGGCGTCTCCCTCGGCGTCTCCGAAGGGGACCGGATCGGGGTGGTCGGCCGCAACGGCGACGGCAAGACGACGCTGATCCGGATGCTGGCCAAGCTGGAGGAGACCGACACCGGGCGCGTGACGCACTCCGGCGGGCTGCGCCTGGGCGTGCTCACCCAGCACGACTCCCTCGACCCGGCCGCCACCGTGCGGCACGAGGTCATCCGGGACATGGCCGACCACGAGTGGGCGGGCAACGCCAGGATCCGGGACGTGCTCACCGGACTGTTCGGCGGCCTCGACCTCCCCGGGTTCCCGCAGGGGCTCGACACCGTCATCGCGCCCCTGTCCGGCGGTGAGCGGCGCCGTATCGCGCTGGCCAAGCTGCTCATCGAGGAGCAGGACCTGGTCGTCCTCGACGAGCCCACCAACCACCTGGACGTCGAGGGCATCGCCTGGCTGGCGAAGCACCTGCGCGAGCGCCGCTCCGCGCTGGTCTGCGTCACGCACGACCGCTGGTTCCTCGACCAGGTCTGCACGCGCATGTGGGACGTGCAGAGAGGTGACGTCTACGAGTACGAGGGCGGCTACTCGGACTACGTCTTCGCGCGCGCCGAGCGCGAGCGCATCGCCGCGACCGAGGAGGTCAAGCGGCAGAACCTGGTCCGCAAGGAGCTGGCCTGGCTGCGCCGCGGGGCGCCCGCGCGTACGTCCAAGCCGCGCTTCCGCGTCGAGGCCGCCAACGAGCTCATCAAGGACGTGCCGCCGCCCCGGGACAGCAGCGAGCTGATGAAGTTCGCGTCCTCGCGGCTCGGCAAGACGGTCTTCGACCTCGAGGACGTCACCGTGCAGGCCGGCCCCAAGGTGCTGCTCAAGCACGTGACCTGGCAGCTCGGCCCCGGCGACCGCATCGGCCTGGTCGGTGTCAACGGCGCGGGCAAGACCTCCCTCCTGCGGGCGATGGCGGACGCGGCCCGCAGTGAGGGCGAGACGCAGCCCGCCGGCGGCCGCGTCGCCGTCGGCAAGACCGTCAAGCTCGCCTACCTCTCCCAGGAGGTCGCCGAGCTCAACCCGAACACCCGGGTCCTGGAAGCCGTCCAGCAGGTGCGCGAGCGCGTCGACCTCGGCAAGGGGCGGGAGATGACCGCCGGTCAGCTGTGCGAGACGTTCGGCTTCAACAAGGAGAAGCAGTGGACGCCCGTCGGCGACCTCTCCGGCGGTGAGCGCCGCCGGCTCCAGCTGCTGCGCCTGCTGATGGACGAGCCCAACGTCCTCTTCCTCGACGAGCCCACCAACGACCTCGACATCGAGACCCTCACCCAGCTCGAGGACCTCCTCGACGGCTGGCCCGGCTCGATGATCGTCATCTCCCACGACCGGTTCTTCGTCGAGCGCACCACGGACCGCGTGTTCGCCCTCCTCGGCGACGCCACCCTGCGGATGCTCCCGCGCGGCATCGACGAGTACCTGGAGCGCCGGCAGCGGATGGAGGAGGCGGTCGCGGCGGCCGCGACGCCCGCCGCGGAGAGGCCTGCGGCCGAGAAGAGCGCCGCCGACCAGCGGGCCGCCAAGAAGGAACTCCAGAAGATCGAGCGGCAGTTGGACAAGATCTCCGAGCGGGAGACCAAGCTGCACGCCCAGATCGCCGAGAACGCCACGGACTTCGCGAAGGTGGCCGAACTGGACGCCGAGCTGCGTGAGTTGGGAGGTCAGCGCGAGGAGCTGGAGCTGCGCTGGCTGGAACTCGCCGACGACGCGTGAAGCCTGAGTGAAGGCGCGTAACAGCGGTATCACGGGCCGGTCGTCCCTTGGGAACAGGGGATGAACCGGCCCCGTGCGTTGTCGGTGGCGGGTGGTAGAAAGGGCCGCCTGAGAGTTTTCTGAGTACGACGCCGGGTCACCGCGTACGTCAGGACGTGGCCGGAAATCAGTGATCGAACGGGGGAGAGGCGCTGATGGCTCAGCCGCCCAGTCAGCCGCCGCAGGGCGGCTTCGGAGCACCGCAGGACCAACCGCCGTACCAACCACAGCAGCAGCAACCACAGCAGCAGCAACCACAGCCGCCGCAGGGCGCCTTCGGAGCGCCGCCGCCCCCGCCGCCCCCGCCGCCCCCGCCGCCCCCGCAGCCACCCCAGCAACAGGGCGCGTACGCCCAGCAGTCGGGCCCCTACGCACAGCCCGGCCCCTACGCCCAGCCCGGCCCCTACGGACAGCCCGGCCCCTACGCCCAGCCCGGCCCCTACGGACAGCCCGGCCCGTACGGGCAGCCGCAGCAGCCGGGGTCGTACGGACAGCAGCCCCGTTACGGCTACCCGCCGCAGCCCCAGTACCCGGGCGCACCCGGCACCCCGCCCCCGGGCTCCGGCGGGAGCTTCAAGGGCAGGACCGGTGTCGTGATCGCGGCCGCGGTCGCCGCGCTGGCCGTCATCGGCGGCACCGTCTACGCGGTGACCAGCGGCGGCTCGGGCGACAGGAAGCCGGTCGCGCACAAGAGCGACGACCCCGAGCCGTCCGCCTCCGACACCCCCGTCGACCAGGGCGACGGCAGCGGCGACGGCGGCGCGGACCCGGAGAACCTCAACGAGGGCCGCAAGGCCGGTGAGGCGAAGGTCCTCTGGTACGAGTCGGCGCCGGACGCGCCCGGCGCGGGCGCCGACGCGCCCGGCATGTGGATCACCGGCAAGGCCGCGGTGAAGGCCGCGTACAAACAGGTCTTCGCCTTCAAGGTCGGTGACGGCACGCCCGCCTGGGCGACCGTCACCTTCCCGCAGAAGATCTGCGCGGTCACCCCCGAGAAGTCCGCGGACGACAAGATCGTGGTCGCGTACGAGAGCGGCACCAGCGACCGCGCCAGGTGCAACAAGCTCCAGCAGATGGACCTGAACACCGGTGCCAGGGGCTGGAGCACCACGCTCGCCGACGGCGCGCTGTTCGACAGCACCATCAGCATCAGCATGTCCGTCACCGGCCGGACGGTGATGGTGAGCCGCTCGCAGTCCGGCGTCGCGCTCGACATCGACAGCGGCAGGAAGCTGTTCGACAAGACCAAGTACGGCAGCGCCTGCTTCCCGACCGCCTTCGCGGGCGGCAGCAGGCTGATCTCCGTCGCCTCCTGCGGCGCCGGGGGGTCCGACGAGCACGACGAGATGCAGGAGCTCGACCCGAGGACCGGCAAGGTCCGGTGGACCCGGAAGTTCGACAAGGGCTGGACGGTCGCGCGGACGTACTCCGTCGACCCGCTGGTCGTGTACAGCACGAACGAGGACAAGAAGGCGTGGAACATCTCCGCCTTCAACGCCAACGGCACCTTCCGCTCGCAGGTCGGCTTCGACGCGGACTTCGCCCCGCAGTGCGGCTGGGCGATCCTCTCCCGTGACCTGCAGGGCTGCAAGGGTGTCGCCTCCGACGCGAGCACGCTGTACCTGCCGACGGAGGCGAGCGGCGGGGCGAACGAGGTCGTCGCGGTCAACCTCGCCACCGGCAAGGAGAAGTGGCGGGTCAAGTCCCCGGCGGACGAGTCGATGCTGCCGATGAGGGCCGAGGGCGGCAGGCTCCTCGCGTATGTGCAGCCGTCGTACGACGCGGGCGGGGAGGTCGTGTCGATCCCGACCGGCGGTTCGGACCACAAGCCGGTGAAGCTGCTGCAGAACCCGGCGTCCACGGCGGAGATCGAGAACGGCTTCTTCTCCAAGGACTTCGACTGGGTCGACGGCCGCTTCTACCTCTCCACCACCCGGCTGACCGGCAACGACGACGCGAAGGAGAAGCTGATGCTTGCCTTCGGCAAGTAGTGCTTCCCCAGCCCCGGCCCCTGCCGTCCGTCGTCCCCACCGCCGCTCACGAGGTACCCACACCATGACCCAGCCCCCGCCCCCGCCGCCCAACGAGCCCCCGCAGCAGCCCGGTTTCGGCGCCCCGCAACAGCCCCCGCAGCCCCCGCACACCCCGCCCGCGCAACCGCTCGGCTACGGCTACCCGCAGGCCCCCCAGCCCCCCTACGGTCAGCCGCCGCAGGGACAGCCCCCGCAGCAGCCGTACGGCTACCCGAGCCAGCAGCCGAACCCGTACGCCCAGCCCGCCCCGCCGTACGGCCGGCCGCCCAACCCCTACGCCCAGCAGCCCGGTTACGGCTATCCGCAGCAGACGGTGCCCCTGCAGGCGCAGTCCGGGCAGCCGGGCGGCGGGCGGAGGATCAACGCGCAGGTGGCCATCATCGTCTCCGCGGTCGTCGCCATCGCGCTGATCGTCACCGGTGGCATCTGGTACGCCCATTCCGGCAAGGGCGACGGCAAGAAGGACGACACCGCGAACTCCACGGGTGGCGGCGCCGGCAAGAGCGACACCGGCGGCACCTCCACCAAGGGCGACGAGAAGGTGCCCGCGAACACCGGCTCGCACGTGCTGTACCAGATCCCGATGCCCAAGGTCGACGACACCACCGTCGTCTCCGGCTCGTGGCTGACCGACAAGGCGTACGTCAAGAGCGGTGTCGCCGAGATCAACGGCTACGACCGTGACAAGGGCACCAAGCTGTGGACGATCAAGCTGCCCGGCCCGGTCTGCACGACGAGCAGGTTCACGACGGCCGACGACAAGGCCGCCGTCGTCTTCCAGCCCAAGATGCCGCCGAAGAACAGCACGGCGGGCTGCAGCCAGGTCGCGGCGATCGACCTCGACGCCGGCAGGAAGCTGTGGACGAAGACGGTCGACGCCGGTGACCAGCCGATCAGCTTCGACAACGTCACGGTCAGCGGGACGACGGTCGCCGCGGGCGGCACCAGCGGCGGCGCCGCCTTCGACATCGCCGGCGGCAAGGTCCTGTGGGCCCCGAAGGCCACCGACACCTGCTACGACGCCGGGTACGGCGGCGGCGCGAAGCTGGTCGCGGTCCGCAAGTGCGGCTCCTACGGCCAGCGGCAGCTGCACATCCAGACCATCGACCCGAAGAGCGGGAAGGTGATCTCCGAGTACAGGATGAGCCAGGGCATCGAGTACGCGGCCGTCGTGTCGACGAGCCCCCTGGTCGTCGCGGCGGACGTCGGGGACAGCGCGGGCGACGGCAGCGGCATCTCGGACTTCTTCTCCGTCGACGACAGGACCGGCAGGCTGCTCACCCATATCTCCGCGCCGGGGGACGAGTACGCGGCCCGTTGCGACGGCATCTCACGGATCGAGTACTGCAAGGGGCTGGCGGTCGGCAACGGCAGGCTGTACGTCCCGACGGAGGAGCGGGACGGCGCCAACCAGATCGTCGTCTTCGACCTGGTCACCGGTAAGCAGACCGGCCAGCGCGCGGACTCCGGCGCCGGTTACACGATCACTCCACTGCGGATGGACGGCGGCAACGTGATCGCGTACAAGAGCCCGCCGTACGACAAGGGAGGTCAGGTCGTCAGCATCGACGGTTCTTCCTTCAAGCAGACCAAGCTGCTGGAGAACCCGTCCGCCCAGGCGGTGCGGGACGCCGAGTCGGCCATGTCGCCGGACACAGCGGAGATCCTGTACTCCCAGGGTCACCTGTTCATGTCCGGGGTCTACGCGGACAAGCCGTCGGGGTCGGGTGGCAGGCAGTATCTGGCGCTCGCGTTCGGTACCGGACGCTGAACACCGCGATCCCGGCGATACGCAAGATATTCCGTCTATCCGGGGCACTTCTCACCGGTAGGGGAAGCGCAACGTCGAACAAGCGTGTAGCTTCCGGGGGCATGAGGAGCGGGGGAGCCGGGAGGGGGCTCCTGGCCGCGCGGACCAGTGGGCATCCATAGTGGGGCATCCATGGAGATCCATTGGGGGGACTGGGGGGTTGCTCGATGGGAGTGCGGCTCATGGTGGTCGATGACCACCGACTGCTCGCCGAGGCGCTGGCCTCGGCGTTGAAGCTGCGAGGGCACCGGGTGCTCGCCGCCGCGGCGCCCGCCGCCGGCGCGGCGGAACTGGTGATCACCCGTGCGCCGGAGGTGTGCCTGTTGGGGACGGCGACACCGGCCGAGCCGGGCATCTTCGACCCGGTGGTGCGGATCAAGCGCGAGCGCCCGCAGGTGGCGGTCCTGGTGCTGGGCCCGGTGCCCAGCCCCCGTGGCATCGCGGCGGCCTTCGCGGCGGGTGCCTCCGGCTACGTACGCCACGACGAGCGCATCGAGGGCGTCGAGCGGGCCATCATGAAGGCCCGGGCCGGTGAGGCCGCGGTCGCGCCCCAGCTGCTCCAGAGCGCCTTCAGCGAGCTGCTCAACCCGGCCGCCCAGCCCGACGACGAGGGTCAACGCCTGCTGCAGATGCTCACCCCGCGCGAGGTGGAGGTCCTGGTCAGGGTCGCTGACGGCGAGGACACCCGGCTGATCGCGGCCGGCATGGGCATCGCGCCCTCCACGGCCCGCACCCACGTCCAGCGCGTCCTGATGAAACTGGGCGTGGGCTCCCGCCTGGAGGCTGCGGCACTGGCGGCGCGCACGGGCCTGCTGGACCGTGCGGGGCCTCTTCCGGACGCATCCCGTCCTGCGGATTCCTGACTTACCGGGACTTTGCCTTGCCGGGCTCGGTGTTGCCTGGATCACATGATCACTTGGGCTCTGGTTGGCCTTTTCTTGAACACTTAAGATCCCGTCACAAGATCGTTCCGACCCGATCACTGGGGGATCCTTGAGACTTCGTCATGGACTGACCGTGGGGACCGCCGCCGTGGCGGCACTCGCCTTCGCCGCGTCACCGGCATTCGCGGGCGACGTGTACGCGAAGGCCGACGGCTCCCAGGGGTGGGGTGAGTTCTCCTACAAGAGCAGGACCGAGGCGTACAGCGTCGTCCTGGCTGTGCAGGACATCAAGGCCGACGGGCACCACGTCCGGGTGCGGGCGCAGTCCGAGGACCCGCTCCGCAACATCACCAGCTACCCGTGGCGTTACGACTACCAGGGCTACGGCTCCAAGCTCAACTGGACGACATCGCTGACCGACTCGAACGGCATCTGGGCGATGCGCATCCAGGTGTGCACCTACGAGGGGGACACCCCGATCTCCTGCGACACCTCGCCGTGGGACGGCAACCAGTACTACGGCTGACAAGACGAGCGGGGGAGGGACGGTCGCCGTCCCTCCCCTTCCGCGTCATGCGCCGGGCTCGTCCGGCAGGTCCTCGGGCGTGACCTCGGGGACCGTCGGCGGGGTGGGGCGCAGCTTCAGCCAGGCCAGGAAGAAGATGCCCAGCAGCAGCATCCCGATCCCGGTCCACAGGTTGATGTTGACGCCCTGTGCCTTGTCGATCGCGGACTGGTCGTCGGCGATGCCGGCGACGGTGACGATGACGCCGTAGACGACGAACAGGCCGCCGATGATGCGCCGCAGGTCGAAGATGCGGGCGGCGGTCGCCGACTTCCCCTCCAGCTCGGTGACCTCGCGCTGGACGTCCTGCTCGGAGTAGCCGTGGCGCTCGGGGCGGTCGGCGGGGCTGGAAAACTCGGACATGGTCTCTCAATCCTCCCGCGGTCAGAACGAGAACGGGATGTAGCAGGCGGCCGCGATGACGATCGCCCCCCAGCCCAGCAGGGCCGGCCTGCGGTACCAGGCCTCGTCGCCGGGGGAGGGCGGTTCGGTCATGCCGGGGGAGGTGGTGCCGTAGACCAGGCCCTGCAGCTCCTCGGCGGGCTTGGGCCTGGTGAACAGGGACACGGCGACCATCACCACCGCGCCGGCGACGAAGCCGACGATCGCGGAGACGAAGTTGGCGCCCTGGTCGGAAGGGATGTCGATGATGCCCTTCTTGTAGATCACGAAGTAGTTCACCATCGCGGCCACGGTGCCCGCGAGCAGCCCCCAGAAGCCGGACTTCGTGGACGCGCGCTTCCAGAACATGCCGACGATGAAGACGACGAACATCGGCACGTTGAAGAAGGAGAACAGCGTCTGCAGATAGCTCATGATGTTGGAGAACGACGAGGCCAGGAACGCCGTGCCGACGGAGGCGCAGACGCCGATCACCGTGATCAGGCGGCCGAAGCGGACGTAGTACTCGTCCTCGCGGCCCCGGACGACGTACCGGCCCCAGATGTCGTTGGTGAACACCGTGTTGAAGGAGGACACGTTGGCCGCCATGCCGGCCATGAACGCGGCCAGCAGACCGGTCACCGCGATGCCGAGGACGCCGTTGGGCAGCAGCTGCGACATCAGGTAGGGGATGGCGTCGTTGTACTGGTAGCCCGACTTGGGCGTGCCGAAGCCGGGGACGATCGCCGCGGCGACCAGGCCCGGGATCATCACCAGGAAGACGATGAAGATCTTCGGGTACGCGGCGATCAGCGGGGTGCGCTGCCCGGCGGAGAGGTTCTTCGCGGACAGGGCGCGCTGCACCTCGGCGAAGTTGGTCGTCCAGTAGCCGAAGGACAGCACGAAGCCGAGGCCGAGCACGATGGTCAGCCAGTTGGCGCCCAGCGGGTTGGAGCTGCCGATGCCGGTGCCGCCCCAGGCGGTGGTGAAGTTCGCGCCGTGGCTCGCGGTCAGCTTGTCGGTCAGGCCGCCCCAGCCGCCGACCTTCTTCAGGCCCAGCACGACGATCGGGATGAGGGCCGCGAGGATCACGAAGAACTGCAGCACCTCGTTGTAGATCGCGGAGGAGAGACCGCCGAGGGTGATGTACGCCAGCACGAAGGCGCCCGCGACCACGATCGCCACCCACTGCGGCCAGCCCAGCAGCGCCTCCACGACGATCGCGAGGGCGTACAGGTTCACACCGGCGATCAGAATGGCGGCGAAGGCGAACAGGATCGAACTGAGCAGGTGTGCGGCCTTGTCGAAGCGCAGCAGCAGCATCTCGGGAACCGAGCGGACCTTGCTGCCGTAGTAGAAGGGCATCATCACCAGGCCGAGGAAGACCATGGCGGGAATCGCGCCGATCCAGTACCAGTGCACGGTGTACGCGCCGTACTGGGCGCTGTTGGCCGCCATGCCGAGGATCTCGGTGGCGGCGAGATTGGCGGAGATGAACGCGAGGCCGGTGATCCAGGCGGGCAGGGAGCGACCGGAGAGGAAGAAGTCGAGGCTGGTCTTCACCGATCTGCGGGCGGCGAAGCCGATCCCGAGGACGACGGCGAAGTAGATAGCGAGGATCGTGTAGTCGAGCCCGTTGGTGGGGAGCCGGAGCTCGGCTGCCAGGTATGGGGGGATGTGCACCTGGTTCTTCAACACTTTTCCTGATGTCCTTTGTTTGATTGTGATGTTGACGCAGGTGGTGCCTTGTGTTTCGATGTGTTTGGTTCTGTTTGAAGATTGAGTGGCTCGAATAGGGAGTCGCAGTGAAGAAGACCTCGACCCGCCTGGCCGACGGTCGCGAGTTGATCTACTACGACCTGCGCGACGACAACGTCCGCGACGCGGTGGACAAGCGACCGCTGGAGCGGACCCACACCACCTCCGAGATCCGCCGTGATCCGCTGCTCGGCGACAGCGTGGCCATCGCCTCGCACCGGCAGGGGCGCACCTACCACCCCCCGGCCGACGAATGCCCCCTGTGTCCCTCCCGGGACGGCAGGCTGAGCGAGATCCCGGACTCCTCGTACGACGTCGTGGTCTTCGAGAACCGTTTCCCCTCCCTGGCCGGCGACTCCGGGCGCTGCGAGGTCGTCTGCTTCACCTCCGACCACAACGCCTCCTTCGCGGACCTCACCGAGGAGCAGGCCGCCCTGGTCCTGGAGGCGTGGACCGACCGCACCTCCGAGCTGTCGCACCTCCCCTCCGTGGAGCAGGTCTTCTGCTTCGAGAACCGGGGTGCGGAGATCGGTGTGACGCTCGGACATCCGCACGGCCAGATCTACGCCTACCCCTTCACCACCCCTCGCACCGCACTGATGCTGGGCCAGCTCGCCCAGCACAAGGAGGCGACCGGCGGGGAGAACCTCTTCGATCATGTTCTCGAGCGTGAACTCGCCGACGAGCGCGTCGTCCTCGAGGGTGAACACTGGGTGGCCTTCGTCCCGTACGCGGCGCACTGGCCCTACGAGGTCCACCTGTACCCGAAGCGCCGGGTGCCCGACCTGCTCGGACTCGACGAGGAGGCGCGCACAGAGTTCCCCAAGGTGTATCTGGAACTGTTGAGGCGCTTCGACCGGATCTTCGGTGAGAGCGAGTCGTCGACGCCGTACATCGCGGCCTGGCACCAGGCGCCCTTCGGCGCGCTGGAGGAGTTCGAGGGCGTCCACCGGGACGACTTCGCGCTCCACCTCGAGCTTTTCACCATCCGACGGACGTCCGGCAAGCTGAAGTTCCTCGCGGGTTCCGAGTCCGGCATGAGCGTGTTCATCAACGACATCCGGCCGGAAGCCGCGGCCGAGCGACTGCGAGAGGTAGCGAGTTGATGAAGTACCTGGTGACGGGTGGCGCGGGTTACGTCGGCAGTGTCGTGGCCCAGCACCTGCTGGAGGCCGGACACGAGGTCGTCGTCCTCGACAACCTGACGACCGGTTTCCGCGAGGGCGTCCCCGCCGGGGCCGTGTTCGTCGAGGGCGACATCCGTGACGCCGCGAAGTGGCTGGACTCCTCCTTCGACGCGGTCCTGCACTTCGCCGCCTCCTCCCAGGTCGGCGAGTCGGTCGTGAAGCCCGAGAAGTACTGGGACAACAACGTCGGCGGCACCATGGCGCTGCTCGGCGCGATGCGCGACGCGGGCGTGCGCAGGCTCGTCTTCTCCTCCACCGCGGCCACCTACGGCGAGCCCGAGCAGGTCCCGATCGTGGAGACCGCGCCCACGAAGCCGACCAGCCCCTACGGCGCCACCAAGCTCGCCGTCGACCACATGATCACCGGCGAGGCGAACGCCCACGGCCTGGCCGCGGTCTCCCTGCGCTACTTCAACGTGGCCGGCGCCTACGGCGCCTGCGGCGAGCGCCACGACCCCGAGTCCCACCTGATCCCCCTGGTCCTGCAGGTCGCCCAGGGCCGGCGGGAGGCCATCTCCGTCTACGGCGACGACTACCCGACGCCCGACGGCACCTGTGTGCGCGACTACATCCACGTCGCGGACCTCGCCGAGGCCCATCTGCTGGCCCTCGCGGCAGCAACCCCCGGCGAGCACCTGATCTGCAACCTCGGCAACGGCGAGGGCTTCTCGGTCCGCGAGGTGATCGAGACCGTCCGCCGGGTCACCGGGCACCCGGTCCCCGAGGTCGTGGCCCCGCGTCGGGGCGGCGACCCGGCGGTCCTGGTGGCCTCGGCCGCCTCGGCCCGCGAGAAGCTCGGCTGGAACCCGTCCCGCGCGGACCTCGCGGGCATCGTCGCGGACGCCTGGGAGTTCGCTCAGCAGATCGCAAGGGAGCAGTAGTGGGTGCACAGCAGGTCCGGGAAGGCTTCGCCGCGCTGTACGGGGCCGAGCCGGAGGGTGTCTGGTCGGCGCCGGGACGCGTCAACCTCATCGGTGAGCACACCGACTACAACGACGGCTTCGTGATGCCCTTCGCGCTGCCGCACGTGGCGACGGCGGCCGTCTCCCGGCGCACGGACGGCGTCCTGCGCCTGCACTCCGGGGACGTCGAGGGCGGCGTCGTCGAGCTGCGCCTGGACGACCTGGCCCCCGAGTCGGACCGCAACTGGACGGCGTACCCGGCGGGCGTGGTCTGGGCCCTGCGCGAGGCCGGCCATGCCGTGACCGGCGCCGACGTCCATCTCGCCTCCACGGTCCCCTCGGGCGCGGGCCTGTCCTCGTCGGCGGCGCTGGAGGTCGTGATCGCGCTCGCGCTCAACGACCTGTACGGACTGGGTCTGCAGCGCTGGCAGCTGGCCCGCCTGTGCCAGCGCGCCGAGAACGTCTACGTCGGCGCCCCGACCGGCATCATGGACCAGACGGCGTCCGCGTGCTGCGAGGAGGGCCACGCCCTCTTCCTCGACACCCGGGACCTCTCCCAGCAGCAGATCCCCTTCGACCTGGCCGCCGAGGGCATGCGGCTGCTGGTGGTGGACACCCAGGTCAAGCACGCCCACAGCGAGGGCGAGTACGGCAAGCGCCGGGCCGGCTGCGAGCGGGGCGCGGCCCTGCTCGGCGTCGACGCCCTGCGCGACATCCCCTACGCCGACCTGGACGAGGCCCTCGCGCGGCTCGGTGACGACGAGGAGGCGGTCCGTCTGGTCCGCCACGTCGTCACGGAGGACGAGCGGGTGGAGAAGACCGTGGCCCTGCTGCGCTCGGGCGAGACCCGCGCCATCGGCCCGGTCCTGATCGAGGGCCACGCCTCCCTGCGCGACGACTTCCGCATCTCCTGCCCGGAGCTCGACCTGGTCGTCGACACCGCCCTGGCCTCCGGCGCGCTCGGCGCGCGGATGACCGGCGGCGGTTTCGGCGGCTCGGCGATCGTCCTGGCGGAGGCCGCCGACGTGGACACGATCACGAAGGCGGTCGAGGAGGCGTTCGCCTCCGGCGGTCACACGGCACCCCGGGTGTTCGAGGCCGTACCGTCGGCGGGCGCCCGCAGGGTCAGCTGAGCCGCTTCGTCAAGGTGTACTCCGTGATCCCCGGCGGATAGTCGGGGATCACGCACACCACCTCGTACCCCTGCTTGCGGTAGAAGTCCGGCGCCTGGAAGTCCCAGGTCTCCAGCCGGGCGGATCCGCACCCGCGTTCGTCCCGCGCCAGCGCCTCCGCCGTCGCGAGCAGTTGCGAACCCAGGCCCGCGCCGCGGTGGCGTTCGTCCACCCACAGATATGTCACGTGCAGCCACGTCGTCCACGTGTGGCCGACCAGTCCGCCCGCCAGCTCGCCCGCCTCGTCCAAGGCCCAGACGTGGAGCGGAAGTTCGCGTTCACCTGGGGTTCCGCGCAGAGCGCCCAGCACGGGGGAGGCCGCCGTGTTGGTGTCGCGGAGGCGGATACGGAGAAGATCGCGCCGGGCCTTGTCGACTTCTGTCTCAAGACGAAACATGCGGCTCACGATAAACGTGCCGGACTGCCAGTTCTGCAAATTACCTTCCCCTCCCGGCCCCCGGCCGTACCCTGATGAACAGCACCGGTGGGGGCCGGTGCAGATCAGGGGGCGAGACAGTCGGGTTCGACGCCCGAAGCGGGGGTAGCAGTTCCGCACGGCGGCGGCCGCGGCGGGCCATCGCGCTTCGGGCGTCGTACCCGCGCCCGTACCGTCTCCCGACAAAGGGGCCCCTGCTCCTCACGGAGCTTGGGGAAGGGGGTTTCGTGGTTCGCATCCGAGTCCTGGTCGTCGACGACCATCGCATCTTCGCCGAGTCGCTCGCCGCAGCCCTGGCGGCCGAGCCCGACGTCGACGTCTCCGCCGCCGGCAGCGGTCCCGCCGCGCTGCGCAGCCTGGAGCGCGCGGCCGCCGAGGGCCGCCGCTACGACGTCCTGCTCGTCGACTCCGACCTGGGCGGCAACCTGCCCGGCGTGCGGCCCGCCGTGCCCGTCCACGACAACGACGAGGACGGACTGGTCGACGGCATCTCGCTGGTCGCCGGCGTGCGCACCGCGCAGCCCGGTGTACGGATCGTCGTGCTCGCCGAGAAGGACGATCCGCGCCGTGCCGCGCTCGCCCTGCAGGCCGGGGCCTCCGGCTGGGTGGCCAAGGACTGTTCGCTGTCGAGGCTGCTCAACGTCATCCGGGGCGTCCTGCGCGACGAGACGCATCTGCCGCCCGCCCTGCTCACCGGCGTCCTCAGGGAGCTGACGGCCGCCCGCAAGCACCGCACCGAGAGCGAGCGGCTGGTGGAGTCCCTCACCCCGAGGGAGCGCGAGGTGCTGCGCTGCATGGTCGCGGGCCTGGGCCGCAAGGCGGTCGCCGAGCGGCTGTTCCTCTCCCCGCACACCGTCCGCACCCATATGCAGAACGTCCTGGGCAAGCTCGGCGTACACAGCACCCTGGCCGCCGTCGCCCTCGCCCGCCGGGCCGGGGTCGGGCCCGTGGACCTAGCCGGGGATGTTGTCGAACGGGGCGGTCAGCTGGCGTAGCAGTCCCGCCAGTTCACCGCGCTGGGCGCGGGAGAGCTCGGCGAGGATCGCCCGCTCCTGGTCGAGCAGTCCGGCGAGGGCCTGGTCCGCGCGGTCCCGGCCCTCGTCCGTCAGGCGCACCAGCACTCCGCGCCGGTCGCTGGGGTCGGGCAGCCGCTCCACCAGGCCCTTCTTCGCGAGCCGGTCGATGCGGTTGGTCATGGTGCCCGAGGTGACCAGGGTCTGGGTCAGCAGCTGGCCGGGGGAGAGCTGGTAGGGGGCGCCCGCGCGCCGGAGCGCGGTCAGCACGTCGAACTCCCAGGGCTCCAGGGCGTGCTCGGCGAAGGCCAGCCGGCGGGCCCGGTCCAGGTGCCGGGCCAGTCTGCTCACCCGGCTGAGCACCTCGAGCGGTTCCACGTCGAGGTCCGGGCGCTCCCGACGCCACGCAGCGACCAGCCGATCGACCTCGTCCTCCATGGCGATCAGTGTAGTGGTTGTGTCGATGTGAAGTCTCTTGATGTGAAGTCTCTTGACATCAAGATAATCTGCCGGGGAAGATGGATGCCATGAGCACTCCCGCCTGGGATCCGGCCCAGTACCTCCGTCACGCCGGCCACCGCGCCCGCCCGTTCGTCGACCTCCTCGCCCGCGTCCCCGACCTGCCGAGCGCCACGCCCGCCGTCGCCGACCTCGGCTGCGGCCCCGGCAACGTCACCGCCGTGCTCGCCGACCGCTGGCCCACCGCGCACATCACCGGGTACGACAACTCGCCCGCCATGCTCGACCGCGCCCTCACCGAGCACGAGGGGCCCACGCCCGGCGGAGGGCGCCTGGACTTCTCGTACGCCGACGTCCGCACCTGGGCGCCCCCGCAGCCGTACGACCTGATCGTCAGCAACGCCACCCTGCAGTGGGTGCCCGGGCACCTCGAGCGGTTCGGTGACTGGATCGCGGGGCTCAGGCCCGGCGGCACCTTCGCCTTCCAGGTCCCCGGAAACTTCTCCGCCCCCAGCCACCAGCTGATGCGCGAACTCGCCCACTCCGCCCGCTTCAAGGACCGCCTCGCCGACGTCCTGCGCCACGACGACGCCGTCCTCTCCCCGCAGACCTACCTGGAGCAGCTGACCTCCCTCGGCTGCGAGGCCGACGTGTGGGAGACGACGTACGTCCATCTGCTCACCGGGGAGGACCCGGTCCTCGACTGGGTGAAGGGGACCGGGCTGCGGCCGGTGCTGACCGCCCTCGCCGACGACCCGGCGGCCCGGGACGCGTTCCTCGCCGAGTACCGGGCGGCCCTGCGGGAGGCGTATCCGGCGACCGCCCACGGCACGCCGTTCCCCTTCCGCCGTATCTTCGCCGTAGCCCGCAAGGAGGCCTGATGCTCACCGCCCTCGACCACGTCCAGCTCGCCGCCCCGGCCGGCAGCGAGGACCTGCTGCGCGCCTACTACGTCGACGTCCTCGGCATGACCGAGGTCCCCAAGCCGCCCGTGCTCGCGGCGCGGGGAGGGTGCTGGTTCCGGGCCGGAGCCGTGCAGCTGCACCTGGGAATAGAGGAGAACTTCAGACCGGCGAGGAAGGCGCATCCGGGGCTGCGGGTCACGGACATCGAGGCGTACGCCGCCCGGCTCGAGGCGGGCGGGGCGCTAGTCGTGTGGGACGGGGAACTGCCGGGACACCGGCGCTTCTACTCCGAGGACCCCGTGGGCAACCGGCTGGAGTTCCTGGAGCCCGTCGACGGCGTTTGTGCCGCCCCCTGAGGGTTACCCGCCGTGTCGACAGTGGAGTCCCGTAATCACTGGGAGTGAGTCTGATGGCAGGCGAGCAGAAGGCCAAGGGCAAGAAGGAACAGGCCAAGGGCAAGGCCAAGGAGACGGTCGGCCGCGCCGTCGGCAACGAGAGCATGGAGGCCGAGGGCCGGCTGCAGCAGTCCAAGGGCGACGCCCGCCAGGCCAAGGAGAAGGCCAAGGACACCTTCAAGCACTGAGCCTTCGAGCACCGGGGCGCTCAAGCCTTGCGGTGCCCTATGAGCCGCGGTTTCTGCTCCAGCCCGTCCAGCCCGTGCCACGCCAGGTTCACCAGGTGGGCCGCGACCTCCGCCTTCTTCGGACGGCGTACGTCCAGCCACCACTGACCGGTCAGCGCCACCATGCCGACCAGGGCCTGCGCGTACAGGGGGGCGAGCTTGGGGTCGAAGCCGCGGCTCTTGAACTCCCGGCCCAGGATGTCCTCGACCTGCGTGGCGATGTCCGAGATCAAGGACGCGAAGGTGCCCGTCGACTGGGGGATGGGGGAGTCACGGACCAGGATGCGGAAGCCGTCCGTGTACTCCTCGATGTAGTCGAGGAGCGCGAAGGCGGCCTGCTCGCACAGCTCACGCGGATGGCCGGCCGTCAGCGAACCGGTGACCATGTCCAGCAGCCGCCGCATCTCGCGGTCCACCACCACCGCGTACAGGCCCTCCTTGCCGCCGAAGTGCTCGTACACCACCGGCTTGGACACCCCGGCCTTCGCCGCGATCTCCTCCACCGAGGTGCCCTCGAAGCCCTTCGCGGCGAAGAGGGTGCGGCCGATCTCCAGCAGCTGCTGACGGCGCTCGGCGCCGGTCATCCGGGTGCGCCGCGCGCGCCGGGGTTTGTCGTTGCTCTCGGTGCTGCTGGAGTCGGTCGCCACGGCGTCAATCATGCCGCCTCGGCGGTCTCCTTCCGGCGCCCTGAGCCCTCTTCCCCGGTCTTCCGGCGCGAATCGATACGCGAGCGTGACGGCCAGCGCACGTCGTACGCCCAGCCGAACGCCTCGAACCAGCGGATGAGACGGGCCGAGGAGTCCACCTGCCAGCGCTCCACCCCGTGCCGCGCCGAGGTCGGGTCGGCGTGGTGCAGGTTGTGCCAGGACTCGCCGCAGGAGAGCACGGCCAGCCACCACACGTTGCCCGAGCGGTCCCGCGACTTGAAGGGCCGCTTGCCGACCGCGTGGCAGATCGAGTTGATCGACCAGGTCACGTGGTGCAGCAGAGCCACCCGGACGAGGGACCCCCAGAAGAAGCCGGTGAACGCGCCCCACCACGACATCGTGACCAGACCGCCGATCACGGCGGGCAGGGCCAGCGACAGGATCGTCCAGTAGACGAACTGCCGGGAGACCGCGCGGATCGCCGGATCCTTGATCAGATCCGGCGCGTACTTGTCCTGCGGTGTCTGCTCCTCGTCGAACATCCACCCGATGTGCGCCCACCACAGCCCCTTCATCAGGGCCGGGAGCGTCTCGCCGAAACGCCACGGAGAGTGCGGGTCGCCCTCCGCGTCCGAGAACTTGTGATGCTTGCGGTGGTCCGCCACCCACCGCACGATCGGGCCCTCGACGGCCATCGAACCGGCGATCGCCAGCGCGATCCGCAGCGGCCGCCTGGCCTTGAAGGAGCCGTGGGTGAAGTAGCGGTGGAAACCGATCGTGATGCCGTGACAGCCCAGGTAGTAGAAGAAGACCAGCAGCCCGAGGTCGAGCCAGCTCACGCCCCACCCCCAGGCCAGCGGAACCGCGGCTACGAGCGCCAGGAACGGGACGACGATGAAGAGCAGCAGCGCGATCTGCTCGATTCCGCGCTTCTTCTCGCCGCCCAGGGTGGCCGAGGCGAGTGGGGTGTCGTTCGCCTTCGGGGCGTCGTCGATCACATCGGAAGTTGTGGTCATGGGCGTCCCCTGTGGGGTTCGAGGGTTGAGACAGATACCGGACGGCTACCGCAACCGTGCCGGGGTACCGTTACAACGGTCCCTACGGTTCCGTAACCTACGGCATCGTAAGTATGGCAGTGCGCTGCCCGGCGGCAAGAGCCCGACAGTCTGCGCGTCCGCATGGACACCTATCCTTGGAGTCGGTCGGACAGCGCGGTCCGCTCTGATTCCTTCCCGGATGCAAGGGCCGTATGCGGCGCCCGCCGCGCGGCCCTCGCCGCCGGGTTCCCCTCCCGGACGAGCTTCAACACTGCAAGGAGCCGCACCTGTGAGCAGTGCCGACGACCTGAACCCGACGACCAGCAGCGAGCTGCGTGCCGACATCCGCCGGCTGGGCGACCTCCTGGGCGAGACCCTCGTCCGCCAGGAGGGCCCCGAGCTGCTGGAACTCGTCGAGAAGGTACGCCGCCTCACCCGCGAGGACGGAGAGGCCGCCGCCGAGCTGCTGCGCGGCACCGACCTTACGACCGCCGCCCAGCTGGTGCGCGCCTTCTCCACCTACTTCCACCTGGCCAACGTCACCGAACAGGTGCACCGCGGCCGCGAGCTGCGCGCCCGGCGCGCCGCCGAGGGCGGACTGCTCGCCCGCACCGCCGACCGGCTCAAGGACGCCGACCCCGAGCACCTGCGCCAGACGGTCGCCAACCTCAACGTCCGCCCGGTCTTCACCGCGCACCCGACGGAGGCCGCGCGCCGCTCGGTCCTCAACAAGCTCCGGCGCGTCGCCGCGCTCCTGGAGACCCCGGTCATCGAGTCGGACCGCCGCCGCTACGACACCCGTCTGGCCGAGAACATCGACCTCGTCTGGCAGACGGACGAACTGCGCGTCGTGCGCCCCGAGCCCGCCGACGAGGCCCGCAACGCCATCTACTACCTCGACGAGCTGCACGCCGGCGCCGTCGGCGACGTCCTGGAGGACCTCACCGCCGAACTGGAGCGCGTCGGCGTCCGCCTCCCCGACGACACCCGCCCGCTGACCTTCGGCACCTGGATCGGCGGCGACCGCGACGGCAACCCGAACGTCACCCCCCAGGTCACCTGGGACGTCCTCATCCTCCAGCACGAGCACGGCATCAACGACGCCCTGGAGATGATCGACGAGCTCAGAGGCTTCCTGTCCAACTCCATCCGCTACGCCGGCGCCACCGACGAACTGCTGCAGTCCCTCCAGGCCGACCTGGACCTCCTCCCGGAGATCAGCCCCCGCTACAAGCGGCTCAACGCCGAGGAGCCCTACCGCCTCAAGGCCACCTGCATCCGGCAGAAGCTGGAGAACACCAAGCAGCGCCTCGCCAAGGGCACCCCGCACGAGGAGGGCCGCGACTACCTCGGCACCTCCCAGCTGCTCGCCGACCTCACCCTCATCCAGACCTCCCTGCGCGAACACCGCGGCGGCCTGTTCGCCGACGGCCGCATGGACCGTACGATCCGCACGCTCGCCGCCTTCGGCCTGCAGCTGGCCACCATGGACGTACGCGAGCACGCCGACGCCCACCACCACGCGCTCGGCCAGCTCTTCGACCGGCTCGGCGAGGAGTCCTGGCGCTACGCCGACATGCCCCGCGAGTACCGCGCCAAGCTCCTCGCCAAGGAACTGCGCTCCCGCCGCCCCCTCGCGCCCACCCCGGCGCCCGTCGACGCGGCCGGTGCCAAGACCCTCGGCGTGTTCGAGACGATCAAGCGGGCCCTCGCCGTCTTCGGGCCCGAGGTCATCGAGTCGTACATCATCTCCATGTGCCAGGGCGCCGACGACGTCTTCGCCGCCGCCGTCCTCGCCCGCGAGGCCGGCCTGATCGACCTGCACGCCGGCTGGGCGAAGATCGGCATCGTGCCGCTCCTGGAGACCACCGACGAGCTCAAGGCCGCCGACACCATCCTGGAGGACATGCTCGCCGACCCGTCCTACCGGCGCCTGGTCGCGCTCAGGGGCGACGTCCAGGAGGTCATGCTCGGCTACTCCGACTCCTCCAAGTTCGGCGGCATCACCACCTCCCAGTGGGAGATCCACCGCGCCCAGCGCCGGCTGCGCGACGTCGCCCACCGCTACGGCGTACGCCTGCGGCTCTTCCACGGCCGCGGCGGCACCGTCGGCCGGGGCGGCGGCCCCTCGCACGACGCGATCCTCGCCCAGCCCTGGGGCACCCTGGAGGGCGAGATCAAGGTGACCGAACAGGGCGAGGTCATCTCCGACAAGTACCTCATCCCGTCCCTGGCCAGGGAGAACCTGGAACTGACGGTCGCGGCCACCCTGCAGGCCTCCGCCCTGCACACCGCCCCCCGCCAGTCCGGGGAGGCGCTGGCCCGTTGGGACGCGGCGATGGACGTGGTGTCGGACGCCGCGCACTCCGCGTACCGCAGGCTCGTCGAGGACCCGGACCTGCCGACGTACTTCCTCGCGTCGACGCCGGTGGACCAGCTCGCCGACCTGCACCTGGGCTCACGGCCCTCCCGCCGCCCCGGCTCCGGCGTCTCCCTCGACGGACTGCGCGCCATCCCGTGGGTCTTCGGCTGGACCCAGTCCCGGCAGATCGTCCCCGGCTGGTTCGGCGTCGGCTCCGGCCTGAAGGCGCTGCGCGAGGCGGGCCTCGACACCGTGCTCGACGAGATGCACGAACAGTGGCACTTCTTCCGCAACTTCATCTCCAACGTCGAGATGACGCTCGCCAAGACCGACCTGCGGATCGCCGCCCACTACGTCGACACCCTCGTCCCCGACGAGCTCAAGCACGTCTTCGACACCATCAAGGCCGAGCACGAACTCACCGTCGCCGAGATCCTGCGCGTCACCGGCGAGAACGAACTCCTCGACGCCACCCCGGCGCTGAAGCAGACCTTCGCCATCCGCGACGCCTACCTGGACCCCATCTCCTACCTCCAGGTGACCCTGCTCAAGCGCCAGCGCGACGCGGCCGCCGCGGGCCAGGACCCCGACCCGCTGCTCTCCCGCGCCCTGCTCCTCACCGTCAACGGCGTGGCGGCCGGCCTGCGCAACACCGGCTGACCTCCCACGCACACGAGGGTGCCCCCGAGTCGCCGACTCGGGGGCACCGCCTTCGTGGGGTGGTACGTCAGGCCCGGCGCCGCCGGACCACCAGGTAACCGCCGCCCGCCACCAGCGCCGCCGCGGCACCGGAGAGCAGGCCGACCGGGACGCCGTTGCCCGTCTCGGCGAGGCCGCCCGAGTCGCTGCCGCCCTGCGCGGAGGGCGAGGAGGACGCGGAGACGGACCCGGCCTCGGAGGAGGACGCGCTCGGCGCGGCGGAAGCACCGGCCGACGGGGACGCGGAGGCGGACGCGGATGACGACGGGGCCGGGGCCGAGGTCGAGCCGCCCGTGCCCTGGCCCGCGCAGTCCGTCCAGAACACCTTGTGCTTCGCGGCACCCTTCTCTCCGTCGAAGTTCCAGAACAGCTTGTAGTGGCCGTCGGGCAGCGACAGGTCCTCCGTACGGCCGTGACCCCGGGCGTCCAGGGTGATGGCGCCGGTCTTCACCGTGGCGCCCTTGGAGGCCGCGGTCGGGGCCCAGGCCTCGATGTGCCAGTCCACCTTCTGGAGGCCGTCGAAGCCGAAGGCGTCCAGGTAGAAGGTGCAGACCTGCGGCTCGTTGCGCCTGAGCTCCTCTCCGGTCCTGGCGTCGTGGATCTTCACGGTGCCGTTGTCGCCGGGGCCTGCGGCGACAGGGGCGGCGTGGGCGGCGACCGGGGCGGCGAACAGCGCGGCCGCTGCGACGGCGGAGAGCGCGCCGGCGCGGGTGAGGGTACGCATGGGGCGAGTCCATCTTCGAGTTACGGACGGGAAGATGTGGAGGGGGCGGCTCAGCATCCAGCCCCGACTGACTCAAGGTCAATCACGAACAGACAACGCTCAGGTCCTCCACAGACGTGGAGAGCGGCGAGAGATGTCAAACCGTCACGAACGCCGCGGTCAGCAGCGCGATCCCCGACACCGCCAGCAGCCACGCCGCCCGCGTCCGCCGCAGCCCGCCGGCCACGACCACCGACGCCAGCAACAGCGCCCCGCCCAGCGGGACCCACGCGTACAGCACCCCGCCCGGCCCCGACCGCACCACCTCGTCGCTCCCCGGCAGCACGACGACCGCGTAACTCCGGCCCTTCCTCACCGCGACCGACCTGTCGATCACCACCTGCCGCCGGGCCGCCCCCTGCACGGCCGGCGTGTACGGACCGGTGCAGGTGTCCGCACCGCACGTCGTCACCGTGACCGTGCCGTGCTCCCGCCCCTTGGTCAGCATCACGTACGGGGCGGTCCGCCACGAGGCCCACACCCCGGCGACCAGGATCAGCACGGCGACCGTGCCCATCGTCGCCAGCCGCCCGAACCGCAGGGCGGTGACGGAGGCCTGACGGGTGGCGCTGGCTGCGGGCATGGCGGGGATCATTGGCCATACCCCGACGGTCAGTCAAACCCGCGGGGGGACATGTCAGGAGTTGTACGGCTCCATGCCCAGAAGCCGCGCGGCTCAGGAGTTGTACGCGCTCTGCGCCCGCTCCAGCCCCTCCACCACCAGACACTCCACCGCGTCCGCCGCCCGGTCCACGAAGTAGTCCAGCTCCTTGCGCTCCGCCGAGGAGAAGTCCTTCAGCACGAAGTCCGCGACCTGCATCCGCCCCGGCGGCCGGCCGATCCCGAACCGCACCCGGTGATAGTCCGCGCCGAACGCCTTCGTCATCGACTTCAGCCCGTTGTGCCCGTTGTCCCCGCCGCCCAGCTTCAGCCGCAGCGTCCCGTAGTCGATGTCCAGTTCGTCGTGCACCGCCACGATGCCCGCGACCGGCACCTTGTAGAAGTCCTTCAGGGCGTTCACCGGCCCACCCGAGAGGTTCATGTACGACATCGGCTTGGCGAGGATCACCCGCCGGTTCGCCGGACCCACCGGACCGATCCGCCCCTCCACGACCTGCGCCTGGGCCTTCCCGGCCCGCTTGAACCTCCCCCCGATCCGCTCGGCCAGCAGATCGGCCACCATGAAGCCCACGTTGTGCCGGTTCATGGCGTACTCGGGCCCGGGGTTCCCGAGGCCCACGATCAGCCAGGGGCCATTGGCGTCGGTCGTCACGTCCATGTCTCCTCGATACACGCCAGCCGCTGCCCCCTGAGGGAACAGCGGCTGACAGAAAAGTGAGCGTCAGGCTCAGGCCTCGGCGACGGCCTCGTCGCCCTCGGACTCCTCGCCCGCCGACTCCTCCGCCTGCGCGGCCAGGACCTGCAGCACGACCGCGTCCTCCTCGACGGCCAGCGTGGTGCCGTTCGGCAGCGTGATGTCCTTGGCGAGGATGGAGGCACCGGCCTCCAGGCCCTCGATCGAGACGCTGACGGACTCGGGGATGTGGGTGGCCTCGGCCTCGACCGGCAGCGCGTTCAGCACGTGCTCCAGCAGGTAGGCGCCCGGGGCCAGCTCGCCCTCGGTGTGGACGGGGACCTCGACCGTGACCTTCTCGCCGCGCTTGACCAGCAGCAGGTCGACGTGCTCCAGGAAGCCCTTGATCGCGTCGCGCTGCACGGCCTTCGGGATCGCCAGCTCGGTGCGGCCCTCGATGTCCAGAGAGATCAGGACGTTCGGCGTACGCAGCGCCAGCAGCAGGTCGTGGCCCGGAAGCGTCAGGTGCAGCGGGTCCACGCCGTGGCCGTACAGCACACCGGGAACCTTGCTGTCACGACGGATACGACGGGCGGCACCCTTGCCGAACTCGGTGCGCGTCTGGGCGACGAGCTTCACCTCGGACATGATCACTCCTCGTAGAGGTAGAAACGGACGGGGTCACCCGGCCACGAACGGCCTGCTACGAAGAGCGCGTCGATAACGGACAGCCGAGCCCCGAAAGAAACGGGAACGGCCTCCCTCGCCGAGCAACTGGGGCAGTCTACTCGGCGAGGGAGGCCGCGGAAAAATCGATCACTCCCGGAGGGAGACGGGCCTACTGCTCGTCGAACAGGCTCGTCACCGAACCGTCCTCGAACACCTCACGCACCGCGCTCGCGATCGTCGGCGCGATCGACAGCACCGTGATCTTGTCCAGCTCCAGCTCGCTCGGCGTCGGCAGCGTGTTCGTGAACACGAACTCGCTCACCTTGGAGTTCTTCAGCCGGTCCGCCGCCGGACCCGACAGCACACCGTGCGTCGCCGTCACGATGACGTCCTCCGCGCCGTGCGCGAACAACGCGTCCGCCGCGGCACAGATCGTCCCACCGGTGTCGATCATGTCGTCCACCAGCACGCACACGCGGCCCTCGACCTCACCGACCACCTCGTGCACGGTGACCTGGTTCGCCACGTCCTTGTCCCGGCGCTTGTGCACGATCGCCAGCGGCGCGCCCAGCCGGTCGCACCAACGGTCCGCCACCCGCACCCGGCCCGCGTCCGGGGACACCACCGTCAGCTTGTCCTTGTCGACCTTCGTCCCCACGTAGTCCGCCAGCAGCGGAAGCGCGAAGAGATGGTCCACCGGACCGTCGAAGAAGCCCTGGATCTGGTCCGTGTGCAGATCGACCGTCAGGATCCGGTCCGCACCCGCCGTCTTCATCAGGTCCGCGACCAGCCGCGCCGAGATCGGCTCACGGCCACGGTGCTTCTTGTCCTGACGCGCATAGCCGTAGAACGGCACGATCACCGTGATCGACCGCGCCGAAGCCCGCTTCAACGCGTCGATCATGATCAGCTGCTCCATGATCCACTTGTTGATCGGAGCCGTGTGGCTCTGGATCAGGAAGCAGTCCGCACCACGTGCCGACTCCTGGTAACGGACGTAGATCTCGCCATTGGCGAAGTCGAAGGCCTTCGTCGGGACGACCCCGACACCCAGCTGCTGGGCGACCTCCTCGGCAAGCTCGGGGTGGGCGCGGCCGGAGAAGAACATCATCTTCTTCTCGCCGGTCGTCTTGATCCCGGTCACAGCACTGTCTCCTCAGAGGTGTCTCAGCAGGTGGGGTGCGGATGTGCACTTATCACGGTACGCCGTGTCTGACCCGACCGATTCCGGTCAGCCTTCGCCTTCCTCCCGGCGAGCGGCCGCCTCCGCCGCCCTCGCCGCCGCGCTCCCCGGACGCTTGCGCGCCACCCAACCCTCGATATTCCGCTGCTGACCACGGGCCACGGCCAGCGAACCGGGCGGAACGTCCTTGGTGATCACGGACCCGGCAGCGGTGTACGCACCGTCCCCGACCGTGACAGGAGCCACAAACATATTGTCGGAGCCGGTACGGCAGTGCGACCCCACCGTGGTGTGGTGCTTCTCCTGTCCGTCGTAGTTGACGAACACGCTGGCGGCACCGATGTTCGTGTACTCGCCGATCGTCGCGTCCCCCACGTACGACAGATGCGGGATCTTCGTCCCCTCGCCGATCGAGGAGTTCTTGGTCTCGACGTACGTGCCGATCTTGCCCTTCGCGCCGAGACGCGTGCCCGGACGCAGATAGGCGTACGGACCCACCTTCGCCTCCGGTCCCACCTCCGCGCCGTCGGCCACCGCGTTGTCGACCCGGGCGCCGGCACCGACCCTCGTGTCCGTCAGCCGGCAGTTGGGCCCGACCTCCGCGCCCTCGCCGATGTGCGTGGAGCCGTGCAGCTGCGTGCCCGGATGCACGACCGCGTCCCGCTCGAACGTCACCGTGACGTCGACCCAGGTCGTCGCCGGGTCGATCACCGTGACCCCGTCCAGCATCGCCCGCGTCAGCAGGCGGTCGTTGAGGATCCGCCGCGCCTCGCTCAGCTGCACCCGGTTGTTGATCCCGGCGATCTCCCGGTGGTCGCCGGCCGGCGAGGCCCCGACCCGGTGCCCCGCCTCGCGCAGGATCCCGAGGACGTCCGTCAGGTACTCCTCGCCCTGGCTGTTGTCCGTCCGCACCTTCTTCAGCGCCTCGGCGAGAAGCTGCCCGTCGAACGCGAACACGCCGGAGTTGACCTCGCGGATGCGCCGCTGGACCTCCGTGGCGTCCTTGTGCTCGACGATCGCGGTGACGGCGCCGGTGGCCTCGTCCCGGATGATCCGCCCGTACCCGGTGGCGTCAGGGACCTCGGCGGTCAGCACGGTGACGGCGTTGCCGTCGGAGGCATGGGTGGCGGCCAGCCGCGTCAGCGTCTCGCCGGTCAGCAGCGGGGTGTCACCGCACACGACGACGACGGTCCCCTCGACCGACCCGCCGAGCCCCTCCAGGGCGATCCGTACGGCGTGCCCGGTGCCGTTCTGCTCCTCCTGCACGGCGGTGCGGGCGGCCGGATCGGTCTCGGCGAGGTGGGCCGCGACCGCCTCCCTCGCGTGCCCGACCACGACGACGAGATTCTCGGGGTCCAACTCGCGCGCGGCGGCGAGGACATGGCCCACCAGACTGCGGCCACAGATCTCGTGCAGGACCTTCGGTGTGGCCGACTTCATACGGGTGCCCTCACCCGCTGCGAGAACGACGACGGCTGCCGGGCGAATGGCGCTCACGGGGTTGCCCTTCGGCTTTTGGGACGGGTGGGGACATCCGCAGGATACCGGGGCGTTTCACGGGTGACATGAGAGCGGGTCCCGACGGCGCTGACGCCGGTCAGGACCCGAACCGAGCGTGGCTCCCCCGCCAGGACTCGAACCCGGACAGATGGCACCAAAAGCCACAGTGCTGCCAATTACACCACGGGGGAACAAACTCGACAGAAATGGACATTCAGTCAGCCCGTCGAGCGGCGCCTCCTACTATGCCGTACCAGGCGCCTTCCACGCGACGGTACTCGTCGGCACTCCGCAGCACGGCGCTCCGGCCTGGGAAGGTCCCGCACCCAGAGTGAGACCGAACTCTTCGAGCACCCCAGTTCCACCTGGATCTGGTCGTGCGTCCAGCCCTGGAGCCGGAGTTCCCGCGCCTCGTCCCTCAGGTCGTTCTTCGTTCGGGCGTTTCGTCCGTTCCGGAGGGGGTTCGCCCTCCAGGAGGCGGTTGAGGAGGTCGTTGTTGTCGACGTGGAGCCGGTCACGGATCTGGCGCCGGCTCAGGACTTCGCGTCGCAGGGCGAGTGCCTGCTCCCTGAGTTCCTCGAAGTCGGCGTACTTGCCGCATGAATGTGTCATGGGCGCACGGTCCGGGTGGAATGGGATCTTCCGGGGGCGAACCCTGGCTGGATCAGCCGTTCGAGGGAAAGTGGGGTTTGGTAGGTGATCGGTCACGGAGTGTGGTGTGGGCCAGTCCCGGAAACTCACCGGAAAACCGGCCACGAACGACCGTAGGCTGGAGGCATGACCACGACGGGGGAAGACCATGCCACGGTCCGGGGAGGGCCGTGGTGGTGGACCAGGTGGCGCAGTGCCGCGTTGGATGTCGGGCTGGCTGTCGCGTCCGCGGTGGAGTGCGCGTTCGAAGGGATCCGGTTCGCGCGGGACGCGGGGATCCCCCTGGCCGCCGGGATCGTGTTCGGTGTGCTGGCCGGTTCCGTGTTGCTCGTGCGCCGGCAGTGGCCGATAGCCGTCGTCCTCGTGTCGATCGCCATCACGCCCGCCCAGATGGGCTATCTGATGGGCATCGTCGGCCTGTACACGCTCGCCGCGTCCGAGTTGCCGCGCCGCATCATCGCCTCGCTGGCCGGCATGTCCCTGGTCGGCATGCTGATCGTGATGTTCGTGCGGGTGCGGCAGGACATGGCGCACGGCGGTCTGGACCTGGGTGACTGGTTCGTGCCGTTCGCGTCGATCACGACGGCGATCGGGATGACCGCGCCGCCGCTGCTGCTGGGGATGTATGTCGGGGCCCGGCGGCGGCTGATGGAGAGTCTGCGGGAGCGGGCGGACAGCCTGGAGCGCGAGTTGCAGCTGCTCGCCGAGCGGGCCGAGGAGCGCGCGGAGTGGGCGCGCGGCGAGGAGCGGACGCGGATCGCGCGGGAGATGCACGACGTCGTCGCGCACCGGGTGAGTCTGATGGTGGTGCACGCGGCCGCGTTGCAGGCCGTCGCCCGCAAGGACCCGGAGAAGGCCGTGAAGAACGCCGCGCTGGTGGGGGACATGGGGCGGCAGGCGCTGACCGAGCTGCGGGAGATGCTCGGGGTGCTCAGGAGCGGGGAGGGGGCGCGGCGGGCGCAGCAGCCGGTTCCGCTGGCCGCGGTCGGGATGGCTGCCGCGGTGGCCGCGTCGAGGGTCGCCGACGAGGGTGACGGGCCGTGGCTGTCGGAGCTGGAGGAGTTGGTCGGGCAGTCGGCGGCGGCCGGGATGGTGGTGGCTCTGTCGGTCGAGGGGGACGTGCGCTCGTACGCGGCGGAGATCGAGCAGACGGCGTACCGCGTGGTGCAGGAGGCGTTGACGAACGTCCACAAGCACGCGGCGGGTGCGAAGACGTATGTGCGGGTGGCGCACCGGGTGTCGGAGATCGCGATGCAGGTGGAGAACGAGCCCCCGCCCGAGCTCGCGTCCGCGTCCTCGGCCCGGCTGCCCTCCGGGGGGAACGGGCTGGTGGGGATGAAGGAGCGGGTCACCGGCCTGGGCGGGGTGTTCGTGTCGGGGCCGACGGACGCGGGGGGTTTCCGGGTGTCGGCGGTGATTCCGGCGGCGTAGGCCACGCGCCGGTCAGTCCGCGGTGGGCCGTGGGCGCGCGGGATTCGGTCGGCGTGGGCCCTGCGTCGTTCGGCGCGCGGTGAGCCGTAGAGCTGTCTGGATTCTGGCGGCGTGGGTTGTGAGCCGTGGGGCTGTCCGGGTGCCGGCGGCGTGGGTCGTGAGGCGTCGGGCGGTCGGGTTTCGGCGGCGTGGGTCGTGAGGCGTCGGGCGGTCGGGTTTCGGCGGCGTGGGTCGTTTGTTCGTCAGCCCGCCGTGAGCCGTGCCGGTTCGGTGCCCGCGACGAGGGCGGCGAGGGCCTGGTCGATGTCGGGGCCGAGGTACCAGTCGCCGGTGTGGTCGAGGGCGTAGACGCGGCCTTCGGTGTCGATGGCGAGGAGGGCGGCGGAGTCGGTCTCGGCGCCGAGGGGGCTGACCTCGCGGTCGAGGGCGCGGCCGAGGTCGGCGAGGGTGCGGGCCATGTGCAGGCCGTGCAGGGGGTCGAGATGGATCGCGGTGGGGGCGATCTGGCGGCCGGGTCCGGTGGGGGTGATGTGCAGGCCGCCGAACTCGGCCCAGGCCTCGACGGCGGCGGGGAAGACGGCGTGCCGGTGGCCGGCGGGCGAGGTGTGCTCGCGCAGGGCGTCGGCCCAGATCTCGGCCTGCTTTATGTCCCAGCGTCCGGGTTGCCAGCCGGCGGCGCGCAGGGCGGCGTCGACGGGTACGGGGAAGCGCGTGCTGGAGGTGCGGTCGGGGTGCATCTGCCCTTCGATCGTCGAGTTCGCCGGCGTCACTGACCGGCCCGGCGGCGGTGTTGTCGTACGGGGTGGGGGATTCAGTCGCCTGCCGCTGCCGGGTCGACGACGCGGACGCCGAAGTGGGCGCTGAGCGCGGTGCAGGCCCGGCAGGGTGCCGCGAAGCTGCCGTGCAGGGGGTCGCCGTCCTCGCGGATGCGACGGGTGGTGAGTTTGGCCTGCTTGAGGGCTTTGCGGGCTTCGCCGTTGGTCATGGGCTTGCGTGCGGCGCGTTTGCTGCGCGCGGCGTCCGCGGCGGCTATGTGGCGGGAGATGAGGATCGTCTCGGCGCAGCGGCCGGTGAAGCGGTCGCGCTGGGCGCTGGTCAGGGTGTCGAGGAAGTCCTGCACGAGGGGGTGCAGGGGTGGTGGCTGGTCGCCGCGGGCGGCGGTGCCGGTGAGGGTGGCGCCGCGGACGGAGAGCGCGGCGGCGACGGTGGGGAGTATGCCGTCGCGCCGGTGCAGGAGGGCGGGGGCGGAGGCGTTGGTGGGGGCGCTCCAGCCGATGCGGGGGTCGCCGGACAGGCCGCCGTGCGGCGTGGCGGGCGTACCCGGGTGTGGTCCCGTCTGCGTCGCGTTCATGATCGTCTTCCCCTCCGTGCATCCCCCCGGAGGAGACAGACTGCCAAACTCCGTTGCTGGTGCGGTAGCTGGGGCGGTGCGACACGCCCGGGTCCGGGCGGTCCGTGAGGGCGGGGTGACGGCTGGTCACGGAAGCGGAGGGCGGCTGACCGGGGCCCGGTGACCGGTGCGGTCGTACCGCATAGGCTGTCGGCACCGCTTTCGTGCGGGTGGCGCTTGCCGGCATGCGTGAGGGCGTGTGGTGGCGGGCGCGGTGTGGTCACGACGTGAGTCGGGACGGACGAGACAGTCGATACGGGGTGTGGTGGGCGGCGGGTGCCGGTCGCCGCGGTCCGTACCAGAGTGCCGCAGGGGGCAACCGCCATGACGACAGGTCGGCTCGGGCTGGGGGCGCCGCCCAGCCGCCAGGCTGGGGGGCAAGCCGCGCCGCCGAACGCGGCCTATGCCGGGCAGGTCGTGCATTTCCCGGATCCGGTCCGGGCAGCCCGTCACCCGAGAGGGGTACGGGTCGACGAGCGCGGTTACCCCGATTTCTCTCCCTACGCGCGCGCGGCCGCGGAGATCGCGGAGGCGCCGGAGGGTTTCGGGGTCGACGAACTGCGGCTGACGGACTACGTCTCGGCGAACGCGGCGCTGGCGGCCTCGGGTCATGACCTGTGGGACACGGTGGTGCCGGTGGCGACGCCGCACGGCTGGACCTGGCATCACGTGGCCGGCAGCCGGCGGCTGGAGCTGATCCCGGTCGAGGTGAAGGCGCTGCTGCGGCATCACGGGGGGATCGCGACGTCCGCGGTGGACCAGGACAAGCGGGGCACGCGGCCGTTGCAGGAGACGCGTCCGGCGCACTTCGGGCTGCCGAAGTCGGGGGTGGCGGTGACGGAGGCGCAGGTGCAGGGGGTCGAGGAGGACCTCGGGTACCGGCTGCCGGGTGCGTACCGTTCGTTCCTGAAGGCGGCGGGCGGGTGCGCGCCGGTGGGCACCGCGCTCGACGCGGGGCTCGGCCTGCTGATCGACCAGCCGTTCTTCACGGTGCGCGACGAGGCCGCGGTCAATGACCTGGTGTACGTCAACAAGTGCCTGCGCGACCATCTGACCAAGGACTATCTGGGCGTCGGTTTCGTGCAGGGCGGGTTGCTCGCGGTGAAGGTCAAGGGCGAGCGAATCGGTTCTGTGTGGTTCTGCGCGTACGACGACGTGCGGGACGTCGATCCGTCGTGGACGCCTGCGGAGCGGGTGGAGCGTCTGCTGCTGCCGTGCGGTGAGGACTTCGACGTGTTCCTGTCCCGACTGGCGGGATCCCCGCCGGAGTTGGAGACGGTGGCGAATCTGATGGTGGACGGCGGTTTCGCGCGGTCCGTTCCCGTGGTGGGGGAGTGAGCCGGCGATGGTGACGTTCGCGCAGGCGCAGGAGCGCGCCGAGGAGTGGATCAACGGTGACGTGCCGTCGTACCAGCACCGTGAGGTCCGCGTACGGGAGTTCGAGCTCGGGTTCGTGGTGTGGGCGGAGGACCGTGCGGAGGGTCCGCGGTCGGACGGGGGCGGTCAGCGGCTGGTGATCGCCCGCGACAGCGGCGAGGCCACGCTGTGGCCCTCGCTGCCGGTGGGCGAGGTCATCCGCCGCTACGAGGAGGAGTACGGCCGCCCGGACCCCGCGGACGAACCGCCGCCGCCGGCCGCGTCCTCCGCCCGCGTCGACCTGAACCAGACGTCGTTCCTGCTGAGCCCCCCGGAGTGGCTGCAGGAGGCGGCGGACAAGCTGGGGATCGGGGAGCGGCCGGGTGAGGGGGCGGGCGCGGCTGCGGGTGCCGGCGGCGCCGGTGCCGGTGGTGACGGGCGTGGGGTTGGCTCGTCGGGTTCTGGTACGTCGGGGAGCGGGGCGCTTCCCGAGACGCAGCCGGGGGTGCCGGTCGGTTCGGGGGCGCCCGGAGGTGCCGGTGCGCCGAACGTGCCCGCCGGGGCGACCCCTTGGGCCGGAACCGACACCAACGCGGACGCGGGCGAGGACCGTTCCGTGCCGTTGCCGGCGACCGTCTTCGCGCCGCCGCTGAGCGACATCGAGGACGCGCCTCCGTCGGCGCCGTCGACACCGCCCGACGCCGAGACGGCACTGATCTCGGGCGGCAGCCAGCTTCCGCCCACAGCGGTGGCGCCGGCGCTGGACGACCGGGGGGCGCCGGGCGCGGGGGGTGCGCCGGGGGCGCCTGCAGGGCAGAGCGCGCCGGGCGGGGCCGGAGCGCCGGGGGCGCACGGTGTGCCTGGTGTTGCTGGTGCGCATGGAGCGCCCGGCGGCGGTCCAGGGGGTGCGCCGGGGGCGCTCGCGGGTGCTGGTGCGCCGGGTACGCCGCCGCCTCCGCCCGGGCTGGGTGGATCGGTGTATGGCTATCCGCAGGGGCCGGGTGGTGCGGGGGCGTCGGGTACGTCTCCCTCGGGGGCGCCCGCGCCGGGTGCCGTGCCTCCGCCTCCGCCTCCGCCGGGTGCGCCGTCGTACGGATATCCGCAGGGGGCGGGCGGTGCGGGGGCGCCGGGCACGCCTCCGGGGGCTTCGGCTCCGGGTGCCGTGCCTCCGCCTCCGCCGGCTGCGTCCTCGTATGGGTATCCGCAAGCGCCCGGTGGGGCGCCGGGGATGCCGCAGCCTCCGGGTGCGCCGAGGCTTGCCCCGAACGCCGGGGACATCGCCGACGCCGCGACCAGCAAGGCCGCGCCTCCGTCGCGTCGGGGCTCGGCCACGCCGCCCCCGCCGAGCGCCCCGGGAACTCCGGGTGCGCGGGCGGGCAGCGCACCTCCGCCTCCGCCGGGGCCCGGCGCGGGCGGGTACGTGCCCACGCAACTCGTCTCGGCACTCGGTCCTGACGGCCCGGAGGGGGCTGTCGGACCGCAGACCCCGGGCGCCCCCCAGCCGCCCGGTGCGCCGAACTCGCCCGGCGGTAATCCTCCGGGCGACGCCCACCACGCCGCCACGGTGCTTGCCGACCCGGGTCGGATGGGCCCGGGCGGGGGCGCACCGCAGCCTCCGGGGGCCCCGGGTGTTCCGGGCGCCCCAGCCTTCCCGGGCACGCCCGGCGGACAGGCGTTTCCGGGTGCCCCGGGCACACCGAATGCGCCCAGCGCGTCAGGAGCCCCGGGAGCCCCTGGTATGCCGAGCGCGCCCGGCGCTCCGCAAGCTCCCGGCGCCCCTGGCGTTCCCGGGGCGCCCGGCGCCCCGCTGCCTCCGGGCGCCCCCAACCCGGTCGGTTTCCCGGGAGCGCCGCAGGGCCCTGGAGCGCCCGGTGCGTTTCAACCTCCCGGCGCCTCGGGTGCACCCGGCACGCCCGGCGCATCCCAACCGCCAGGCGCCCCGGGTATGCCGATCACCCCCGGCGCCCCCGGAGCCGTTCACCACGCCGAGACCGTGTTGGCCGCGCCGCCCGTCGGCGGTCCCGGCGCTCCCCCCGTCGGCGGTCCCGGTGTGCCTCCTCCGCCGCCAGCCCCCGGCGCGCTAGGTGCTCCCGGCGCCCCCGGTGTGGCTCCTGGGGTTCCCGGGGCTCCCATGGGCCCGGGTGTGCGGCAGCCGCCCATGCCGCCGGGGCCCGGGCAGCCGTCGGCGTACGGGTATCCGCAGCAGCCCGCCGGGCAGCCGGCCGTCGGTCCCGGGTATCAGGCCGTTCTTCGGTACCGGGCGCAGGACGGTTCCGAGCAGCAGGTGATCCGGCGGTCCGCGCCGGGGACGCCGCACCCGGAGTGGCAGATCTTCCACGAGCTGCGCGCCATGAACGTGCCGCCGGACCAGGTGCTGGAACTGCACACGGAGTTGGAGTCCTGCGAGCTGCCGGGTGCGTACTGCGCGCGGATGATCCGGGAGCAGTGGCCGCAGGCGCGGATCACCAGCATCGCCCCGTACGGCACCGATCACGCGAGCCGACAGCAGGGCATGCGGCAACTGCTCGCCCATCAGGGGGAGTTGCACCAGGTGGCGGACGGACCGGCGCGCCCCGCGCCGGTGCGCGCGCCGTTGCCGCCGGTGCAGGCGGCGCCGCCGGTTCCGCCGGAGGCCGTGGCGCAGGAGCTCGCGGGGGCGTTCGGGCCGGGCGTCTTCCGGTTCGAGCAGGCCGCGGTCTCCCGGCAGGGCGTGCCGCCGATCGTGGCGCAGTCGCTGGTGGTGGCGGGCCTTCCGCTGGACATGGGCCCGTTCTTCTGGGCGCAGGCCCAGCCGGGCCGGCCGGTGCCGACGCTCGCCGAACTGGCGCAGGAGCGCGGTGTGCAGCCCGCGTCGGACGCGGCCTCCTACCTCGTGATGGGCAGCGACTTCGGCAAGGCGCTGTGCGTGCAGTACGGCACGGCGAACATCGTGGCCGTCCCCGTGGAGGCCGGGCCCGGCGGTGCTCCGGTGCCGCCGCAGTTCGTGAACACGGGGCTGCCCGAGTTCCAGCGCTGCCTAGCGCTGCTGGGCCGGATGTGGCGGCTGCGGTTCGGTCTCAACCAGGAGCAGGCGGGCCGCTGGACCGTCGACTTCCAGGCCCAGCTGGCCTCCCTCGACCCGGCGGCGCTCGGGTCGCCGGAGAGCTGGTGGTCGGTGCTGCTCGAGCAGATGTGGGACGGCTTGTTGTGACCTCCGTGGACTCGTGATGTCCGTGACGTCCGTGACTCCGTGACGTCGATGTCCCCCTGACGCGAGGGACCCTTCGGGCCGGGCCCGGTCACCGTGACCGGGCCCGGCCCTTTTGCGTGCCCATCCTGACCGCGGCCCGTGCGCGGAGTGTCGGGTTATGAACACTTACGTCCGATACATCAAGATGTGCGCGAAATCATCATCTCGCGTCCGTTCGGCGGAGAGGGGCTCCAGGATGAGCAGCGCATCGGTCTCGGCCCACGGCTTCGGGGCCGTACGGGGGCGCGGTTACCGTCCCGACCAGGTCGACGCGTACGCCGCCGCCCTCTCCGGTGACCGGGACGCCGCGTGGGAGAGGGCCGCCCGGCTCACCGTCCTCGCCAGGGAGATGGAGGAGGAGGCGGAGGACCTGCGGGAGACCGTGGCGCACCTCTCGCCGCAGACGTACGAGACCCTGGGCGAGGGCGCGCGGCGGCTGTTCCAGTTCGCGGAGGAGGAGGCCGCCGCCGTGCGGGAGCGCGCGCGGCAGGAGGCGCAGCGCATCACGGGTACGGCGCAGGCACGTGCGGACGGCGTGCGCGACGCGGCGCAGGCGCACGCCGACGCCGTACGCGCCGAGGCCGAGGAACGCGCCCGGCAGCGGTTGCTCGCGGCCCAGGCCGAGGCCGACGGGATCAGGATCTCCGCCCGGCGCGCGGTGAAGGAAGGGCGGGGCGAGGCGGTGGGCGCGCTGCGGGACGTGCGGCAGCGCACCTCGGCCATGCTCGCCGAGCAGGCCGAGGAGTTCGCCGAGCGGTTGGCCGAGCTGGAGGGGGCCGAGGCCGAACGGGTGGCCGCGGTCGCCGCGCGGGAGGCCGAACGGGTGGCGCGGGCGGAGGAAGCGCTGGCCGAGGCGGAACGGGAGTTCCGGGAGGCCGAGGAGGCCGCACGGCGGTGCCAGGAGGAGGCACGGGTACGGGCGGCGGAGATCCTCGCGGAGGCGCGGGCCGGTGAGGAGCAGATCGCCCGGGACACGGAACGGCTGCTGCGCGAGCACGCGGAGCTCTCGGACGACGTGCAGGCGCAGATGGACTACGTACGCAACAGCCTCACGGCGTTGACGGGGTCCGCGTCCGGGGAGTGACGCGCGCGGGGACGGCACGTACCCACTTCACCCACGCCTCGCGCGCGTCCCCACCCGCCCGCACCTCACGCACGCCCAGCACGCGCCCCCACCCCTCCGCATCTCACCCACCCCTCCGCACCGCCCCCGCCAGAATCCACCCCTCCACCGCCTCGTACTGATGCCGTTGCTCCTCCGAAGCCCGGCGGCCCGACAGCACCGTGCCCAGCCAGCCGAACAGGAAGCCCAGAGGGATCGTCACCAGGCCCGTCGTGGTGAACGGGAACCAGTTGAAGTCGGCGTCGGGGAAGGCGGAGACGGGGGAGCCGGAGACCAGGTTGGTGCCCGGCATCAGGAGCAGGACCGCCAGGGTGCCGCCGATTAGGGTGCACAGCAGGCCCGCTCGGGTGTAGCGGCGCCAGAAGAGGCTGTAGACCAGGGCGGGCGCGATGGCGGAGGCGCCGAGGCAGAAGGAGAGGGTCACCAGGGGCTGCAGGCTGATGTGCTGGACCAGGGTGGCCAGCAGGATCGCGGGCACGCCGACCGCGAGGGCGGAGGCCCGGGCGAGCCCCATCTCGCGGCGGGCGGACATCTCCCGTACGCGTGCGGCGAAGACGTCGTGGGCGAGGGAGTTGGCGCAGGCGAGGATCATGCCGGCGACGGAGGCGAGCAGGGTGAGGAAGATCGCCGTCGTGATCGTCGTGAAGAGGAAGGTCTCCGCGGTGGAGACGTCGGGGCCGAACGCGGCGCGGGAGCCCAGCAGATAGGCCGTGTTGCCGCGCGGGTCGGCCTGCGCGATGGCCGCCCGTCCGATCAGGGCCGTCGCGCCGAAGCCGACGACCGTCATGATGAGGACGAAGAGCACCACCATCGACACCGCCCAGGACATCGAGCGGCGCACCTGCCGGGCGCTGGAGGCGGTGTACATGCGCATCGTGACGTGCGGCAGGCAGGCGCCGCCGATGACGACCGTCAGTTCCGAACTGATCATGTCCAGACGGGGGTTGGGGCTGCCGGCGAACTCCACGCCCGAGTGGAGGAAGGCGCTGCCGACCCCGCTCCGCGCGGCCGCCGCGTGGAACAGGGCCCCGGGGTCCCAGTCGAAGCGCCGCAGGATCAGGACGGCCACGACCGCGCCCGACCCGAGCAGCATCACGATCTTCAGGATCTGGATCAGGGCGGTGCCCTTCATCCCGCCGATGGCGGCGTAGCTGATCATCAGGGCGCCCAGGCCGATGATGCAGCCGGTCTTCAGGGAGTCGCCGGAGAAGCCGAGGATGAAGGCCAGCAGCTGTCCCGTGCCGGCGAGCTGGACCAGCATCAGGGGCAGCAGCGCGGCGATGGTCACCGCGCACGCCGTGATGCGCACCGCGCGCCCCGGCATCCGTCGCGCCAGCGCGTCGCCCATGGTGAACCGGCCCGCGTTGCGCAGGGGTTCGGCCAGCAGGAACATCAGCAGCATCAGCGACAGGGCGGTGCTCAGTGCGAGCACGACGCCGTCGTAACCGCACAGGGCGATGACCCCGCCCGTGCCGAGGACGCTCGCGGCGGAGATGTAGTCGCCGGCGATGGCGAGGCCGTTGCGCAGGGGGGAGAGGGAGCCGTAGCCGGTGTAGAACTCGTCGAGGTCGTCGCGGTCGGGGCCGGTCATCACGCACAGCAGCAGGGTGACCGTGGCGATCGCGGAGAAGGCGACGAGGGACATGGCCTGGGCGTTGCCGCTGAAGCCGTCGGTCATCGGGCCGCCTCCCGCTTGGCGTCCACCGCGGACTGCTTGCGGATGCGGTCGGCGATCGGGTCGACGTAACGGCGCGCGGTGTGCTCGTACAGCGCGATGGCCAGCCAGGTGACGGGGATCTGGATCAGGGCGAGCAGCAGTCCGGTCGGCAGTCCGTCGGTGACGTCGGCGGACATGACCGACGGGGCGAAGGCGGACAGGACGAGGAACAGGGTGAAGTAGCCGAGCGCGGCCAGGGTGGCGGTGCGGCGCTGCCAGCGGTAGGCGCTGCGCAGGATCCGCAGGTCGCTGTGGTGCCCGAGCGGGGGATGCGGCGGGCGGCGCCGGGGCGGCTCGGGAGGGTCCGCGATGGGCGGCTGCCAGGGGTAGGTGGCCTCGTAGGACGGCGACGAGTCGTACTGCTGGTACTGCGGGGCCTGTTGTGGGGGTCGGTACGGGTACGACGGGGACGGGTCGTAGGACATCCCGGTACTCCTTGCGTGGCTCGGGTCCGGTGCGGACCGCAAGGGAGGTGGGGGGCGGCGGAGTCCCGCACGTTACTCGGCGGTTCGGAAACGCACAGCCTTTTCGGCAAACTGGCTGGTCGGTATGCGCTTACTTCGCTGACCTGTGACGTTACCCGCGTTAACTCGGATTTTTGGAGGCGATGCTCGCCCTCTCACTGCTCCTTGAGGACCGGGAAGCGTCGCGGCGCCAGGAACAGCAGGACGAGGAAGGCCGCCGCGGCCGCGCAGCCCGCCCCGATGTACACCGCGTGCACCGCGTCCGCGACCGCCCGGCGCGTCGCCTCCGGTACCGCGCCCGAGTCCAGGCCCCGGGTCACCGAGTCCAGGTCGCTCGCGCCGCCCAGGCGGGAGGCGAGCACCCCGTTGGCGACCGCGCCGAAGACCGAGGCGCCGATCGTCTGGCCGGTCTGGCGGCAGAAGAGCACCGAGGCGGTCGTCGTGCCCCGTTCCGCCCAGCCCACCGTCGACTGCACGCCCACGATCAGCGGGAGCTGGAACAGCCCCAGCGCCGCGCCCAACAGGAGCATCAGCAGCGTCGGTTGCCAGGCGGAGCCCGGGTAGGGCAGGAACGGGAACGCGAACAGGATCAGCGCCGCCGCGCCGATGCCCAGCATCGCCGTGTTGCGGAACCCGATCCGCCGGTACACGTGCTGGCTCAGCGCCGCCGACACCGGCCAGGACAGCGTCCAGACCGAGAGCACGAAGCCCGCCGCCACGGGCGCGAGACCCAGCACCGACTGCGCGTACGTCGGCAGGAACACGCTCGGCGCCACCATCAGCAGGCCCAGCGCGCCCAGGGCGAGGTTGACGGCCGCGATCGTCCGGCGCCGCCACACCCACCCGGGGATGATCGGCTCGGCCGCACGGCGTTCGATCACGACCACGGCACCGGCGAGCGCGAGTCCCGTACCGAACAGCGCCAACGAGCGGGCCGACAGCCACGGCCAGGCCACCCCGCCCTGCACCAGCGCCGTCAGCAGCACGCCCCCGCACGCGAACACCGCCAGCGCGCCCGCCCAGTCGATGCGCGGACGGCGCTCCAACTCCCGTCGCGGCTCGCGCAGATGACGGACGACCAGCCACAACGCCAGCGCCCCGATGGGAAGGTTGACCAGGAAGATCCAGCGCCAGCCGGCGTACGCGGCGAGCAGGCCGCCGATCCCGGGGCCGGCCACCGCCGACACCGCCCAGACCGTGGACAGCTTCGACTGGATCCTGGGCCGTTCCTCCAGCGGGTACAGATCGGCCGCGAGCGTCTGCACCGTGCCCTGCAACGCCCCGCCGCCCAGGCCCTGGACGATGCGGAAGGCGATCAGCGCGCCCATGTTCCAGGCCGCGGCGCACAGCAGCGAGCCGACCAGGAACACCGCGGCGCCCGCGACGAGCACCGGTTTACGGCCGAAGGTGTCGGACAGCTTGCCGTACACCGGGAGCGTGACCGTGACCGCGAGCAGATAGCCGGAGAACAGCCAGGAGAAGTACGAGAATCCGCCGAGGTCGCCGACGATCTGGGGGACGGCGGTGGAGACGATGGTGGCGTCGAGCGCCGCGAGCGCCATCGCGAGCATGAGCGCGGCGACGACGGCACCCCGTCGGCGCGTGTCCGGTGGGAGCTCGTCCGTCACCGACGCCCGTATCTCCGTCTCCCCCTGGTCCATCGAATTCCTTCCCCCTGCATCTATCTGCCGCGCACAGCTTCTCACTTGACTTTGACGCGGCGGGAGGGTGGAGCCTGGGTGGGCCGGTGGGTGGAGCGAACCCCGAGACCGACTCCACCTGTCGGTGGACTGCCCCTAGGGGTCCCCTCCGTACTACGGCTGGGGGAGGGTTCGTCCCCCTGGAGGACGAGAGGGGCCGGGACCGGTCCTTAACCTGGCTTTACGCCGCTGGGGAGCGGCCGGGGAGCGGCCGGGGGGCTGTTCACCGAACCGGCGGGGGTGGGGTTTACCCCCGTACAAGAGGGTGCCGAGCACCAGCGCGCCGGGCCCCGCACAGGACCAGACTCATCGACGTAGCAGTTCTTGCGCCTCACCTGTTGACCGACATAGGAGACAAACCATGACTTCGGCCGTGACCATTCCCAGGCACGGGGGCACTGGAGGACGGACGGCCGTCGCCGCGCGGGCGCGGCAGGTCGTCAAGGCGTACGGGGCCGGGGAGACCCGCGTCGTCGCCCTCGACCATGTCGACGTGGACATCGCCCGCGGCCAGTTCACCGCGATCATGGGCCCCTCGGGGTCCGGCAAGTCCACCCTGATGCACTGCCTCGCCGGACTCGACACCGTCACCAGCGGGCAGATCTACCTGGACGACACCGAGATCACCGGGCTGAAGGACAAGAAGCTCACCCAGCTGCGGCGGGACCGGATCGGGTTCATCTTCCAGGCGTTCAACCTGCTGCCCACGCTGAACGCGATCGAAAACATCACGCTGCCCATGGACATCGCGGGCCGCAAGCCGGACCGGCAGTGGCTGGCGCGCGTGGTGGACACCGTCGGCCTCGCGGACCGGCTCAAGCACCGGCCCACCCAGCTCTCCGGCGGTCAGCAGCAGCGCGTCGCCGTGGCCCGCGCCCTGGCCGCCCGGCCCGAGATCATCTTCGGTGACGAGCCGACCGGAAACCTCGACTCGCGCGCGGGTGCCGAAGTACTGGGCTTCCTGCGGCAGTCCGTGGACGAGCTCGGGCAGACCATCGTCATCGTCACGCACGACCCGGTCGCCGCCTCCTACGCGGACCGCGTGCTGTACCTCGCCGACGGCCGGATCGTCGACGAGATGTACAAGCCGACCGCCGAAGCCGTCCTGGACCGCATGCTGTGCTTTTCTGGGGGACACCCCCAGACCCCCGACTTCGACGCCCGGGGGCGTACGTCATGACCGTAATGAAGACCTCGATGCGCAACTTCTTCGCGCACAAGGGGCGCATGGCCCTCTCCGCGATCGCCGTGCTGCTGTCGGTGGGCTTCGTCTGCGGGACGCTGGTGTTCACCGACACCATGAACACCACCTTCGACAAGCTGTTCGCGGCCACCTCCTCCGATGTGACGGTGAGCGCGAAGGGCGCCTCGGACACCGGTGAGACCACGTCCGACAACGGCAAACCGCCGGTCATGCCGGCCTCCGTGGTCGGCCGGGTGAAGTCGGCGCAGGGCGTGAAGGCGGCCGAGGGGACCGTCTTCTCGACCTCCGTGACCGTCGTCGACGCCAAGAAGGACAACCTCTCGCCCTCCAGCGGCGCCCCGACCATCGTCGGCAGCTGGAACGGCAACGACGCCCGCACCATGAAGATCACCTCGGGTGCGGCGCCCAAGGGTTCCGACCAGGTGATGGTCGACGCCGACACCGCCGACAAGCACCACCTCAAGCTCGGTGACACGCTGGCCATGATCAGCGCGGTCGGCACGCACGACGCGAAGATCTCCGGCATCGCCTCCTTCCAGGTCACCAACCCGGGTGCGGCGATCTTCTACCTGGACACCAGGACCGCCCAGCAGACGCTCGTCGGGAAGACCGGTGTCTTCACCAACGTCAACGTCACCGCCGCCTCCGGAGTGAGCGACGCCCGGCTGAAGCAGAACGTGGTCTCGGCGCTCGGCGGCCACTACAAGGTGCAGACCGCCAAGGAGACCGCCGACGCCAACCAGAAGAGCGTCGAGAGCTTCATGAACGTCATGAAGTACGCGATGCTCGGCTTCGCCGGGATCGCCTTCGTCGTCGGCATCTTCCTGATCATCAACACCTTCTCCATGCTGGTCGCCCAGCGGACGAGGGAGATCGGCCTGATGCGGGCCATCGGCTCCAGCCGCAAGCAGGTCAACCGGTCGGTGCTGGCCGAGGCGCTGCTGCTCGGCGTGACGGGCTCGGTCCTCGGCATCGGCGCGGGCGTCGGACTCGCGGTCGGCCTGATGAAGCTCATGGGCCAGATGGGCATGCACCTGTCCACCGCGGACCTCACCGTCGCCTGGACCACCCCGGTCGTCGGCCTGGTCCTCGGTGTCGTCGTCACCGTCCTCGCCGCCTACCTGCCCGCCCGCCGGGCCGGCAAGGTCTCCCCGATGGCCGCGCTGCGCGACGCCGGCGCTCCCGCCGACGCCAAGGCCGGGGTCGTACGGGCCGTGCTGGGCACGCTGCTGACCGCCGGCGGCGGTTTCTGCCTCTACCTGGCGGCCTCCGCCGACAAGGCGACCGGCGGCTCGCTCTGGCTGGGCCTGGGCGTGGTGCTCTCCCTGATCGGGTTCGTGGTGATCGGCCCGCTGCTCGCGGGCGGTGTCGTCCGGGTCCTGGGCGCCGTGCTGCTGCGGGCCTTCGGTCCGGTCGGGCGGATGGCCGAGCGCAACGCGCTGCGCAACCCGCGCCGTACGGGCGCCACGGGCGCCGCCCTGATGATCGGGCTCGCGCTGGTCGCCTGTCTGTCGGTGGTCGGCTCCTCGATGGTCGCCTCGGCGACGGACCAGCTCGACAAGACCGTCGGCACGGACTTCATCATCCAGTCCGACGGCGGCCAGATGATCACCCCGCAGGCGGTCAGGGCCGTGAAGGCGACGCCGGGCCTGAAGCGGGTCACCGAGTACAAGACGACCGAGGCCGACTACACGACCCCGGACGGCAGGACGCTCAAGAACACCGACATCACGGCGGCCGACCCGACGTACGCGACCGACCTGCGGGTCAAGACCGTCGCCGGCAACCTCAAGGACGCCTACCTGCCCGACTCGATGTCGGTGCACGAGAACTTCGCCAAGGCGCACGACGTCCACCTGGGCTCGAAGATCAGGATCGCCTTCAAGGACGGCGCCACCGCCAACCTGACGGTCCGGGCCATCACCAGCAACGACGGGCTGATCGACGCGGGCGCGAAGTACACCTCCATCGCGACGCTCGCCAAGTACGTGCCGGCCGACAAGATGCCCCTGGACCAGCTGGTCTTCGCCACCGCCAAGGACGGGCAGCAGGACGCGGCGTACAAGTCGCTGAAGTCCGCGCTGCACGACTACCCGCAGTACAAGGTGCGCGACCAGACCGACTACAAGAAGGCGCTGAAGGACCAGATCGGGCAGCTGCTCAACATGATCTACGGCCTGCTGGCGCTGGCGATCATCGTCGCGATCCTGGGCGTGGTGAACACGCTGGCCCTCTCGGTGGTCGAGCGGACCCGGGAGATCGGCCTGATGCGCGCCATCGGTCTCTCCCGCCGCCAGATGCGCCGCATGATCCGCATGGAGTCGGTGGTGATCGCCCTCTTCGGCGCCCTGCTCGGCCTGGGCCTCGGCATGGGCTGGGGCGCGACCGCCCAGAAGCTCCTCGCCCTGCAGGGCCTGAAGGTCCTGGAGGTCCCCTGGTCCACGCTGATCACGGTCTTCGTCGGCTCCGCGGTCGTGGGCCTGGTCGCCGCCCTGATCCCGGCGTTCCGGGCGGGCCGGATGAACGTCCTGAACGCGATCGCCACCGAGTAGGGGAGCCAGGGGGGTACGGCCACCGCACACGGGGGTTGCGGGGGAGAGCCCGGCGCCGGGAAGTCCTGCGGGACTGCCCGGCGCCGGGCCGCCGCGTCCTCTCAGGCGGGCAGCACCTCGACGTCGTACTTCGGGATCCAGGTGTCGCGCGTGATGATCGTCAGGCCTTCGTGCTGGGCCTGCGCGACGAGCATGCGGTCGAAGGGGTCGCGGTGGTGCCACGGCAGCTCACTGATCCGGACGCTGTGCTCCATGGTGACCGGAAGCGGCTTGAACTGCAGGTCACGGACGCGTTCGGGCAGGCCTGGGACATGGCCCAGTTTGCCCAGCGAGTACTTGAGGGCGACCTCCCAGGGAGTCACGGCGCTCATGTAGACCTCGGGCTGCGTGCGGAGCAGCTCCTTGAGGTCGTCGGACAGCTCGGGGGAGGCGTCCAGCCACCACAGCGCGATGTGGGTGTCGATCAGATAGCTCATCGTCGGTCACCGCATCCCGAACGCTTCGGCGATGTCCTCGGGCAGCTCGTCGAAGTCGTCGGGGATGTGGATCTGTCCCCGCAGCGCCCCGTGGTCCGTGCGCCTGACCCGCTCTCGGAACGGCACCACCTTCGCCACCGGCTCCCCCGCCCGGCTGATGATGATCTCTTCCCCTGTCTCGACCAGCTGCAGTATCCGGGAGAAGTTCGTCTTCGCGTCGTGGACGTTGTACTGCCGCTGGGCGTGCTGCGTGCTCATGAGCTCTCCCCACGTAGTGGACTAGGGGTTGGACTAGCCCTGGATCCAGGGTAGCCGCCCCTCCCTCCACCGGACCAGCGCATTCACTCCCCCGAGTGATCACCCCGCCCGCGACGTACCCTGGGAACCCCCGGCCCGCCACGCGTGTCGGGTGGTTCGCGTTGCCCGCCCCCGGACGAAAGCCGCCCCGAATGAGCCTGCACGGTCTGCTCGACGCCGTCGTCAAGGACCCCGCCCTCGCCGAAGCGATCAGAGCGGGGGCCGACGGCAACCGCATGCACGTCGACCTGGTCGGACCCCAGGCGGCCCGCCCCTTCGCGGTCGCCGCGCTGGCCCGCGAGACCGGCCGCCCGGTGCTGGCGGTGACGGCCACGGGACGGGAGGCGGAGGACCTGGCGGCCGCGCTGAGGTCGCTGCTGCCGCCGGAGGGGGTCGCGGAGTACCCGTCCTGGGAGACGCTCCCGCACGAGCGGCTCAGCCCGCGCAGCGACACCGTGGGACGCCGGCTGGCCGTCCTGCGCCGGCTCGCCCACCCCCGCCCCGACGACCCCGAGACCGGACCGGTCTCCGTGGTCGTGGCGCCCGTACGGTCCGTGCTGCAGCCGCAGGTCAAGGGGCTCGGCGACCTGGAGCCGGTCGCGCTGAGGACCGGGCAGACCGCCGATCTGAACGAGGTCGTGGAAGCTCTCGCCGCCGCCGCGTACGCGCGCGTGGAACTCGTCGAGAAGCGCGGCGAGTTCGCCGTACGAGGCGGCATCCTCGACGTCTTCCCGCCCACCGAGGAGCATCCCCTCCGCGTCGAGTTCTGGGGCGACGACGTCGAGGAGATCCGCTACTTCAAGGTCGCCGACCAGCGGTCCCTGGAGGTCGCCGAGCACGGCCTGTGGGCGCCGCCGTGCCGCGAGCTGCTGCTCACCGACGACGTCCGCGCACGCGCGCGTGCCCTCGCCGAGGAGCACCCGGAGCTGGGCGAGCTCCTGAACAAGATCGCCGAGGGCATCGCGGTCGAGGGCATGGAGTCCCTGGCCCCCGTCCTCGTCGACGACATGGAACTGCTCCTCGACGTGCTCCCCAAGGGCGCCATGACGGTCGTCTGCGACCCGGAGCGGGTACGCACGCGTGCCGCCGACCTCGTGGCCACCAGCCAGGAGTTCCTGCAGGCGTCCTGGGCGGCCACCGCGGGCGGCGGCGAGGCGCCCATCGACGTCGGCGCGGCCTCCCTGTGGTCCATCGCGGACGTCCGGGACCGGGCCCGCGAGCTGGACATGATGTGGTGGTCCGTCTCGCCCTTCGCGGCCGACGACGAACTCACGGACACATTCGCCGCTGACGCGGCGGGCGACACCCTGAAGCTCGGCATGCACGCCCCCGAGACGTACCGCGGCGACACCGCCAAGGCGCTCGCCGACACCAAGGGCTGGCTCGCCGACGGCTGGCGCACGGTGTTCGTCACCGAGGGCCACGGCCCGGCCGCGCGCACGGTCGAGGTGCTCGGCGGCGAGGGCATCGCCGCGCGCCTCGACATCGAGCTCGGCGCGATCGCGCCGTCCGTCGTGCACGTGGCGTGCGGCTCGATCGACTACGGCTTCGTGGACCCCGCGCTGAAGCTGGCCGTCCTGACCGAGACCGACCTCTCGGGGCAGAAGGCGGCCGGCAAGGACGGCGCCCGCATGCCGGCCCGCCGCCGCAAGACCATCGACCCGCTCACCCTGGAGGCGGGCGACTACATCGTCCACGAGCAGCACGGCGTGGGCCGCTACATCGAGATGGTGCAGCGCACCGTCCAGGGCGCCACGCGCGAGTACCTGGTCGTCGAGTACGCCCCCGCCAAGCGCGGCCAGCCCGGCGACCGCCTCTACATCCCCACCGACCAGCTGGAACAGATCACCAAGTACGTCGGCGGCGAGGCCCCCACCCTGCACCGCCTCGGCGGCGCCGACTGGACCAAGACCAAGGCCCGCGCCAAGAAGGCGGTCAAGGAGATCGCGGCCGACCTGATCAGGCTCTACAGCGCGCGGATGGCGGCGCCCGGGCACGCCTTCGGCTCGGACACCCCCTGGCAGCGCGAGCTGGAGGACGCCTTCCCCTACGCGGAGACCCCCGACCAGCTCACCACCATCGCCGAGGTCAAGGAGGACATGGAGAAGTCGGTCCCGATGGACCGCCTGATCTGCGGTGACGTGGGCTACGGCAAGACAGAGATCGCGGTGCGGGCCGCCTTCAAGGCGGTCCAGGACGGCAAGCAGGTCGCGGTCCTCGTCCCGACGACCCTGCTGGTCCAGCAGCACTTCGGGACGTTCAGCGAGCGCTACTCCCAGTTCCCGGTCAACGTACGGGCGCTCAGCCGCTTCCAGACCGACACCGAGGCGAAGGCGGTCCTGGAGGGCCTGCGGGAGGGCTCGGTGGACATCGTCATCGGCACCCACCGGCTGTTCTCCTCCGAGACCAAGTTCAAGGACCTGGGCCTGGTCATCGTCGACGAGGAACAGCGCTTCGGCGTCGAGCACAAGGAGCAGCTGAAGAAGCTGCGCGCCAACGTGGACGTGCTCACCATGTCCGCGACGCCCATCCCGCGCACCCTGGAGATGGCGGTCACCGGCATCCGCGAGATGTCCACGATCACCACCCCGCCGGAGGAGCGCCACCCGGTGCTCACCTTCGTCGGCCCCTACGAGGAGAAGCAGATCGGCGCCGCCATCCGCCGTGAACTGCTGCGCGAGGGCCAGGTCTTCTACATCCACAACCGTGTCGAGTCCATCGACCGGGCCGCCTCCCGGCTGCGCGAGATCGTCCCCGAGGCGCGGATCGCCACGGCCCACGGCCAGATGTCCGAGCAGACGCTGGAGCAGGTGGTCGTCGACTTCTGGGAGAAGAAGTACGACGTCCTGGTGTCGACCACGATCGTCGAGTCCGGCATCGACATCTCCAACGCGAACACGCTGATCGTGGAGCGCGGCGACAACTTCGGCCTCTCCCAGCTGCACCAGCTGCGCGGCCGCGTCGGCCGCGGCCGCGAGCGCGGCTACGCCTACTTCCTGTACCCGCCGGAGAAGCCCCTGACGGAGACTGCCCACGAGCGCCTGGCGACCATCGCCCAGCACACGGAGATGGGCGCGGGCATGTACGTGGCGATGAAGGACCTGGAGATCCGCGGCGCGGGCAACCTCCTCGGCGGCGAGCAGTCCGGCCACATCGCGGGCGTCGGTTTCGACCTGTACGTCCGCATGGTCGGCGAGGCGGTCGCGGACTACCGGGCCTCCCTGGAGGGCGGGGTGGAGGAGGAGCCGCCCCTGGAGGTCAAGATCGAGCTCCCGGTCGACGCCCACGTCCCGCACGACTACGCCCCCGGCGAGCGGCTGCGCCTGCAGGCCTACCGGGCCATCGCCTCCGTCAACACGGAGCAGGACATCAAGTCCGTGCGCGAGGAACTCGTCGACCGCTACGGCAAGTTGCCCGAGCCGGTCGAGAACCTGCTGCTGGTCGCCGGGCTGCGCATGCTCGCCCGCGCGTGCGGGGTCGGCGAGATCGTCCTGCAGGGCAACAACATCCGCTTCGCGCCGGTGGAGTTGCGCGAGTCGCAGGAGCTGCGCGTCAAGCGCCTGTACCCCGGGTCCGTCATCAAGCCGGCGGTGCACCAGGTCCTCGTACCGCGCCCCAAGACGGCGAAGGTGGGCGGGAAGCCGCTGGTCGGGCGCGAACTGCTCGGCTGGGTGGGGGAGTTCCTGACGTCGATTCTGGGGTCGTAGCGTTCAGCACTCGCCCATTGCAATGGGCGGCGAGGCTGCTGTTGCGTTAATGTGTCGCCCAGTGCAACGATTTCCTGCCCCTGAACTGCATAAATGAATTCTATGCGCAACGACTACGTTGAAGGATCTTTGAATGCAACGTAGCGTTTCTGGTGTCAGAAACACCGATGAGCGCAGGAGAACATCATGCAGAAGTTCGACAGCCCCGCCCCCGTCTCCGCCGTCCTCGACATCCCCGCGGGCCGCGTCCAGTTCATCGCCACCGACCGGGCCGACACCACGGTCGAGGTCCGGCCCGTGGACGCCTCCCGGAGCCGAGACGTGAAGGCGGCGGAGAAGATCGAGGTCGCCTACGGCGACGGCGTCCTGCGGATCGCGGCCCCGGAGGCCGGCAACCAGCTCTTCGGCCCCTCCGGATCCGTCGAGGTGACCGTCCAGCTGCCCGCCGGCTCCCGCGTCGAGGCCCGGACCGGCAGCGCCGAACTCCGCGGCGTCGGCCGCCTCGGCGACGTCGTCTTCGACGGCGCCTACCGCCGGATCAAGCTCGACGAGGCCGCGAGCGTGCGCCTCACCGCCGTCGACGGCGACGTCGAGATCGGCCGCCTCGGCGGCTCGGCCGAGATCAGCACCGCACGGGGCGACATCCGCATCGCCGAGGCCGCCCGCGGCACGGTCGTCCTGAGCACCCGGTCCGGTGACATCTCCGTCGCCGCGGCCCGCGGGGTCTCCGCCTCCCTGGACGCCGGCACCTCCCACGGCCGCGTCAGCAACGCCCTGATGAACGACGGCACGGCCGGACTCGACATCCGCGCCACCACCTCCAACGGCGACATCACCGCCCGCAGCCTGTAACCGCAGCGGCAGACAAGAGGGGGCACTTCTCATGAACGACCTGGCCATCGCGGCGCAGGGGCTGCGCAAGTCCTACGGCGACAAGGTCGTGCTCGACGGCGTCGACCTGGCCGTACCCGCGGGGACGATCTTCTCCCTGCTCGGCCCGAACGGCGCCGGCAAGACCACCGCCGTCAAGATCCTCTCCACGCTGATCGGCGCGGACGGCGGCGAGATCCGCGTCGGCGGCCACGACCCGGCCACCGACCCGCAGGCGGTGCGCGCGGCGATCGGCGTGACGGGACAGTTCTCCGCCGTGGACGGGCTGATCACCGGCGAGGAGAACATGCTCCTCATGGCCGACCTGCACCACCTGCCCCGCGGTGAGGGGCGGCGGGTGGCCGCCGAGCTGCTGGAGCGCTTCGACCTGGTGGAAGCCGCGAAGAAGCCCGCCTCCACCTACTCCGGCGGCATGAAGCGCCGCCTGGACATCGCCATGACCCTGGTCGGCGGCCCCCGGATCATCTTCCTCGACGAACCCACCACCGGCCTGGACCCCCGCTCCCGGCACACCATGTGGCAGATCATCCGCGAACTCGTCTCCGACGGGGTGAGCGTCTTCCTCACCACCCAGTACCTGGACGAGGCCGACGAACTCGCCGACCGCATCGCCGTCCTGCACGACGGGAGGATCGCCGCCGAGGGCAGCGCGGAGGAGCTGAAGCGGCTCATCCCCGGCGGACACATCCGGCTGCGCTTCAACGACCCGGCCGCCTACCGGGCGGCCGCCGCGGCCCTGGGCGAGGCCACCCGGCACGACGAGGCCCTCGCCCTGCAGATCCCCAGCGACGGCAGCCAGCGCGAACTGCGCGCCGTCCTGGACTGGTTGGACGCGGCCGGCGTCGAGGCGGACGAACTGACCGTGCACACACCGGATCTGGACGACGTCTTCTTCGCCCTGACCGACACCGGGACCGACACTGCGACCGGGGCCGACACCGCGACCGGGACCGACACCGACACCGCGACCGGGACCGACGCTGCGACCGGGACCGACACCGACAAGACCACGGAGACCGCCCGATGAGCAGTTCCCTCTCCCTCGCCGTCCGCGACTCCTCCACGATGCTGCGCCGCAACCTGCTGCACGCCCGGCGCTACCCCTCACTCACCCTGAACCTGCTGCTCACCCCGGTCATGCTGCTGTTGCTGTTCGTCTACATCTTCGGCGGCGCGATGAGCGCGGGGGCGGGCCGCTCCGCCTACCTGGCCTACCTCGTGCCCGGCATCCTGCTGATGACGATCGGCTCCACCGTGATCGGCACCGCGGTGTCGGTGTCCACCGACATGAGCGAGGGCATCATCGCCCGCTTCCGCACCATGGCCATCCACCGCGGCTCGATCCTCGTCGGACACGTCGTCGGCAGCGTCCTGCAGTCGGTCATGAGCGTGGTCCTGGTCGGCGCCGTCGCCGTGGCGATCGGCTTCCGCTCCACCGACGCCGGCGTCCTGGAATGGCTGGCGGCGTTCGGGCTGATCGTGCTCTTCGCCCTGGCGCTGACCTGGATCGCGGTCGGCATGGGCCTGGTCAGCCCGAACGCCGAGGCCGCCAGCAACAACGCGATGCCGCTGATCCTGCTGCCGCTGCTGTCCAGCGCCTTCGTCCCGCTGCACTCCATGCCCGGCTGGTTCCAGCCCATCGCCCGGTACCAGCCCTTCACCCCCGCCATCGAAACCCTGCGCGGACTCCTCCTCGGCACGCACATCGGCGACAACGGATGGATCGCGGTCGCCTGGTGCGTCGGCCTCGCGGTCCTCGGATACGTCTGGTCGACGTCGGTGTTCGACCGGGACCCCAAGTAAGCAACGACTTCTACCGGGACCCCAAGTAGGCAACGACTTCTAGGAAAAGAACCGGCCGGCGCTCGGGTGATCCTGGGCGCCGTCCACGCATATGTTGGCGCCGTTGATCCCGCCGGCCCGGGCCGACAGCAGGAAGCACGCCACGTCGGCCACCTCCCACAGCTCCACCAGCCGCCCGCGCGGGAAGTCCTCGCGCGCGAAGGCCTCGTACCGCTCGGGCCGGTTGTCCCGGAACCAGGCCCAGCCCCCGCCCTCGAACAGCACCGAACCCGGACTGAGCGCGTTCACCCGGATGTTGCGCGGCCCCAGCTCCTGGCCGAGCGTGGCGGCGAGATGGATCTCCGCCGCCTTCGCGGAGGCGTACGACGACTTCGGGCCCGGCTTCCACCCCGTGATCGACGCCACGACCAGCGCGCTGCCACCGCCGCGCCGCTCGAAGTGCGGTACCGCGGTACGGATGGCGTGGGCGGCGTGCAGCACGTTCAACTCGTAGGTGCGCAGCCAGTCCTCGGGCGTCGAGTCCAGCAGCCCGCCCCCGTGCACTCCACCGGCGTTGGCCACCAGCAGATCGAGCCCGCCCATCCGCTCGGCCGCCTCGTCCACCGCCCGGGCGAGCGCCTCCGGATCGCCGACGTCCGCCTGGACGCCGGGCAGCCCCGACTCCTTCAGCCGCCGCGGATCCCGTCCGCAGACGGTGACCTCCGCCCCCTCCTCCCGCAGCGCCCGGCCGATCGCCAGCCCGATACCGGCGCTTCCCCCGGTGATGAAGGCCGTCTTCCCCGCGAGTCCCAGATCCATGGCGGGAGCCTGCCAGCACACGCCCGGACGCTCAACCCGCCTGCCGCCGGGGGCGATTGACGCGCCGCCGGCCGTCCGCGGAGGGTGCGGACGGCCCGGTCCTTACGGCTGGTCCGGCCGGTCGCGGTCCATGCCCAGCTGACCCTCGATCCGCTGCTGCGCGTCGTCGACCTGGCTCTCGTACTTGTTGCCGGTCCTCTCGTTGGCCTTCCGTTCCGCGGCGTCGGACATGTCCTTGGCCTTGTCCTGCAGCTGACGGTTGCTCTTGAACCTGTCGAAGATGCCCATACAGAGCTCCTTGGGGAGGTGACTCAGCAACGACGATACGACCCATATGCGTGGTATGCCCACCGGAGTCGCTGGTGGTCTGGACCTCATGAGTGCCCCCGCACGCCCTGCGGCTACGGTGTGCCCGGCGCCGTACCAGGGAAGGCGCACCCAGAGGGGCCGAACGGAGGAGACAGGGGAGGGGCGCATCGTGATGCGTCTGAGGGGCGGGGCCGCGGTCGCCGTCGCACTGGTGTGTGCCGTCGCCGGATGCAAGGCGGAGACGCGGACGGGCTCGAACGGGGCGCAGAAGACCGGCGCCGGAGGGGCCGCGCTCAAGGCCGCCGCGTCGCTGACCGTGAAGGGCCGGGCACCGAGAACCGGTTACGCCCGCGACCGCTTCGGCACCGCCTGGGCGGACACCGACTCCAGCGACTGCGACACCCGCGACGACATCCTCAAACGGGACCTCGAGGATGTGAGGTTCACCCGCGGCAACTGCAAGGTGTCGTACGGCCTGCTCCCGTCGGACCCCTACTCCGGCAAGGAGGTGACCTACCGGCGCGGCCGCAGCCTCGTCGACATCGACCACATCGTCCCGCTCTCCGACGCCTGGCAGAAGGGCGCCAAGTACTGGGACGCCCGTAAGCGGATAGCTCTCGCCAACGACCCGCTCAACCTCATAGCCGTCGACGCGAGCACCAACCGCTCCAAGGGCGACGGCGACGCGGCGACCTGGCTGCCGCCCAACAAGGCCTACCGGTGCGCCTATGTCGCAGGTCAGGTCGCCGTGAAGCGGAAGTACGGGCTGTGGGTGACCGCCGCCGAGAAGTCCGCCATGGAAAAGGTGCTGGAGACCTGCCCGGGCCAGAAACTGCCCGCCGGCGGCAACCCGACGGAAGCCCCCGCGCGGTTCCGGGCCCGCTGAGCTTCCTTACCGGCTCGGCTCACGTCCTTACCGGCTCGGCTCACTTTCTTACCGGATCGCCCGGCACGTGAACGTTTGATGCGTCCTCGTCAAAAAAACTGCAAAAGTTTCCGAAAGGAGCAAAGGGGCGCTCAGAGCGAAGCCGGACAGGTTCAGCAAGGAGTGGTCAAGTACCGTCCAAGACCGCTTCTTTGCTCTATTCACTCTTTATTTACAAGGGGCAAGATCTCTCCGTTTTCTGTGGCCTCTCTGTCAGTGCGTCAACCGGCGTTGCGGGCCGCCCTGTTGTCGTCATTCACATGGGGGAGTCCCACTCGTGCGCGTTCGGCCCTTCAGCCGTGTCCGCTCCACCCGCCGTACACGGCGCGCCCGACGCGGTGTCGCGGTGCTCCTGCTGACCGTGTTCGCCTGCATGTGGACAACGCAGTCGGCGATGGCGGCCGGGGCCGAACTGCACTCCGTGCACCTCTCGATGCCGAGCCTGTCCTCCCTCACGGCCTGGCTGAAGGACCCCCACTGGGGTCGGCTGCCCACGGAGAAGTCGGGCACCGCGAGCGGAAAGCGGCACCATGTCTCCGCCCGGGCGACCGAGGCGCACCAGGGCGCGGGACACAAGCCGGGCAAGGGCAAGGGCGAACTCGCCGCCTACCGCGCGCACCGGGCGGCCGTGAAGCAGGGTAAGAGCGCCGGCGTCGCCAGGTTCGACGCCAGAACCAGCAAGCGTGACGCGGCCAAGTCCTCCCGCACCGACACCGTGTACGACAACGCCGACGGGTCCACCACCCGACGGATCTACCCGACGCCCGTCAACTACCGGGCCGCCAAGGGCAAGTGGGCGCCCATCGACGTGGACGTGCGGGCCGGGCCCGACGGCCGGTGGCAGGAGAAGGCCAACTCCGTCGACGTCGACTTCGCCGCCAAGGCCGACGACTCCAGCCTCGTCTCCCTCGCCCCCGACCCACAGCACTCCGTCGCCTACGGGCTGAAGGACGCCCAGGCCGTCAAGGGCACCGCCGACGGCTCCCGTGTCACCTACCGGGACGTCCTCACCGACACCGACCTCCAGGTGGCCCCCACCGCCACCGGCGTGAAGGAAGCGGTGGTCCTGCACTCCGCGGACGCCGCGCACTCCTGGACCTTCCCGCTCCACCTCAAGGGACTCGTCCCGGTCCAGGGCAAGGACGGCTCGATCGTCCTGGTTGACGCCGCGGGCAGGACCGTCGAACGCGTCCCCTCGTCGTACGCCTACGACTCGAAGGTCGATCCGCGCTCCGGTGACCCGGCCACCACGCACGACGTGACCACGACCCTCGTGCGCGAGGGCAGCGGCTACGCGCTGAGCGTCAGTCTCGACGAGGCCTGGCTGACGGACGCGCACCGCGTCTTCCCCGTCACCGTCGACCCGACCGTCACCGACGGCTGGACGACCACGTACGCGGAGTCGGGCTCGGCGGGCGACCACTCCTACGAGCAGACGATCAAGGTCGGTTCCTACGACTCGGGCACCCACTCCGCCGCCGGTTACGTCAACCACTGGGACACGGCCTGGGATGCGAGCGGCGCGACCGTCAGTTCGGCCACGCTGCACCTGTTCGACACCTGGGCATCGACCTGCACCGCCGAGAAGTTCGATGTAGCGCTGGTCACCAAGGCATGGACGCCCGAGGGCGTCACGAGTTACCCCGGCCCGACCTACGGCTCCTCCATCGGCAGCGCGACCCCGACCGTACCGAACGCCTGCGCGAACAAGGATGCGGTCCGGACCGTCGGCGACTGGGTCAGCGTCTCCCTGTCGACCTCCGCGATCCAGGGCTGGTTCAGTGGCACCACGGCCGACTACGGCCTCGCGGTGTACGCGGCGACCAGCGACGCCCTGCACTGGAAGCAGTTCGGATCGTTCAACGACCCCTCGCTCGGCCCGTACATCGTCGTCAACTACACCGGGAACACCGCCCCGCAGCTCTATGAGCAGTTCCCCGCGGACAACGCGGTCGTCGGCACCACCACCCCGGAACTCACCGCCTGGGCGGGCGGCGCCAACTCCACCAGCGGCAGCGGCAACCAGTACCAGTTCAAGGTCTACGACGCGAACAACACCCTGGTCGCCGACTCGGGCCTCGTCTCCACCGGCGACTGGACCGTGCCGTCCGGGAAACTGGCCTGGGGCAAGAACTACACCTGGCAGGTACAGGCGTACGACTCCGCGACCGGGCTGTATTCGCCCGCCGATCCCTACGAGTTGTCCGTCCAGGTACCCCAGCCCGTGATCACCTCCGGGCTGTCCCAGAACAGCAGCGACCACGGCTTCGACGCGTCCATCGGCAACTACACCACCTCCGACACGGACGCCTCGATCTCGACCGTTGGCCCGTCCCTGGACGTCGAGCGCGACTACAACTCCCGGGACCCGCGCTGGACCGGGGCCTTCGGCGCCGGCTGGTCCTCCATCCTCGACTCCCGCGCCACCGAGCAGTACAGCGCCTCCGGGGCCGTCACCAGCGTCAACGTCACCTATCCGGACGGATCCCAGGTCGGCTACGGCAAGAACAGCGACGGCACCTTCGCGCCGGGGTCCGGCCGCTGGGCCACGTTCACCACGGTCAGCGGTGGCGGTTACAGCCTGACCGACAAGGACGACACGGTCTACGCCTTCACCACCTCGCTGGGCTCGGGTGCCTACGGCCTGACCTCCGTCACGGACGCCAACGGGCGGGCCATAGCGCTGACCTGGACCAGCGGACACGTCACCAGGATGAAGTCCGCCGTCTCCGGACGCTCCCTGAACTTCGCCTGGTCCACCCCGGCCGGCGCCCTCGCCGCCCACGTCGCCACCGTCACCACCGACCTGGTCGACCCCAAGGACTCCTCGTCCGCGCTGACCTGGACCTACGGGTACACCGGCGACCAACTTTCGACCGTGTGCGCCCCGCTGTCGACGACGAAGTGCACGGCGTACGGCTACACGACGGGCTCGCAGTACCAGAACGCCTCCCTGGACCTCGACCCGAGCGCCGCCTGGCCTCTCACCGAGAGCTCCGGCACGACCGCCAAGGACGCGATCCTCGCCAACGAGGGCACAAAGAACGCCACGTACGAGAACGTGACGCTCGGAGCGGCCGGTCCGCTCACCGGTTCCTCCTCCACCGCCGCCTCCTTCAACGGCAGCACCTCCGACGTCGCGCTGCCTAAGAACACCGGCAACGACACCGACTCGGGCGCGATCTCCCTGTGGTTCAAGACCTCGGCCGGACCGGGCGTGCTCTACTCCTACGCCTCCCAGCCGATCGGTTCCGGACTGGCCGCCGGCTTCTACACGCCGTCGATCTACGTCGGCACCGACGGCAAGCTGAACGCCGAGTTCTGGTACAGCGGCGGCATCAACCCGATCGTGTCCTCGGCGTCCGTGGCCGACGGCAAGTGGCACCACGTGGTGCTGAGCGCGGCCGGCAACTCGCAGACGCTGTTCCTGGACAACACCAAGGTCGGTTCGCGCACCGGCACCGTCTCCATCAAGAGCGCGGTGGCCTTCGGCAAGAACCAGGTCTTCAACTACCTCGGCACGGGATTCCTCGGCGGCGACTGGCCGGACGAGGGGCACAGCAACAGCAGCGACCCGACCGGTTACGCGACGTACTTCACCGGCTCGATCGCCGATGTCGCCTGGTACGGCAGGCCGTTGGTCGCCGCCGACGTCAACGCCCTCTACCAGTACGGCACTCATTCGGCGAGCCTGCTCACCTCGGTCAAACGGCCCTCGGGCAAGACCTTCGCCGCGATGACGTACGACCCGGCGACCACGACGCTGACCCAGCTCACCGACGAGAACGGCGGCGTCTGGAAGCTCGCCGCCCCCACGGTCACCGGCTCCAGCCAGACCTACCGGGGCGCGGTGCTCGGCGCCGCTCCCGCCGGTTACTACCGGCTCGGTGAAGCGGCTGGGGCGACCATGGCCCTCAACGAGGTGCACGGCGGCGACGGCACGTACAGCGGCGTCACGCTCGGTGCGACGGGCCCGTTCAGCGACGCCAAGGCCACGACCTACAACGGCAGCACCTCGTACACCGAACTGCCGACCTCCGTGCAGTTCGGCACGAGCGACCGCAGCCTCGAACTCTGGTTCAAGACGGCGAGCCAGGGCGTCATCGTCGGCGCCCAGTCGGCGGCGATATCCGGCGCGACCACCACCTCCGGCACCTGGGCGCCCCTGCTGTACGTCGGCTCCGACAACAAGCTGCACGGCCACTACTACTCGGGCAGCGGCTCCGGCTCGACCGCGTTCGGCTCGACCGGCACGGTCACCGACAACACATGGCACCACGTGGCCCTCACGGCCTCCGGCGCCACTCAGACCCTGTACCTGGACGGCGTCAAGCAGGCCAGCTACTCCGGCACCCCGGCCGACCAGACCTACACCCACCTCTACCTCGGCGCCGGTTTCGCCAAGAGCTGGATCAACTCGCCGGGGGACGTCAGCCACTTCACCGGCTCCATCGCGGACGCGGCCTTCTACCACACCGCGCTCACCGCCGCCGACGTCGCCGCGCATGTCGAGGCCGCCAAGAACTCCACCGGCCTGCTCCCGGTCGAGACGGTCAAGGTGACCTCGCCGACGACGTCCACGCTGACCTACACGTACGACGTCACCAACGGCAACCGCGCCCTGACCGAGACGGACGGTCTGGGCAACAAGACCAGCTTCGGCTACGACACGGCCGGTTTCGAGCACACCGTCACCGACCCCAACGGCGCGGTCACCACCACCGGGCACGACGTCCGCGGCAACGTCGTCTCGTCCACGAACTGCCAGGACCAGGTCGCGAACAAGTGCAACACCGAGTACTACACGTACTACCCGGACGACACGACGGCCCAGCTGACCACCGCCGATCCTCGCAACGACCAGCTGCTGACCGAGCGCGACGGCCGTTCGGCGTCCGCGACCGACACCACGTATCTCACGTCGTACACCTACGACTCGGCGGGCAACCAGACCGTCGTCACCGGCCCGGCCGTGCCCGGCTTCCCCAACGGCCGCGCCACCACCACCGTCTACAGCGACGGCACCAGCACCTACCCGTCCGCCGACGGCGGGGTCGTCCCCAAGGGCCTGCCGGTGAAGACGGTCAGCCCGGGCGGCGCGGTCAACTCCGTGTCGTACTTCGCCAACGGCGACGTCGCCTCCACCACGGACGCCATCGGCCTGGTGACGTCGTACACCTACGACGGTGTGGGCCAGGTCCTCAGCCAGAAAGTCGTCTCCGACACCTACCCGAACGGACTGACGACCAGCTACACGTACGACAAGAACGGCCAGGTCACCAGGGAGAGCGACCCGCAGATCACCGACCGGGTGCAGGGCGCCACCCACGCGGCCGTCTCCAGCACGGTCTACGACGACGACGGCGACGTCCTCTCGCAGACGGTCTCCGACGCGAGCGGCGGCGACACCTCGCGCACCGAGACGCAGACCTACGACGCCTACGACCGGCTGTGGACCCAGTCCGACGCCAACGTCGCGGCGGGCACGTCGTACGGCAACACGACGACGTACACCTACGACACCTCCGGCAACAAGACCGAGGAGGTGACGAGCGCCGGCAACGAGACCGACTACACCTACGACGACAACGGCAACCTGCTCACACAGGCCCTGATGTACACGGGCGACCCGGTCAGCCCGCAGACCGCGACCTCGCTCGTCGAGTCCTCCCGCGCCTACGACCCGGCAGGCCGGCTGGCCTCGGTCACCGACGCCATGGGAAACAAGACGTCGTACACCTACACCGACGACGGCCTCACCGCGACGGTGAAGAGGACCAGTTCCGACGGCAGCAGCACCTACACCCTGGAGTCGGACACCTACGACGCGGCCGGCAACCTGCTCACGCAGACCACCGACAACGGCGAGAACGTCACCCGTTACACCGTCGACGCCTCCGACCGCACGACGTCGACAACCGTCGACCCGACCGGAGTCGACCGCGTGTCGACCGTGTCGTACACCCCGGACGACCAGGTCGCCTCGGAGAACGACCACGACGCGACCGGTTACGACCGCACCACCACCGACACGTACGACGACATGGGCAACCTGCTCAGCGAGACGCTGTACGGCGACGCCTCGGGACACCCGGCCGGCTGGTGGAAGCTGAACCAGACGAGCGGCCGCAGCGTCACCGACGCCTCCGGCACCGGCAACACCGCCACCGCCGGCCCGGGTGTGACCTGGTCGGACGACGCCGCCCAGTTCAGCGGCGACACCAGCGGCAACGGCGACATCGTGGCCACCAACAGCCCGGTCCTGGACACCAGCGCCTCCTACACCGTCTCGGCGTGGGTGAAGCTGTCGGACACCTCCACGTTCCGCACCTTCGTCTCCCAGGGCGGCACCAACCGGTCCTCCTTCTACCTCCAGTACGCCTCCAGCCAGGGCGTCTTCCGCCTGATCGCGCCCAGTTCGGACTCCTCCGGCACCCCGTCGGCGTACTACAACGCCTACGCCTCCGCCGCCCCCGCGCTGAACACCTGGACCCATCTGGTCGGCGTCTTCGACCAGTCCACGGGCACCATGAACCTGTACGTCAACGGCGCCCTCGCGGGCAGCGCGAGCAACCCCGCGCCGTGGACCGGCTCCGGCCCGCTGTCCATCGGCGGCGCCGAGACCGCCTCGGGCACCGTCAGCAACGCCGTGAACGGCTCGGTCAGCAACGTCCAGACCTACCAGCGGGCCCTGTCGGCGAGCGAGATCTCCTCGCTCTACGGCAAGGGCCGCAGCGGCGGCACGGTCGGCTCCTCGGACCAGCAGACCACCAAGTACACGTACGACAAGCGGGGCCTGCCCACGTCCATGACGGACCCCGAGCAGCACACCACCAACTACGACTACGACGAGGCCGGCAACCTCGCGGCCACCACGGCACCGGCCGTGCAGGCGGAGGCCGACGGCATCGCGGCGAACGCGCAGACGGTCCGCCCGGTCACCTACAGCGGCTTCAACACCTTCGGTGAGGCGGTCGCCGAGAAGGACCCGAACGGCCTGGTCACCACCACGGCCTACGACGCCGACGGCAACAAGGTCAGCGAGACCCTCCCGTCCTACACGCCGGCGGGCGCCTCGAACCCCAACGCGGGCACGACCGTCTGGACGTACGACAGCGAGGGCAACCAGACCAGCGAGACGACTCCCGGCGGCAAGACCACCTCGTACCTCTACGACCAGTTGGGCGACCTGGCCCAGACGACCGCTCCCGACGGCACCAAGACCCACGCCGTCTACGACGCCAACGGCGAAGAGCGCTCGGTGACGGACGGCACGGGCGCCCAGACCCAGGCGACGTACGACTTCCTGGGCCGTCAGGCCACGGCGACGACTCTGGAGCGCTACCCGTCGACACGCACGCTGACGACGAACTACTCCTACGCCGTCACCACCGGCAACCCCTACGGCGCCCACCTGGCGTCGGTGCAGACTCCGGGCGGCGTGACGACCTCGTACGCCTACAACCGGGCGGGCGACGTCACCTCGGTGACCGACGGCGCGGGCAACTCCACGTCCTACGGCTACGACTTCGAGGACAACAACACCAAGACCACGCTGGCGGACGGCAGTTACACCGTCACCGACTACAACGTCAACGACGACCCCACGGCCACCCGCAGCTACGACTCCAACGGCACCTTCCTGTACGGCACGTCGCAGCAGTACGACGGCAACGGGAACCTGGTCGCGGCGACGGACGCCAACCAGCACACCACGCGCTGGACCTACGACGCGGCGGGCACCATCACCCAGCAGGTCGAGCCGGTCGACGCCACGACCTCGATCACCACGTCCTTCGGCTACGACCAGGCCGGCAACCGCACCCGCTTCACCGACGGCCGCGGCAACTCCTGGCGCTACGGCTACACCCCCTGGGGCCAGCAGGAGAAGGTGATCGAGCCGACGACGTCCCAGTACACCTCGGCCGCCGACTCCACGACGACCTTCGCCTACGACGCGGACGGCAACGTCACCTCGGCCACCGCGCCCGGCGGTGTCACCACGTCGATGACGTACGACGACAACGGCCAGCTGAAGACGATGTCCGGCTCGGGCGCGGAGGCGGCGTCGGCGAGGCACAGCTTCTCCTACGACGCCGACGGCCGGGTGACGTCGGCGGACACGGACGAGGCGGGCACGACCGGCGCCGTGGACCACCAGGCGTCCACGCACGACGCGTTCACCTACGACGACCGCGGCGACGTGCTGACCGCCACCGGTTCCGCGGGCTCGTCGAGCTTCACGTACAACGACGACGGCTCGATGCTGACGAGGACGGACGCGGCGGGAACCCAGTCGTACGGCTACGACACGGCGGGCCGGCTGTCCTCCCTGGACGACGCGGCGAGCGGCACCCATCTGACGTACACGTACGACCAGTTGAACAACGTCAAGACCATCAAGTACGGCAGCACCGGCCAGACCCGCACGTTCTCTTACAACAGCGCGCACGAGTTGTCGAACGACGTGCTGGTGCAGGGAGCGTCGACCCTGTCGAGCTTCACCTACGGCTACGACAACAACGGCAACCTGACGTCGAAGACGACGGCGGGTGTCACGGGCGCCTCCTCGAACACGTACAGCTACGACTGGTCGGACCGCCTGACCTCGTGGAACAACGGCACGGCCACGACGGCGTATCAGTACGACGCCTCGGGCAACCGGGTGCGGGTCGGCTCGGACGTGTACACGTACGACGCCCGGGACCAGCTGACCTCGGACGGCACCCACTCGTACACGTACTCGGCGCGCGGCACGATGACGCAGGAGTCGTCGACGGCGGGCGGCACGGTCGGGTACAAGACGGACGCGTTCGGTGGCCAGATCGTGGCCGGCTCGCAGTCCTACACGCTGGACGCGCTGGGCCGGAACATCGCCGACACGGACACGGTCGAGTCCACGACGCGGACGTTCGCCTACTCGGGCGCGGACAACACGATCGCGACGGACGGCGACGCGTCGTACACCTACGACCCGTCGGGCGGCCTGGTCGGGGTCAGGCAGACGGGCGCGTCGACGGGCGCCCTGGCCCTGACGGACGTGCACGACGACGTGGTGGGGACGTTCACGTCGGGTGCGACGTCCTTGTCGGGTTCGGCGACGTACGACCCGCTGGGCAAGGTGACGGCGACGGCGTCGCTGATCGGCCATCTGGGCTTCCAGTCGGGCTGGACGGAACCGGGCACGGGCGACGTCGGCACGGCGTCACGCTGGTACAGCCCGGCGACGGGTGAGTTCCTGAACAAGGACAGCGTGTCGCCGAGCCCGACGCCGGACTCGGTGGCGGCGAACCCGTTCGCGTACGTCGACGACAACCCGCTGGTGGGCACCGACCCGTCGGGGCACTGCTCCTGGTGGACAGGCTCGTGCGAGACACAGGCCATCAAGCACGTGGCGAAGAAGGTCAAGCACGTGGCGAAGGCCGTGTACCACGCGGCCAAGCACGTGGCTCGCAAGGTCGTCCACGCGGTCAAGCACGCGGCGCACAAGGTGGTGCACCGGGTGCGGGACGTGTACCGGGCGACGGTGCGGGTGGTCCGGCGGGTGTACCACTACACGGTCCGGCACGTCAGACGCGTCTATCACGCGGCCGTCCATGCGGTGCATACGGCGTATCACAAGGTGTCGAGAGCGGTGCACCGCGTCGTCCACGCCGTGAAGAAGGCGGCGCACAAGGTCGCCCATGCCGTGAAGAAGGCGGCGAAGGCGGTCGCCCATGCGGCACGCACCGCGTACCACGCCACGGTCAAGGCGGTGAAGACGACCGCGAAGTTCGTCAAGAACCACGCGGCGGCGATCACGTCGATCGTGGTGTCGACGGCGGTGTTCGCGGGCTGTGAGGCGGCGACGTGGGGGGTGGGCACGATCGGCTGCGCGGCTTTGGCGGGCGCGGCCGGCTCCCTGGTCGAGCAGGGCTTCAAGTGCGCCCAGAACGGCGGCGGCGACTGCAGTGTGGGCGCGTTCGCGGGCTCGGCGGTCGAGGGCGCGGTGACCGGGGCTGTGGGCGGCGCGCTGGGCTCGCTGGGCGGCAAGCTCCTGGCGAAGGCGGCACCGAAGGCGATGGAGGTCGTGGGCGGGCTGTTCGGGAAGGCGGCGGAGGCTGGGGAGTCGGGGGCTGCGGATGCCACGGACGCGGCGGCGGCTACGGCGGAGTCTGAGGGGGCGGGGTCGCGGAGTCAGTCGCAATCTGAGGAGGAGTGCCACAGCTTCACGGCTGGTACCAGGGTGCTGATGGCCGATGGTACGACCAAGGCGATCGACCAGGTCCATGTCGGCGACACGATCTCGAACTCGGTTCCTGGGACGGCGCGGATCGAGGCGCACAAGGTCACCGCGGTGATTGTGACGAAGACCGACCACGACTTCGTTGATCTGACCGTCAAGGCGACCACCGAGGCCAGTGCGAAACAGGGCGCGAAGGCCGGGGCGAAGTCGTTGGTCAAGAAGGTCGCCCGTAAGGCGGCGTTCGGCCTGGCGGCGTCGGCCGCGGTACTGGGCGCATTGGCGGCGAGTCACGGTCACGGCACTGCTCAGGAGCAGGCGACTAAGACGGTCGCGGCGGTCTCCTCGGTGTCCGACGAGAGCACCAAGGTCGCGCCTGGGACCACGTCGGATGCGCAGGGCGCGCACCTGACCACGACCTTCCACCACCCCTTCTACGACGAGACTCAGTCGGCGTTCGTCGATGCCAAGGACCTGAAGGTCGGCGACGTCCTCCAGACCCCGACGGGAACGGCCGAGGTCACCGGTGTCCGGCTGTACCACGCGAACACCACGACATACGACCTGACTATTGGCAGCCTGCACACGTACTACGTGGATGCAGGGACCACTCCTCTCCTCGTCCACAACTGCAACGTCCACGCCAAGCAGGCATACGATCGGGCCAAGGAGCTGCATGAGGGGCTACGAACGGATGCTGAAGACGGCGGCTATGCGTACAAGAACGACACGACGGCAGTCGTCATGGCCCGTGACACTGAAGGGAACGTGCGGACTGTCGTTGCTTCCAATCGTCCTTACGTACCCAAGGCGATCAAGGGTCAACTGGACAGCAAGGCAGGAGAGGTCTGGGCCAATGGTCGAGGGCATGCCGAAGTCACGGCCCTGAATTACATCGAAAAGAATAACTGGACATTCCTTGGCGGCGCGGCAAATCGCAACATATGCGCATTCTGCGAGAACGCAATCAGAGACAGTGGCGGTGAACTCGTGGGAGACACGTTCCCTGGGCGCGTCAAGACATTGGGCCGCGTGTTCGGTTTCATGGGTGAGAGGATGTTTGGGCGTGGGTGATATCGACGAAGCAGTCGAGCGCGCGGAGCTGCTTCAAAGCGGCGATCGCATGAAAGTGGGCGCGCTCCTTCTGGTGCGGTATTGCGGATTCCATCGAGACCGCAGGTTCTCTCCGTGGTTTGAGAACGAGCGAGCGGCGCTCGCTCAGGTGGCACAGGCTGGCGTGGATCTCTTGCGGGAGGGTGTTGGCGCAACCAACCCATCAGAACTGAAGGTAATTCTTCGCGGCGTGCTGGAAGAGAACGACCCCGATGGCCCGCCGTTTGGAGCTGAGATCTTTGACCATCTGGTTTTCGCGGATGAGGTTCTGGACTTCATTGGCGCGCCTGATGACCTCGACCTGCTCGGTCGCGCTTTTGAGCGTGCTGAGGAGCTGGCTGAAGGCCACGAAGAGATGGGACGTGACGACTGGCCCACAGGTGATTGGGAGCCCGTGGAGTTTGCACGGCTGGAATCAGAGGTTCGCCGTTTGGATGTGCAGGGTGACCTGGACGCTTCCGTCGCCTTGCCCAGGAGTGAGGGTTTCAGTCGCTTGTACGCCAGTTTCATCGCTGGATACTACAGCGACGAGGATGCGGGAATTAGTTCCTGATCTGTGGAGACCTTGGCAGCGAATTCGGGATGGCGGGGACGAGGTCCCAGCGCCATCTGGCGGCCGAATAGCTCGTGGCCTTGTGCGGCGAAGTGTCGATCTCCGTGATTGTCGCCCGCCGTGTTGCGAAGAGGTCATCACTGATGGTGATGGACGATCCGAGAACTATGTCTTGGTTGGACATGGCGCTGCATTCTCTGGTGTCTCGTAGTTCAGTGCAGGTGCCCTGCGTCCGCCTTGACGGTTTCGATGAACGTAGTGAAGGCTCCCGTGGGGAAGGTGAGTATCCCGTAGTTGGGGTCCTTGGAGTCGTGTATGGCTATGAGGGTGCTGTTGTTCGCGATTTCCACGCAGGAGTCGCCATCGCCGGGGCCGGAGTAGGACGATTTCCGCCAGTTGCCGGGGGTGTCCATGGGGTGCCTCACAGCTCTTTCGTCAGCCTGTGGATGAAGTCGCGGGACCGTTCGGGGTCGAGCGACGCGGCCTCCACTTTACGGAAGAGCGTTCGAAAGGCGCCATGCTCAAGAAGGTCCGCAGCAGATCAGAAAGGTGGCGGCTCGGAGCTGAGTGACTCGGTATATCCCAGGGACCACCGTCCAGGAACGATCTCGCAGATCGCATCCAAATCGGCGCGTGTCCGGCCCCGGACGTGGAGCCAACTGTGGACGCCAAGGCCGTCTTGGCGCAGCAGCTTGTCGGGGGCAGAGAACCAACGCACGGGAAACTCTTCCGGGTCGGTCCACATCGGGTAGTCCGGCAGTTGGACCCGCTGAAAGTGTTCGGGCACCGCACCAAGCAGGTCTCCCGGCAGCTCGCACGCGTTGTACAGCCGTCCCCCGCCGCCGAACAGCGCCTCGCTCAGCACTAGCTCGACGCAGGCCAAGGACACCCGGTCCATGAACGGCACCCAGCCGTGCCGTGCCTGGACGAGCACTGGGGGATCGTCTTGGGCAAGGTCGGTGAGGCGTACGCCCCAGAAGGCGCAGCCCTGGTTCTCGCTGCGGAATACGAGGACGCCGTCATACTCGTCATGCACGAACATCATGTGAGGCGGCAGCAGGGGGTCCTGGTTGGCGACCAGGTCGGTCCGGGCTCCGGCGAGCGCATAGAACTCGTGCAGCGCAGTCGGCAGCGAGCAGCCGAGAAGTGCCTCCGCCTGCGCCAGTTCCGCCCCGGGCGTGCCGTCGCCCTCGGTCAACGGTTCACCCCAAGCACGAGCAAAGCTGCGGATGAATGCCCAGGCCCGCTCCCGATCGGAAACCCCGCCGTCCAGAGCCTCGGCCACGTCGAAGCTGCCACTCATGCCACGCAAGGTATCGGAAGCCTGAGCCGCAACACCAAGAAGCCATCTGGAGACCGAGAAGGAGATCCTGCGCACCGAGGAGTCCCGGCGCGAGGACCCCCAACTCCCGCTGTGGCGTTACGGGGCACAGGGCTACGGACTGGTCAGCTACCCGGAGTGGGGCGTACGGACCCTGCGCCCGGACGACGTACGGCACTGGGCGCACACACGCTTCACCCACGGCAACGCCGTGCTGTGGATCGCCGGCGACCGCATGCCGGCCGGGCTGTCGCTCAAGCTGCCCGAGGGCGGCCCGCGTCATCCGATGCCCGCTGTCACCTCGGCGCTGCCCACGACCCCCGCGTACTTCTCGGACGGCCGGGGCGGGGTCCTGCTCGACGCCGTCGTCGGCGATTCCGCGGCCGCCCGGCTGTACGCGGGCGTCCTGGAACGCGAGCTCTCCCGCGCCCTGCGCCAGGAGGGCGGCTATTCCTACACCACCGCCACCGACTACACGGCCCGCCGTGACGGCCACGCCCTCGTGACCGCTTTCGCTGACTCCCTGCCCGCCAAACAGGACGCGGTGCTCGGCGGATTCGTCGACGTCCTCGCGGGGCTCCAGGTGGGCCGGATCGCGCAGGCCGACCTGGAGGCCGTACGCACCCGTACCGACGGGACCTTGACCGGGCCCGACTCGGCCGTACGGCGGCTGCCGGGCGCGGCGGAGGACCTGCTCGCCGGGCGGCCGCCGCGCACCGTCGACGAACTGCGCTCCGAGTTGTGGACGGTGACGCCGGGGCATCTGCACGCCGTGGCGGTGGAGGCGGCGGGGACGGCTCTGATGCAGGTCCCCGCGGGGCACACCGCGGACTGGGCCGGGTACACGGCGGCCCCGACGAGTTCGTCGTACGCCGTGACCGGACGGAGGTTCGATGCTGGGCACGGCGGCGGAAACGCCCGAGCTCTCGTCATCGGCGACGACGGCGTCAGCCTGACGGCGGCGGCGAAGGACGGCACGCAGGAGGCGGCGACCGTGCTCTACCGCTCCTGTGCCGCCGTACTCGGCTGGCCCGACGGTGGCCGTCGGCTCATCGGTACCGACGGCATCACGGTCGACGTGGAGCCCGGTGCGTACGGCGTCGACGCGCATACGATGGCGGCGCTCGAGGCGGCCGTACCGCCGCACGCGCGCGTGCAGTTGCCGCCGCGGCAGCGCGTGCCGCGGGCGGAGGCCCGCGAAACGGCGGAGGCCGGTGGCGCGTCGACAACCGAGCAGCCGGCCCGGCGCACCGGCGGGCAGACCGCGGCGGTGGTCGTGCTCGGTCTCCTCGCCGGTCTGTTCGCCTTCCTGGCGCTCGCGGTCACCGTCTTCGAAGGCGGTGATCCCGAGACCAGCACCGGTGAATGGCTGGGCCTGGCGGGCTTCCTCTGGGCCGTCACCGGGTTGCTGGCCTGGCCCGCGGTACGTATCCTGCGGCGCACCCGGAGGACCTGAACTACCGCAGGTACGGGTTCCCGTGCGGTGGTGGGGGGAACGGCATGGCGCCGTAGCCCTGTTGCTTCGGGGTCGGGCGGTCGAAGACGGCGAACAGCAGCAGGCCGGCCGCCATGAGCATGGTCAGGAGGACGACCAGGCCGAGGAAGGGGTCGCCCTGGCCGTCGCCGCGTACCACCGCCCACGGCAGGGTCACGCACTCGTAGAGCGCGAAGGCGGCGAAGGCGCCCCAGTCGGAACCCAGGCCGCGGCGGATCGCCACGTACAGGAAGGGCACCCAGATCAGCAGGCCGCAGGACAGCCAGGCGAGGGCCACCCACGCGATCCGTTGCAGCCAACCGGCTTCCAGCCGTTTCGACCGTCTTTCCATGACGAACACCCCCCAAGGTCGAGGCAAGGTTAGGGCAACGCCCGTCGCACGGGGGGAGTGAACGAAGGCCCGTTACTTCCTCAGCGCGGCGACGATCCCTTCCGTCAGCTTCCGCGCCGTCGCCGCCCCGTTGTCGTGTCCGTCCGTCGACAGCACGCTGACGACGTTCGTGCCGACCCGGGCGGCGATGAGAGTGGTGCCGTTCTCCCAGGAGCTGTCGGTGAGCGTGAGGGTGTACGCGCCGTCTCCGAGGCCGGAGGCGGCCGCGCCCGTGACCTTCACCTTGGTGTGCGTCTGGTCGTCGGTGAACGATGCGCAGGAGGCGGCGATCCGCTCCACGTCGGTCAGGACGCTCGCCGCGGTCGTCCCGCGGTAGCTGTCGATCTCCTGGGCTATGTCCTGCGAGGAGTCGCGGTTCACGTAGTCGTTCTGCGCGAACGACACCCCCGCCACCCCGGTGACGGCGATCCAGCTGGTGCCGTCCAGCTTGGCGCAGTCAGGCTTCGTGGCCGCGGGCGCCGTCGACGGCTCGGCGTAGGTGGAGCCGGAGTCGCGCGCACCGCTCGGGTCCACGGCGAAGCCCTTCGCGAAGAACGACGCCGGGGCCAAGGCCTTCTTGAGCTGAGTCCCCGTCAGCAGACCGGCGTTCGGGTCCTTCGTCGCGGCCGGCTTCGCGCTCGCCTTGCCGTCGCCGGCGTCGGACGAGGAGGACGAGCAGGCCGTCAGGGCGAGGGCCAGGGGGAGAGCGGTGAGGGCGAGCACCTTTGCGGCCCGCGGGGTGGTGAACATGGGGTCGGACACTAGGCCCGCCAGGCATGGCACAGGTCAGGTACAGGTAGTCGACAGGTATTCGCGCAGCCAAGGGTTCGTCAAGTCGGGGTCCGGGTACGGAATCCGCGCGGCTCGCGTTCCCTGGTTCGGAAGTTTTTGCCGTGCCGTGAGGGAATCTTGTGATGATCAGGGGATTCTGTTTCCCGAGTGCTAGGGCGCCATCGGTTACTTTGCGATCCGCTCATGGTGCCTCTTTCCGTGCGCGCGGCCTCACGGTGCCGACTCGCGCCGCTTCAGGGCACCTGCAGAATCTTTTGTCGGGCGTGTACGCGTCGCCGTACCCGCCCGCTTGTCATGAACAGGGGTGGGGATGGCCGACCATCGGCAGTCGAAGAAGCGCAGGTACATAGCGTGGGGCGTGGCCGGCGTCGTCGTCGTGGCGGGCGGTGGGATCGCCGCGACGACCTCGATGGCGGCCACGACATGGCCCGCGCAGAAGACCTTCACGGGCCGCGCCTTCGACACCTGTGCCGCCCCCTCCCTCGCCGCGATGAAGGCCTGGCACACCGGTTTCTACGGTGCCGCCGCCGTCTACATCGGCGGCAAGAACCGCGGCTGCAACCAGCCCAACCTCACCGCATCCTGGGTCAAGTCCGTCAGCGCGGTCGGCTGGAAGCTCATTCCGCTCTACGTCGGCTCCCAGCCGTCCTGCGGCTCCGGCGGCTCCGTGAAGATCAGCGCCTCCACCGCCGCCGCCGTCGGCAAGAGCGAGGCGGACGACGCGGTGGCCAAGGCCTCGGCGCTCGGCATGAAGGCCGGCAGCCCGATCTTCCTCGACATGGAGCCGTACGACGTCACGAACACCTCCTGCAACAATGCCGTGCTGACCTACGTCCGTGCCTTCGACAAGGAGCTGCACGCCAAGACGTACCGCGCCGGCTACTACGGCTTCAGCAGCTCCAGCGCCAAGGCGATCGCCACCGCGACCAACAAGACGGACCTGCCGGGCAACCTCTGGTACGCGCTGTGGGACAAGACCAACACGACCACCTCGGACTGGCCCTGGGGCAGCACCCAGTACACCGGCCACAGCCGCGGCCACCAGTACCTGGTCAACAGCAAGGAGTCCCGCGGCGGTTACACGATCACCGTGGACCGCGACGCGTGGGACGGACCGGTCGCCATCACCGGCTGAGGACGCGGTCGGGGCTGGAACCGGGACGGCTGAGGGGCTGAGCGTCGGCCGGGGCGGGCGTCGAGGATCGAAGGGCGAGGACGATGAGGATGCCGAGGCTGGTCTCGAGGGTGCTGAAGGTGCCGGCCGCGCCGGTGCTGCGGCTGCCCGCCGTGCGTGCGGGTTTCGCCGCGCTGCCCGTGGTCAGCCTGGGTCTGCTCTGTCCCGTCCCGTCCCTCGTGCTCGCCCTGCGGCGCCGGACCCGCGCCGACTGGCTGGCCTTCGCCGGTTTCAGCGCGGTCCTCGTGGCCTGGGTCACCGAACTCGCTCTGACGCCGGACGACACCCACGGCGCGTTGTTCGGGGCGGACCTGCTCCTGATCACGCTGTCGATGGCGGGCGCCTCGGCGCACGCGTGGACGGCGTGGCCCCGGCGGGCGGCCCGGCGCGAGCCCGCGTGGCTCGGCCGGGGTGCCGGTGGAGCGGCGGTCGAACAAGCGGCGGAGCGGGCGGAAGACATGGGCACCGGCCAGGTGGCCGGCCCACTGCCCGAGCGCGTGGAGGAGTAGCACCACATGGTCAAGCAGGTCCGGCAGGTCACGCGGGCACGGCCGGTCCGGGAGGAAGGCACGGGGCGGCTCACCGCCGTGGGACGTGCCGCGGTGGCCGGGCTGCGGTCGCTCGGCGGACGCACCATCGCCATGATCGGTACGGCGGTCGCCGTCGTCCTCGCGGTGATCGTTACCGGATTCCTCTTCCTCTACGACCACGGCACCAGTCGCCCGCCGATCCCCGCCACTCGCGCCCGCCACTACACCGAGACCGACGCCTGCCTCCTCACCGACCGGCACGGCATCAACGCCGCCCCCGCCGCGGCCGTCTGGCAGGGCATGCAGGACGCCTCTCTCACCACGCACGCGCGCGTGAGCTACTCCTCCGTCACGGGAGAACAGAGCACGGCGAACGCCCGTCCCTTCCTCAACTCCCTGCTGCAGGGCTCCTGCGAGGTCGTCCTCGCGGTGGGCGGCCCGGAGGTGGAGGCGGCGCGGGAGGCGACCGGACAGTACGCGAAACTGGGGTTCGTGCTCGTGGGCCGGGGGAGCGGGAGCAAAGGTCAGGGCAAGGGCAAGGCAGGCGCGGACAACGTGGCCTGGGTGCCCGCCGACGACGGACTGCGCGCCGGTGTCGCCGCCGCGGTGAAGCGGGCGGTCGACGCGCGGGGTTGAGCTCACGGGCGCTCAGCCCGTACTGACCGTACTGACCCGCCAGAGCCCGGTCCGTACCGACCGTGCTGACCCGCCAGAGCCCGGATCGGCGCGGCGGTGCCTCAAGCCTCGGTGAATCGTTGGTCGAATGGGTCGGTCGAATGGGTTGGCCCCAGCCGTCCCACTGCCTACCATCGATCACCGCAAGACTTTGTGCACCGTCGCACAATCTCCTCGGGAGGCCTCCTTGCACCGCCGCCGTCGCACCGCGCTCCTGCTCACCGCCGCGATCGCCGCCGCGGCCCCTCTCCTTTCCGCATGTGGAAGCGAAGCGCATCCCGGCGCGGCGGCCGTCGTGGGCGGCACGCGGATCACCGTGTCGCAACTCGAGAACCGGGTGAACGAGGTGCGCGAGGCGCAGCGCGCGGCCGTGGCCAACGAGGCGCAGTACAAGCAGGCCGTCGCGCAGACCGGCAGCCTCACCCGCGACACCCTGCACGGCATGGTCCTCGACGAGGTGGTGGGGCGCGCCGCCCAGGACGCGGGCGTGAGCGTCACCCCCAAGGAGGTCCAGCAGATGCGGGCCGGCCTGGAGCAGCAGGTCGGCGGCTCCAAGGCGCTTCAGACGGCCTGGCTGCAGCAGTACGGGGTGGCGCCCGAGCGCCTCGACGACAACCTGCGCCTCCAGCTCGAGGCCCAGAAGCTCGCCCAGAGCCTCGGCACCGACACCAGCAAGCCGGCCTTCTGGAACGCCCTGGCCAAGGCGTCCAAGGAACTCCACGTCGACCTCAACCCGCGCTACGGCACCTGGGACGTCCAGAAGAGCAGCCGCGTGGACGCGAAGACCCCGTGGGTCCGCGAGGTCACGGCGACCCAGCAGTCGGCGTAGCCGAAACCGGAGGAACGGTACGCCGGCGCCCACCTGTGGAAAAGCGGCCTGCGGAGTAGCGGCCTGCGGAGCAGCAGCCTGAGGAGTAGCAGCCTGTGGAAAAGCGGGCTGAAGAAAAACAGCCTGTGGAAAAGCGGGCTCCCGTCCTGTGGACAACTCGTGGTGCCGTCGGTGACGTGGGTTAGCTTCGAACCGTGAACGCAACCAGCCGTCCCGAAGACGCCGCCGTCTCCCCCGGCCGCATCGTCCTGCTCACCACCAGCCACCGGGTGGCACCCGGCCTGCTGTCCTGGCCCGCGTGGCAGGCCCTGCACGCGGCCGACCGGGTGCTGTGCGCGGACGGCGCGCATCCGCAGCTGCCGTATCTGCGGGAAGCCGGGATAGCCGTCGACGAGGGGGCCCCGACGGCCGAGGAGCTGGTGGCCGCCTGTTCCGGTGGCCGCACGGTCGTGGTCGTCGCCACCGGCGAGGGCGAGCCGGCCCTCACGGACGGCCTCGCGCGGCTCGCCGGTTCGGGCCGCGTGAGCATGCCCGACCTGGAGCTCCTCCCCGCCTCCTACGACCTGCCCGGCGCCCGTCTCCTCGACCTCGTCCAGGTCATGGACCGGATCCGTCGCGATTGCCCCTGGTCCTCCCAGCAGACCCACAAGGGTCTGGCGAAGTACGGCATCGAGGAGGCGTACGAACTCGTCGAGGCGATCGAGGACGGCGACCGCGACGAGCTGCGCGAGGAACTGGGCGACGTCCTGCTCCAGGTCGTCTTCCACTCCCGCATCGCCGAGGAGCACCCGGAGACGCCCTTCTCCATCGACGACGTGGCCGGCGGCATCGTCGCCAAGCTCATCCACCGTCACCCGCACGTCTTCGGCGACGAGACGGCCACGACCCCGGAGGAGGTCAAGGAGCACTGGCTGCGCACCAAGGCGATCGAGAAGCGGCGGGAGTCGGTGACGGACGGGATACCCCTGGGCCAGCCGGGCCTCGCCCTCGCGTCGAAGCTGGCGTCCCGCGTGCGGACCGCGGGACTGGACGTGCCGCTGCCGACGGGTGAGGGCGTCGGCTACGAGCTGCTCGCGCTGGCGGCGCGGGCGGAGGCACAGGGCGTGGATCCGGAAGCGGCGCTGCGGGTCGCGGCACGGGCGTACCGGGACGCGGTGCGCGCCGCTGAGGGACTGTCCTCCTAGTATTCGGGTCCGCTGAGGGACTGTCCTCCTAGTATTCGGGTCCGCTGAGGGGCTGTCCTTCTGGTATTCCGGTCCGCTGAGGGGCTGTCCTTCTGGTACTCCGGTCCGCTGAGGGGCTGTCCTCTTGGCACCGCTGTCCGCTGTCGCGCCGCATCCCGCCCGCCGTCCTCCCGGCACCTCCGCCTGATCGGGTGCGCGATGCCGGATACCGTCGAGGAGTGACCAGCCACCCCGCTCCCGACGGCACCGTCCCGGAACTCTTCACCTGGGAGTTCGCCACCGACCCCTACCCCGCGTACGCGTGGCTGCGGGAGCACGCCCCCGTGCACCGGACCACGCTGCCCAGCGGGGTCGAGGCCTGGCTGGTCACCCGGTACGCCGACGCCAAGCAGACGCTCGCCGACAGCCGGCTCTCCAAGAACCCCGCACATCACGACGAACCCGCCCACGCCCGGGGCAGGACGGGGATCCCGGGGGAGCGGAAGGCGGAGCTGATGACGCATCTGCTCAACATCGACCCGCCGGACCACACCCGGCTGCGCCGGCTCGTCAGCAAGGCCTTCACCCCGCGCCGGGTCGCCGAGTTCGCGCCGCGGGTCCAGGAGTTGACGGACCGTCTGATCGACGGGTTCGCCGGGAAGGGAGAAGCGGACCTCATTCACGAGTTCGCCTTCCCGCTCCCCATCTACGCGATCTGCGACCTCCTCGGCGTCCCGCGCGAGGACCAGGCCGACTTCCGGGACTGGGCGGGCATGATGATCCGGCACGGGGGCGGCCCGAGGGGCGGGGTCGCGCGGTCGGTCAAGAAGATGCGGGGCTACCTCGCCGAGCTCATCCACAAGAAGCGCCAGGCCCTCCCGGACGAGCCCGTTCCCGGCGAGGACCTCATCTCCGGGCTCATCCGCGCCTCCGACCACGGTGAGCACCTCACCGAGAACGAGGCCGCGGCGATGGCGTTCATCCTGCTGTTCGCCGGCTTCGAGACCACTGTCAACCTCATAGGCAACGGCACCTACGCCCTGCTCACCCACCCCGAGCAGCGGCACGCTCTCCAGACCTCCCTCGCCGTCGGCGAGGACGGCCTGCTCGCGACCGCCGTCGAGGAACTCCTGCGCTACGACGGCCCGGTGGAGCTGGCGACCTGGCGGTTCGCCACCGAACCCCTCACCATCGGCGGACAGCACATCGCGGCCGGCGACCCGGTCCTCGTCGTCCTGGCCGCCGCGGACCGGGACCCGGAGCGGTTCGCCGATCCCGACACCCTCGACCTCGCCCGGCGCGACAACCAGCACCTCGGCTACGGCCACGGCATCCACTACTGTCTCGGCGCCCCGCTGGCCCGGCTGGAGGGCCAGACCGCGCTGGCCACGCTGCTCACCCGGCTGCCGAATCTGCAACTCGGCGCCGATCCGGACGAGTTGAGGTGGCGCGGCGGGCTCATCATGCGCGGACTGCGCACGCTTCCCGTGGAGTTCACCCCGGCCGGGTGAGGAGACACGGCCGGACAAACGCCGGACAAACATGACACGCGCTCAAGTCTGTGATCTTCACGTGATCTACGCGGCATTAACTTGTGACGAGTGATCGCCTGACGATACGTTCACGGATCAACAGCGGCGCCAGGGTTTGGCCCAGGCTTCACGCGCCGTGGTCACTGTTGTCTCGCGAAAGGCCCCCCACATGCTCTCCGGGAACGGTCGTCACCGTCGCCCCCGCCAGGCTCCGGCCCTGCTCGTAGCGGCCGGTGTCACCGGCTCCGCCATCGCCATCCCGCTCCTCGGGGCGGCGAGCGCGAACGCGGCCGACGGAACCACGTGGGACAAGGTGGCGAACTGCGAGACCGGCGGCTCCTGGAGCGAGAACAGCGGCAACGGCTTCTACGGCGGTCTGAAGCTGACCCAGGACGACTGGGACAAGTACGGCGGCCTCGACTACGCCGAGCGCCCCGACCTCGCCAGCCGCAACCAGCAGATAGCCGTCGCCGAGAAGATCCTCGACGCCGAGGGCGTGGGCGCCTTCCATGTCTGTGGACTGACCTCCGGGCTGACCAAGGGCTCGGGCTCGGTGGACATCGACACCGGCGTGTCCGGCGGATCGTCCGGTTCATCCGGTTCGTCCGACACCTCGGACGGGTCCGGCTCCACCGGTCTGTCCAACTCCTCTGGTGACTCGACGGGCGACTCGACGGGTGACTCCTCCTCGGCGGACGGCTCGCCGTCGCCCTCCGCCTCCACCGGCTCTCCCTCCGCTTCGGCGGGCAACTCCAGCAAATCGGACAACTCGCCCTCGCCTTCCGCGTCTCCCTCGGATTCACAGGCGGCCGACAGCCCGTCGACAGGACGGGCGAAAAGCGACGACTCGGACAATGAGCAGCAGGCGGTGGGCTCTTGGAGCCTCGTCGACACCGGCGCCGTCGCGTCCGCAACGGGCACCGGACGGCATCGCGGCGCGAGCGCCGAGGAGGCCGTGACCGAGAGCGCCAAGGCCGGCACCTACACCGTGCACGCCGGCGACACCCTCGGCTCCATCGCCGACAGCCTTGGCCTGGACGGCGGATGGCGCGCGCTCTACACCGCGAACAAGCAGGCCATCGGCACCGACCCGAACCACATCTCCGCCGGTCAGACGCTCGAACTTCCGGTTGAATAAGGGGCGAACGGGGCGGAAAAAGACGGGAGTTCACGTCACGCTTCGCGCTGAATGTCCGGTTTGGCGAAAGTGTGGGATGAGTCTCAGAAGCCCTGATCGTCTTTGAAATTACGCCGATTCCGTGGCTACGGTCATCACCGCTCGGCAATCCGAGCCCCGACGGCCGCAACGCCGAATCCTGCCAGTGGCCGTACGGGAACAGTCGTCGCGTGACAGCGCCGTAGGCAGGAGCGGGGGACCCAGGTAAGTGCCCCACCGGGCAGTCGACGGTGGCGGCTTGGGGTGTAGCCGCGCCTCGTGGAAGCGAGGGCGCGGCCGGGCAACTCAACCGGCCCGAACCCGACAGCTCACCTCGCAGGCGTCGGTGAGGGGATCAACCATGCTGTTTTCCGGCAAGGGCAAGCACCGTCGTCCGTCCAAGGCCACCCGTGTCGCCGCGCTCGCCGGTGTCACCGGTGTCGCCATCGCCGCTCCGCTGATGGCGGCCGGCAACGCTTCCGCCGCCACCGCCTCCGAGTGGGACGCGGTCGCCCAGTGCGAGTCGGGCGGCAACTGGTCCATCAACACCGGCAACGGCTACTACGGCGGCCTGCAGTTCTCCGCCTCCACCTGGGCCGCGTACGGCGGCACCGCCTACGCCCCGCAGGCGAACCAGGCCGGCAAGGCGCAGCAGATAGCCGTCGCCGAGAAGGTCCTCGCCTCCCAGGGCAAGGGCGCCTGGCCGGTCTGCGGCAAGGGCCTGTCCGGCGCCGCCTACACCGGCTCCAGCGCCTCGGGCTCCACCAGCACCACCACGCGCTCCTCCGAGTCGCAGGCCGCCTCCCGCTCCTCCGAGCGTCCGGCCGCCAAGACCCAGAAGAGCCAGAAGACCGTCACCACCCCGACCGGCAAGAAGGTCAAGAAGGGCGACGGCGAGTACAAGGTCGTCAAGGGTGACACCCTCAGCTCCATCGCGGCCAAGCATGGCGTCAAGGGCGGCTGGAAGAAGCTGTTCGAGCTGAACAAGGACATCATCGACGACGCCAACCTGATCTACCCGGGTCAGCAGCTGCACCTGAAGTAATAGCTGAACCACAGCGCCCTGACAGCCGTGTCCCCCAGTATGGAGGACACGTGAGGGCCTCCCCCGTCCCCACGGGCTCCCCGCTCCGGTGCGTGTTCCCCCGTACGCACCGGGGCGGGGCTTTTTCATGCGCGGGCGTCCGCACCTTTTCACGCGGGAGCGCCCCGGCCTCTTTGTTCCGTTCAGAAACAATTTACTCTCGGTTCTGCCCAACAGATGGTCGGCGGCGTGGCCGATCGGCCTGAGGCGGTTAGGCTCGTCTCGCAGAGCCACCGCGGCGCTGCACAGCCGCGTCACATTGAAGAAGGAGATGCTCGTGCCGTCCATCGACGTCGTCGTAGCCCGGGAAATCCTGGACTCCCGAGGCAACCCCACGGTCGAGGTCGAGGTCGGCCTCGACGACGGCAGCACGGGTCGTGCCGCCGTCCCGTCCGGCGCCTCCACGGGCGCCTTCGAGGCCATCGAGCTCCGCGACGGTGACCCCAACCGCTACCAGGGCAAGGGCGTCGAGAAGGCCGTCCTCGCCGTCATCGAGCAGATCGGCCCGGAGCTGGTCGGTTACGACGCCACCGAGCAGCGCCTGATCGACCAGGCGATGTTCGACCTGGACGCCACCGACAACAAGGGCTCCCTCGGCGCCAACGCCATCCTCGGCGTCTCCCTCGCCGTCGCCCACGCCGCCTCCGAGGCCAGCGACCTCCCGCTCTTCCGCTACCTGGGCGGCCCGAACGCGCACCTGCTGCCGGTGCCGATGATGAACATCCTGAACGGCGGCTCGCACGCCGACTCCAACGTGGACATCCAGGAGTTCATGATCGCCCCGATCGGCGCGGAGTCCTTCTCCGAGGCGCTGCGCTGGGGCACCGAGGTCTACCACACCCTGAAGAAGGTCCTGAAGGGCAAGGGTCTGTCCACCGGCCTCGGCGACGAGGGCGGCTTCGCCCCGAACCTCGAGTCCAACCGGGCCGCCCTCGACCTCATCCTCGAGGCGATCAAGCAGGCCGGGTACATCCCGGGCGAGCAGATCGCGCTCGCGCTCGACGTCGCCGCGTCCGAGTTCTACAAGGACGGCAAGTACGAGTTCGAGGGCAAGTCCCGCTCGGCCGCCGAGATGACGGAGTACTACGAGGAGCTCGTCGCCGCCTACCCGCTGGTCTCCATCGAGGACCCGCTGTTCGAGGACGACTGGGCCGGCTGGAAGGTCATCACCGACAAGCTCGGCGACAAGGTCCAGCTCGTCGGCGACGACCTGTTCGTCACCAACCCCGAGCGTCTGGCCCGCGGCATCGAGGAGGGCACCGCGAACGCCCTGCTCGTGAAGGTCAACCAGATCGGCTCGCTGACCGAGACCCTGGACGCCGTCGAGCTCGCCCAGCGCAACGGCTTCAAGTGCATGATGTCCCACCGCTCCGGCGAGACCGAGGACGTCACCATCGCCGACCTGGCCGTCGCCACCAACTGCGGCCAGATCAAGACCGGCGCCCCGGCCCGCTCCGAGCGCGTCGCCAAGTACAACCAGCTGCTGCGCATCGAGGAGATCCTCGACGACGCGGCGGTGTACGCGGGCCGCAGCGCGTTCCCGCGCTTCAAGGGATGAGCACCGTCAACGGCTGATCCTTACGGGGCTAAGCCTTAGCCAGTCGTACGTACGTCCCCGTACCGGTCCCGTACCGTGTGCGGGGACGTACGCACGTGTGAACGGGAGGCGGGACATGGCCGTGCTGTGCTGTCCCGGGGGACAACCCCCGGACCCCCGGCCGACCTCTGGGCGCACGGAGTGATGATGCGAGGTGATGTGTCGTGACCGGCCGGGACCGGTTCTCCACCGCGACCAGACTGCGGCTGCTCGGCGAGCAGACCGCCGCCCGTGTCTACCGCTCCCAGACCCGGCGCCAGGCCCGCCGCTCCCGCCTCACCGGCCGCGCGGCCCTGCTCGCGCTCGTGGTGTGCACGCTGGTCGTGGCACTGGCCTACCCGATGCGCCAGTACGTCTCCCAGCGCGCCCAGATCTCCGACCTGGAGCGGCAGCAGCAACAGGAGCGGCAGCGGGTCGAGCAGCTGCGCGACCTCAAGGCGCGCTGGCAGGACGACGCGTACGCCGAGCAGCAGATCCGGCAGCGGCTGCACTATGTGATGCCGGGCGAGACGGGGTACGTCGTCATCGACCCGGACGCGGCCAAGCAGTCCCGCGCCGACCTCGGGGCCGCCGACCGGCCCTGGTACGCCAATGTCTGGGACGGGGTCGACAAGTCCGACGCCTCCGACCAGTGACGTGACGAGAGAGACAAGTTCGTAGTGGAAACGCCTCCGCCGACCACCCCGCGCACCGAGCCCACCGACGCGGACGTCGAGGCCTTCAAGCAGCAGCTCGGGCGTCCGCCGCGCGGCCTGCGCGCCATCGCCCACCGGTGCCCGTGCGGGCAGCCGGACGTCGTGGAGACCGCGCCCCGTCTTCCCGACGGCACCCCCTTCCCCACCCTCTACTACCTGACGTGCCCCAAGGCGAACTCCGCGATCGGCACGCTGGAGGCGAACGGGGTGATGAAGGAGATGACGGAGCGGCTGGCGACGGATCCCGAGCTGGCCGCCGCGTACCGCGCCGCGCACGAGGACTACGTCCGGCGCCGGGACGAGATCGAGGAGCTGACCGGCTTCCCCAGCGCCGGCGGCATGCCGGACCGGGTGAAGTGCCTGCACGTCCTGGTCGCCCACTCCCTGGCCGCGGGCCCCGGGGTGAACCCGCTCGGCGACGAGGCACTGGCGATGCTGCCCGAGTGGTGGCGCAAGGGCGCGTGTGTGCTGCCCTCCGGGCCGCCGGCCGGTGCGGGATGGCGGACGGCCGAATCCGAGGACGGCACGGGGTACTTCGCCTTCCGGCCCGTCGACCAGGACGCCGAGCCCAGCGAGGGAGACGCCCAGTGACCCGTGTCGCCGCCGTGGACTGCGGTACGAACTCCATCCGGCTGCTCGTCGCCGACGCCGATCCGGAGACCGGGGAACTGGTCGATCTGGACCGGCGCATGACCATCGTGCGGCTCGGGCAGGGCGTCGACCGGACCGGGCGGCTCGCGCCCGAGGCGCTGGAGCGGACCTTCGCCGCCTGCCGTGAGTACGCGGCCGTCATCAAGGAGCACGGCGCGGAGCGGCTGCGGTTCGTGGCCACCTCCGCCTCGCGGGACGCCGAGAACCGGGACGAGTTCGTGCGCGGGGTCCTCGACATCCTGGGCGTGGAGCCCGCGGTCATCTCCGGCGACCAGGAGGCGGAGTTCTCCTTCACCGGGGCGACCAGGGAGCTGGCGGGCGGCGCTCACCTCGACAGGCCGTACCTGGTCGTGGACATCGGCGGCGGTTCCACCGAGTTCGTGGTCGGCGAGGAGCACGTGCGGGCGGCCCGTTCCGTGGACGTCGGCTGTGTGCGGATGACCGAGCGGCACCTGGTCCGGGAGGGCGCCGTGACCGACCCGCCCACCGAGGAGCAGATCGCGGCCATGCGGGCCGACGTCGAGCGGGCCCTGGACCTCGCCGAGGAGACGGTTCCGCTGCGGGAGGCGCGCACCCTGGTCGGCCTCGCGGGGTCGGTGACGACCGTCTCGGCCATCGCCCAGGACCTGCCCGAGTACGACTCCGCCCGCATCCACCACTCCCGGGTCTCCCTGGAGCGGGTCAGGGAGATCACCGACTGGCTGCTGCACTCCACCCACGCCGAGCGGGCCGCCGTACCGTCCATGCATCCGGGGCGGGTCGACGTCATCGCCGCGGGGGCCCTCGTCCTGTTGTCGATCATGGAGCGGACGGGCGCGCGGGAGGTCGTGGTGAGCGAGCACGACATCCTCGACGGCATCGCGTGGTCGGTGGCGTAGGTCTCGTTTGTTACTGGTCGGTAGCACTCGGACGAGCAGGTCGGGTAGCGTCTGAGCATGATCGGGGGGCCCTCGCGGGCCCCTCGGCGACACGCCGCCGGGAAAGTTCGTGAAGTTCTTCACAAGGAATTCCGCCGTGTCGCGCGACGAAAAGGCCCCGGTTGGACCTTCCGGGGGGTCAACAGGCCCTTGAACACGTTCAACAGGAGCGTGTAAGAGGGGCCTGGAAGAGGCTCCCGGAGGGGTGTTTCGGGCCGCTCACGAGAGCGTCATCCGGCCGGAGAGGCTGCTCACGCGGCATTGACAACGGGTCGTACCGGGCGGGGGGTTGTCCACCCGACCATGATCCACGTCACGCGGGTCGCGCAGAATAACACACCCCATGCAAGAGCTTGTGAAGGGGCGCACGAGCTACCCCCCTGAGGCGGGTGGATACTCGATGCCATGAGCACCACGGAGCGTCCCAGGATCCTCGTAGTAGGCGGTGGGTACGTAGGCCTGTACGCAGCTCGGCGCATCCAGAAGAAGATGCGCTACGGAGAGGCGACCGTCACGGTCGTCGACCCCCGGTCGTACATGACCTACCAGCCCTTCCTTCCCGAAACCGCCGCCGGCAACATCTCCCCGCGCCACGTCGTCGTCCCGCTGCGACGCGTGCTGCCCAAGGCGGAGGTCCTCACCGGCCGGGTCACCACCATCGACCAGGACCGCAAGGTCGCCACGATCGCCCCGCTGGTCGGCGAGGCGTACGAGCTGCCCTTCGACTACCTGGTGATCGCGCTCGGCGCGGTCTCCCGCACCTTCCCGATCCCCGGCCTCGCCGAGCAGGGCATCGGCATGAAGGGCATCGAGGAGGCCATCGGCCTGCGCAACCACGTCCTCGAGCAGCTCGACAAGGCCGACTCCACCACCGACGAGGAGATCCGCCGCAAGGCGCTCACCTTCGTCTTCATCGGCGGCGGCTTCGCCGGTGCCGAGACCATCGGTGAGGTCGAGGACCTGGCCCGCGACGCGGCCAAGTACTACAAGAACGTCTCCCGCGAGGACATGCGCTTCATCCTCGTCGACGCCGCCGACAAGATCCTGCCCGAGGTCGGCCCCAAGCTGGGCGCCTACGGCAAGGAGCACCTGGAGAGCCGCGGCGTGGAGATCTACCTCTCCACCTCGATGGACTCCTGCGTCGACGGCCACGTTGTGCTGAAGAACGGCCTCGAGGTCGACTCCAACACCATCGTGTGGACCGCCGGCGTGAAGCCCAACCCGGCCCTCGCCCGCTACGGCCTGCCGCTCGGCCCCCGCGGTCACGTCGACTGCGAGCCGACCCTCCAGGTCAAGGGCACCGACTACATCTGGGCCGCCGGCGACAACGCCCAGGTCCCCGACCTCGTCGGCCGCAAGGCGGGCAACGAGAACGCCTGGTGCCCGCCGAACGCCCAGCACGCGCTGCGCCAGGCCAAGGTCCTCGGCGACAACGTGATCTCCGGCATGCGGGGCTTCCCGCAGAAGGACTACAGCCACGCCAACAAGGGCGCGGTGGCCGGTCTCGGCCTCCACAAGGGCGTCGCGATGATCGTCATGGGCAAGATGAAGATCAAGCTCAAGGGCCGTCTCGCCTGGTACATGCACCGCGGCTACCACGGCCTCGCGATGCCGACCTGGAACCGCAAGGTCCGCGTCCTCGCCGACTGGACCCTCGGCATGTTCCTCAAGCGCGAGGTCGTCTCCCTCGGCGCGATGGAGCACCCCCGCGAGGAGTTCTACGAGGCCGCCCGTCCGGTGCCGGCCGCCGAGCCGAAGAAGACCGAGGCCAAGGCCTCCTGACCGGATCCCGGTCGCCGAACGAACCGAAGGGCCTCCCGCCATCCGTGGTGCGGGAGGCCCTTCGGGTTTTTTCTGATCCGTGACGCCTGTGGGGGACTGCGCGGCCACCTCATCGATGTTTACGTGGTACTGGACATTCCGGGATCGCGTCACGGAGGTGTGCGCCATGGCCGACGCCGCGCTGCGGCTGAAGAGCCTCGTCGAACAGTTGCTGGGAGTGCCGTTTCCGGTGCGCATCCGCGCCTGGGACGGTTCGCAGGCGGGGCCGCCGGACGCACCGGCGCTGGTCGTGCGCAACCGCCGGGCGGTGCGCCGGCTGCTGTGGAAACCGGGGGAACTGGGGCTGGCCCGGGCCTGGGTCGCCGGGGACCTGGAGATCGAGGGCGATCTGTACCGGGCGCTGGACCTGATGGCGGAACTCGTCTGGGAGCGCGGGGAGGACGGCAGGACCCTGCTGCAGACGCTGCGGGACCCGAAGGTACGGGCCGCCGCCCGGGGGCTCGTACGGATCGCCGGGGTGCCGCTGCCGCCCGCGCCGCCCCGCGAGGAGGTCCGCAGGGCCCGCGCCCATCTGCACACCAAGCGCACCGACAGACGCGCCATCAGTCACCACTACGACGTCGGCAACGACTTCTACGAGATCGTCCTCGGCCCGTCGATGGTGTACTCGTGTGCCTACTGGCCCGCCCCGGACGCCACGCTCGAACAGGCCCAGCGCGAGAAGCTCGATCTGGTCTGCCGCAAGCTGGGACTGACGGAGGGTCAGCGGCTGCTGGACGTCGGCTGCGGCTGGGGTTCGATGGCCGTCCACGCGGCCCGCGAGTACGGCGTGCGCGTCATCGGCATCACCCTCTCCCAGGAACAGGCCGCGTACGCCCGTAAACGAGCCGCCGACGAGGGTCTGACCGACCTCGTGGAGATCAGGGTGCAGGACTACCGGGAGGTCGCCGACGGGCCCTACGACGCCATCTCCTCCATCGGCATGGCCGAACACGTGGGCGCCGACCGCTACCTGGAGTACGCCGAGGACCTGTACCGGCTGCTGAGGCCCGGCGGGCGGCTGCTCAACCACCAGATCGGCCGCCGTCCGCAGCGCGACGAATCCTCGTACAACGTCGACGAGTTCATCGACGCGTACGTGTTCCCCGACGGGGAGCTCGCCCCGATCGGGACCACCGTCACCCAGCTGGAACGGGCCGGGTTCGAGGTGCGGGACGTCGAGGCGCTCCGCGAGCACTACGGGCTCACCCTGCGCCGCTGGGTGGCCAACCTGGAGGCCGACTGGGCCCGCGCGGTGCGGCTGGCCGGGGCGGGCCGGGCCCGCGTCTGGCTGCTGTACATGGCCGCCTGCGCGCTCTCCTTCGAGCGCAACCGCATCGGCGTCAACCAGGTGCTCGCGGTGCGCACCCCGGAGGGCGGCGCGTCCGGGATGCCGCTGCGGGCCCGGACCTGGGGCGCCTGAGCCCCGTAGGCACGAGGGGGCCCCGTCCGGCGAACCGGACGGGCCCCGACTGCCGCCGTGCTACTCGGACTTGATGGCCGACAGCATGTTCAGGCGGGCGGCGCGGCGGGCCGGCCAGAGGGCGGCGAGGACGCCGACCGTGGTGGCCAGCAGGAGGAAGACGGCCATCCGGGTCCAGGGCAGGACCAGTTCGTACGTCGGCATCTTCGTGCCGAGCAGCTCGCCGGCCGCCCAGCCGAAGAAGACGCCCAGGCCGATGCCGAGCACCCCGCCGAACAGGGAGATCACCAGGGACTCCAGACGGACCATCCGCTTGACGGACTTGCGGTCCAGGCCGATCGCGCGCAGCATCCCGATCTCCTGGGAGCGCTCGAAGACCGACATGGCCAGGGTGTTGATGACCCCGAGGACGGCGACGACCACGGCCATGGCGAGCAGGCCGTAGACCATGTTCAGGATCAGCGTGAAGGTCTGCGCGATGCTGTTGGAGAGGTCCTTCTTGTCCTGGACCTTGATGGCCGGGTTGGAGCCGAGCGCCTTCTCCAGCCGGTCCTTGGTCGCGCCGGACGCGCCGTCGGCGGTCTTCACCAGGACCTGCATGTCGCCGGGGTCGGGCACGTGCGGGGTGACGACGGAGCTGTCGAGCAGGATGCCCCGGATCAGCTCGTTGCCCTCGTAGACGCCGGAGACCGTCAGACGCGAGGACCTGCCGTCCTCGTAGTGCGCGGTGAAGGACGAACCCGCCTGCCAGCCATGGGACTTGGCGGTCTCCTTGTCGACGACGGCCTGAGCGCCGCCGACCTTGAAGGTGCCGCTGTCGAGCTTGAGGTCGGTGAGATCGCCGATCGCCGGTCCGTTCACGCCGGTCAGGGACTCGCCCGTGCCGTCGATGCGCGAGTAGACGTTGCGCAGCGGGCTGGTGGCGGTGACGCCCTCGGTGGCGGACACCTTCTTGTCGACGTCGGGCGAGAGCTCGTTGCCGTTCGCCATGGAGACCACGTAGTCCGCGCGGATCGCCGAACTCGCCATCTTGTCGATGGACTTCTGCAGACTGCCCGCCATCACCGTCATGCCGGTGATCAGGGTGAGACCGATCATCAGCGCGGAGGCGGTGGCGGCCGTACGGCGGGGGTTGCGCACCGAGTTCTGCCGGGCCAGCTTGCCGGAGACGCCGAAGACGCGCAGCACCGGTGCGGCGGCCGCGATCAGCGGGCGGGACAGCAGCGGCGTGAGGATGAAGACCCCGATGATCAGCAGGACCGCGCCGAGCCCCATCGGGGCCTGGCCGTCGGAGCCGTTCATCGACGTGGCGGCCAGCACGGTCGCCACGCCCGCCGCGCTGAACAGCGCGCCCAGCGTGTTGCGCAGCACCAGCGACTTGGTCGTCGCCCTCGCGTGCAGGCTGCTCATCGCGGCCACCGGCGGGATCTTCGCGGCCCGCCGTCCGGGCAGCCACGCGGCCAGCATGGTGATGACGACGCCCACCGCGAGGGCGCTCGCGACCGTGCCCGGCGTGATGACCAGCGGTCCGTCGGGGACCGTCGCGCCGAGGGTGGTCATGAGGGAGCGCAGCGCGGCGCCGATGCCGATGCCCGCGACGAGACCGGTGACGCCCGCGACCGCGCCCACCACGAACGCCTCGATCAGCACCGAGCGGGTCACCTGGCGGCGGGAGGCGCCGACCGCGCGCAGCAGCGCCAGCTCCTTGGTGCGCTGGGCGACCAGCATGGTGAAGGTGTTGGCGATGATGAACGTGCCGACGAACAGGGCGATTCCGGCGAAGACCAGCAGGCCCTGCTTGAGCCCGCTCATCGACGAGGAGATCTGCCGCGCCTGGTCGTCGGCGAGCTGCCGGCCGGTGGTGGTCTCGACGAGTCCGGTGCCCAGCGCGCCGTCGAGGGAGGTCTTCAGCGCGGTCTGGGAGGTCCCGGGGGCGGCCTTCACGTCGATCTCGTCGTACGTGCCCGCCTTGCCGAACAGTTTCTGCGCGGTGGCGGTGTCGAAGAGGGCGAGGCTGCCGCCGGCGGCGACATTGCCGTCGTCGGTGGTGAAGACGCCGCTGACGGTCGGGGTGAGGACCGGGCCGTCGACGGAGATCCGCACGGTGTCGCCGACCTTGTAGCCGGCCCGCCTGGCGGTGTCCGCGTCGATGGCGACCTGGTGCGCGCCGTGCGGCGCGCTGCCGTCTTTCAGGGGGTAGCGCGGGTCCTTGTCGCCCCAGTAGTTGCCGCCCTCGGAGCGGAAGCCGCCGCCGATGAGCTTGCCGTCCTTGTCGGCGATGGCGGTGAAGCCGTTCACGACCCCGATGGCGTCGGCGGCCCCCGGCACCCGGGCGCTCCGGTCGAGCATCGCCTGGGTCAGCTCGGGCGTCCTGCCGACCGTGTTGCCCTTGTCCTCCTGGTACTTGGCCCGTACGGCCACGTCGACCTGGTCGAAGCCCTTGGCCGAACTCTTCTGGAACGCGTCCGAGATGGTGTTGGTGAAGACCAGCGTGCCCGACACGAACGCGACGCCGAGCATCACGGCGAGCACGGTCATCAGCAGCCTGGCCTTGTGCGCGAGTACGTTGCGCAGGGCGGTGCGGAACATCAGCTGGTGCGGCCCTTCGCGTCGAACTGCTTCATGAAGTCCAGGACGTTGTCGGCGGTCGGGCGGATCATCTCGTCGACGATCCGGCCGTCGGCGAGGAAGACGACGCGGTCCGCGTAGGCGGCGGCGACCGGGTCATGGGTGACCATGACGACGGTCTGCCCCAACTCCCGTACGGAGTTGCGCAGGAAGCCCAGTACCTCGGCGCCGGAGCGGGAGTCGAGGTTTCCGGTGGGCTCGTCGCCGAAGATGATGTCGGGCCGGGAGGCGAGGGCGCGGGCCACGGCGACGCGCTGCTGCTGGCCGCCGGAGAGCTGGGAGGGGCGGTGCCCGAGACGGTCCCTCAGGCCGACCATGTCGATGACGCGGTCGAGCCACTGCCTGTCCGGTTTCCGCCCGGCGATGTCCATCGGGAGGGTGATGTTCTCCAGGGCCGTCAGGGTCGGCAGCAGGTTGAACGCCTGGAAGATGAAGCCGATCTTGTCCCGGCGCAGCCTGGTGAGCTGCTTGTCCTTCAGCGAGCCGAGTTCGGTGTCGCCGATGCGCACCGAGCCGGCGGAGAAGGTGTCGAGGCCGGCCACGCAGTGCATCAGCGTGGACTTGCCCGAGCCGGAGGGGCCCATGATCGCGGTGAACTCGGCCTGCCGGAAGTCGACGGAGACCCGGTCCAGGGCGACCACCTGGGTCTCGCCCTGTCCGTAGATCTTCGACAGGTCCGTGGCGCGTGCGGCCACGGTTTCGGTGGTCCGGCCGGCGACGGGTGTGGTGGTCACGGGAAGGCTCTCCTCGCGGGACGACGTCTTGGGAAGGGGACGTGTCCCATCGTGGGGGCCGGGGATGCCGGTGTAGTCAGTCGCAGTTCCGGTTCCGGGGGGCGACTCGGGGCGGACCCGGCGACGCTGCGTCATACCTGGGGATGACGGCGGTCCCTGAGAAACGCTCTTTGCCAAGTACATGGCAAGCGCTTGCGCCCGGGGCGTCGAGAACCGGTGGAGCACCCTCGTTCGGGCGGTGAAATTCCGTCATTCCGCATGCGCGCGCGGGCGTCGGGCGTAAGGCTACTGGCAAGTGCGGATGGCGCGTTCCATGTGCTGATGCACCCTCAGACATCAATAAAATAAGACAACATCGGGCTGCGGTACGGGCTGTTCGGGGGAAGCATCCCGATAGGCTCGTGACCTCGACGCGGAGCCCATGGCCTGCCCGGATGGTGGAATGCAGACACGGCGAGCTTAAACCTCGCTGCCCCTTCGCGGGCGTGCCGGTTCAAGTCCGGCTCCGGGCACTTCCGCGCCTACGGAACGGAGCGTTCCGTAGGCGGGCTTCACCCTTCGTACACGGTGAGGACGGCGCCCTCGATCTCGATTCGGCGGCCGGCGCGCATTCCGTCGGTGCGGAGTGTGTCCAGGCAGCTGTGGAACAGCTCCAGTTCGTCCGTGTCCAGTACCGCGGCGGCGAGATCGAGCAGTTCGGCGACCGCCTCCTCGGTGAGGATCTCGGGCAGTTCACCGGACAGCAGGACGACGGACTGGCCCGCGGGCCCCCGGACCACGGCCGTAGCGGGTCCGCCATGCACGAACAACACATTCCCCCCAAGGAGCCCGGGGTGGACGTGCGGGTCTCGCTCCTCGGGCAGGACGAGAGAGTAGCGGGGGATCTTGGAGTGTTCGGGGGCAGTTGACGTTCTTTTTCCGACTTGACGGAATGCGACGCATCCGTGTTCGAGTGACGTCACTCCTTGGGGGTGCGCGGCGACGAGCGGTCCAGCAGGGACTCCACCAGGGCCGCGACATGGCGGCGGTCGTCCGCCGAGAGCTTCTGGACGCTCGCGATGAGGAGGTCGACCTCGGGGTCGGCGGGGTTCGCGGGAGCGTCGCCGGCCTCGGGGCTGCCGTACACGTGGATGCCGCAGGCCTCCGCGGCGGCGCGGCGGACGGTGTCCAACGGGAGTTCCAGGCCCTTGGACAGCCCCTCCAGGGTGGCCGACTGGGGCATGCGGACGACGCGGTCGGCGGTGGCCAGGTGGTGGACCGTGGAGCGCGGGATGCCGCCGCGGCGCGCCACGTCGCCGTAGGACCAGCCCTTGCGGTCGAGGCGCTCACGGATCAACTGCTGCAGTGCGTTGGCCACGGGTGGGTCACTTCCTGCTGGCTGTGTCGGCAAGACCGTCCATGTCGGGGCCGATTCTACGGTCGCGTCCCCGGGGGGCCGAAAGGGTGATTTCCCGAACGGCTTGCGCGTCGGCCCTCCGAGGCCCTAGTGTCCAATCTCGTTGGACAGCTCGTCCGACCAGATTGGACAGAGTCCGGGGGGAACCTGACGCTGTTCGATCGGGAAACGCCCATCCCTGAGGGGGAACTGATCATGATGGACGCCCACGAGCTTGAGGCCGAGTCCGCGGAGCTGCTGCCGGGCCGCGAGGCCCTCGGTCGCCTGAAGTTCAGCTTCGGCAAGACGGTCAACGTCACCAAGCACGTCGCCAACATCTCGGCGCACAACCAGTCCGCGGCCCTGAACGACCACTCCTCGTGGTCGGTGGCCGACTCCGGCGCCGCGCAGGCCATCAACGTCGCGCAGTAACGCTCGCGCTCCACCTCCGAACGAAGCCAAGCAATCACCGAAAGGACATCCGTCATGAGCATGGACATGAACGAACTGGAGACCGAGTCCGCCGAGCTGCTGCCCGGTCGCGAGGCCCTGGGCCGGCTGAAGTTCAGCTTCGGCAAGACGGTCAACGTCACCAAGCACGTCGCCAACATCTCGGCGCACAACGAGTCGGCCGCCCTGAACGACCACTCCTCGTGGTCCGCCGCGGAGTCCTCGGCCGCGCAGACGATCAACGTCACCCAGTAGCGACACCGCGGTAGCGGTACTCACCCGCTACGACGGCCACGGGGGCGGACCGCGCTCATGTGCGGCGCGGCCCGCCCCCGCGGCGCCTGTTCCGGGGGAACCCGCCGCGCTTTCCGGGGGGAAAGCGGCGGGCCTTCCGGGGGAAACGGCGGGGACGGGGGGAAACGTGGGGGGAGACCACATATGACAGTGCTCGGAGACGGGACCGCGGCGCTGTACGACACCGGGCCCGTGCCCGGACCCGGCGGCTGGCCGGTGACCTACGAGCAGGTGGCGACGGGCAGCCTGCCGGTCGTTGAACAGCCGCCGGCCGCCCCGCGGTTGAGCGCGGGGCTGAAGCTGCACGGCGAGTACCAGGGGTCGGGCTTCACCGACCCCAAGTACATCGCCCGTCGGGGGGACGGGCAGGTCGTGCAGCTGTCCCGGCTGCTGTACCTCGTGGCGTCGAGCATCGACGGCGTCCGTGACGTCGAGACCATCGCGTACCGCGTCAGCGCGCGCTTCGGCCGCGAGGTCAGCGGCGAGAACGTCCGCTACCTGGTGGAGAACAAGCTCGAGCCGCTCGGTGTGACGGTCCCCGAGGGCCAGGAGGACGACGAGGTCGACGCCCCGCGCTCCGACCTGCTGCTCGCCCTCAAGGGCCACCGGGTGATCTTCAACGAGCGGCGCACGGCCCGGATCGCACGGGCGCTGTCCTGGCTGCACCGGCCGGCCGTGGTCGTTGCGGTGCTGCTGGCGGCCGTGGCCATGGACGTGTGGCTGTTCGGGTTCTTCGGGGCGATCGACCCGGTCCTGGAGGTCCTGGACCAGCCGGTCCTCATCCTGATCGTGTTCGTGCTGACCGTGGCCTCGCTCGTCTTCCACGAGTTCGGCCACGCCTCCGCGTGCAAGTACGGTGGCGCGCGGCCCGGCTGCATCGGCTGCGGACTCTTCCTGATCTGGCCGTCCATGTACACGGACGTCACCGACGTCTACCGGATCGGCCGGGCCGGGCGGATCCGCACCGACCTGGGCGGGGTCTACTTCAACGTCGTCTTCATGCTCGGCATGGCCGGGGCGTACTTCGCGACCGGGGCACAGTTCTTCCTGGCCGCGGTCTACCTCGGGCACTTCGAGATCCTGGAGCAGCTGATGCCGGCCGTCCGGCTGGACGGCTACTACATCCTGGGCGACCTCGCGGGCGTGCCGGACCTCTACGGCAAGATCAAGCCGATCCTGCTGGGTCTGGTGCCGGGGGCCAAGGGGAAGGCGGCCCGCAAGGAGGTCGCGGGGCTGAAGAAGTCGGCGCGGACCATCGTCGCCACCTGGGTGCTGACCATGGTGCCGCTGCTGGTGGGCGAGCTGGGCTACGCCCTGTGGAACCTGCCGCGGATCCTCACCACGATGACCCGGTCGCTGACCGAGCAACTCGTCGGCACGGGTTCGGCGTTGGCGGACGGCAAGATCGTCGACGGGCTGGTGGGGGTGATCGGGTGTGTGATGCTGCTGTGCCCGATGGCCGGTGTCGTCTATCTGTCGGTGAAGATGAGCGGCCGTATCTTCCGCGCCGCGAAACGCTCCACGGCGGGCCGCCCGCGTCTGAGGATCGCGCTGTGCGCCCTGGCCCTGGCCGGTCTGACGGGCCTCAGCTACGCCTGGGTCTCCGGCATCACCCCGAAGCCGCTGCCCAAGCAGCCGCCGATCGCCCCGATCCTGCAGCCCGGGGTCTCCACCGAGGCCCCGAGCCCCCGGGACGCCTCGACCTCCGGCGGTGGCGCCTCGCGCGGTCCGGCGGGCCCCGGCGCCGCGTCCCTGTCCCCGTCGGCGTCACCCGGCGCCTCCGCGGCGGCGCACGGTGCCTCGCCCGACCCGTCGGCGAGTACGACCGCCTCGGCCTCCGCGTCCGCGTCCGCCCCGGCGTCGGCCCGCCCGACCAAGGGCGCGACGGGTCAGCCGGCGACGACCTCGGGCGGGGGCTCGCCGACCGGCTCGGGCCCCTCCGCCTCCGCTCCCGGCGGCGGTCCGTCCGAGCCGCCGGTCTCCCCGACCCCGTCGGAGAGCGCCACGGCCTCCCCGACCGAGCCGCCGACGACCCCGCCGCCCAGCGCGTCACCGGCGACGACCTGAGACCCGGCCGGTCCCGGGGTGGACGTCCCCGGGACCGGCCGGAGGGGGGCGGCGACCGCCCGGGGAGCCGCACGGCATGGGGCCCAGGGCACGGGGAGTCGACGGCGCGCGTGCTCACGGCACGGCGGGGCGTCCGGGACAGGCCCACGGCGAGGGTGCCCCGGCACGGGGAGCCGCATGGCGCGGGGAGCCCTCGGCGCGGGCCGCCCGGGTCATGGGGTGACCTCCGCGGGCGCGGGTGCTCGACCGACGGCCGGTGACGGCCGAGCACCCGTCCCGGGCCCCGCATGCTCCGCACCACCGCCGTACCCGCTCCACCGCTACAGGCATCACCGCCACCGGCACACCCCGCACCACCCGCCACCCGCTGGGCCGCACACCACCCGCACCACCGCCACCGACACAACCGCCACCCCCCGACCCGCCACCCCGCAACACCGCCACCCCCCACCACCGAACGCATCCACCAAGGAGAACCCTTGTCCAGCCATCGAAAAGCTCGACCCACCCGCAACCCCCTCACCCGTCGGGCCCTCGGCATAGGGCTGTTCGCGGCCGGTGTCGCGGGGGCCGCGACCGCCGTGCCGGCGCAGGCCGCCACTGGGGTGTCGCACGCCGCGTTCGCTTCGGACCACGTGTTCACGCACGCCGACCGGGCCCACCACACCCAGGCCAGGGACTCGTTCACGGTGCGCCAGTTCGGCACGGTGAACGCCGCCTCCGCCCGTAACCAGGCCAACGCGGTCTCGGCGGGCTGCTCGGCGGACGACGCCTGCCGTTCCGTCGCGCTGTCGTTCCAGATCGTCACGATGGCCGGCGAGCACACGCACCTCAACGCCGTGAACCTCAGCGACGCGGCCAACAAGAAGTGCACCGGCTGCCAGACACTGGCCGGCGCCTACCAGTTCGTCGTCTCCACGCCGACCCCGTTCAGTCTGAACGCCGACACCCAGCGCAAGCTCGCCGACATCCACCGCCGGCTGGACGAGCTGACCCGTTCCTCGCTGCCCGCGGCCGACCTCAAGACCCAGGTCGACGGCCTGGCGAGCGAGGTCACCACCGTGCTGCACGACGCCGTGGCGAACGCCCCCAAGGGCGACGTGAAGCCCGATGTCACCCTCCACCGTCACCTCGACGGCTGGCCCCCGGCGCGCTGATCCCGGCGGCCCGTGCCGACCGCCGTGACCGTCTCCCACGGCGCGGCGGTCGGCCATTGACATCCCCAGGGGGCGGGCGCAGACTCACATCCCAGAAGTTGGTGAAGTAAATTTCACAGCACGAACCAAGACGAGAAACGCCCAGACGACCAAGGGATGCGGGATGCGTACCACCGTCGGCATCATCGGCGCCGGCCCGGCCGGCCTCCTCCTCGCCCGGCTGCTGCACAACGCCGGGATCGACTCCGTCGTGCTGGAGAGCCGCGACCGGGCCTACGTCGAGCACCGCCAGCGCGCCGGGATCCTGGAGCAGGGCACGGTGGACGTGCTGCGCGCGGCCGGCGCCGGCGAGCGCATGGACCGCGAGGGCCTCCCGCACGACGGCATCGAACTGCGCTGGCAAAGGCGCCGCCACCGCGTCGACTTCCCCGCCCTCACCGGCGGCCGGTCCGTGATGGTCTACGCCCAGACCGAGGTCTGCAAGGACCTCATCGCCCTCCAGCTCAAGGAGGGCGGCCCGCTGCTGTTCGAGGCGGAGGCCCTCGCCGTCGAGGGCGCGGACACCGACAGCCCGTCCGTGCGGTTCCGGCACGAGGGGCGGGAGGAGGTGCTGGAGTGCCGGTACGTCGTCGGGTGCGACGGGTTCTGGGGGGTGGCCCGGCAGGCGGTCCCCGCCGAGCTCAGCCGCGTGTTCGAGCGGACGTACCCCTTCGGCTGGCTCGGCATCCTCGCCGACGTCCCGCCCTCCCACGACGAGCTGGTCTACGCCCGCCACGACCGCGGCTTCGCCCTGCTGTCCATGCGCTCCCCCTCCGTCTCCCGTCTCTACCTCCAGGTGCCCGCCGGCACCGACGCCGACAGCTGGGGCGACGAGGAGATCTGGGACGAGCTGGAACGGCGCCTGGAGACCGCGGACGACTGGCGTCTGGAGCGCGGCCCGATCACCCAGAAGTCCGTCACCCCGATGCGTTCCTACGTCCACGAGCCGATGCGGTACGGCAGCCTCTTCCTGGCCGGCGACGCCGCCCACATCGTCCCGCCGACCGGCGCCAAGGGCCTCAACCTGGCCGTCGGTGACGTGGTGACCTTCGCGCGGGCGCTGTCGTACGAGAAGGAGACCGGCTCGGCCGAGCTGCTCGACGCCTACTCGGGGACCTGTCTGCGCCGCGTCTGGCAGGCCGAGCGGTTCTCGTACGACATGACGACGATGCTGCACCCTGCCCCCGACGCCACCCCCTTCGACCACCGCCTCCAGCTCACCCGTCTGGAGCGGGTCGCCGCCTCGCGTGCCGCCGAGGCCGACCTGGCCGAGGGCTACACGGGTTTTCCCCTGGACTGACGGCCGTGTGAACCCCCGCGGTGGCGGGAATCACGGACCCGCGTAGCGTGTTGCGCTGCACGACGAGGGAAAGATCCTCCCCAAGCACTAGGGTCATTCCTTTGCCTACCTATTACTCTTGAGCCAAGGCCGCGACGTGCGGCCATGGAGGAGTGAAATGAGGAGCAGAAACCCGGTCTTCTCGCGACGGGGGTTCAGCCGCGACAACGGCTACGCGGGCTTCAACACCGCGCCGCAGGCCGGGGGTCCCGCTGTCGGAACGCAGGCCAACCCCTACGCGGGCGGCAATCCCTACGCGCAGAACCCGTACGCCCAGCAGGACCTGCAGTACGGCGCCCCGCCCCAGGCCCCGGCCACCACCGGCCGGATGACCATGGACGACGTCGTCCTGCGCACCGCGTCCACCCTCGGCACCCTGATCGTCACGGCCGCGCTCGCCTGGGCGCTGCTGCCGGTCGACGACGCCAACATCAGCCGTTCCTACGGCATCGGTGTCGGCGCCGCGCTGATCGGCATGGTCCTGGCGCTCGTGCAGTCCTTCAAGCGCAAGGCCACGCCCGCGCTGATCCTGTCGTACGCCGCGTTCGAGGGTGTGTTCCTCGGCGTGGTCTCCAGCGTGGTCGACAACCGCATCGCGAGCGGCGCGGCCATGCAGGCGGTGATCGGCACGATGGCGGTGTTCGCCGGTGTGCTGGTGGCGTACAAGGCGGGCTGGATCCGCGTCAACCGCCGTTTCTACGGCTTCGTGATGGCGGCGGCGCTCGGCTTCGTGCTGCTGATGGTCGTGAACCTGCTGTTCGCGGTCTTCGGCGGCGGTGACGGCCTCGGCTTCCGCAGCGGCCCGCTCGGTGTGTTCTTCGGCATCGTCGGCGTGCTGCTCGGCGCCTGCTTCCTCGCCCTGGACTTCAAGCAGGTCGAGGACGGCATCGCCTACGGCGCGCCGAAGGAGGAGGCGTGGCTGGCGGCCTTCGGGCTGACGCTGACGCTGGTGTGGATCTACATGGAGTTCCTGCGGATCATCGCCATCCTCAACAGCAACGACTAGCCGTCCCGCGGCTGTCATTCAGCTGTCACGAAGGGCCTCCGGTGCTCTCACCGGGGGCCCTTCGTCATGTCGTGGTGCGCGCCTAGAGCAGTTTGCGCGCTGCCCTCCTCAGGTCGTATTCGTGGACGATCGCCTTCGCGTGGCCGTACGCGAGGTTGTGCTCGTGGCGGAGCCAGCTGACCTTTTCCTCGAAGCGGAAGAGGGCGGGGCCTTCTTCGACGGTGCGGATCCAGTCGGACACTTCACGACCGGTGCAGTGGGGGATGCGGGCGAGCATGTTGCGGTGGGTCTCCTCGGAGAGGACGTGGGACATCGGCGCCTCCGAACGCAAAGGGGATGTAAGCCGGTCCTTCAGGTCACGGTGCCTGAGCGTTCGCCTGTTGGCAACAGTCTGGCGGTGCCGCGTACGCTCGTTCCGTGGTTGATACGACGCCCTTGACGCGAGCCGTGGATCACTTCGCCGACCGGTTGAGGGCGGCTCCGCAGAGCCGGCTGCAGCGGGGAGCCGCCGCCGAGGCCCTGCAACTGGCCCGGGAGTTGGCCTGCCGGGCGCAGGTCCTGGAGGACCCGGAGACGGAGCCCCGGCTGATGCCGGACGCCGGGATGTTCGCCGCCGCCGACCAAATCACCGTCGCCGCACACGACTTGGCCCTCGTGCTCGAGGACGAGGGCCAGCTGGAACAGGCGGTGGAACTGGTGGCTCAGGCGCAACAGCGCGCCGGCGTCTGATCTCTCCAGGGACGCGGATCCCTGCGGAGACGCTGATCTCTACAGGGACGCTGATCTCTACAGGGACGCTATGACCCGGTCCGCCAGGATGTACACGTTCTCCTCGCCGCACTCGAACGTCAGCGTGTACGCGCCGGAGACGCCCGAACCGCCGAGCAGGACCGGTGTCCGGCCCGCGCGCAGGGCGGCCGCCAGACGCTCCGCCGTCTCGCGGTGGCCCGGGGTCATGCACAGGGTCGTGCCGTCGGCGAAGACGTAGACGTCCAGGGTGCCCAGCGGGCCGGGGCGGACGTCGGTCAGTTCGGTGCGGGTGGCGGCCAGTTCCTCGAGGGTGGCCACGGTGCGCTCATGGTCGTTCGCCACGGGTGACTGCACCGGGACGAAGTCCGGGTGGGAGGGGTGCCGGCGGCGGGCCGCGGCCAGTTCGGGGGAGTCCCCGGCGAACTCGTCGGCGTCGGCGGCCTGCTCGGTCACCGACTCCAGCGGCTCGAGGCCCACGAAGTCGCTCTGCCGGGGCAGGTACAGCTCGCTGTCCGGCAGACCGAGGAGCGAGGGCGCGTCGGAGCCGTCACGGGACTCCTGGGCGGCCCAGAAGGCGCGCGCCTCGGCCAGTTCGCGCTCGCGCTCCTCGGCGAGCGCCTCGGCGACGGCGGCGCGTATCTCGTCGGCCTCGGTGGACAGGCGGGCGGCGGGCACGAGACCGTGCGGGACGTGCTGCTCGGCGAGCTGGGTGTGCAGGGCGGCGACCTCACGGCGCAGCACCATGAGGGTGCGCAGGACGGCGACGCCCACGGCGCCCGTGGCGGCCGTGATGAGCAGCAAGGCGATCGGCATGGCGCTCACTGACGTACTCCCGGTTCAAAGTCGACCCCCGACTTCCTACATCAGCTTGAAGGGCGGACTGACCAGCTGTCAGTGCGTAACGTCACGAACCGGACAGGACTTTAGGTCCCAGAAGGGGTGTCGTACCCGCCCTGAGCTGCGTGAATCCCTCCACGAAGGGAGATAGGTCACATCCTGGGGGAGATTGGATCACAAAACGGCCCGGAGACCGGTGGTGTTCCGGACTCCGGGCCAGAGGCTCACCGTTGGTGCCTCAGCGGTTACGCAGCGGTTCAGCTCAGGCGCTCGATGACCATCGCCATGCCCTGGCCGCCGCCGACGCACATCGTCTCCAGGCCGAACTGCTTGTCGTGGAACTGCAGGGAGTTGATGAGGGTGCCGGTGATGCGGGCGCCGGTCATGCCGAAGGGGTGGCCGACGGCGATCGCGCCGCCGTTGACGTTCAGCTTCTCCAGCGGGATGTTCAGGTCGCGGTAGGAGGGGATCACCTGCGCGGCGAACGCCTCGTTGATCTCGACCAGGTCGATGTCGTCGATGGTGAGGCCGGCGCGGCGCAGCGCCTGCTGCGAGGCCTCCACCGGGCCGAGGCCCATGATCTCGGGGGACAGGCCCGAGACGCCGGTCGACACGATGCGGGCGAGCGGGGTCAGGCCCAGCTCGCGGGCCTTGGTGTCGCTCATGATGACCACGGCCGCGGCGCCGTCGTTCAGCGGGCAGCAGTTGCCGGCGGTGACCAGGCCGTCGGGGCGGAAGACCGGCTTGAGACCGGCCACGCCCTCCAGGGTCACACCGGGGCGCGGACCGTCGTCCTTGCTGACCACCGTGCCGTCGGGCAGCGTGACCGGGGTGATCTCGCGCTCCCAGAAGCCGTTCTTGATGGCCTCCTCGGCGAGGTTCTGCGAGCGGACGCCGAACTCGTCCATGTCCTGGCGGGTCACGCCCTTCCAGCGCGCCAGGTTCTCGGCGGTCTGGCCCATCGCGATGTACGGGTCGGGCAGCAGGCCGTCCTCGCGCGGGTCGTGCCAGGTGGAGCCCTCGGAGCCGGCCGTGGCGGCGGTGCGGGCCTCGGCGTCGGCGAAGAGCGGGTTGCGTCCGCTCGGCATGTCGGAACTGCCGTTGGCGTAGCGGGAGACCATCTCGACACCGGCCGAGATGAAGACGTCGCCCTCGCCGGCCTTGATGGCGTGCAGGGCCATCCGGCTCGTCTGCAGCGAGGAGGAACAGTAACGGGTGATGGTGCAGCCCGGCAGGTGGTCCATGCCCATCTGCACGGCGACGATCCGGCCGAGGTTGTGACCCTGCTCGCCGCCCGGCAGACCACAGCCGAGCATCAGGTCGTCGATGTCCTTCGGGTCCAGCTCGGGGACCTTCGCCAGGGCGGCCTGGATGATCGTGGCGGTGAGGCCGTCCGGGCGCAGGTCCTTCAGCGAGCCCTTCACGGCACGGCCGATCGGGGAGCGGGCGGTCGAGACGATCACGGCTTCGGGCATGACGGCTCCAGACTGGAAGGGGTGGCGCGTAGCGCCTCGTTGAGGGGTGGTGGTCGGGCGACGGGTGGGAGTACGAGACGGTCAGGGCTGCTTGGGAAGCTACCCGTCCGTAAGGTCAGGGTCACGTCTGTCGCTGTGTGACCCTGGCCGCAATTTTCTAAGCGCTTGCTTTGTGGCTCAGGGGGCCGGCTGCGTCGAGGAGACGGAACTGGGCTCCGGCGCCGGCTCGTGCACCCGCCGCCTGCGCCTGCGCTTGAGCAGCGCCCACGGTCCGCGCGGACCCGTCGGCATCGCCGCCGTGACCTCGGTGCCCGGCTCGGACGCCGCTTCCGCCGCCGCCCTCGCCACGGGCAGGAAGCCCTCCCGCCGCGACACGTCCGGGCGCTCCTCCTCGGCCGGCCACAGGCCTAGCGCCGCGCACACCGTCGGCAGGACGGCCATCGCCGCCGTCGCGTAGCCCTCGGCGGAGGGGTGGAAGTTGTCGGGCCCGAACAGTTCGCGCGGGTTGGCCTCGAACTCGGGGCCCAGCAGGTCGCCCAGGGACACGGTGCGGCCGCCCTGTTCGACGGCTCCGATCGTCTGGGCGGCCGCCAGCTGGCGGGAGGCGCGGCGGGCCAGCCAGCGCAGCGGCTGCTGCACCCGCTCCACCGTGCCCAGGTCCGGACAGGTGCCGACCACCACCTCCGCGCCGGCCGTGCGCAGCCGCCGTACCGCCGCCGAGAGATGGCGGACGGAACGGGTCGGGGGCATGCGGTGCGTGACGTCGTTCGCGCCGATCATGATCACGCAGATGTCCGGCACCAGGGCGGGGTTGGCGAGGACCAGGGCCACCTGACGGTCCAGGTCGTCGGAGGTCGCCCCCGGAAGGGCCACGTTGTGCAGCTCCACCGGGCGTTCGGCCACCGCCGACAGCCCCGACGCCAGCAGCGCGCCCGGCGTCTGGCCCGCCCGGTGCACGCCCTGGCCCGCGGCCGTGGAGTCGCCGAGCATGGTCAGCCGCAGGGGAGGTTCGTCGGGCACGGTGTACGCGGTTCCGTACAGGCCGTCCGCCACCGGCACCCGGCCGCTGCTGCCGTTGCCCACATGGCGCCTGGCCAGCTGGACCTCCGCCAGCAGCAGTCCCATGGCGGCCGCGCCGGCCAGCCCGATCCCGCCGCCGCCGTACGCGGCACCGGCCGCGATCCGCCGGGCCACCCGTGCCCTCGACATGCTCGTCATACCTCGCCGCCACCTCCTTCGTCGCCCTACATCCACTCCTTGCCCCGTACCGACCGTTCGCCAATCTCAACGGGGAGTGAACGACCGCGCCTGGCGGACGGCAGGGCCTACGCTGGCGGAACCACTAGGACCACTTTCTTTTGCAAGCAACCGGAGACAACGGTGCAATTCCACGACTCGATGATCAGTCTCGTCGGCAACACCCCGCTGGTGAGGCTCAACAGCGTGACCACGGGCATCAAGGCGACCGTCCTGGCCAAGGTCGAGTACTTCAACCCGGGCGGCTCCGTGAAGGACCGCATCGCCCTGCGCATGATCGAGGCGGCCGAGGAGAGCGGGGCGCTCAAGCCCGGCGGGACCATCGTGGAGCCGACCAGCGGGAACACCGGGGTGGGGCTCGCCATCGTGGCGCAGCAGAAGGGGTACAAGTGCATCTTCGTGTGCCCCGACAAGGTGAGCACCGACAAGATCAACGTGCTGCGGGCGTACGGCGCCGAGGTCGTGGTCTGCCCCACGGCCGTCGACCCCGAGCACCCCGACTCGTACTACAACGTCTCCGACCGGCTGGTGCGCGAGACGCCCGGCGCGTGGAAGCCCGACCAGTACTCCAACCCCAACAACCCGCTCTCCCACTACCACTCGACCGGCCCCGAGCTGTGGGAGCAGACGGACGGGAGGATCACCCACTTCGTGGCGGGCGTGGGGACCGGAGGGACCATCTCCGGCACCGGCCGCTATCTGAAGGACGTCAGCGAAGGCAGGGTGAAGGTGATCGGCGCCGACCCCGAGGGGTCCGTGTACTCCGGCGGCTCCGGGCGGCCGTACCTGGTCGAGGGTGTCGGTGAGGACTTCTGGCCCACCGCCTACGACCGGACCGTCGCCGACGAGATCGTCCCGGTCTCCGACAAGGACTCCTTCCAGATGACCCGCCGGCTCGCGAAGGAGGAGGGGCTGCTGGTCGGCGGCTCCTGCGGGATGGCGGTCGTGGCGGCGCTGGAGGTCGCGCGGCGCCTGGAGGAGGACGACGTGGTGGTCGTCCTGCTGCCGGACAGCGGGCGCGGCTACCTGTCGAAGATCTTCAACGACGAGTGGATGGCGGACTACGGCTTCCTCGAGGACGAGGGCCCCAGCGCCCGCGTCGCGGACGTGCTCAGCGACAAGGAGCACGGCGCCATTCCCTCGCTCGTCCACATGCACCCGGACGAGACCGTCGGCCAGGCCATCGAGGTCCTGCGCGAGTACGGCGTCTCGCAGATGCCGATCGTGAAGCCGGGCGCCGGTCACCCGGACGTCATGGCCGCCGAGGTCGTCGGCTCGGTCGTGGAGCGGGAGCTGCTGGACGCGCTGTTCGCCAAGCGGGCCTCGCTGGAGGACCCGCTGGAGAAGCACATGTCGTCCCCGCTGCCCCAGGTGGGCTCCGGCGAGCCGGTCGCCGACCTGATGACCGTGCTCGGCGCGGCGGACGCGGCGATCGTCCTCATCGAGGGAAAGCCGACCGGGGTGATCAGCCGGCAGGACCTGCTGCACTTCCTGGCCAAGGGCGGAAAGTGACGGCGAACGTCCGGTGAACGGAGCCCCACCACGGGGAACTTGCGGTTGCCTACCGAAGTGGTGGACTTCGCGGAAGTGGTACGAGCGTGTCACGTGCACGCAGCACACGCTTAACACGGCTCCGGCACATTAGGGGTGTCGGCAGGGCGGTGGGGGTACCTCCCAGGCGTTAAGCACTGGGGGAGGCTCCCCGCCCCAGCCGGCGCCGAACGTCCAAGGACCTCCGGAGCGGCTCCCGGACCTCCATGGACGCCGGACGTCAGACCCGGCCCTGACCCGGTCGACGTCCCTCGCGGGGACCGCCGTCGTCCCGCCCCCCGGCAACGGGGGTGCGGCGGTCCCCGCGCACACGCTTTTCGCGCCTAAGCCGGCGCCGCTCTCGCGGACGTGGTCGCCCGCCGCCGTGGTTCCTCAATTGATGGTGGCGGCCGTCTTCACATCACACGCGCGGGTCAGTCTTCCCAGCGGTCCTCGTCCTTCTTGCGTCCGCGGCGGCCGCCGAACAGGCCCGGGTTGACGCGCGCCGCCGAGAAGGCGTTGACGCCGACGATGCCCGCCCAGGCGACCAGCAGGCCGGGCAGATGGGCGATGCCGCCGCCGATCGCGGACAGCGGGATCGCCAGGACCAGCGAGACGATGCCGAAGCCGAAGCGCTCGCCCCAGGAGTCGGTGGGCTTCGGCGCCCGCGATCCCCGGGCCACCACCATCTGCTGCTCGGCCATCTGCCGCCGCACGCGGCGCTCCACGGCCCCGTCGATGCGCTGGTCGACCTTCTCCAGGAACGAGTCGACCAGCGCGGACTCGTACTCCTCACCCAGTTCCCTGCGGGCCTGCAGAGTGGCGTTGAGCTCCTTCTTGAGCTCGGCGTCCCGCGCGTCCATGCTCGTCTCCATTCCCCTCATGACAACCCACGGTAAGGAGCCGCGCCGCCCGCCGCACTGGGGTTAGCCCCCCTGTCCGTGCTGGGGGTCAGACCAGCCCGTGCTGCTCGGCGTAGGCGGCGGCCAGGTCCTCGGGGTCCTTCTTGTCATTGTCGACCCGGCTGTTGAGCCGGGTGAGCTGCTCGGTGGTGAGGACGTTGCCGAGCTCGGCCAGGGCCTTGCGAACCGTGTCGTCGGCCTTGCGGTCGCCGATGAGCGGGACGATGTGCCGGCTGGGGATCAGGTGTCGGCGGCCAGGCCCACGGTCTCCGGCAACTCGGTGGCGTCCTGGCGGGTCACGTCCCTGCCGCCGACCCGGACGGTGCCGGAGGTCGGCTCTACCATTCGGTTGATCATCCGCAGGGTGGTCGTCTTGCCGCAGCCGGAAGATCCGACGAGGACGGTCACGCATCATGAGTTGTCCCTTGCCCGGCTGCATAACGTCATGCAGAGTTCTTGGTAGCTGAATAGCTTGTCGACGGTTTGGCGTTAATCCGAGGTAGCGGATGACCGCACAGCAAGATCAGGCGTCCGGATTGAGAAGGGTTTGGGCTTGATGTCGTCTCGGATCGTGGACACGCCGGAAGCCGTGCACACGGGGCTCGTGGTCCTCGACGGGATCGGGCTGGGCGTCGCGGACGTCGTGCGCCTCGCCGACGGCACGGCGCGGCCGGTGCCGGGGACCGACGCGATGAAGCGGGTGACCGAGTCCTGGGACGCGGCCCGGCAGATCGCCGCGACCGGTCGCGTCTACGGCCGCTCGACCGGCGTCGGCGCCAACCGGAACGAGAGCGTGCCCACCGAGGCGGCCGCCGAACACGGCCTCAGACTGCTGCGCAGCCACGCAGGCGCGATCGGCGACGAACTCCCCTCCCGGCAGGTGCGCGCCATGCTCGCGGTACGCGCCAACCAGCTGCTCGCCGGCGGGGCCGGCCTGCGACCGACGGTGGTGACGGCCCTGTGCGAGGCCCTGGAGAACGGCGTCCACCCGATCGTCAACGAGTTCGGCTCCGTCGGCACCGGCGACATAGCGGCCCTGGCCCAGGTGGGGCTGGCGCTGGCGGGGGAGCATCCGTGGCGGGCGCTGGGCGTTTCGGGGTCCACAGGCGGTGCTCCCGAAGCTCAACCCCTCGACAACAACGACGCGTTGGCCTTCATCAGCAGTAACGCCCTCACCCTCGGGCAGTCGGCGCTCGCCCTCCATGAGCTGCGGGGGCTGGTCGAGGCCACGCAGGTCGTCGCCGCGCTGTCGCTGCTCGCCGTCGACGGTTCGCACGAGGCGTACGCCGCACCCGTGCACGCCGCCCGCCCGCACCGGGGCAGCGCCCGGGTCGCCGCTCGGATGCGGGAGCTGATCGGCGCCGCCGACCGGCCCACCCCGCCGCTGGGCCGGATCCAGGACCCGTACGGCTTCCGCTGCCTGCCGCAGATCCACGGCCCGGCGCACGACGCCGCCGATGCCCTGGAGGAGGTGCTGGTGATGGAGATCAACGCGGCCGCCGAGAACCCCCTCATCTCACCCGAGGACATGGCCGCCTACCACCACGGCGGCTTCTACCAGGCCCAACTCGCCCTCGCCCTGGACCACTTCCGGCTGTCCCTGACCCAGGTGGCCCGGCTGTCGACCTCCCGTCTGTCCACCCTCAACGAGCCCGCCTACACCCGGCTGCGCCCCTTCCTCGCCGACCACGAACCGGCCTCCTCCGGCGTGATGATCCTCGAGTACGCCGCCGGGGCCGCCCTCGGCGATCTGCGCGCGTTCTCCGCTCCCGCCTCGCTCGGGCACGCTGTACTCTCCCGGGGCGTCGAGGAACAGGCCAGCTTCGCCTCGCTCGCCGCACGTCAGACCGGCCGCGCCTGCCGCGCGTACCGGCTCGTCGTCGGCTGCGAACTCGTCGCCGCGGTACGGGCGCTGCGCCAGCGCGACCTCAGGCCCGAGCCGGACCTTCCGGTGGGCCGGGCGTTCCGGCTCGCCGAGTCCGTACTGCGGGAGGACCAGGCCGACCGGCCGCTCACGGACGACGTGACGGCGGCGGCCGCACTGCTGGACCGGTTCACGGAGATCTGGAGGGGGAGCGAGTGATGGGCGCGGAGAGGGAGACGGGCGTGAGCGACAGTCCCGCGGGGCGGCTGCAGGCGCTCTTCGAGGGGCACCGGCTGACGCCGACCCAGCGGCGCATCGCGCACAGCATGGTGCGGCGGGCGGCCGATGTTCCGTTCCTGTCCAGCGTGGAACTGGCCGAGTTGGCCGGGGTCAGCCAGCCCTCCGTGACGCGCTTCGCCGTCGCCCTCGGCTTCGACGGCTACCCGGCCCTGCGCAAGCACCTGCGCGAGGTCGCGCCCGCCGAGCCGGCGGACCGGCCCGGCTCCTACAACGAGTACCAGCAGGCCGTCGAGGCCGAGATCGAGAACCTCAGGCACCTCGCCGACCTGCTCGCCGACCCGCGTCCGGTGCAGCGGGCCGGGCGGCTGCTGGCCGCCTCCCGTCCCCTCCCCGTCCTGGGCCTGCGCGCCGCCGCCTCCCAGGCGTACGGCTTCGCCTACTTCGCCGCCAAGGTCCATCCGGACGTCCGGCTGCTCAACGAGGGCGGCACGATGATCCAGGACCGCATCGAGGCCGCCGTGCTGGCCGGCGCCAGCACCCTGCTCTGCTTCGCGCTGCCCCGGCATCCGCGCGAGGTCGTCGACAGCCTCGCCTTCGCCAAGGAGGCCGGGCTGACGGTGGTGACGGTGGCCGACTCCGCCTTCGCACCGGTCGCCAAGGTCTCCGACCTTCTGCTGCCCGCCGCCGTCGGCACCGGGCTCGCCTTCGACACCGCCTGCGCGCCCATGCTGCTCGGCCGGGTGCTGCTGGAGGCCATGTGCGACGACCTGCCCGACGCCCAGTCCCGCCTGGAGGAGTTCGACGCCCGGGCGGCGGCGCGGGGGCTGTTCGTGGAGTAGGGGCGCGTTTTCAGAGTCGTCTCACATTCGCTCGTTAGCCTGCGGCCCACAGGACTGTGCCAGGACGACGAGGAGGCGGAACGTGGCACGCGGAGGTCTGGGACTGGCTCGGGTGGCGGTCGTCGTACGGGCCGGGGCCGCGCCCCTGTGGTGGGCCGGGGTGTTCGCGGCCGGTGTCGGGGTGCTGGTGCCGGGCGTCACGGGACGGCGGATCGGGGTGATGGCCGGGGCGGCACTGTTCCTTCTCGCGGCGGCCGTGGTGTCGTACACCCGCCGCCGGCGCTACGCCGCCCTCGCCCGTTCGGCGGTCCGGGCCGGCAAGCACGACGTGCTCCAGGACCGGGCGGTCAGTGTGCGCACCTGGCGGCGCGGGCACCGCTGGTGGCTGCTGTCGGCGTTCGTGGTGGCGCTGGCCGCCTCGTTCGTCGTGCCGGCCGCGGGCGGCATGCTGCTCGCCGGTGCCGGCACCGGGCTGCGGCTGAAGGCGGCCTGGCTGGGGCGGCGCGAGCGGGACGAGGACGCGCTCCTGTGGGTCCGTGTCGACTGGCTCGCCGGCAACGGCGGCCGCCCGGCCGGCAAGGCGGTCAAGGCCTACCGCAGCACGGGCATCGCGGCCGGCGACGCGGCCCCGGGCGGGGCGCGTCGCCGTACCGCGTCGCTCGTCTAGCCGGGCGGGGGAGGGTCAGACCTCCAGGTCCTCCTCGATCTTCCGCAGTTGGTGGCGGGCCATCGCCAGGTTGGCCCGCTTGCCGTCGAGGACCAGGTAGATGAACAGGCCGTTGCCGCCCCGGCCGCTGATCAGGCGGATCAGGTGGTACTGGTCGGACAGCGTGATCAGGATGTCCTCGATCTGGCCCTTCAGGCCCAGGTGCTCCATCGTGCGCATCTTGGCGCGCACGACGTCGGTGTTGCCGGCGGCGGCCACGTTCAGGTCGAAGGTCTTGCCGCCGCCCAGCGTGCCGAGCGCCATGCCGCTGGTGTAGTCGACGAGCGCGACGCCGGTCGCGCCCTCGATGGAGGCGAGGCACTCTTTCAGCGTGGTCTCGGTGTTGGCCATGGTTGTGATTCCTCGTTCCCTTGTCTTCTCGACTGTGCCGACCATGCGTGTCGACTATTCGGTGGTGCGCGCGTTGGTCGTCGTGCGTGCCGCGCGCGGGGTTCTGGTTCGTGCGGCCGCCGTCCTGGCGGCCGGTTTGGCCGGCTGCTTGGCCGGTGCGCTCCGGTTCGCCGCCGCCGTACGGCTGTCGAGGAGCTCGGCGACCCGGGCCGCCGCCCGCCGCCCCTCCAGCAGCAGCCGGCCCACGTTCACCCGGTCCTGGGCGAGCAGGGTCAGTACGGCCGTGGGGGCGCCGCCCGCCGCGAAGGTCGCCGCGTAGCCGTACACGCCGCGCACCAGCAGCTCGCGGAACTCCCCCTGGCCCGTGGCGTCCGCGAGCTGGGCGGCGGCCGTGTGCGCCTGGACGGTGAGCGCGGCCGTGGCCCGGGGGTCGACGCCCGGGGTGTCCTGGGCGAGGACGGCTCCGTCGGGGCCGGTCGCGAGGGCGCCGGTGAGCTGCGGGACCCGGGCCCTCAGGCGGCGCAGCTCGTCCAGGATGTGGGGGTCGGCGGCCATCCGGTGACTCCTCTCAAAGGGCCTCCAGCGCATCTCTGAGCCTCTTCAGCAAGGTGATGTGGGGATCGGGCGGCAGCGGTTCGGCGGGGACGGGCGGCGCGTAGCCGTCCGCCCCGTCCGTCTCCGGCCGGCGCGGCTGCCCACGGCCCTGCGGTGGCCGGCCCCGGCCGGGCGGTTGGCCGGGGTCCGCCGGGGGCTGGTCGGGGGGCGGCGGTGACTGGCCGCGGTCCGGCGTGGTGCGGGTGCCGCCCGGCGGTGACTGGCCGCGGGCCGGGGCGGCGGTGGTCACGACCCCGGCCGCCGTCAGCCGCCGTACGTCCACCAGGGTGTGGAAGGCCAGGTGGCCCAGCTCGCGCGCTATGTCGGTTGCCGTGCGGACGCCGTCGACCAGCTCCAGGACCGCGAGCTGACGGCGGGTGAGCGCGGGCGTGCCCGGCAGGTGCGTCCGGGCCAGCGGGATGCCGTCCATCCCGGGGTGGGGCCAGATGCGGTGCAGGACGTCACGGCGGCGCAGCGTCTCGCGCTCCAGCGCCTCCACCGGCACCGGGCGGACGGAACCGAGCCAGTGGACGGGCCCGTAACGGAAGCGGGGCGGTGTGCTGCTCGGGGCCAGGACGAAGTACGCCGCGTCGTACAGCGCCGCCAGATGGCACAACTCCAGGGCGCCGAGCGGGAGATGCCCGGCGTCGACCAGATGGCGGCCGACGCGGTGGTGGTCGGCGGCCTCGTTGACCGCCTGGTGCCAGGCCTCCGGGGCGAGCGTGCCGTGTGCGGTGAGCAGCGCGCCGAGCCCGGGCGCGTGCCGGCTCTCGGCCTGGACGACCAGGCCCTCGGCGAGGTGCAGCGTGCCGTGCTCGCGGACCAGGACGCCGGTGGCCCGCTCGGCGGCGAGCCGGGTCAGCATCGGCGAGACCCCGCCCCAGCCCCGGGCGCGGGCGGCCGCCTTGTCCCGCACGGGCAGCCGCGGGGGTTCGGTGGTCCGGACGACCGTCATGCCAGCACCAGCCGTTCCGCCATCTCGCCCAGCCGGATGCGGGCCAGCGCCAGATTGCCCTCCGCGCGCGCCAGCCACAGGTGCAGGAAGACGCTGCCGTCGAAGGACGAGCCCACGAACCTGAGCACGTGATAGCTGTCCCGGTTGCTGACGATGAGGTCCTCCACCGGCAGCTCCGTGTCGGCCGCCGCCGGCGCCTCCGGATCCTCGTCCGGCGCGAAGGCGTGCTGCTCGGCGGCCAGCCGGGCGATCTCGGCGGCCTCCGCCGCGGCCGTCTCCTGGTCACCGCCCGGGGACTCGCCCACGGTGCCCAGGGCCAGCCCGCTCGTCCAGTCGATCAGCGCGGCGCCCCGGGCACCGGGCAGTCGCATGGCTTCCAGCAGACACTCGTCGATTCCGGGCACCGCGGTTCCCCTCCCGCCTGGGGTTCGGCTGAGTGACGCCGAAACTACGCAACGTGTGCGCGAGGGGTGAGCGATCGGGCATTTTCCAGTGGAACATGCTGCGGGCGGCTAAGGTGGGTCGACTGACCCCGTTTTCACAGGGGTTGACCTGCATGTCCGTCGTGCCATGTCAACGGCGGCCCGGCGTGCGCAGGGTGGTGAGCGCCCGGGCGTGCGCCCCTCCCGACTCGGCGACGATCTCGGCCGGCGTCTGCGCCTCGCGCACGACCGCGAAGCCGACGCCCCCGGACCCGTCCCGCGCGAAGCCGTGAATGGCGGGCCGGGCGAGGGAGTTGTACGCGTAGTGGTGCGCGAAGTAGTACGCGCCCGTGTCCAGCACCGCCGCGTAGTCCCCCTGCTCCAGCAGCGGCAGCGCCCGCCCCTCGGCCAGCAGGTCGCCCGCGAAGCACGCCGGTCCGGCGATGTCCTGCACCACGTGCGGCCCCTCCTTCGGCCGCCCCTTCGCGTCGTACGCGGCGATCCGCAGCGGCCACGACCCCGGGACGTACACCGTCCGCGTCGCCACCTGCACGCCCGCGTGCGTCACCGCGACCGGCCGCCCGCCCGCGCTCTTGGCGTACTCGACCCGGGCCACCACCGTCCCGTGCCGGGCCAGCAGCGACCGCCCGAACTCGGTCACCAGCCCGTACCGCCCGTCGAACAGCCCCGGCACCGTCTCGGCCAGCAGTCGCGCGTACTGGGCGTATGTCGGCGCCGCCGCGTCCGAGCCGAAGTCGACCGGCAGTCCGCCGCCGATGTCGAGGGTGTCGATCTGCCGCCGCCCGAGCCGCCGGTTGGTCTCCTCCGCGAGCGCGTACACCTCGCCCACCCCCTGCGCCAGCAGCGACAGCGGGATGCCCTGGGACCCGGTGTGCGCGTGCAGCCGCGTCAGCCACGGCCGCTCGGCATAAGCACGCACCACCCACTCCCGCGCCCCCTCGTCACGCAGCGCCACCCCGAACTTCGAGGTGGCCGTCGCGGTCGAGGTCGCCGTGATCGACCCGCCGCCGACCTGCGGGTTCACCCGGATCCCGAGCGGGGAACGGCTGTCGGCCGGCCGCATCAGGGCGTCGATGCGCCCCAGCTCCTGCGGGTTGTCGGCGTTGACGGCGATCCCCAGCGCCAGCGCCTCGCGCAATTCGGCCGGCGTCTTCGCGGGCGAGTCCAGGACCGTACGGCTCGGCGGCACGCCCGCGGCCCGTGCCAGTGCCAGCTCGCCCGGGCTCGCCACCTCGGCGCCCAGGCCCTCCTCGTGCAGCAGCCGCAGCACCGGCACCAGCGGGGTCGCCTTCACCGCGAAGGCGTGCAGCACGGGCGTGCCGGGTGCCACGACCGCGTCGAACGCCGCCCGCAGCTCCGCGGCCGACTCCCGGATGCCCTCGACGTCCAGCAGGCCGACGATGGGGGTGTCCGGCCCGAGTAGCCCCTGCTCCACGGCGGCCCGCACCGCCTCGTCCCGCCGCGCCGCACGCGCGGCCCCGACTCCGTCCCCGTGCATGTCTTCTCCCATGCCGTCCCCCGTTCTCCGCCGTCCTCGTCCGTGCGGTTCCCTGCGATCCCAGCCAAACACCTCCGGTGGGCCGATGCTGGCCCACGAACGTATTGACTAGTTCTATTCAGGACGTCAGGATGTGAATAGCCGCAGTAATAGTTCACTGGGAGCAATCCGCTAGGAGGCAGACCATGTCAGGACCCCGCCCCGTACGAGCGCCGCGCGGTACGGAACTGAGCGCCCTGGGATGGCAGCAGGAGGCCGCCCTGCGGATGCTGCAGAACAACCTCGACCCCGAGGTCGCCGAGCACCCCGACAAGCTCGTCGTCTACGGCGGCACCGGCAAGGCCGCCCGCGACTGGCGCTCCTTCGACGCCATGGTCCGCACGCTGCGCACCCTCAAGCAGGACGAGACCATGCTGGTCCAGTCCGGCCGCCCGGTCGGCGTGATGCAGACCCACGAGTGGGCCCCGCGCGTCCTCATCGCCAACTCCAACCTGGTCGGCGACTGGGCCAACTGGGAGGAGTTCCGCCGCCTGGAAGCCCTCGGCCTGACCATGTACGGCCAGATGACCGCCGGTTCCTGGATCTACATCGGCACCCAGGGCATCCTCCAGGGCACCTACGAGACCTTCGCCGCCGTCGCCGCGAAGAAGTTCGGCGGCACCCTCGCCGGGACCATCACCCTCACCGCCGGCCTCGGCGGCATGGGCGGCGCCCAGCCCCTCGCGGTCACCATGAACGACGGTGTGGCCATCTGCGTCGACTGCGACCCGCGCGCCATCGACCGCCGCATCGAGCACCGCTACCTCGACGTGAAGGCCGACTCCCTCGACCACGCCCTCCAGCTGGCGACCGAGGCCCGTGACGCCCGCCGTCCGCTGTCCATCGGCGTCCTCGGCAACGCGGCCGAACTCGTCCCGCAGTTGCTCGCCATGGGCGCCCCCATCGACATCGTCACCGACCAGACCTCGGCCCACGACCCGCTGGCGTACCTGCCGCTGGGCACCGACTTCGAGGACATGGCGGACGCCGCCGCCAAGGACCCGGCCGGCTTCACGACCCGGGCCCGCGAGTCCATGGCCCGGCACGTCGAGGCCATGGTCGGCTTCATGGACGCCGGCGCCGAGGTCTTCGACTACGGCAACTCCATCCGGGGCGAGGCCCGACTCGCCGGGTACGACCGCGCGTTCGCCTTCCCGGGCTTCGTCCCGGCCTACATCCGCCCGCTGTTCTGCGAGGGCAAGGGCCCCTTCCGCTGGGCCGCGCTGTCCGGCGACCCGGCCGACATCGCCAAGACCGACAAGGCGATCCTCGACCTCTTCCCGAAGAACGAGTCCCTCGCCCGCTGGATCAGGATGGCGGGCGAGCGGGTCCACTTCCAGGGCCTGCCCGCGCGCATCTGCTGGCTCGGCTACGGCGAGCGGGACAAGGCGGGCGAGCGGTTCAATGACATGGTGGCGAGCGGAGAGCTGGCCGCGCCGCTGGCCATCGGCCGCGACCACCTCGACGCCGGGTCCGTCGCCTCCCCGTACCGCGAGACCGAGGCCATGCTCGACGGCTCGGACGCAATCGCCGACTGGCCGCTGCTGAACGCCATGGTCAACGTGGCCTCCGGTGCGTCCTGGGTCTCCATCCACCACGGCGGCGGCGTCGGCATGGGCCGCTCCATCCACGCCGGCCAGGTGACGGTGGCCGACGGCACGAAGCTGGGCGGCGAGAAGGTCCGGCGGGTGCTGACCAACGACCCCGGCATGGGCGTCATCCGGCACGTCGACGCGGGCTACGACATCGCCGAGTCGGTGGCGGACGAGCGGGGCGTGCGGGTGCCGATGCGCGAGGGTGACGACGCGTGACGGGAAGCGAAGGCGGGCACGGCGACTCTCCGGTGGGGGCTGAGGGCTCGTCGCCGGGCGCGGGTTCGACTGTGCCCACCCGTTCCGCCCGGCGGAACGACTGCCCCCAGCCTGTGCCGGCTGACGACTCGCAGCGCGGGCCCACCGGTGCCTCCTTCCAGGAGATGTGGCGCGAGCTGCTCCCCGTCGGGCGGCACCCCGAGTCCCGCGGCTACCGGCGGTTCGCCTGGAGCGGGGCGGATCTCGAGTGCCGGGAGTGGTTCAGGGCGCAGGTCGAGGCGCGCGGGCTGACGTACGAGGTCGACCGGAACGGGAACCAGTGGGCCTGGCTCGGTGACCCCACCGCGGGGGACGCCGTCGTCACCGGTTCCCATCTGGACTCCGTGCCCGACGGCGGTGCCTTCGACGGGCCCCTCGGGGTCGTGTCCTCCCTCGCCGCCCTGGACGAACTCCGCCGCAGAGGAGTGGAGTTCACCAAGCCCCTCGCCGTCGTCAACTTCGGCGACGAGGAGGGCGCCCGGTTCGGGCTGGCCTGTGTCGGGTCCCGGCTCACCGCAGGGGAGCTGACCGTCGAACAGGCGCACCGGCTGACCGACGGGGACGGCGTCAGCCTTCCCCGGGCCATGGAGGCCGCCGGGTACGACCCGGAGACCATCGGCGCCGATCCCGAACGGCTCGCCCGCATCGGCGCGTTCGTCGAGCTGCACGTCGAACAGGGCCGCGCGCTGGACCTGTCCGGCGACCGGGTGGGCATCGCCAGTGCCATCTGGCCGCACGGACGCTGGCGGTTCGACTTCCGGGGCGAGGCCAACCACGCCGGCACGACACGGCTGGTGGACCGGCGCGACCCGATGCTGTCGTACGCCGAGACCGTGCTCGCCGCCCGGCGCGAGGCCGAACTCGCCGGTGCCGTCGCCACCTTCGGCAAGATCGCCGTCGAGCCCAACGGCGTCAACGCCATCCCCTCCCTGGTGCGCGGCTGGCTCGACTCCCGGGCCGAGGACCAGGCCACCCTCGACACCGTCGTCGGCGGCATCGAGAAGGCCGCCCGCGCCTACGCCGAGGCGCACGGCATCGACCTCGACGTCGTCCGGGAGTCCTTCACGCCCGTCGTCGAGTTCGACCACGCCCTGCGCGACGAACTCGCCCGGATCCTCGGCAGGGACACGGACCTGAGGGTGCCCGTCCTGGGTACCGGTGCCGGACACGACGCCGGGATCCTCTCCGGACGTATCCCGACCGCCATGCTGTTCGTGCGCAACCCCACCGGCGTCTCGCACTCCCCGGCCGAGTACGCGGCCGAGGACGACTGCGTGGCCGGGGTGCTCGCACTCGCCGACGTACTGGAAGGACTGGCCTGCACGTGACGCAGACGTACTGGCTGGAGCACGCCTGGCTCGACACCCACGTCGAGCCGGGCGTCGCCCTCGGCATCGACAGCGGCCGCATCACCACCGTCGAGACGGACGTCGCGAGCCCGCCCCCCGGAGCCGAGATCCTGCGCGGACTGACCCTCCCGGGCCTCGCCAACGCCCACTCGCACGCCTTCCACCGCGCCCTGCGCGGCACCGTCCAGGTCGGCTCCGGAACCTTCTGGACCTGGCGCGAGGTCATGTACTCCGTCGCCGACCGGCTGACCCCGGAGACCTACCACGCCCTCGCGCGCGCCGTGTACGCCGAGATGGCCCTGGCCGGCGTCACCTCCGTCGGCGAGTTCCACTACGTCCACCACGCCCCCGGCGGCACCCCCTACGCCGACCCCAACGCGATGGGCGAGGCGCTCGTCGCGGCCGCCGCCGAGGCCGGCATCCGCATCACCCTTCTCGACACCGCCTACCTCTCCTCCGGCTTCGGCGAGGCGCCCAACACGCACCAGCTGCGCTTCTCCGACGGCCACGCGGAGGCCTGGGCCGAACGCTGTTCACTTCTCAAGGAACGGGATCACGCACGGATCGGGGCCGCCATCCACTCCGTACGGGCCGTGCCCGCCGGGCAGTTGGCGACGGTGGCGCGCTGGGCCGAGGAGCGGCGGGCACCGCTCCATGTGCACCTGTCCGAGCAGACCGCCGAGAACGACGCCTGCCAGGCCGCCCACGGCTCCACACCGACCCGGCTGCTCGCCGACCACGGTGTCCTCGGCCCGCGCACCACCGGCGTCCACAACACGCACCTCACCGACGAGGACATCGCCCTGATCGGCGGCAGCGGCACCGGCACCTGCATGTGCCCGACCACCGAGCGGGACCTCGCCGACGGCATCGGCCCGGCCGTGGAACTCCAGCAGCAGGGTTCCCCGCTCTCCCTCGGCTCCGACAGCCACGCCGTCGTCGACCTGCTCGAAGAGGCACGCGCGATGGAGCTCAACGAGCGCCTGCGCACCCGCACCCGCGGCCACTGGACGGCCGCGGCCCTGCTGCGGGCCGCCTCCGCCGACGGTCACGCGGCCCTCGGCTGGGACGAGGCGGGCACCATCGAGCAGGGCGCGCTCGCCGACCTCACGACGATCGCGCTGGACTCGGTCAGGACAGCGGGCCCGGTGCCCAGGCTCGGCGCCGAGACGGCCGTATTCGCGGCGACGGCAGCGGACGTACGGCACACGATCGTGGGCGGACGGCACGTCGTACGCGACGGGGCGCACACCCTCGTACCGGATGTGCCGCAAGCCCTCGCGCGGGCGGTCGAAACCCTCCGCGCCTGACGACCACCCACGAGGACGCCATGAGCAGCACTGCCATCACCAACATCGCCACGCTGGTCACCAACTCCCCCTCCCTGGGCGACGGATCACCTCTCGGTCTGGTCCAGGACGCGGCCGTCGTCATCGAGGGCGACCGGGTCGTGTGGACCGGTGAATCAAGCAAAGCACCCGCCACTGACAATCGGGTCGACGCCGGTGGCCGGGCGGTGCTCCCGGGCTTCGTTGACTCGCACTCGCACCTGGTGTTCGCGGGCGACCGCACCCAGGAGTTCAACGCCCGCATGTCCGGCCGCAGCTACACCGCGGGCGGCATCCGCACCACCGTCGCCGCCACCCGCGCCGCCACGGACGAGGAGCTGGAGGCCAACCTCACCCGCTACCTCGCCGAGGCCCTCCGTCAGGGCACCACCACCTTCGAGACCAAGTCCGGCTACGGCCTCACCGTCGCCGACGAGGCCCGCGCCCTGCGCATCGCCGCCGCGCACACCGACGAGGTCACCTATCTCGGCGCCCACATCGTCTCCCCGGACTTCGCCGACGACCCGGCCGCCTATGTCGACCTGGTCACCGGCGAGATGCTCGACGCCTGTGCCCCGTACGCCCGTTGGATCGACGTCTTCTGCGAGAAGGGCGCCTTCGACGGCGACCAGGCCCGCGCGATCCTCACCGCCGGAAAGGCGAAGGGCCTGACCCCGCGCATCCACGCCAACCAGCTCTCCCACGGCCCCGGCGTCCAGCTCGCCGTCGAACTGGACGCGGCCAGCGCCGACCACTGCACCCATCTCACCGACGCGGACGTGGACGCCCTGGCGAACGGCGACACGGTCGCCACGCTGCTGCCCGGCGCCGAGTTCTCCACGCGCGCCGCGTGGCCGGACGCCCGGCGGCTGCTGGACGCGGGCGTCACGGTCGCCCTGTCCACCGACTGCAACCCGGGCTCGTCCTTCACCTCGTCCGTGCCGTTCTGCATCGCCCTCGCCGTACGGGACATGGGCATGACCCCCGACGAGGCCGTCTGGTCGGCCACGGCGGGCGGCGCGGCGGCCCTGCGCCGGGACGACATCGGCCGGCTCGCCCCCGGCGCCCGGGCGGACCTGCTCGTCCTCGACGCCCCGAGCCACGTCCACCTCGCCTACCGTCCGGGCGTGCCGCTGGTCGCCGAGGTGTGGCGCGGGGGCGTCCGGCAGTACTCCCGGCAGGACTGATCAGGAGGCCCCCGCCCGCCACCGCTGCCCCGCGCCCCCGTTCAGCGGCTCCAGGGACACCCCGTCCCCGCCGGCCGGGGTGAGGGCCGTCTCGATGGCGATGGCCGGGCGGATCACGCCGTCGGCGTCGACGGTGAAGCGGAGGTTGTCGCCGTGGTCGCCGTCGACCGAGTCGCACTCCCAGATGCCGACGCCCTTGTCCACGTCGCCCCGGCTGTCCAGGCAGAGGTCGGAGTCGGCGTACGACTGCACGACCCCGCGGGCGGTGTCGACCCGCCAGCGCTGAGTGGCGGCCCCGGAGCAGGGCGCCGTCACCACGTCGGTGCCCTTGGACAGGTCGCCGCCGCGGATGTCCAGACACCGGCCCGTGGAGACGTTCACGACCTGGGCGTAGGTGCCGTTCGGGGCGTGGACGGGGGAGGAGGTCGGCTTCGGTGACGCATGCGGCGCCGAACTCCCCGTGGGGGACGGGGACTTGGGGGCCGGTGAGGCGGACACCGACGGGGTCGTCGAGACCGTCGCCGTCACCGTGACCTGGGGTGCGGTCGTCGGGGTGCGCACCGCCCCCGCCGGCTGCCGGGCGGGCGCCGAGGGCGAACTCCGGGTCAACAGGAAGACCAGCAGCGGCGCGAGGGCCACGCCCAGGGCGACCGATGCAAGGAGGTAGCGCCGGGAGCGGGGCCAGGGAGGCGGGGCGGCGCGGGAGCCCGGGCGGCGCGGCGTGTCCTCGTCGGTCGCGTACGCCGTGCCCGCCCACGGCAGCAGCCCCTCCGCCAGCGCGGTGCGCGGGGAGTCGCGCAGCGCCGACAGCTCTTCGTGGGCGGTCGTGCAGTGGGCGCAGTGGGCCATGTGGGCGTGCAGATCGGCGCTGTCGCGGGGGCTGTCCGGCCGTACCGACTCCTCGATCAGCCGGCGGAAGTCGGCGCACTGGGGGTCGTCGGAGGCCGCCAGCCGGGCGCGCAGACAGGTCTGGGCCAGCTGCTGGAGCGCCGGGTCGGTGCCGTAGGCGACGTCCTCGGGGGTGATGCCGAGGAACTCCGCCGCCGCGGCCGCCGGTTGCTCCTCCACCACCCGGTACCAGACCAGCCCTTGCGTCCGGGACGGCAGGGTCTGGAAGGCGGCCAGCATCGGCGGTACGGGGCCTCCCGGGCCCGCCGTGTTGAGGACCAGCAGCAGCCCGGCGTCCAGGCCGCCGGCCCGGTCGTCCATCGCCCAGGCGGCCGCCAACCGGGCGGTCAGCAGGAGCAGTTGGTGGCGCCAGGGGCCGCCGGGGTCGATGCCGCGTGCCGTCTCCCGGGCGGCCAGGGTGAACGCCTGCGCCGCCAGCTGACGGGCCGCCGACTCGCTGGTGGTGCACAGCCGGGCGTACCGCAGCACCCGCGGACGGTGCCGCGCGCGCAGCTCCTGCAGCGCCTGGAAGGCGCTCGCGGTGTCGGCGCGCAGCAGTTCGGTCAGCCGTGCGTCGGACGCGCCCGTGTGCGCGCCGTTGCCGGTCTCGACATCCTTGTCGGTCCCGCCGGCCCGAGCCATCAGCCCGCCTCCTCGGCCCCTCGCCACGCGGGCCGGTCCTGACTTACCGGCCAGTTCGGGGGTGCCCATAGTGGTGGAAGCGAACCTCTGGGGAAAGGGGTTCCTGTGAGTAACCGGAGAAACGCCTGGTGCGGCGCACCCATGGGCGCACCGCACTCAGGAAGCGGCTTGGGGTCCCGGACTCACCCGTCCTCCGGGACGCTCATTCCTCGATCGTCAGCCCCTTGCGCAGCCGCACCAGCGTCCGCGACAGCAGCCGGGACACGTGCATCTGCGAGATGCCGAGCTCGTCCCCGATCTCCGACTGCGTGAGACCGGCCACGAAGCGCAGCGAGAGGATCTGCCGGTCCCGCGCGGGGAGTTCGGCGATCAGCGGCTTGAGCGACTCGACGTACTCGATGCCCTCGATCCCGTGGTCCTCGTAGCCGATCCGGTCGGCGAGCGCGCCCTCGGCGTCGTCCTCCTCCGGCTGGGCGTCCAGCGAGGAGGCGGTGTACGCGTTGGAGGCGGCCATGCCCTCCACGACCTCTTCCCGGGTCAGACCCAGCCGCTCGGCCAGCTCCGCCGCGGTGGGCGCGCGGTCCAGCTTCTGGGCCAGCTCGTCGCCGGCCTTGGCCAGGTCCAGGCGCAGCTCCTGCAGCCGGCGCGGGACGCGCACGGACCACGAGGTGTCGCGGAAGAAACGCTTGATCTCGCCGACGATGGTTGGCATCGCGAAAGTCGGGAACTCCACGCCGCGTGAGAGTTCGAAGCGGTCGATGGCTTTGATCAGGCCGATGGTGCCGACCTGGATGATGTCCTCCATCGGCTCGCTGCGGGAGCGGAAGCGGGAGGCGGCGAACTTGACGAGCGCGAGGTTGAGTTCGACCAGGGTGTTGCGGACGTACGAGTACTCGTACGTCCCTTCCTCGAGGGACTCCAGCCGCTCGAAGAGGGTCTTGGACAGGGCTCGCGCGTCGACGGGCCCCACCTCGTCGTAGGGGGGAATCTCCGGAAGACCGGCGAGCAGGTCCTCGCCGCGGTCATCGTGATCGATGGTCTCGATGGGATCCAGATGTTCCGGAGGGGGTGTCGACGTCGCCTGCTGGGTATGCGATGCGTCGAGCCGGGGTGACATGATGTCCTCCATCGTTCTCGGCATATGGCTGCCGAAGCCAGTCCGTGCACTGCGGTGTGCGGCGCCTCCAAAGCCGGCCGTGTCGGTTACGTATCTCTACTAGCCCTACCCGCTTTCCGACGCCCGCCGCAAGTGCGCTACGTGCGGTTATGTCCGTTTGCGGGTGGTTGTTCGGGTGTCGGAGAGTGTGGAGAAGGCGTAGTGTTCGAGGGCGTCAGTCAGCAGCCTCGACGGCGGGAGAGAGAGACGGCATGGACCGCGGGACGGTCGGCAGCGCACAGTCTGGCCGGCTACTGGTGGAGGTCAGGGAAGAGGGCTCCAGTGCCGTCGTGACCCCGGCCGGTGAGTTGGATCACCATACGGCCGATCTGTTGCGTGAGCCGCTCGAGGACTGCCTCGACAAGGGATTCAGCCGGCTGGTCGTGGACTGTTCGCGCCTGGAGTTCTGTGACTCCACCGGGCTCAACGTGCTGCTCGGGGCCCGCCTGAAGGCGGAGGCCGCCGGGGGCGGGGTGCATCTGGCCGCGATGCTGCCGGTGGTGGCCCGGGTCTTCGAGATCACCGGGGCGGACGCGGTCTTCAGCGTCCATGACACCCTCGAAGCCGCCCTGGCCGGCGAAGCCGGCTGAGTGGGGCCCGGAACCGGCCGTCCGGTCGGCGGCGTGTCCCGCTCGCCCCTGTGTGAGCGGCGCTTTCCAGGCGTCACGCCTTCCGTGCCGAATCAGGGGGTGTTCTGCCGGTTCGGTCGGGCAGGAGACATCCTGGACCGGTCGGCGCGTACATCGGGGCGACCGCCGGTGAGCTACGGACAGACTTTTGAATTGTGAACCGGTGAATCGGTGAGGTGAAGCGCTGATGAGCACCACCCGGCCTTACTCGCCGGGCGACCGCGGCCCGGAGCCCAGCGGCGCTTCCGGGGCGTCCGGCGGGGACGCCGCCCCGTCGGCGCCGGCCGCGCCGCCCGGGGGGCGCCAGGTCCGCAGACTGAACTTCGACGACGAGAGCGGGGTCGTCCCGCTCGCCCGTGACTTCACCCGGCAGGCGCTGTACGCGTGGGGCTGGCTGCCCGCCGACACGGCCGACCGGCGGGCCGCCGCCGAGGACGTGCTGCTCGTCGTCTCCGAACTGGTCACCAACGCCTGTCTGCACGCCGAGGGCCCGGACGAACTGCGCCTGGCCTGCGACAACAAGGTGATCCGCCTGGAGGTCGCGGACAAGGGCACCGGCCAGCCGTCCCCCCGCACCCCGCACCGCGCGGGCCGCCCCGGCGGCCACGGCATGTTCATCGTGCAGCGCCTGTGCCTCGACTGGGGCGTCGTGCGAACCCCTGGAGTGACCGGCAAGACGGTGTGGGCGGAACTGGGAGCGCCTGCGTAGTCCGTTTCCCCGGCCGCGCCGGGCGCCCTGCCCTCGCCCCGTACGGGTCCTGGGGTTACCCAGGGTCAGTCCCAGGGGTGGGTCTCCACTTGAAGCCCCTTTCCTGCGCGCCGGATCCCCACAACTCCGGCGCGCACCGTCTCTTCCCTCCTCACGACCCCGGGCGTACCTTGACGGCCCATCTGATGTGCCGTCAGGAACTCGAAGAGGGAGCGGAAACCGTGTCGTACCGGAATCGAACCGCCGCGTTCGCGTCCGTCGCGGCCCTGGCCGGCTCGGCGGTGCTGCTCGCCGCCCCCCTGGCCAGTGCCGAGGTCGTGGACGTCAACTACCAGTGCCAGACGCCGATCGGGCCCAAGAGCGCCGTCTCGCCCATCGACATCAAGAGCGTCAAGAGCGGCAGCGGCTACAAGTTGACCATGTCCTGGCAGAAGGGCGTCTCCTCCAGCCCGGTGGAGCTGGGCAAGGGAGCGGTCAACCCGAGCGCCCTCATCACGGTGGGCGGAGCCGACAGCGGCACCGTGACCGTCACCGGGCCCGCCAACGCGGCCGCCATACCGGCCAACACCCCCATCAAGATCAATGACCTGACGGGGACGTACACGCCGAAGAAGACCGGCAAGGTCACCTTCACCCCGGGCGTGCTCACCATCACGGCCCTGGGCACGAAGACGACCTGCAAGCCGTCCAACAACCCGCAACCCGCGCTGACCCTCGACGTCACGGCCGCGGGCGGCGGCTCCTCGGGCGGGAGCGGCTCGACCGGTACGAACGGCTCGGACTCCGGCTCCCTCCCCCAGACCGGCCCCGACGACTCCGCGATCGCCCTGGGCACCCTCGGCGGCACCGTGCTCCTCGCCGGAGCGGCGGGCGCGCTGTGGATCACCCGGAGGAACCAGACGGCCCGCCGCTGAACCGCCGTACGAACGCACCGAGTACGACTGCACCGAGTACGACTGCTGGAGCCGCCGGATGTCGTCCGCCGCACGTGCCCTGTTCGTGTCCCTCCTCCTGGTGATGGCCGCCGCGCCCCCGGCCCTCGCCGCCGACGGCTGGTCGCTCGTGCCCGCCGGGGGCGGGCGGCCCGCCTTCTACGCCGAGGGCGCTCCCGGGGCCGTGCTGCAGGACACCGTGTCCGTGGTGAACCGGAGCGCGCGGGCGGTCACCGTACGGCTGAGCGGCACCGGCGCGGCGGTCACCTTCGCGGCGAGCCGGGTCAGGGTGCCGGCCCGCACCCGCGCCGACGTGCCCTTCACGGTGAGCGCCCGCGGCGACGGCGCCGGCGAGATCGTCGCCCGCGACACCGCAGGCCGCTCCCGCTCCGTGCCGCTGCACCTCCGCGTGGGCGAACCGCCGCTGTCCGCCCTGACCGTCGAGCACGTCTCGGTGCACCCCGACCGCATCACGTACGACCTGGTCAACCGCGGTACGACCACCCTCGTCCCGAGCCTCGCCGTGCACGCCGACGGTGTCTTCGGCACGGTCCTGGACCGGCCCCGGCGCCCCCTGCCGGTGCACCTCGCGCCGGGCCGCCGCCTGCGGCTCACCGAGCCCTGGCGCGACCGGCCCGCCCTGGACGCGGTGGACGTACGGCTGACGGTGACCGCGGCCGGCGGCGCGCACGACACGGCGAGCGGGTCGGCGCGGTTCGTGCCCTGGGGCGCGGTGACCGGGACCACGGCGGCGCTGGCGGCGGGCGGCGCGCTGCTTCTCGTACGGCGTCACCGGCGGCGTCACAGGCTGCGTTCGACCGACCTGGAGCCGGAAGGCCCGCGGACGGAAGTCGAGTTGACGGGAGCGGTGACGTGAACGGCAAGCTGCGGACCACGGCGCTGGTGGCGGTGCTCGCGCTGCTTCTGCTGCCGCTGACGGCTGGCACGGCTACGGCCGACGGACCCACCGTGAAGGTCTCCAAGTCCCAGGCGGGGACCGGCGGTTCGATCACCGTCAGCGGCAGCGGCTGGCGGCCGCACGCGTTGCTGATGATGCTGGTCTGCGGACAGGCCACGCCCGCGCGGGGCGTCGTCGGCGGCACCAACTCCTGCGCCAACGCCGACGGCAGGGCCGTCACGACCGACGGCAACGGGGGCTTCAGCAAGAAGATGCCGGTGTCCGAACCGCCGGTGCCGTGCCCGTGCGTGGTGCACGTGGCGACCGTGGAGGGCGCCAAGGCGCAGGCCGACGCGGTCTTCCAGGTGGCCGGGCACGCGGTGGAGCCGCTGCCCGCCGAGCAGACCGGCGGCCGGCTGTCGATGCTGACCGACACCCGGCTGGACGGCTCCAGCGGCCTGCTCACCTGGTTCGGCGCTCCCCCCAGCCGCACGCTGGTCTTCACCGTCGGCAACGTGGGCACGTCACCCGTCAAGAACCCCGTCTTCCAGGTCGGCACCTCGCACGGCGTCTTCGCCCCGCAGTGGGACGACCAGGAATGGCGCGGCACCATCGCCTCCGGCAAGAAGGCGCAGATCAAACTGCCCGTGGAGCTCACCGCCGGCGCGCACGGCGACTACACCGTCTCGCTGAAGTACGACGGCAAGGTCCTCGCCGAGCAGCCCTGGGGCGTGGGCCGGCCCTGGGGCGTGACCCTGTTCTGGATCCTGGTCTGCCTGGTCGTGCCGGCCGCGGTCTTCCGGGCCGGCATGGCGATCGTGGACCGGGTACGGCCGCGCCGGGCCGGCGGTCTGCGCCACCGCGGCCTGCGGATGCCCGAACTGGCCCTGCGCATACCGAGGTTCACGGTCAACCGGGCCGCCCGGCCGGAACCCGCAACGACTTCGACCCTGCCGTGGTTCACCCCGGACTCCGATCCGGGCACGGCGACCGGTCGGCTCTCCGCACCGCACGACGACCAACCGACGAGTCCGACGACTCCCACCAGGAAGGGACCCACGTGAGAGAGCGAAGGAGAGTCACACCGGCCGGCAGAGGCAGGCTCGGCGCGGCCGGGGCCGCCCTGGTGCTCGGCGGCGCGGGCGCCCTGCTGGGGCTGGCCGCGGGAACCGCGCAGGCGGCGGAGGTGTCGTACGCGACGCACTGTGTCCCGCCGGCCGGCATCACCCCCGTCGACGGCACCACGAAGGTCGAGATCACCGCGCCGGCCACGGCCAAGGTGGGCGACACGGTGAACGTGGTGTGGAAGTTCGTCCAGGCGGCCTCGAAGAACCCGAACATCATCGACCTGCCCGCCGACTCCGTGCAGCCGTCGGGCGTGCTGAAGGCGGCCGGTGCGCAGACCGCCGGCATCGCCATGCAGGGGCCGCGGAAGAACCCGGCGATCCCCAAGGGCGGCGACATGGTGCTGTCCGACATGACGGGCTCGCTGAAACTGACCACGGCGGGGGAGGTGACGCTGACGCCGGACGCGTACACGGTCAACGCGATGTCGACGGACACCAAGTGCACGCCGACCGTGACCGTGCCGAAGGCGGCGACCATCGAGGTGTCCCCGGGCGACGGCGGCACGTCGAGCACGACACCGTCCCCGACGGACACGGCCTCGCAGTCCTCGTCCCCGTCGGCCTCCACGTCCCCCTCCACGTCCCCCTCCGACACGGCGAGCGCCTCGGCCTCCGCCAGTGACGGCACCGGCAGCGGCCAGACCGACTTCACCGGCAAGGAGGTCGACATCCCCTACACCTGCCAGTCGCCCCTCGGCACCAAGAAGGCGACCTCGCCCATCCAGATCAACGCCAAGAAGGACGGCGGCGGTTTCGACCTCACCGTGCAGTTCAAGAAGTCGGTGATGGACAGCCCGGCCGACATCCCCAAGGGCTCGGTCAAGCCGTCGATGGAGGTCGTCCTGGGCGGCGCGGACAAGGGCACCGTGCAGGTGGAGGGCCCGACCAACGCCTCGGACATCAAGACCGGCGACCCCATCGAGATCCCCGACCTCACCGGCACCTACAAGCCGGGGGCGAGCGGCTCCTCGACCCTCTCCCCGGGCGTGCTGACCATCAGCGCCCTGGGCACGACGACGACCTGCAAGCCCGACAGGACGGCCGTCTCCCTGACCCTGGACACCACCCAGCAGGCCAGCGGCGCCTCGGGCGGCTCCTCCACCTCCGGCGGCACGACCACCGGCGGTTCGTCGAGCGGCGGCCTCGCGGAGACGGGCTCCGGCGACCACGGCGCCCTGAAGGCGCTCGGCCTGGTGGCCGGCACGGCGGTGCTGCTGGGAGCCGGCGTCTTCACCTTCATGCCGGGACGGCGGACCAGGTAACCCGTCATACAAAGGGACCCGCCGCACCTGGTAGAGGTGCGGCGGGCCCATGGCCGGACGACGGTCAGTGCACGTCGCCCATGAGTTCGCGGACCTTCCTGCGGTACATCCACACCGCCGCACCGGCGATGACCGCGAGCACGGCCTCCAGCGCCACGATCCCCGTCTTGTTGAGGTCGACCCCGGCGATGGACAGCAGACCGGTGGTCGCGTCACCGGCGGTGACCGCCAGGAACCACACGCCCATCATCTGCGAGGCGTACTTCGCCGGCGCCATCTTCGTCGTCACCGACAGACCCACCGGCGACAGCGTCAGCTCACCGACGGTCTGCACGAAGTAGATGCCGACCAGCCACAGCGCGGCCGCCTTGTGACCGCCGTCGGCGATCGCCAGCGGCGCCAGGAACAGGAAGAACGACGCCCCGATCAGCACCAGGCCCATCGCGAACTTCACCGCGGTGCTCGGCTCCTTGCCGCGCCGGGCGAGCGCCAGCCACGCCCAGGCGAAGACCGGCGCGAACGCCATGATCATGACCGGGTTGACCGACTGGTACCAGGAGACCGGGAACTCCCAGCCGAAGACCGTGTTCTTCGCGGACGCCTCGGCGAACAGCGAGACCGTCGAGCCACCCTGGTCGTAGATCATCCAGAAGACGGCGGCGGCGACGAAGAACCAGATGTAGGCGCTCATCTTCGACTGCTCGGTCCGGTCCAGGTCGCGGTCCCGCTTGATACGGGCGATGACCACCACCGGGATGATCAGACCGGCGAGCGTGATCGGCACCAGCAGCCAGTTCAGCGTGTAGTGGCCGGAGAAGCCGACGACCGCGTAGAAGACGACCGCCACGGTCGCCCACAGCGCCGACTTGCGCAGCGTGGCCGTCTTCTCGGCGGCGGACATCGGGGTGGGCACGACGTCCGAACGGGCGTCCAGGTGCCGGCTGCCCAGCAGGAACTGGGCCAGACCCAGCGCCATGCCGAGCGCGGCCAGCGCGAAGCCCAGGTGCCAGTTGACGTTCTCGCCGACGGTGCCGATGACCAGCGGCGCGGCGAAGGCGCCCAGGTTGATGCCGATGTAGAAGACCGTGAAGCCACCGTCGCGGCGCGGGTCGTCCGGGCCGTCGTAGAGGTGGCCGACCATCGTGGAGATGTTGGCCTTCAGCAGACCGGAGCCGATCGCGACGAGACCGAGGCCCGCGTAGAAGGTGCCGGCGTTCGGCAGGGCCAGGGTGAGATGGCCGAGCATGATGACCGCGCCCGCCACGGCGACCGTCTTGCGGGGACCCAGGACCCGGTCCGCGAACCAGCCGCCCGGCAGGGCGAGCAGGTACACGAGTGACAGGTACACCGAGTAGATCGCGGTCGCGGTGGCCGCGCTCAGGTGCAGGCCGCCCGGGGCGACCAGGTACAGCGGGAGCAGGGCCTTCATGCCGTAGTAGGAGAATCGCTCCCACATCTCCGTCATGAAGAGGGTGGCCAGTCCGCGGGGGTGGCCGAAGAAGGTCTTCCCGGAGCCGGGGGTGCCCGGGCGGACCGAGTCCTTCGTCAGGCTGGACGCCATGGTTGATCCTTGCTGGTGGGGGTTTACCGCACACAAAGAAGACCTTCGGCGTCAAGTGCGCCAAAGGTCCCCGCAGTGCTACAGGCGTACTTTCACCATACGGCAGGACACTGCCGGATATGGAAGGACTTGAGACAGGGATCACAGGCGATCGAGGAACCGTACACCCTCTTTCCAAGGTCCCTACCGCGATCGCACCATGTAGTCACAGGTTCGCCTCGAAGCCGTCAAAGGTAAGAAGCCGGCGTGCCGATCACACCCCAGCACAGGTCAGGAGCGGACTACCATCAGCTCATGACCCGTGTACTGCTCGCCGAGGACGACGCGTCCATCTCGGAGCCGCTGGCCCGCGCCCTGCGCCGGGAAGGTTACGAGGTCGAGGTCCGCGAGGACGGCCCCACGGCGCTGGACGCCGGAATGCAGGGCGGCTGCGACCTCGTCGTGCTGGACCTCGGTCTGCCCGGCATGGACGGCCTCGAGGTCGCCCGCCGGCTGCGCGCCGAAGGCCACACCGTGCCGATCCTCATCCTGACCGCGCGGGCCGACGAGGTGGACACCGTCGTCGGCCTCGACGCGGGCGCCGACGACTACGTCACCAAGCCGTTCCGCCTCGCCGAGCTGCTCGCCCGGGTGCGGGCCCTGCTGCGGCGCGGCGCGGCCGAGCCGGCGCAGCCGCCCGCCACGCACGGGGTGCGGATCGACGTCGAGTCGCACCGGGCCTGGATGGGCGACGAGGAACTCCAGCTGACCGCCAAGGAGTTCGACCTGCTGCGGGTGCTCGTGCGGGACGCGGGCCGGGTCGTCACCCGCGACCAGCTGATGCGCGAGGTCTGGGACACCACCTGGTGGTCGTCGACGAAGACGCTCGACATGCACATCTCCTGGCTGCGCAAGAAGCTCGGCGACGACGCGGCGAACCCCCGGTACATCGCCACCGTGCGCGGTGTCGGCTTCCGCTTCGAGAAGAGCTAGAGGGTTTACGCGCGTCGCAGGCGCCCCGAGGCACACTGGTCCGCATAAAACCCCTGCCCGGAGGGCCCCGTGCGTCGTCGTCTGATTCAGTCCACCCTCGCTGTCGTGCTGGTGGTCATCGCCGTCTTCGGGGTCTCCCTGGTGATCGTCGAGACGCGGACCATCAGCAGCAGCGCCCAGGAACGGGTGAGTTCCGAGGCGCAGCGGCTGGCCAGCATCGTGGACAGCCGGCTGAGCGGGGCCGCGCCCGGGACCCGGACCGTCAGCCCGGACGTGCTCAAGAGCCAGGTCACCGGGGAGCGGTACGCCATCGTGCAGATCCCGGGGCAGCCCGTCTTCACCCTCGGCACCAAGCCCGAGGGCGAGGTCATCCGCGGGCACGCCAAGGGCGAGGAGGGCGAGACGGTCGTCATCGAGGAGCCCCGCTCGACCGTCAGCCGCGAGGTCGGCCGGACCCTGCTGATCATCGGCCTGGTCGCGCTGCTCGCGGTCGTGGCCGCCGTCCTGCTCGCCATCCGGCAGGCCAACCGGCTCGCCTCCCCGCTCACCGACCTCGCCGAGACCGCCGAACGGCTCGGCTCCGGCGACCCGCGGCCCCGCCACAAGCGGTACGGCGTGCCCGAGCTGGACCGGGTCGCCGATGTGCTGGACTCCTCCGCCGAGCGCATCGCCCGGATGCTCACCGCCGAGCGGCGGCTGGCCGCCGACGCCTCCCACCAGCTCCGTACGCCGCTGACCGCGCTGTCGATGCGGCTGGAGGAGATCACCCTCACGGATGACCCGGACACCGTGAAGGAGGAGGCCAACGTGGCGCTCACCCAGGTGGAGCGGCTGACGGACGTGGTGGAACGTCTCCTCACCAACTCCCGCGACCCGCGCGCCGGCAACGCCGTCTCCTTCGACCTCGACGAGGTCATCCAGCAGCAGCTCGCCGAGTGGCGGCCCGCGTACCGCAGCGCCGGGCGGGCCATCGTCAGCTCCGGCAAGCGGCATCTGCAGGCCGTGGGCACGCCGGGCGCCGTCGCCCAGGTGCTGGCGGCGCTGATCGAGAACTCGCTCATGCACGGCGGCGGCACGGTGGCGCTGCGCACCCGCGTCACCGGCAACCAGGCCGTCGTGGAGGTCACCGACGAGGGACCCGGCGTGCCGGCCGACCTCGGGGCGCGGATCTTCGAGCGGACCATCAGCGGCCGCAACTCCACGGGCATCGGACTCGCGGTGGCCCGCGACCTGGCGGAGGCGGACGGCGGCCGCCTGGAAATGCTCCAGACAAAACCCCCGGTCTTCGGCCTGTTCCTCTCCCGCACCCCCCCACTGAAGCGCCCACAGCCGGAGGACGAGGAACCGACGGTCAGGTGAGCCGGGAATCGGGCGGACCGGCGTCAGGCGAGGCGCGTGTCGGGGGGATCCGAAGGGCGGCGGTCAGGCCGACGGGTTGTCGGGTGCCAGGCGCCGAATGAGTGGGGTGTCGAACGCCGGACATCAGGCGGCCCGAGGTGCCGGGGCGCCGCTGGGCCGGGCGTCGCATGAGCGGGGTGCCCGAGGGCTGGACACCAGGCGGCCCGGAGTCCCGGCTACCGAAGGGCCGGGTGTCGGGTGGCCGGGGTGTCGAGTGGGTGGCCGGCAGACCAGGCGGGTGCGGGGTTTCGGGCGGTCGGTCTGAATGCGCGGGCCATGTGTCGGGCGGGCGGGGCGCCGGGGCCGAACCGGTCGGGGGGCAGACGAGCCGAGCGCCGAATGGGCGGGGTGTCAGGTGGGACGAGGCCCCGGGGCCGGGCAGGGTGGCGGGTGTCAGCTGACCCGCTGTTCCGTCTTCGGGGTCACGGAGCGCTTCATCGCCTCCGCCTCCAGCAGGGCCTCCGCGTCCGCGACCGGCAGGGCCTTGAAGACCCAGGTGCGGTAGGACCAGAACCGGAACAGCGTGCCCAGGCCGATGCCGACGACCTTGAAGATGTTGCGCTGCAGCGAGCTGTCCCAGCCGAAGCCGTAGATCGCGGCGTATAGCACACCGTTCTCGATCACCAGGCCGATCAGGCTGAAGACCAGGAAAAGCGTGAGTTCCTTGGTCCGGGCGCCCTTGTCGCGGTCACGGTAGGTGAAGTACCGGAAGCCCAGATAGTTGACGCCGATGGCGACCACCGTGGCGATCACGTTCGCGCGCACCGCCTGCAGGGTGGTCAGATGCCACAGCAGGTTGGAGACACCGAAGTTCACGACGGTACCGAGGGCACCCACCGCACCGAACTTGGCGATCTCCTGTGCGAGCCTTCGCAGCCCTGAGGAACCTTGTCCCATGGTCCTGAAGGCCCCCATCCGGGTCGATGTGCGTGCTCGTTCTCGGCAACTGAAGCCATGCTAACCACCCAGCCTCTCAATCTCCCGTGCATGAGTTCACGGGTCGGAAACAGCTTGGGAAGAGGGCGGGAAGAGGATGAAAAGTGCGGGAAGAGCCCGGTAAGAGGGCGAGATTTCGACCGGAAATCGGTCGCGGCTCCGCGGCCGATACCCTAGGGGCGTGACGTTCCCGGTAGTCGGCATGGTCGGCGGGGGTCAGCTCGCGCGTATGACGCACGAGGCGGGCATCCCGCTGGGCATCAGGTTCAAGCTCCTCAGTGACACCCCTCAGGATTCCGCGGCGCAGGTCGTCGGCGATGTCGTCGTGGGCGACTATCGCGACCTCGACACGCTCCGCGCCTTCGCGCAGGGCTGCGACGTGATCACCTTCGATCACGAACACGTACCCACCGAGCACCTCCGCGCCCTGGAGGCGGACGGCATCCCCGTGCGCCCCGGCCCCGACGCGCTGGTGCACGCCCAGGACAAGGGCGTGATGCGCGCACGGCTGGACGCGCTCGGCATCCCCTGCCCCCGGCACCGGATCGTCAGCGACCCGGCCGACGTGGCGGCCTTCGCGGCGGAGGGCGACGGCTTCCCGGTCGTCCTCAAGACCGTCCGCGGCGGCTACGACGGCAAGGGCGTGTGGGTCGTGGACAGCGCGGAGGAGGCCGAGGACCCCTTCCGCGCCGGCGTCCCGGTCCTCGCCGAGGAGAAGGTCGACTACGTCCGCGAACTCGCCGCGAACGTCGTCCGCTCCCCGCACGGCCAGGCGGTCGCCTACCCGGTCGTGGAGTCCCAGCAGGTCAACGGCGTCTGCGACACGGTCGTCGCCCCGGCCCCGGATCTGGACGAGTCCCTGGCCCTGCGGGCCGAGGAGATGGCGCTGACCATCGCGAAGGAGCTGGGCGTCGTCGGCCACCTCGCCGTGGAGCTGTTCCAGACCCGCGACGGCCGCATCCTCGTCAACGAACTGGCCATGCGCCCCCACAACTCGGGCCACTGGTCCCAGGACGGCGCGATCACCTCCCAGTTCGCCAACCACGTCCGCGCCGTCCTCGACCTCCCCCTCGGCGACCCGCGCCCCCGCGCGAAGTGGACGGTCATGGTCAACGTCCTCGGCGGCGACTACCCGGACATGTACTCCGCGTACCTGCACTGCATGGCCCGCGACCCCCAGCTGAAGATCCACATGTACGGCAAGGACGTGAAGCCCGGCCGCAAGGTGGGCCACGTCAACACCTACGGCGACGACCTGGACGACGTCCTCGAACGCGCACGTCACGCAGCCGGTTACCTGAGAGGCACGATCACAGAATGAGCCCAGTCGTAGGCATCGTCATGGGGTCGGACAGCGACTGGCCCGTCATGGAGGCCGCCGCCAAGGCACTCGACGAGTTCGAGATCGCGTACGAGGTCGACGTCGTCTCCGCGCACCGGATGCCGCGCGAGATGGTCACCTACGGCGAGCAGGCGGCCGAGCGGGGGCTGAAGGTGATCATCGCGGGGGCCGGCGGCGCCGCCCACCTGCCCGGCATGCTCGCCTCCGTCACCCCGCTCCCGGTGATCGGCGTGCCCGTGCCGCTGAAGTACCTGGACGGCATGGACTCCCTGCTCTCCATCGTGCAGATGCCGGCCGGCGTCCCGGTCGCCACGGTGTCCGTCGCCGGGGCCCGCAACGCCGGTCTGCTGGCGGCCCGGATCCTCGCCGCGCACGACGAGGACCTGCTGCAGCGGATGCGGGACTTCCAGCAGGACCTCAACGACCAGGCCACCGAGAAGGGCAAGCGGCTGCGCGCCAAGGTCGAGGGCAACGGCGGCGGTTTCGGCTTCGGGAAGTGACGACCGTGAGCTTCCTGGACGAGGCCCGGGAACTCCTGCGCGAGTTCCCGGTCGTCGACGGCCACAACGACCTGCCGTACGCGCTGCGCGAGCAGGTCCGCTACGACCTCGCCGCCCGCGACATCGCCGTACCCCAGAACGCGCACCTGCACACCGACCTGCCGCGGCTGCGCGAGGGCGGGGTCGGGGCGCAGTACTGGTCGGTGTACGTGCGCTCGGACCTGCCGGACGCGGTGCCGGCGACGCTGGAGCAGATCGACTGCGTACGGCAGCTGCTGGCGCGGTATCCGGCGGACCTGGCGCCCGCGCTGACGGCCGCGGACATGGAGACGGCCCGGGCCGAGGGCCGTATCGCCTCCCTGATGGGCGCCGAGGGCGGGCACTCCATCGCCAACTCGCTCGGCACCCTGCGCGGGCTGTACGCGCTCGGCGTCCGCTACATGACGCTCACCCACAACGACAACAACGACTGGGCGGACTCGGCGACCGACGAGCCCGCGGCCGGCGGCCTGACCGCCTTCGGCCGTGAGGTCGTGCGGGAGATGAACCGGCTCGGCATGCTCGTCGACCTCTCGCACGTGGCCCCGACGACCATGCGGGACGCGCTGGACGCCACCAGCGCGCCGGTGATCTTCTCGCACTCCTCCTCCCGGGCCGTCTGCGACCACCCCCGCAACATCCCGGACGACGTCCTCGAACGCCTCCCGGGCAACGGCGGCGTCGCGATGGTCACCTTCGTGCCGAAGTTCGTGCTCCAGGCCGCCGTGGACTGGACGTCCGCCGCCGACGAGAACCTGCGCTCCCACGGCTTCCACCACCTCGACACCGGCGAGGAGGCGATGAAGCTGCACCGCGCCTTCGAGGAGCGCAACCCGCGCCCGGTCGCGACCGTCTCGACCGTCGCCGACCACCTCGACCACATGCGCGAGGTCGCCGGAGTCGACCACCTCGGCATCGGCGGCGACTACGACGGCACGGCCTTCACCCCCGACGGCCTCAGCGACGTCTCCGGCTATCCCAACCTCGTGGCGGAACTGCTGGAGCGAGGCTGGTCCTCAGCGGACCTCGCCAAGCTGACCTGGCAGAACGCGGTACGGGTGCTGGGCGCGGCGGAGGACGTGGCCCACGGTCTGCAGGCCCGCCGGGCGCCCTCGAACGCGACGATCGGGGAACTGGACGGCTGACATTCCGGTACCGGAATCCCGTACCGAGGTAGTACTGTTCCTTGGTACCGGATGAGAGGGGTGTCGTCATGACAATAAGCGCCAGTGAGGCACGTCGGGACCTGTTCCCCCTGATCAAACGAGTCAACGACGATCACGTCCCCGTGCGCATCAGTTCGAAGGGCGGCGACGCCGTCCTGATGTCAGCCGACGACTACGAGTCCTGGCAGGAGACGATCTACCTCCTGCGTTCTCCCGCGAACGCCCGGCGCCTCATGGAAGCCGTCGCCCGCGACAAGGCGGGAACCGCCTCCATCGCCAAGACCGTCGAGGAACTGCAGGACTTGGCGGGTGACGGGTGAGGAGTGTCCATTTCGACCCCGACGGCTGGGAGGACTTTCTGTTCTGGCTCGGCTCGGACCGCAAGATGGCCCGAAGGATCACGCGCCTGATCGGCGAGATCCAGCGGGATCCCTTCGGCGGCATCGGCAAGCCCGAGCCTCTCAAGGGTGACCTGTCCGGCTACTGGTCCCGCCGGATCGACGACGAGCACCGGCTGGTGTACCGGGCGGACGAGAAGGAAGTGAAGATCCTCAAGGCCCGGTTCCAGTACGACGACTGAGGGCGGGCCGCCCGACCGCTCGGCATACCCCGAACGCCCTGCTCACCAGGAATGCCCTGGGCGGCCATGCGACGGTGGCCGTACTGCTGATCACGCCGCCGATCACGACGTACGGAGCCCCCATGGCAGACCTCCAGGACGAACTGCACCCCACCGCCGAGGTCGACACGCTCGACGGGCTGACGGACCCCTTCGCGGCCGAGCCCTACACACCCGTCTCCGACCCCGACGACGCGCCGCTGGAGCGCGCCCACGCCATCCTCGCCGCCCATCCCGTCGCCGACGGCTACAGCGGGCTGCCCTGGGCCCTCAGACACCTGCACTGGTACGACCTGGAACTCGGCGAGAGCTCCGTCGACACGGACGTGCCCCGGATGCGGGAGGGACACGTCGGCGCCCTGTTCTGGTCGCTGCACCTGCCCGAGGGCCTCGCCGGTGACCGGGCCGTGGGGGCGACCCTGGAGCAGCTGGACCTGGTGAAGACCGTGGTGCACACCCACCCCGAGGGCCTGCGCCTGGCGTGCGCCGCCGGGCAGGTCACCGACGCCCGCCACTGCGGCCGCGTCGCGGTCCTGCTGGGCCCCGCCGGGGCGGCCGCCCTCGGCGACTCCCTCGGCATCCTGCGCTCCCTGCACGCCCTCGGCCTGCGCGCCCTCACCCTGTCCGGCGCGAGCTGGGCGAGCGAGGCCGGGCTGACCCGGTTCGGCGAGGAGGTCGTACGCGAGATGAACCGGCTCGGCGTCCTCGCCGACCTCTCCGGCGCGTCCGCCGACACCATCCGCCGTGTCTTCGGGGTCTCCAAGGCGCCGGTCGTCTTCACCCGCTCCGCCGCCCGCGCCCTGCGCCCCCACCCCGCGAACCTGCCCGACGACCTGCTCGCCGAGCTGGGCGCGGTCAGGGGCCTGTGCATGGTGCCGCTGACGGCCGAGCAGACCGGCCCGTTCGTCCGTGACGTCGCCGATCATCTCGACCACGTCCGGGAGGTCGCGGGGCCGGAGTGCGTCGCCCTGTCCGGCACCTACGACGCCGGGACCGCGCACCCGCAGGACCTCGGTGACGCCTCCTGCTATCCGCACCTCATCGCCGAGCTCCTGCACCGCGGCTGGTCCGAGCCCGACGTCGCCCTGCTCACCTGGGGCAACGTCCAGCGCGTCCTGCGCACCGCCGACTTCACGGCCCGCGCCGCCCAGCAGCGCCGCGAGCCGTCGACGGCGAAGATCGCCGACCTGGACGGATAGCCGCCCCGACAGGTCTGCGGGCCTACGGGTGCTCGATCCGGCAGAGGCAGAAGGGATGGCCCGCCGGATCGGCGTACACCTGGAAGTCCTTCTTCTCGCGGTCCTCCAGGTCCAGCGGCCGCGCCCCGAGCGCCAGCACCCTCTCGTGCGCCGCGTCGATCTCCTCCCATGTCGACCCGGCGTCGAAGTCGAGGTGGAACTGCTGCGCGTTGCGGTCCGCGCGCGGCCACTCCGGCGGGGTGAGCCCCTCCGCCCGCTGGAAGGCGAGCCGCGGCCCGTCCGGGATCTGGAGTACGACCCAGTCGTCGTCCTCGGCCTGCGGACTGCCGCCCGCGACCTGGGCGTAGAAGTCGGCGAGCGCGCGCGGATCGGGGCAGTCGAGCACTACGGAACGCAAGCGGGCCACGGTCACGACGGTTCCTCCTGGGTCGGCACGGGTTCAGCAGGCACAGAGGCAGAACGGGTGCCCGGCCGGATCGGCGTAAACCCGGAAGCTGCTGCCGCCCTGCTCGGCCAGGGGCTTGGCACCCAGCGCCAGCACCCCCCGCTCGGCGGTGTCGAGGTCGTCGACGACCAGGTCCAGATGGAACTGCTGCGAGTGATCGGGCGAGGGCCACGCGGGCGGTACGAACCCCTCGGCGGCCTGGAAGGCCAGCGACTGACCGCCGGGCACCTTCAGGTCCACCCACTCCCCTTCTCCCTCGACCGTGCCGCCCAGGATCTCGGCGTAGAACCCGGCGAGCGCGCGCGGATCGGGACAGTCCAGGACGACGACGCCCAGCTTGGCGAGAGCCATGACTTCCTCCTGTTACCTGTAGAAGGCCTTATCCGGTAACTGTTACTGCATGCTGCCTCATTGGCGGTAACGTCGCAAGGGTGAGTGACAGATCGGCCGCACCGGGAGGCCTGGCCCTGGTGGAGGCCCTGGTGAACACGCTGGACATCGAGTCGGGGGCGGACGCGCTCGACACGGCGGACGGCCGCGCGCCGTTCGGCCTGCCCCCGGACGAGGTCCCCGCCGCGCGCGAACTGCGCGAGTCCCTGCGCGCCACGCTGCTCGCCCACGCCGGTCACCCGCCCCACGCGCCGGTCACGCCCCTGGACGACATGCTGGCCTCCGCGCCGCTGCGGGTGAGGGTCGACCCGGCCGACGGCTCCGCCGCCCTCGCCCCCGCCGACGCCGGCCCGCTCCGCTCCCGGATCGCCGTCGCCGTCGCCCAGGCCCTCGTCGACGGCACTTGGACGCGCCTCAAGGCCTGCGAGAGCGAGACCTGCCACTGGGCGTACTACGACCGCAGCCCGGCCGGGCGCGGCCGGTGGTGCTCGATGCAGGTGTGCGGGGCGCGGGCGAAGATGCGGCGCTACCGCGCCAAGTAGTCGCGCACCCATTCCCCGGCCGCCGCACAGGCCGGTGGTGCAGAATGCAACAAGACGCCGGTTCGGCCGACTGAGCCTCGGCCGAACCGGCGTCGCCCTGTGATGGTCCGAGCGCGCCTACGGCACCATCATGCCGTGGGGCGTCCCATGGCCCGGTACGTCCAGCCGGCCTTCCGCCACAGCGCCGGGTCCAGGGCGTTGCGGCCGTCCAGCACGACCCGCGCCGCCACGACCTCGCCGAGCGCCGCCGGGTCCAGCTCGCGGAACTCCCGCCACTCCGTCAGATGCAGGACGACGTCGGCGCCGCGCACCGCCTCCAGCGCCGTGTCCGCGTAACCGAGGGTGGGGAAGACCCGGCGGGCGTTGTCCATGCCCTTCGGGTCGTACACCGTGACCTGGCCGCCCTGCAGATGGATCTGGCCGGCCACGTTCAGCGCGGGGGAGTCGCGCACGTCGTCCGAGTCGGGCTTGAAGGTCGCGCCGAGCACCGCGACCCGCTTGCCCAGGAACGGGCCGCCGCCCAGCACCTGCCGGGCCAGTTCCACCATCTGCCCGCGCTGACGCATGTTGATCGAGTCGATCTCGCGCAGGAAGGTCAGTGCCTGGTCGGCGCCCAGCTCACCCGCCCGCGCCATGAACGCCCGGATGTCCTTGGGCAGACAGCCGCCCCCGAAGCCGATGCCGGCCCGCAGGAACTTCCTGCCGATCCGGTCGTCGTACCCGATCGCCTCGGCGAGCTTGGCGACGTCGCCGCCGGAGGCCTCGCACATCTCCGCCATCGCGTTGATGAAGGAGATCTTGGTCGCGAGGAAGGAGTTCGCGGAGGTCTTCACCAGCTCCGCCGTCGGATAGTCCGTCACCACGAACGGCGTGCCCTCGGCGAGCGGCGTCGCGTACACCTCCCGCAGCAGCTTCTCGGCCCGCTCGCTGCGCACGCCGACCACGATCCGGTCGGGGTGCAGGGTGTCGTCCACCGCGAAGCCCTCGCGCAGGAACTCCGGGTTCCAGGCCAGCTCGGCGTCCTCGCCGGCGGGTGCGTGCTCGGCGAGGAAGCGGGCGAGCCGGTCCGCCGTCCCGACCGGCACGGTCGACTTGCCGACGACCAGGGCGGGCCGGGTCAGATGCGAGGCGAGGGAGGCGAAGGCGGACTCGACGTACGACATGTCCGCCGCGTACTCGCCGTGCCGCTGCGGGGTGTTGATGCACAGGAAGTGCACATCGCCGAAGGCCCCCACCTCGGCCCAGTCCATGGTGAAGCGCAGTCGCCCCGTCGATCCCTCGATCCCGGCGACGTGCCGGCGGAGCAGGTCGTCCAGCCCCGGCTCGTACATCGGGGCCTCGCCGCGCTCCAGCTTCTCGATCTTCTCGGGCACGACGTCCAACCCCAGCACCTCGAACCCCAGCTCGGCCATGGCCGCGGCGTGGGTGGCGCCGAGGTAGCCGGTGCCGATCACGGTGATCTTGAGGCTCATTAGGGCTCCAGTGAGGACGTGGTTCGCTGCGCTGCCCGAGCATATCCGGGGCATGCCAGGGGCCTTCAGCGGGCAACTTTCCCGCTGTCGCCAAGCTCACGTATCCCTCCCGTGGGCTGCCCCCCTAAAATTTGAGTTACTTAACGGTAATTAGCGTCGGCGAGCGCAGTTTCTTTGGAGCGTGAGACACCTTGGCCGGATCGGCTGACTTCGACCTGTACCGCCCGTCCGAGGAGCACGACATGCTCCGTGACGCCGTCCGCTCCCTGGCCGAGGCGAAGATCGCGCCGTACGCCGCCGCGGTGGACGAGGAGGCCCGCTTCCCGCGCGAGGCCCTCGAGGCCCTGGTCGCGAACGACCTGCACGCCGTGCACGTACCCGAGGAGTACGGCGGCGCGGGCGCGGACGCGCTGGCCACGGTCATCGTGATCGAGGAGGTGGCCCGCGTCTGTGCCTCCTCGTCCCTGATCCCGGCCGTGAACAAGCTGGGCTCCCTGCCCGTCATCCTCTCCGGCTCCGAGGAGCTGAAGAAGAAGTACATGACCCTGCTCGCCAAGGGCGACGGCATGTTCTCCTACTGCCTCTCCGAGCCGGACGCCGGCTCCGACGCGGCCGGCATGAAGACGAAGGCCGTGCGCGACGGCGACCACTACGTCCTGAACGGCGTCAAGCGCTGGATCACCAACGCCGGCGAGTCCGAGTACTACACGGTGATGGCCGTGACGGACCCCGCCAAGCGCTCCAAGGGCATCTCGGCCTTCGTCGTCGAGAAGTCGGACGACGGCGTCTCCTTCGGCGCCCCGGAGAAGAAGCTCGGCATCAAGGGCTCGCCGACCCGCGAGGTCTACCTGGACAACGTCCGCATCCCCGCGGACCGCATGATCGGCGAGGAGGGCACCGGCTTCGCCACGGCGATGAAGACGCTGGACCACACCCGCATCACCATCGCCGCCCAGGCCCTCGGCATCGCCCAGGGCGCCCTCGACTACGCCAAGGGCTACGTCCAGGAGCGCAAGCAGTTCGGCAAGCCGATCGCCGACTTCCAGGGCATCCAGTTCATGCTCGCCGACATGGCCATGAAGATCTCGGCGGCCCGCGCCCTCACCTACCAGGCCGCGGCCGCCTCCCAGCGCGTCGACCGCGACCTGACCTTCCAGGGCGCAGCCGCCAAGTGCTTCGCCTCGGATGTCGCGATGGAGGTCACCACGGACGCGGTCCAGCTCCTCGGCGGCTACGGCTACACCCGCGACTACCCGGTGGAGCGCATGATGCGCGACGCGAAGATCACGCAGATATACGAGGGCACGAACCAGGTCCAGCGGATCGTCATGGCCCGCAACCTGCCGTAACACCCCCACCCGACGGCTCCCGGCGTCCTGCCGGGGGCCGTCGTGCGTCCGGGCTCGGTCGTCCGGGTTCAGTCGTCCAGGCCCTCGGCCGCCCGCTTCTCCCGCAGCTCCCTGATCTCCCGGCGCCTGGCCAGACGGTGGGTGCGGCGGATCTGGGCCTCCTGGTAGCGGCGCCGGTCCTTCTCCGTCTCCGGGAGCACCGGCGGCACCCGGCGGGGCCTGCCGTCGGCGTCGACCGCGGCGAAGACGAGGTAGGCGGAGCCGACCTGGGTGGGCGGCGTCGACTCGTTCCAGCGCTCGGCGAGGACCCGGACCCCGACCTCCATGGAGGTCCGCCCGGTCCAGTTGACCTGCGCCTTCACATGCACCAGGTCACCGACCCGGACCGGCTCCAGGAACGCCATCTCGTCCATGGACGCGGTGACGGCGGGTCCCCCACTGTGCCGGCCGGCCACGGCCCCCGCGGCGTCGTCCACCAGCTTCATGATCACTCCACCGTGCACGGTGCCCAGCAGGTTGGTGTCGTTGTGCGTCATGATGTGGCTGAGCGTGGTCCGCGACGCCGAGGTGCGCTTGCCCGGGATGTCCGCGCTGTCCGTTTCCGTAGCGCCGGCCTGGTCTGTCATGGCCCCCACCTTATGCCGACGTGACATCGGCGGACTTTGTGTTGGGTTCGCAACAGGCGTGCCCTGATTTTCCTACGACCCTTGTAAAGGACCTGGCCAGGCCCGGCACACTAAGCCCCATGAATGATTGGCCGGAGGCCTGGTCCGACGACAACCGCGGCAACCGCTACGGACGCGGCAGCGCGAGCGCTCAGCCCGACCCTGCCCGCGTGATGCGGCAGGTCCGTCGGCCCGCCCCGGGCGCGTACGGGAACTCCGGGCCCTCCGCGCCCCCGAACGGCGGGAGCGTGCCCCAGCAGCCCTCGTACCAGGGCGGCCAGGGGTACGGCGGCGACCCCGGTTACGACGGCTATGACAGCGGCTACAACACCGGCCAGGTCTACGGATCGCCGGGCGGTGGCGGACCGGGCGGTCCCGACGGGTCCGGCACGGTCCGGCCGCGGCCGAACTGGCGGCGCCGTATCAAGTGGACGGCGATCACCCTGGTCACCGTGCTGGTCGTGACGTCCGTCGCCACCTACTTCTGGGCCGACTCCAAGCTGCACCGGGACGTCGACCTGTCCAAGGTCATCGACCGGCCCGCCTCGGGCGACGGCACCAACTACCTGATCGTCGGCTCCGACAGCCGCGCCGGCCTGTCCGCCGAGCAGAAGAAGAAGCTGCACACCGGCTCCGCCGAGGGCAAGCGGACCGACTCGATGATGATCCTGCACGTCGCCGACAACGGCGACGACGTGTTGATCTCCCTGCCCCGCGACTCGAACGTGACGATCCCCTCGTACAAGGGGTCGACGTCCGGCAAGGTCTACCCGGCCACGGGCCGCCAGACCAAGCTGAACGCCGCCTACGCGGAGGACGGCCCGACGCTGCTCGTCCGCACGGTCGAGGCCAACATGGGCCTGCACATCGACCACTACGTGGAGATCGGCTTCGCCGGCTTCGCGAACATCGTGGACGCGGTCGGCGGCGTGACCATCGACATCGACAAGGGCTTCAAGGACAAGTACTCGGGCGCCGACTTCAAGGCGGGCAAGCAGAAGCTCAACGGCGAGCAGGCGCTGGCCTTCGTCCGCACCCGGCACGCCTTCGCCGCGAGCGACCTGCAGCGCACCAAGAACCAGCAGAAGTTCCTCTCCGCGCTGGCCCACCAGGTGGCGACCCCCACCACCGTCCTCAACCCGTTCAAGCTGTACCCGACGCTGGGCGCGGGCCTGGACTCCCTCACCGTCGACAAGGGCATGAGCCTGTGGGACCTGGCGTCCATGTTCTGGGCGATGAAGGGCGTCAGCGGCGGCGACGGCAAGTCGATGAACATGCCGATCTCCGGCTCGGTCGGCGGCAACCTCGTCTGGGACAAGGCGAAGGTGAAGACCCTGGTGGACGAGCTCAACAACGACCAGAAGGTCACGGTCTCGGGTGACTGACAACAGCAACGGCAACGCCAGACCGCCCTTCGGGGCGGTTCTGTGCGATGTGGACAACGTGGTCCGCTCCTTCGACTCCGCCCGTCTGGAGGCGCTGGAGCGCGCCGCGGGCATCGCCGAGGGCACGACGAAGAAGGTCGCGTTCGCCCCCGGCATGGACCTGCCCCTGCTGCTGGGCGAGATCACCTCGCAGGAGTGGGCGGAAGCGGTGGCCGACGGCCTCGCCGACCTGGTCCCCGAGCCGCAGACGGCGTACGAACTGGCCCGGGCGCTCCTGGAGTCCCCCTTCCACGCGGACGACGAGGTCGTCGCCCTGCTCCGCCGGGCCCGGATCCGCGTCCCCCTGGTCCTCGTCTCCAACGCGGCCCTGGAACTGGAGTCCGACCTGGACTCACTCGGCCTCGGCGACCTGGCCGACCACGTCGTCAACAGCGCCCGCGTAGGCCTGGCCAAACCGGACCCCCGCATCTACCACCTGGCCGCCGACCTGGCCGGCACCACCCCCGACCGCTGCCTCTTCATCGACGACAACGAGGAGAACGTGGCAGCGGCCAAGGCCCTCGGCATGCACACGGTCCACTACCGCGAGCCGAAGGACCTGGAACAAGCTCTCCAGCCCCTGTTCACCTGACGCCACAGGGGAGCGCAGCCGCCACGCCCCCGACCCACCCACCGACGGGCGAGCGTCGGGCACCCCAGGCGAGGGGCGCCCGACGCAAAGGACCTCGATCACATGGTGGCGCCCGCCATCGTGCGGCACATCTCGGCGCAGCGGCGACACGCCTCGGCACATCGCATCATCTGCGGATCGTCGGGCATGGCCATACACGCCTCGGCGCACATGTCACAGGCCTTGGCGCACAGCCCGCACATCTCGGCCGCCATGGGGGAGCGGCGCATCATCATGTCCGCGCACATACGCGTCATCTCGGAGCAGTCGATCAGCGCGCGCATGACCTGCATCTGCGCCTGGCCGCCCATCTGCATGCAGGAGCTCATGGTCTCCTCACACATGCTGTGGCAGGACATGCACGCCTCGACGCAGTCCTGCATCTCCTTGCTCATGGCGCTCATGGGTCCGGTCTGGGTCATGGCTTCTCCTGAGAGGGAGAGGGGCCCGGGGCGGGCCCCGTGTGCCTCCCGTCCTACGCCCTCCCCGACCCGGGCGCCATCGGGCGGACGCGACCAATCCACATTCTTCGCCGCACAGACCGCGGGTGCGCACATTCCGTCACGCCTCCATTGGAGTTACACCCCAAACAACCCCAAACAACCCCACTTCACCCCATCGCACCCCACGGCCCTACGGGCACACCACCTGATCCCCGGTCACCGCCTCGAACCGCCCCTGCGCCGCGTCCGGCGCCGCATCCCGCGCCCGCACCTTCCGCACCGCCGTGAAGTCCGCCCCCGCGATCACCTTCATGGTCGGCCCGAGCCCCTTCACCGGGCGCAGTTCGCTGCTCGGCAGGGCTGTCGACAGGGACCGGGCGGAGCGGTCCCAGCGGGGGTCGTACGCGACGACCGTCCGCTTCTGCGTACGGTCGGCCGCGTTCACCGGCGTGCGGGTCGTGTTGAAGCCGGCGCCCGCCAGCGCGGCGTCCACCCGCTTGCCGAGTCCGGCCGTGGCGGTGCCGTTCTCGACCTGGACACGGATCTGCCGCGGAGGCACCTCCACCTCGGCCGCCTCCACCTCGGCCTCCTTGGCGGCGGCCGGCCGGTGGACGGTGAGGGGCCTGTCGTCGCGCAGGTCGCGGAAGAGGGCCGCGGCCCTCGCGGTGTCCCACTTCACGGTCGAGCCGACGCCCTTGACGACGTATCCCATCTGGCCGACGGGGACGGTCGTGAACTCCGAGGAGGAGGGGGAGAAGTTGCGCATCGCCCGGCCCAGGTCGAGGAGTTCGTCCGTGCCGAAGCCCTTGTCGGCGCGGACCGACCCCAGCACCGCGGTCGTGACGTCGCGGAACTTCATCGGGTTCAGCAGGACCCCGGAGGACGTGGCGCGCTCGATCAGCGCGGCCAGGAAGCGCTGCTGGCGCTTCATCCGGCCGAGGTCGGAGGCGCCGTCGAGATGGCGGGCGCGGACGTACTGCAGCGCCTGCCCGCCCTGGAGGGTGTGGGTGCCGGCGGGGAGGTCCAGGCCGGTGTAGGAGTCCTTGAGGGGCGTGGGGGTGCAGATCCTCACCCCGCCGAGCACGTCGACGGTCCGCATGAAGCTGACGAAGTCGACCTCCAGATAGTGGTCGATCTTCACATGGGTCATGTTCTCGACGGTCCGCACGGTGAGGTGGGGACCGCCCTCGGCGTAGGCCGCGTTGAGCTTGACGGGATGCGTGCCGCGCCCGTCGGCGTTCGGCACCTCGGCGTAGGAGTCGCGGGGCAGGCTCACCACGCTCGCCCGCTCCCGGTCCTCCGAGATGTGCACGATCATGATCGTGTCGGTGCAGTGGCAGGGCGCCCCGCCCAGGTGGTACTGGCGCCGCTCGCCCTCGGTGATCCGGTCCCGGCCGTCCGTGCCGACCAGCAGGACGTTCATGCCGTTGCCGCCGCGCGGCCGGTTCTTCATGTCCTTGAAGGGGTCGACCCGGGCGATGTCCGCGTCGAGGCTGGTGACCACCGCGTGCCCGATCCCGGCCGAGGCGAGGACGACGACGGAGAGCGTCGTCACCGCGCGCATGGCCCAGCGCGGCTTCCTGCGCGGCGCGGGCGGCCGGGGCCCGCCGCCGCGCTGCCGCGGCGTGCGGGGCGGCCGGGTGGGGCGCGGCGGGCGGGCGGGGGCGGCGGACCGGGGCTGCGTGGGCAAGGGGAACACCTCCGGGCGACGGCCGTACGTGGGATCGTGAGCACCGTAGGCCGATACGATCTGTGGCCCGGTCCGCCGCCCCGGCGGGGCGCGGAGCTGTCCCCCGTTCGCGGTAACGTGAGCACCGATGAACGCCAATTCCGACGTGCGGTTCCCCGCCGTGTCTGTGATCATGCCCGTCCTGGACGAGGAGCGGCATCTGCGCGGGGCCGTCGAAGCGATCCTCGCGCAGGAGTACGACGGCGAGATGGAGGTCGTCATCGCCCTCGGTCCGTCCACGGACCGCACGGACGAGATCGCCGCCCAGCTCGTCGCCGAGACCGCGACTGACGCGAACAAGCGTGTCCACACCGTGCCGAACCCGACGGGCCGCACACCGGCCGCCCTGAACGCCGCGATCAAGGCCTCCCGGCACCCGATCGTCGTGCGCGTCGACGGCCACGGCATGCTCTCCCCGAACTACATCGCCACCGCCGTACGGCTCCTGGAGGAGACCGGCGCGCAGAACGTCGGCGGCATCATGCACGCCGAGGGCGAGAACGCCTGGGAGCAGGCGGTCGCCGCGGCGATGACCTCGAAGGTCGGCGTCGGCAACGCGGCCTTCCACACGGGCGGCGAGGCGGCGCCCGCCGAGACCGTCTACCTCGGCGTCTTCCGGCGCGAGGCGTTGGAGCGGCAGGGCGGCTACAACGAGGAGTTCATACGCGCGCAGGACTGGGAGCTGAACTTCCGTATCCGTGAGGCGGGCGGGCTGATCTGGTTCTCGCCGGAGCTGAGGGTGTCGTACCGGCCGCGGCCGAGCGTGCGCGCGCTGGCCAAGCAGTACAAGGACTACGGCCGCTGGCGCCATGTCGTGGCCCGCTACCACGAGGGCTCCATCAACCTGCGCTACCTCGCCCCGCCGACGGCGCTGCTCGCCATCGCCGCGGGCCTCGTGGTGGGCGCGCTGGTCACCCCCTGGGCGCTGCTGGTCCCCGGCGGCTACCTCGCGGCGATCGTCCTCGGCTCCGTGCCGGCCGGCCGGGGCCTGCCGCTGAAGGCCCGGCTGCAGATCCCCGTCGCCCTCGCGACCATGCACATGTCCTGGGGCTGGGGCTTTCTGACCAGCCCCAAGTCGCTCGCGAGGAAGGTCATCGCGTCCCGGCGGCCTGCGGTGCTCACCTCCAACTGACCACGAAGCCGCCCGCATTCGGCCCGGACTACCAGGTCCGGACTACCAGGTGTAGTCCGGGTCGACGTGCATGCAGGCCGTGGTGTCCGCGCCGTTGAGGGCGCTCGCCGTACTCGGCGTGGTGTCGTCGTCGTCCGCGGCCGTGTACGTCGTCCCCGACCGCCAGTCCGCGCCGACGACCACGGTGACCCCGTCGACGTCCGTGGACTTCTTCACCTGGGCGGTGGGGATGCCAAGAGCCTTGGCGACCCGCTGGGCGTCGCCCTTCAGGCCGGCGCTCGGATAGCGGACGACGGTCGTCTCCTCGCTCAGCGACGCCGAGGAGTCCGCCACGGCCTCGTCGAAGCCCTTGCCGACGAGCAGTTCGGCGACCGTCCGCGCCCGGCCGGTGACGGCGGCCCCGGTGGCGCTACGGGTGCCGTTGCGCACCTGTACGGCGATCTTGTCGTCCGCGTGGGCCGGCTGGGCGGTGGCGGCCGGCTTCGTGGTCTTCTTCTTGTCCTTGCCGTCCAGCGCGATGTCCTCGCGCACCAGCCGGAACAGCTTCGCCGCGTCGGCCGGCCGGGGCAGCACCCGGTTGCCGTCCGAGGTGTAGACCCAGGGCATGGTCGTCATGGTGATGCGCCGGGTGGGGACCTTCCTGAGCTCCTTGCTGAGGTCGTAGAGCTTGGTCACCGAGCCGAGTCCGTCGTCCACCGTCAGCGCCCTGGTCGCCGTCTCGGCCAGCTTCAGGAGCTTGTCGGGATTGCTGAGCGTGGCGTTGGCCCGCAACTGGCGGACCATCGAGTTCATGTACATGTGCTGGGCCTTGGTGCGCGCTATGTCGCTGCCGTCCTCGAAGCCGTACCGGGTGCGCAGCCACTGCAGGGCCTGTTTGCCCTTGACGGAGGTGGTGCCCTTCTTGAGTTTCAGGCCCGAGCCGTGGCCGGAGGCGGTGTGCGAGTAGATGTTGGCGTCGACGCACACCGGCACCCCGCCGATCGCGTCGGCCATCGACACCACGCCGGAGAAGTCGACCATCATGAAGTGGTCGATGTGGATGCCGGTCAGCTTCTCCCACATGGCGACCGTGCAGCCGGGGCCGCCGCGCTCCAGCGAGGCGTTGGCCATGGTGGAGGTGCTCGCCGCGTACACCTTGCCGGTGTCCGGGTCGGTGCACTTGGGGATGGAGACCAGGGTGTCGCGCGGCATGCTGACCACCGACATGTCGGTGCGGTCGGCGGAGACGTGCACGAGCATCTGGACGTCCGCGCGCGGGGCGGTGTTGTACGTGCTCCTCGCGCCGCCCAGCTTCTGGTTCTCGGCGGAGTCGCGGGCGTCCGAGCCGATCAGCAGGATGTTCAGCGGGGTCTGCCCGGCCGCGTTCGCCTTGGACTCGGCCGCCCGGTCCTTGGCGTCGGCGTTGTTGAGGTTGTCCTTCTTGATGTTGGCGTTGAGGTGCCGGTAGTAGAGCCAGCCGGCCCCCGCCGTGCCGACCACGACGACCGCCAGCACGGTCGCCGACCAGCGCAGTATCCGGCGTCTGCGGCGTCCGCGGTCGCCCTCGCCGCGCCGTCGTCCGCCGGGATTCGCCTCCGTGCCCTGGGGGGTGAGGGACATCGTGTCCTCGACCGCGGGCACACCGCTTCGCGTCAACTCCCTGTCCTTTCACCCTGTGCGCCCCGGGCTCCAGGACGTGAGCGCGCCTCATCATTCAGCAGGCAGTTAGGACCCAGCTGTGGTCACCATGTGAAGGCGGGACTGACCCGCATACAGGCCGCGTCGTCGGCCCCGTTGAGGGCCTCGGCGGACTTCGGTGTCCGGTCGTCCGCCCGCGGGGCCCGGTAGGCCGTGTCCTGGGGCCAGTCGGCGCCCACGACGAGGGTGACGCCAGAGACGTCCGTCGACCGCTGCACGGAACTCGCCGGGATCCCCAGCGCCTTCGCGACGCGCTGGGCGTCGCCCTCCAGATCGGCGCTCGGATAACGCACGACGGTCGTCGGGGCGGCCGTCGCCGCGCTCGGGTCGGCCACCGCCTGGGTGAAGCCCCGGCCCACCAGCAGCGCGGCCACCGCTTCCGCCCGTCCCGGGGCCGCGGCGAGCGTGCCGGTACCGGTGCCGTTGCGCACCTGGACGCCGATCTCGCCGTCGGCCGACGAGGCGGGCACGGTCTCCCCGGCCGGCTGCTGCTTCTTCTTCCCGTCCCTGCCGTCCAGCGCGATGTCCTCGCGCACCAGCCGGAACAGCTGCCGGGCCTCCTCGGTGGGCTCCACGCGGGCGCCGACGTACCGGTTGGGCATGGTGGTCATGGTGATGCGCTCGGGCTCGACCCGCCGCAGCTCGTCGGCGAGGTCGTAGAGCTTCTTCACGGTGTCCAGGCCCGGGTCGACGGTGAGCGACTCGGTGGCCCGCTCGGCGAGCGTGCGCAGCTTGCCCGGGTTGCCCAGGGTGGCCTTGGCGCGCAGCTCGCGGACCATCGAGTTGAGGTACATGTGCTGGGCCTTGGCCCGGGCGAGGTCGCTGCCGTCCTCGAAGCCGTACCGGGTGCGCAGCCACTGCAGGGCCTGTTTGCCCTTGACGGAGGTGGTGCCCTTCTTCAGCTTCAGGCCGGAGCCGTGGCCGGAGGCTGTGTGCGAGTAGATGTTGGCGTCGACGCACACCGGCACCCCGCCGATCGCGTCGGCCATGGAGACCACGCCGGAGAAGTCGACCATCATGAAGTGGTCGATGTGGATGCCGGTCAGCTTCTCCCAGGTGGCGACCGTGCACCCCGGACCCCCGTGCCCGAGGCTCTGGTTGGTCATCACCCGCCCCTCGCGCGCCGGATAGACCTTCCCGCTGCCGGGATCGGTGCACTTCGGAATCCGTAGGAGGGTGTCGCGGGGCATGCTGACGACCGACAGGTTGGTCCGGTCGGCGGACAGGTGCACCAGCATCTGGACATCGGCCAGCGGGGTGCCGCCGAAGGTCTCGCGCGCCCCGCCGAGCTTCTGGTTCTCCTTGGTGTCACGGGCGTCGGAGCCGATGAGCAGCAGGTTCAGCGGGGTCTGGCCGGCGGTGTTCGGGGTCGGCGCGGGCGCCTTGTCGTCACCGAGGTTGAGGTCGGCCCGCTGGATGTTGGCGTTGAGGTGCCGGTAGTAGAGCCAGCCGGCGCAGGCCGTGCCCAGCAGCAGGACGGCGAGGGTGGCCGCGGACCACGTGAGCACGCGTCGCCGCACGCTGTTCTGCCCCAATTTCCCGTACTCCCCACGCGTCTGGGCGCCCATGGCGGGCCCGCCGTACGGTCAGGAGACCTGTGACGGGCCCGTTGGGTTGCCCTGCTACCAGCGATAGGGCGCGTAGACGTCCATGCACTGGCCCTTGTCCGAGCCGTTGATGGCGTCCGAGCCCGCCGGCAGGTCGCCCGCCTTGGGGGCGGAGGCCTTCGGATACGTCGTACCGTCGCGCCAGTCGGCGCCCACGACGAGCGTGACCCCGGAGACGTCGGTCGACTGCTTCACCGAACTCAGCGGAATCCCGAGGGACTTGGCGATCCGCTGGGCGTCTCCCTGGAGCTCCGCGCTCGGGTAGCGCACCACGGTCTGCTGCGCGGTCAGGCCGCCCGTCACGTCCTTCGACGCCCTGGTGAAGCCTTTCTGCGCCAGCGCCTGAGCGATCGTGCCGGCGCGTCCGGGCACCGGGCCGAGCGTGCTGGTCGCGGTGGCGTTCTGGACGGTGACGCCGATCTGGTCGTCCGGCGCCGATGGGGCCTTGGTGGCCTCGGCGGTGGTCTTCTTCGCGGCCGAGGCCTTGCCGTGCTTGTCGAAGGGCACGTCGTCGCGGAGCATCTGCCACATCTTGTCGGCGTTGGCTCCGTCGGGCACGAGGTGTTCCTTGTTCTGCGGGTCCTGGACGTTCGGCATCGTCAGGCTGGTGATGCGGTCCGTCGGCACCGACTTCAGCTGCATACCCAGGTCGTAGAGCTTCTTGGGGGTGCCGATCTCCTCGGAGACCGTCAGGGACTTCGTGGCCGCCTCGGCCAGGTCCATCAGGCGCCCGGTGTCGGTGAAGACGTTCTGGCCCTTGAGCGTGCGGATCATCGAGTTCAGGTACATGTGCTGGGCCTTGGCCCGCAGCGGGTCGCTGCCCCAGGCGTGCCGGGTGCGCAGCCACTGCAGCGCCTTCTCGCCCTTGACCTTGTGCGTGCCGGCCGTCAGCTTCAGCCCGGAGCCGCCGGGCACGGCGGCCGTCGGCCGGTCCCACACGTTCTGCCGCACACAGACGTCGACGCCGCCGATGGCGTCCGCCATCTGCACCACGCCCGAGAAGTCGATCGTGATCCAGTGGTCGATGTAGACCCCGGTGAGGTCCTCCCAGGTGGCCAGCGTGCAGCCGGCGCCGCCGCGGGCCAGCGACTCGTTGATGATGGTGTTGGTCGCCGGGTAGACCTTGCCGGTCTTGGGGTCGGTGCACTTGGGGATGTCGACCCGGGTGTCGCGCGGGATGCTCACCATCGCGGCGCTCTTGCGGTCCGCGGACAGGTGGATCAGCATCTGCACGTCGCCGAGGGGCGGGCTGCCCCGGTCGTACTTGGCGCCGCCGAGTTTCACGTTCTCGTCGGAGTTACGGCTGTCGGAGCCGATCAGCAGGATGTTCAGCGGCGTCTGACCGGCCGCGTTGGCCCTGGTCTTCTGCGCCTTGGCGTCACCGCTGCTGCGCTCGCCCTTGTGGATGTTGCCGTTGAGGTGCTCGTAGTACAGGTATCCGGCGCCGGCCGTCCCGAGTATCAGCACCGCCAGCGTGGTCGCCGACCATCTCAGCACCCGGCGCCCGCGCCGCCGCGGCTCCCGCCGCCGGTGCCCCGCCCCTGGCCCGTCCCCCGATCTGCCGGAGCCGTCCTCCCGCGCGACCGCGTGCTCCTGCGAACCGCGCCGGACGCCCCCTCGCGTCCCCTCCGCGCGCACACTGCTCTGCGTCATTCCCCGTCCTCCCCACCCTTGCGCCATGAAACGGGCCTGTCGTGCGCCCTGTTAGACGCACGCCAGGCCCCTCAGGTCACTTGGCGCACTCGACCTTGTCGGCCGTGGACTTCTGGACCCCCGCCGGAGCCGTCCCCGAGGAGGCGTTCAGCTTCACCCCTGCCCCCTTGAAGTCCTTGCCCAGGGTCAGTGTGATCGTGGGCAGTCCCTGGTCGTTGAGCACGCTCTTGCCCGGCTTCATCGCCGCCCCCGACAGGCCCATGATGTCGGCCAGGCGGCGTGCCTGGTCGGCCTGGTCCGGACCGTACTCCAGCGTCGTCTTCGCCAGCACGGCGTCCGCGTTGCCGTCGTTCGACGACTTCAGCACACCGGCCTCGTTCTGCAGGTAGTTCAGCTCCGCCTGGGCGCTGCCGGCGTCCGCGCCGCCGTTGAGGATCCGCACCCGGACCGCGGAGGCGGCCGACTTGGTGCCCTTCAGGCGGGCGGCGACCGCGGCGGCCTCCTGTTTCTGCTGCGCCTTGACCGCGGTGAACGACACGTCGTTCTTGATCATCTGGAAGACCTGCTGGGCCGGCGCCTGGTTGAGGACGACGGTCGCCTTCACCTTCTCGGCCGGGTTGTCGACGACCGGCACGGTGGTGAAGGTCAGGTTCTTCGGGTTGAGCTTGCCGAGTTCCAGACCGAGGTCCTTGAGCTTGCCGATGCTCTTGAGGTTGTCGTCGACGGTCAACGCCTTGGTGCCCGCCTCGGCGACCTTGATCATCTTCGCCGGGTTGGTGAGCGTGTCGTTCGACTTCAGCTTGCGCATCAGAGCGCTGAGGAACTGCTGCTGCAGCGTGATCCGGCTCAGGTCGCCGCCGAAGCCGACCGCGTGCCGGGTGCGTACGAACGCGAGCGCGGTCTCGCCCTCGATGTGCCGCATGCCCTTCTTCAGGTTCAGGTGCGACTTGGGGTCGTCGATGTCCTTGCCCAGGCACACGTCGACGCCGCCGACCGCCGTGGTGAGCGTCTTGACCGCGTTGAAGTCGGCGACCATGAAGTTGTCGGGCGTGATGCCCGTCAGTTCCGTGACGGTGCGCGCGACGCAGCTCGGCGTGCGGTCGTCCTGGCCGAGGCTGGTGTTGAACCGGACGCCGCTGGTACCGGTGATGACCTTCCGGGTGCCGTCGGCCAGGGTGGTCGGGCAGTCCGGGACGTCGGTGATCAGGTCACGGGGGATGCTGAGCGCGGTCGCGTTCGAGCGGTCCTTGGAGACGTGCAGCAGGATCGTCGTGTCCGCGTGGCCGACGCTGCCCGCGTCGCCGTACTTGGTGTTGCCCTTTCCGGTCCGCTTGTCGGTGCCGATCAGCAGGATGTTGATCGCCTTGCCCTTGCTGAAGCCACCGGTGCTCGCGCCGTCGTCGGAGACGGACGTGATGTTGTTGTTCAGGTGCTCGATGTAGAGGTAGGCGGCGCCGGCCGTGCCGACCAGCACGAAGGCCATCGTCCCGCCGGTCCACAGCAGGATCTTCTTGCCCTTGCCCTTCTTCTTCACCGGCCGGCGTCCGCGCCGCCCGGGCAGCGGCTCCTCGGGCGCGCCACGGCGCCGCCGCGGACCCGGGACCTGAGGGCCGGGCAGCCGGTCGGGCGCGACCGTGGGGCTGCGCACGGTGGCCCCCGCGTCCCGCGGGGCGGATCTGCGCGGACCGGGTACCGCCGACTGCGGTGCGGAAGGGCTCAGTCGCAGTTCGTATTCGCCGGTGGTCGGATTGAGCACCCACTGGTCTGCGGGGTCGATGTCGTCCGCCCGCCCACGGCCTGTCGCGTCCACGGTTGTCCGATTCCTCCGTCGGGGCGCGGCGCCTTTCCCCCCTCAAGGCGCTCGGGTCTCGGTCTCACAGTGCACAAGCCCATACGGCCGAGGGCACCGGATCGCTCACACTATCCGCCCTGCTCGGCACCCAATGACGGCGGTGAGAAATTCCACGCCCCGACGGAGGCCAATTCGTCCTTTTTCTCGGACATAAGTGCGACGATTTGACAATCCCTTTACCTACAGGTGTCTTCTGCCGCCGTGTTCCCCCGGAACGTAGGGGCTGGAGAAACCCCGTTCGACGGTTCTTCCGCCCCCATTGCCCCGGACTTTCCGTCGCCGATTCCGTACGCGCCGTAGCCGTAGCGGCCTTCGGTCGAATCCGAATTGCCGCCCTTTGCGCCGGAATTCCCCGAGGTCGCCCGGGTCACCGTCACCGGCTGGTCCGCGCGCAGCCGGTCGAACAGCTTCCGCGCCTGAGGCTCCACCAACTGGTCCCGGTTGGCGTCGTACGCATACGACTCCCGCGGAACCGTGAGGAACTGCACCCTTTTCGTGGGGATGTCACGCAACCCCCGCACGAGGTCGTACAGGCCCCGCAGACTCGCCAGACCCGGGTCGGTGGTCAGCGACGAGGTGGCCGCGTCCAGCACGGGGTAGAGCTTCACCGGATTCAGCAGTACGTCGTTGCTGCGCACCTTGTTGACGAGCGCGCCCAGGAACCGCTGCTGACGGTCCATCCGGTCCGTGTCGCTCCCGTCGCCCAGCGACTTGCGCGCCCGCACATAGCCCAGGGCCTGCTCCCCGTCGAGCGTCACCCGCCCCGCGGGCAGCCTCAGTCCGGCGTCCGGGTCGTCGATGGGCTCCTTCAGACACACCCGCACCCCGTCGACGGCGTCGACCATCTCCTTGAACCCGTGGAAGTCGACGACGACGTGATGGTCGATCCGCACGTCCGTCAGCCGCTCCACGGTCCGGATCGTGCAGGCCGAACCCCCCGTCTCGAACGCGGAGTTGAACATGGTGAACGCCGGCTCGGAGCGCGTCCCGTCGGGCCGCAGACAGGCCGGGACGTCCACCATCAGATCCCGGGGCAGCGACACCGCGGTGACCGTGCGGCGCCCCGCCGACAGGTGCAGCAGGATCGTCGTGTCCGACCGCTCGGTTCCCGAGTCGCGCCCGTAGCGGGCGTTGCCCTTCCCGGAGCGTGAGTCCGAACCGATCACCAGGATGTTCTGCGCGTCCTTGACGAGCGACGTGGGCCGCTCCTTCTCGAACCGGGCGAGCTCGGCGGCGGCCGCCTCGTCGGCCGTGATGTTCCCGTCCAGCTTCAGATAGACGCCCCACCCGACCCCGACCGCGGCGAGAACGACCACCGCGACACCGAGCCCGCCGCCCCGCACCCACCTGCGCCGGCGCCGTCGCAGCAGCCCCTTGCCGGTGGCCGACGACCCGGCACCGGGACCAGGGGAGCTGACGCTGTCGTTCACGCGCGGGCCCACCCCTCATGGCGTACGGACGTGTGGCTCCTACGACCATGACCCGCGGGGGGAGACGGGGGCGGGTGTTAGTGCCCCGTTCGGGTGACGGAGACCCGCTCGCTCTCGATCCGCCGGGCCAGTCCCTCGGGGTCCAGTTCCTGGAGGTGCCGGCACAGCACCACCGACCCGCCGACGGCGAGCGGCCCGTACAGCCCGGCGTTCAGGCCCTCCCAGGTGTCGTAGGGCAGCCCGGACAGGATCCGCGACCCCGGCCCGGTCAGCCCCAGCCCCGTCGCCTCCTCCCGCGCCCGCTCCACGACCTCCGCCCCGCTGAACTCCCGCCCGGCCACGATCAGCGCGGGCTCCTCGGGATCCACCGGTGCGAACGCCACGAACCGGTCGCCCTGGCCCGGCGCCTCGACGGCGTAGTCGACGAAGCCGTCCGGCACCTGCGGGAACCGCCCGCCCAGCGGCCGCAGGGCGAGCGCGACCCGCTCCCCCTTGCAGGCCCGGGCCGCCTCCAGGGAGTCCGGCCCGCTCACCACCACGTCGGCCGCCGCCGCGTTCCCGTCCACGTCCGCCACCACCCCGACCGACGCGCACGCCAGCAGCCACACGGCGGTCTGCCAGTGCGCCGGCAACAGCAGCGCCACCCGGTCGCCGGGCCCGGCGCCGAGATCGCCCTGGAGGAGGTTCGCGGTCTTGGCCACCCAATTGGCGAAGGTGGCCACGGACAGTTCGACCCGCTCGCCCGTGGCGTCGTCGTAGAAGGTCACCAAGGGGCGTGCGGGATCCGCGGCGAGCGCGGAGGACAGCAGGTCGGCAGGGGTGCGATCACTGGCGTTCACCCGCGCAAGAGTACGCGCGCACCCGCCCGCGCACCCGGGCGAGGCGCCACCGGTTCGGGCGAACGGGAGCCGACGAACCGTCAGTTCCGCAATGGACATGTATGTCTGACTGTGTTCAAGATCAGGGGCATGCGTGGATTCCTTGCCTCTACGATCGCCTCCTCGATCGGCGTCAGCTGCGCGGCCGCACTCGTCCTCCCGCTCGCCGCGCCCGCTACCGCCGCCCCGACGAGCCCGGCGTCGCCGCCCGGCGCGAGATCCGCGCGGCCGGCGGCCCTGCCGGGCACCCCCGACGCCGCCGTCCCCGGCAGCACCCAGTCACTCGCCCTCGCCCCCGTCGCCCGCGACCGCGCCCTGGGCCCGGCGGTCGCCGAACAGGGCCTGACCCGCGAGCACGTACGGCACTTCTCACTCCTCGGAGTGGTCTGGGACGACCCCGGCACCCCGCTCCACGGCCGCGTCCAGGTCCGCACCCGCTCCACCCGCGACGGCGCCTGGAGCGGCTGGCGGAACCTGGAGACCCACAACGACGACGCGGCCGACCCGGGCGCCGCCGAGCGCGCGTCGCACCGCGTCCGCGGCGCCACCCCGCCGCTGTGGGTCGGCGACTCCGACGGTGTGGAGGTCCGCGTCCGCGCCGAGAGCGGGCACCGGACCGGCGGGACGGCCCACGGCGCCCGGGCCGGCACGGCCGCGGGCCCGCTGCCCTCGGGGCTGCGCCTCGAACTCGTCGACCCCGGCGCCCCGCCCCCGGCCCGCGCCGCGCGCCCCGGCGCGACCGAGATCCCGGCCCTGACCAAGGCGGCCACCGAGGACGAACTGCGGACGCTCCCCGGCGTCGAGTTGACGCCCCGTCAACGCGCCAACCCCCATATCGGCCCGCGCCCGCGCATCATCACCCGGCGCGGCTGGGGCGCCGACGAGAAGCTGCGCGAGCGGGGGTTCGTCTACACGAAGAAGGTCAAGGCGGCCTTCGTGCACCACACCGCGTCGGGCAACGGATACAAGTGCTCGCAGGCGGCCTCCGTCATCCGCGGTATCCACCGCTACCACGTCCGGAGCATGCGCTGGCGCGACATCGGCTACAACTTCCTCGTCGACAAGTGCGGAACCCTCTACGAGGGCAGGGCCGGCGGCGTGGCGAAACCCGTGCTGGGCGCCCACACCCGCGGTTTCAACACCAACAGCATGGGGATCGCCGTCCTCGGCGGTTTCGGCTCGGCGAAGCCGCCGAAGGCCGTCCTCGACGCCATCGCCCGGCTGACGGCCTGGAAACTCGGTCTCTACGGGGCCGATCCGCGGGGAAAGACATATCTCACCTCCGGGGGTGGCAATCTCTACCGAAAAGGCAAGAGCGTACGACTGAACGTGATCTCCGGCCACCGTGACGGATTCGCCACGCAGTGCCCGGGCCGCAAGCTCTACAGCAAGCTCGGCACGGCCCGTTCGACCGCGGCCCGCTACCAGGGCCGTTGACGCCGGGAGGGGACCCGCGTTCACCGCCGTCGGGGGACATGGGGCGGAACCGACACACGCCACCGGGCCGTCGAAGGCGTCGCGCGAGCATCTGCATACACTGGCCGGCCAAAGGACATTTCGGCCGGTCCCGGCAGGAAGCAGAGACGACAGGTGACAGAAGCGATCCTCCTGGTCGGCGGCAAGGGCACGCGGCTGCGTCCGCTCACGGTGCACACACCGAAGCCCATGGTCCGGGCGGCCGGGGTCCCCTTCCTCACACACCAGTTGGCGAGAGCGAGAGCGGCGGGCGTCGAACACATCGTCCTCGCCACCTCCTATCTCGCCGAGGTGTTCGAACCGTACTTCGGCGACGGCTCGTCGCTGGGGCTGCACCTGGAGTACGTGACGGAGGAGGAGCCCCTCGGCACGGGCGGCGCCATCCGCAACGTGGCCTCCCGCCTCCACTCGGGCCCCGACGACCCGGTCCTGGTCTTCAACGGCGACATCCTCACCGGCCTGAACATCGGGGCGCTCGTCGACACTCACGCGAGGACCGGCGCCGACGTCTCCCTGCACCTCACCAAGGTGACCGACCCCCGCGCCTACGGTCTGGTCCCCACCGACGACACGGGCCGGGTCCTGGCGTTCCTGGAGAAGCCGCAGACCCCCGAGGAGATCGTCACCGACCAGATCAACGCGGGGGCGTACGTCTTCCGCCGCTCGGTCATCGACACGATCCCGCGGGGCCGCCCGGTCTCCGTGGAGCGCGAGACGTTCCCCGAACTGCTGTCGGCGGGTGCCCATCTGCAGGGCATGGTCGACTCCACCTACTGGCTGGACCTCGGCACCCCGGCGGCCTTCGTCCGCGGCTCGGCGGACCTGGTCCTGGGCCGGGCTCCGTCACCCGCCGTGCCGGGCCGCTGCGGCGACCGTCTCGTCCTGCCGACGGCCACGGTCGCCCCGGACGCCAAGCTGACCGGCGGCACGGTGGTCGGCGAGGGCGCGTTCGTCGCCGAGGGCGCCCGGGTCTTCGGCTCGACCATCCTGCCGGGCGCCGTCATCGAACCCGGCGCCGTCATCACCGACTCCCTCATCGGCACCCGCGCCCGCGTCGGCGAACGCTCGGTCCTCACCGGCACGGTCATCGGCGACGGCGCGGTCATCGGCGCCGACAACGAACTGCGGGACGGCATGCGGGTGTGGTGCGACGCGAGGATCCCGGCGGGGGCGGTGCGCTTCTCCTCGGACCAGTAGGAAGTCAGCCCGTCCGGCGCCTGAGGAGGAGGCCCGAAGGGCCGGTGGGGTCCGGGGCGAGGCACGGCGGGGTCCGGGGAGGAGCCCGGCGGGGTCGAGGCCCGAAGGGCCGATCGGGTCTGGGGCGAGGCCCGGTGGGGGTCCAGGGGGCGGAGCCCGGTGGGGTCCGGGGCGAAGCTCGGCAGGGTCCGGGGAGGAGCCCGGCGGGGTCCGGGCCCGAAGGGCCGATCGGGGTCTGAGGCGAAGCCCGGCGGAGTACAGGGGCGGAGCCCGGCGGGGTCCAGGGCGAAGCTCGGCGAAGTCCGGGGAGGAGCCCGGTGGAGTCCGGGCCCGAAGGGTCGATCGGGGTCTGGGGGCGGAGCCCGGCGGGGTCCAGGGCGAAGCTCGGCGGGGTCCGGGGAGGAGCCCGGTGGAGTCCAGGCCCGAAGGGCCGATCGGGGTCCAGAGGGCGGAGCCCCCCGGGGGCGGGGTCGAAGGGGCGGCAGCCCCTGGGGACGGGACGGGTAGGGGCGGCGGGGGCGAGAACAACCCGGCGCCCCCGACGCCGCGCCTCACAACCGCCCGATGTCCCCCCGCGGCATCTTCGGCGCCCGCCGAGCCGGCGTACGCCCGCTCAGCAGGATCAACCGGGCCGCCCGATGCCGTTGCCCCGCGTACGGCTCCAGCAGCTTCAGCATCACGGAGTCGTCCGCGTCCCGGTCCCCGGCCAGCGCCCACCCCACGATCCCCGGCAGATGCAGGTCCCCGACGGTCACCGCGTCCGCCGCCCCATGGCTGCGCTGCACGACCTCCGCCGACGTCCACGGCCCGATCCCCGGCACGACCTCCAGCCGGGCCTGCGCCTTCTCCGGCGACATCGCCACGGCCTCCTCCAGCCGCCCGGCCACCCGGACGGCCCGCAGGATCGTCGACGCCCGCTTGTTGTCGACCCCGGCCCGATGCCACTCCCACGACGGGATCAGCGCCCAGGTCCGCGGCCCCGGCATTACCCACAACCGGCCCCCGGCCGCGGGCCCGGGCGCCGGCTCCCCGAACTTCCGCACCAGCAGCCGCCACGCCCGGTACGCCTCGTCCGTCGTGACCTTCTGCTCCAGCACGGACGGGATCAGCGACTCCAGCACCAGCCCGGTCTGTGTCAGCCGCAGCCCGGGCCGCCGGTGCCACGCCGACGCCACCACCCGGTGCCGCGGCACGAATGCCTCCGGCTCGTCGGCGCCGCCCAGCAGCTCCGGCAACTGCTCCAGCAGCCACTCGGCCCCCGGCCCCCAGGCCTCGCCCCGGACCGAGCCCCCGCTCACGGACACCCGCAGCGTCCCGGGCCCACAGGGCGTCAGACTCGCCCGCCACACGGACCCGTCGGGCATGGCCCGGAAGGTCGGATCCCCGGGCCCGCGCCGCAACACGCCCAGCACCAGCCCCAGCTCCAGCGGCCCGGCGGGCACGACGGTCCGCACCCGCCCGGGCGCCGCGGCCTGCCGGGGTATCCCCGTGGACACACCGACCTGCCCGCCCCGCACGGTCGTACGAGTGGGCCGAGGAGAGAAGCGTCCTGCCACGGCTGGGTTCCTGGATGTCGGGGACGTCCTGAGGGACGGCCGTCCCCAGAGACTGTCGGGGACGTCCTAAGAGACTAGGGGGTACGGACCCGAGATCACCGCACCTCGACGAACCCCTCCACACCCCGCTCCCCGCGCGCCCGCGGCTCCTCGGCCGGATGTCCCACGGCCACCGCCCCCATCGGATCCCAGTCCTCCGGCAGCCCCAGGACCTCCCGCACCACGTCCCGGCAGAACATGGTCGACGACACCCACGCCGAGCCCAGCCGCTCACCGGCCAGCCCGACCAGGAAGTTCTGCACGCCGGCGCCCATCGCGACGACGAACATCTCCCGCTCGGCCCCGTCGCGCCGCGGGTCCCCGTACGGGTGCGACCCGTCCGTCACCAGACACGGCACCACCAGGTAGGGCGCGTTGCGCAGCACGTCCCCGCGCCGCACCCGCTTGGCGATCGACTCCTCGCTCTTGCCGTCGCGCCGCAGGTCCGCGATCCACGCGTCCCGCATAGCGTCCAGCAGCCGGGTCCGCGACTCCGGCGACTCCAGCAGCACGAACCGCCACGGCGTGGTGTGATGCGGCGCGGGCGCGGTGACCGCCAGGGCCACGGCCCGTCGCACCGCCCCGGGGTCGACGGGCTCGTCCGTGAAGGCCCGTACGGTACGGCGCTGGGTCACCGCCTCCCGTACCGCCTCGGAGGTCCCCAGCCGGAACATGTCGTCGCGCGTCCCGCGCACCATGGCCCGCGCCCCTTCCCCGTGGTCCCGGGCCACCACGTGCGCCAGCCCCCGCACCACGGCGACGGGCCGCCCGGCGGCCTTGCCCTTGACCAGGTCACCGGCGGCGGCCAGTTCGTCCGCGGTGGCCACGACGGTCGCGCTCAGCGGATTGCCGTACGCGTCCGTGTCCCCGCGCAGATCGTCCAGGACGCGCACCCCGGCGGCGCCGATCGCGACGTCCGTGAGCCCCGCGCGCCAGGGCCGGCCGAAGGTGTCGGTCACCACGACCCCCACGTCGACGCCGAGGGCCGCGCGCAGTCCGTCGCGGATCGCGCGCGCGGACGCGTCCGGGTCCTCGGGCAGCAACAGGACGGTGCCCGCGGGGGTGTTGGAGGCGTCGACGCCGGCCGCCGCCATGACAAGGCCCTGCCGGTTCTCGACGATCCGCAGCGCCCCGCGCCGGGCCACGACCCGCACGGTCTCGGCGTCGATCGCCGCCTCCCGGTCCGCGGCGGCGACGATCCGCCCCTCCGCCTTGGACACGATCTTCGAGGTGACGAGCAGGACGTCCCCGTCGGCCAGCTCCGGCTCGGCGGCGGCGATCAGCTTGGCGACGTCGTCCCCGGGCTGCACCTCGGGGAGTCCGGGCACGGCCCAGACCGTGTAGCCGTCGGCAGGCGTTTCGCCGTAGCCGTCGCAAGGCGTCCCGCTCATGAGGCCCGCACCTCCTCCGCCAGCTCCAGCGCCTGGTGGGCCATCCGCGCGGTCGCCTCCAGGTCGGTCATCATCAGCGGCACGGCCCGGCACCGGATCCCGGCGGCCTCGACGCGCTCCACGGCGCCCGCGTCCACGGTGTCGACGAGCCAGCAGTCCAGCAGCCCCGAGCCGTAGTGCTCGGCGACCGCCGCGGCCGTCGACTCCACGCCCACCGCCGCGAGCACCTTGTCGGCCATGCCGCGCACGGGCGCGTCCCCGACGATGGGGGACAGGCCCACCACCGGCACCCCGGCCTCCGCGATCGCCTCCCGGATCCCCGGCACCGCGAGGATCGTGCCCACCGACACCACCGGGTTCGACGGCGGGAAGAGAATGACGTCGGCCTCCGCGATCGCTTCCAGCACACCCGGCGCCGGCTTCGCCTGCTCGGCCCCGACCGGTACGACCGCCTCGGCCGGCACGGAGGCCCGCAGCCGCACCCAGTACTCCTGGAAGTGCACGGCCCTGCGCTCGCCGTCGAGCTCGACGGCGACATGTGTCTCGACGCGGTCGTCGGTCATGGGGATCAGCCGTACGCCCGGCCGCCACCGGTCGCACAGCGCCTCCGTCACCGCGCTCAGCGGATAGCCGGCGCCCAGCATCTGGGTCCGCACGATGTGCGTGGCGAAGTCCCGGTCGCCGAGCCCGAACCACTCCGGGCCCACACCGTAGGCCGCGAGCTCCTCCTTGAGGTGGAAGGTCTCGTCGGCCCGCCCCCAGCCCTGCTGCTCGTTGATGCCGCCGCCGAGCGTGTACATCACCGTGTCGAGGTCCGGACAGACCTTCAGCCCGAAGAGGTGGATGTCGTCCCCGGTGTTGCCGATGACCGTGACGTCCGCGTCCGGCACGGCCCGCTTCAGACCGCGCAGGAACCGGGCACCACCGATGCCGCCTGCCAGAACCACAATGCGCATGGGGCCAAGTCTTGCAGGCGGCTACGACAACGCGTCACGCAGTCACCGGACGCGCCGCGCAGGCGGCACTCGTGTGCATCGGCATCTCGGTCAGGCCCGGGTAGTAGACGTGCAGACTGACCGCGGGCTCCAGGGCGTCGTTGACGACCTCGTGCACATAGCCCGGGGCGAACACCCGCTGGGCCCCGGCCGCCAACGCGCGCGTGCCGCGTCCGGTGCGCTCGGTCAGCGCCCCCTCCAGGACCGTGAGCACCCCGGAGGAGCGCCCGTGGTCGTGCAGCCCGCTGCCCTGCCCCGGAACCCAGGACAGCAGCCACACCTCGTAGCCGGGCCCGGTGCGCAGCCGGTGGTACCAGCGCGTCGTGGCGTCGTACTCGACGAGGTGCTCCCACTGGGAGCGGTCGGCGGCGATGGCGCGGGCCAGGCCCACGAACTCGGCCACGGTGGCCGGGTGCTCGCGCGGCGGCTGCAGCAGGTGCGGCACTTCGAGGATGTCGCCGGCGATCTGGAGGTCGTTGTCGCTGTTCATAAGGGGTGCTGTGGTTCCTCAGTGAAAGAAGGTCAGAGGGAACGGGGTGATGAGGAGAACGCCGACCGGGTCGCGAAGGACTCGGTCACAGCCGGAGCGAGACGTGGCTCAACAGCTGGAACAGCAACAACAGCTACAGCGCGCGCGGGCAGCACCGTGGGACCCGGCGGAGCCGGTCGAGGTGAGTGCCAAGTTCGCGAGCATGCCCACAAGGCAATCGGTTCACACCTCCACTGTCAACTCGACGCCCGGTATGTGGGACCGGTTTCACCTCATCCGGTTCATCTGCGAGGTGAAAGGTTTGTGCTGGCGCCCTCGGGGACACATGGCGCACAACCGGGCGCGCAAACCTCGTTGTGATCCCGTGATCCGACTGTGATCCGGCTCGCTTCGGGATGCGCGTGGAACGAGATCGAACATCCGGGCGTCCTTCCCCGTACAAGGCTCTGTACGGGCCGGAGGCCCTCGGGGGCCTCGTCTGCATGTCAAGGTTTATGCCGATTTGAACACTTTCCGCATGGCCTTGGTTCCGCAGAGTGAATAAGGGGCCCAATAGCAGATCTCGGCTTGACTCGCCCGGAGCAGCACACTTGTAATTTCACTCGTGTCGTTCAGCCGGAATCGGTAACGGCTACATCACGGGGACGCGAAAGACAGACGAGGGGCGCACATGACCGAGCTGGTGCAGCAACTGCTGGTCGACGACGCGGACGAGGAACTCGGCTGGCAGGAGCGCGCGCTGTGCGCCCAGACCGACCCCGAGTCCTTCTTCCCCGAGAAGGGCGGCTCGACCCGGGAGGCCAAGAAGGTCTGCCTCGCCTGTGAGGTCCGCTCCGAGTGCCTCGAGTACGCCCTCGCCAACGACGAACGCTTCGGCATCTGGGGCGGCCTGTCCGAACGCGAGCGACGCCGCCTGAAGAAGGCGGCCGTCTGAGCGGACGGCCCCCACTCCCACGCAACCGAACGGCCCGTCGCCGGTGGGTTATCCACAGGCGGCGGGCCGCCTCTGTGCCCAGCCGATAGTGTGGTCGCTCGTCCGAGACGCCTCGCTGCCCCCACCGGGCACAGACGTCCACCGCAGTCCAGCGAACCGGGGCCCGTACCTCGATGTCCGTGCACAGCCACACGGCAGCCCAACACGACGCTGCCACGCCTGAGTTCCCGCGTCACGTGGTGACCGCGGTGCTCGTCTCCCACGACGGCGCCCGCTGGCTGCCCGACGCGCTCGCCGGGCTGCTCGGCCAGGAGCGGCCCGTCCAGTTCGCCATGGCCGCCGACACCGGCAGCGCGGACGACTCCGCCCAGCTGCTCACCCAGGCCCTCGGCGCCGACCGGGTGCTGCACCTCGCCCGCCGCACCGGCTTCGGCCAGGCCGTCGAGGAGGCCGCCCGGACCGCCCCCGTCCTCACCCCGGACGAGCTGCCCTACCTGAAGCGCCCCAGCGGCTGGGACCCCGTCACCCGCACCTGGCGCGACGACGCCTACGACATGCCGGAGCTGCCGCACGGCGAGCCGGTCCAGTGGCTGTGGCTGCTGCACGACGACAGCGCCCCCGACCCCGACGCCCTGGCCCAGCTGCTGCGCGTCGTGGAGAACGAACTGGAGCTCGGCCGCGACGACGTGGCCGTCGTCGGCCCCAAGCTGCGCGGCTGGTACGACAAACGCCAGCTGCTCGAGGTCGGCGTCTCCATCGCCAACTCCGGCCGCCGCTGGACCGGCCTGGACCGCCGCGAGCAGGACCAGGGCCAGCACGACCACGTCCGGTCCGTGCTGTCGGTGTCCACCGCCGGCATGCTGATCCGCCGCGACGTCTTCGAACAGCTCGGCGGCTTCGACAAACGGCTGCCGCTGATGCGCGACGACGTCGACCTGTGCTGGCGCGCCACCGCCGCCGGCCACCGCGTCCTCGTCGCCCCCGAGGCGGTCGTACGGCACGCCGAGGCCGCCTCCCGCGAGCGCCGCACCGTCGACTGCGTGGGCCGCAGCGCCGCCTCCCCGCACATGGTCGACAAGGCGGGCGCCGCCTACACCCTCCTCGTCAACGCCCGTACGGCCGCGCTGCCCTGGGTGCTGCTGCGCCTGGTGCTCGGCACGCTCGTGCGTACCATCGCCTATCTCGTCGGCAAGGTCCCCGGACAGGCCCTCGACGAGATCCGCGGCCTGCTGGGCACACTGCTGCGGCCCGAGCGGATCATCGCCGGCCGGCGCAGGCGCGGACAGCCGCAGATCGACAAGGGCGAGCTGCGCGCGCTGTTCCCACCGCCCGGAGCGACCGTGCGGGCCACCGTCGAACAGGTCGCGGGCGACCTCTTCGGCAGCTCCGACCCCGACGCCACCTCCGGCGCGGGACGGCACGGCGGCGGGATCGAGTCCGGACCCGGCGGCGACGACGCCGACTTCCTGGAGATCGAGCAGTTCGCCCGCCTCAAGCGCATCGCCCGCGCCCCCGGCCCGATGCTCTTCCTGGTCCTGCTGTTCGTCTCCCTGATCGCCTGCCGCGACCTGCTCGGAAGCGGCGCGCTCTCCGGCGGCGCCCTGCTGCCCGCACCGGCCGACTCGAGTGAACTCTGGTCGCGCTACCTCGACGCCTGGCACGGCGTGGGCGCCGGCGGCACACCGTCCGCCCCGCCGTACCTGGCGGTCGTGGCGACCCTCTCCTCCGCGCTCTTCGGTTCGACCGGACTCGCCGTCACGGTCCTGCTGGTCTGCTCGGTGCCGCTGGCCGGCTTCACCGCCTACTTCGCCTCCCGCCCGCTGGTCGAGTCGCGGCTGCTGCGCGCGTGGGCGGCCGTCGTCTACGCTTTCCTGCCCGCCGCCACCGGCGCCCTCGCGGGCGGCCGCATCGGCACCGCCGTACTCGCCGTCCTGCTGCCGCTCATCGCCCGCGCGGGCGTGGCGGCCGGCGGCCTGGCGAACCCCTCGGGCGCGCGCGGCAGTTGGCGCGCCACCTGGGCGTACGCGCTGCTGCTGACGATCACCACCGCCTTCACACCGATCGTGTGGCCGATCGCCCTGATCCTGGGCGTCGCGGTCCTGGCCGTGCGCCGCGCCGACATCACCGCCCACGCCCTGCGCTTCCTCGCCCAGCTGGGCACGCCCCTGCTGGTCCTCGCCCCCTGGTCGCTGACCCTGCTGCCGTCCGGCTTCTTCAAGGAGGCCGGCCTGGACTACGGCCGCTCGGCCGCCTCCGCCCTCGACCTGCTCGGCGCGAGCCCCGGCGGCCCGGGCACCGTCAGCGGACTCATGCTGATCGGCATCGTGCTCGCCGCGCTGGCCGCCCTGCTGCGCTCGGAGCGCCAGTCCGGCATCTGGGCGGCCTGGGTGGTCGCCCTGGTGGGCCTGGTCTTCGCCGTCCTGTCCAACGACTCGACCTGGGCGGGACCCGCGACCCTCGTCTACGGCCTCGCCCTGCTGAGCGCCGCCGCCCTCGGCGCCGACGGCGCCCGCGCGCGGGTCGCCGAGCAGAGCTTCGGCTGGCGCCAGCCGGTGGCCGCGCTGATCGCCTTCGCCTCGTTCGCCGGCCCGCTGCTGATCGCCGGCGGCTGGATGCTCCGCGGCGCAGACGGCCCGGTCGAACGGCGCGACCCCACCCAGGTGCCCGCGTTCGTCGCCGAGGAGAGCGGCACCCGCGACCAGGCACGCACGCTCGTCCTCGACAGCGACTCCACCGCGCGCGTCGGCTACACCCTGGTCCGCGGCTCCGGCGCCCGCATGGGGGACGCCGAGACGGCCGCGGCCGACGGCGAGAACGCCCAGCTGGACAAGGTCGTCGCCAACCTGGTCGCCGGCTCCGGCGCCGACCAGGCCGACCAGCTCGGCAAGTTCGCCGTGCGCTACGTCCTCGTCCACAACGGCGCGCCCCGCGACATCACTCGCGTCCTCGACGCCACGCCGGGCCTGTCCCGGCTGAGCCAGCAGGGCGGCAGCGCGCTGTGGCGGGTCGACCAGGAGGTCGCGCGCGCCACCATCGTCTCCGGAACCGGCGCCCCGCAGCCCGTCGCCGCCGGCCCCGTCGACATCCACACCACGGTCCCGGCCGGCCCCGACGGCCGCGTCCTGCGCCTGGCCGACACCGCCGCCGAGGGCTGGACGGCCACCCTGGACGGCAAGCCGCTCACCCGCACCACGGTCGACGGCTGGGCCCAGGGCTTCCAGCTCCCCGCCTCCGGCGGGCGCCTCGACGTCACCTACGACGCCCCGATCACCCACACCGCCTGGCTGTGGGCCCAGGGCGCCCTCGCCGTCGTCCTGGTCGTCCTCGCCCTGCCGGGCCGGCGCCGCGACGTCGACGACGACCTCCCCGAGGAGCCGTCGATCCCCGCCCAGGCCGTCGCGGGCGAGGGCCGCCGCGCCCGCCGCCTGCGCGCCCAGGCCGAGGCCGAGGAGGCGGATCAGAGCGAGGAGTTCCCGTCTCCTCCGCAGGAGGAGACCCCGGTCGCCGTTCCGCAGCAGCAGGCATACGACGTGGGGGTCCCCCCGGGCGAAGCCTGGGGGAGGGACTCGGCGACCTACGCGGGCGCCCAGTACGGCGACTACGCCGAGCAGCAGCAGTACCAGGGCGCCCAGCAGTACCCGGCGGGCTACGACCAGACGTACCAGGCGGACCCGTACCAGAGCGGCCAGTACGACCCGTACGGCTACGGCGGCCAGACCCAGGGGACGTACGACCAGACCGCCTACGACCCGACGTACCAGCAGGGTTACGACCCCGCGTACGACCCGGCGCAGCAGCACCCGCACGCCCCTGAGCGCCCCGACGGGAGTCAGCAGTGAACCGCACCACCCTGTCCCTGATCGCCGGGACCGCCGCGCTCGCCGCCGTCACGGGCTTCGCGTCGCTGTCCGCGCCGGGCGCCTCCGGCAAGGACACGGCCAGGGCGGCCGCCGAACTGCCCGTGGAGCGCACCTCACTGCTGTGCCCGGCACCCAGCACCTCCGACCTCGCCGAGACGTCGTACACGTCCTTCACGCCCGTCACCAAGGGCACGTCGAGCGACGGCAAGGCCGCGTTCCAGGCCGCCACCGAACAGTCGGCCGACGGAACGGGCGACGCCGGCAAGACGGACGGCAAGAACGGCGCCAAGAAGGGCGGCAAGAAGAAGACCGGCGCGCCGGCCCTCACCCCCAAGGAGCCCGGCACTCCGGTGACGGCCGACGCCTCCGGTTCGGACACGCCCGGTCTGGTCGGCACGGCCGAGGGGAAGTTCGCGCCCGGCTGGACGGTCCAGGAGACCATCGAGGTCGCCGCGGGCAACGGGCGCGGCCTGCAGGGCGTCAACTGCACCGCTCCCGACACCGAGTTCTGGTTCCCGGGCGCCAGCACCGCCGCCGGCCGCACCGACTACGTGCACCTGACCAACCCCGACGACTCCGCCGCCGTCGCCGACATCGAGCTCTACGGCAAGGACGGCGACCTCAAGTCCACGGTGGGGGAGGGCATCACGGTCCCGCCGCACTCCAGCGAGCCGATCCTGCTGTCCACGCTCACCGACCAGAAGCAGACCGACCTCACCGTCCACGTGAACGTCCGCAGCGGCCGGCTGGGCGCCGCCGTGCAGGCGCTGGACGACAAGGCCGGCGGCGACTGGCTGGCCGCTTCCACCGACCCCACGGGCAGCCTCGTCCTGCCGGGCATCCCCAAGGACGCCACCTCCGTGCGCCTGATCGCCTTCACGCCCGGCGACGCGGACGCCGACCTGAAGGTGCGGCTCGCTTCCCCGAGCGGTTCGATCACCCCCGCCGGCAACGAGACGCTGCACGTCAAGGCGGGCATGACGACCGCCGCCGACCTCGGTGACGTCACCCGCGGCGAGGCGGGCTCCCTGATCCTCACGCCGACCGGCGAGTCCGTGCCGGTCGTCGCCGCGCTCAAGGTCGTACGCGGCAAGGGCGCCAAGCAGGAGACGGCGTTCATCCCGGCCACCGCGCCGGTCGGCACGCGCGCGACGTCCGCCGACAACAGCGGCAAGGGCACCACCCTGTCCATCACCGCGCCCACCCGCACCGCCCAGGTCAAGGTCACCGCCTCGGCGGGCAGCGACGGCGGCACGGCGGTCTCGAAGACGTACACGATCAAGGCCGGCACCACCCAGGACGTCGACGCCCCGGTCCCGAGCGCTCTGAAGGGCACGTACGCGCTGACGGTCGAGACCGTGTCCGGCGGCCCCGTCTACGCCGCGCGCACCCTGGCGGCGACGGAAGGTGGCGTACCGGGCTTCACCGTGCAGACGCTGCCGGACGACCGGGGGACGGTCGCCGTACCGGAGACGGACCAGGACCTGTCGGTGCTGCAGAAGTAGGCGGGTGGGAAGTGGGCGGGCGGTGGGGGTCAGTCCTCGCCGTAGCGCGGGTCGACCGTCTCGGGGGTCAGCCCGAGGATCTCGGCGACCTGCTCGACGACGACCTCGTGCACCAGGGCGGCGCGCTCGTCACGCCCCTTCGTGCGGATCTCCACCGGCCGCCGGTAGACCACCACGCGCGCGGGCCGTCCCTCGCGCGGGGCGATCGTGCCGCCCAGGGGCACCGCCTCGTCGTTCCAGCTCTGCCCGGGGCCGTCCAGACGCGGCACCTCCAGGACGAGGAAATCGATGTCGGCGAGCTGGGGCCAGCGCCGCTCCAGGCGCTCCACCGAGTCCTGCACCAGATCCGCGAACGCGTCGGCGCGGCTCGCGGCGAGCGGCACCTGGGGCGGTGCGATCGGCCCGCGCATGCCGCGGCCGTGGCGGTCACGACGACGGGGCCCGGGGGCAGCGGCCCGGGGCGGTACGGGGTTGTCCATCACCGGTGAAGCGTAGTCCCCGCGCGGACCGGCCGCCCGACCCCACGCGGCATACCGGACGGTCCCGGGGGCTTGGTGGGCCATGTCTCAGGATGACCATTCCAGCCAAGGTTGGGCTCGATTCCGTATCTCTCCGAGACCGTCGATGTCGAGGCAAATGACGGTGTTTGTACGGAGTGTTGATCGGACGAGGGGCCGCCCGACGCCCTGTGAACGGACGTACGCGCAGGTCAGCGGTGGGTGTCGGAAGGGGTGTGTGGGGCGATTCACAGCACGACACGGTGGGGTGACCTGGGGGAGAGTCGTCGCGGCCCGCTCAAGAGTGCGGTACCGTCCAACGTCGTGAGCCCTGTACGTCGCTGTTCGCGAACCGCCTGCGGCCGACCCGCCGTCGCGACGCTGACGTACGTCTACGCCGACTCGACCGCGGTCCTCGGCCCGCTCGCCACCTACGCCGAACCCCACTGCTACGACCTGTGCGCCGAGCACTCCGAGCGCCTCACAGCCCCCCGCGGCTGGGAGGTCGTCCGCCTCCTCGACGGCTCCGCCCCGGCCCGCCCCAGCGGCGACGACCTGGAAGCGCTTGCCAACGCCGTGCGCGAGGCGGCCCGTCCGCAGGAGCGGGCGGCCGGGGCGGGCGGCGGCGGGGCTCGCTCGGCGGATCCCAGGGAGGTCGCGCGCCGCGGCCACCTGCGGGTGCTGCGCTCGCCGGACAACTGACCGACTCCCCTCCTGCGGTTGCCCCTTCCGGTGTTTCCCGCCGACGTCCTCGCCCGTACCCGGCCCTGATCCGAGGCAACGGGCAGAGAACGCCCTACTCGACGTCCGGTCGGCGCCCGCTCATCCGCTACGGGTAGTTTGTGGGCCACCCATAGGACTTCAGGAGGGTTGGCCGTGGCTGCTGATCTGTCGCAGATCGTGAAGGCGTACGACGTACGCGGAGTGGTCCCGGACCAGTGGGACGAGACACTGGCCGAGCTCTTCGGCGCCGCCTTCGTTCGCGTCACCGGGGCGGACGCGATCGTGACCGGCCACGACATGCGCCCCTCCTCGCCGGGCCTGTCACGCGCCTTCGCGCGCGGCGCGGCGGCCCAGGGCGCCGACGTCACCGAGATCGGCCTGTGCTCGACCGACCAGCTGTACTACGCCTCGGGCGCGCTCGGCCTGCCGGGCGCGATGTTCACGGCCTCGCACAACCCGGCCCAGTACAACGGCATCAAGATGTGCCGGGCGGGCGCGGCGCCGGTGGGCCAGGACACGGGCCTGGCCCAGATCCGCGAACTGGCGGAGGAGTGGACCGAGTCCGGTGCGCCGGAACCGGCCGCGTCACCGGGAACCATCACACAGCGTGACACGTTGACGGACTACGCGGCCCACCTCCGCTCCCTCGTGGACCTGACCTCCATCCGCCCCCTGAAGGTCGTGGTCGACGCGGGCAACGGCATGGGCGGCCACACCGTGCCCACGGTGTTCGACGGCCTGCCCCTGACCGTCATCCCGATGTACTTCGAACTCGACGGCACCTTCCCCAACCACGAGGCCAACCCGCTCGACCCGGCCAACATCGTCGACCTGCAGCAGCGCGTGCGCGAGGAGTCCGCCGACCTCGGCATCGCCTTCGACGGCGACGCGGACCGCTGCTTCGTGGTCGACGAGCACGGCGACCCCGTCTCCCCGTCCGCGATCACGGCACTGGTGGCCGCGCGCGAACTGGCGAGGAACGGCGGCAAGGGCGTGATCATCCACAACCTGATCACGTCGTGGTCGGTCCCCGAGGTGGTCAGGGAGCACGGCGGCACCCCGGTCCGCACCCGGGTCGGCCACTCCTTCATCAAGGCCGAGATGGCCTCGTCGGGCGCGATCTTCGGCGGCGAACACTCCGCGCACTACTACTTCAAGGACTTCTGGAACGCCGACACGGGCATGCTGGCGGCCCTGCACGTCCTCGCGGCCCTGGGCGGCCAGTCCGGCCCCCTGTCCTCGCTCGTGGCCGAATACGACCGCTACGTGGGCTCCGGCGAGATCAACTCCACCGTGGCCGACCAGAAGGCCCGCCTGGCGGCGATCAGATCGACGTACGGCGACCGCGAGGACGTCACCCTCGACGAACTCGACGGCCTCACCGTCACGTCCACCGACTGGTGGTTCAACGTCCGCCCCTCCAACACGGAACCGCTGCTGCGGCTGAACGCGGAGGCGAGGGACGAGGCGACGATGACCAAGGTGCGGGACGAGGTACTGGCGATCATCAGGGGTTGAGCAGGTTGTGGTGAGCCCGTCCGGCGTCCGGCGTTTGGATTTTCAGCCCGTCCGGCGTTTGAGGACGAGGCCCGAAGGGCCGATAGGGGTCCGGGGCGGAGCCCCGGCGGGGGCCCAGGGGGCGGAGCCCCCGCGCGGGGTCGAAGGGGCGGCAGCCCCTGGGGATGGGACGGGTAGGGGCGGCGGGGGCGAGAAACCGTCCCGCACCCCCACCCACCCGCTCCCAACCCCGGCACCCCGCCCCCACCGGCGGTACCCTGACCAGGCACATCCGCGCACCCCCGCACACCGACCCGCACGCGCACGCGTACCCGCCCCGAAGGGACACCCCATGCCGCTCGAAGCCGGCCTCCTGGAGATCCTCGCCTGCCCGGCCTGCCACGCCCCCCTCAAGGAGCAGGACACCGAGCTGATCTGCACGGGCCAGGACTGCGGCCTCGCCTATCCGGTCCGCGACGACATCCCCGTCCTCCTCGTCGACGAGGCCCGTCGCCCCGCGTAGAGCGAGCCGCCGCCCCGCGCGAAGCCGGCGCAGAGGCCACCCGCTCACAGACGACGACCAGCGCCGCCTCCAAGCCCCGCAGCCGGCCGCCGACGCGAGCGATGGCCCCCGTCACCGAGGCAACGGACGATCCCTGTCACTGACGTAAGCGACGAGCCCAGCCAGCCGAAGCCAGCGACGCAGCCGCCCCCGACACAAGCGACGCAGCCCGCGACCGGCGTATCCGACAGCCCGCAGCCGAGTCACCCGACAGCCCGCCGCCGACGTACACGGGCCGCCAACGCACTCGACACCCCCGCCGCCCGCACAAGCGACAAGCCAGAGACGAATCCCAGACAGTCCACCGCAGACAAGCCGCAGACAAACCCCGCAGACAAGCCACAACAAGGCGCCCCCCGGCCCACACCCCCGGGGACGCCCGCCCACACGCCCGCCCGCCAAGCCGCCGCCGGCACAACCGTCCCCGGCGATCGGAGGCCGCCGCCCCATGCTCGACGAATCGCTGCTCGACACCCCCGAGGCCCTGTCGGAGGCCGACCGCCGCGGCCTGCTGCGCGGTGCCGCCGAGGCCGGCGCCCGCGTCCGCACCGCCGCCCGGCACGCCGCCGAGGCCGGCGTCAACGACCTGAAGCCCGACGGCCGCCCCCGCGCCGTCCTCATCGCGGGCCCCGGCGCCGCCGCCACGCACGCCGCCGACCTCCTCGGCACCCTCGCAGGCCCCGGCAGCCCCGTCAGCCGCCTCGCCCCGACCGGCGTCGCCCCCGCGGCCGGCGCCCTGCGCTGGGAACTCCCCGGCTGGGCCGGCTCGGTCGACCTGCTCCTGATCGCCACCCCGGACGGCACGGAACCGGGCCTGTCCATCCTCGCCGACGCGGCCTACCGCCGGGGCTGCACGGTCGTCGCCGTCGCCCCCGCCCGCACGCCCCTCTCGGAGGCGGTGGAGGGCGCCCACGGCTTCTTCGTACCGATGGCGACGGCCCCGTACGACCAGGACGAGCCCCTGGCCGCGTCCGCCCCCGGCGTGCTGTGGGCGCTGCTGACGCCCCTGCTCGTGCTCCTGGACCGCACCGGTCTGCTCAGCGCCCCGGCGGACGCGATCGAGAAGGTCGCCGACCGCCTCGACCAGGTCGCCGAGCGCTGCGGCCCCGCCATCGCGACGTACAGCAACCCCGCGAAGACCCTCGCCGCCGAACTCGCCGACGCGCTGCCGATCGTGTGGACCGAGGGCACCTCGGCGGGCCCGGCCGGGCGCCGGTTCGCCGCCGCGCTCGCGGAGCTCTCCGGCACCCCCGCCGTCGTCGCCGAACTCCCCGAGGCGCTCGCCGCGCACAGCGCCCTCCTGGCCGGCCCGCTCGCCGCCAGCGCCGACCCGGACGACTTCTTCCGCGACCGGGTGGAGGAGCCGCCCGCACTGCACGCACGCGTGGTGCTCCTGCGCGACCGGCCGATCGGCGGTCTCACCGCCGCCCCCGCCGCCCGTGACCTGGCCCTCAGCCACGACACGCCGATCAGCGAGCTGGAACCGGACGAGGGCGGCGAACTGGAGACGCTCGCCGAACTGATCGCCATCACCGATTTCGCCGCCGTTTACCTGGCGCTCGCCTCGGGGGCCTGATCTTGACGCCTGCGCCCTGAAAACAGCCGTACACGCACGCGCGTACCGATCGACCGGCAGAGAGAACCGCATGGACCGCCTGGACAACACCATCCGCCCCTACGCCTGGGGTTCCACCACCGCCATCCCCGCCCTCCTCGGCGTCGAACCGAGCGGTGAACCCCAGGCGGAGATGTGGATGGGCGCCCACCCCGGTGCCCCCTCGCGCACAGCACGCGGCACCCTGGTGGAGGTGATCGACGCGGCCCCGGAGAAGGAACTGGGCCCGGGGGCCGTCGGCAAGTTCGGCCCCCGCCTGCCGTTCCTGCTCAAGATCCTCGCCGCCGGCGCCCCGCTCTCCCTCCAGGTGCATCCCGATCTCGCGCAGGCGAAGGAGGGTTACGAGGGCGAGGAGCGCCGCCGGATCCCCGTCGACGCCCCGTACCGCAACTACAAGGACGCCAACCACAAGCCCGAACTGATCTGCGCCCTCACCGAGTTCGACGGCCTGTGCGGCTTCCGCGACCCGCTCCGGGCCGCCGACCTGCTGGACGGCCTCGGCGTCGACTCCCTCAAGCCGTACATCGACCTGCTGCACGCCCACCCCGAGGACGCCGCCCTGCGGGAGGTCCTCACGGCGATCCTCAGCGCCGACCCGGAGGAGATGCGCCACACCGTCACCGAGGCCGCGGCCGCCTGCGCCCGCCTGGGCGGCCAGTACGCCCCGTACGCCGAGATCGCCCACCACTACCCGGGCGACCCCGGCGTCATCGCCGCGATGCTGCTCAACCACGTCCGTCTGCAGCCCGGCGAGGCCCTCTTCCTGGGCGCCGGCATCCCGCACGCGTACCTCAACGGCCTCGGCGTCGAGATCATGGCCAACTCCGACAACGTGCTGCGCTGCGGCCTGACCCCCAAGCACGTCGACGTCCCCGAACTCCTGCGCATCGTCCGCTTCGAGGCGAGCGACCCGGGCGTGCTGCGGCCCGAGGCATCCCCGGACGGCGAGGAGGTCTACGAGACCCCCATCGACGAGTTCCGGCTGTCGCGTTACGTCCTCCCCGAGGGCGGCGCCACCCACGACCTCACCCGCGCCACCCCGCAGATCCTGCTGTGCACGGCCGGTTCGGTACGGGCCGGCGAGCACGAACTGGCCCCCGGCCAGTCGGTGTTCGTCCCGGCGGGCGAGCAGGCCGAGGTGTCGGGCGCGGGCACGATTTTCCGCGCCACTGTGATCGTATGACCGGGGTTGTGGATACCTGAGACGTCAGTGCCGGGCGGGACTGCAAGAATGGCCCACCGGCAAAGGACGGGCAAAGGCCGACACCGGCCGGACGGACGAGGGCGAAGGGACAACGCGGACACATGAGCGCGTCAGGCGGCACCAGGGCGATCGTGGCGGCACTCGGCGCCAACCTCGCGATCGCGGCATCCAAGTTCGTCGCGTTCGCCTTCAGCGGCTCCTCCTCGATGCTCGCCGAGGGCGTCCACTCGCTCGCCGACTCCGGCAACCAGTTCCTGCTGCTGATCGGCGGCAAGAAGGCCGAGCGCGAGGCGACCCCGCAACACCCCTTCGGCTACGGCCGCGAGCGGTACATCTACGCCTTCCTCGTCTCCATCGTGCTCTTCTCGGTCGGCGGCATGTTCGCCATCTACGAGGGATACGAGAAGATCCGCCACCCCCACGAGGTGGAGCACTGGTACTGGCCGGTGGGCGTCCTCGTCTTCGCGATACTGGCCGAGGGCTTCTCCTTCAAGACGGCGATCAAGGAGTCGAACGAACTGCGGGGCAAGCTCTCCTGGTCGCAGTTCATCCGCCGCGCCAAGGCGCCCGAGCTGCCCGTCGTCCTCCTGGAGGACTTCGGCGCGCTCATCGGTCTGGTGCTCGCCCTTGGCGGCGTCGGCCTGGCCCTGCTCACCGGCGACGGCCTCTGGGACGGCATCGGCACGGTCTGCATCGGTGTGCTGCTCGTCTCCATCGCGCTCATCCTCGCCGCCGAGACCAAGTCCCTTCTGCTCGGCGAGGCCGCGGGCCTGGAGGAGGTCAAGAAGATCGAGGCCGCCGTCGTCGACGGCGACACGGTCACCGGCATCATCCACATGCGCACCCTCCACCTCGGCCCGGAGGAGCTGCTGATCGCCGCGAAGATCGCCGTGCAGCACGACGACACGGCAGCCGAGGTCGCCTCCGCCATCAACGCCGCCGAGGCCCGCATCCGCGCCGCGGTTCCCATCGCACGCGTGATCTACCTCGAACCGGACATCTACAGCGAGGCCGAGGCCGCCAAGGGCCCGGACCGCGAAGCGACACCGGGCGGCCCGGCTCCCCACCCCGCCGGCCACTGAACGGCCGTCCGTCACCCGCAACACACAGTGATCGGCCTGATGTGTTCGATGGTGGACTGGGGACCGCCGGGGCGACCGGTGTAGCTTGGAACCGAGCCAGACGTCGCTGCTGATGGCGGTCGGGCGGTCCCACCGCGGACCGACCGAGGGAGAGAGGGCCTCCGACGGACTGCGCTGCGCGTACGCGGGCATGCCTGTGTCCTCTTTCGGGCACCCCTGTGTCCGCCGCCGCGCAGATCAGCCGTACCCAACCTCGCCCCAACCCCGAGGAGCAGCTCGCAATGACGACTGTCGAAAACCGACAGGACTTCAAGGTCGCCGACCTCTCCCTGGCCGAGTTCGGCCGCAAGGAGATCACCCTCGCCGAGCACGAGATGCCCGGCCTGATGTCCATCCGCAAGGAGTACGCCGACGCGCAGCCCCTGGCCGGCGCCCGCATCACCGGCTCCCTGCACATGACGGTGCAGACCGCCGTCCTCATCGAGACCCTCGCCGCTCTGGGCGCGCAGGTCCGCTGGGCCTCCTGCAACATCTTCTCCACCCAGGACCACGCGGCCGCCGCCATCGCCGTCGGCCCGAACGGCACGCCGGACAACCCTCAGGGCATCCCCGTCTTCGCCTGGAAGGGCGAGACGCTGGAGGAGTACTGGTGGTGCACCGAGCAGGCGCTGACCTGGCCGGACAGCCCCACCGGCGGCCCGAACATGATCCTCGACGACGGCGGTGACGCCACCCTCCTCGTCCACAAGGGCGTCGAGTACGAGAAGGACGGCAAGGTCCCCTCCGTCGACACAGCCGAGTCCGACGAGCACCGCGTCATCCTCGAGCTCCTGCACCGCACCATCACCGACGGCTCGCAGAAGTGGACCCAGCTCGCCTCGGAGATCCGTGGCGTGACGGAGGAGACCACGACCGGTGTCCACCGCCTCTACGAGATGCAGCGTGACGGCGCCCTGCTGTTCCCGGCGATCAACGTCAACGACGCGGTGACGAAGTCGAAGTTCGACAACAAGTACGGCTGCCGCCACTCCCTGATCGACGGCATCAACCGCGCCACCGACGTGCTGATCGGCGGCAAGACCGCGGTGGTGTGCGGCTACGGCGACGTGGGCAAGGGCTGCGCGGAGTCGCTGCGCGGCCAGGGTGCCCGCGTCATCGTGACCGAGATCGACCCGATCTGCGCGCTGCAGGCGGCGATGGACGGCTACCAGGTCACCACCCTCGACGAGGTCATCGACAAGGCCGACATCTTCATCACCACGACCGGCAACAAGGACATCATCATGGCCGGCGACATGGCCAAGATGAAGCACCAGGCGATCGTGGGCAACATCGGTCACTTCGACAACGAGATCGACATGGCCGGCCTCGCCAAGATCCCGGGCATCGTCAAGGACGAGGTCAAGCCGCAGGTGCACACCTGGACCTTCCCCGACGGCAAGGTCATCATCGTGCTGTCCGAGGGCCGTCTGCTGAACCTGGGCAACGCCACCGGCCACCCCTCGTTCGTGATGTCCAACTCCTTCGCGGACCAGACGCTGGCCCAGATCGAGCTGTTCACCAAGCCGGACGAGTACCCGACGGGCGTGTACACGCTGCCCAAGCACCTGGACGAGAAGGTCGCCCGCCTCCACCTGGACGCCCTCGGCGTCAAGCTGACCACCCTCCGCCCGGAGCAGGCCGCCTACATCGGCGTCGACGTCGACGGCCCCTACAAGCCCGACCACTACCGCTACTGAGCGACCCGCACCGCCTTCGAGCGGTACGGCACGGCATGCTGGTGAGCGCGTCGGTGCGCTGACACCCTCACCAGCCGCCCCACCTCCGAGGCAGGCCCCCGCACCCCCGTGTCGGGGGCCTGCCCCTTCGGCCGCCCGGTCCATCGGCCGGACCAGCCCTCACGCTCCAGGACCCCCATGCCCCGCGGCCGTTATTCGCTCCACGATCCGCACGATCACACCCCCCTCGCTGAAGAACACTTCCAGTGCGCCCCCGGCCCCTCCGGCTGGCGCTACGTCTCCCGACTGACCACGCCGTCGGGCGACCACCACGGCTCCGTGGACCTCACCCTCGACGACCTGGGCCGCCCCATCCGCCTCGAACTCCACGCCGCGGACTGGCAGGTACGCGGCGCCGCCCTGGACGGCGTCACCTGGGTCCGTACGGACCCGACCGGGACCCATGCCACCGAAGGCAACGTGCGCGCCCACGCCTTCACCGGCACATCCCCCGCATTCCTCATCGCCACCACGCGTCTCCTGCGCCTCACCCCTTCCGCCACGCCAACCCGCGTACGCCTCGTAGCTCTCACCGATCCCGTCCTCGCCCCGCGCACCGTGGACCAGTCCTGGACCTTGGTGAACAGAGAAGCACACGCCACTGACAACGGCCCTCTGACCGTGGACGAATACCAGGTCACAGCCCTGGACACGGGAGAACAGCACGTCGTGCACATCGCCGGCGACGTGGTCCTCGCAGCGCCCGGAATCGAGCTGGAGGACCTCGAGTCGCCGCCGTCGACGTTCGAGTGACGACGAGGGGTGTCCAGGAGGATGCCGCTGTATGGGGAGTTGCCGGGAGGACGTGGCGCCAGACCCCAGCGCACGCAGGGTCAGGCCGGAGGCACGAACCCTGTCCGTCCGGTGGTCGGGCGGTCCGCGGGCGGCGAGGCCTGTGGCGGGGCGGCCGGTGACCCCTGCGGCTGAGCCGCCGGCGCTTCGAATGCCGGAGGTGCCGACTGCGGCGCCGCGCGGTGGCCTCCGAGACCGGCCTGTCCGGTGGCGGCTGGGGCCGCAGGCTGCGAGGACGGCGTTCGGGACGTGCTGCCGGAAGGGACCCCGTACGGATTCGAGCCGGCACCGGCCCCGTTCGCGAACGACCGCCGAACTTCCCGGGCCTGCCGCTCCTGCAGCACCGCCGCCAGATAGGCCGCCGGCGGAACGCCCTGCGGAACCGGCGTTCCGGTGTGGGACGCGAGGTCAGAGGCGAGCCGCTCCGCCATGGCCCACCCGACCTGCGGATCCAGCTGCTGCATGCGGGCCAGGTACTGGCGGACGGTGAGCCACAGCCCGTCGGGAACCGCGGACAGATCGAGCTCCGAGAACCGCCCGGCCAGCCAGGGCGGTGGCGGCGGCAGAAAACCGGTCCGCGCGACAGGCACCCGCTCCCGTACGACGAGCGTCCCGGCGAACACGTCCCCGAGCCGTCGCCCGCGCGCCGACACGAGCGAGGCGATGCACGCGATGACGCCGAAGGTCATCAGGATCTCGATCACACCGATCCCGCCCCGGACCAGCGCATGCCGGAACCGGATCGGACCACCGTCGTCCCGCACCACCCGCAGTCCACACGCCAGCTTCCCGAGGGAACGCCCATGGCTCAACGTCTCCACCGCGATCGGAGCGCCGACCAGGACCAGGACGAACACCGCGAGCGACACGGCGACCTGAGCCGCGTCGTCCAACGAAGCGGTGGCGGCGACAAGCGCGATGGTCAGGGCCACATAAACCGCCACGGCCACGACCAGATCCAGCAACACCGCCAGCGCCCTGCTGGGCAGCCTCGCAGGGCGCAACTCCAGCGCCACCGCCTCGCCCGTCACCAGCTCACTCACGCCCGTCGCCCTTCCCCTGGCCTGCCCTCGCAACGGCCAGTCTGCCAAGCTGAGGGCGCATCGCGCCGCAGTACGACAAGCTGACATCCAGGACGAGCCGCCGACGAGCAGCCGAGGAGCAGGCAGACCGATGGACCTCGACGTCTTCGTCACCGCGCACCGAGCCGAATGGGACCGCCTCGACGCCCTCCTCGGACGCCGGCGCCTCACCGGAGCCGAGGCCGACGAACTCGTCACGCTCTACCAGCGCACGGCCACCCATCTCTCCCTCATCCAGTCCAGCGCACCCGATCCCCAGCTGACCGGACGACTCAGCCAACTCGTGGCACGCGCGCGTAGCGCCGTGACAGGCACCCGCCGCGCCTCATGGAGGGATGTCACCCGCTTCCTGGCCCACGGTTTCCCCTCGGCCGTCTACAGATCACGGCGCTGGTGGGTGCCCACGGCTCTCATCTCCACCGTCATCGCGATCATTCTGGGCTGGTGGATAGGCACCCACCCCGATGTGCAGGCGTCCATCGCCGCCCCGAGCGAGCTGCGCGATCTCACGCGCCCGGGTGGCCAGTACGAGACCTACTACTCGAGCCACCCCGCGGCCTCCTTCGCCGCCCAGGTCTGGACGAACAACGCCTGGGCCGCCGCCCAGTGCCTGATCCTGGGCATCTTCCTCGGCCTGCCCGTCCTGTGGATCCTCTTCCAGAACATGCTCAATCTCGGCGTCGGCTTCGGCCTGATGTCCTCCGCAGGCCGCCTCGACACCTTCCTCGGCCTTGTCCTCCCGCACGGCATGCTCGAACTGACCGCGGTCTTCGTGGCCGCCGGCACCGGGCTCCGCCTCGGCTGGACCGTCATCGACCCCGGCCCCCGAACCCGCCGCACGGCCCTCGCGGAGGAAGGCCGTGCCGCCATCGGCATGGCGATCGGCCTCGCCCTCGTCCTCTTCGTGTCCGGCGCCATCGAAGGCTTCGTAACCCCCTCCGGCCTGCCCACCTGGGCCCGCATCGGCATCGGAATCCTCGCCGAGCTCGCCTTCCTCCTGTACGTGTTCGTCCTGGGCGGCCGAGCAGCGCGCAGCGGAGAGACAGGCGACGTCGAGGCGGTTGAGCGCAGCGCCACGGTCCCCACGGCCGCCTGATGTGCGGGCACGCCCGTCGAGCTGTTAGTCTCTCCTTCGCCCCGCAGGAGCCGTTGACACGGACCAGACGGGGAGGTAGATTCGAACAGTTGCCTGGAACTGGATCCAATCCGGTCGGCAGCAGTGAGTGTCTGTCTGCTTCTCGGAACATCGATTTCGAAGAAGCCACCTCCCGATGAATCGGAAACGAGCGGCCGGTCAGACCGGCTCGAATCTTCTGATAAAGTCGGAACCGCCGGAAAGGAAACCGCGAAACAAAAGCGGGAACCTGGAAAGCACCGAGGAAATCGGATCGGAAAAA